>NZ_JAGGQL010000008.1 GCF_018613315.1 Bacillus sp. ISL-37 | reverse complement strand
GGTGATTTGTCTGAAGTAGGTACAGGTTCGGACAAAACAGGAGAGTCGCACCGGTGATTTGTCTGAAGTAGGTACAGGTTCGGACAAAACAGGAGGGTGGCACCGGTGATTTGTCTGAAGTAGGTACAAATTCGGATAAAACCTGGAAGCCATGCAACGATTTTGTCCGAAGCGAACCCGCGTCTTACCCCTTCGGCAAAATCAATTTAAACAAGAGAAATAAAAAACGCCTGAGCTCACTACCAAAGCTCAGGCGAAACCTAAACTATTCTTTTAACTCAGGCTTCAGCCAACCCTCGAAATAACCTTTTGCCTGTGGATGGCCTGCTTTTTCAAAAAGTTCGATTACATCGTGTCCAGATGCATTTTTATTTGTGTACTCGTTGATATATGTCTTCAAAGCTTTGTTTACTTTTCCTGCCTTGACTAAGTAGTCCAACTCAGCATACATATTGTAACCGTGAATACCCATCAGGACTGTGTAATCATTTATATTTTTAAAATCGCTTAAAGGGCTGCTTAAATATTGGCCTTCTTTTTGAATTCTTGCAATCTCGTCCTGCTGCTTTAATTGCTCTTCTGCAGTTTGACTAATCGTGTAGCCTTTTTCACCCATATAAGTTTTCAAGGAATAGCTCACGAGACTTTCATTTACCCATGGTTCTTTATATCCCTGGCTTCCGACCATGCCTGACAGCCACTGTCGAATCACGCCCTCTGCCATACTAAGAGAACCAAAGTTATTTTCTGAAAAGTTATATCCTGGCGAAAAAATCATTCCCTGGTAAGCCATTTGTGGGTTTCCTTCCGCAGTTCGGATTATATCCAGTTCTTTATAAGGTAATGTTGAACTGTAAAACTCCTCAAAATAATCGATCGATTGACCTGCAGCCATTGCATTTGTGTTTGCGATCTCTTGTTTGTCAGTGGAAGGGCGATACCATACATTCACAAGAGTTTCGTTACGAGACATGAATCTTTCTGTTTGATAATATTGTTTATCCAATAGAACGACAGAAAAATCACGGACATTATCGACCTTAGCAGTATACTTCTGGCTTTCACCTTCGTTTACAATGATAGCATTAACTTCTTCTGCATTCGAAAGAATCTCGTATTTGCTAGCAAAGTTTATTGTCACATCATAGTTAGCTGTTTCACTATAAAAAGGTTGACCGATTGGTGAATAGGGATCCAGGTTCCAGCCGTTTTTATCATACACAGCCTGTTTTGGCAGGAAATTTCCGAGCCATACTGCTGCATAATCATAGCTTGAGTTACTGTAATTCACTGGGAACTGGAAATTGAATTGAAGGTCAAGCTTGGCAGTTGCTTTGTCTTTCCACTCACCCATTTGAATTTCTAAAATAGTGCCTTCAACTTTAAAATCAGCTTCCTGGTTATTCACTTTGATGTTTTCAATATCGATCCAGCCAGGTGTAGGTGATGGCCCTCGAACGAATTCCCAATCCGGCCCATCAATTGGTTCCTTAAACTGGTTAGGGTACAGGTGAAAATAAATCTTATCCTGGGCGGCACCGGTAGTATTCGTAGTGGAGACATGTAGTGTGCCCTGCAATGTTGCTTCAGCATCCTGATAGGTCAGGTCAGCTTTATATATGACAGGAACATGCTCCTTATTGGTAAAGCTGTAACTAAATAAGTCTTTTGGTTCGGTTGAAGCACCAACACTAGTTTCCTCTTTCTTGGCTTCTTCGTTTCCGAAAAACTCAGCATACGAGAATACACCGGCCCATAATACGAATGAGACCATCAATAATGTAGTAAATATAGGCTTAGGATATTCTGAGATATATTCGGCAACCCTTAACGCACTCTTATCAATAATCCTGTAAACCTTATAACGGCTCAAATACCCTCGGAAATCCCTGAGTTTTTCGCTAATAAAGTCACTAATATATATCTTCTTTTCATTCTCCGCCTCAGGCTGCTCTTGCACGCCAACTATTACAAAATTTCTTGAGAAGCTGGTATCTTCTTTAGCGGCAGACGTTATAGCCATTTGTTTAACCGGCACAACTCCGGCGATATGGTCCTCGATCCCTTTTTTCATCCAATTCACGATGATAGCTATAAAAGCAATGATCAGAATCGGACTGTAGGCCATCCATGGGGCTCTTCTGATTAGCCAGAAGTTTTGGCCGGCCATTCCGGCTAGTTCGTTGGTAATTGTTCTGTATATCAGCCGTGGTGTATCAGTCAAAGGCGTGGGGTGCGGGCCGCCTAAATACAATGAAAAAATCCCAAGGAACGTCAACAGCTGTAAGATTGATAGGATTTGCTGTGTAGTCAATAACAGCAAGTGAGATTTGATATTGGGCCATACATGCTTTTTCAAGGTGTGAAACTTGCTGGCACCCATCAATATTGAGCTTAGAACATAAGGTTGTTTTTCTATTTCTTCCATCATATCAAGGATGTAATAATAGACGCCGGGGAGACCGACCAGCAGCATAATAATCAATTGATATTCCAATATGACCATTGCTGAAATCCCTGTCGGTATTGATGCGACAGGAAGCATCAAGATTATCGCGACAAGCAATTGAGGGATATATCTGAATGGCCAAAAGAACGCACTGAAATACCGTTTAAAGCTCGGATACAATAATTTCGTTATAAGCGCCAGTATTGTACCAACCAACAGTCGGGCAAGTGTGATTCCCAATATAGCGCCGAGAGTATACTTAACTCCAACGAGCACTAGATTAACCATGCTTCTTGCACCCAAATCCGTCCCAAGTGGAAAGATTAGTGAAGGAGGAGCAGGCGGAGCCGCGACAAAGTTTCCTTCATCATCGAAAATCAGTGGCTCATTGCTTTCGGGCATAAGCTCTGTGTTCCAGCTGATCAGGAATAATGCAATAAGGATTGTCGAACCAATCAGGATATTCCGATGCTTAAGGTTATTAATGTAAGATATTAATTCCACAAACTTCTTGAAGGCAGCTTTCAAGAATACAAGCAACCCTCTTTTTACTTTTTGTGGATTTAAATTTTTTGTCTCCCTGATAAGAAACAATAGACCTGTTTTGAAAAAAGACGCAATCAAAGCGATAGCAGATAAGAAAATACCCCTAATTCTTCTCATATATCCATCCCCCGGACGCTTCCGAACTTTTTACCGATCAACGAAACGAATCTCTCTATAAGAATGACAGGAAGCATAAAAACTCCTACATAAAAGAAAATATTCATTGGAGAAGTACTTTGAATCTGCAGTAGTTTATTAAGTTCCTGGATGTACCCGTCAAGGACAAACATGTGTTCAACGAGCACCAGGTTTGTCAAAACCATAAAGATTATGATCTTGAAATGGATAGAGACAACCGGTACGATATTGCGGGTTAAATGGGAGAAAAGCAGCTGCATCTTCGATAACCCTTTTGCCTGGCCTAAGAGAATATAATGTTTTTCAAACTCTTCTTCCATTACTTTTATTAGGTATTGGGCAAAAAACAGTGATGGCAGCAGGGAATTAATGATCATTGGAAAAATTAGTGGTTCCTTTCCGGCTAAACCATACATGGTAACCAGGCGGATTTGAAATTCCCTGTAAAGAGTAAACAAAAACATCTGTATCATGAAAATAATCAGCAGATCAGGTATGCCCTCGAGGAAGTTAAGGATATTTTTCACCCTGGACCGTTGTTTGTATGGGAAATTCATAAATATATAAGCGATTAACCCTCCGATTAAAAAAGAAAACAACAGACTTACAAAAATAACTTCAAGCGAGTATGTATACCGGTCAATAACTGTTTCCGTGTTCCAGCTGTCGAAAAATTGCCAGCTGGCAGGCTTGAAAAATTGCATGACAGTATCTCCGAGTACTTTTAAAAAGGAAAACAGATTTATACCTAGGTGTTCACTAGCAGGATCCCGAAATGCGAAAAGCCTGGGAAATGCCACAAAAAACAAAAGACCCGCGATGGAGGTCAAAAGTAAAAATAGGTAATGTATAAATTTTTTCATAGTCTCTCCTTTGGAAAAATTTTCTTTAAGTTTGGCTCTTTTCTCAAACTTTGTTGCAATTGACTAAAAAATAGTATTGAATGACCTTGTTTCTTCAGAAAATATGAGAAAAGAGCCTGCACACTTTATACTGAACTACCAAAATGGCTTTTTATCACGTTAAAATCGGCCTTAGGATTTTAACAACAAGGGTTACGAAAACAGCCTTAAGTTTTGACGTAGTTAAGTTATGAAAGGTTGCAAGATTACAGAAATATTTTTTAATAATTTTGTGATAATTGAAAAAATAATGTAATATGAATTATAATAAACCGACTGGATAGTTTATTTTGACTCTTTCATGAATTACGAAGCTATTCGGTAGTCCTTTTACGATAACAGCCTGCTAAGCTTTATTAATTGTATTAAACCAAACGATTAACGAAAAAGGGGGAAGTGGCATGGAACAAAAGGTAATGAACCAAACAATCATGTCTGCGCTCGAAAAGTTCAATGAATTAGATGAAAAGATTTCGCATTTTAATAGTATTTTAGGTTTGTTGAGCTGGGACCAAAAAGTTATCTCACCGAAAAAAGGACGCTCTATATTTGCGAATGCAAATGGGACACTTAGAACAGAAGCGTTCAAGTTGACTGTTTCAGAGGAAATGGGGGAGGCACTCAGCACGCTCTCCACACCAGAAGCAGAGGGGTACCTTGATGAGGCGGTAAAGGCTAAAATCCGTGAACGCCTTAAATTTTATAACCGCTCAAAGAGTATTCCAGCTGCAATGATTAAAGATTTCTCTGTGCTTACATCAAGGGCAAATGATGCCTGGGAAGAGGCAAGAGAGAATAATGATTTTGAAAAATACCTTCCGTTTCTTGAGAAAATCATAGAATTCAAGAAGAAAGCAGTTGAAATTTACGGTTATGAAAATCATCCATATGATGCGCTCCTGGACGAATTTGAACCCGGCTTGACTGTGGAAAAGCTTGACCCAATGTTTGTTAAATTAAGAGAATCAAGCGCTGATTTACTTAGAAGAATTCAAGAGTCTTCATACAAGCCGTCAGTGGAGGTATTTGAACAACCATATTCAGTAGAGAAGCAAAAAGAGTTCAATCGTTATATCTTGCCGCTGATAGGCTTCGATATGGAAGCAGGGAGGCTGGATGAAACCGTCCATCCATTTGCGCAACCTGTAAATACCCGTGATGTGAGGATTACGACCAGATATCTTGAAAATAATGTCCGCTCTGCTATTTTCGGAACAATTCATGAAGCTGGGCATGGTATTTATGAACAAAATATCAATCCGGAATTCCAGGATACAGTTCTTCAGGAAGGTGCTTCCTTTGGGATCCATGAATCTCAGTCGCGTTTCCTTGAAAACATGGTAGGACGCAGTGAGGAATTCTGGAAGTACTTCTATCCGAAACTGCAGGAACATTTCCCAGAACAACTTGGGAAAGTGGCATTGGATGATTTCTATCGAGCCACGAATGCTGTCCAGCCATCTTTCATCCGAGTTGAGGCTGATGAGCTAACGTATAATCTTCATATCATGGTTCGCTATGAAATTGAAAAGGCATTGATTGCCGGGGAAATAGAGGCGAAGGACCTGCCAGGAATATGGAACACAAAAATGAATGACTATCTTGGCATTACACCATCAACTGACAGTGAAGGTGTGCTCCAGGATATCCACTGGTCGTTCGGAGGACTTGGCTACTTCCCGTCATATTCGCTTGGAAATCTGTATGCGGCCCAAATCCTGAACAAAATCAAGAAAGATTTGCCTGATTTCTATGAGAGTATCGAGCAGGGGGATTTTTCAGTGATTCAAGACTGGCTAAAGGAAAACATCCATCAATATGGCATGCTTTATACACCTAATGAACTGATTGTAAAAGCCACCGGTGAAGAATTGAATGCGGATTATCTAGTTCAATATCTGGAAGAAAAGTATAGCAAAATATACAAATTATAATTTAGCGACGAAAATGAGGTAATTCAAATGACGCCAATTGTTTCAGAGGAATATAAGGAAAAGAAGCGTCAGGAAATACTACAGAGCGCTCATGTTTGTTTTGCCGAGAAGGGTTTTGAAGCATCGACTGTTGATGATATTGTCGCTCGTTCTGGCCTGAGCAAAGGGGCAATCTATAATTACTTTAAAAGTAAGGATGATATCTACCTTGCATTGATGGAAGGCCAGACAAATAACTCGGGAAATAAATTTGCAAAAGCGATAGCTGAGCGAAAGACAGCACTGGATAAGCTCAACTACTTGATTGAAGCCTACCTGGATAACGATCCGAATGATGAAGCGAACAAGGGTCATGCGATTGTCCATTATGAGTTCAGATTGTACTCAACACGGAATCCGGAGTTAAAGGAAGTGTTGACTGAACGATATAAAGATTTCTTTGTTACATTGTTGATAGGAATTATTAAAGAAGGCCAGACATCAGGTGAATTCAACAAAGAGCTAGATCCCGTGACATATGCGGATATTTTTTGGGCGATGGTCAATGGAGCTACATTGCAGGCAACTATACTTGGAAATTATCAATATAAACTTATATTAAAAGAAATGCAGAATATGTTCTTGGAAAAATTAAGACTATAAATGATTAAAACCAGTGAGGTGGGTCCTCACTGGTTTTAATTTTGTTTCGACAGGTCCAGGTGCTGAAAGAAATGAAGTTGACGAAAATAGCTATATTATTTCAACTCTAGGACATCTTGTGAATATAGTGATTTTTCCTTTAATAGTTTCTTCAGTTTCTGCTTGTTTTTTCTCCCGGACAGAATGTAAAGGAAGTCCCCAGCCATGATGACTGTATTCCCGGTAGGTGCAATCAGTTTGCCATTGCGGATGACCGCATTCACGAGTGTCCCTTCTGGAAATGGAATTTCCATCAAGGTTTTCCCGACAATTGCACTTTCGCTTTCCATTTCATATTCAATCATCTCAGCATCAGCTTTTCCGAGTGAAATCAACTCAAGTGACTGCATCGGAACCGTTTTCTTAGGACCATTCAATCCTAGCTTATTGGCGAGCATAGGTATCGTAGCTCCCTGAATCAGCGCGCTCGTCAGTACGACGAAGAAGACGACATTAAAAATCTGATGGCTGCCCTCAATACCTGCCAGTAGAGGGAAGGTAGCGAGGATAATAGGAACGGCGCCCTTCAATCCCGCCCATGAAAGGAATACTCGCTCCTTTTGGGAATACTGCATGTTGAACGTTGAGATGAACACCGCAACGGGTCTCGCTACCAAAATCAGAATCAATGAGACCAGAAGCCCTTGAATTAAAATGGCAGGAGTGAAAAGTTCTGACGGAAATACAAGGAGTCCAAGGATGACAAACATAAGAATTTGCATCATCCATGCGAAACCCTCTGAAAAACGGAAAATAGAATGGCGGTAAGCAATTTCCGCATTACCGATCAGAATAGCTGCAATATATACAGCCAAAAGCCCGCTGCCGTTTAGGAATGCTGTGATGCCATAAGTCAGCAAGGCAAAAGCGGTTGCAAATACAGGATACAGTCCACTGGAATCCAGATTGATGGAATTCAAAGCCTTTACAGCTATCTTTCCAAATATGATTCCCAGTACCAACCCCAGCCCCATTTGCAAAAAGAAATCACCAACCAAGGTCAGGATACGTGTATCTGGGATGGTAATCAGTTCAATCATTGCGACTGTTAAAAACACGGCCATCGGATCATTCGATCCCGATTCGGCTTCAAGGGTGGACCCAAGTTTTGGGGATATATTATGGTCTTTCAGGACTGCGAACACCGCTGCGGCGTCAGTTGAACCAACTATCGCACCAAATAAAATGGATTCAAGCCAGTCGAGGCCAAGGATCATTTTAGCAGCAGCCGCTATAATTCCCGAGGTTATTAAAACCCCAATAGTCGCCAATGATAAAGAAGGGACGATCACCGGCCTGACATCCTTCCAATTTGTCTGCAGGCCGCCTTCAAACAAGATGATGATCAGTGCAATTACCCCTATCTTTTGGGTCAATGATGCATTGTCAAAATAGACGATCCCCAGGACATCACTGCCCATGACCATTCCGACCAATATAAAAAGGATAAGGGAGGGAACGCCTAATCTAGTAGAAAATCTCGTAGTCAAAACCCCGACAATTAATAAAAAAGCTAAAAGCATGATGAATGAGTCCGTACTAATAATATGTTCAGGCAATAAAAACTCCCCCTTACAGATTGATATTTATTTTAACCGGGACCGTTTCCTGGTCTACTCCAATAAAATGCTTTGTTTCTGATGGCGAAGCATGCTGTAGTCTTTTTTGGATGAGTGAAATTGCAACACCCTGGGAGTAGGCATGATAGCCAAATGTTTTCCTGAGAGTGGTCATTCCTACCGGTTCATCAATTCCGGCATTTTTGGCTGCCGCATTGATAATCCTGTAGGCTTGTTGTCTTGTAATTGGGTTAGAAGTTTTTCTCGACCTAAAAAGATAGTCTGTATCAATAAAAGAATTTTCATTTAAATATTTTTTTAGGGACCGCCTTATAGAGGCATTTAAGTAAACAGGAGAATTGCAATAGAGAGGAATGGAAAGAAAATCTGTAATTTCTCCATCTTTATCGCATACATCGTGGACTCGCAGACTAAGTAATTCCTGAAGTTTGATTCCGGTATTGATACCAAGTAAAAACAAACAATAATCCCTGGTTGAGTGATTTTCGAGGAATTTTTTCATAAAGATAATTTTCTTTTTGGATTTAATTGCACTTACCGTTTTCATTAAATCACTTCCTTAAGTAACTTAATTATATCTTAAATCAAGTTTTGTAACATACGTTTTGCTTGATAAAGATTTATTTGTTACTCTACTGTCAAATGTTATAATGAACAGAATCTAAAAATTTGTTATTAATCTGGAGGCAATTATGCTGACTTTTGAACAGAAACTTGCAATTATTGAATCATTTCCTCAACTTGAACGAAAAAATGTCTCTTTAGGCCGTGTTAACTTTCATTATGCTGAGAGCATATACGACAAGAAAAATGTTGTATATCACCTTCACCCAAATGGGAATGGGTTTGTCTATGGTGAATTTTTAGAAGGCTATGACTTCGACCCTAAAGGCATGGTAAATATCCGCGATTTTTCTGAGAGAGAGCTCAAAACGATTATTGAACAGTCGATTGAGTCTCTTTCGGCCAACAGCACCATTGAATCAGCCATCATAGAGGACAATGAAGAGGAACGCTGGATTAATTCAGAAAACCACACATTGTTACTTGTACATGAAGATGAAATGTGGAATGTGTATGCTGGTCTGAACCTTGATGGTACATTCCTTTCTTACAATGAAGCCAAACAATATTTAGAAGAAGAAGGATTCAGGAAAAGATAAAAAAGGATGCCGCAGTGGCATCCTTTTTTCTATTAAAAGTAATCGATTTTTTTGAGTAGCCTATAATTTGAAATTCCCTGTCAGTTTTTCTAATTCCGTTGCTGTTCGCTGGAGAATCTTTGTCGTCTCGTTTACATTTTCTGCAATTCTGAGCTGCTCTTGTGTGGACTGGTCTGTCTGTCCTGTACCTGCAGCAATCTGCTGGGATGCTTGAGAGACTGTATCAAGGGAATTAGTTATTTGTTCAAAAGCGATAACCTGCTGTTCAATGGCAGTTGCGATGTTATTGGAGCTGTCTTCAATCTCCAATGTTGTTTCATAGATTTCATTAAGTGTATTTTTTGCCTTAGCAGATAGGTCTTTATTGTATTGTACAGCTTCTCTCGTTTTTGTGATGTAGTCAACTGCTGTACGAGTGTTCTGGACATTTTCGTTAACGATGGAAATGATAGTGGATGCCGATTTTGCGCTTTCCTCAGCAAGCTTCCGCACTTCGTTTGCTACAACAGCGAAGCCTTTTCCGTGTTCTCCAGCCCTTGCAGCTTCAATGGCTGCGTTCAACGCCAAAAGGTTTGTCTGATCAGAGATTGTATTGATGATTTTGACGAACTGTGTGATTTTGTCTGATTGTTTTTCAAGTACGGTAATAATGTCAGCCAGTTGGTTTGTATTTTCATCAACAGCTTCTAGTCCTTCAAGCATCTCGTCGATTCTTACGGTTCCTTCTTTTGAAGTTACCGTTGAATTTTTAGCTATGAAGCTTGCCTGCTGAGCAGATGCGTTGATTTCTTCGATACCGGCGTTGATTTCTTCCAATGTTGCCTGCATTTCTTCAATGTTGGCGTTCTGTTCCTGTGTGCTTGCGGCCGCCTGCTGATTAGCTGATGTCAGTTCCCTGATAGCTTCTACCGAACTTGAGGCTATCTTGGACAACCCAACTGTTTCATCTGAAACTTCCCTTGAACTTGTTTGCACCTGGGAAACGAGGGTTCTAAGGGAGGCAGCCATTGTATTGATACTTTCAGCGAGTGTTCCAATTTCATCTTTTGATTTAACGATGATATCTTCTTGTGACAAGTCACCTTTTGCAATGTTGGCTGTTAAATCCTTGATGTTATTCAGTGGTTTGATGAGCCTGGACACAAGGAAATACATAGCTGCGCTTGAGAGGGCGAGGATAATAAGAGATAGAATCCAAATGCCTGCGACCTCAGCATTAATCTTTTTATTTACCTGAGAAACGTCAAATTCAACTCCATAAAGGGCAATTGTTTTTCCTGCCATATCAGTGATTGGCGCAAATCCGGTCATTTTTGAGCCGTTTTGAGATTGGTATATTTCAGTAGTTGTCCTTTTATTTTCCTTAAAAGCTTCTAGGGCTGCCTGATCAAAATCCTTGCCGCCAGAATAATTTGAACCATATGTGATATCCTTGGACATCATGGCTGAGCTCATTGTTGGGATCGCAAATTTATCTCCATCCATCGTTATTAAATAAAGATTATGTATTAATGGGTTTTCCTTTAATATTTGATCCATTTGTTTCTGCATGGAGGTGACACCTGGATTGTTTTTTGATGGATTGGTAATGATTGTTTTTGCTTTCCCTGCAGAAACCTGATCCGATAACAGGCTTGATATTGTATTAAGTTCTGCTTCCATCGAATCCATGTTGCTAGTCCTGATGGTGTATTGCGCATAGAATGTTGTAGCCAATGCAAGGAGCAGCATTGAGATTATGCTTAAAGAAACAATCTTTAGTTTAAGACTCATATTTTTGTTAAATCTTTTTTTGCTTGATTTCTTCGTAATTACTGTTTTTTTTGCAGTGTTCTTCTTCTTCTTGAAAAGCAATTTGTCCACTCCCTCTGATCGTAGGCGATAAAAATTTCTGCGAGAACAACTTTACCATGCAGGAACTTCAAGAATCGGATTGAATCCTGAATTGTTCTCATATTATTGTTATTTTCGGCAATATTCAAAATTAGTTAAGGAAAATGGGTTAATTAGTCGGATATTTTTGTTTGACAGAAATATAGTACTTTAATATATTTAAGGTAATTAAATATTCTCTTTTTAAAGGGGAGTAGCTGCTACAATAAAGTCGTCATTCCCGAGATGAAAGTCTCCGGCTTTATTGGCAACGTGGACGTTGTTAGCAAGACCTTTGCTGTCATGGTAAAGGTCTTTTTCTATGTGCTTTAAGGCCTTTACCATGATGGTAAGGGTCTTTTCTTTTGGCCATGCGAAGGGGTATTTGGTTGACCAATCAATGGTTAGGAGGAAAAGAAAATGGAACTGACTTTATTTCTGGAGTATGGCTGGGTACTTATTGTGCTTGTAGTGATGGAAGGGCTTTTGGCCGCGGACAATGCATTGGTACTTGCACTCATGGTGAAGCACCTTCCCGAGAACAAGCGTAAAAAGGCTTTGTTTTATGGCTTGGCAGGGGCATTTGTGTTTCGCTTTACATCTCTGTTTGTGATTTCTTTTCTGGTCGATGTATGGCAAGTACAGGCGATTGGGGCTTTATACCTGCTTTTCATGTCTGTAAACCACATCATCAGGAAAAATGCTCTCAGGGATAAAAGCGAAAATCAAGAGCAGCTATTGACCAAAGAAGGTACTAATCAAAGCGGTTTTTGGGGGACTGTTTTTAAAGTAGAGGTTGCCGATATTGCTTTTGCAGTCGATTCTATCCTGGCAGCAGTAGCCCTGGCTGTTGTACTGCCTGAAACTCCGCTGCCAGACATAGGAGGGATGGACGGGGGACAATTCCTTGTCATCTTCGCAGGCGGGATGATTGGTCTGATCATCATGCGATTCGCTGCTAATATGTTCGTGAATTTGCTTGAAAGAAGGCCTGGTCTGGAAATCGCCGCGTTTGCTATTGTCGGCTGGGTGGGGGTTAAGCTCGCGATTTTAACCTTATCCCATCCTGCATTAGGAATTATAAATCCTGAATTCTCCCATTCAACAGAATGGAAGCTAACATTCTATGCAGTGCTTGTAGGAATTGCAGCGGCAGGCTGGTTCCTGTCCAATGAAAAGACTGCAGAGACTGCCAAAAAGGTATCATAATCACATGGTTCACCCCTGAATTACAGCTTATCTTTAAAAGAACATTTTGTTGTGCCTCGATTTTTGGTGACTTTAGAAAATCGCTAGTGCTTAACACTCTAGACAGAAAACCATTAAATAAGTACCTTAATAAATGAGAAAAAAGCCTATATTATGATATATTCTTGTCTACCTACCAATAATAAGTATGGATTGATTCACGTTTTTCCTCTATTATGCGTTAGGTGTTTATTATAAGGGTATAATTTAAAAAATGGACAAAAAATCATGGTGCTGAAGGAATACATTCCTTTGATCATCATTCCGTTATGAATGGAGTACTGTCTTCTAGGAGGTGACTGCCTTACGAATGTAGGGCTTGCCCATTGATTATTACTAATTTGTTTTTAGTTGTTTTATTAATTGCGTTAACTGGCTTTTTCGTAGCGACAGAGTTTGCGATTGTAAAGGTGAGGAGTTCAAGAATTGACCAGCTTATCACTGAAGGAAGACAAGGAGCACAATCCGCAAAGCACGTAGTCACACATCTCGATGAGTATTTATCTGCGTGCCAGCTTGGTATTACGATTACAGCCCTCGGTCTGGGTTGGCTCGGGGAGCCGACGGTTGAAAAAATGCTTCATCCTGTTTTTGAGAACTTTCATCTTAATCCGTCATTATCCAGTATTTTATCGTTCGGAATCGCCTTTGCTTCGATCACTTTTTTGCATGTGGTAGTTGGGGAGCTGGCCCCAAAAACGGTAGCAATTCAAAAAGCGGAGGCAGTTACCCTTGCATTTTCCAAGCCAATCATCGGGTTTTATAAAATTATGTACCCGTTCATTTGGGCATTGAATGGATCAGCCAGGATTCTAGTCGGCTTGTTTGGTTTAAAGTCTGCATCTGAGCATGAAATTGCCCATTCTGAGGAAGAGCTCCGGATTCTGTTGTCGGAGAGCTATGAAAGTGGTGAGATCAATCAAAATGAACTGAACTATGTTAATAATATATTTGAGTTTGATGAGCGAATAGCCAAAGAAATCATGGTGCCCCGGACTGAAATTGTCACGTTTGATATTTCTGATGATATCGATACAATTATTGATGTGATCCAAAAAGAGAAATATACACGATATCCAGTCATAGATGGCGAGAAGGACAATATAGTAGGGATGATCAATATAAAGGAGATACTCACTGCTAAATTGACACGTAAGGATCTTCAAAAAGAATCGATTCTGTCATCATTTATTAAGCCTGTCATCAGAGTCATCGAAACCATTCCAATCCATGATTTGCTCGTCAAAATGCAGAAAGAGCGCATCCATATGGCCATTTTGATTGATGAATATGGCGGCACATCCGGACTGGTGACTGTCGAGGACATACTTGAAGAGATTGTTGGAGACATCCGTGATGAATTTGATGTGGACGAAATCGCCGAAATCAGAAAAGTAAATGAAAACCACTATCTATTCAGCTCAAGAGTTTTGATTGATGAAGTAAATGACCTATTAGGAATCTATATATCAGAAGAAGAAGTAGATACTATAGGCGGATGGTTCATGACAAAGAACATTGATGCCGAAATTGGTGATGAAATCGAGGAACAAGGCTATATTTTCAAGATTATCGAAATCGACGAATATCATATTGCCTATTTAGAGGTTTTAAAAATGGACGCAGATGAAAAGCCGGACTAATTCCGGCTTTTTCTTTTTGATCTATGCTGTTTTCGTATAGATAGTTGTTAAAATCCTAAAGTTGATTTTAACGTAATATAAAGTCATTTTGCCGGTCGGTATTAAGTTTGCATGCTCTTTTCTCAAAAGAAAGAGTCAACTTTGCGAAGAAAAAAAGGTTATTCATTCCTATTTTGTAGTCCATAGCAACAAAGTTTGAGAAAACAGCCTTGTTCTAAAAAGGACGTGGCTAATATTGGCAAGTCCTAAATAGTTTGAGTTCCTGTCCATGCCGGGTAAGAATACACTACCGGGGCAACCGGATGAATCATAAATTGAAATGGAGGAATTTAAAATGGCTAAAAAAGTAGTTGGAGTATATGATAATCAAACAGAACTAATTGAAGCAATTGAAGAACATAAAAACAAAGGCTATGCCGTTCAGGATTTCTCAATCATCGGTGATACAAATGATGTTACCACTGCACTTGAAAGCAGAACAGGTGTAACGACTGAAAATATCGGAACTGATACTGACGACCATAGGGAAGGCGGATTCTGGCAAAGCTTGATGACAGCATTGGACGCAGACAGAAATTTGGGCGGCAATGAGCCTTCCATTTCCGATCGTCTGGTCGGTGTAGGCTTAACAGATGACGCGGCAAGAGAATACGAAGAAGATGTCCGAAATGGACGCATCATCCTTTTAGCAGAAACGGCTGCATCTGGCCTTGATGTTGAAGAAACAGGATATGTAACCGATACATCAGTAACAGGAGCTTATAATACTGATACTTCAGTGACAGGAACAAATGATAATATTGATACTTCAGTGAGAGGAACTTATGATGATACTGATGAGCAGACATTGAGGTTAAGAGAAGAGCAGCTTGATGTATCCAAAGAAAGGGTACAGGCAGGTGAAGTTGAAGTCCACAAGGAAGTAGTAGAAGAGCAGCAGAAAGTAAACATTCCAGTCACACGTGAAGAAGTTTACGTGGAGAGACGTGATGTGAATGAGACTGCTTCTGGCATGGATGCTTCGGTTGATGACGATGAAACGATCCGTGTACCTATTATGGAAGAGAAGGTAGAGGTTACCAAGAAACCGGTTGTTTCTGAAGAGCTTGTCATTGGTAAGCGAGAAGTGACAGATACTGAACAAGTCGTCGAAAGTGTAAAGCATGAAGAAGCACATCTCGAATCTGACGACGATCGTGTGGTCAATGAAGCAGACCTTGACCGCAATCGTGACTCTCTTAAAAATTCAACTGACCTAGACCGTGACGGTTTAAATAATCCTTCAGGTATGTACCGTGACGGTTACAAGAAAAAGTAAATAATCCTGGAAAATAAGAAAAGACGCCCAAAAGGCGTCTTTTCTGCGTATTGAGGCGACTGACTGCACGCCACATCGTGCATTTCCATAAAAGAGTGTCTGTCGGCTTACACAATTCAGCTCATCGCTTGATAAATATAACACGTTGACGAAGCATTAGCAAGAAGAAGTTTAATGGTGAATTCTTCTTGTTTCATGTTCATTTCATGCTGGGTATTAAGGTATAAAGAATTAGAGAAGGGGCACATCATGAAGAAAAAAACAGTACTTATTTCATCTCTTATACTACTTATTTTCGTCTCACTGGCTGCATTCAATATGGTCAACCCTAAAAAAGGGGAAGGGGACAGGCTGGTAGTAGCATTCGGAGACTCGCTCACTTATGGCTATGGTGATCAGAAGGGCTCGGGTTATATTGATACACTGCAAACCAAGTTGAACAACCAAAACAAAAAGTACTACAACTTTGATAATGAAGCTATTTATGGTCTTGAATCTTCTGGTATCCTTACCCAGCTATCTGATGTCAGTATTAGAGGAAAACTTGATGAAGCAAACTATTTTATCCTTTTTATCGGTACTAATGATTTGATCAATAGCAATGGCGGGAATTTAGACAATCTGAAGCATGGGGAAATAGAAAAAGGGCAGGCAGATTATGTGCGGAACTTGAGGGCAATTCTCAATATTTTGAGTGATAAAAACGAGAAAGCGCCGATCCTCCTGCTGGGTCTCTATAATCCCTACCCCGACAGTGCCGCAATTGAAGCGGTGATTGATGATTGGAATGAAAAAATAAAAAAAATCGCAAAAAATGAAAAAAGGGTCGTTTACATCCCAACCAATGATCTGTTTAAAGGGAAAGATAAACAACAATATTTCAGTGATTCGCTTCATTTGAATGATAAAGGATACAAACTGATCACTGATCGCATTTTAGATAAATACAGGTTTGAATAGAATCTCCGGATTTTTTATATAAGGCTTTGCTATAGGATGACTGCCTGGCAAAATCTACTGCCAGGTTTTTTAACTTGAAAAAAATTCCATGAAACCAAGAATGGAGGGAATTCGTTATATAATAGATTAAAAGAATAGCTGAAAGGAATTTTAACGTGAAAAAGAAATTATTTGGGAACGCATCCATCACTTTTTTGCTGATTGTGGTTGCGCTCCTTTTATATTATCAATTCCTCACCCAGCCTGAAATTAATGAGGATGTTCCTTTGCCACAGGAACTGCATCCAGTTGTCCAGGAGAATAAGGATGTGCTCGTCCAGATGGCAGCAGAGAGAGGCATAAGGGTCTTGGTAACTGATGGTTTCCGGAGTTTTGAAGAACAGAATCAGTTATATGAAAAGGGAAGATCTAAAGATGGCCAAATAGTCACACATGCTAAAGGCGGGGAGTCTTACCATAATTTTGGTCTGGCAATCGACTTCGCGTTATTGAATAAACAAGGAAAAGCCCTATGGGACACTACTTATGACGGAAATGGCAATGGGAAATCAGATTGGATGGAAGTAGTAGGCATTGCCAAGGAGCTGGGATTTACTTGGGGAGGAGACTGGACACACTTTAAGGATTATCCGCACCTGGAAATGCGATTTGGCCTGACAATAAATGACTTGAAACGCGGCCACCGTCCTCCGGAAGATGCATTGACTGCTTCACAAAATTAAGCATCGAGGCCATGAGGCTCCGATGCTTTTTAGGGTTAATAACAATCAAGGTGAAAACATCGCTGAATCGTTATTTTTGTTTGGAAATAGCCAACTCTGAATGTGGCTTTCCAACCTTCAGGAATTGCTTGATGACCAGTCCTGCTCCTCCAAGAACGAAAAGGTAACGAGCTTCGATAACCTGCTTCATTAAGGCAGCGAATAAACCGCTAATCTTCAAACCGAAGACTTTTCCGACAGCTGCTTTGTTACCGATGGAAGCGACTGTACCTTTGTGGTGGTATTCGAATGCTTTGAGTTGTTCACCTCTCAAGCTGGCAATTAAATTTGGTCCACAAACCTCTGCCTGTTGAATGGCCACTTGCGCAGTCGGAGGGAGTGGGGTTCCATCATCTTTCACGAATAACGCAGCGTCTCCGATACAAAAAACATTTTCCATTCCTTTTACCCGTAAAAACTTATCAATGATGATGCGGCCCTTCGAAATAGGCAAATCCAGTTTTTCAAGGAGGGTATTGCCCCGGACACCTCCCGACCAAATCAATGTCCTTGAAGGAAGTTCTTCGCCGTTGTCCAATGTTATGGAAGTCGGAGAACATTCAAGGATCTTCGTAGAGGTCATCAGCTCTACACTATTCTTTTTAAAATAGCTTTCTGTAAAATCTATTGCCTCTTTATCGAATCCTGGCAGAACGGATGCAGACGCTTCTATATTGATAATTCTTGTCGCCGAAACAGGTATTTCATATTTGAGACAAAGCTTTGGCATCGCTTCTATAAGTTCGCCAATCATTTCTATTCCGGTAAAGCCTGCACCGGCAACAGCAAAAGTCAGTCTTGAAGGGTCAAGGTCCTCTTTATACGCTGCGAACTGTCTCAGCATATGATTGTATATGGCCTTCGTACTCCTGAAACTTTTGATTTTAAAAGCATTTTCTTCAACACCAGGAATACCGAACGTACTTACATCGAAACCAAGGCCAATCATTAGGTAATCATAATCGATAAATTCACCAGACTCGAGCTGGACTTTCTTTGAAGTAAAGTCTACACCTTGTATTGTTCCTTTTTTGAATTGGATTTTATCTGTCTTAAGAAGGTCAGGTATATGTAAGGTGATTTTTTCGTCTGAGGCAGTGCCCGCACCTGTCTTATGCAGTTGAGTAGAAATATAGTGATAATCATGTTTATTGATCAAAGTAACTTGAGCTTCGCCGTTCCGTAAAGTTTTTTCAAGCTGGCGGCTAGTTATGAGTCCACCATATCCTGCACCTAAAATGACTACTTTTGGAGTTTGCATCGTTATTCCTTCTTTCTGGTTGTTTATTGTGAAATAATTCACATGTATAAGTAAAAAAAATAAATAATTACCTGGTAGTTTATGTGGGATTAATTGTGAAATTATTCACAAATAGGATCTACCAATAGATTACGATATTAATATATTTATATCAATACGTATTTACGATATAAATTCAACAAAAGTTTGACAAAACATCCAAAAAAGGAGGAGATGGGATAGCTCCATCTCCTGGCGGTGATTATAAATGGCTGTTTTCGTAAAGATTGTTGTTAAAATCCTAAAGCCAATTTTAACGTAATATATAGCCATTTTGCAGGTCGGTATTAAGTTTGCATGCTCTTTTCTCATAAAAAGCATCAACTTTACGAAGGAATTTATTCAATCAAATTTTGTACTCAATAGCAACAAAGTTTGAGAAAAGTGCCTTATAAATTCATTGTTTCTGGTTCTCCATTATCGTTCATCAATCGAATGGTTTCCGGTTTTATTTCAAGAATAATGTATTCTGGGTCATTAGGTCTCTCAATCCATTTCTCCATTTTCTCATTCCAGAATTTTTCCTTAAGTGACTCTTCTTCACGGATTGAAGCTTTACCCTGTACCTCGATATAGGCATCACCCATTCCTTCACCTTCATATCCGAGCAGGATATGAACATAAGGGTTCCTTTCAATCTCTTCCGCTTTGTACGTTTCTTTGCTTGTCGGAGTGTATAATGTCAAATCCTCGTTGAAAAAGGTCATGTATCGGGAGTGTGGCTTATTCCCGACTACGGTTGCCAGCGTGCCAACCTTCGATTCACCAAGGACCTGAGTGATTTTTTCTTTTAAGTTTTGACTATCCATATGAATTCCTCCTTTTTTTGTACCTGCTTTTAATATTCTCTTTCTAAAGCTTCATAAACCAAAAAAGCCCTGGGATTCCCAGGGCGATTATTATAATTCATTGTCGATATCTACATTGTATTTCTTTTCGCTTGAAGAAGAATCTTTTGAGTGATGGCCATCCTTTTCCTCATGTTTTTCCTGGTTAAGGTCCTCCATCGGAATCGGATCCACAGTCAATTCACTTTTGAATTTGTCATGAAGACTTTCTGTCTTGGTTTCATATTGCTCAGGGTTGTCCATGTTTTGAGTATTATCAACTGGAATGTTCTTTTTATTTTCCTTTCCCACGATGCTCACCTCTCTTTGATTTTTAAAAGCCTGGATCTTGCATTATTTTCATCTAGACATGACTTATTTATTGCTATTTGACTCTTGCTGAGGTTTTACAGGATCCCTTTGAGGCTCGATATCCTTGTTGTGTTCCTTTTTCTTCTCCTGTTCAGCTGAACCGTCGTTATTATTCTTATTTTTTTCTGTCATGATAAAAGCCTCCTTATCGCTGTGATTATAATAAAAATACCCTTTTATAGGTAATTAAAACAAACTTATTGTCGAGATTAACTCAAAGGTCGAAAGATGGAAAATGCCAATCCAGGTTCCTTACAGCAAGTAAATAAGATCGAGTCCTGTATGGTTTCAAGATTCTGTTCAATGTCTTTTCAGCCAATCACCTTCATATAGTTAGAATGTATGTTTAACTAGCGGAATATGGAGGAGGAGTGTGATGATAATCATCCGGTTTCCAGATTCGGCAAGCGGCCAGATGCTGCAGAATCTGTCTGGGAAACAGAAGGAAATATACAATGAACTAGACAATAGCCTGACGATGTTTGAGTATGACACAACCTTTCAGCTTCTTTTCGAAATAAATCTGAGGGAGAATATCATTGAAGCGGCATTGAAGCTTAAGGAGGCTTCAGTAGCCTTTACCTCTTTCAAATATTCAAGGTTCAATCCAGTTTATTGGACAAAAGGACCGAGGGGCTATTTGTTGAATCCGAATGTCCTGCCTTCTAACGCGATTAATGATATTTATGAAAATGGTCAGGAATACGCATTCGAGTGCTCCACAGCAATGGTTATCATTTTTTACAAAGCCGTTCTGGATTCAATAAGGTTGTCGGATTTCAATTATTTATTCAGAGGGCTGCTTGTTTGGAATTGGAATTATGACCCTGATTTGGCCATCATAACGTTAGAAGGGAATGAGTTTATCCCTGGCGATGTGGTGTATTTCATGAATCCTGATTTTGATAAACCAATTTGGCGAGGAGAAAATGCTGTAGTCCTTGGAAATGGATTATATTATGGACATGGTATTGGAATAGGCACAGCCGAGGAAATGATCAAAGCTCTGAATACACTTCGGAAAGAAGGCTCCACTACCACCGCCTTTATGCTGCAGCAGCATAGCAGGCTGAATTTTAAATACTTGTCCCAGTTTTCCAAGTGAAATAGGAAAGAATAGTAAAAGACTGGCTAAATTGCCGGTCTTTTTTTCTATTTCCTTTTACTCATTTTTTATAAAAGAGAATCTTGTATCATTTACGAGGCATAGTTTTAAAATTTGGGGGAATATAAAAAGAGACATATTATATACATTTCTAATTCCGGCTGTGGAATTTATAGGCATGTTAAAAAGGGAGTTTTGGAAATGAGATTAACCAAGGTGCTTGAAGAACTCGGCAGCAGTTTAAAAAATTACAGGAATGATGCAGACCCTGATTTGTCTGGAATCCAGATGGATTCACGTAAAGTGAAGCCAGGAGATTTATTTGTTGCGATAACAGGCTTCCAGATAGATGGCCACAAGTTTATTGATGAAGCTATAGACAATGGTGCTGCAGCTGTCATAGGTGAAAATGAGCTTGAACTTTCTGTGCCTTATATTCAGGTATTCGACAGCAGGCTTGCACTGGGAAGGGCAGCGAGTGCATTTTTTCAACACCCGTCGAGGAAGCATACGGTGATTGGCATCACGGGTACAAATGGAAAAACGACCGTTTCTTACATTTTAAAGCACATCCTAGAGCATGCGGGCAAAAGCTGCTCTCTCCTGGGGACTGTGTCTTATATTATAAATAATGAAGTGTACAAGCCTTCCAATACCACTCCAGATGCTTTACAAATTCAGGAATTGATTTCGAAAAGCAATGATGAATTTGTTGTTCTGGAGGTGTCATCACATGCCCTGAAGCAATACAGAATTGAGGGGCTTGAACTGGATTATGGGTTGTTCACGAATTTATCCCATGATCACCTGGATTACCATCCGACAATTGAAGATTACTTCGAAGCCAAAACATTGATGTATAACTACATGAAAAAAGAGGGCTCGGCTGTTGTCAGCAGGTTGGGTGAGTGGGGTGACAGGCTGGACAGTATTTTAAAAGCTAAAGAAATACCGGTATATTCAATTGGTTATGATGACATCCACGATTTGAAAATTGAGGACATTAAATTGAACGGAGAAAGCAGATTTGACATCCAAATGGGAGGAATCACCTACCCTTTGACTTTTCCATCCCCTGGTCTACACAATGTCTATAATGCTGCAATGGCCTTCTTGACAGCCGTAAAAATCGGCATCAGTCCTGATGTGATTACTGAAGCGCTAAAATCTTTCCCAGGCGTGCCTGGGAGGTTCGAGATGATCTCTCATCCAGAAGGTGCTACTTTCATCGTTGATTATGCACATACTAAGGATGCGATTGAATACTGTCTGCAAGCAGCTCATGAGCATGAGGCAGTGAAGGTAAAGCATATCTTTGGCTTCCGTGGAGAGCGGGACAAGACAAAAAGAGAGCATATGGTCCAAGCGTCGGCCGCAATGAGTGATGAATTCACCTTGACCTTTGATGACCTGAATGGAATATCCGAAGAAGAGATGGCCAATGAATTAAAGGAACTGAACGAACGATTTGGCGTAAACAAAGGAAAAGTCATTACAGACAGGACCTTGGCGATCAGAGAGGCATGGGAAAACGCCCGGAGAGGGGAGTGGATCCTTATCACTGGTAAAGGACCTGAGGAGTATCAGTCAATGTATGAACTTCCTACATCGTCAGATAAAGAAACACTGTTATATTTAAAAAAATTACAGAACAAGGAGAAGGTAATTGGTTGATGCAAAGCAGGCTGAATAAAAATCAGCCTGTGTTTTTTTAGAAATTAAACTCCTTGGCATAAACTGACACAAATTATCCTTCTAATAATGACAAAAATATGAAATGTGAAGTGCGTCACTCCAATATTTTACCGGCATCTCTTATGATATAAGTAAGCAAGACAATTGACCTGACTAATGTGGGAGGAGGTACTCAATATGGATAAAAAAGAAATTTATAAAATGCTTGAAGAAATAGAAGAACCAATGCTTGGAGTCGATATTGTGAACCTTGGCCTCGTCTATGAAGTCTGCGTCAAGGATGATAGGGATGTTGAAATCGTTATGACTACAAGGAATGAAGATTGCATGCTTGCCGATTATATTGCCCTCTCCGCCCGTGAACACCTGGCTGGACAGATGGGTAACCTCGAGCATATTGATATCAAAATTGTCTCAGCACCAAAATGGACACAAGACAGGATGTCCAAGTACGCGAAATATTTACTGGACTTGTAAAATACCATTTAAAATAACCTCTAAAGGTTGCGGCATCGCAATCTTTTTTTATTGTTTTGTGTTAAAGTTTATTTCATGATTTTAGTCCGAAGTCACACCCTGTTCGGACAAAACACTGGTACCATCTCAAGATTTTGTCCGAAGTCACACCATGTTCGGACAAAAGGCCGGCTCCGTCTCATGAATTTGGCCGAAGTCGCATCATGTTCGGACAAAACACTGGTTCCATCTCAAGATTTTGTCCGAAGACACATCAAGTTCGGACAAAAGGCCGGCTCCGTCTCATGAATTTGTCCGAAGTCACACCATGTTCGGACAAAACACTGGTTCCACCTCAAGATTTTGTCCGAAGTCACATCATGTTCGGACAAAACGCTAGCTCTATCTCAAGATTTTGTCCGAAGTCACACCATGTTCGGACAAAACACTGGTTCCACCTCATGAATTTGTCCGAAGTCACACTAGGTTCGGACAAAAGGCCGGCTCCGTCTCATGAATTTGTCCGAAGTCGCACCATGTTCGGACAAAACACAGGTTCCATCTCAAGATTTTGTCCGAAGTCACACCAGGTTCGGACAAAAGGCCGGCTCCGTCTCAAGATTTTGTCCGAAGTCGCACCATGTTCGGACAAAACACAGGTTCCATCTCAAGATTTTGTCCGAAGTCACACCAGGTTCGGACAAAACGCTAGCTCTATCTCAAGATTTTGTCCGAAGTCGCACCATGTTCGGACAAAACGCCGGCTTCCTCTCATGAATATGTCCGAAGTCACACTAGGTTCGGACAAAAGGCCGGCTCCGTCTCATTAATTTGTCCGAAGTCGCACCATGTTCGGACAAAACACAGGTTCCATCTCAAGAATTTGTCCGAAGTCACACCAGGTTCGGACAAAAGGCCGGCTTCCTCTCATGAATATGTCCGAAGTCGCACCAGGTTCGGACAAAAGGCCGGCTCCGTCTCATGAATATGTCCGAATACACACTAGGTTAAGACAAAACATCCATGGAATTTTTTCCATACCCTAATATAATCTTACGTTTATTCGAATTGTCTTTTAGAATAAGAGTTGGGGGAATACTGGAGGCATTTAAAATGATTTATAAAAAAATAGCTGGGATCCGCATGTGGCAGTTGAACAGGACACTGAAAAAACTGGCTTTCGCAAGAATGGAGCTGGAAAAACAGATGCGGAAGGAATTGATTGTGGTCCTTCTGGAGCCTAAAAAAGAGAAAGTACTTGCGACTGCGGAAGAGAAGAAAGAAATCGAGCGAGCGGTTCAGGAATTAAGCGGGTTCGAGACGTTAAGGTTGTGTCTGCTGGAAGATTGCAAACCAGTGTATATGGAGAAAGTGAACAATAATGGTGTTTCAAGATGGCTGGAAATCCCGGTCAAACCTTTGATTACATATGAATTTCTAAATGAAACACAGGAAAGTCAGGTAAAAATAGGATAGGCAGAATCTGCGAAGAAGAGGACCAATCAAGGTTCTCTTTTTTGTGTCCAGGTTATTCAGCACGTCCTTTTTTACTAAATATATAATCTTTTTACACTTAGATTAGTGTCTAGCTCCAGCGCCTAGCCCCTCGAGACGCTTGTCTAGCTGCGGCTCCTAACTCCTCGATACGTTTCGGTCCTGCCAATGAAGTCAAAGAGCGACTTCACAGTCAGGCCCTCCAACGCTTGTCGGAGTTGGGCAGTCGCCTTTCGGTCCTGCCAATGAAGTCAAAAAACGACTTCACTGTCAAGCCCTCTAAGGCACAGGACGTGCAAACCCGCCAGCCACACGATGTGGCGTTTTAGGCGGGCAGCGCTTTTCGGGGCTGATCAAGGCGCTTGCGCTTTTCATAATTGGGCTAGTATTTTTTTCGGTGTTTAATTGCACAAATGTCCCGGCCTGAATAGGATATAAGGACACAAAAAAAGGAGGTTGTTACGATGTCTGAAGGATGCGGCTATGGCGGCGGTTTCGCCCTGCTTGTTGTTTTGTTCATTCTTTTAATCATAATCGGAGCGTCTTGGGGTTTCGGTTACTAAATTTTGAATAAGTAAACTTCATTAGGAGGTTTTATCATGTACGGATACAGCGGAGGCTGTGGATGTGGTGGTTACGGCGTAGGAGGAGCTGGATACGGCAGCGGTTTTGTTTTGATCGTTGTGCTGTTTATCCTCTTGATCATCGTCGGCTGCTCATGCTATCGCTAATAAAAAAACATGGAAAGAGGCTGTTACAAAGGGTCATGATGACTGTTGACAGCCTCTTTCTTTTTTGCGCTAGGTTTAATTCATAGTTCGGGATTATCCATAAGTGGTACTCATTTTTTACAGCGGGCTAGTCAATTAGAATGATGAAAAAAGGGTGAATTTTTGTTATTTTTAAATAAATTTAAAATATTCCAAAAAAGGTGATTCTTTTTTTGTGCTTGTTCGTCTAACTGTCTGTAAAAAGGGGGGAGAATTTTGAGCGATCACTACAGCATTCGTTTCCAGAAAGTGTACGAGGAATACAGTGACAAGGTTTATGGCTATCTCCTGTTATTGACCGGTAAGAAGGAAGTTGCAGAGGATTTAACCCAGGAAACTTTTTTAAGAGTGTACAAGCATATTCATCAGTTTAACGGTGATTCGCAGATTTTCACATGGATCGTGAAGATCGCACGAAATGTTGCAATTGACCATTTAAGAAGAAGAAGACGGCTGCGTTTTTTTTCATTGGATAAGTATGTCATCGAATCTTGTCAGCCATCCCCGGTAGAAATCATCGTGAAAGGGGAGAAGACATCACTCCTTTACAAAGGGATCAAAGCACTGAAGCTGAACTACCAGGAGGTTTTAATTTTAAGGAAAATCAAAGAATTTTCGATTAAGGAAACCGCACTGATCCTTGGCTGGAGCGAAAGTAAAGTGAAAATTACTACTTCCCGGGCAATGGCTGCCTTAAAAAAAGAGTTAAAGAGAAGAGGGGAAATCATTGAAGAAATCATTTGAACTTGAAGATAGTTTCAGGAGCCTTAGCCAAATTCCAAGATCGGAAATCCAAAAACGAAAAACTTATAATTCAATAGTCCAGACCGGAAGGCCGGATAGGCCGATTGGCTACATAGCAAGGAATTGGACCGGCAGCCTCCTAACAATTGTGATGATACTGGTTTGTGCAGCTTACCTTCTAACAGAAATCGAAAGTCCTTCTCAGGAAGGGTTAGCTGCTCTAAATCCAGCAGAGTTATTTGCATCCAGCGAAATTGTGATTACGTATCTTACTAAATCTGATTCTCCAGAACAATTTAATCTCCATTCGAACCTGACGAGAAAAGGAATTTCCATCATTGATGACCCAGGCTGGCTCGAGATCATGAATAGATCTGTCAACGGACGAAACATAGTGAAGGATGCCCCGGAGATGGAGAGGGCCTATGATTTATTGCTAATATATGAGGGCAAAAAGCCGGATAAATGCAAGGTATGGATCAGCAAAAATAATGTATATATTAAAAGAATGAAAGAACAAAATGTTTATAAAGTGGAAGAAAGTAAGGCAGCGCAGGTGGTCTTAATGATAGAAGACATGGAAAAACAGGTTCAATTCTGAATCTGTTTTTTTTACTGAAACTTTACTGCTATTTTATAAAAAACCTTACAGAATATGTTTAATTCGTTGACAGAGGTGGTAAGAGTAAGTTTGTAATTATTAAGCAACTTGAATATACAGGAGGAAAAGATATGAAGAGGGGTCTAGCATTTATTCTTGCAGTATTTATGCTAATTGGCTTGCTAGCTGGATGCTCTGGGGAGCAAAAAGCTGATGCCGAAAAAACGAAAGATGGAAAAGTAGTAGTTGATTTTTGGACATTCTGGGGTTCAGAGACACGCCGTCCGATCATTGAAAAAATAATCGATGATTATAACGAATCACAGGATAAGGTATTCGTTAAACACACGTTCCTGCCACGGGGCGATATTTGGACAAAAAACCTTGCATCAGTGGCAGCAGGTAATCCAGCGGATGTCATTATCAACGATATCAATACAGTTGCCCAGCGTGCTGAAAACAAGCAGGTAGAGGACTTAAGCCAATATATAGATGATTCATTCAAGCAAAAATTTCACCCGCATTTATGGGACACTGTCGAGTATGACGGAAAGTCTTATGCTGTTCCTTTCAATACAGACACCCGTCTTCTTTTCTACAATAAAACAGCATTCAAGGAAGCGGGACTAGATCCTGAGAAGCCGCCTGCAACCTGGGCGGAGCTAGAAGAGTACGCAAAGAAGTTAGATATTAAGAATGGCGATAATTATGAACGAGTTGGGTTCTATCCTTTATGGGGAAGTGTCGGGGCATCCAGCTGGATGACAAACGCAGATAGCGGCAAAGGTTTTATTGAGGATGGAGAGTTGACAATCAACACACCGAAAAAAGTTGAAGCCCTAAATTGGATTCTTGATTGGAAGAAACGCCTCGGAGAAAACACTGTACAAGCTTTCCAGGCAGAATTCGGAAGTGAACAGGCAAATCCATTCATTGCAGAAAAAGTTGCAATGTGGGTTGATGTGGGAACATTCTACACACAATTGAGAGACTACGGACAGGATGTTGATTTTGGAGTAGCACCAATCCCTGCAAACGAGGAAGGTTCAGGTAACTGGGCTGAAGGCGGCGGATTCGTTGTTGAAATTCCGAAAGGTGCGAAACATCCAGAGGAAGCGATGGACTTCATCAAGTATCTGACAGATGTTGAAGCTCAGAAGTACTGGTCTGTTAAAAACTATGACAATGTAGCGAACATTGAAGCAGCTGAGGCAGCCCTCAATGAACTCGAAGGTCCGGATAAGATGGTCTACGAAGCTACTGTCAAAAATCTGAAGCAGACAAAGATGTTCACAGTGCCAGTTGAGTACCCAGATTATCATAGCAGATTGAACCCGCATATTGACAATGCACTATTAGGTAAAACTTCTCCTGAAAAAGCATTGGAAGAAGCGGAAGAAGATATAGCAAAAATGAAAAAGGAATAATCACAGAAAGAGAAGGCGCATTACGCCCTTCTCTTTTTAAAAATTTCTTAGGATTTAATGCCTGTAGTTTTCGAAATAAACGATTAAATGGGCTCTTTTCGTAAACTTTGTAGCTTTCACTATCAAAAGTAAAAACCGGATCCTGAGTTTTTACGATTATTAATTCATTCAATGTTCGGAAGTCTCCTCGAAAAGGCCCCGAATCTAAAAGGAATGCGGTATCAGAATGAGTTCGAAAAGCAATGCGCAAACAGCCATTAAATAAAAGCAACAAGGGGGGTTAGGTAAGCATGAAGTCTTCAGATACAAAATTAGCACATACAAAAGCTGCGTCTAAAGTTATGCAGGAACAGAAAGCGGCTGAGACTGTTGGGCGAACCAAAGGGTTTAGTAAGAAGGCGAAGGAAAACCTTGCTGGCTATTTGTTTATATCTCCCTGGATCATTGGGTTCCTTGGTTTAACTTTAGGTCCTTTGTTATTCAGTCTGGCTGCAAGTTTCACAGATTACAATATTACTTCAAAAATGAATTTCATTGGTTTGGAAAATTACAAACGCATGTTTACGATGGACGATTTATTCCGCACTTCTCTTTTAAATACTATTTATTATGTTATTTTCTCAGTTCCATTGACGACCGCGGGAGCTATTATACTAGCTGTTCTGTTGAATCAAAAGATCAAAGGAATGAAGTTTTTTCGGACAATCTATTATTTGCCGGCTGTTTTATCCGGTGTGGCAGTATATTTTCTCTGGATGCAGCTTTTGAGTCCATCAACAGGGCTGGTCAACACGATTCTAGCCTGGTTCGGGATTGACGGTCCGGCATGGCTGTTTGATCCTGAATGGACAAAGCCGGCATTGCTATTGATGAAAATGTGGAGTGTAGGAGGGGGAATGCTTTTATACCTGGCAATCATGCAAGGGGTATCGCCTCAAATGTATGAAGCGGCAGATATTGAAGGGGCATCACCGTGGCAGAAGTTTTACCATATTACGCTGCCAATGATTTCACCAATCATCTTTTTTGATGTGATCACAAGTACGATTGGTGCTTTTCAAATCTTCCAGGAAGCTTATGTAATGACTGAGAATGGAAGCGGCGGACCGGGAAACTCTCTGCTATTCTATAATTTGCATATGTGGAACAATGCGTTTGAAGTGTTTGATATGGGTTATGCTTCAGCTATGGCCTGGCTTCTGTTTATCATCGTCATGATTTTGACTACGGTGAATATGAAGCTTGGAAAACGCTGGGTACATTACGAAGGGGCTGACGGCAAATGAATTCAACAACAGCACCAAAATTTTACGAGACTAAAAAATTCAGAGAAAATGTTAGGCTCACGTTTGTGACGTTGCTGCTTCTTGCCGGCAGTACGCTGATCTTGATGCCTTTATGGTGGATGATTTCAACTTCGTTGAAATCACCTGCAGAGATCGCACAGTACCCGCCGTCATTCTTTCCTGAAAAGTTAAACTTCAGTAACTATGTCGAGGCCTGGCAGACTGCGCCGTTTACACGCTGGGCCTTAAATACGCTCTTTCTGGCTACAATCGGAACGATTGGCAGCGTGCTTGTCAATTCTCTGGTCGCATACGGCTTTGCGAAGATCAGGTTCAAGGGAAGGAATACCCTTTTTGTGATAGTGTTGTCAACTATGCTCATTCCAGGGTTTGTGACGATGGTTCCCCAATATATCCTGTTTTCAAAGCTGGGCTGGGTGAACACATATCTGCCGCTGCTTGTTCCGGCTTTTCTAGGGAGTGCTTTTTTCATATTCTTGCTTCGCCAATTCATGATGGGGATACCGAATGAACTTGTCGAGGCTGCTGTACTTGATGGTGCAGGCCACCTCCAGATATGGTGGCATATCATGCTCCCGTTGACAAAGCCCGCATTGATTAC
The DNA here is from genome assembly GCF_018613315.1 of Bacillus sp. ISL-37. Taxonomy (GTDB): domain Bacteria; phylum Bacillota; class Bacilli; order Bacillales; family Cytobacillaceae; genus Mesobacillus. The sequence goes on along the minus strand of NZ_JAGGQL010000008.1, from coordinate 120,471 downwards.
AGTAGCGATCTTTTCTTTTAATGGTGCATGGAACGACCTGTTAGGTCCGTTGCTCTATATCAATGATGAAAGTATGTACACCTTGCAGATTGGATTGCAGACCTTCAAGGGTACGGTCCAGACACAATGGCATTATTTGATGGCAATGTCGGTTTCAGTCCTGCTGCCAGTAATTCTGCTTTTCTTCTTTTTCCAAAAATATTTTATTGAAGGCTCGAATATCTCATCGGGAACAAAAGGATAGAAGAAAAAGGATGCTGACATTAAGCATCCTTTTTCTGATTTTATTAATTCATGACAGGACAGGTTGTGAGCCATACGCCAGATACACACGTCCTGTAACCATTATGGTAGGTATACTTAGTGCATTGCCAGCATAGATACCCTTCTTGTTTAAATGCTGATTTACCCTGGTAATCCTCTACTGGGCTGGCATTTCTATTTTGATTTTGTGAAGAAGAGGCAATGACAGAACCAGAGAAAACGAGCAATAATACAAAAGTCAACATGAACAGTTTTTGCATGATTCATCCCCCTTATTTTTAATAAAACATGGTAATAGTAAATCTTGTAAAAAATTTACTATTTATAATAAAGTACGGAAAGGGAGATTGAATTAGAATAGGACAAAGTGTTTATTCCCTAAAAGCCCACTTTCGAACTAGAAGAAGAACTCGAATTTTCCCAATAAAAAAGCCCGTTAAAATCGGGCTAATTCAGGCTTTGCGTATCTTTTTCCAGGGAGATTTCTTCAATAGTTGTATTGCTCGCTGGATGACTCTCCCTCCAAATGCGAAATCTTTCCAAGTCCACACTGATTTGTTTTAAAACAAAACCGATTACGGCAGCGTCATCGACGATCCCGAGTCCAATGAGGAAATCGGGAATTAAATCGATGGGAGACACGAAATAAATAATCGAAGCGATGATGGTCACGATGGATCTTGTGGGGATTTTTCGATATTCTCCTCGGCGCCAGGCTCCAACTAAATCAAACAGCAGCTGCAAGTTATCCCAGATTTCTGAAAGTGACCCTTTATGATCATCAGCCTTTTTGCCGGCATCCTTCAATAGAACATCAGTTTTCTCAGGTTTCTTTATATACTCTTTTGCCTTGGATTCAAACTTTTTATACCCTTCTTCGAGTTTCTTTGTACCCAACATTCCAAACACCCTTCCTGCTAAAATTCCTTATCTCTTATTTTTACCCTTTCACTACTTTTAACAAAACATCTCTAGCAACTGGTAAATTTTTGCCCTAACAGCCAACACAAGTTAAATCGCTGTTTGAAATCAATTGTTTTGGGAATTTTAAAGGAGGATTTAAAATAGTTGACTATTCATGTATATACAAGTAAAATGAAAACGTAAACAACATGTATATACAAGTTTTTTTCGAGTTGATAGTAATCTTTTTTTATAGTTAATGAAAACGGTAACAGGAGGAGAGTAATTATGGATCGACAAGCAGTTGAACAAATTGTTGAAGCTGTTGGAGGAAAAGAAAATATTGCCGCTGCCACTCACTGTGTTACAAGGCTTCGCTTTGCCTTGAAGGATGAAGGGAAAGTGGATAAGGAAAAACTGGAGAATAATGATCTTGTAAAAGGATCTTTTTCTGCAAATGGTCAATACCAAGTCGTTATTGGACAGGGACTTGTTGACAAGGTATACGCAGAAATGGTTGCGATTACCGGAATTGGAGAAGCTTCAAAAGAAGAAATAAAAGATGCTGCAGCCCAAAATTTGAATCCTCTTCAAAGGGCAATCAAGACGCTGGCAGATATCTTCATTCCTATCTTGCCGGCGATTGTTACTGCTGGTTTGTTAATGGGGATTAATAATATCCTGACCGGAAAGGACATCTTCTTTGAAGGACAGGCATTTATTGACGTTTATACCGGCTGGGCCGATTTTGCCAGCATCATTAATTTAATTGCAAATACAGCATTCGTATTCTTGCCAGGTTTGATTGGATGGAGTGCGGTTAATAAATTCGGCGGAAGCCCGCTTCTTGGTATTGTTCTGGGACTCATGCTTGTGCACCCGGATTTGTTGAACGCATGGGGTTACGGGGCAGCAAAAGAAATTCCTACATGGAATTTGTTTGGACTGACAGTTGAGAAAGTAGGCTATCAAGGTCAGGTATTGCCGGTATTGTTAGCTTCCTATGTCCTTGCGAAAATGGAAATTTTCTTACGAAAGCGGATTCCTGATGCGTTCCAGCTCTTGACCGTTGCACCAATAGCTTTATTGTTAACAGGTTTCCTATCTTTCATCGTGATCGGACCGATTACTTTTGCAATTGGGAACTTGATTACTGACGGTGTTGTCGGAATTTTTGATGCAGTGCCTGCTATTGGCGGATTGATTTATGGCGGCCTTTATGCGCCGCTCGTTATCACAGGTATGCACCATACATTCTTAGCGGTGGATCTGCAATTGATCGGTACAATCGGCGGTACATTCTTATGGCCGATGGTCGCTTTATCCAATATCGCACAAGGTTCAGCTGCATTCGCCATGATGTTTGCAGAGAAGGACAATGAAAAACTGAAAGGTTTATCACTGACATCAGCCATTTCTGCTTGGCTTGGAATTACTGAACCGGCTATGTTCGGAGTAAACCTTAGATACAAATACCCATTTATCGCTGCGATTATTGGTTCTGCAATTGCGGGTATTGTCATCACCCTTCGAGGGGTAATGGCGCCTTCAATTGGTGTCGGCGGATTGCCTGCATTCCTGTCAATCTTTACTGAGTTCTGGGGAGTCTTCTTCATCGGGATGGGAATCGCGCTTGTCGTACCATTCGTACTGACATTCATTATGGCAAAAACAAGAAAGAAAAAAGAGGCGTAATCGCAACTAGAGAGTGAATCCTGATGGAGGTGGATGTTTTATTATGACTGAACCATGGTGGAAAAAGTCCGTTGTCTATCAAATCTATCCAAAGAGTTTTTATGATACAACTGGCAATGGAACAGGCGACCTGCAGGGGATTATCGCCAAGCTTGATTATTTGAAAGAGCTGGGAGTGGACATAATTTGGCTGACGCCGGTCTATGATTCACCTCAGCGGGATAATGGCTACGATATCAGAGATTATTATCAAATATATAAAGAATACGGGACGATGGAAGACTTCGACCGTCTGCTTGAGGAAGCACATTCGCGCGAAATCAAAATTATCATGGATTTGGTCGTGAACCACTCATCAATTGAGCATGAGTGGTTCCAGGATGCCCTGAAATCAAAGGATAGCCGTTACCGAAACTATTATATTTGGAAAGACCCGAGGGAAGACGGTAGTGCACCCACCAATTGGGAATCAAAATTCGGCGGGAATGCCTGGGAGTACGATGAGGCTACAGGTCAATATTACCTTCATTTGTTCGATGTCACCCAGGCTGATCTGAATTGGGAAAACGAAGAGCTCCGAAATGATGTATACGAGATGATGCATTATTGGTTCAAGAAAGGTATAGATGGCTTCAGGCTTGATGTAATCAACCTGATTTCAAAGGATCAGGATTTTCCAGATGATGATGGTTCTGTACCACCGGGCGATGGCCGGAAATTCTACACCGATGGACCAAAAGTACACGAGTATTTGCAGGAAATGAATTCTGAGGTTCTTTCCAAATATGACAGCATGACGGTCGGCGAGATGTCTTCCACGACTATCGAAAACTGCATCAAATACTCAAATCCGGATCGAAACGAACTGAGCATGACATTTAACTTTCATCATTTAAAGGTCGACTATGAAAATGGTGACAAATGGACTCTTGTGGATTTTGATTTTCTTGCCCTTAAACGGATTTTATCTTTATGGCAGGTTGAAATGCATAAGGGCGGCGGTTGGAACGCTTTGTTCTGGTGCAACCATGACCAGCCGAGAGTTGTGTCGCGATATGGCAATGATGGTCAATTCCACCGCGAATCGGCGAAAATGCTTGGTACGGCAGTCCATATGATGCAGGGGACGCCTTATATTTATCAGGGTGAAGAAATCGGCATGACCAATCCATATTTTGAAAGGATCGAGGATTACCGAGATGTTGAATCCTTGAATATTTATAAAATCAAAATGGACGAAGGCATGTCCAAAGAGGAAATCCTGAAGATACTGCAAAGTAAGTCGAGAGATAACTCAAGAACACCTGTCCAGTGGAAAGACGAGAAACATGCAGGTTTTACAAGCGGCACTCCATGGATAGATGTTGCCAGAAATTATCAAACTGTGAATGTCGAAAATGCGCTTGCTGATAAAAATTCAGTGTTCTATCACTATAAAAAGTTGATTCAACTGAGAAAACAGTATGACATCATCACCTATGGGGACTACCAGCTCATCCTTGAAGAACATCAAGACATATTCGCATATGTTAGGAACGGGCAGGATGAAAAACTGCTAGTCGTAAATAATTTTTATGGAAAAGATACTGTGTTTGAATTGCCTGAGTCGGTAGATGCTGATGACTATAAGATTGAAATGTTGCTTTCGAATTATGCTGATTCAAGTGAGGATATTTCGCGAATTAACCTGCGTCCGTATGAATCAGTTGTTTATCATTTAACCAAATAAGAATGAAAAGTAGAGGTCTCATTTAAGGCCTCTACTTTTTTTACTATTTTTGTAAAAGGCTGTTTTCGTAAAGATTGTTGTTAAAATCCTAAAGCCGATTTTAACGTGATAAAAAGCCATTTTGTAGTTCGGTATTAGTGTACAAGCTCTTTTCTCATAATAAGCTTTAATTTTTTGTGAAGAAACATAGGTCATTCAATCCTATTTTGTTGTCAAAAGCAACAAAGTTTGAGAAAAGAGCTTTGTAAAAAGTAGTGATTAGGACCGATTTCGTAGTGATTATAGCTTAAAACGTAGTGATTGTGCCTTTTTTCGTAGTGATTATAGCGTTAAATGTAGTGTTTATCGTACATTTCGTAGTGATTAGAAAATCGAAATTATTTTTCCTGTGTGCTGCTGCATGTTTGAGATCCTTTTTCTGGTGGAAAAACCTAAAAGACTATTCCAATATGAAATGAGGTTTTCACTATGATTCCAATTCAATCTAATATAGACGGAAAAGAGCTCACTGTCGGTGAATTGAAGCAAAAGCTCGGACCGCTTGGGTTCAATGTCAATGGTCAGTGGGAATATGACCATGCATATATCGATTACAAGATGAACGACGACCATGGTGACCGGCAGTATGTACGGATCCCCTTCAAGTCGACTGGTGGTCCGTTGGATGATGATGGCACATTTGTCCAGATAGGAACGCCTTTCTTGCTTGATCATCAATTCCAGACAGGTGTTGATGAGGATGGTAACATCGGCGCGGTGTCCGGTTCTTTCAACCAATTTAAATCACCTGAGGACAAGGACGCTCCTTTCCCCAAAGGACTTGTGGAACGAGGAAAGACACTGATCAGCAAGGCCGAGCAGGCCTTAGGAACTTTATAGTAAAAGAGGGACAGCTTCCAGTATATAGGAAGCTGTTTTTATATAGTTAGGCTTGTTTTTCGATTTAGCTGAACCATCTGCTTACTTTGGAAAAATGCTATACTGTTTAACATAATTACATTTCGGAGTGTGAAGATTGCCATGGAAGAAAAATTATATTATCACGATGCATACATAAAAGAATTCTCTGCGGAGCTGATTACGCAAAAAGAAGAAGAATCTGGGAGGATTTACGCAATCCTTTCTCAGACAGCTTTTTACCCGACAGGTGGTGGTCAGCCATTCGATACCGGATTCTTAAATGGCGTTGAAGTAGTGGATGTTGAGGAAGTTGATGGGGAAATCCGCCATTATATAAAGGGAAAATTGGCGGAAGGAAATCCTGTTGAAGGGGCAATTGAATGGGATCGCCGATTTGACCATATGCAGCAGCATGCTGGACAGCATATTCTTTCCGCTTCGTTCGAGGGTTTGTATGGTTATAAAACGGTCAGTTTCCATCTTGGTAAAGATACACTGACAATAGACTTGGATACAGAAAATCTTTCAGCAGATGAGGCCGCAAAGGTGGAAGAGCTAGCTAATCAGGTGATTCTCGAAAACCGCCCAATCGTCACTAAATGGGTCGATGAAGAGGAACTGAAGCAATACAGACCCAGGAAAGAATTATCCGTATCTAATAACATCAGGCTCGTCATAATACCAGACTTTGACTACAATGGCTGCGGTGGCACACATCCAAACAGCACTGCCGAGATCGGATCATTGAAAATCCTGGGATGGGAAAGGCAAAAGAAAATGGTGCGTGTTGAGTTTGTTTGTGGCAAAAGGGTGCTGAACAAGCTTGGCCAAAAGCATGAGGTCATCAAGGAGCTCACAGCCCTGCTCAATGCACCAGAACAGGATATGAGTTCATCAGTAAATAGACTTCTTGCCCAAAAGAAAGAACTTGAAAAAACAATTGAGGAAATGAAGGATCAATTATTAAAATTTGAAGCAAACGAGATTATTGAATCAGGAAAGAATGATCTGGTCAGCCGCGTATTTCAGAACAGGAGTATTCAGGAACTTCAAAAGCTGGCCAGGCTGCTCGTTTCAACTGCTGAAGATAAGGTATTCTTGCTTGCGTCTGAAAATGAGGAAAAGCTGCAATTCGTTTTTGCAAAAGGTAAGAAAATAGAAGGCGACTTGAAGGGATTATCACAAAGGGCACTTTCCATAATTGATGGCAAGGGGGGAGGTAACGATACTCTTGTACAAGGTGGGGGCAAATGGATGTCAGGTGAGGAATTCATCCAGAAGGTTACCGGAATTATCCAATAATTCGAATGAAATATGAAGAATCAAGATCATTTCAAGGAAAAAAGTTCTAGTTCTTAAGTGGTGATTTCATCTAAAAAACTGAACATTTTATGGCTATAAACAAGGAGAGTAAAAAAAGACCGACTTTCAACCTAATTTTTACAGCTTGATTGGTTATTAATGAAAGTTTTACCATTTAAAAATAGGTTTAACTCCCTCATAATGGAATTCAACCAGAGAAATAGGGGGAATCAGAATGTTTGAAGTTGAAAGAGGATCTGTAGAAGAGGCAATCATGATCCTGCAAAATCTCGGTCTTAAAGTAAATGAATACGAGAAGACGAATTCAATGATTCCGGTAGAAAAATATAAAGAGTTATTGGAATTCACGATTGCTATAGCAAGGAAAACGAATGAGGTTACTGTCACAATAGATGAAATGATGGATGATATAGCAACGAAGATGTAATGGATAAGCAAGAGCAGCCAGATTAAACCTTTGGCTGCTCTTTTTGCTTGTTTGGAAAAGAAACTACACATAATTGTCAGCGCTTGTCGGGGCTGACCAAGGCGCTTTCGCTTTCTTTCTTATTGTGTTTTATCGATATACTCAAATAGGAAAGATTGTCCGTTTCGGTAGAAGCGAGGATCGTATACTCCTAACCTATCTCCGTCGTCGACGATTACGACAAATGGGGACCATTCAGTAAGCGTCTTAGCTTCGGGTTTTTCAGAGAATAAAACATTGAGATCTGTATCCTCTGCGGAAGTAAGCTCATATTGGAGCTTTCTTTCGGAGAAGAGATTATCCTGGAAGATATTCACTTCACTATCGCTTTTCGCGATTACTGTATATGTCCATGGAATGAAGCCGGCAGAAAGTGCAATCTGTTCATAATCGTCCTCATATTGATTATAAAGCATCCAGCCCTGGACACTTTGGATAATGACATGCAGAGCAATGAAGACCCATGCAAGTTTAAAGTAGGATGGACTTTTTACCTTATTAAGCTTTGACGCAACAAATGCAGTTCCGAGTATCACCCAAAAAACGAAATCAATGATGGGGATTGTCCCAAATGTGATTCTTATATTGGAAAATGGTTCGAGATAGCCAGTTCCCCAGGCGTTGAATAAATCGGCTGTATTATGGATAATTACCGCAAGCCAGCCTAGGAAAAAAAGTTTTACATCTTTTACTTTAAATAGAAGGAAAGATAGTAGAAAAAATAAAGCGGCCCATAATGGTGTCAGGAAAATTGAATGGGTGATGCCTCGGTGCCACATCTGGTAAAGTCCTTCATTATCCCATAGTTGTGAAATGACATCTATGTCGGGGATCTGGCTTGCGCCGACCGCGGTTAGTAAATAAGCACGCTTCTGCGATTTTTCCATATGTTTTTTATCAACGGCACCATATAAGGCTAAACCGAAAAGTGTATGTGTAACTGAATCCATGCTGCACCTCCTGAAGTTATTATAAACGTTAAAGGAAAATATTTAAAAGTTCTGATATGCATTTGTAGGATTGCAAACTTAACGCCAGAAAGATAAGATTAAACTTATGAGGAAATTTGCCTTTATACAGAAAGGAAACATTTAAACCATGAAAAAATTAAAAGATGAAGTACAATCGCGAAGGACCTTTGCGATTATTTCCCACCCGGATGCCGGGAAAACGACACTTACGGAAAAGCTATTGCTGTTCGGCGGCGCAATCCGTGATGCGGGTACGGTAAAAGCGAAGAAGACTGGAAAGTTTGCCACAAGTGACTGGATGGAAATCGAGAAGCAGCGTGGAATCTCCGTTACCTCAAGTGTGATGCAATTTGATTATGATGGCTTCAAGGTCAACATCCTTGATACACCAGGCCACCAGGATTTCTCTGAGGACACTTATAGAACGTTAACTGCGGTCGACAGTGCCGTTATGATCATAGACTCTGCAAAGGGTATCGAGGACCAGACTCTCAAGCTTTTCAAGGTTTGCCGTATGAGAGGAATTCCGATCTTTACCTTTATCAACAAGCTTGATCGCCAGGGTAAAGCCCCTCTTGAGCTTCTTGCTGAATTGGAAGAAGTGCTTGGAATTGAATCTTATCCAATGAATTGGCCGATTGGCATGGGCAAGGAGTTCCTCGGGATTTATGACCGATTCAACAACCGGATTGAACAGTTCCGTGTAGAAGAGGACAAACGCTTTGTTCCATTGAATGAAGAAGGCGAAATAGCTGGAGATCATTCCATAAAAGAGTCTTCCTTATATGACCAGACATTAGAGGAAATCATGCTTTTGAATGAAGCAGGAAATGAATTCTCCAAGGAAAGGATTGCCGATGGAACATTGACACCTGTATTTTTTGGAAGCGCCCTGACGACTTTCGGTGTCCAGACATTCCTAGATTCCTATCTGCAATTTGCGCCGGAACCACAGCCAAGGAATTCGACTGCAGGGGAAGTTGATCCGCAATCAGAGGAGTTTTCTGGCTTTATCTTTAAAATCCAGGCAAACATGAACCCGGCCCATCGCGACAGAATTGCCTTCCTGCGCATCTGCTCAGGCAAGTTTGAGCGAGGAATGACCGTCCAGCTTAGCCGTACAGGAAAATCAATGAAGCTTGCGCAATCTACACAGTTCATGGCTGATGATCGCAGTACTGTTGAGGAAGCTGTAGCAGGTGACATCATCGGGCTTTACGACCCAGGCACATACCAGATTGGCGATACGATTGTTTCTGGCAAGGAAGGATTCCTGTATGAAAAGCTTCCCCAGTTCACACCAGAACTTTTCGTAAGGGTTTCAGCAAAGAACGTCATGAAGCAAAAACATTTCCATAAAGGAATCCAGCAGCTTGTCCAAGAAGGAGCCATCCAGCTATTCAAGACATTGAAGACGGAAGAGTACCTTCTTGGTGCTGTCGGACAGCTTCAATTTGAAGTATTCGAAGCAAGGATGCGCAACGAATATAACGTAGAGGTTCTGATGGAAAGACAAGGATCCAAGATTGCCCGCTGGATTGAAGGCGACGATGTGAACGAAAACTTGTCCAGCTCGAGGAGCCTGCTTGTCAATGACCGTTATGACAAAAAAGTATTCTTATTCGAGAATGAATTTGCCTTAAGGTGGTTCCAGGACAAGAATCCAGAAGTAAAACTTTATAATCCTATGGATGCTTCATAATAAGTTGAGCCGGCATTGATCAAATGCCGGCTCTTTTTATATAGACCTGGATTTTTGTGAGAGAATAAATCTGTAGAATATGAAGGTGCTTCCAGAAAGTCAGGGAACATAGCAAAGTTACACCTAATTAAGTATTATCTATTGACATTTTCCAAATCAGATACTATATTAATATTATTCTAAATCGCTTTTATGCATAAAAGCGTTTAAGTGTAAAAGTTAAGTATATGGTGCCGACAGATATTAGTAGAATCCCCATGAGCAGCACAAAGAAACTGGATGGTTGATGAAAATCCAGGCAATGGATGATTTGAATTACACCTGTCACAGATAGGCACTATTAATGAAGTGGGCAGATATAACTGTTTGCCAATTAGGGTGGTACCGCGGAGCTCCTTCGTCCCTAGACGTAGAGGGGTTTTTTGTATTTTACTACTAATTGGGGGAATCATCATGTTAAACCAAAGCCAATCAATATCATTGAAAACTTCTGAGGCTGCCGCTGTTATATTATTGCTTCTGGCGGGAATCGGTTATGGCATGATAAAACTTGAACTAATGCCGCACATTCCGGTCCTGATAGGAATCGGTTCATTGATCATTTATGGGTTGGTGAAAAAAATCAAGATGGCTGAGCTTGAGCAAAGCATGGTTGAAGGTGCCAAGGCGGGCCTCGGAGCTGTGATGATTTTTTTCTTTATAGGAATGCTGGTCAGCAGCTGGATTGCAGCGGGGACCATTCCAACATTAATATATATCGCATTTGATTTAGTGACTGGAAAATGGTTTTATGCGATTGTCTTTATTGTCACATCTGTTATTGGGTTAAGCATTGGCAGTTCATTGACTACCTCAGCTGTGATTGGTGTAGCGTTCATGGCGGTTAGTGAAAGTTTGGGATTCTCATTGGCCATTACGGCTGGTGCGGTGGTATCAGGCGCATTCCTTGGTGATAAAATGTCACCGCTGTCGGATACAACCGTTTTAGCGTCTGCTACTGTGAAAGTAGATCTTTTTGAACATATCAAAAACATGAGCTGGACGACGATACCTGCGTTCTTCATTTCACTGGTGTTGTTTGCTGCTTTGTCGCCAGAACTGGGTTCAGCTGACTTCACAAAGCTTGGAAGTTTGCAGAATACTCTTTTGGAGATGAATCTTGTAAACTGGTACTCACTCATTCCACTGGCTATCATTGCGATACTTGCAGTGAGGAAAGTGTCTTCAATTTTGACACTAGGAGCAGGAACCCTTTCAGCGATGATCATCAGTATGATGGTTGTCCCGCAAACTGACTGGGGGCAGCTTCCAGGAATTTTATACTCAGGCTATGTTTCTGAGAGTGGCAACGAACAGCTGGATTCCCTGCTGAGCCGCGGTGGCCTTGAGAGCATGTATTTCTCAGTGTCGCTTGTACTCCTTGCTTTGAGCATGGGTGGGTTATTGTTCAAGCTTGGTGTTCTTCCAGCTTTATTACGAGGGCTTGCCAGCAGTCTTGAAAAGGTACCTGTGCTAATAGGGTCAACGGCTTTATCTGCAATCGGGATTAACTTTTTGATCGGTGAGCAATATCTTTCGATCCTTATAACCGGTAATACATTTGCAGGCCACTTTGAAAAAGCCGGGCTGCATCCAAAGAATCTTTCTCGTGTTCTGGAGGATGCGGGGACGGTACTTAATCCACTTGTTCCCTGGAGCGTGTGCGGTGTTTTCCTTAGCAGCGTCCTTGGAGTCAGCACGATGGATTATGTTCCATTTGCATTCTTTTGTCTGCTGTCACCCCTACTAACACTAGCAGCAGGATTTACCGGAATAACATTATCGAAGACTGGGAAAAATGCGGTGGCATAAGCTGCCGTTTTTTTTGTCGTTACTAATGCGACTATTTCCAACCATGGTATAACTTATATCCATATATGAGTGGAGCGTGCTTCATAAGGGCATCTTTCTGGTCTAAAGGTACCCTTTTATGAGTGGAGCGTGCTTCATAAGGGCATCTTTCTGGCCTAAAGGTACCCTTATGTGAGTGGATTGATCTTCATAAGGGCATCTTTCTGGTCTAAAGGTACCCTTATATGAGTGGAGCGTGCTTCATAAGGGCATCTTTCTGGTCTAAAGGTACCCTTATATGAGTGGAGCGTGCTTTATAAGGGCATCTTTCTGGCCTAAAGGTACCCTTATGTGAGTGGAGCGTGCTTCTTAAGGACATCTTCTGGTTTAAAGATACCCTTATGTGAGTGGAGCGTGCTTCTTAAGGACATCTTTCTGGTTTAAAGATACCCTTATGTGAGTGGAGCGTGCTTCATAAGGGTATAATTCCTGCCCCTAGGGTATTCTTATATGCACTTTCATAAAATTATGCTTTTCGACAAAACAGACTCATCTATCCAGAAACGGGACCTGAAAACCCTTTTGTGCCGGAACTCGTGGAGAACAACTGGTACGGGCCATATAAACTTCATTTCATAATCTTAATGCATGAAAGCAGTTAAGTTGAGCTACATTGCCAAACTGAAATTTCAGCGCCTAAAAGTTTCATTAATTCTTTGGTTACTATAAAATGAAAGGTATGCTTATGGGATACAAATGTTAAAAATTGTTCTTATAAATTGTACACTGGATAGTTGAATTATCCATGTTGCTTCACTATATTAAGGATGGTACATAATAACCGTCCGGTCAGTCACTGTGTTTTACCGCCGAAAGGAGTTAGCGTATGAAAATCAGTAATTTTTCGATTAGAAGGCCTGTTTTTACATTAGTGACCATGTTCTTGGTCCTGATTCTTGGGGTTGTTTCATTGATGAGGATTCCTTTGAAACTGATTCCGGATATAAATCCGCCTGTTGGGGTAGTTGTGACCAATTATCAGGGAGCCAGTCCAGAGGAAGTTTTGGAAAAGGTGACGAAGCCACTCGAGGCTAATTTGGCTACGCTGCCGGGAATCAAGACGATGACTTCTACTTCACAGGAGGGTGCCAACCTAATCCTGATGCAGTTTTCCTGGACAACCAATATTGATGATATCCAGGATGAAGTCATCCAGAGGCTGGATATGACGCCGATTCCAGACGATGCGAATAAGCCGAGATTCATGAAGTTCGATCCGTCTCAATTTCCAGTCATCCAGCTATCCTTAAGCTCCGGCCAGGATGAATCTGCGCTAAGGGAGCTGGCGGAAGAGCTAGAACTGGAACTTACCAAGGTTGAAGGAGTCGCAAGCGTCAATTTATCAGGTACATCCGTACGGGAAGTAAGGGTGGAACTTGACCAGGAAAAGTTAAAGAGCTATAAACTGAGCCAGTCCGATATTGTCGACCTGATCAGGGCTAATGATGTATCAATGCCTGGTGATACGATTTTGACAGATGGCAAAGAACTGACGACAAGGATCATCAGTAATTTGGATTCATTAGATACGTTAAAGAACTTGACTGTATTCAACAATCCGGTGACAAATGAGAAGGTCACTCTAGAGGATGTTGGAACAGTTGTGCTGCAGAAACAGGATGATAATACGATTACAAGGACGAATCAGACTCCTTCCGTACTGTTGAGTGTCCTGCAGCAATCGGATGCCAACACGGCAGAGGTTTCAGAAGCTTTTCTCGAAGAGTTGGAGACATTGCTTGAACGTGATAAATACGCTGGGATAGAGTCGGAGGTACTCTTTGACCAGGGAGATTACATCAAAATGGCAATCGGAAATATTTCAAGCTCCCTGATTGTCGGGGGATTGCTAGCGATGGCCGTTCTGTTCTTCTTCCTTAGAAATGTGAAGAGTCCGCTTATCATCGGGATAGCGATTCCGTATTCGGTCATCTTCACCTTCGTATTGATGTTCTTTGCTGATTTTACATTGAATATCATGACCCTTGGGGGACTGGCACTCGGAATCGGGATGCTGGTGGATAATGCGATCGTCGTCATCGAAAATATATACCGCCATCTTTCAATGGGCAAGGATCCGAAAACAGCGGCAAGGGATGGAGCTAAGGAAGTAGGAGCTGCTATTACTGCATCAACTTTGACGACTGTAGCAGTGTTTTTGCCAGTTGTCTTCATCTCTGGTATCATCGGCGAGCTGTTTACAGAGTTCGCTTTGACGATTTCATTCAGTTTGTTTGCTTCATTAGTGGTTGCATTGACTGTTGTCCCAATGTTAGCCAGCAGGCTATTGAAGGCGCCTAAGAAAAATCTCGAAGCGAGAAGGCAGCGCTCAGGCTCATTGAAAGGATTGGAAAAATCGATCAGGTGGGCACTTCGCCATCGATTCATCGTCATTCTGATCACTTTGCTGATGCTGGCCGGAGGCGGTTATGGAGTGACAACAGTTGGCACCCAGTTTATCCCTCCTACAGATGAAGGATTCTTCAGCATCAGGGTGAATCTCGAAAATGGAGCCGCTCTTTCTGAGACTCAAAAAGTCATGGCTGCTCTCGAAGATAAATTGAAAGATGAAGAAGAGGTCGATGTTTATGTAAGCCTGGTGGGTACTACACAAGAGGCTTCATTCAGAGGCACGACGAATGCCAATGTCGGTGAACTGTATGTAAAGATGGATGAGCTTGAAGAACGGGAAATCAGTACCTTCCAGTTTGTCGATAATGTAAAAAAAGAGCTGGAACAAGCTGCGGCAAATGCAAACAGCAGTGCTGAACTAGGTTTTAATATGCAGTCCACATCCGGTTCTGCTCCGAACACCCTGACTTTCAATGTTCGCGATACCAGTGAAAAACGGCTGAATGAGTCTGTTGATAGAATATATGAATCCCTGAAGGAGCTCGATGATGTCAATGAGCTGACTACAAGCCAGAATGATACTGTTGAGGAAATTCAGATTACGGTTGACAGGGAAAAAGCACTGGCCCAGGGACTGGCACCAGCGCAAATTGCCATGATTGTTAACAATGTAACTCGTGGAGATATGGCAACACAAATGCCCGGTGAAGATGGAGAAATTCTAGGTGTATATGTAGAATATGATAGTGAAGTAACCAAGAATATCAATGAGCTGAAAAAGCTTTTGATCAAGAAGCCTGACGGTAACTATATTACCCTTGGCCAGGTTGCTAATATTGAAACCGGCAGCGGTCCTGTCAGAATCCAGCGGATCAATCAGCAGGGTGCAGTTGAATTCACAATGAAATACAAATCCTCTACAAACCTTGGTGATATTTCCAAAAAGGTGGATGAGAGAATAGCTGAGCTTGATTTACCAGAAGAAACTGAGGTAGTCTTCAGTGGAGACAGAGAGCTGCTCGAATCATCAATCGATGATCTTGTGCTGGCTTTCGTTCTGGCAATCATCTTGATTTATCTTGTAATGGCGGCCCAGTTCGAGTCACTTAAGTATCCATTTGTCATCATGTTTACGGTTCCGCTGATGGTAATTGGTGTCGCACTGGCGCTGACGGCAACGGGAACACCAGTAAGCTTGACGGTGGTGATCGGAATTATTGTGCTTGCAGGTATCGTAGTTAATAATGCAATTGTAATCGTTGACTACATCAACCAGAAGAAAGAGCGTGGTTTAATACCGCATGAAGCGATTGTCCTTTCGGTAAAAGACAGGGCACGCCCAATCTTGATGACGGCGTTGACGACCATTCTTGGACTTCTTCCACTGGCGCTAGGCATTGGGGAAGGCACTGAAATCAACCAGCCAATGGGTATTACGGTAATTGGAGGCCTGATCAGCAGTACATTCCTGACCCTGTTTGTCATTCCGGTAGTCTATAGTTTCTTTGACAAGGACTACCGAAGAAGAAATAAAATGTATGCGACACCAGATGGCCATCTGGTACCAGCCTATCTGCTAAAAGAGCATACAGAGTCAGAATATGAAGCGGGAACCGAAGAAAGGCCGACAACCTTCCAAAAGGGAAAATACACGAAAGAAGAAATGGCCGGTATGTTAGAAGAGCTTCTTCACCAAATAAAAGACGAAGAAGATTCACATCAAGATTTTAGAAGACGAAGATAATGCGAGATGTCTGGCTGAGATTAGCCAGGCATTTTTTTCTCCCAGAAAACATCACAATACACGAAGAAACTTCCTCGCTTAGTTGCACCCACCCCGTTATTTATCGTATTTTTCAGAATAGTTTGTAAAGTGATTGCGGATGTAAGCGCTTATCGTTAAAATATAGCTAATTAACTGTGAGGAGGACATTCATGGAGTACGGGTACTTTTTTACAGGATTTCCTGGATTTATCAGCAATCAATTGATTAGAGAAGTTTTACGAAAAAATAATGGTAAAGGAAAGATTCATGTATTGGTGTTGCCTAATATGGTAGAGAAGGCAGAGGATGAGAGAGCAGCAATCATTCAGGATTTTAGCATGTCTGAGGGTCAGTTCGAGATTATAAAAGGGGATATTACAGTATCAGGCCTGGCGATTGACCATGAAAAGCAAGCAAAGCTTGAGTCAGCTGTAACGCATATCTTCCACCTGGCAGCTATATATGACCTCGCGGTTCCTAAGGAAATTGCGTACCGTGTGAATGTGGATGGAACTAGGTACGTGAATGAATGGGCGAAGACCTTAAAAAATCTCAAGCGCTATACGTATTTCAGTACCGGATATGTTGCAGGCAAACGGGAAGGTATATTGTATGAGGATGAATTAATCAAGCCACCCGGATTCAAAAACTACTATGAAGAGACTAAATATGAAGCTGAAGTGCTTGTGGAAGCATTGAAGTCCGAGATTCCTGTCACCATCATCAGACCAGGAATTGTTAAAGGCCATTCAGCAACAGGAGAAACCATCAAATTTGATGGCCCGTATTTCATCATGAATTTTATCGACCGCCTCAGCTTCATGCCATTCTTGCCAAAGCTTGGCAAAGGCGATACTGTTGTCAATCTTGTGCCAGTGGATTATATTATTGAGGCGACAACCTATTTAACCTTTGCTGATAAAGGAGCAGGGAAAACATATCATCTTACAGATCCCAAACCATACAAAGTGTCTGAGCTTTATGAAATGATGATGTACGAATTGTTGAAGAAGCAGCCAAAAGGTTCTGTCCCACTGGCGCTCGCAAAAGGAGGACTCAATTTCAGGGTGCTCAGAAGGTATCTTGGAGTCGAAAAAGAAGCACTCGACTATTTTACATGGAGAGGCCATTTCGATTCG
This sequence comes from Bacillus sp. ISL-37, assembly GCF_018613315.1. Taxonomy (GTDB): domain Bacteria; phylum Bacillota; class Bacilli; order Bacillales; family Cytobacillaceae; genus Mesobacillus. Next base: position 103,372 of record NZ_JAGGQL010000008.1, on the reverse strand, counting down.
TCACAGGCACAGGATGACTTAAAGGATTCCGGGATCGCATGCCCGGATTTCAAGGAAGGGATAGCTGCAATGGCGGCTTTTTATCGAGAAAATAAAAATAATACTCAGTACCAAATAAACATTATATAAGACTTTAAATTATTGGCAGGTGAATGAACGTGCATTCAGTTGAAGAAGTGCAAAAGTTATCGGTATTGGCACCAGCGACAGGGGAGGTTATTGCCGAAATTGAGGAGACGCCTGTCCATGAAGTTCCGTTCTTCTATCAGGAGGCGAGGAAGGCTTTTGGGACTTGGAGCAGTCTCGCTATTTCTGAGCGTACCGGATATTTAAGAAATCTGAAGCAGCTGATGGTCGATGAAATGGATGAAATTGCAAAAATTATCTCAGATGATACTGGCAAGGTATTGACCGAGTCAATTGTGGCCGATATCATGCCGACACTTGATGCAATCGATCATATTATCAAACATGCTGAAAAGGTTCTTAGCAGGCAAAAAGTTAAAACACCTTTATTGCTCATCGGAAAAAAATCCTTTATTGAATATATGCCGCGTGGTGTCGTACTTGTAATATCACCCTGGAATTATCCGCTGCAACTGGCGATGGTACCGATGATCAGCGCTCTGGCAGGAGGCAATTCTGTCATCCTAAAGCCATCAGAGGTGACTCCGCTTGTTGGTAAATGCATCGAAGACTTATTCAATCGCTCTGGATTCCCGAAAGGAACTGTACAAGTGGCTCACGGCGGCAAGGAAGTTGGTGCTGCTTTCACATCGGGTAAGCCAGATTATATCTTCTTTACAGGCTCTGTCCGTACAGGGAAGATCATCCAGCAGCAGGCTGCGAAGGATTTGATTCCAACAACTCTGGAGCTCGGCGGCAAGGATCCAATGATTGTATTTGAAGATGCCAACCTCGACAGGGCAGTTAAGGCAGCGGCATGGGGGGCTTTTACAAACAGCGGCCAGGTCTGTATGAGCGCTGAGCGGTTATATGTGGAACGGTCAATATATGGGAAGTTCCTTGAAAAATTGAAAAAAGAAGTCAATTCTCTTCAGCAGGGGAACGATATAAACTCAGATGTGGGGTCAATGACTTTTCCAGCCCAGAAAGACGTGGTAAGAGAACAGCTGGATGAAGCACTTGAACGGGGGGCGAAATTGGAAACTGGATTGAAACCTTCTGATTGGAAGGAAGACATGTTCCTGCCGCTTACTGTCATTACTGAAGTCGAGCAAGACATGAAAATCATCCAGGAAGAATCTTTCGGCCCTTTGCTTCCTGTTGTCCCATTCGATACGGAAGAAGAAGCAATAGCATATGCTAATGGAACCGTGTATGGACTAAATGCAAGTGTCTGGACTCAGGATAAAGCGAAGGCGCGTCGTGTCGCTTCCAAACTTGTATCCGGAGCTGTCGTCATCAATGATGTACTTATTACTGTAGCCAACCATGGTCTTCCTTTCGGGGGAACTAAGGAGAGCGGCATTGGACGATATCATTCTGAGGCAGGTTTGAAGATCTTTTGTCATGAAAAAGCAATCATGGAAGACATGGGTTTTATGAAATCTGAAATTCAATGGTATCCGTATAAAGGTAAATATCCATTGTTCCTGAATTTATTCAAAAGCTATTTTGCCGACAAAAGAGATTGGCTCACTTTTGCTAAAAACTATATCGCCCTCTTAAAAAGTAACAAATAATTTTCAACCGTCCCGGTATTAGGGGCGGTTTTATTAATTTAGCCAAATGTTCCTATCCTGTTTTTAAATATACAACGTGGATCAGGTAATTCTCACGAAATTAATTTAACAATTAACTGGAAAAATGATAATTCGAAGCACAATTTGGACAATCTAAAACAAGAGCAAAATGCACAGGATAAAAATAATTTCCATGTGTTCTTTTGACACTGTGGAAAATTAAGCATTCATAACGGTACCAATAATATGACTAAAGGATGAAACGTGACGTGGCGATAAAAAAGAACTTAACCAAACTAGAAGCGGTAATGTGGAGCATCGCACTCCCAGGGTTTGCCCAGCTACTGACGGGGAACCTTGTAAAGGGCATTTTATTTGTCCTGCTTGAGTTCCTTGTTAACGTTAATAGTAATTTTAATAAAGGAATAATGTATAGCTTCCTTGGGGAGACGGAAAAGGCTATGCATGTCCTGGACTTCCAGTGGCTGATGTTTTACCCATGTTTATATATGTTCGCCATGTGGGATGCGTATAGAAGCGTGATGCCGGCGGAAGAGAAAATCACCTTTTTGCCTTTTGTGTTCTCGGCCTATTTCGTAACAGTTGGTTTGATGATATCACCGAAGGTTAAAATATTTGGCCTATTTCCAGGGCCAGTTTTCCTTCCAATGCTTTTTGTCATTCCCGGAGTGATTACCGGATTCTTGATCAGGAAGTTATTACTTAAGCTTTATTACAACTAGAATACATATAGCAATAAGCCCAATCTTCCTGGGAGAATTCTTCTAAAATGTGTTTTCTCCCGTGGCATGGTCCTTTTTATGCGGACTATGCCAATAAATCGGTAAAAGATGGGAAGGTGGCAGACTTTAGTCGACGTTGCCCTATTATATTTTATAAGAACCAAAATTCCTTCTAAAACCGTATATATCAACAATATTCTTAATACTTCGGTCAAGTTTTGACTGAAGCTTTTTATTTTTTTCTAAAAAACCCCCATAACATAGTAAGCGCAAACGTAACCTTGTAGTGATTAAAGCGGCCGCTCCTAAAAACTTACGAGGTGAACTGAGAATGAAGAAACTTTCTAACCAAGAGATGAAAAAAATCGCCAAGAGTACATTGGCTTTAGTGCTTGCTGGAACATTTGCATTTTCCCCTGTTGCAATGGCAGAAGAGAACAATTCTGAGGTTGAAACGGTAGAACTGCAAAATGTCAGCCCTGAAGAGCTTGAAGAAGCAAAGACACAGGTCGATGAGCTTGAAGAAACGAATCCATCTTTGATACCGGGAGACTTCTTCTACTTTGCTAAAATAGCACTTGAGAAAATCAGGCTTGCTTTTACAATTGATAATGCTAAAGAAGCAGAATTGCTTGCTACATACGCCGCAGAACGCCTTCAAGAGGCAAGTGCTCTATTTGCTGAGGGAAATGAAGAAGAAGCCCTTAAAGTAATCGAAGCAGCTGTTGAATATATGGAATCTTCACAAGAGATTGTAGATGAAGAAGTATCAAATGAAGAAAATGCTGACCTTGAAGAAGGAACAGACCCGGAGGATGGGACAACAACTGATGAAGACACAGAGGAAACAGATTCTGAAGAATCAACAGAAGATGGAGAAGAGCCTGCGGACGATGTTGTAGCTGAAGAGCCTAGCGATGAAGACGCGGAAGAAGGTTCTGAAGAAGAAGACGTTGTAAGTGAAGATCCTTTCGAAGAAATCGAAGGAATGCTTAGACAGAATATTATTGCATTAAAAGCCGCGATGGAACATGTTGGCAATGAAAATGCAAGAGCGCAACTTCAAAAGAACATTGACAAAACATACGCTAAGATGGCAAAGAAATTGGCTAAATTAGAAGAAAAATATGCAGAGAAACCTGTTGAGGAAGAAGAAGCACAAACAACTGAGCCAGTAGAACTAGAACCAGTGGTTGAATCAGATCTTCTGCCTGCTGATGAAACACCTGTAGTTGAAGAGCCTGCTGAAGAAACAGTGCCTGTAAATGACGACACAACTGTAGTACCAGTAGTGTCACCAAAAGCTGAAAAAGAAAAAGCTAAACAAGAGCGTAAAGCAGAAAAGGCTGTTGAAAAACAGGAACGCAAGGAAGCTGAACAGCAAAAGAAAGAAGAAAAACAACAGGCTAAGCAGGATAAGAAACAAGAAAAGAATACAAAGAAACAAGAAAATAAAGGCAATGGAAATGGCAAAGGTAACGGTAACGGAAAAGGTAATGACAAAAACTAATTCATAATGAACAATAGACTCGAAAAGGTAGCCTTATTTGGCTATCTTTTCACTGCCTAACCACAGAATGAGAAATTGACAGACATGATATAATGTGGGGAGAAAAGAGGTGAGGCTATTGCTAAGTTTATTGTTCATGGCAAAGAAAAAGCGCAGGCCACTGGAAGAAACTGTAGAGAAAATCCACCAGGGGGATGCTGCTTTAAGAGAAGAATTAATTGATTCATATAAGCCATTTATCGCGAAGACTGTTTCGTCTGTCTGCAAGAGATACATACATGAGTCGGACGATGAATTTAGCATTGGCCTCATTGCTTTTAATGAGGCAATCCAGAAATATTCATCAGAAAAAGGAAATTCATTATTAAGCTTTGCTGAAGTCATGATTAAGCGGAGGGTGATTGATTATATCCGGCAGCAGAGCCGGAATCAAAACCTTAGCTTCAACATATCCAATGATCCGTCTGAAGAAGAGCAACAGAGATCGACTATTGAAGATGAGCTTTCTCTGGATGAGTTCAGAAAAAAGACAGAACAAGAACTAAGAAGAGAAGAGATCATTCAATTTCAGGCGGTACTAAAAGAATTTGACCTATCTTTCCAGGATTTGCTCGAACAGTCACCTAAGCATGCAGATGCCCGGAAAAATGCGATGCTTGTTGCAAAGTCAATGGTTGAAAGCGAGGAATTAAAGAACTTGCTTCTCGATAAAAAACGCTTGCCAATCAAGCAATTGGAAGACATGGTCAAAGTCAGCAGAAAAACCATAGAGAGAAACAGAAAATATATTATTGCAATCGCACTTATTTTAATTGGGGATTATGTATATTTAAAGGATTATATTAAAGGGGTGTTAGAGACATGAGAAAAGGGGTTATCCTTGAAATCAATGATCTTTACCTAACATTGTTGACCCCCGAAGGCGAGTTTTTACGGGCCCGAAAGCTTCAACAAGATTATCAGGTAGGAGAAGAAATTCATTTTTTTCCAGAAACGCTAACTGTTAAGAAGAAAAGATTCAATCTATCGTTTTTAAATAGCTTTAAGACAAGGAGTATTGCGGTTGCAGCAGTGTTTATGCTTGCCATGACTGCGCTTGTTCCTGTGTATCAAAACGGACAGGTTTACGCATATATGTCCATTGATGTGAATCCAAGCATTGAACTGGCAGTCAACGATGATTTAAAGGTTCTCCGGATGACAGGTTATAATTCTGAAGGGGAAGAGATCATTGGGGAAATAAAAGGATGGAAAAAGAAGGATGCAGCTGTGGTCGCAGAGATGATCATTGAGGAAATCGAGGATGAAGGTTTCTTAAAAGAAAACAAAGACGTTGTCATCGCGACTGTTCATAATAAGAAGGCAAAAGAATCAGTAGATCGAGCATTAGAAAAAAAGATTACTGAAATAAAAAAAACAACACAAGATGAAAACCTGAATTTCAAGGTTATGGAAGCAACAATTGAAGACAGGGAGAAGGCACAAAAGCAGGGTGTTACGACTGGTGTTTATAAAGAAAAGCAAAAGGATGCGCTAAAGCCTGCAGGAAAGCCGGATGAAAAGGAAAAAGCAAAGCCAGAGCCTGAAAAGAAAAACTCTGCTCCTTCTGTTGTTCCGCAGCCTGAAAAGAAGGAACCACCAGGTCAGGAGAAGAAGAAAGATCCTCAGGTTCCAAAAGAAAATCCCAACAAGGTAGAACCGCCTGCGCAAGATAAAGCCAAAGGAAATAACAATTCCGGAAAAAACGATAATGGCCAGGATAACAACAAGAATTGGCAGGGGAACAACAACACACATGCTAATAATGGCAATAGCAATAAAAATGGCCAGAGCAGAAAACAATATAAAGATGAAAAAAAGTCCAGCAACCAACAAGGCACAAGAAGTGACAGCAGGGGCCAATCCGGGAAAAATAAAGACAATCCTGGAAAGAAATAGTTAATTGTAAAAGTCCGGAATTTAATCCGGACTTTTTTCCATGTTCATATTCAATTGTTTGTGGAGATAGTGGATATGCTATATACGATAACTACTATTCCATCAATTTATTGCTGGTTTTGACCAGAGATCTGTGCCTGTGCTTGCTGAACAAGGCGTTTAGTGATTTCTCCTCCGACTGAGCCATTTGCTCTTGAGACGGTATCGGAACCAAGATTCACTCCAAATTCCTGAGCGATCTCATATTTAACTTGGTCCATGAATTGTTCAACGCCAGGAACCAGCAATTTATTTGAATTACGAGCCATTATTATCAACTCCTCTGATAGTATACAGAGAAAAATTTCTCTGTATAGATAGTTTGAACATTGTAGGTAAATTCATAAGTGGTAATCTTTTATCCTTTTGGATAATGTTTACCTGATTTTGGCTCTGTTAAGGCTTAACGGTCAGGTTAAACCCTGTTGATTCTTCCGGAAGGCGTATAGTATGGGTGGAAACTGCAAGAAAGTACTTTATTAATCAGATGATATTCTTTATCATAGGTATGTAAATGAATCAGGGCTGAAAGGAAGCAATTATGTGGATTATTATTAGAAGAAGGTTAAACAAATTATCTCCTGCGCAAATTATCGTTGCGTATTATTTGATTGCGGTAATTGTCTCGATGAGCTTATTAAGTTTGCCTATTGCCATACAGCCCGGGGCAAAATGGTCTTTCATGGATGCATTATTCACTGCCGCAAGTGCTGTCAGTGTTACCGGACTTTCAGTAATAACAGTCCGCGATACGTTTACTGTGCAGGGAATCTTTATCCTCATGTTTGTCCTGCAGTTCGGCGGGATTGGTGTCATGGCGCTTGGCACATTCTTCTGGTTGATTATAAGGAAGAAAATAGGGCTGAAGGAACGTAGATTGATCATGATGGACCAGAACCAGACATCGATGTCAGGGCTCGTAAAAATGCTGAAAGAAATCCTTATAATTATAGTCATTATTGAATTGATCGGTGCACTGCTATTGGGTTTATATTTCTTAAGATACTTTCCGACGTGGCAAGAAGCTTTTCTTCACGGTCTTTTCGCATCTGTTAGTGCTACAACCAATGGAGGGTTTGATATTACAGGAGCCTCACTGATTCCATATGCACAGGATTATTTTGTAGTTACAATCAATATGCTATTGATTACACTTGGTGCAATTGGTTTCCCTGTGCTGGTTGAATTGAAAAGCTTCCTGTTCAGAAGCAAAAAAAGTGGTCCATTCCGTTTCTCACTATTTCTTAAGATTACCACTCTTACGTTCCTTGGCCTCCTTATTTTCGGTACCGTTGCAATATGGGGACTCGAATATAATCATTTCTTATCTGATAAATCTCTATTGGATTCATTCTTTTATGCTTTTTTCCAGTCCACTACAACCAGAAGTGGTGGTTTGGCGACAATGGATGTGAATGATTTTACTGACCCTACCTTATTCCTGATGGCAGCTTTGATGTTTATTGGGGCATCACCAAGTTCGGTCGGCGGAGGGATCCGAACAACAACTTTTGCGCTTAATCTCTTGTTTCTTTACCACTTTGCGAGAGGAAGGCGAGCAATCAGGGTATTTAACAGAGAACTGCACCAGGAAGATATAATCAAGTCTTTGGTTGTTTCCATCATGGCTGTACTTATATGTTTCTTTGCTGTCCTTACTCTGATGGTTACAGAGAATCAATCACTATTGGCCATTATTTTTGAAGTTGCATCTGCGTTTGGAACAACAGGCTTATCCATGGGCATCACTCCAGAGCTCTCGACGGTCGGAAAAATGGTCCTAATTATTTTGATGTTCATTGGAAGAGTTGGAGTCATATCCTTCCTGTTGATCATTGGCGGTAAAACAGAAAAAGAAAGCATTCATTATCCAAAGGAACGTGTGATAATTGGTTAATGGTTCATATCAAAAAATCCGGGATATCCCGGATTTTTTTGTTGCCTAGGAAATTATAAAACAATTTCATTAGTGGATAACTATATATGGTTTTCTTAATCCAGCTCCAGCGCCTAGCCCCTCGAGTCGCTTGTCTAGTGTCGCCTCCTAGAAACTCCGAAACTTCAGCACCGCCGGCAGAAGCAAAAAGCGCTTCTTTGTCGGTGCCTCCAGTTTCTGTGTTTCTGGGCAGTCGGCTATACTTTTCGATTTCGGTCCGCCCAATGAAGTCAAAGAACGACTTCACCGGTCGGCCCTCCGTGGCACACGATGTGCTAGACCCGCCAGCCACAGGACGTGGCGTTTTAAGGCGGGCAGCGCTTGTCGGGGCTGACCAAGGCGCTTGCGCTTTTTGTTCTTGCCTTTTATGATTTTCCTACAAGTTTGCCTTGCTCTCATTGTCGTAGTGGGCTGATTATTAATCCTGGCCTTTGCTCACATCTTTTGTAGGGTGCATAAATGGATAGGCCTGCGGCTTTCTCTTTTCCTCAAGAAGATCCCTGTTTTCAGCTGTGTTCCACCCTATATCATTTGTAGGGTGGACCCATTCATCACCAGCCATGACTGCTGGATCCGTCTCGTCAGTCCAATTTTCAAGCGGTGAGTTTTCAGATGCGTAGAGACTGTCTCCAATGATGACTCCATGCTCATTTTTGAATGGAGCTTTCATTTCGATGCCTGTATCTTTGAAGCTTGGAGCGTTTATTTGATGAGGCAAGGTATCCTCAATATCCATGGGTTTTAGCTCCCGGTCTTTATTGGCCATTATAGCTCCTCCTTTTTGAGCTTATTTTTTGTTTTATTCCGTATTTTATTAGATAGTTCCCTTTGTAAAATTAGGTAATCAAATCAGTACATAGCAAATCGCTGATTGAAAAAAATAGTAGTATGGAGGTGGTTAGAATGGCTAAACGGAAAGCAGAAAGAAATGCTTTGGTTAAATATACAAATACACCTAAGAAAAATCTTCAGGAAAGCGAATTTTCTGCAGAATTTGCCCACGGTGAAGATCCAGGCAAATTTGCCAACAGAAATTCAAAGCAGGGCAGGAAAGGAAGATCGTGAATGAAAAAGCATGAAGGTCGGCATCAAAAGCCTTTGAACGTTGAGTTTGGCATGGAGTTTGGCGATATAAATGCTGGTAAGCTTTATGAGCTCCCTTTTAGTGGAAAAAAGGCGAAAAGCAAAGCTGATAAAGAATGCAAATAACTATAGGTTGAGTCAAATTAAAAGCCAGCTGCTTGCGAGGCAACTGAAAATCTGCAGATTTTTTAGATTTTCTTGAGACCTAAACAAAAAAGCCGAGTCCCTTAAAAAAACAGGGACTCGGCCTTTTTAGTAGTTTGGTTAATGTTACTGGTTTAACAGCACTAGGTTGATTGAAACGGAAGGTGCGAGACTCCTGCGGAAAGCGAAGCATCCTGGAGTGGAAATCAATCGGCCAATTTAACCAAACTATCTTTGTTAAGACTTTTTCAGTGGCCTCCTTAGACTAAGCTGGCTTTACATTTTGCACTTTAAAAGTGAAGAATTGGGGACGATCCAATTTAGAATCAAAATATACAAGCATGTATGAAGGGGAGTACTCAATTTCTCCATCTTCCATAAACTTCTCCAAGTCAATCGTGATATCCTCAAGCAGTGTATGCTTATACAATTCTTTTTCACTGATATTCAATTCTGAGTACTGATGGCCAAGGGCATCAGGTTTATGAATGATGCCGCGGTACAATTCAGAACGTTCCTGCTTGTCTAAGCTCAGTTCCCACCAAGGCTTGCGTGGCTTATGTTTCATGCTTGCAAGGTAATCATACTTCATCAAGCTTTCAATCGCTTCTAAATTGTCCACACCTTTTTCCTGGAGAAAATTGAACAGCCTTTTGAACAGGTCTTCGAGTTGATGGCCAATCCGGGACCATCCTCTTGTCTCCCAATAAGAGCCGAATTCCTGGAAGAAATCAAATGGTGATGGGAAAACCTTTGTGACTAGATATTCAACGGTAAGATCCATACGGTGGTCATTCCAATATTTTTCAAGTACATCTTCAACTTGCTTGATCTTGATGATATCGTTGAAATCAAGGACATTATTCCCAAGAATTTCATATGGTGAATGATCCATATAAACATAATCATGCTGGTCAGCCCGCAGTCTCAATCCAGTCCCTCTCAGCATCTTCAGGAAGCCAAGCTGCAATTCTTCGGGCCGCATTGCAAACACGTCATTAAATGTCTTTTTGAACGATTGATAATCTTCTTCGGGCAAACCGGCAATTAAGTCAAGGTGCTGGTCAATCTTGCCGCCTTCCTTGACCATTGTCACAGTCCGCTTTAGCTTATCGAAATTTTGTTTTCTCATCACCAATTCATTTGTATAATCATTAGTCGATTGTACGCCAATTTCAAAACGGAATAATCCCGCAGGCGCTTCCTGGTTCAGGAATTCAATGACCTCAGGGCGCATGATATCAGCAGTGATTTCGAATTGGAACACAGTCCCAGGAAGATGCTCATCAATCAGAAACCGGAACATTTCCATTGCGTAGCTTCGGCTGATATTGAATGTCCTGTCGACGAATTTGATTGTCTTCGCACCATTCGCCATTAGATAACGGATATCTTCCTTGACCTTCTCCCTGTCGAAGTAACGGACTCCGACTTCAATCGAAGATAGGCAAAACTGACAGCTGAAGGGACAGCCGCGGCTTGTTTCGAGATAAGTTACCCTTTTGGAAAGATGGGGAAGGTCAGCTTCAAAACGATACGGGGACGGAAGGTCTTTTAAATCCAGCTTATTCTGCTGGGGATTCGTTCGTATGCTCTCGTCGTTTCGGTAAGCGATTCCAGGCACTGCGGTAAAATCAGTTCCTGAAGATATTGCGGAAAGAAGCTGCTTGAATGTCTGTTCACCTTCACCAATGACAATGAAATCAAACTCGGGCACTTCCTTCATCCAATCCTGAACGTCGTAAGTAACCTCTGGCCCCCCTGCAATAATTTTAATTTCAGGGTTAATTTTTTTGATCATCTTGATGACTTTTATGGTTTCTTCAATATTCCAAATGTAGCAGCTGAATCCGATGACATCTGGCTGCTTTTGAATCAAATCTGACACGATATTGATGGCGGGATCCTTGATTGTATACTCAACTAGCTTCACGTCATACTCTGGCTGAGCATATGCCTTCAAATACCTGATTGCAAGATTGGTGTGTATATATTTCGCGTTGAGCGTTGTTAGTACTATGTTCATTGAAAAATCTCCTTTGTAAAAATCCAGCAGCAAATCAACTTTTAATTATATCTCAGTTTGGACAAAAAAGACAGGTTGAATGCAATTGAATAATAAGGAAAAGAGCCATTCCACCTGAGGAATGGCTCTTGCTAGTGCTTGTATTAGGACGTGTTAACTGCTCAACAGCTTCCTTCTATAGAACCTCAGGATGGCTGTGAACCGGGTTTTAAGGCGGTTGATTCTTGAGGTTTTAAACTCGATGAGCGGTTGTGCTATTGCTGCTGCGTACTTGCTGGACAATAGGAAAGTCAAGAGCAGTGCGATGACTGCAAGCAAAAGGATTCGTTCAGGACTATGGAAGAAGTTCTGAACTTCGCTTTCGCGGAAGGTTCGTACAAAAAAGCCGTGCAGCAGATATACGTAAAGCGTATTTTTTCCCAGGTCTGTAAAGAAATATTGCTTCTTCGGTACAATTGTCAAGAAGCTGAACACCATCAGCAAGCTTAATAAGTAAAAGCCCAGTCGTGTGAACATGCTTGATAATGAAGCTGCTTCCATCAATGAGTAAGGTTTGGAACCAAGAAGCCATTTATAGTCTATATCTGGATTGAAATAAAACCCTAAAAACACGATGGCGAAGGTTATCAGTGCTCCAACTTTGAAGGCTGGCATTGTCAGTGTTTTAATATGGTCCTTTGTCAAATGGTACCCAAGCAGGAACAATGGAAAGAAAACAAAGGTCCTTGAAAGACTCAAATAGTTGGATATCCAATCTATATATCCGACACCTAAACCTAATCCAAAAGCAATCAACAGTCCTATGGGTGCTTTAATTTTTGAAAAACCGATCAGCATGATGTTCCAGCAGAATAAACTGATCAAAAACCATAGAGACCAATGCGGGTTCAGCGGATCCATCGTAAAAGTAGATTTGCTGTATAGGAAATAATAGAAAATAGAATAGATCAGCTGAAAAATAAAGTATGGCAGTATTAACTTCTTGGCAATTTTCATTACATAGCCTTTTTTATTGAAGCCTCTCGCAAAAAATCCAGAAACAAGGATGAAGGCCGGCATATGGAATGTATAAATGACTTTATAAACATTATAAATCATTTCATTGTCTTCAATGAACGAGCGCAAAAGATGGCCAAATACGACGAAAAAAATCAAGATGAACTTGGCATTGTCAAAGTAGTAATCTCGTTGTTTCATATTTCCTCCCTTAATTAGAGACCCCCAAAATACTAACCCTCTTTTACCCCATCCAGGATAAATACAAACTAGGCTAATTGCTCAAAATTAAGGAATAAAATCCTGAATCAGGAATAAATGTTTCTGTACTATTACAAATTTCTCCCTGTTATATAAAAGATTTTCATTATAAGATACGGCTTAAGTTAAATATTTTTGGGTGTGTTCCATAAAAAAAGTTGAAATGTTTGATATATGTCACAGCTTAATAATCTTAAAGTCTTTAAAATTATTAGTGGGGAATGTTTTAAAGTCAATTACCTTATAACCAAATTGGGGAGGGAGATTATGTCTATCTTACCGAAAAAGAATGAATTAGGTTTTTACGAGATAAGACTTGAATCGATTGGAGGGCTTGGTGCAAACCTTGCAGGAAAGATGCTTGCGGAAGCAGGTGTTCTTGGTCTTGGTTTGAATGGATCCAACTTTTCATCATATGGATCGGAGAAAAAAGGATCGCCGGTGAAAAGCTTTGTCCGTTTCTGTGAACCAGACACTGAAATCAGGGTCCACAGTCCAATAGAAGAGCCGCATGTTGTCGGCGTATTTCATGAGGCACTTTATAAAATGGTCGATGTAGTAAGCGGGTTGCGTCCGGACGGAATCCTGCTGGTAAATTCGACGAGAGATTTTGACGACATCAAAAAAGATCTTCATCTGGAGCATGGAACACTGGCAATTGTTGATGCGCTATCCATTGCTGTCGAGGAAAAAACAAAAGTAAATACAGCGATGCTTGGTGCATTGTACCGCATCATTGATTTCCTCGATCCCGAAGCGATGAAAAATGTTATCCGCAAAACTTTTGAAAAGAAATATCCTCATTTAGTTGAGCCGAATATTAGAACGTTCGAGAGAGGCTATAATGACGTTCAATTTAAAACATACGCACCAGAAGAAGGGGCACAGGGCAAAGAATTCAAGCGCACAATGCCGCTTCTAGGGTATGAAACACAGGAAATCGGCGGTGTGATTACAGCGCAGGCAAATAGTATCCTCAAGGATTTAAGCGGTTCCAGACAAGGATTCCTGCCCCAATTCAATCAGCAAGAATGTATCAATTGTGCCGCATGTGATACTGCATGTCCTGATTATTGCTTTGTATGGGAAGAAGGAGAGGACAAACGCGGCAGAAAGCAAATGTTCCTAAAGGGAATCGATTATCAATATTGCAAAGGCTGCCTGAAGTGTGTTGAGGCATGTCCAACTACTGCGTTAAGCGAGCTGAGGGAAATGATCGGCTATGCTGAGGAGAATCAAGTAAAACATAACTATCCTTATGTGACTGGAGGGGTTTCTTAATGTCCGTTCTTGAAGAAAACGTAAAGGCAATGAGTACAGCAGAACAGGTGACAACCTTTGAATCCGGAAATGAAATGGCGGCAATGGCTGCAGCTCAGATCAATTATCATATCATGGGCTATTTTCCGATTACCCCTTCTACAGAAGTTGCCCAGTATCTGGATATGATGAAATCCAGGGGCGAGCATGATATCAAATTGATTCCTGCTGATGGAGAACATGGTTCTGCGGGTATCTGTTATGGAGCTGCAGCAACCGGAGCCCGCGTGTTCAACGCAACAAGCGCGAACGGGTTGATGTATATGCTTGAGCAGCTCCCGGTACAATCTGGAACACGTTATCCAATGGTCTTGAACCTGGTAACTCGTTCAATCAGCGGTCCGCTGGATATCCGCGGTGACCATTCGGATTTGTATTTTGCGTTAAATACAGGATGGGTGATCCTCACCGCGAGGACACCGCAGGCTGTTTACGATATGAATATTATGGCGCTGAAAATCGCCGAACACTCAGATGTGCGTCTGCCGGTAATGGTGGCTTATGATGGCTTCTTTACATCCCACCAAAAGCGCAAAGTGAACTTTTTCAAGGATCGTGCTGTAGTCCAGAGATTTGTTGGCGAGGCGCCGACTGAATATAATTTTGCCAGAGATCCTAAGAAGCCGCTGACAATCGGAGCGCACATGAATGGCGACGACTTGATGAACAACCACTTCCAGCAATCGGAAGCGATGTACAGAGCGAAAGATGTTTATAAAGAAGTGGCTGCAGAATATGCAAAACTATCAGGAAGAAACTATGATATTCTTGACCTTTATCAAATGGAAGATGCTGACGTAGCGTTGTTCCTGTTGAACTCAGCTGCAGAGTCTGCCAAGGATGTTGTAGACAGACTTCGTGAGAAGGGAATCAAGGCCGGTGTCATCAGCCCTAATATCATCCGACCATTCCCTGCGCAGGAAATCAGGGAAGCACTGAAGAATGTGAAATCATTGCTTGTAGGTGAGCGTGCCGATTCCTACGGCGGTCATGGGCCTAACCTGACACACGAAATTAAGTCAGCGCTGCAGGAAGACAGGGACAATGCAACAATCGTCCAGAGCAGGGTGTTTGGACTTGGCGGCAAGGACTTCTATGCAGATGATGCTGAAGCATTTTTCAATATGGCGATCGACGCTATGGAAAAAGGATACGCAGAAAAGCCGTTCGACTATTACGGTCATGTTGCTGGCGAACCTGAAAAAGCATTGAAGCAGGTAATTGAACCTCAGCATGGCGATGTCTTTAATTCAGGGCTTATCCAGGTAACAAGAGATGAAGAAAAGAATAAACTGAATGTCAAAATTCCGCCATTAAGAGCGTTAACTTCCAAGCCGAAACGAATTGCATCAGGTCATGGGGCATGTCCAGGCTGTGGAATCTTCGGCGGACTGGAACTATTCTTTAAAGGAATTGAAGGAGATCTCGTCATTCTTTTCCAAACAGGCTGCGCGTACGTTGTTACAACAGCGTATCCTCATACATCCCATAAGCAGACGACGATCCATAACCTGTTCCAGAATGGTGCGGCAACATTATCAGGAACGCTCGAAGCCTTCCTTGAACTGAAGCGCCGTGGTGAAATCGAAGTGTCTGCAGATGCGACCTTCGTTATGGTAACCGGTGATGGCGGTATGGACATCGGCATGGGATCGGCAATCGGCACGGCACTTCGCGGACACAAGCTAATTATGCTTGAGTACGATAACGAGGGCTATATGAATACAGGTTCCCAGCTTTCATACTCCACTCCTTTTGGCCACATGACGAGCACATCAAACGTCGGCAAGGCACAACAGGGTAAGGCGTTCCACCATAAGGATACAGCCCAGATCATGGCTTCTACCAATATTCCTTATGTATTTACTGGAACCGAAGCTTTCCCGCAGGACCTAGTAAAAAAGGCTGCGAAGGCACAGTGGTATGCGCAAAATGTAGGGACTGTATACGGTAAGCTTTTGATAACATGCCCGCTTAACTGGAAATCGGAAGACCGCTTTGGCCAGACAATTGTCGAGGCTGCTGTTAATTCGAATTTCTTCCCGCTATACGAAGTGGAAGAGGGAGTCACAAATATAACTTACGATCCTGAAGCGAAAAATAAGAAGATACCTTTGGCAGATTGGCTGAAATATATGGGTAAAACCAAGCATTTATTAAAAGAAGAGAATAAGGATATGCTTGTAGAGTTTGAGCAAGAAGTCGAAAAAAGGTGGCAGCGCCTAAAGGCTAAGCACGAAAACGAGTATTTATAGGATAAGAGAAGCCAGGAGACTCTGGCTTCTTTTTTGATATGTCTAAGTGTTTTTTATGTTGAATAAAGTTAACAGGATAACCAGGAAATAATCCCGATTTTAAAGGAATTTTTACCATCTATGTAGAAATTACTAGAAAAATGGGAATCCGACAAGGAGGCTTTCTGGTGAGTAGTGCTAACATGGCAGATGAGATTAAGGCACTGAAAGAGAAAATAGCCGCTTTAGAACGAGAAAATTCCTCTTTAATAGAGTGGAAGAATAAGCATCAGCGGGCAGCCACTGACTGTTCTGTTCAAATGGTCCCAGCTGACGGTGCCGCAGGAAGTTTTGACGAAAGATTCATTGAAGACGAGGGTTTGTTAAAAAACTTATTCCTTGAAACATTGGATGGGATTGTGTTTTGGGGAAAGTGCGGACAAATCATTGCTGCTAACGAAGCAACCTGCAAGATTTTCGGGCTCACACATGAAGAGATGGTAAAGCATAAAATTTCGGACTTCATTTATCAAAAAGATGAGAAATATAGCGAGATGAAACAAATTATCAATGAAAAAGGTGCGCTGCGCGAAGAAGCGTTTTTTCTTCTGCCAAATGGAGAAACGAGACTGCTGGAATTTACTGTTAAGCTCAATGCGGGCGACGGCTATCATATGACTATTGTTCGTGACGCAAGTGAGCGTTACCATATGGAACAAAAGCTTCGGAAAAGCGAAGAACGATTTCGGAGAATTTTTGAGGGATCGATTGAGGGAATGATTCTTTGGGATGAAAATTGCCAACACTATGAAATCAACCCCTCTGGCATAGCAAAACTGGAATTGAAGCCGGAAGACCTGAAGGAGAGAAACTTTCGGAAGCTTTTCATGAATTTTGGGCTTTCAGAAGAATTAATCGATGAAAAGGTGCAAGCGCTGCTTCGAAAAGGCAGGCTGGATGGAAGAATTACCATTCCGTTTGAAGAAGGCAGGATGAAGCACTTTGAGTACACTGTCAAACACCAATTGGTAGACAGCTTGAATCTTATTGTTTTCAGGAATATCACTGAAAAAATAGAGATGGAAGCCCAGCTCCATAAATCAGATACGCTTAATATGCTGGGAGAGCTGGCAGCGGGTATTGCCCATGAAATCCGCAATCCAATGACTGCGCTTAAAGGGTTCATCCAGCTGCTCGAAAACAGTACAGGCGATACGTATTCGTTATATTTCCAGGTAATCAAGACTGAACTCCAAAGAATCGATTCGATCATCAACGAGTTCCTGATTTTGGCTAAACCTCAGTCAATAAAATATGAGAATACCAATATTTCAAAAATAATGAATGAGACGGCGGCCCTGCTTACTGCGCAGGCTGTGCTGCATGATGTGCAGATTAAAACTTTATATGACGATGATTTGCCAGAACTCCTGTGTGAACCTAATCAACTAAAGAAGGTCTTTATTAATATGATAAAAAACGCGATAGAAGTGATGCCTAAGGGCGGATTAGTCAGTGTGATGGTCAGCCAGGCACCAGGGAACAGGATACATATATGCATCCAGGATGAAGGAGAAGGAATTCCTGCTGAAAAGATCAAAAAGCTTGGAGAACCTTTTTACACAACCAAGGAAAGAGGAACAGGCCTCGGGTTGATGGTTAGCTTCAAAATCATTGAAGAACATGGTGGCACAATCGAAATAGAGAGCAAAGTCGGGGACGGAACAATCTTCCATATTTATTTGCCAATAACCAAGGAAATGTCTGATTAAATTTAATCAGGCGTTTTTTTTTGCTAAAAAAAACAGTCTCTAAAACCTGACGGAGTAATTCTTAAAAAAATTTTCCTCATTTCCCTTTTAAAATAAGGAAGAATGTATTATATTAGATATATACCTAATTAGATAAATGTCGAATTGAGTGGGGTGGTTTAATGCAACTGGATAAAATTGTTGCTTTTCATAAAGCAATGGGGGACCCAACAAGGATAAGAATAGTGGCTTTGCTAGCAAACGGGCCGCTTCATGGCCAGGCAATTGCCGGAAAGCTTGGCCTTACCCCGCCGACAATCACACATCATATCAAAAAATTGCGGGATATCAATGTAATCTTCGAGCGCAGGGACAAGAACACAATATATTTTCACTTAAATGAGTCATTAATCAAGCAACAGGCGAAAACACTTGGCAAGTTGATCGAGAAAAAGGAGGGGGAGGTGGAAGCAATGATACAACAGAATATCGAAAGACAAAAGGTTATCGAGAATTTCTTTACAAAAGACGGTAAATTAAAGAACATCCCGGCGCAACGGAAGAAGAAGCTGATGGTATTTGAATATATGGTCCGTGGGTTGAAAGCCGGAAAAAAATATCCAGAAAAGGAACTGAACGAATATATAACAAAGTTCCATGAGGATTATGCGACAATCAGAAGGGAATTCATTATCAATCATTACATGTATCGTGAAAATGCGATTTATGAATTGAACCCTGAAGAGATGTGGGCAAAACCAGAATGATTGCAAGTCAAAACCGCCTGAGACATTGTTTCAGGCGGTTTTCCTGTAAATAGATATCAATACAATTCTGGCCGGCGGTCGGCGAAGATGGGAATCTTGCCTCTTGCTTCCTTAACCTCATCAAGGTCGATTTCTGCCAGGAGGATTTCCTCACCTTCTCCACCTTCTGCGATTACGTCACCCCATGGGCCAATGATCATGGAATGGCCAGCGAATCTATTGTTAGGGTCTGAACCAGCCCGGTTGCAGGCTATAACAAAGCATTGGTTCTCAATCGCACGGGCGATGAGCAATGCTCGCCAGTGTTCTAAACGCTGGATTGGCCATTCAGCAACAACAAACATCGCTTCGACTCCATGGAGTGCATGGGCACGGACCCATTCCGGAAACCGGATATCATAGCAAATCAGCCCGGCAAATTTGTGGCCATCTAAAGAAAATAACCCTTTTTCCTTTCCGGCAGCCAGATACAGATGCTCATCCATGAGCTTGAACAAGTGGAGCTTGCTGTATATTCCTGCCTGCTCACCATTTTTGTCGAATACAAGCAGTGTATTTTCAATGCCAGCTTCTGTTTTATTGGCGACAGAACCGCCAATAAAATGGGAATTGTATTTAACAGCTGCATCCTTGAAAAACACTTTGGCTTCTTGTGCTTCTTCTTCTGCAGTGTCTTTTAAATGATCGAGATCATATCCGGTAGTCCAGAGCTCGGGAAGGACAATGATATCAGGTTTTTGAGCATTTGCCTTGTCGATCAGTTCGGTGGCTTTTTTGTAATTTTGCTCAGAGTTCCCAAAGGCAATGTCCATTTGCAGGCATGCTATTTTATATTTCATCTTTAATCACCGCCATACTTTCTGAAAATTATATCTTTACAAGTTACTATTTACGTTATATCATTTGTGACTAGAATTTCAAATTAAAATTTTTAAATAATAATATATTTTTCCTAAGCAGGTGAGAAAATGGAATTTCCACAATCAGATTTATTGAAAAGCCTGCCCAAGCAGTTTTTTGCTTCACTCGTGCAAAAAGTGGGCGCATATACAGAAAAAGGGGCAGACGTGATAAATCTTGGACAGGGAAACCCTGACCAACCGACACCACAGCACATCGTTGAAAAGTTGAAGCAAGCTGGAGAAAATCCGGCTAATCATAAGTATCCACCGTTCAGGGGATTGCTTTCGTTGAAGGAAGCCGCAGCAGCATTCTATAAAAGGGAGTATGGAGTCGATCTTGATCCAGAAGAAGAAATTGCCATACTATTCGGTGGCAAGGCTGGCCTGGTTGAAATTCCTCAATGCCTTTTGAATCCTGGGGACACCATTCTCGTTCCTGACCCAGGCTACCCTGACTATTTATCTGGAGTCGAACTTGCAAAGGCCAAGATGGTGACAATGCCACTAAGAGAAGAGAATGACTTTCTGCCTGATTATGCTGAATTAAGTGCAGAGGATTTGGATCAAGCAAAACTGATGTTTCTCAACTACCCCAATAATCCTACGGGCGCAGTGGCACATCAGGAATTTTTTGATCAGACAATCGAACTGGCACGAAAAAATGAAATTTGTGTTGTCCACGATTTCGCGTATGGAGCGATTGGCTTTGACGGGAAGAGACCACAAAGCTTTTTACAGTCAGAGGGTGCCAAAGACGTAGGGATCGAAATTTATACGCTCTCAAAAACGTATAATATGGCTGGATGGCGTGTTGGCTTTGCAGCGGGGAATAAGAGCGTGATTGCCGCGATTAACTTGCTTCAGGACCATATGTATGTCAGCCTGTTTGGTGCTGTCCAGGAAGCTGCAGCAGAAGCTTTGCTAGGGCCGCAGGAATGTGTTGCTGAGTTAAATGATTTATACGAATCAAGAAGAAATGTCCTTATTGACGGTCTGAAAAATATTGGCTGGCACGTTACTGCTCCAAAAGGCTCGTTTTTTGCCTGGCTTAAGGTTCCGGAACACTTCACTTCGGTTGAATTTGCGGATTTTTTGCTTGAAAAAGCACATATTGCAGTTGCGCCAGGTGTAGGGTTTGGAGAACATGGAGAGGGTTTTGTGAGGGTTGGCTTGCTGAGCTCCGAGGAGAGATTGCAAGAAGCAGTCAGCAGAATTGAAAGCTTGGAAATTTTCAAAAAATAGTTGACATTGATTTATGAACCTGACATAATCCTAATTAATAAATTTACTTTAACCAATTAAATAACTTGATTAAATTATTTTCTTATCAAGAGCAGGCGGAGGGACGAGCCCGATGAAGCCCGGCAACCGATCCAGCATTTTATGCTGGGCACGGTGCTAATTCTTGCAGCGAAAGCTGAAAGATGAGAAGAGTTTAGTGTATTTTCTAACCTCTTCTTTGTGAAGAGGTTTTTTTAATGTCTTTAAAACAACACGTTTGGAAAGGGATTGATCTTCATGAGCGAAATTACAGCGACATATATAGTCCATGATGCTAAACATAACCCGGAGAAAAAAGCAGAGGGGATCGCGCTTGGATTGACAGTGGGATCCTGGACAGATTTGCCTGAATTGGACCAAAAACAATTAAAAAAACATAAGGGAAGAGTTGTTTCTGTAGAAGGTTCGGGCCTGGACAGCAATTCAGAAACAGTGGCAACAATTAAAATCGCTTATCCTGCCATCAATTTCTCACCGGACCTGCCAGCAATTCTCACAACTGTATTTGGAAAACTATCACTTGATGGAAAGGTAAAGCTGATAGACCTTGAATTCGGAGAAGAATTAAAGAAAGAATTCCCAGGTCCGCGCTTTGGCATTGAAGGAATCAGGGGAAAGCTTGGCGTCTACGACCGGCCATTGCTTATGAGCATCTTCAAAGGTGTCATTGGACGGGATATGGAGTTTCTGTTAAAGCAGCTAAAAGAACAGAGCCTTGGAGGAGTTGATCTGATCAAGGATGATGAAATCCTGTTTGAAAATGAACTTACTCCTTTTGAAAAGAGAATCACTCTTGGGAAACAGGTTCTCGATGAGGTATATGAATCTACCGGACACAGAACCTTATATGCTGCCAATCTGACAGGAAGAACCACACAGCTTCGGGATAAAGCGAGAAGAGCGGCCGAGCTTGGAGCCGACGCCCTGTTGTTCAATGTGTTCGCCTACGGTTTGGATGTCTTGCAGGAACTTAGGGAAGATGACGAAATCGGTATTCCGATCATGGCTCACCCGGCTGTAAGTGGTGCGTTCACTTCAGCTGAAGAATATGGTTTTTCACATTCTTTGCTTCTGGGAAAATTACTCCGCTATGCCGGAGCAGACTTCTCACTGTTCCCATCACCTTATGGAAGTGTGGCTCTCGAAAAGCAGCAGGCGATCTCAATAGCCGAGGCACTGACTGCTGAGGATCAATTCAAAAGGACATTCCCGGTTCCATCAGCAGGTATCCATCCAGGAATGGTCCCTTTGCTTGTAAAAGATTTCGGAATAGATTCAATCATTAATGCGGGTGGAGGCGTACACGGCCATCCTGATGGTGCACAAGGGGGCGGCAAGGCATTCAGGCAGGCAATTGAAACAGTTCTTCAAGGGAAAACGCTTGAAGAGGGCGCACATGAGCATGAAGAGTTAAAAATTGCTTTAGGTCTTTGGGGTTCAGCCGAGGCGGTGGCGAAATGAGCCAGCCAGTGATTTTTTGTGACTTCGATGGAACAGTAACCGAAAAGGACAATATCATCGCGATCATGAATGAATTTGGCCCTGAGGGATGGGATGAATTAAAGGAAGCGGTGCTTGATCGCACCATTTCCATAAGGGAAGGCGTGGGGAAGATGTTTTCCCTCCTTCCCGTCCACCTTAGAGAAGAAATCATTGAGTTTGCCGTCAAGAATGCAAGGATACGCCCTGGTTTTCAGGAATTTCTGGATTATGCCAGCGAAGAAGGAATCTCTGTTTACATCGTGAGCGGCGGAATTGACTTTTTCATAGAACCCATCATTCAACAATTTGGCCCAATTGCTGGCATTTACTGTAACAGTTCTGATTTTTCAGGAAAAACAATCAAAATTAAATGGCCGAACAGCTGCGATAATCAATGTTCAAATGATTGCGGATGCTGCAAACCATCCATCATGAGAAAGTTAGAACACAGTGGAGATTATAAAATTGTCATTGGTGACTCCGTTACCGATCTGGAAGCAGCAAAACGAGCAGACTTGGTGCTGGCGAGAGATTACTTGAAGGATAAATGTGAAGAGTGGGAGATTCGGCATCTATCATTTGAAACGTTTTATGACTGTATTGAAGCTCTTAAAACTGAAACAGGGGTGAAAAGATGAGCATTTTAGAATCGAAGTGGGAAGAACTGGCGGATGTAAAGGCTGAACTGGCTGAGCGTGATTGGTTTATGGGAACGAGCGGTAACCTTGCGATTAAAGTGAACAGCGACCCGGTGCAATTCCTTGTGACGGCGAGCGGAAAGGATAAGCGGAAAAGATCGGATGAAGACTTTTTGCTTGTTGACCAATTCGGCCGTCCAGTGGAGGACACGCATTTGAAGCCTTCTGCTGAAACATTGCTCCATGTAGAGGTATACAGGAAGACAAACGCTGGATGCAGCCTCCATGTCCATACGATTGATAACAATGTCATCTCCGAGGTTTATGGAGACAGGGGCGAGGTGCAATTCCAGGGACAGGAACTAATTAAGGCTTTCAACATATGGGAGGAAGACGCTGTACTGAAGATTCCCATTATTCCAAATTATGCGCATATCCCAACCCTTGCTAAAGCTTTTTCAGAGCATGTAAAAGGAGACACTGGAGCAGTTTTGATCCGTAACCATGGCATCACAGTCTGGGGAAGGAATGCATTTGAAGCTAAAAAAATTCTCGAAGCTACTGAGTTTTTATTCCGTTACCAGTTAAGATTACTGGAGCACAAACCATTCCAATTGTTCAAGGTAGTTTAATTAGGTTCTTTAGAGCAGATTTCATTAAGTAGAAAAAAGACATTATAAAAAGGGAGAGATTCACATGGCATTTATCGTAAAGCAAAACACACAGGAAAAAATCGTTGATGAGCAACAGGTAGAAGCATTTCTGAACGCAGAGGAAGTTATCTATGAAAAGTGGGATATCAATAAGCTGCCAGCAAACCTACAGGAAAAGTTCCTCTTAACTGATGATGAAAAACAGCAGATTTTGGAAGCCTTCAAAGCAGAGGTTGAAGACATTTCTGCACGCAGAGGCTACAAAGCTCAGGACGTCATTTCACTGTCTGACAATACCCCGAATCTTGACCAGCTGCTTGCAAATTTCAAGCAGGAACACCATCACACGGATGATGAAGTAAGATTTATCGTCAGCGGCCATGGAGTATTTGTCATCCAAGGAAAGGACGGAGAATTTTTCGAAGTGTTCCTGAATCCAGGAGACCTGATCTCCGTGCCTGAAAATACTCGCCATTACTTTACGCTTCAGGATGACCGCCAGGTAGTTGCGGTAAGAATTTTCGTGACAACTGAAGGCTGGGTTCCGATTTACGAAGAGGAAAAAGTCAGCCAGTAATCATGATGACCCGCAAACATTGTCGAAGAAAAAATTTTTTGATGTGAATATTGTCTTATTTTGCGAATCTATTTACAATCAAACAAGCATTTGCCATAATTCTTCAAGTAAACTTTTATTTATTTAAGGAATTAAAGTAGTAGAGGAGATATAGAAGTGTATCAATCGCAAAATGCATTATTAAAGGAAATTGATCGCGCTAGGAATTTAATGGTGGCTGCTGCAATGGAATCTGGATTCACGAGTGAGGAAACAATCTATCGAAGCCAGGAACTGGACCGTCTAATTTATGAATATCAAACTTTATGCAAAGAGACGGAAATACAGCGGCAAAAAGCAAAAATTTTATTCAGGCAAATGATTCTGCTGACAAAGAAACAATATATTTTAGCGCATGCGTGATAACATTCCATCATATCGAAAAAATTAGCCACTGCCAGGAAACCGGCGGTGGCTAAAATGTTTCTATAAGAAGACTTCAATCAAATATCCCCCCCAAGTTCTTTCCAGCCCTCCGCCAATAATTTAACAATTTGCTCAAATTTTCACGTGAAAGTTGCTTTGTGTGATATTTATCATATTTTTAAATTCATATTTTATTTATTTTTAACATAGATAGGTTTTTATATCATCATATGACTCACTCCATCAAGTACAGCAACGTACTACCATTTTAGACAATTATAAATTCGCATCTATGTCTTAACCTCAATTTTTCATCATTCGAATGTACAATTTTGCTTTCCACTTTTTTAATTGTTGGTACTATGCTTGTTGTGCGATTCATATATCGTACTACATAGCATTTTATTTTTTACTGCCAAGGTAACCGCTTACAAGTTAATAGTTTTTCATTTTGAGGAGGGGAAAAGAGAGTATGCACATTGTCGTATGTGTCAAGCAAGTGCCCGATACAAAGATCATCAAAATCAATCCTAAGACTAATACTCTGGACAGGCGAAGCGCACCAGCAATTTTGAACCCTTATGATGCTCATGCTGTACAGGAAGCAGTCAAAATCAGGAACAAAACCGGCGGAACGATTTCTGTTCTTTCAATGGGACCGCCACAGGCTGTCGCAGTTATTAAGAAAAGTGTTGAAATAGGCGCTGACCAGGGATATCTCATCTCAGACAGGGCGTTTGCGGGTGCAGATACCCTTGCTACAAGCTATGCGCTCTCCAAAGCGCTAGAAAAAATATCGAAGGATAATCCGATTGACCTGGTCATCTGCGGGAAGCATGCGATTGATGGGGATACAGGACAAGTAGGACCAGGGATCGCCCGCAGGCTGGATATACCGCCAATTACGAATGTTATTGAAGTTTCAGAGGTTAATAAAGAAGAAAAATATGTTCACATCAAGCGGAAGCAAATCGATGGATACGAAGTTATTCAATCACAGCTCCCTTGCTTACTGACTGTTGAAAAGGAGATTAATGACATAGAGTATGCACCGCTTACAAATATGATCAATGCAGCACGTTATGAGCCGGTCATCTGGTCTGTGAATGATCTTGGGGATGTTGACAAGACACAGCTGGGATTAAAAGGATCTCCAACGATTGTTGGCAAGATGTTCAGTCCTCCAAAGCTTGAAGGTGGGAAAAGAATTGAGGGAAACTCTGATTCTCAGGTAGAACAGCTTATGGGAGTTTTAATGGAAAGAAAAGATTTATTGAAAATAAAAACAGCCAACTCTTGATTCCGATTATAAAGGGGGAATAGCAGGATGGAAGAAAACCAGGGAGTCTGGGTATTCATTGAAGTAAATGATGGAAGTATTGAAGGTGTTTCACTGGAATTACTGGGTGCGGGAAGGAAGCTTGCAGACAAGCTGGAAGTTCCCCTTTCCGGAGTGATGCTCGGGGAAGGTGTCATGCCTTTTGCTAATGAAGTTATCTATGCTGGTGCAGATCAAGTATATGTAGTTGATCATCCGGTCCTTAAGAATTATCGGACAGAATCATATATGAAGGGTGTCTGTATACTGGCTGAAAAATATAAGCCGGAAATCTTCCTTTATGGAGCAACGCCAAATGGAAAAGACCTGGCGAGTGCTGTTGCAACTGATTTAAGTACAGGTTTGACAGCTGATACGACGATGCTCGATGTCGATGTTGAGAAAAGATTGCTCGAGGCTAGCCGTCCTGCTTTTGGCGGAAATATCATGGCTACCATTCTATGTAAAAAACATAGACCGCAAATGGCAACGGTACGTCCGAAGGTGATGAAGGCCCTCGAAACGGATGAAGGCAGGAAAGGAGTCATCATCGAAGAAGAGTTAGAACTTCGGGAAGAAGATATGCGCACTAAAGTGCTTAAAATTGTGAAGGATGTAACAAAAAAAGCAAGCCTTGCAGAAGCCCATGTCATCGTGGCTGGCGGAAAAGGTTTAGGCGACATCCAGGGATTCCAGCTTATTCATGAGCTTGCGGAAGTAATTGGTGCAAGTGTGGGAGGAACAAGGGATGTCGTTGAGGCAGGATGGCTGAAGCATGAGCAGCAAATTGGCCAGACTGGCGAGACTGTCACTCCGAAAATCTACTTTGCCATCGGGATCTCAGGTGCAATCCAGCATGTTGAAGGAATGAAAAACTCTGAGCTGATCATCGCGATCAACAAGGATGCGAACGCTCCTATTTTTGATGTTGCCACATATGGCATTGTCGGCGATGCATTGGAAATTGTTCCGAAACTAATCAAGCAGTTTAAAGATCTCAGCAAAGAGAAGGGCGGGGAAATGAGCTATGTCTGAAAAATTTGATGTCATCGTCGTAGGAGCCGGCCCTGCTGGAACATCATGTGCCTACAACTGTGCCAAAAGCGGACTAAAAGTATTGTTGATCGAGCGTGGTGAATACCCAGGCTCAAAGAATGTTATGGGTGGAGTCCTTTACCGAAAACAGATGGAGGACATCATTCCGGAGTTTTGGAAGGAAGCGCCTCTCGAAAGACCTGTTGTTGAGCAGCGATTCTGGATGATGGATAAAGAATCGGTTGTCCAGTTTGGTTATAAAGGTCTCGAATGGGCAGCTGAACCATATAATAACTTTACAGTACTGCGCGCACAGTTTGACCAGTGGTTCGCAAAGAAAGCTGTCGAACAAGGTGCATTATTGATAAATGAAACAGTTGTTACTGAATGTATCGTTGAAAATGGCAAGGTTGTTGGCGTCCGTACTGACCGACCGGATGGAGAAGTATATGCAGACGTTGTTGTGCTTGCAGACGGAGTGAACTCCCTGCTTTCAAAGCAGCTTGGCTTCCACAGGGAATTCCGTCCTGACGAAGTTGCCTTGACGGTTATGGAAGTAATCAATCTGCCGAAGGACAAAATCAATGACCGCTTCAATCTCGAAGGAAATCACGGAACAACGATTGAGATTTTCGGTGATTCAACACAAGGCAATCTGGGTACGGCTTTTCTTTATACTAACAAAGAAAGCTTGAACATCGGTGTTGGAACGACGCTCTCAAGCATGATCAAAGCCAAATTGAAGCCATATGAGCTGCTTGATTACCTGAAAAAACATCCAATGGTTCGTCCTTATATAGAGGGTGGAGAATCAGCAGAATACCTGGCCCACTTGATTCCTGAAGGAGGATTCAATTCTGTACCGAGAGTTGCCGGTAACGGTGTGCTTGTAGTAGGAGATGCCGCCCAGCTAGTTAATGCGATTCACCGTGAAGGCTCAAACATGGCGATGGCTTCGGGACAAATGGCAGCGGAAGCAATCGTTGAGGCCAAAAAAGATGGTGACTTCAGTGAGAACAGCCTGAACCGTTATAAGGAAGCATTATTCGGAAGCTTTATCATCAAGGACCTTGAAAAATATAAGGATGCAGCACACACCTTTGAGACCTACCCACAATACTTTAAGGAATACCTGCCAATGATGAACAAAGCAATGAGCAAGTTCTTCACAGTCGATGGAACACCGAAGAGAGAAAAGCAGAAGGAAATCATGCGAAGCGTGACGGCTGAAAAAGGAACCTTTAAGGTAATGCAAGACATCTATCGTGCCTGGAAGGCGGTGAAATAATGTCAACTACAAACATCGAGGAAAAACAATTTCTTTTAAGGTTTAAGTGTGACACGAAATCGCATCTGACAGTTTTGGACCATGACGTCTGCATGACTCAGTGCCCTGACAAACTCTGTACAGTATTCTGCCCGGCTGAAGTATACAAATGGGAAGGAAAGAGGATGCAAGTAGGCTATGAAGGCTGTCACGAATGCGGCAGCTGCCGCATCGGCTGCCCGTACCAGAATATCAAATGGGAATATCCAAAAGGCGGACACGGGATTGTATTCAGGCTAGCTTAATAGTTAAAATGATTAAATAAGTCCATTCTGAAGCAGGTAAAGGTCATTAATTTGCCCTTTACCTGCTTCTTTTGTTTTTGTTTATTTAAATTTTCCTAATGCCCAAGGGTCTCTCAAGATCCATTGGATAATGAATCTTTGGTGAAAAGCACATCTAGTTGATTGGGGGGCGTAGGGCACGAAGACTCCTGCGGGAGTAAGGGGCAGGGGAGACCCCACAGGCGCGTATAGCGCCGAGGAGGCTCCACGGCACCCCCGTGGAAAGCGAAGTGCCTGTAGCGCAAATCAACGTGTCGATTGATAAGACAAAGTATAGGAGAATTAAACCATATTAAAATAATCATGCTGTCGCTAGACATTAACAATTATTCTATATTCATCATATGTAAGTTAATTCACAAGTGGGTTCAAAAAAGGGTGGAGCTATCAAGAGAGGGATAAATGAGGGAGGGTTAACTGATTTTTTCTTGCTGGCACACTGCGTGAAGCTGGTCACTAAGGATCTCTTTTTCTATATTCCGCGCTGCCTCAACAGCTTCATCAAACCGATCATACAGAGTTGAAGCATATACTGGTTTGCCAGCATCATAGATTCCGGCTGAATCTGATTTATATATCGTAACATTCCAATGGTAATATTCCCGGCCATCTTCTGGGTGGCCCTGAAGTCCAATCAGTAAATGAGTATGCAGCATGTCAGGCTGGAGATCAAGGAAAGCTTTCTTGTCACTGAGACCGGCTGGCATAAGTGCCTTTTTGTAAAAATCGCGATACAAATTATTTTGCAATGTAAATTCACTCCTTTTCCTTTAAGCTATAAATTCATTATATGTAAGGATTTATAATATTTGAAGGTTAATTGTTAAAATTTTTAGAAATTTTAACAAAGTGTCATTCTTTCTTCACATTTTCTTAAATTAATTGTAATTGTGATGCCTATCACAACTCCGAATGCGATCGCTTTCTATAATGAAACTATCAAAACAAATAGGAGGCCGATTAGGATGACAGGCTGTATGAGTGGTATCAACCAGGATTCAAGTTTTACATTAAGTGCAGGTCTTCAACAATTAAAAAATGAACATCCACCTTTATTGGAGATGCTTGCGAACCTTTTAAATATTTCAGTAAAGATTGAGGAAGGGGAGCAAATGGAGGAGAATTTTTCGAAGCTTAGAGAGCTGGTCATTGAGTTCCTTGCTGAGCTTGAACCGCATTCGGAGCGTGAAGAAGGCGTATTGTTTGAGATGATGGCAGTTTATATTGGCAGGGAAATGGGACCGATTGCAGTAATGGAATATGAACATGATCAGGCAAAGCGCTTCATTGGAACCTTCCTCCACAATACAAAGGATGGCACAACAGGTTTTACAAATGAGAAAATGATTGAAAATGCTCAAATGATAAAAAATGCTAACTACACACTGGTGAGCCATTTCGCTAAGGAAGAAAGCATCCTTTTCCCAATGGCAGAGAATATGTTCAGCGAGGAAGAGAAGCAAGAGCTGGCAGCGCGTATAAAAATAATTTAAAAGTAACTAAAAAGGGTGAAGCCATTAAAGCTTCACCCTTTCTGTATATAAATTAAGCTTCTGTAATCGTTACAAGCTTAATGTCTTTCGTATCGAATCTATAAAAAACATTATCTTCACCAGTGAATTCAATCTGGCCTTCTTGATCCTTGGCATCTTGGATGGCTTCTGAAATGTTTTCTACCTCGATTGGTCGTGACACTTTAAAATCTTTTTCAAAAAAATAGTTAATCTTAAATTTAGACATGTTGATCTCCCTTCTTTTTATCCTCATTTTCTTTATTTCCTTAACGGGAGCATGCCTAAACATAAATATACAAATGGAATATTTTAATTGCCTATTATAGAGATTAACTGTTCCATTCAGCTAGCTCTTCATCTTTAGGAAGGAGCATGGTCAATATTCCGAACAAGGGAAGGAATCCGACACTGATGATCATCAGTGGCAGTCCAATCAAGTCAGCAAGATACCCGAGTCCCACAGAACCAATGGCGCCCATTCCGAATGCGAGACCTACTGTCAGCCCAGCCATTGTCCCAATTTTACCGGGAACCAGCTCCTGGGCATATACCACCGTAACAGAAAAGCTCGACATCAGGATGAATCCGCTTATCGTCAGGAAAGCGAATGCAACTACATATGGCATAAATGGAATGATTGCGGAAAGAGGCGCAGTAGCGATCATCGAAAGAAAAATAATGTTTTTCTTGCCGAAACGGTCTGCGAGCGGGCCTCCGAAAAAAGTGCCGAACGCACCTGCAACAAGGAATGCAAATAGGAAAATTTGCGCCTCCTTAATCGAAATGCCATATTTATCGATTGCATAAAATGCATAGAAGTTCGTCATACCTGAAATATACCAGGACCGGGCAAAAATCAAAAATAAAATCAAGACAAGCGCCATTTTGATATTTTTTGAAATCCCCTTGTTTACTTGTTTGCTAGCTTGTTTGGCTTTGGCGGCTATTTTTTCATAATCTAATTTTCGGCTGTACCATGCTGCGATATATAAAAGCAGACCTACGGCGATTGCCGCTACAAGCGTAAACCAAACTGCACCGAATTGACCGAGTGGTACGAGAATGAGCGCTGTAATCAGCGGGGCAAGTGCCTGGCCGGAATTGCCCCCGACCTGATATATGGACTGTGCCAATCCCCTGCGCGGTCCGGCTGCCATATAGGCAACCCTCGAACCTTCTGGATGGAAAACAGCTGACCCAAGACCAATGAATAAAACTGAAAGAATAACAAACTCAAAGCTCGGAGCGAATGCCAGTCCAAGAACACCGAACATCGTCGAAGTCAAACCAAGCGGAAGGGCATAAGGCATTGGCTTTTTATCGGTTGCCATCCCTATCAAAGGTTGAAGAATGGAAGAAACGATATTCAATGAA
This sequence comes from Bacillus sp. ISL-37, assembly GCF_018613315.1. Taxonomy (GTDB): domain Bacteria; phylum Bacillota; class Bacilli; order Bacillales; family Cytobacillaceae; genus Mesobacillus. The sequence continues at coordinate 72,128 of NZ_JAGGQL010000008.1, read as the reverse complement.
AAGGCAATCATCCCTAATTGGGTGAATGAAAGACCCATTGATTTTTCAAGTATTGGGAACATTGCAGGAATGACGGATTGGATGGAATCATTCAATAAATGTACTAACCCGATGATGAAGAGTATCTTATACGCAGTATCGTTTTGATTTTGCGGTTTCGCACTGACGGCGGCAGCTGATTGGGTCATGATTGTCTCCTTCTTAAATTATTTCGGTTTCCTACATATCATTTTACAAAAAAAGTCACGAGATAAAAATAGCTTTTCTATTGAAATATGTGGTCTAATATAATTTAGAAAATACAGATTATTTAACTAGGGGGACAATCGTATGGAAAAAGCTGTGAGTTCATTGATGACCCAGGAGATTTTACACAATTTTTTGGAGCGTTTCGGCTTGGATAGAGAAGTTAAAAAGCTTGGTGATTTTGAGAATTATGTTTATGAAACTTATATTAATGATCATCCATATATAATGAGGCTTACGCATAGTTCCCACAGGAGCAAGGATGAGGTTCTGTCCGAATTGGACTGGATGAGGCATTTAAACAGCAAAGGTCTGTCTGTTCCAGAGGTTTTTCCATCGACACGAGGATACCTTGTAGAAGAAATTCTGGCAGCAGATAATAGTGGGTTTTATGGCTGCTTATATGCAAAGGCAAGGGGGAAGGCAGTCAGTGTCCGTTCTGATGAATTCAATGTAGAGCTGTTCAAGAAATGGGGGGAAACAACAGGAAGGATGCATCATGCCACAAAATCCTATAAGCCGGCTTCAGGCATAAAAGCACGAAGTAGCTGGGATGAGGACGAACTTCTATCAGTTGAAAAATATTATCCTTCTGACGAGAGGGTGATAATAGAAAACGCGAATGAAGTGATCGCCGCGATTTCAGTCCTACCGAAAAATGTGGATAATTACGGCATCATCCATGGTGATATTCATTCCGGTAATTTTTTTTATGATGGAGAACTGATTCACGTATTCGACTTCGATGATGCAAGTTACCATTGGTTCGCTTCAGATATTGCGATCCCTCTGTACTATTCAATCATATATCGAATCCCTGCCAGCGAGGAAGAAGAGCGTAGCCGCTTTGGGAAGTTATTTCTAGAGGCTTTTATCGAAGGATACCAAAAAGCGAACCAGCTGCCAGAAGGCTGGAATGAGCAAGTCCCATTGTTTTTGATGCTTCGGGATATTCTTCTATACGCAGTTCTACATAAAAAAATCGCCCCAGAGGATAGGGACGAAAAATTACAGGTGATGATGGAGGAAATCGCAGACAGAATCAGGAACAAAAAGCCGATTGTGAATATTAAAATATAAAAGGAAAACACCAGAGCAAATTGCTTCTGGTGTTTTTGACCTTGTGAAATGTCCAGCTCCAGCGCTAGTCGGGGCTGACCAAGGCGCTTGCGCTTTTCTGGCTACCAGCCGCGGCTGGCACCTCCGCCTCCGGAAGAGCCGCCGCCACCTCCACGCGGACCGCCACCACCGCCGCCTCTCGATATGATCGATAACAATAGGTAGGTAAGGGTGCCTCCGAAGAACATAAAATCGAGGACCACGACGCCGATTACGATGATAATGAGCAGCCAGGACGGTATAGGCAAGTCCTGCTGCTGCTGGACATCCCGCGGAGCACTCCCGAATTCATTTGTACCTGAGACTTCGTTGGCAAGCGCTTGGTAGGTATTCATGACAGCAAGGTTTGGCTGGTCATTTTGCAAATGTGGAATCGCATATTCATCAAGGATTCGCCCAGCTTTGCCGTCGGGGATAGTTCCTTCAAGTCCATAACCGACTTCGATCCTGATTTTCTTTTCCTGCATGGCTATTACTAGCAGCACGCCATTATCGTTTTCTTCCGTTCCAAGCCCAAATTTACGGTAAGCTTCGACAGAGTATTCTTCTATGCTTGACTCACCGATCGAGTCAACGGTAAGGACCGCAATCTGGGAAGTAGTCTGGTCGTCAATCGATCTTCCAATGTTTTTTAATTGTATTTCCTCGTTCTCGCTTAAAACATTAGCGAAATCCTGGACATAAATATCACCAACTGGGTCAGGTATCTCATTTGGTGCCGCGATTGCCCCGGCCGGAAGCAGCAATAGCAGGATGCCAAGTATTGCAGCAAGGCCAGGGAATCTTTTTTGGTTCATCATCAGCCTCCAAAATCAACCTCAGGGGCTTCCTGTGCCTGAGGGTCCGCCTGGAAGTATTCCTTCTCATCAAAACCTGTTATGTTAGCAATAATGGCACCTGGAAATTGCTTTACTTTCCTGTTATAAACGGATACCTGGTCATTATAATCCTTCCTTGCCACAGCCAATCTGTTTTCAGTTCCTGCAAGCTCATCCATCAGTTGAGTGAACTGCTTGTCCGCTTTCAGATTTGGGTAATTCTCAACAACCACAAGCAAGCGGCTTAACGCGCTTGACAACTCGGCATTAGCAGTTGCCTGTTCCTCTGGTGTGTTCGCTCCGGCTAATCTTGCGCGTGCATCTGAAATGGATTGTATGACTTCTTTTTCATGAGCTGCATACCCCTTGACTGAATTGACAAGGTTCGGTATCAGGTCAAGCCTTCTCTGAAGCTGGTTCTCTACCTGGGCATATGCATTATTGACATTCTCTTCTTCGGCAACGAAGTTATTGTAACTGCCAACTCCCATCATGATGAAAATTCCTAATATGACTAATAAGCCGATTACAATTCCTAAACCTTTTTTCATTCTAGCCACTCCTAATTCATTGTTGTATGTTGATGCCCGTATTTTTCCCTCAATGGAGATGGTTTTAAACTTAGCGCAAAGGACATTCCTTTGTTTAAAAAATAAAGATTGCAGATTTAACTGTAGGACATTAATTAGTTTTTCTTATAAAATTAAGGGAAATACTGATAAAAACAACAAATTCAGATATACTCTAGTTATGGATTAGTCGTATAAGGTAAAGGAATGAAATTGTATGAACAATGAGAGAGAAAAATCTTTAAAGTTATTTATTGTATTATCTAGAGCGTACAGGGCTGTAAATGAAAAGGTGAACAAGGTCATCCAAAAAAATGGTCTCAACCCGACTGAATTTGCTGTTCTTGAACTTCTCTACCACAAAGGTGAACAACCATTGCAGCAAATCGGGGGAAAGATTCTGCTGGCAAGCGGCAGTATTACCTATGTAGTCGATAAACTTGAAGAAAAGGGCTACTTAAATAGAGTTGCCTGCCCAAAGGACCGCAGGGTAACATATGCGAAAATTTCTGAAGATGGAAGAAAATTGATAGAAGAAATCTTTCCTGAACACAGCGCGTTGATTCATGAATTGATGGACAGCCTTAATGATGATGAAAAAGACTCAGCAATTGAATTGTTAAAAAAGCTGGGCCTTTCTGTAAGCAAATATTAAAAACGGCAAAAGCCGTTTTTTTATTGTTTTTTTTCGGAAAAGTTGACGAAAAGAACAAGTATTTAAAAGGAAAATAGGGAATATCCGTAGAATAGGATAGGGATGGGGATAAACATACATCCCTTATAAAGATAAAGGGGGCAATACCATGAAATTTGAGCAATATACATATACGCGCCCGAATTTGGATGAGGTAACTGCCAAATTCGATAATCTGCTGGAACAATTCAAAAATGCTGGATCTGTTGAGGAGCAAAGCATAGCGATGAATGGAATCAACGATTTGCGTAATGATGTTGGTACCATGTTCAACCTTTGCTATATTCGCCATTCAATCGATACCGAGGATGAATTCTATAAGCAGGAACAGGATTTCCTGGATGAACTCGCTCCACAGGTAGAGGGATTGGTAACAAAATATTATGAAGCACTTGTTTCATCTCCTTACCGAGATGAGCTTGAAGCGAAATGGGGACGTCAGCTATTCGCTCTGGCTGAAGCTCAGTTAAAACAGTTTTCACCAGAAATAGTTCCATTGATGCAGAAGGAAAATAAGCTATCAACTGAATATACAAAACTTGTGGCTTCAGCAAAAATCATGTTTGAAGGTGAAGAGCGTACTCTTGCGCAGCTTGATCCTTTTACCGAGTCCAAAGACCGTGAAACAAGGAAGAAAGCAAGTGAAGCTAAATTCGCATTCTTCTCTGAGCACGGAGAAGAATTTGACCGCATTTATGATGAGCTTGTAAAAGTCAGGACAGAAATGGCCCACAAGCTTGGCTACAGCAATTTTGTGGAGTTGGCATACTACCGAATGTTCCGTACTGACTATGACAGCAACATGGTAGCAGCATTCAGGGACCAGGTCCACAAATACATTGTTCCGGTTGCATCAAAGCTTAAGGAACGTCAGAAGAACCGAATCGATATCAATGAGTTAAAATACTATGATGAGCCGTTCGATTTCAAAACCGGTAATGCAGCACCAAAGGGAATCCCTGAGTGGATCATTGAAAACGGCCAGAAAATGTATGATGAGCTGTCACCTGAGACGGGTGAATTTTTCCGTTACATGAATGAGAACAATCTGATGGACCTGGTTGCGAAGAAAGGTAAAGCGGGCGGGGGATATTGTACATACATTGAAAACTATAAGTCACCATTCATATTCTCGAATTTTAACGGAACCTCAGGTGATATTGATGTCCTGACGCATGAAGCTGGGCACGCCTTCCAGGTATATTCAAGCCGTCATTTTGAAATTCCGGAATATAATTGGCCAACTTATGAGGCTTGCGAAATCCACTCGATGAGCATGGAATTCTTCACATGGCCTTGGATGGAACTATTCTTCAAAGAGGATACCGATAAATATAAATTCTCGCACCTAAGCAGCGGCTTGCTATTCATGCCATACGGAGTTTCTGTTGACGAATTCCAGCACTGGGTTTATGAAAACCCTGAAGCAACACCTGCAGAAAGAAAGCAGCAATGGCGAGAAATCGAGAAGAAGTACCTCCCGCATAAAGATTATGATGGAAATACTTATTTAGAAGAAGGGGGATTCTGGCAACGACAGGGCCATATCTATAACTCGCCTTTCTACTACATCGATTACACGCTTGCACAAATTTGTGCATTCCAATTCTGGAAGCGTTCAAGAGAAAATCAGGAAGAAGCATGGAAAGATTATGCTAACCTTTGCAAGCTGGGTGGAAGCATGGCTTTCACAGAACTTGTCAAGGAAGCAAACCTTATTTCCCCATTCGAAGAAGGCTGCGTCCAGTCAGTAATTGGCGATATCGAGAGCTGGCTTGATTCTGTTGACGACAGCAAGCTGTAAATAGGAAAAACTAAGCTCGTAGTGGCTTTGGGTCTGACTGCAGACAAACTCGATGGAAAATCAGTTTGTCTGCAGTTTTTTTGTATTTCTTGCCGCTATTCATTGAATTTGGCCCTAGCTGTATTGCCCGAAGAATCGAAGGGGCATTAATAACGGTAAAAAAGAAAGCCGCTGCATTACCCCAAAATGAGGAGAAGAATCAAAAAGGGTAAAAGGAAAGCCGTTGCATTACCCCAAAATGAGGAGAAGAATCAAAAAGGGTAAAAGGAAAGCCGTTGCATTACCCTAAAATGATGAGAAGAATCAAAAAGGGTAAAAGGAAAGCCACTGCATTACCCCAAAATGAGGAGAAGAATCAAAAAGGGTAAAAGGAGAGCGAATGCATTGCCTGAAAATAACAAGGTGAGATCAAAAACGGGAAATGGAGAATTCTCCTCAACATAGGAATAAGTTATTTAGGAACAGGATGTTTCACCACAGTCATTTAAAAAGCCCGCATGCAGATGCGGGTTTTTTAAATATTAACTGCGTTCTTTTTTCACCTGTTGGAAGAAAAATACTTCATAAATAACAGGAATCAAAATCAATGTCAAAAGGGTAGACGAGGTCAGCCCTCCGATTACGGTTACTGCCAGCCCTTTTGAAATCAAGGTGCCAGATGAAGTGGTAAGCGCCAGTGGGATCAATGCAGCGATCGTCGCAAAGGCTGTCATCAGGATAGGGCGGAGCCTTGTGATTCCGGCTTCAATAAGCGCCTCACGAATTGGCATACCTTTCTCTGTACGGTTCTGGCCAATTCGGTCGACCATGACAATCGCATTGGTCGTAACGATTCCGATCAGCATCAGCAGCCCAATCATTACGCTTACTGACATTGGTTCATCGGCAATCCACAGTCCCAGCAAAGAGCCGATTGGAACGAAAATCAAAGATGACAGGATGATGAACGGAATCCTTGCCTGACCGAATGTAATCAGCATGGTCAGATAGACTAGCCCGATGGCCACGACCATCGCAATTCCTAGCTGAGTGAATGTTTCAACTGTCTCATCACTGCCGCCTCCGCCCTCAAGGGACACACCATCAGGCAGTTCAATGTCATTTTGGACACCATTAATAACGGCATTCGAAACAGCTCTAATATCATTTGAATCAATTTGTGCAGAAACTCGGGCAAATATCTTGCCATCTAATTTCTGGATTGAAGTGAATGCTTCCGTTTCAGTGATATTGGCGATTTCGGTGATTGGAACAGGTCCTTGTTGTGTGAAAATCACCGTGTTTTTTAGGTCCTCAATTGTTTCGGACTTTTCATTATAGGTTATGGCAACACGACGTTCTTCACCACCGAGTTTCATAATACCAGCATCAACGGGCTTTGTTTTATCAGTGATTGTACCAAGAATTTGGAATCCCGAAATCCCTAATTGAGCAGATTTTTCAGGGTCGATGTCTACAATAATTTGTTTTTGTTTTTCGGAAAAATTGTTAGAAACATATTTTAAGTCTTCTTGTTTCATCATGTATTCTTCTACCCTGGCAGCCGCGTCCTGCAAGACGGCCAGATCAGTAGAGTACAAGTCAATGTTGACGTTATTATTGGATGGAGGGCCGCCTGTAGATTGTTCCTGGATACCGATTTTGGCATCTGGCTCGATTGATAGAACGATTTCCTCCATCTCTTTTTCAAGCTGAGGTATAAACTCGGAAACACTAGCACCATCTCCAAGACTGATAAAATAGTTCGCCTGGTTCTGGCGTTTGAGACCAGTCTGGAAATCCCGGCTGCCGATTCCAACGGTAACATCATTAATTTCTTTTTGCTCTGCGAACATGTTCTCGACCTTCGAAGAGACTTCATTTGTCTTTTCAAGTGAAGTAGAAGAGGGCAACTGGAAAGTAGCTACTAGCAGCTTTTGCTCTTCATTAGGGATAAAGGTAAAACCAAGGCCTTTGACAAGGAATCCTGAACCAGCAAGCAGGGCAATGGAAAGGAAGATGACAAGAGCTTTATGGTTTAGGGACCATTTGATTGAAGAGGCATATGCTCTCTGCAACGCACCTACCTTTTCTTCCTTTGGCACCTTCTTGAATGAGAATTTTGCCAGTATTGGAACGATAGTAACGGCTACAATTAATGACGCCAGCAAAGAAAATACAATCGTTAGAGCAAAAGGAAGGAAGAATTCCCCGGTAATTCCTCCGACTAGTCCTAACGGCAAAAATACTACAACCGTGGTGATTGTGGATGAAGTGATCGCCTTCAGAATTTCCTTAGTTGAATCCTGAATCAGATCATCTGTCATATCTTTGTTCGCTTTGCGGACTCTGCGGAAGATGTTCTCAATAACTACGATACTATCATCGACCACCCGGCCAACGGCCACAGCCATACCGCCAAGTGTCATGATGTTCAATGAAATATCAAGCTGGTTCAAAAAGATCGACGAAATCAATAATGACAGCGGAATCGATACAATCGCAATAATAGTCGCCCTGAAGTTCCTGAGGAAGATCAGTACAGCGATCGAAGCGAACAGGGCTCCGAGCAATCCTTCCTTTACCAGGGTATTTACCGATTTTTCAATTCCTTCCGCAGAATCGAAACCAATCGCGTATTCGAGACGGTCGTCATAGCTATTGATGACCGCTAAAACCCTCTCCGCCACTTCGACCGTATTTGCATCCTGCTTTTTTGTGATGGCCATCGATAAAGATTCTTTCTCATTGTAGCGTGTGATTTCCGGTTTTTCAGTTATAATCTCAACCGAGGCAATTTCCCCTAGTTTAACTGGTGGAGCATTAGGTACAAACTTGGACTGGATCACCAGGTTTTCGAGTTCTTTGATTTCCTCAATTTTTTCCTGCACCCTTACAGGAATCTGGATTTCGTTTTCATTCAAGTTGCCAGCAGGAAAGCTGAATTTCTTGCTATTGATTGTTTCTTTAATTTCATTCAAGCTAAGGGCAAGCTGGGAAGCCTTTTCCTGGTCAACGGTAATTTGGAGAATGTCCTCAGTCATACCGCCAACTGAAACACTGTTTATTCCCTGGATTTTGTTCAGTTCAGGAATGATTTCTTCGTTCACAAGCTGTTCCAGGTCCTGATCACCTTTGGCAAAAAGGGAAATATTGAAAATCGGGAATGTGCCAAATGAAAATCGGTTTACACTTGTCTGTACATTTTCAGGAAGTCCTGCCTCCTTAATGAAGGAATTGACCTGCTGTTCAGCATCATCCAGTTCGGTATCAAAAGGGAATTCAAGATTGATGATTGAGATGCTTTCAAATGAAGAACTCTGGAGTTTCTTGATCCCATCAATTCCCTTGAATTTGGTTTCTAGCTTCTCTGTCACTTGCTCATTTATATCCTGAGGCGATGCCCCTGGATAAATGACTTCAACAGAAAGTTGTGGGAACTCGATATTCGGCAGTAAATCGACCTTCAGGCGAGTGAAGGAATACAGTCCGCCGAGTATCAATAAAAAGGAGATGATAAAAACAGCAAAAGCATTTTTAAGACTGAATTTTGTTAAAAAACCCATTAGGTTTACCTCATTTCTTTCAAAAGTTATGCTCTTATTCTATATGTCTTCTATGTTCATTTCATTTTTAAACTGTAAAAATTTTAAATAGATTTTTCGCATGGATTGTTACTTTGTGACAAAGCTTAACCTGCACTGGGACTCTTTACAAAAAATTCTAAGATAGGTGTAACAACAAAGGTGAAAAGGGCATAAAAAAGGTCCGGATTCACTCCGAACCTCAAAAGCTATTATTTTCGTTTAATAACAATTTCCTCATTCTCAAAGATTGCTTGTAATTCAACTGCATCCGGCTCTTCAAGTATGAAGTCCGCGATGGAATCCTCGAGCTGTTCCTGAATCGAGCGACGCAGAGGGCGGGCGCCAAACGCAGGGTGGTATCCAAGCTCAGCAAGCTTTTCCTTAACTTCAGTTTCCACCTCAAGGCTGATGTTCTGCTCTGAAAGTGTATTCTTCAGTTCAACAAGCATCAAGTCGACAATTTGAAGAAGATGCTCTTTTTCAAGTGCCTTGAACTCGATGATGCTGTCGAAGCGGTTCAGGAATTCTGGCTTGAAGAAGCCCCCAAGGGATTCAAGGATACTTGATTCATTGACTGCTGTGTTCTGATCAAATCCGACCTTGATTGTTTTATGTCCGACTCCTGCATTGCTTGTCATGATGATGACAGTGTCCTTGAAGCTTACAGTGCGACCCTGGCTATCAGTCAAACGGCCATCCTCAAGAATCTGCAGGAACATGTGCTGGACATCTGGATGAGCTTTTTCGATTTCATCCAATAGAATGATGCTGTACGGGTTGCGACGAACCTTTTCAGTCAGCTGGCCAGCTTCATCATGGCCTACATATCCTGGGGGCGAACCAATCAGCTTCGAAACACTGTGCTTTTCCATATATTCACTCATGTCAAGACGAACCATGGCATCTTTAAAGCCAAAAAGCTCTTCTGCCAATGTTTTGGTCAGTTCCGTTTTACCGACACCTGTTGGTCCCACAAATAGGAAGGATCCAATCGGGCGGTTCTTTGATTTCAGACCAGCACGGCTGCGGCGGATGGCCTTCGCTACTTTTTGCACAGCTTCCTCTTGGCCGATCACTTTGCCATTAAGGTTGACAACAAGGTTCTTCATCCTTGCTTGTTCGTCCTCCTGAAGTTTGCCCACTGGAATTCCAGTCTTCGTCTCGATGATTTCCTGGATATGCTGGACTGTTACAACAGGGCGTACTGCATGACCATTGTCGTTTAATGCTTTTTCCAGCTTTGCTTCCTCGTCACGAAGCTTTGCAGCTGTTTCATAGTCTTCATGCTTCAATGCTTCTTCCTTTTTCTTTGCGATTTCAGTAAGGCGGATTTCGGCATCATTTTTATCTGTATATTCAGAAACGAGGTTCAGCTTCGAACCGGCTTCATCCATTAAATCGATTGCTTTGTCAGGAAGGAAGCGATCCTGGATATAACGATGTGATAGCTGTACACATGCCTTGATTGTTTCTTTTGAAAAGGAAACCTGATGGAAATCTTCGTACTTGGACTGGATTCCTTTCAGGATTTCGACAGCCTCATCAACTGTTGGCTCAAACACATGTACTGGCTGAAAGCGTCTCTCGAGAGCTGCATCCTTTTCAATCTGACGATATTCCTTTAGAGTTGTCGCACCAACTACTTGTAGTTCACCGCGGGCAAGTGCTGGCTTCAGGATATTGCCTGCATCCATGGATCCTTCGGCAGAACCTGCACCAACAAGCTGGTGGATTTCATCAATGAACAGAATGATATTTTTACGAGCTTGTAATTCAGAAATAAGCTGTTTCATTCTCTCCTCAAATTGCCCGCGAATTCCTGTATTGGAAACCATAGAGGCTACATCTAAAAGATAAACTTCCTTGTTCTTCAGCTTATCTGGGACAGCACCTTCAATAATCTTTAGAGCGAGTCCTTCAGCAATGGCTGTTTTACCCACACCAGGTTCACCAATAAGCACAGGGTTGTTTTTATTTCTTCTATTTAAAATCTCAATCACTCGTTTTACTTCTTCATCTCGTCCAATTACCGGGTCAATCAAGCCGGTCTTTGCGATTTGGGTGAGATTTCTTCCATATTGATCGATAAAGCCATTTCCTCCGCCAGCTGTTTTCGTAGCAGCAGCGGCCGGGTGATGGTTAGGGTCTGGATTATTACCTGAAAACTGTTTGAACATATCGTTAAAAGGCGAGCCGTCAAAGCCGGAAAATCCGGACATCGGATTGCCAAAGGAAGCACCTAATTTCTCTTTTTCTGTTTGGTAGCAATCTTCGCAGAGCATTAAATGCTTCTGATTACCGTTTAAATTTACTCTCAACTGGATATTTGCATGTTTTTCCTGGCAATTTTGGCAAAGCATTTAAATTCCTCCTTCAGAAATGTAATTTCTATTTAAAATGATCAAAGGTTTTTGTTTTGACTTTGACTATCTTTGATCAATTTAGTTTTATTATAATTTGACCTTATTTGACTTTCAACAATTTTGATTGTGGTAATTTTTAGTAACATTTCTGTAAGATTCTCCTTTTAAAAAAAGCTCGTCATGGTTTGTCTATCCTTACATATATTGAAAAGGAGGGAGGGGAACGATTTGAAGACGAATTGGGGTGCTGCCTTTCAAATCGCTGCTGTTTATGTTGGTACTGTTGTGGGAGCCGGCTTTGCGACGGGGAGGGAAATCGTTGAATTCTTTTCCCGCTTTGGCATATTTGGATTGATTGGAGTTTTCATGGCGGGATACATTCTTACATATCTTGGTGCAAAATTAATGCGCATCGCAGCAGCTATCGGGGCCCAATCTTATGAAGAAATGAATGTGCATTTATTTGGGAAGTTTTTTGGGAGAATCATTAATATCATGATGCTGTTTATGCTGCTTGGAGTTTGTGCTGTTATGCTTTCAGGTGCAGGGGCAGTTTTTGAGGAACAGCTTGGATTGACAAAATCACTTGGAATCTTTATCACAATTGCATTATCACTTGCCGTTATGGTCGTTGGGTTGAAGGGCGTTTTTGCTGTTAATACCTTTGTTGTGCCGATGATGATCTTGTTCAGTCTGATTTTATTTTTCCTGTCAGTCAGGTTGCCTGGATTCATAGAGCAGGTCGTTTTTATTCCATATGCAGAGGATGGCTGGAAGGCGGTCATTGGTCCGTTTTCTTATACAGCCTTGAACCTGTCGCTTGCCCAGGCAGTGCTGGTTCCTGTTGCAGCAGAGATGAAAGACGATAATACTGTAAAATGGGGAGGAATCCTCGGTGGGATTGCGCTGACTTTAATCCTGCTTTCGAGTCATTTGACCTTAATCATGCTCCCGGGGTTCGAAACATTTGAAATACCGATGGCAGTCGTCATGAAGCAGCTAGCTGCAGGACTTTACTGGATTTTTGTCCTGATTGTATATGGTGAAATCTTCACATCTGTAATCGGCAATATTTTTGGGCTTGAAAGGCAGATTCAAAAATATATCAAGTTGCCAAGCCTGCTCGTTGTCTCACTGCTCTTCTTAATTTGTTATTTCATCAGCTTGATCGATTATGGAACACTTCTTTCAATCTTGTACCCAGTTTTTGGCTATATCAGTTTAATCTTTATAGTGTTGTTATGGATGAAACCAGTTAATGCGAATAAATAAAAAATGGCTGTTTTCGTAAAGAATGTTGTTAAAATCCTAAAGCCGATTTTAACGTAATATAAAGCCATTTTGCAGGTCGGTATTAATTATGCATGCTCTTTTCTCATACAAAGAGTCAAATTTGTGAAGAATCATAAGTGATTCAATTTTATTTTGTAGACAATAACAACAAAGTTTGAGAAAAGAGCCTAAAAAAAGAAGGGGAGCAGCCCCTTCTTTATTTATTCTCTTTCATAATCGTCTTGGCCATTTCTAGGAATGCGTTACGGTGGTCAGCCTCTTCTTTTGTGAATAGAGTCAGCTTTAAAGGTTGTTCCTCATTTTTAATTAAATAAGTAGTGACGATGTCTGATCCACTTTTAGTTTCCATTGCCCAAGTATTGTTGAAGAATGGGTCTTCGGGTGTTTGGGCTTCTTTTACCTCGGGGCCAACAGCGGCAAGTTGTGCTTTTGAATTTTCCTCTACTAAAGCCCACTCTGCGTCAGCTGGAAGCAATTCTATCCTCATGAACACACTGTCGTCTTCAGTCCACATCAGTACATCTTTGTTAGGTTCCTCTGCTGACAATTCATATTCAGGCAAAACATATATGGAGTAGTGTTGATTATCATTGTATTTCAAGAAAGCAGTTTCTTCCTTTTGTTCGCCATTCACTGTATAAGCAATGTTTTGCTCCATAATGCGGATTAAGCCTTCTTCAGTATCTTTCTCCTGCTCTGTTTTCTTTTGGTCTTCTTCATTTTTTTCTGGCGCAGCAGCCGGCTGGGCTGCAGGTGCCTTGTCTGTTGAATCAGATTCTTCGGGAGAACCACAGCCTGCAATGAATAATGCTGATAATCCGATAATTGCAAATGACTTTGCTAATTTGTTCATGTCTAATTGCCCCCTGTTATTTCGTATGGTGATTTCTACATTTTTAGACGGAATATAATAACGAAAGTTACAATACTTGTCGCATTTACAAAAATATCATGGACAGACAAATTGGACAATAATAAAAATGACCCATAAGCCAATGGTTGGCATGGGTCATTTTAAGGGTGAAAAGCTTACCTTAGCTTAGAGGAATGAAAACAAATAATAATAAATCAAAGACGATGTGAGAGACAATAACGAGTGGCATGCTTCGTTTCCAAGCATATAAAATACTCCACGCTAGTCCGGCGATCATTGCGGCTAGTACAAGAATGAACTCCCCGGAATAAAGATGAACGGAAGCATATAATATTACTGACAGGCCAATCGATATTTTCAAACTAAAGTATTTGCTAAGTCGTTTTTGGATAAATCCCCGCCAAAAGATTTCTTCGCCGGGAGCCAGGATTAACACCAAGACGAGATAATGCCAGAATAATTCAGGTGAGAACCTACTGTACAGACGCGAGATTTGATTGGCGAAAGGTAGATTAAGCATCTCGATCAAGAAGCTTCCGAGCCAAAAGAGGCCAAATAAACCGAGACCTGAAGCAATTCCTAACGTTAAATATGTTAGTGTGGATGTATCGTCCTCGATTTCTTCGTTTATGATGGAATAACTGATCAGAACCAGCATCGAAGCTGTGAATATATACCAGAATACGTCTTTATCCTCGAAGGTAAAAAATAGCAGTAGATGAGCGATCAAAATACCAATAATTAATCTGCGATCCGCCATCCAATTTTTCATTTTTCATAAAACCCCTTTCCAGAAACAAAATTTATTGTACCAAATAATTCATTAAATTTGTAAGGAAATGATTTCTTCCAGATGGGGCATCGTAATAATGAACGAAAATATGAATGGAGGGAAGATCATGTCAGAATCAAAGCGCGAGAGGGAGCGTAATTGGACTGTACGTAAGCAGGACCAGCACCCGCATGGAAAAGTAAAATCCTTTAAGGAACTCGCTGGTAAGGAAAATAAGGAATAAAGAAGAAAAAGCAGCTGTGGCTGCTTTTTCTCTTCTGCGATTTCATATTTTAATAGGCTGTTTCTTTAACAATTTTATAGTTTTTATGATTGATGACAGTGCGTTGATCGAGCTCTAGATCCCGGAAATTGTTCATATATGTTAAATCAACAATAACGGAGTTTTCATTGACCTTTTCTACAACACCTTGCAATCCTTCTTTGAATTCGATTACATTTCCAACATCGGCTTTCTTCAAATAAACTCGCTCCTTCGTTATATTTCGAATTACTAACATTTTGCCTTAATTTTTACCTAGCGTAAAGGAAAATCGTATTAAATTTCAAATGTTCACGAAATTTTCATTTTATAAAAGTTAGAAAATTCAATTTATATTATCTATTATATAGAATAATCATATTTCCATCCAGCGGAAATTTAAAATGTTCTCGTCATTTCATTTCCCATTTTACAAATCTTAAAACAGTTGGGTTTTGCAAATTGAGTAATAGGAGATAAAATAGTTTTAGCTTAAGAAACAGAGGTGGTTTATTTGGATAAAGAACAGGCTGTCCGAATGCTGGAAAGTTTGAAAAATAAAGAAGTGGAAGAAATCTTTGTCTCAAAACAGGATTTTATGGAATTTCGTGAATTCCTCGTAAAAAGGGATGACTTTAAACACTTCAGGGGAATCGCCCAAAGAGGCGGAGATGTCATTTTTAGATATGTGGACGAGGCGAGGAGCTAAACTGTGAAAAAAACTTTGTGCTAAAGTAAATTTTACTATCCCTATTAGTGGAATAGTAGTAAAATATTAACACAGACTGATGAGGTGATCGCTGATGGAAACTGTGTGCCCTGAAAAAATAATGGAAGAAATCGAACATAAAAGAAGTGAGATGATTTCAGCAGCAAGGGAAACAGGGTTTCTAAGCGTTCAAACCATATCAGCAAGCCAGGAACTTGATAAGCTTTTAAATATTATTCAGGAAGAACTACATATTTTTTCAAAATAAATTTTGCGGGAACACTAAAAAAGTGTTCCTTTTTATTTGGATAAAATTGGTTGAAAATTCACTTTTTTATGATGTGGTGTTAAACTTTTCATAAGCCTTTTATAGAGAGAAAACAAGAGTCACTCACAAGGGGAGGAAAAAGGAATGGAATTGGTAAATAAACTAGAGCAGTTAAAAATAGAAATTAGTAAAATCGTGGTCGGACGAGAGCATGAGGTAGAGATGATGGTAATCGCGCTTTTGAATAATGGCCATATTCTGATGGAAAGTGTGCCAGGAACGGGGAAAACATTGCTTGCTAAAACATTTGCAAAAGGTATAAGCGGTCATTTTTCAAGGATCCAATTTACACCTGATGTTTTGCCTAGTGATATTACCGGTATCCAGTTTTTCAACCCGAAGCTTCAGGAATTCGAATTAAAACCTGGTCCAATTGTCACTAATATTCTTCTGGCAGATGAAATTAACCGTGCAACTCCACGGACGCAATCAAGCCTGCTGGAGGCGATGGAGGAAAACCAGGTAACGATTGATGGCCATACGATTTCCTTGAAATCCCCTTTCCTCGTTATCGCAACCCAGAACCCGGTGGAATCACAGCAGGGGACATTCCAGCTTCCGGTTGCACAGATGGACCGTTTCTTTATTAAACTATCTCTTGGGTATCCAGAAGTAAAAGAAGAGAGGGAAATGATTAAGAAACATCGGTTTGGGACTGCAACGACAGAGGTCAACTCTGTAATAAGTGAGGAGGATATCAATTCTATAAAGGAGGAACTCAAGAATGTAAAGTTAACTGAGGTGGTCGAAGAGTATCTATTGCAAATCACCCGCAAAACAAGGAATCATCCTTCTATAGAATTAGGGATCAGCCCTCGGGGAACGCTTGCTTTAGTAAAAGCTGCTCAAGGAAGGGCACTTATAAAGGGGCGCAGCTATGTAGTACCAAATGATGTGAAGGAGATGGCGCCTTTTGTGTTAGGACACAGAATTTATCTATCTGCGGAGGCTTCGCTGACGATGACACCAGAAAAAGTAGTCGAGGATTTGCTGGAATCTATTCCGCTTCCGGTTGAAGTTGAGGTATAAGCCAATGCAATGGAAAAAAATCGTCATTGAGGACCGTTTTCTGTCCATATTGGCTTTTCTCGGAATCCTTTTACTGATTTCAAGCTTTTACATAAATTCCTGGCTGATGTTTGGAGCCGGACTGATGATTATTTTTATGGCAGCCGGTAATTCTTATTATCTGAAACATATTGGCGAAGGCTTGTTTTTTGATAACAGCCGCAAGCGAAATCGTTTTTTTATAGGAGACAAAGGGGAGTGGAGCCTTCAGTTCCTTAATCAAGGTCTGCCGATCATGAAAGGCAATCTCTCCATCTATTTTGACAGTGCTGTTGTCCCTGTTTCAGGCGAGTATCATATCCATTCGGCCAGAGTTGATGTAAGCCTGCCATTTTCAATGGGACAAAAAGAAAAAGTCAACATCAAAATTCCTTTTATAGCTGAAAAGCGGGGATTATCAAAAATTAGAAAAATGGAGCTCCATATCCCGCATTTCTTTGGGTTCGGCGATACGATTCTCGAGTTCTCTGACGTTATCAACATAGAGGCACTCGTCTATCCTAAGGCTATTTCAGTGCGCAATATCGATAAACATAAGTCAGTTAAGCCTGGACACAATCCATCCAATTTTTCACTGTTTGAAGATAATATGGGGCCCATCGGAACAAGAGATTATCTGCCGACAGACAGCTTCAATAGAATCAACTGGAAAGCAAGTGCAAGGAAAATGACATTACAAACGAAAGAGTATGAGCGGATCAATGAGGCTGGTGCGGTTCTTTTCATTAATGTTAGTGACGGCTATTCAGTGACTAGCAAGCTGGAATTTTTGATGAGCAGCACAGCAGAAATGGCTTACTTTTTTCATAAGCGGAATATTCCCTTCTCGCTCTGCATGAATATCAGGTCAGCAGGATTCACACCATTTACTTATCTGCCGTTAGGGTCTGGCAAGGATCATCTGCAAAAGCTGCTTGATTTATTGGCAATTGCAGACTTTCATTCACCAACTATTCCACATGAGCAGGTGCTATTTTTTTATAAAAGGCATTTACCGATTGCACCAACCATGATACATGCAGGGATTCGTTCAACAGGATCAGATGGATATATCCAGGAATGGTTAAGAGAGGGAGTTCAATTATTAGAGCTGCAAATGCATAACGAAAATGCCTTCCTGGAACCAATGAAAATGAAGTTGAAGGATGTGGCTGGCAAATGAAAAGCAGGGTTTTAAATGTCTTTTTTCGTTTTTATATAGAATGGACCTTTGCAAGCCTCATATTTGTGATATTTCATTTGCTATCTTCCCAACAAATGCCTTTACTGGCAACCATGGGAACAGCTGCCGCAGCCTCGATCATTTTTACGGTTTTATTGGAGCTGAAGCCACATCTTGCAAAGCCTTTGTATTTTCTGGTAATCATGCCTCTTCTTTTCATTGCAGGCAGCTTGAGCAATCTGGAGCACTTTTATATAGGAATTATGGCAATATTGATTTTTTGGAGGGTGCTTAAGTTCCATCAGGATTCAACAAGTCATTCAGAAAGTGTATGGCTTGTGGTTACCTTTCTGATTGGGGTGTTCGTTTCACCGCTTGCTTATTTTTATGGCGGGTCCTATTTAATCCAAATCGGGTTCCTTTTAATCTTTCAGCTGCTGTTTATTTTATCTGGGCAATTTTTGCTGAAGTGGATTGACGTCGAGTTGGGCTCGAAAAAGAGATTCGTTGTCACCTATTCGAAGCTGCTGGGGTTTATATTGCTCCTGGTTGCGGTATTAACGTTTGGAAGGGATATTCTGAAAGAAATTTTCTTTATTGTCCTGCAAGTGATAGGCTGGACACTTTCACTTCTGTTATATCCTTTGTTTGCCTGGATTGCCTCTCCAAGTATGCAAGCCAGGGCAAATAAAGTATTCTCCGGGCAAATGCCCAATATTGAAAATGACACATCGATCGAGCAGGCCAGGCAGGTTTTCGATCCTGACCTTTGGGGTCCTATCCTGTTCGCAGTAATAATTGGATTTGCTTTTTACTTTATATATAAAAAGTCCAATTTATTTAGGAGGCAGCCCGAGGAAGAAGCGGTACAAGCAGGGGTTGTTACCACAACTCTCATTGATGGTTCAGCAAGCAGCGGCCTGCTGACAAGAATGCGGACAGCAGTTCCAGACAACCTTATAAGGAAGGAAATCTTTCAGCTCGAAAAATATGCCCATAAAAAGGAGCTGGGAAGACTTCATCATGAGGATGTCAGGGAATGGTTCGACAGACTTGGCATCCAATATGACCTACGGACCATTCAGGCATACGAATGGGTCAGGTATGGCGAGCATTTGGATGAACAAATGAATGGGTGGTTCAAGGCTGAAGTCAAAGAATTAAAAAAACAATTCAATACACTTGAAAAATTACAGAAGGAAGAGGGCAAAACAGGGTTGAAAGATAACATAAAGAACATCTTCAGGCGATAAAATATGTTTTTGTCACAATTTCGATAAAATGAAAACGTTTTACTGAAAAAAATGCTCTAAACCTTTAAAAAACAAGGTTTTTTCATTGTCTAAGCCTATCCAAAATGCTATTCTTTTGTGTGGGATGCCAATTCTAATTTCTGCGGAAATGATTGGAAACAATATATGGTGTGAAAGAACAATACAAATGGGTAAAATATAAATATCATTTTAGCGGCCTAAAGTTTTGACCTTTCGCTGAATTGAACCATTTAGTTTGGAAGGCATCATGTATGGTCATCTTAATCATCTATTTAAAAGGAGAATGATATAGTATGGTACAAAAACAATTCAAGGTTGTTGCTGAAACAGGAATTCACGCACGTCCTGCTACGATGCTTGTACAGGCTGCAAGCAAGTTCGATTCAGAAATCCACTTAGAATATAAAGAAAAAAAGGTTAACCTTAAGTCAATCATGGGTGTAATGTCATTAGGAATCGGCCAGGGAGCAGATATCACAATCTTCGCTGAAGGAAGCGACGAGCAAGATGCTCTTAATACACTAGAAGAAGCTCTTAAAAAAGAAGGTTTAGCTGAATAATGGGCTTTCTCCAGGGAATTGCCGCTTCAAACGGCATTGCAATCGCGAAAGCCTATAAGCTTGTTGAACCGGATTTTTCTTTTGAAAAAAGAACAATAGAGGCTCCTGCTGAAGAAATTGCGCGTTTCCAGTCAGCGCTTCAGACATCAAAAGCTGAGCTTGAAAAGATCCGCGATCATGCCGGAACGGCTTTAGGTGCTGATAAAGCAGCGATTTTTGATGCTCATCTTCTAGTATTGAGCGATCCAGAATTAATTTCACCCATCGAAGATAAAATCAAAACTGAAAATGTCAATGCAGAGCATGCTTTGAAAGAAACAGCTGACATGTTCATTGGCATGTTCGAATCCATGGACAATGAATATATGAAAGAGCGAGCAGCTGATATCCGCGATGTAACAAAACGCGTATTGGCTCATCTCCTGGGAATCCAGATTCCGAATCCCAGCATGATTGCGGAAGAAGTAGTCATTGTGGCAGAGGATTTGACTCCTTCAGATACTGCTCAATTGAATCGCCAGTTTGTAAAAGGCTTTACAACGAATATCGGCGGCCGAACTTCCCACTCAGCGATCATGGCTCGTTCAATGGAAATTCCTGCAGTCGTAGGTACGAAAGCAGCTACAGAAGAAATCAACAACGGGGATATCGTTGTTGTTGACGGATTGAATGGCGAAGTTCATTTCAACCCTACTCCTGAAGTGCTTGAAGCTTATAAGAAGGTTCAGGAAGATTTCGAAAAGCAAAAAGCTGAATGGGCTAAGCTGGTCAATGAAAAATCAGTTACAGCTGACGGCCATCATGTAGAACTTGCAGCAAATATCGGTACACCTAAGGATTTAAAGGGTGTAGTTGAAAATGGCGGCGAGGGAATCGGGCTTTACCGTACAGAGTTCCTTTACATGGACAGGGACCAGCTTCCTACAGAAGAGGAACAATATACAGCATATAAGGCAGTGCTAGAAGGCATGGAAGGCAAGCCAGTCGTTGTCCGAACTTTGGATATCGGCGGAGACAAAGAACTTCCGTATTTGAACCTGCCTAAAGAAATGAACCCGTTCCTTGGCTTCAGGGCAATCCGCCTTTGCCTTGAGGAAGTGGAAATTTTCCGCACTCAACTGCGCGCTCTTTTACGTGCCAGTGTGCATGGCAACCTGAAGGTTATGTTCCCGATGATTGCTACTCTTAATGAGTTCAGGGAAGCAAAAGCAATGCTTGAAGAAGAAAAGGCGAAATTGGTTGAGGAAGGCATCGAGGTTGCTGAGCATATCGAGTTTGGCATCATGGTTGAGATTCCTTCTACTGCAGTCCTTGCAGACCAATTTGCTAAGGAAGTCGACTTCTTCAGCATTGGAACAAATGACTTGATTCAATACACAATGGCAGCGGACAGGATGAACCAGCAAGTATCATACCTGTATCAGCCATACAACCCATCAATCCTTCGTCTTGTGAAAATGGTCATTGATGCTGCTCATAAGGAAGGCAAGTGGGCTGGTATGTGCGGAGAAATGGCCGGAGACGAAACGGCGATTCCAATCCTGCTTGGCCTTGGCCTTGACGAGTTCTCCATGAGTGCTTCTTCCATTCTGAAAGCACGCTCATTGATCAGGAACTTAAACAAAGCGGATATGGAGAAGTTGGCTTCTGATGTGTTGAACATGAGCACAACAGAAGAAGTCGTAGAAGCAGTAAACCAGGCAATTTCTTTGTAACATAATTGTAACATAAAAAATGTTTTAACCTATATAGAGCGGGTATAGATGAGTAAGCACTTTGGTTAGACTGAAAGTAAGCTAATCATTCTCATTTTCCCCCAGATTTGGCCGGCTGTTTATCAGCCGGCATTTTTTTGTGTTTAAGCTTTTTAAATGTCAGATGAAAAAGTAACTTCAGACAGGTTTGAAGGAAAAAGAAGAAAAGCTGTCAGAAGAAGGAGCAACTTCAGACAGGTTCAGATGAAAAAGCAGAAAAGCTGTCAAAAGAAAGAGCAACTTCAGACAGGTTCAAAATTTCTCATAACTGTCCGCTTAAGACTGTACAATTAAAAAAGCTGCCTGTCACACAGCTCGGCAGCTTCTAAGCTTTAAAAGGATTCTTCCATTCCATCAGCATTCCATAATTCAAGGATTCTTCGTCCTCAAGGTAATTTGCTACGGGTTTGACAGGTGTACGGCCGCAGCGCAGTAGAAATGAAACGACAGGGTCCTTCAATTCACCTTGAAGCACCTTTTCAACATATTCCTCAATGGACAATTCGGCGGAATGCGAGTTGTAACCTGGCATTCGGCCACCGCCCAAAAGCCGTTCGAGCCCCAATTGCACAACGGTCTCATACATAGATTGCATCATCCATTTTCCAAGGCCCAATTTGCGATAAGCAGGGCTTATGCATATGTCGACAATGTAGAGAGTATTGCCCTCCGGGTCATGATTCCGTATATAGCCCTTATCAGTTATTTCTGCCCAAGAATGGTCTTCGTCACCATTGTCTAAATGAACAATCAAGCCAGTTATTGAACCGGCGATTCTGCCACCGATTTCCACGCAGAGTGCACCATCCGGAAATAAGCTAATATGATTGGTCAGTTGTTCGGTATTCCACAAGAGTTCTTCTGGAAACGGCGGCGGGAAGGCTTCCTTTTGTACCTGGATCAACTGGTCAAAATCATCTTTCGTGTAGTTTCTTATGACGGCTTTTACTGGTTTGTTGCTGTCGTAAATATAAAGCTCTTTATAAAACATATCCGCACCTCGAAAATATAGTATAAGCACAGTATAAAAAGATTGCGAACACAAGGTCAAATCGTTAAGTGTAAAAAAGTATTTTCCTCAATGAAGATTCTAGTTGTTGCCTATTATTGGTTTAGTCAAAATTAGGTTTAGAACTATTACAGGAAGGGTAAACTAATATTGCGCATAAAATGGTAGATCGTTCTGGAGGCCGAGGAGTAAATTCTCGGCCTTTTGTTATGTCTAATGTTAAAATAAAACTAAAATTGCAAAGGGAAGAAGGAGTACATATGCTGTCTAAAGAAAATACGGTTATTGGCTTTATTGGTACAGGAGTTATGGGGAAAAGCATGGCGGGCCATCTGCTTGATGCGGGTTATCAGCTCACCGTATATACCAGAACAAAGGATAAGGCTGCTGATCTGCTGGATAAAGGAGCGGTATGGTCAGAATCACCGCGTGATGTAGCACAGAAGGCAGATGTTGTTTTTACGATCGTTGGCTATCCATCAGACGTGAAAGAGGTTTATTTGGGGGAGAACGGTCTCATCGCCCATGCCAAGCCAGGTAGTTATTTAATTGATATGACAACCTCGACTCCTTCCCTTGCAAAAGAGATTTATGAAAAGGCAAAAGAGAAGGAGGTTCATTCAATTGATGCGCCTGTTTCCGGCGGGGACATCGGTGCCCGTGAAGCAAGGCTTGCTATTATGGCAGGTGGCGATGATGAGGCTTTTCTTAAGGTAGAGCCTTTGCTCAATATCTTGGGCACTAATATTGTTCATCAGGGTCAGGCTGGTGCAGGTCAGCACACAAAAATGTGCAACCAAATTGCGATTGCTTCCAATATGATCGGTGTGTGCGAAGCGATTATCTATGCAGAAAACTCTGGCCTTGATCCTGAAACCGTATTGAAGAGTATATCGACAGGAGCTGCAGGCAGTTGGTCGCTTTCCAATCTGGCACCAAGGATGATTGATGGTAATTTCGAGCCCGGGTTTTACATCAAGCACTTTATCAAGGACATGAAAATCGCCCTAGATGAAGCCAAGCGTATGGACATGCAAGTACCAGGACTTTCTTTGGCGTTGTCGCTATATGAGCAAATCGCGGAAAAAGGCGAAGAAAACAGCGGTACACAGGCACTATATAAGTACTGGAAACAATCATAATATTTTCTAGTCATAGACCCCTCCCCAGGTAAAGATACTAAAACCTAAAGGAGGGGATTTTTATGGCTAAAAGGACGAAAAAGAACGACCCGCAGCAAAAGAACAAAAAGGGTTTTGACTCTGCTGTAATTGATTCTGAGTTTTCACATGAAATTGGCAGTGCAGCAACCAATAAGATCCATAAGGATAAGGCGAAAAAAGAGAAAGCTTCTAAGAATAACGGGAAATACAAGGGATAATAAAAAGCCGTTCCTGCCGATGAGGAACGGCTTTCCACTTTACTTCCGCAAATAACTTTCCAAACGATCGAGCCCTTCTTTTAGCGTATCCATTGAGTATGCGTAGGAAAGTCTGAAATATCCTTCTCCTAATTCAGAGAATGCACTCCCTGGAACCACTGCAAGCTTCGCTTCATTGACCAATTCCATACAAAAATCAAATGATGAGATATTGGATGCCGGAATTTTGACAAAAAAGTAAAATGCGCCATCAGGCTTGATTACATCAAGACCCATGGACTGTAGTCTGTTGAATACATAATCCCGCCTTGAAGCATACTCCTGCTTCATTGGCAATGCGTCATCAATCCCGGCTGTTAACGCCTCTAAAGCAGCCATTTGTGAAATCGAAGTCGCACATGTCACATTGTATTGATGCACTTTCAGAATATGTTTTGCAAGATATTCAGGCGCAAATAGCATCCCTATTCGCCAGCCGGTCATCGAGTGGGATTTGGATAGTCCATTGATAACAATGGTTTTTTCTTTCATGAACTGGGCAATTGAAACATGCTGCTGCTCATAAACAAGCTCACTGTAGATTTCATCTGCCAGGACAAAGATTTCCCTGTCTTTTAGTAGCTGTACAATTTCTTTCAGTTCCTCTTCATTTAAGCTGACCCCGGTCGGATTTGATGGATATGGGAGGACGATACACCTTGTTTTGTCGGTGATCAGGCTATCAATCAACTCGGCAGTCATCCTGAATTGTGTATTCCTGATATCCGCATAGACCGGTATAGCACCGCAAAGTTTGATAATTGGTTCATACCCTGGGTAAACAGGCCCCGGGATGATGACTTCACATCCTTGTTCAAGAATGGTCCTGAAAGTTATATCAATAGCCTCACTTGCTCCTACAGTGATAATTGCTTCATGTTCTGCTGAATAATCGACATTATATTTTTTGCGGTAAAAGTCCGCCGCAGCCTTCCTTAGCTGGATTAGTCCTGCGTTATGGGTATATGTAGTGATGTTATCATCTATCGCTTTCTTGCCAGCTTCTTTGACATGTTCAGGTGTCGGAAAGTCGGGCTGGCCTATGGTCAAGGAAACCATGTCTTTCACATCTGCAACCATATTAAAGAATTTTCGGATTCCCGAGATTTCTATATTTTTTACTCTATTGTTAATTAAATGTTCCACTTCTTTCATCCCTCCGATTGAATATCACTATTTTACCATGATGAATGAGAAAGATGTAAAATTCGTCCTCTCAGGCAAAAAGGTTATTTAAGTGCCGTGGCGAATATTAATTTAAGAAAAAATCAAAAGGAGAGATTCAATTGAATTTGGAAGAGATAAGACAACATTATAAAGAATTTGATGGATGGATCCATTCGCTCAAGGGGCTGGCAGATGCTGAATGGAATAAGCCTTTAGGGGATGGTAAATGGTCGGTTGCCGCGGTTGTGTCGCATCTGCTTTTCTGGGATCAATACTCATTAAAGGAAAGGTTCCCTTATTTCAAAGAAGGAGCTGAATTGCCTTCCTACCCTGATTTTCAAAGTGTCAACGAGCGAGCACGTGAATACGCAGAGAGTACCAAAAAAGAAGAGGTTCTCGGTGGCCTTCTTGCTGTTCGAGAAGAATTCCTTAAGATGCTTGAAGAAATGGACAATGACAAGTTGGCTGTGTCATTTAAAATTTCCGAACACCATATGACGGTTGGGGAATATTTCATCGATTTTATCCAGCACGACCTTCATCATCAAAAGCAAGTAGATGTAGCATTAGGCAGGACATTGGTGAAATAATTAGGCTCTATTTTCAAAATTTGTTACTATGGACTACAAAATAGGAATTGAATGACCTATGTTTCTTCGCAAAGTTGACTCTTTTTATGAGAAAAGAGCATGCAAACTTAATACCGACCTGCAAAATGGCTTTATAATACGTTAAAATCGGCTTTAGGACTTTAACAACAATTTTTACGGAAACAGCCAATAATTAACATGGCAAACCGAGCTTTCGGTTTGCTTTTTTATCGTGTAGGAAATTATAAAAATTATTTAGTTGTGGATAAATACATGTAGTATTCTTAATCTAGCTCCAGCGCCTAGCCCCTCGAGTCGCTTCGGTCCTGCCAATGAAGTCAAAGAACGACTTCACTGGCAGGACCTCTGAGGCACAGGACGTGCAGACCCGACTGCCACAGGATGTGGCGTTATAGTCGGGCAGCGCTTGGGGCTGAACAAGGCGCTTGCGCTTTTTGTTCTTTGGTCTCAGAACTTGGTTGGTAAATTCTCCAACGGATTTTGCCATTTTCGTGACAATAGAACATTTTTAGTTTGAAGCACCTTGATTCTCAAGTCTTTGACTAAACAGTTTAAATAGTGGTGCCGATAAGAGGTATATAGTACTAATTTTATATAGAGAAGGAAGAACAATATGAATGATAGCAGTATTTTATTAGAATCAGGCACGAATGAACTGGAAATTGTCGAGTTCGGCATTGGCCAGAATAAATTTGCGATAAATGTCATGAAAGTGAAAGAAATCCTCAATCCTGTACCTGTAGTGGCAATTCCGAACGCCCATCCATTTGTTGAGGGAATCATGGAGCTTAGGGGAGAAGTGCTGCCGGTCATCAATGTCGCTGCTGCGCTGGGCCTAAAGGAGTCAACAAATCCACAGCAGGACAAGTTGATTGTCGCCGAATTCAATCAGATGAAGACAGTCTTCCATGTCCATACCGTTTCGCAAATTCACCGCATATCCTGGGCTCATATTGAGAAGCCGTCAGACATGTATCAGGGACAGGAGAGCCAAATAATCGGAGTAATCAAGTTAGGCGGAGAAATGGTACTTTTCCTGGACTTTGAAAAAATCCTTCTTGAGATAAATCCTGATTCTGGAATCAAGGTCAGCGATGTCAAGAAACTTGGTCCGAGGGAGCGATCTTTGAAGAAAATCGTGATTGCGGAAGACTCTGCGATGTTAAGAAAAATGCTTCATGACACTTTGAGTGAAGCTGGATTCCAGTACCTTGAATTTTTTGAGAATGGACAGGATGCCATTACATATCTTGAACACCTGGCAGAGAATACTGACGTTTTTGCACAGGCAGTACAGCTTGTGATCACAGACATAGAAATGCCGCAGATGGATGGACATCACCTGACAAAAAGGATAAAAGAACATCCGGTTCTGGAAAAACTTCCAGTTATCATTTTTTCTTCGTTAATCACGAATGAGCTGCGCCATAAGGGTAGTGTCGTCGGAGCAGATGCCCAGATCAGCAAGCCAGAGATAAGTGAATTGGTCCTTAAAATAGATGAATTGATTTTATAAAAAAAAAGAAAGCTGGTTATCAGCTTTCTTTTAAGGGTAGCGTTCTCCAAGCTTCTTGAATACGGGTTTCGCATATTTCCTCGTCTTGCCTGCTCCGGCTGTTTCGGTGGATTCTGTCAATCCTGTGTAGGCTGACAATAACCTTTTCGCGGTGGTCAAAGAGATCGTTGTCCTTGGGTTCCTCACTGACTGATCGAGTTTTCCTAAGTGGGGAAGCTGCTCAAAATCCTGTTTAGTCGGCGGGATATGGAATGTGTAATCACCGCAAACCACTAGTACGTCTGATTGCTGCTGGCTGTTTCTCGGGTTGTTTGAAAAATGGAGTCCTGTTTTTTTAGCTTTGCCTTCACGCAGCATTTTTTTTATCGCATCATGTTTTAACTGATATAAAAACTTCGGATTGGGAGCAGTCTTGGCATGACGGTTCACAGTGAAGATTGCTTGTGAGAGGTTCTCAATCGTTGGACGGAGTAAGGGGATCTCGTTCCTTTCATTATTCAATGGGTTAGGCTCCTTTCATTTTTGTTAAGCAAGTCTTTTT
The DNA here is from genome assembly GCF_018613315.1 of Bacillus sp. ISL-37. Taxonomy (GTDB): domain Bacteria; phylum Bacillota; class Bacilli; order Bacillales; family Cytobacillaceae; genus Mesobacillus. The sequence continues at coordinate 44,629 of NZ_JAGGQL010000008.1, read as the reverse complement.
TAAACTATTTTCATTATACCCTTAATTTGGCTGATTGAGAAATAGAAGCCATTTAATAGAAAACTATCGGATGATTCTGACTCTAGTTCCATTGGGAACTTGCCGTGCCAGCTCAAGAACATCTTTGTTATGCATCCGTATACATCCTTTCGAAACTTCTTTGCCGATCGAAGCAGGATTATTTGTTCCATGAATACCATATCCAAGTTTTGATAACGACAACCACATGGAGCCGTATGGGCCGCCGGGATTAGGTTCTCTGTTCACAATCACATATTCGCCAACCGGGGTTTGCGTCAGCATTTTCCCGATGCCAACGGGATAGGATTTTATCAGCGTGCCTGATCGAAAAAGTGTAAGCCTTCTGTTGCCCAGTGAAACGGAAATCGAAAAAGGAATAGAAGCTGGGTCTGGAAGTCCCGGAATTGCGATTCGCTGGCCAGGATAGATGAGTGCAGGATTCGTGATACCAGGATTGGCCGCAAGGATTTGTTGAAGCGGCCTGCGATAATTAGCGGCAATCACCGCTAGCGTTTCTCCTCTTTTAACAATGTGATACATGGAATCTCCTCCTCTAATGCAGTCTATGCTGGATGATTGGAGAGGGCACCTTTCGAGTATCTTTTGTCGTTTTTTAGCGAAAGATTGTAAATTTTAAAAAAATAGTATCGTTTTTCCTTATTTTAAAGAGTAAAATAGGAATATAAAACTAGTTCGCAATCATGGACCAGGTACTATTGTACTTCTGGAATGAGGATGGTTTGATGAATCAGATGAAGCAATCAAGAATAACTAAAAGAAGAGGCGTTTCTGCTTCGACAAAAATAGAACAGATGATTTCAGATATCATCTTTAAACATGTAAAAGATCTTGTTTTTATTATGCAGGTCGAACCGGGTTACCAATTGCGTTATTTATTTGCCAATGAGAATGGTCTGCTCCATGCAGGGATGGCTATTAGTGATATCGGCAGGACGATGGATGAGGTTTTACCTCTAAACCATCTGAATCCATTGAAAAAACAATATATTAAGGCAGTAAATGAGGGCGTGGAAGTCGTTTTCCATGATGAAGTAGACTTGGATAATGACAATCAGGTTCTTGGAGAGACACTTTTGACCCCCATCAAGGATGAAGACGGGGAAGTAAAATATGTTGTAGCGGTAACTAGGGATATTACAGAGAATTTTAAAGAAAAAAATAGATTGATTGATAGCGAGCAACGATATCGTTCGCTCATTGACCATAATCTGGATGCTGTTTTTTCAATTGATTTAAAGGGGAAGATCCTTGATGTCAACCCGGCCGCTCAATTATTGACAGGCTATACTGTCAGACAGCTAAAATCGAAGAGAATCACGAGCTTAATATGTGAAAGTGACCTGCCTCCCTTTAAGGAAGTCATATCCGATACGAAAATGGGTAATGCAAAAGAATCGCTCGATTGTCGGTTCATGCATCGAAAAGGAAAATTCCTGACGGTCCATTTAAAGACAATTCCGATTGTAATTCATTCTGAAATTAAGGGTATGTATATCATAATCAGAGATCTTTCCGAGCAGGCAAAAAGCACAGAACTGATTAAGTACATGGCATTTCATGACCAGCTGACTGGATTGCGCAACAGGCGTGCCCTCCTTGATCAACTGGATAGTCTTGTCAAAAATAAAAAAAAGCAAAAGACTGAATTTGCCCTTCTGTTTCTGGATATAGATCGTTTCAAGTATTTGAATGATACACTTGGACATCTTGTTGGTGACCAGATTTTAAAGCAGGTAGCACATCGATTGATCGACATCCAAAAAGAAAACTGTACTGTATATAGGCAGGGCGGCGATGAATTTATCATTCTATTGGAAAAAACAGACAGGCAAAGTGCAGGGGAGTTTGCGCAAAAAGTTTTATTCAGGTTCAATGAATCATTTTATTTTAATTCTCAGGAGTACTATATTACACCGAGTATTGGTATCAGCCTTTTCCCCAATGACGGGAAGGATGCTGAAACACTGATTAAATATGCTGATGAAGCTTTATATAGCGTAAAAGAAAAAGGAAAGGCCCATTATCAATTTTATCGCTCAGACATGCAGTCTACCGGGGTAAATATCATAGCGCTCGAGGCTCATTTGCGAAAAGCAATTGAACGGGACGAACTAGAACTCTATTACCAGCCGCAGATCCATCTGCTTACCAATGAAATATCAAGCTTCGAAGCATTGCTGCGCTGGAACAACAGTGAATTCGGTTTTATTTCACCAGCCGAATTCATCCCTCTTGCAGAGGACACTGGATTGATTATCCCGATTGGCAATTGGGTAATTGACGGGGCATGCCGGCAAATCAAGGAATGGACGGAGAAGACCGGAAAGCCAATCAGGATTGCTATTAATATATCTCCTAAGCAATTCATGCAGTTGGACTTAGTGCGGGTCATCAAGAGTTCGATAGAGAAGTACAATATTGAGCCATCTCTTCTGGAGATCGAAATTACCGAGGGAGCAATGCAGGATACAAAGGAGACGATCCCAATCCTGAAGCGGTTGAAGGACTTGGGAATCAAAATTTCGGTAGATGATTTTGGCACTGGGTATTCATCGCTTAGTTATTTGAAACAGTTCCCTATTGATGTATTGAAAATTGACCAAAGTTTTATAAGAGATATAAAGTATAACGGCAAGGATGCCGCCATCATAACAACGATCATCCACTTGGGCAACAGTCTTGGAATGGAAGTGATTGCCGAGGGTGTGGAGGAGCAGAGCCAGGTTGATTTCCTGACAAATGCCGATTGTGAAAAAGCACAGGGGTTCTTTTTTGCCAGACCATTAAGAGCGCAGGAAGCGGAGGAAAAGTTCATCCTGAAACCAAAAACAAGCAGCTGATCAGCTGCTTGTTTTTTCACTTTTTAAGGTGAAAATCGCAAGTTCAGGCTGGGACAAAAACCTGAACGGAAGCCTGGTCGTTCCAAGACCGCGATTCACATATAGAGTCAGACCGTCGTTGGAGCCAACAGTATAAAAGCCCTCCACATATTTTTCGGCAAAAGGCGGGGTAACCAATGGCCCGTAAAAGGGAACTTGGATCTGTCCTCCATGGCTATGTCCGCTCATCTGCATTTGAATTGGGAATTGTGCTGCTTCTTCTGCTTTGTCTGGGGCATGGGATAAAAGGATTGTATATGAGTTAGTTGGTATTTTGGCCATGGACGCATTCAGATCAGGTTTACCGAGCATAGCATCATCGATTCCGGCAATCCATATCGAACTGCCATCGAGAAGCTTGATGTTAGCTGAGGTGTTCAGTAATAATGTGAATCCTGATTGCTCCATTATTTGTTTATATAGATCTGACCCGTATCCCCCATGGTCATGGTTACCATACACGGCAAACTTTCCTAGCGGGGCATCCAGGTTGCTCAACATGGAAATAAGCTTGTTTTTTTCAGTGAAGTGTCGGGGGTCGTCAAGTAAATCCCCAGTGAAAACAATCAGGTCAGGCTTCAGTTTATTGATTTTGGTAATCAATTGCTTCAGCTGTTCCATTGTATACTGGAATCCGATATGGGTATCGCTGAACTGAATGACCCTGACTCCATTAAACCCGGATGGCAACGCGGCATTTTTAATAGTATGACGGGTAATATCAAGCATGCGGGGTTCGACTTCACGGGCATAAAAATAGCTCCCTGTGCCGAGTCCTCCAGCAGTCAACAAAGTTCCAACTGCCCTTTTAATAAAAGTCCTCCGAGTGATTTGTTCAGACATGAAAAATACCAACCTATTCCCGAATTTTCTCTACTATACTAGCAAACAAACAAGGAAATTAGAAGTGCCATTTTAGGGAAAGGTCCTGAATCATGATGTTTTTAATTAATTTTAAAAGGGAAGAGGAAGGAAATATGTCAAGTCCTTTATAGGTAAATGAATTCGAGGTGTTGTTGATGGATGATTATGATATTAGGATGGAAATGATATTTATTCCCGCAAAACATGGACATATAAAGGTTTTTGTTTATGGTTTTAATCGTTTAGGAACATGGGGGAATGCAGTAGCTGTCTTTAATGGCGAAAGTGTTACCGCGAAAGGTTTTAATAAGAAAAGGACCATCGTCCATTCGCTTGTAAAGCTTCACAGATCACTTGAAAAAAAGAGAAGAGAAAACTAAAAGTTACATTAGTTGTTGCCTGTTTTTTCCTGAATCGGCTTTCCTCCGGGCAACCGGCTCGGGAGACTTTTGAGTCGACCACTCTGAATAATAAAAAAGACAAGGCCGGAATAAAATCCAGCCTTATCCAATATTTTATCGGTAACTGACTGCTCTTGATTGCATCGCTTTCCATGTTTCGATAAAGCGAATCTTGTTTACTGGCACCTGTTTTCGGCCAGACAGAGGGTCGTTCAAGAAGACATTTGTTTCATTGAAACCGACCAGGACGACTGCGTGAAGGTCTAGTGGCGTTTTAATGACCTCATTGCCATGCGTCCAGGATTCCCACCGATCTGGAAGTCGATAATCGCCGGTAGTCCATACAACTGCTGGATAACCAGCAGATACATGCTCAAGTACTTCGTTAAAATCTTTGCCTGTCAAATTGACGGCTCTGCCTGGTAAATACCGATTAATTAAATCAATCATTGGTTTATCGAAGACCGCGTAACCTGCCTGCTTTCCGGTCATATCTCCAACAAAACCTTCAGCAGGGTTCCCCCAGCTCAAAATATCACCGTTTGCTGATCTCTTCAAAGGATCATTATCTTTCTTTATCTCGTTGAAAAGCTTCATTTTATCTGTATCAGCTCCGGCATATTTCAGCATCATCGCCAGGCTGGTTACTTCACAACCGTATTTCAACTCTGGATTTTGTTTGATCAAAGGTACGTTCATTAACGCTTTGCTTTTTTGTTGTTGCTGTCGTTTTTCCTGTTTTTGAATAGGGTTTGGGACCGCCATTTCCTGAATTGGCTCAGGACTTTCATTCGTGATGATTGGTGTATTTAAGGTTTTCTGCGTTTGTGCTTCATTTTCGGCGGGCGAGCCGTGGCTGCATCCAAGCAATGGAAGAAGAATGCCGATGAAATGCCACGTTTTCATGTCATCATCCTTCCATAAGCCTATATTTATTTTTGGTTAAAAAGATGATTTTATGACATGAGGAAAATGGAAACAGTGTAACTGAGGGAATACTCATATTATGGTAAAATCATTCATATCACATTAATGAGTAGAAAAATGGTCGTTAATTGTATTCGCAAGCAGTTGCATTTTGGAGGGAGGTTTCAGTTTGAATTGGATGCTCTGGATATTTTAACTAACCTAGAACATGTCGTTCCTTTTTTTCAGCCGATTTTTAATGCAGATGAGCATAAGATCATTGGGTATGAAGTATTGGGCCGGTATATTAACGGAAATGATGATATAAGTCTCGGGTCTTTTTTTCAGGATGATACCATCCCGGAAGAGTACCGGATCGAAGTTGAAAATGTCGTTTTTATAAAAGCGATGGAAGTTGCCTCTCAATCAGGGGAACAGGAGCTTTTATGGTTTATAAACAGGGATGCAAGCTTATTAATGATGGATGATGGAGAAGGATTATTACAATTGATTCTTTCGCACCAGGAAATGGGAGTCAAACCTGAAAATATAGTTCTTGAAATTTCTGTTTCGAATGAACAAGTTCATATAGAACATCTAATCAACTATTACAAATCCTTTGGGATTAAAATCGCGATGGATAAAGTCGGAAGTGAAAGCAGCTATTTCGAGCACATAGCAGGTATTGAGCCTGAAATCCTAAAAATTGATATGTCCTCCCTAAAGTCCAATAACTCAGGCCCAGCTTATATAGATGTCCTTCATTCTTTATCCATTCTCGCGCGCAAAATTGGCGCAACCCTATTGTTTGAAAACATCGAAACTCCATACCAGCTGCAGTTTGCCTGGAAGAACGGGGGCAGGTTTTATCAAGGGTTTTATCTGATTAAACCTCAAAGGCGATTAGTGGAAAAGGATATCCTGAGGGAAAAGTTAAAGTCTGAAATTCATGGGTTTATTCTTTCCGAGAAGAAACGGCTTCATTCTTTTTTTGACTTGAGAATCGAGTTGCACACGAAGTTCCAGGAACTGATCAACCGCAATAAAAAATGGCAAAATTCAAGCGAGTTCCTCATTTCTCTAGGAGACAGCCTCGATGGAATTGCCTTCCGGATGTATATATGTGATGAAGATGGTTTCCAGCTATCGCCAAACCTTTATAAAACAGGGGATCAGTGGCTGCTGCAGCCAAAATACGAGGGTAAGAACTGGAGCTGGAGACCTTACTTCCTCGAGAATATCATTAGAATGAGGACAGGGAAAAAAGGGATCCTGTCAGACCGCTACAGTGATATTGAAACAGGGGAGGTCATTCGGACGTTTTCGCTGCCTTTAAATGGAACAGAATTTTTATTTGTTGATTTGAGCGCCTCCTTTCTTAATCAACGTGAAGGGTTATTTTAACAAGCGGAAAAGAGCATAGTAAAACGGAATATGCACAATTTATATATACAGCCTTCTATAAGGGGGATTTAACTTGAGCATATATACGACAATGCTTTTACTGGCAGGTGCAGGGGTTCTGGTTGCTGGCCTTTTCTATACCTGGACTTTCGGAAAGGGACAGAAGAGGGCTCAAGGCAATCTGGATTCCCAGATCCCTGGCGCTGTCCAGGAGCACGCTTATATCCGTAACCCGATTTTTTTGACATATATAATCGTTCTCTCCATAGCCCTGTTGTTCGTCATTTATTTTGCGGTGACCACAGGAACAGGATATTAACCTCCAAACGGGGGTTATTTTTTTTGGTAATGCTGTTTTCGTAAAGATTGTTGTTAAAATCCTAAAGCCGATTTTAACGTAATATATCCCCATTTTGCAGGTCGGTAGTAAGCATGCATGCTCTTTTCTCATAATGAGCGTCAACTTTACGAAGGAATATAGGTAATTCACTCCAATTTTGTATTCAATAGCAACAAAGTCTTTGGTAAAAATGAAAAGTTACCTGATAAAACTACAATTTTTTTAACATATGCGTTAGTTCGAGTCAGATAAGGGTAAATTGATATTGTAAAACAAGTTTTTCTGTCAGATGTTGATGTTATTTTACGAATTAATTTCGTAATCAAATAGGGTAAATGTTGGTAAAATTGTATTTACTAGTCATCATGGAGGAGGGGGAGAAAATGGACAAGCAATTAAAGTTATTATTTTTGATTTTATCGTTTTTATTATTTCTGGTACCGGCCAATGCATATGCCAATTCAGATTTGGATGGCAGGGAAGAAGTTTTCGCATTCCTCGGAAAAGCCTTTGATTCACAGGTTTCCTTAAGTGAAAAAAGCAGGACAATGGAGGAAATTGAAGGAGTACTGGATCCTTATTTTACTGACGACTATAAATCCCGATTCATAGAAGAGAATGTTGTAGGACAGGAAAATGAGTACCAGACTTATGGAACGGATTTTGCTTTATATTATATTCCGTTTTACGCCTTTTCAGAAAAGACAAAAGTCGTGGAAATGGAGAATGAAATTTATGTAGTCGAGTTTTTCCCTGGCGATACGGAAGGACCTGTAAGCTATGAAGATCATTATGAAGGCTTGAAGCTCGTTAAAGAGACTGGTAATTGGAAGGTAGCTGATTACCTGTATGATGAGGTTCCACAGGAAGTGATCAATAAAGCCTATCCGGAAAAAGCAAAGGAGCAGCATCATGCTGCAAACACTGAGGACGAAGAAAAGTCTACGATTGGGAAAATGGTTTTTGGACCGAATTTCTCAACGCTGAAGACGTTCATGGAGTTAGGTGTAATCTTCAAGAATGAGAGCAGGACATTGTTGTTCGGGTTATTATAAAAATTGATACAAATAATTAAAGCGTGAAATCTGATATGAGATTTCACGCTTTAATTTTTTTATTCTTTGATATCCAAAACCTTTTTCAACTTCTCGAGGTCAAAGCCTGTGATGATTTCTTCTCCAATCACGATAGTTGGTGTGGAATAGGAGTTGTAAATTTCGGTAAGCTCCTGCCTGCTTTTTTCATCTTCGTTGATATTTTTTTCTGTATAGGAAAAGCCGTATTCACTAAGGAACATTTTAATGATTTGGCAGGGAGGGCAATCGTTCTGGGTGTACACAATGATGTCGTTCATTTTAATGGGTTCCTCCGGTATTCTTGTTTAAATAATGAGCTAGTCCCATCGCGCTCACATTTACATCGAGATATAGCAGTTCATATATCGGATGCTGATCTGGCAGTCCCAGCTGGCTCAAGTGAGTTTTAATTTTATCATAAAGTTTCTGTGTAATGTACTCAACTTGCTTTTCTAGATGTTTTTCCTCTAGGACTACCTGTTTTGCTTCTTCAACGAAAACTTCCAGCCAACTCTCCACTTGCCTGAAAGCTTCAGATGGTTTTTTTGACATGCCATAATGTCCAAAATAAATTCGCTCTATCCCGAGTTCCTTAAAACGGCTTATGGAATGAAGCATCTTTTCTGGATCAAACTGGTTGGGTGAGGTCGTTGGCAGGTAGAATTCTATACCTTCGCGATCAAGCTGCGGATAAAAAATACCGGCAGTGTCACCAGAGAAAATCCCTTTTGTTTGCGGGTGATAGATACTGAAGTGGTGGTTTGCATGGCCTGGCGTATCTAAAAATTCAAGTGTCAGTGTCTCGCTGATTTTTAGTGTGTCGCCGTCGCCTTTAACCACCAGTCGTTCTTCCGGAATCTCAACGATTGGGTCAAATAGCTGCGAAAACTTTTCACCATATACAGCCTTTGCTCCCATAATCAATCTTGAAGGATCAGCTAGATGCCTGGCACCCTTTGGATGAACGATTACTTTAGCATTAGGGCAATGCTGGAGCATCAATCCCGCTCCCCCTGCATGGTCGAGGTGTATATGTGTCACAATTATGTATGAGATATCTGCTGGAGATACACCTAGTGTTTGTAAGCCTTCAAGGATATAGGGAATAGAGGGGCTTGCGGATGTTTCTATAAGTGTTACCTTTTCTTCCGTTAAAACATATGTACCGGTGCGTTCTGCCATATTTAAATCAAAATCATCGATTAGATAGACATTTTCTGATAGTTGCACTGGTTTTTTCAAAAAATCACTCCTTTTCAAAGCTTTTACTTGTACATCGTCTGACATTATTTTATTCTGTTAATATTGACATGTAAAGAATTGTGTATAGAAAATTCTGAAATCATTTTACATGGATATAAATAGGCCAATTGCAAAATCTATTTATAAGTTATTGGTTTTTGTCTTGAAAGGAGAGGGAGCATAATGTCACAGCTTCAGGGAATAGTCACTCGTTTAAAGAATCTGCAAGAGCAGTCCAATGGAGGAGAACCTGCTCAACGCTTTTTTGAAGTGAATGGAGAGCGCAAATGCCAGGTTACATACCATCCAAAAACTGAAACATACGAATTGGAAGTATACACTGACAAGGAAAAGCCTAAAAAATATCAATTCGACAACATTGATATGATTACAATCGAGATCTTTGATCTTATTCAGTAAGCTTCAATAACAATGGGACCCATCTGCGGTCCTTTTTTGTTTTGAATTCTGTATTTAATATCCTCTTTTTCTTGAAGCAAACTAATTAAAAGCGCCTCCATTCGTTTTGTGATAAAATGTAATGGAAAGAAATCCATATTAGGGAGTTTTCGCCATGATTAGTCTTTACAGCGGTGAGTTTTTGGAAGTGTCAATTAGAGACGTGATGATACCTTCTGAACGCGTAGCCCATGTCCAAGTCGGCAATAGCCTTGAGCATGCTCTTCTTGTTTTAACAAAGAGTGGGTATACTGCGATTCCTGTCCTTGATCCTCATTACCGTTTAATGGGTTTAATCAGTACACCTATTATAATGGATTCAATTCTCGGACTGGAGAGAATCGAGTTTGAGCAGCTTGAGAAAAAACGAGTCGAAGAAGCTATGAATTCGAAAATACCAAGAATCAACATCCACTCAACTCTTCAATCCTCCTTAGACCTTCTTGTAGATCACCCTTTTCTCTGTATAGAAGATGATTCAGGAATTTTTGAAGGTATTCTGACAAGACGAACCGTATTGCTGAAATTAAGCAAGCAAGTTAAAAGGTATAATAAGAAATAGATCATAAGGCAGCTCCCGGAGACGGGGGCTGAATTTTTTACTTTTCTAGAGGTGAATAATGGGACAAGCTGAACAAAAAATGAACAAGAAAGTAACGAAACGCTCTTTTGTCCTGGCGACGGTCATGCTTGCCATGTTTATGGGAGCTGTTGAAGGAACGATTGTTTCTACTGCCATGCCGGCAATCGTCGGCGATCTGGGCGGTTTTGCGTTATATAGCTGGGTTTTCTCTGCATATTTGCTTATGAATGCAGTTACTGTTCTTATCTATGGGAAATTATCCGATTTATTTGGCAGGAAACCGATATTAACATTCGGAATTATCGTTTTCTTGATTGGTTCGATTCTATCCGGGACGGCCGAAACCATGGAAATGCTGATTCTATACCGGTTCATACAGGGTTTTGGAGCTGGTGCAGTCATGCCGATTGCGACTACAATTGTCGGAGATATCTATTCAAGGGAAGAAAGAGCTAAGATTCAAGGGTATCTCTCCAGTGTATGGGGAATTTCCGCTGTTTCGGGGCCGGCGCTTGGAGGCTTGCTAGTGGAATATGCAAGCTGGAGATATGTTTTCTGGATCAACGTCCCACTCGGTATCCTTGCAATCGCGGGTCTTTGGCTTTATCTTCATGAAGATATTGAGAAAAAGAAGCATAAGATTGATTATCCTGGAGCAGTGCTCCTTACTGTGGCGATAAGTTCACTGATGATTGTCCTGGTCGAAGCGGGGGCAAATTGGGCGTGGACATCCCCAAAAACGATCGGCCTGATCGGCTTGAGTGTTCTGACCTTGATCCTCTTTATTTTTCAAGAGAGAAGGGCAGAAGAGCCGATGATGCCATTTAATATTTGGCGTGAACGGTCCATATTCATTGCGAATATGACTTCCTTGACAACCGGTGTCATGCTGATTGGAATTTCCAGCTTTTTGCCTGCCTTTGTACAGGGAGTCATGGAGAGGTCTCCGATTGTAGCTGGCTTCACCTTGACGGCCATGTCAATAGGCTGGCCAATTGCAGCAGCTTTAAGTGGTCGCCTGCTCTTGAGTATCGGATATCGCAAGACTTCTATATTTGGTGGTGCGGCATTGATTCTCGGAAGTATTCTATTCGTCACCCTCAAGCCTGAAGCAGGTCCATTATGGGCTGCAACAGCGTCGTTTTTCGTTGGAGTGGGGATGGGTCTTACTAGTACAGCATTCATTGTTTCCATCCAAAGTACAGTTGCCTGGCAGCAAAGAGGAATCGCAACGGCGGCCAATATGTTCATGAGAAACCTGGGCAATACAGTGGGAGCTGCCTTGCTAGGTGGAGTACTTAATAGCAGCATCTTGAGCTATATGAAAAAGAATGGTGCAGAAGAACAGGATCTCACGATAGATACTGCCAATGTCCTGCTCAATGAATCAGAACGGATGAAGCTTCCGGCAGAGTTGAAGACAATGCTTCAGGATGCGCTGACAAATGCACTTCATTCGGTTTACATTGTCGTATTCATTTTTGCTATTATAAGTTTGCTGTTCATCTTATTCCTGCCTAAAAAGGAAAAAACTGCAGAGTGATCTGCAGTTTTTTCTATAATGTAAAAAGATGAAATTTCATTTATAATATAAGAAAATCTTATCAAGAGGTTCAGTTATGTCATCTATTTCAGAGTTTCACCTGTTATCTGTGCTTGCACAGGAAATGAATATGAGGAAGGCCGCGGAGAGATTATTTGTATCCCAGCCAGCTTTGTCACAGCGACTTCAATCGCTTGAGAAGGATTGGGGTACCAAGCTTTTCCTTCGGTCCCAAAAAGGGCTGACTTTAACTCCATCGGGAGAAATCGTAATCCAATTTGTCAATGAGACAATTGCCAGAGAGGAAAAAGCCAGGGAATCAATCCATGCATTAAATTCAGAGGTGTATGGAACCCTTAAAATAGCTGTCGCTTCGATTGTCGGTCAAAATTGGCTGCCACAGGTATTGAAGAAATATGTAAATCGTTACCCTCAAGCGAAAATTTCGCTTGTTACTGGGTGGAGCAGTGAAATTTCAAAGGCACTATATGAAGATCAGGTGCACATCGGAATTATCAGGGGCACACCAGACTGGAAGGGTGTCAAAATCCACTTATTCAAGGACAGCCTGTATTTGGTGGATACGGAAATAACGAGCCCTGAACAAGTATTGGATACAGACCGGCCGTTTATCCAGTTTAAAAGTGATTCTAACTACTACCAGGAAATCCAGGATTGGTGGTTACGGCAATTCCAGACAGCGCCAAAAAGGACAATCATTGTAGACCAAATTGAAACCTGCAAACAAATGACCTTTAACGGCATCGGCTACGCAATCCTTCCGGCAATAACACTTAATGGGGCGGAAAAGGACATTTTTAAAGTCCCGCTGCACGACGAAAACAATGAACCATTGGGAAGGGATACCTGGCTTCTTGGATATGAATCAGCCTTCCGGTTAAAGCAAGTCCAGGCCTTCATTGACATCGTCAAAGAACATATTGTTGAATCCAAGAAAACAGATAAATAGTTTTTCTTGTTTTAAAAACTTTTGTTTGTTAAAGTAATTTTTAGAAAAGGCTGTTTCCGCGCTGTTGCTTTAGCACATTAATTCTATGTAAGAGCAACTTGTTAACGGGAAGAGGCTAGAATACATACATAATTGGAGGAATAGTTTATGAAAATGATGGATGCTAATGAAATTATTTCGTTTATTCAAAATAGCAAAAAAGCCACTCCGGTAAAGGTATATATTAAAGGTGACCTGGAAGGAATCGACTTTGGTGAAAATTCAAAGACTTTCATTACAGGCAATACTGGCGTTGTTTTCGGTGAGTGGGCTGAAATCAATCCGGCAATCGAAGCTAACCAGGATAAGATTGAAGATTATGTCGTTGAAAATGACCGAAGAAATTCAGCTATTCCATTGCTAGACATGAAGAATATCAAGGCTCGTATTGAACCTGGTGCAATCATCAGGGACCAGGTGGAAATCGGTGATAATGCCGTTATTATGATGGGTGCTTCAATTAATATTGGCGCTGTTGTAGGCGAAGGCACGATGATCGATATGAACGTGGTACTTGGCGGACGTGCAACAGTCGGAAAGAACTGCCACATCGGTGCAGGTTCTGTGCTAGCTGGTGTTATCGAGCCACCTTCAGCGAAGCCAGTCATTGTTGAAGATGATGTAGTAATCGGAGCCAACGCTGTTGTCCTTGAAGGAGTAACAGTAGGCAAGGGTGCAGTTGTTGCTGCAGGCGCAATTGTTATCGATGATGTGCCTCCATATACAGTGGTAGCTGGAACACCAGCTCGCGTTATCAAAGAAATCGACGAAAAAACGAAATCAAAAACTGAAATCAAACAGGAGCTTCGCCAGCTTTAATAGGAGGATTGAAAGCGTGGATTTTTAGTCCGCGCTTTCTTTTATAAAGGGAGAGAACTCTATGGATTTTACTACTTTCGTAAAAATTAGAAGAGATTTGCACCAGATTCCTGAACTTGGCTTCAAGGAGTTCAAAACGCAGGCCTATCTTCTTGATTATTTAAGCAGTCTCCCTCAGGACCGCTTGGAAATCAAGACATGGAAGACTGGAATCTTTGTCAGGATTAAGGGAAGTAATCCAAAGAAGACGATTGGTTACAGAGCAGATATCGACGGTCTCCCGATCACGGAAGCAACTGGTTTGGAATTCAAATCAATTCATGAAGGGCAGATGCATGCATGCGGTCATGATTTTCATATGTCCATTGCCCTTGGATTGATTTCCTACTTCGTTGCCCACCCGATTGATGATCATCTGCTGTTCATTTTCCAGCCTGCCGAGGAAGGACCAGGTGGTGCTGAGCCACTGCTTAAGACTGATATCATGCAGGAATGGAAGCCTGATATGATCATAGCTTTGCATATTGCACCCGAATATCCAGTTGGAACCATTGCAACAAAGGAGGGGCTGCTTTTTGCCAATACTTCCGAGCTGTTCATTGACCTTGAGGGGAAAGGCGGGCATGCAGCTTATCCGCACCAAACAAATGATATGGTTGTTGCAGCTTGTGCTCTCGTAAACCAGCTTCAGTCGGTCGTCTCAAGAAACATTGACCCACTCGACAGTGCCGTTATCACGATTGGCAAGATAACGGGGGGGACCGTGCAAAATATCATCGCGGAAACATCAAGGCTTGAAGGAACGATACGAACACTGTCCGTTGAATCTATGGCCAGAGTGAAAGAAAGAATCGAGGCACTGGTCAAGGGAATCGAAGTTGGGTACCAATGCAGGACCTCGATTGACTATGGGGCCATGTACCATCAAGTTTATAATAATAAAGAACTGGCACGAGATTTTATTGCCTTTGCTGAAAAAAGGGGTAATATCGACGTGGTAATTTGTAAAGAAGCGATGACAGGAGAAGACTTTGGTTATATGCTCAAAGAGATTCCCGGCTTCATGTTCTGGCTGGGTGTCGATTCAGACCATGGACTTCATCATGCCAAACTGGACCCAGATGAGGACGCCATCAAGACTGCGATTGACTTGCTGACAAAGTATATTGAGTACAAAAGCAACTAAACCCATGATATTTGTCAAACCCGGCTTTAAAGTGTCAGTGAAATTGACATTCCAAAAAAGAGGTGTTCGATTTGAGATTGCGTCAACCTATGCCTGAAATATCCGGAGCCACTGAATGGCTAAATGGAGAGTTTACGAGGGATCAGCTGGTTGGTGAAAAGCCCACATTGATTCATTTTTGGTCGATCAGCTGCCATCTATGCAAGGTAGCGATGCCATCGTTGAATGAACTTCGTGACAATTATAAAGATGAACTGAATGTGTTGGCTGTCCATATGCCCCGATCCGAAAAAGACATGAATATGGAAGAAATCAAACAAGTAGCAGCAGAACATCAGATTTCACAGCCCATCTTCATTGACGATGAACATAAATTGACAGCTGCCTTTGAAAATCAGTACGTCCCTGCTTACTATCTTTTTGACAGAAACGGTCTGTTAAGGCATTTCCAGGCTGGCGGCAGCGGATTGAAGATGCTAGAAAAGCGCGTGGACAGGGTACTCGAAGAAATGGAAAAGGAAGCATAAAGGGGAACTTCTGTAGGCTAATGGACACATTTCTTCAGGAAGAGCACGAGTTTGTCCGATAGAGCCCCTCTAAAGGACACATTTTTCAGTAAAACTACGCATTTGTCCGATAGAGCCCCTCTAAAGGACACATTTCTTCAGTAAAACTACGCATTTGTCCGATAGAGCCCTTCTAATGGACACATTTCATAATAAGAATCACCTTTTTGTCCGTTAGAGTAATTCTAACGGACATTTTTCTTGCTCACCATTGTTTCTTACATCCATAACCTATTGGAACTGCTTTTCACCTACTAATATCAGATAATTCACATATACAAAAAAATAAAAAAATTCTAATAAAGTACTGGAAAAATATTTCGAAACTCGATATATTAATGTATACGTGCATTTTCTTTTTGTTAAGCTTTTCCAAAGGATTCCGTAAAGTGTTGACTTTTACAAGCCGCTTTTCGAAAAAGAAACAAAAGCACTCTAGCCCAAAAAAGAATCTCTAATTTTTCAAAGGGGGGAAATGAATGGAGACATTCAAAAAATTAAAGGAATATTATTGGCCTTTTAAAAATTACTTTATATGGTCCATATTATTTATGTTGATTGTAACAGCGATTACAGTAGTTTACCCAATGATCCTGCAGCTTACAATTGACGAAGCCGTCATTGGAGGACGGTATGACCTGATCCCGCTTCTTGCTGTCGGATTTGTCGGATCGATGGTCGTGAAAGGTATCTGTACCTACATTTATCAATATACAGGGGACCTCTTCGGGATTCACTCTGTCTATAAGCTAAGAAACTCGCTTTATGAAAAACTTCAATTTCTTTCTTTCCGGTATTACGATAATGCGAAGACAGGGGATTTGATGTCAAGGCTTACTGCGGATGTAGAGGGCTTCCGCTTTTTCCTAAGCTTTGGCTTCTCTGAGTTGATTCGTTTTGTTCTCTTAATCGGCATAAGTTTTTCTGTTATGTTCTATTATTCTATTTCATTGACTTTTGTGACACTCGCGACTCTGCCTTTCCTTGCGGTAGTTGTATATAAGTTTGACAGGGCAGTCCATCCAGCGTTCAGGGGCATCAGGAAATCTTTTGGAAACCTGAATACGAAGGTCCAGGAGAATATTAGCGGAATTAACACGGTAAAATCTCTTTCCCGCGAAGATTATGAGATTGGCAGATTCAATGCTTCGAATGGAAATTATAAAGATCAATACTTATTCACATCGGAAATTTGGGCGAAGTATTTTCCGTTAATGGAGTTCTTGGGGAATTTGAGTGTTGTCCTGCTGTTAGGATACGGCGGTTTCCTTGTTATGAATGAATCTTTGCTCCCGGGGGAGTTGGTGGCTTTTTACAGCCTCGTTTGGTACATCATGTGGCCAATCATGAACCTCGGTTTCGTCGTGAATCTATTTTCTCAATCAAAAGCTTCAGGTGAAAGATTATTAGAAATACTTGAGGCTGATGAGGAGATTGAAGAGAAGCGCGGGGCTCTGAAAATTGAAAAGCTTTCAGGGGACGTAGAATTCAATGATGTGACACTCCGATATGGAGATGACGAAAATGAAGCTTTATATAATATTACCTTTAAGGCCCGGCCTGGACAGACAATTGGCTTGATTGGATCGACAGGTTCAGGAAAAACAAGCATTACCCAGCTGATGACAAGGTTTTACGAGCCAGTCGCTGGCCAGGTCCTCGTTGATGGCCTGGATATAAAGGATTATTCAATTCGTTCACTCCGCAGCAATATAGGGATTGTCCTCCAGGAATCTTTCCTGTTTTCTTCTTCTATCAAAGCTAATATTTCTTATGGCAATCCTGACGCTACAATGGAGGTTATCATTGCTGCCGCAAAACGGGCCCAGGCACATAGTTTCATTACGGAGCTGCCGGATGGATACGATACAATTTTGGGAGAAAGAGGTATGGGGCTCTCTGGGGGCCAAAAGCAAAGAATCGCGATTGCCAGGGCGATTTGTGTCAATCCAAGTGTGTTAATTCTTGATGATGCCACAAGTGCAGTAGATATGGAAACTGAATTCAAGATTCAACAAGCATTACTGGAAGTCATGAAGGGACGGACGACCTTCATCATCGCACACCGTATTTCTTCCCTTAAGCATGCAGATGAGATTCTCGTGCTTGAAAATGGATCAATTGCTGAACGAGGAACCCATGAACAACTGATTAAGAATGGCGGAACATATCAAAAAATCTATGATATTCAATTCAAAGACCGTGAAAAGGTATCGCAAACTGGTTGATTAAAAAATCGGAATGATGATTTTTTTCGTCATTATGGTCATAGCACCAATTAACTACAAATGTACAGGGGGGAAGGTTTTGAGCAGGAAAAGCAACTCTGAAGTATTAAAAAGGTTTCATTATTCTACTGATCAAGTTATTGATAAGCCTTTTAACTGGAAACAGATGTCAAGGCTTTTCGGTTATATGTTGCCATACAAGAAGGATCTTGTTCCGCTTTCGATTGCTATGGTATTGATCACTACAGCGGTAAGGCTGGTTATTCCAATTTTGATCGGTATATACACGTTGGATAGAGCTGTTAAAAACAAGGATGCTACTATGCTGTTGTGGCTAGTCGCTCTAATCGCAGGGCTATATTCAGCGTCCTATATCGCAAATATTTTCCGGATCCGCTGGATGAATCAATTGGGACAAAATGTGATATATGATTTACGAAAACACTTATTCACACATGTGCAAAATCTCTCCCATCGCTTTTTTGACCAGCGTTCAGCTGGATCCATACTTGTGCGGATTATGAATGATATCAATTCCCTCCAGGAATTGTTCACAAACGGTGTCATCAACTTATTGATGGATATCGTTCTGCTGATTGGTATTTTCTTTATCTTGTTCTCGTTAAGTCCCCAGCTTACACTGGCAATCATGATTATTTTACCGATCATGTTCTTGATTTCAACAAAGCTGAGGAAAAATATCAGACGCTCATGGCAGGATGTTCGCATGAAACAATCCAAGTTAAATTCCCACCTGAATGAAAGTATCCAGGGAATCAGGGTTACACAATCTTTTACGCAGGAAAAGGAAAACATGGCGTTTTTTGATGGGGTCAACGATGAGACCTTCCAAAGCTGGAAGTCGGCTTCACAGAAAAATGCGATGTTCCGTCCGATGGTTGAACTGACCAACGCTCTTGGAACTGCTGTCTTGATTTGGTATGGAGCGAGTTTAATCCAAAATGGAACAATCACAATTGGTGTATTTGTCTCCTTTGCCTTCTATCTTGGTATGTTCTGGGAACCAATCTCAAGACTGGGTCAGGTGTATAACCAGTTATTGATGGGGATGGCTTCATCGGAACGTATCTTTGAATTTCTTGATGAGAAGCCAATTGTTTCTGAGGCAGATCATCCGGTTGAGCTGGAAGATTTGCGCGGAGAAATTAAATTTGAAAAAGTGGTCTTTTCATACGATGACAAGCGAACAGCGCTTAGGGAGATCAGCCTTGAAATGAAGGCTGGACAGACGGTTGCCCTCGTTGGTCATACAGGATCAGGGAAAACGACAATCGCCAATTTGATCAGCCGGTTTTATGATCCTACTTCGGGCAGGGTATTGGTTGACGGTCATGACCTAAAAGAAGTCTCCATAGGCAGCCTTAGGAAGCATATCAGTATCGTCTTGCAGGATACCTTTATTTTTTCTGGAACGATCTACGATAATATTCTGTTCGGCAGGCCGGATGCTACAGAGGAAGATGTAATAGCTGCCGCAGAAGCTGTAGGAGCAGCCGAATTCATTAAGAAGCTGCCTAATGGATATAAAACAGAAGTGGAAGAAAGGGGTAATATCCTTTCAGTAGGTGAAAGACAGCTGCTTTCCTTCGCCAGGGCATTGTTAGCCAATCCAAGAATCCTGATCATGGATGAAGCGACGGCAAGCATCGACACAGAAACGGAAATGAAAATCCAAAAGGCATTCAAAACCCTGCTGAAAGGCAGAACGGCAATTATCATAGCCCACAGACTGTCGACCATCAGGGAATCGGATAACATCTTCGTGCTAGAGAATGGTATGATCATCGAGCAAGGTAATCATGCTCAACTTATGGAGCTCGAGGGAGAATATCATGACCTTGTCAAAGCACAATTCAATATGCTAGATGCAGTGTAAATGTAAAAAGCCTTCTTCGTGAAGGCTTTTTTGTGATTAAATTAGGAGCAATTCCGAGTCGTGATGAACAGAAAGGAAAATATGTGCCCGAGATGAGAGCATCTATGGTATTTCGGTTACAAGTGATGCTAACATGTGTGCCCGAGAAGAGTGCGCCTGCGATATTTCTGTCACAAGTAGAGCTAACATAAACGTAAAAAGGTAGGGGCTTTCACTTTATCGAAAATCTGTAACTTTTTAACAGAATTACCGTCATATTCATAAATAGAAGTGTTTCAAGGGGGCTTTTCATTGTTAAAGAAGATATCTTTTATGGGTTTTTTGTTTGTTTTCCTACTTGCCGGCTGCAGCGGAGGCATGTCACAGGAAGATAGTAAAATGAGTGCTGATGGTGACATGAATTCTAGCATGGAAAATGTTAGTGAAGATGAAATTGGTTTCTCAGAATCTGATAAAGCTGATTCTGGGGAGGATGCAAAAGCAGAGGGTCAAGCCAGCCAAGATATCGATGAAGGTGCTGCTCAGCGGATGGTCATCTATAATGCCGAAATGGATATCAGAGTGGACAACTTTGAAAAAGCGCGCAATGCTCTAGAGCAGAAAGCAAAAGCGTACAATGGATATATTGTACAGTCAAATTCAAATCGTTATGATGGCGAGCAGCAAAGTGGCACGATGACGTTCAGGATTCCCCAGGAGCATTTTAATGCGTTTTTGAATGATGCTGAAGGTCTTTCAGTTCAAGTTAATAATCGCCACGTAAGCGGGCAGGACGTTACAGAGGAGTATGTTGACCTGGAATCTCGGTTGAAATCAAAGAAGGCCGTTGAAGAGAGGCTGCTTGATTTCATGAAGCAAGCGCAAAAAACTGAGGATCTTTTAAAGATCTCATCCGATTTAGCAGATGTCCAGGAACAGATTGAACAAATTGCGGGCAGGAAGAAGTTCCTCGAAAACCAGACAGCGCTTTCGACTGTAACCATCACCCTGCAGGAAAATGAAGTGCCAGTTCCGAAAATAGATAACGACAGCCTGAACACCTGGCAGAAAATAAAGAAACAATTTGCTGATAATATTAACATTCTTCTGGCAGCAGGTTCAGGAATCATTGTATTCCTTATTGGAAACCTCCCTATCCTCATGATTGTAGGAGCAATTGTGGCTGCTATCATATATTTTGTAAGAAAAAAGGCAGGACAAAGACAAAATAATAATATTGATTCCAATAGTTAAAAACAAGCAGTGCTGGAGTTGGATTAAAAAAAATCATATATAGTTAACCAGGACGAGTTATTAAACAAAACAATAAAAAAACCGTTGCGACAATCGCAACGGTTTTTGCTTATACTTCCATGATGATCGGCAGGATCATTGGACGACGTTTTGTTTTTTCATAAAGGAAAGGTGCTAGAGTATCAGTGATTTCGTTTTTGATTTCTGACCACTGAGTTGTTTTTCTTTCCATAACTTTATTCAAGTGCTTATTGATTAAGCTCTGGGCATCATTGATCAAGTCACCGGACTCTCTCATGTAGACAAATCCACGTGAGATCAGGTCTGGACCTGCTGCAATTTTGAATTCCTTCATATTGATGCTTACCACAACAACGACAAGGCCTTCCTCGGAAAGGATTCGGCGGTCGCGAAGAACGATGTTTCCGATATCGCCAACCCCGCTTCCATCAATGTAAACATTGCCGGAAGGAATCTTGCCAGCGACGCTAACTTCATTATCGCCAAGAGCAAGTACTTCACCGTTATCCATAATGAAGCAGTTCTCTTCAGGAACTCCACAATCAGTAGCGAGTTTCGTATGCATCTTCTGCATGCGGTACTCACCATGGATTGGCATGAAGTATTTTGGTTTGATCAGGCGAAGCATCAATTTCTGTTCTTCCTGACCACCATGACCTGAAGTATGGATGTCATTCAATGATCCATGGATAACATCAGCACCTGCGCGGGAAAGCATGTTGATGGTCCTGTTAACACTGATGGTGTTACCCGGGATTGGTGAAGACGAGAATACAACTGTATCGCCAGGCTGAATTTGGATTTGGCGGTGTGTACCATTCGCAATCCTTGATAAAGCAGCCATTGGCTCGCCCTGGCTTCCAGTACAAAGGATTGTAACCTGATTAGCAGGGAGCCTGTTGATTTGTTGCGCTTCAATGAATGTATCCTTTGGCGCAGTGATATAGCCTAGTTCTTGTCCAATATTGATAGCTGATTCCATGCTTCGCCCGAATACGGCAACTTTTCTGCCGTTAGCAACTGCTGCTTCTACAACCTGCTGCAATCGATGGATATTGGAAGCGAAAGTAGCGAAGATGATCCGCCCATCCACTTTTCGGAAAATATCATGAATGCTTTCGCCAACACGGCGCTCTGACATCGTGAAATGAGGAACTTCGGCATTTGTGCTGTCCGATAGCAAGCAAAGGACACCTTCTTTGCCGATTTCAGCCATTTTGGTCAAATTGGCTGGCTCACCTACTGGTGTAAAGTCAAACTTGAAATCGCCCGTGTGAACGATTTGTCCAGGAGGCGTTTTCACTACGACACCATAGGAATCAGGGATACTGTGTGTAGTCCTGAAGAAAGTGACGGATGTTTTACGGAATTTGATGATATCGTCTTCTTTGATTTCAATCAACTTCGCTTTTCGCAACAGGCCGTGCTCTTCAAGCTTGTTTTTGATCAGGCCAAGTGCAAGCTTGCCTCCATAGATCGGAACATTGATTTCACGCAGTAAATAAGGAATACCGCCAATGTGGTCTTCATGGCCATGAGTAATGAATAGGCCCTTGATTTTGTCTTCATTTTTAACTAAGTAGGAATAGTCAGGGATTACATAATCGATGCCGAGTAATTCATCCTCTGGGAATTTTATGCCGGCATCAATCAAGATGATTTCATCCTGGAACTGCACACCGTACGTATTCTTACCGATTTCGCCTAATCCACCGAGCGCGAAAACGGCTGTTTGGTCATTTTTAACGAATTTCATAAATTATTCGATCTCCAATACTTCAAAGTCTTCTTTTTGCTTCTCATACTCGAAATAGTTACCCTCAACTGCCTCGACATATTCAATATTATATTGACGGTCAGCAATTTTTGTCCGTACATCTCTCTCAGAGTCACCTTTTACATAAATGGTTTGCGTTTTTTCGCGAACTGGTACTTGCTTGTTTGATTCCTGGAAGTAAACTTTAAAAATCATTAAAAATCTCTCTCCTTAAATTAACTTTTTCTATTTTATAGGCAATTTTCGATGAAACGTTTTGCAGGGTTATGCGATTCCCAGTCTGGAAAATCTCAAGGTAGACGAACTCAAATAAGTAGGTAAAGCATAATTCTGTCAAAACAATATTCGAAATCAGCCTTATATAAAAATTAACAATGTTAACATTGTTATTATCCATCCTGCCATGTTTTCCGCTATTAACCAATTTACAATAAGGAAGGAGCCCTTCGCAAGTTTGAAGGGCTCAAAAAGTTAAGCGATTGTTTTTTTTCGAAGTAAATCTTTCCACTGTTTTAAAAGCTTCTTTCTTAGCTTCTTTAACATAGTGGATCATCTCCTTAGTTCTTATTTTAAACTATCCTTGTCCAAAGTAAAGTAAACAAGGAAAAGTTTAGCAAAGATTATTTTTCAAAATCCTATCTTTTTGTTTATATTATATGATGAAATAGCAAATTTTTTCATGGTTATTGTTGGAATGACATAAATTGTCATTGTTTTGACACAGTTTTTCATTTCTTATTTCTGTACACGCACAAGTGAATTTGATAGACTACCGTGATTACTACATATAAATCAAATTTTGTTTTTAACAAATATTATGAAAAGAGCATTTGGGAAAAAATAAGAAAATACTTTCAAGAAAAGCATCGAAGGAGAAGATCATGAGTAAAATTGTATTTTTTGATATTGATGGTACATTGCTGGACCATGATAAAAACCTGCCGGCGTCTGCTAAAGAGGCGATCGAAACATTGAAGGAAAATGGAGTTTTCGTAGCCATTGCTACAGGACGAGCTCCGTTCATGTTCGAGAGCCTTAGAAAAGAGCTGGAGATCGATTCATTTGTGAGTTTCAATGGGCAATATGTTGTATTCGAAGGGGAGCCAATTTACCAAAACCCTTTGAATAATAAAAAGATAGAAGAAATATACCAGGAGGCTTCTGGTAAGGGACATCCAGTCGTATTTATGAACCACAAGACAATGAAGTCCTCAGTGAAACACCACAACTACATTGAAACAAGCCTTGGTGGCCTGAAGTTCACTCATCCAGAACATGATGACCGGTTTTATGTAGACCGAGAGCTCTATCAAACACTTTTGTTCTGTGAAGAAGGGCAAGAAGAGTATTACCGGGAGACTTATCCCGAATTCACATTTATCAGGTGGCATCCGTTTTCAGTGGATATTCTCCCTGCAGGAGGATCTAAGGCGGAAGGGATAAAGAAAATGGTGGAGCGATTAGGTTTCAAGCCGGAAGATGTGTACGCTTTTGGTGATGGACTGAATGATCTTGAAATGCTAAAGGCAGTTGGCACAGGGGTAGCCATGGGGAATGCCGTTCCAGAACTAAAAGAACTGGCGAATAAAGTAACCCGAGATGTAGATGACGACGGTATCTGGCATGGATTGAAAGAGCTGAAGTTGATATAGATCAAAGCAATTCGAGAGTAATTGAAACAGGTTTGATGTGAAATGCCTGATGATGTTCTGTAGAGGTAGTTATTATGACAGGATGAATAGGAAAAACGGAAAAGCTGTCAAGAATATGCCGGAATTATGACAGGTTCAAGCCCATTGAGAGAAAAGCTGTCAAGAAAAGACCGTAATTCAGACAGGTTGGCCGTGAAAAGGCGAAAAGCTGTCAAGAAACCGTGGGAATTATGACAGGTTGAAGAAGTAAACCGGAAAAGCTGTCAAGAAAAGACCGTAATTCAGACAGGTTGGCGGTGAAAAGGTGAAAAGCTGTCAAGAATATGCCGGAATTATGACAGGTTCAAGCCCATTGAGAGAAAAGCTGTCAAGAAAAGGCCGTAATTCAGACAGGTTGGCCATGAAAAGGCGAAAAGCTGTCAAGAAACCGTGGGAATTATGACAGGTTGAAGGGGTAAACCGGAAAAGCTGTCAAGAAAAGGGCGTAATTCAGACAGGTTGGCCGTGAAAAGGCGAAAAGCTGTCAAGAATATGCCGGTATTATGACAGGTACAAGCCCATTGAGAGAAAAGCTGTCAAGAAACCATCGGAATTCAGACAGGTTTAGAGGGTGAAACCGGAAACCTGTCATAAATGAACTCCGATTTAGCCAAAACATACAATATTAGTATTGGTAAGGTAGTTAAAGCCACAAAAAAGCCGAATCACTCAGGATTCGGCTTTTATCTTTCAACTGGCTTTGCATCGGGAACTTCAGCGTATGGATCTTGTTTATTGATGTGGTCGTAAAACATGATGCCATTCAAATGATCGATTTCATGCTGGAATACAATCGCTGGCAGGCCTTTCAGGCGAAGCTTGACTTCGTTTCCTTCAAGGTCTACCCCTTTTACCGTTATCCTGGCATATCTCGGCACGAAACCTGGGATTGACTCATCAACTGACAGGCATCCCTCACCGGCTGCAAGGTAGGAACGTTCAACCGAATGGCTGACGATTTTTGGGTTGAAGAGGGCATGGCTTAATGTATTATCTTTTTCATCAGTCACATGAACAGCAATCATTCTTTTCGATACATTTATCTGTGGTGCGGCAAGGCCGATTCCAGGACGGAGACCATATTTTTGGGCAACTTCAGGGTCCTGGCTGTTTTTAACATATTCAATCAGGCTTTCAAGAACTGCCTTATCTTCCTGTGTAGGAGGCATAGGAACCTCTTCCGCGACTTTTCGGAGCACGGGATGTCCATCACGGACGATATCATTCATCGTCAACATTAACTTCACCTCTAGTATGTAATAATGTTAAGTCTATCAAATGAACAGTAAAAAGTTAACTAGAAATGTTAAAAGAGAGAGGTGAAGAACCTCCCTCTTTTAAATCATCTTATTAGGAAGCTTTTATCATTTAGATTAGTGTCAAGCTCCAGCGCCTAGCCAGTTTTCATCCCTGCTAGTGCTTCCTCGAGTATCTTGCGAGAAGCGTAAGCTTTGAGCAGCTCGAGTCGTTTGTCTAGCTACGTCTCCTA
The DNA here is from genome assembly GCF_018613315.1 of Bacillus sp. ISL-37. Classification (GTDB taxonomy): domain Bacteria; phylum Bacillota; class Bacilli; order Bacillales; family Cytobacillaceae; genus Mesobacillus. The sequence continues at coordinate 18,974 of NZ_JAGGQL010000008.1, read as the reverse complement.
ACTCCTCAGACGCTTCGGTCCTGCCAATGAAGTCAAAAGCGACTTCACTGTCAGGACCTCTAGCGTTTGTGCTTTTCTAATTAAAACTTCCAGCAGGCGCAGCCAACAATGATCAGCAGGATGAACAACACGACAATCAAAGCGAATCCATTGCCATATCCTGCTCCTGCCACGGGATAACCACATCCATATCCGTAACCGTGCATTAGGAAACCTCCTCAATTGTATTTTTCGCCCGTAAATCGGTCGATTGCTATAGCCTATGCACAAGAAAATATAAAGTGTAGGCGTAAGCCCAGAGCATAAACACACTGAGGAGTGAATATATTTAGGAAAGGACAAGCACTTACCACTTCCAGGATTAACAATTATTCCCGCAAAATTTCATATCTATTGTCAAATCCCGTCGCAATCGCTATAGTAAAATTGGTATCAATGAGGAGGTTAATATTTTGTCCATAATCAAAAAAATAAGTTTAGCTATTATAATGATGGCTGGAGTTTTCAGTCTAGCTGGGTGTCTGGACAAGCAATCACCAGAGGAGAAAATGTTTGAAGCGCTTGAGAAGGTCGTTTCAATTGAAAAAGGGTTTGAGGATCAGCAGGATCCGCTTGTAGAGTTGGAGAAGAAGGAAAAGGAAATTTACGAGCAAATCATTTCACTTGGAATGAAAGAATATGACCAAATTGTTAAGCTGGCAGATGAGGCATTGGCCATAGCTGACAAACGTGCAGAACATATTGATAAAGAAAAAGAAAGTATAGATGAATCTGAAAAAGAGTTTGGAAATGTAGACAAAATCATCGACGAAATAGATGACTCAAACCTGAAGAAACAGGCAACTGAACTGCAGGCGACTATGAAAGAAAGATATGGAATTCATGACAAGCTTTATGAAAACTACAAACAAGGACTCCAATATGACAAAGAGCTTTATGAAATGCTAAAAGATAAGGAATTAAGCTTTGAGAAACTAGAAGAACAAATCAATAAAGTGAATGAAGTATATGAAATTGTCTTGAATAACAATCAAGAATTCAATGAAAAGACTGACCAGTATAATCAAGAGAAAATGGATTTTTACAAAAAAGCTGGAATAGAAGTTAGCACGGATAAGGAAAAGTAATAAGTGAAATGTAAAGCCGCCTTTTAAGAGCGGCTTTTTGTTTTGTACTTGAAGAGGAAGCCGCAACGGAGATTAAGGACCTGATGAAGGTTCATGCCTGCAACTGGGAGTACAAGCCATTTGAACCCACTTCACAGCACTAATACAGTTTGAATCGAAAGTATTTATTATAGTACAGTAATTAATAAATAGTGATACAGTTACTTTTTTGAGATAATAACATACCGATAGTGAATAAAATTAAAAAAGATGAAACATAGTATTTGACGGACTTATTTTCGTGTTGTAAACTAAAAAACGAATGAGCGGATTGTATTAATCCATTTGTATTTTTCACTGATACAGTATTTTTGGCATAAGAATGGTGAAATAAAAGTTTTTTTATAGTAAATCTGTGGAAAACTATAGAATGGTGTGTTCAGGTAGTGTTCCAAGTAAAAGTTTTTTGGGAAAACTTCTTGATTCATTATTGATCGGCCAAAAAACAATTCAGCTCTGACATGTATTTAGAACCCCGGGGAAGTTTATCCTGATATTGGGTAACCTATTTTTGTATATTCAATTAAAATTCATGAAGTATGAAAGGAAGAGGTGGCTCTGATGGCATCTAAAACAAAAAACAACACTTTTGATGCAGTGAAGCAGCTCGAAAATATTGAAAGCCAATTTGAAATGTTCCAGATTTTGAATGAAGAGGGCGAAGTCGTAAATGAAGCGGCAATGCCTGAGCTTTCGGACGAGCAATTACAAGAATTAATGAAGCGTATGGTTTATACAAGGATTCTGGACCAGCGTTCAATTTCATTGAACCGCCAGGGACGCCTAGGATTCTATGCTCCTACAGCGGGACAGGAAGCTTCCCAGCTTGCATCTCAATTTGCACTTGAGAAAGAAGACTTTATCCTTCCAGGATATCGCGATGTTCCCCAAATGATCTGGCATGGACTTCCGCTAACGCAAGCGTTCTTGTTCTCACGCGGACACTTCAAGGGTAATCAAATACCTGAAGGTGTAAATGTCATTTCACCACAAATCATCATTGGTGCACAATTCATCCAGGCAGCTGGTGTTGCTCTTGGAATGAAGAAGCGTGGAACAAAAGCAGTTGCCGTAACTTACACAGGTGATGGCGGTTCATCTCAAGGTGATTTCTACGAAGGTATCAACTTTGCAGGTGCATACAAAGCACCAGCAATCTTCTTCGTTCAAAACAACCGTTTCGCGATTTCTACTCCAGTTGAAAAGCAGACTGCTGCTCAGACAATTGCTCAAAAAGCTGTTGCTGCTGGTATCCCTGGTATCCAGGTTGACGGAATGGACCCGCTTGCAGTTTACGCAGTTACTCTTGAAGCACGTAAGCGCGCTGTTAACGGAGAAGGTCCTACATTGATCGAAACAATGACTTACCGTTACGGTCCACATACAATGGCTGGTGATGATCCAACTCGTTACCGTACATCTGATCTGGACAATGAATGGGAAAAGAAAGATCCATTAGTACGTTTCCGTAAGTTCTTGGAAAAGAAAAACCTATGGACTGAAGATATGGAAAACGAAACAATCGAACAAGCAAAAGAAGAAATCAAAAACGCTATCAAAGAAGCGGATGATACTCCTAAGCAGAAAGTAACTGAACTTATGGAAATCATGTATGAAGAAATGCCAGACCACTTAAAAGAACAGTATGAAATATATAAAGAGAAGGAGTCGAAGTAAGCCATGGCTCAAATGACAATGATTCAAGCAATTACAGACGCTCTTCGCGTAGAGATGAAGAACGATCCAAACGTACTTGTATTCGGGGAAGACGTAGGCGTCAACGGCGGTGTGTTCCGTGCGACTGAAGGCCTTCAAAATGAATTTGGAGAAGACCGCGTATTTGATACACCGCTAGCAGAATCCGGAATTGGCGGATTGGCGATCGGTCTTGCACTTCAAGGTTACCGTCCTGTTCCTGAAATCCAATTCTTCGGCTTTGTTTTCGAAGTTATGGATTCTATTGCAGGACAAATGGCTCGTATGCGTTACCGTTCAGGCGGCCGCTACAGCTCGCCAGTAACAATCCGTTCACCATTTGGCGGTGGCGTACATACTCCAGAGATGCACGCTGACAGCCTTGAAGGAATGGTTGCACAGCAGCCTGGTCTAAAGGTCGTAATCCCATCAACTCCATATGATGCAAAAGGATTGTTGATTTCATCCATCCGCGATAACGATCCAGTCATTTTCCTTGAGCACATGAAGCTTTACCGCTCTTTCCGTCAGGAAGTACCGGAAGAAGAATACACAATTCCACTAGGAAAAGCAGATGTTAAGCGTGAAGGAAAAGACCTTTCAATCATCACTTATGGTGCTATGGTTCACGAATCATTAAAGGCAGCTGAAGAGCTTGAAAAAGAAGGTTACTCTGTAGAAGTAATCGACTTAAGAACAGTAATGCCTTTCGATATTGAAACAATCATCGCTTCTGTTGAAAAAACAGGAAGAGCGATTGTCGTGCAGGAAGCACAAAAACAAGCTGGTATGGCTGGACAGATTGTTGCAGAAATCAATGATCGTGCAATCCTTAGTCTCGAGGCACCTGTGTTGCGCGTAGCAGCTCCAGATACTGTTTTCGCATTCTCTCAAGCAGAATCTGTTTGGCTGCCTAACTACAAAGATGTAATTGCAACAGCTAAAAAAGTACTTACATTCTAATTAATCGTTGAAATTATAAAGGTTTGATAAAAACTTAGGAGGGTGAATTCCATTGGCATTCCAATTTAAGCTGCCAGACATCGGTGAAGGTATTCACGAAGGTGAAATAGTCAAGTGGTTCGTAAAGCCTGGCGATAAAGTCCAGGAAGACGATGTACTTTGCGAAGTGCAAAATGACAAAGCGGTTGTTGAGATTCCTTCACCTGTCGCTGGTACAGTCGAAGAGGTTTTAGTAGAAGAAGGAACAGTAGCAACAGTAGGACAGGTTCTTGTAACGTTCGATGCTCCAGGCTATGAGCACCTTAAGTTTAAAGGTGAAGAAGAAGATGCACCTGCTGAACAGCCTAAACAGGAAAAGACCGAAGCTCAGGTTCAGTCTACATTGGAAGCTGGACAAAAAATTGAAAAAGAAGCAGTAGATGCTCCTGCTCCTGCAGGTCAAACTGGTGCTGGCGCAGCGGCTGCACCACAAGCAGAGGTTGATCCTAACCGCCGAATCGTGGCAATGCCATCAGTCCGTAAATATGCTCGTGAAAAAGGCGTGGATATTCGTCGGGTTTCCGGTTCAGGCAAGAATGGCCGAATCGTAAAAGAAGATATCGATAGCTTCCTAAGCGGAGGTGCAACAACTGCAGCTCCACAGGCAGATCAAGCACAGGCAGCACAAACTGAAGAGGCACCTAAAGCTGCAGCAGCTCAGGCAATTCCAGAAGGACAATACCCTGAGACACGCGAAAAGATGAGCGGAATCAGAAAAGCGATCGCTAAGGCAATGGTTAACTCCAAGCATACAGCTCCACACGTTACTTTAATGGACGAAGTGGATGTCGCAAACCTTGTCGCTCATCGCAAAAAGTTCAAAGAAGTAGCTGCAGAAAAAGGAATCAAGCTTACATTCCTTCCTTATGTGGTAAAGGCATTAACAAGTGCATTGCGTGAATACCCTGCGTTGAATACATCTCTTGATGATGCAACAAGCGAAATCGTCCACAAGCACTATTATAATATTGGTATTGCAGCAGACACAGATAAAGGCTTGCTTGTTCCAGTCGTGAAGGACGCTGACCGGAAATCTGTATTCTCTATCTCTAATGAGATCAATGAACTAGCAGGAAAAGCTCGTGATGGAAAGCTTGCTCCAGATGAAATGAAAGGTGCTTCTTGCACAATCACGAACATCGGATCTGCTGGCGGACAATGGTTCACTCCGGTTATCAACCATCCGGAAGTTGCAATCCTTGGAATCGGCCGAATTGCAGAAAAGCCAGTAGTCAAGGATGGAGAAATTGTAGCTGCTCCTGTACTAGCGCTTTCCCTAAGCTTCGACCACCGCATGATTGACGGCGCTACTGCACAGCACGCTTTGAATCACATCAAGCGCCTGTTGAACGATCCAGAACTATTGTTAATGGAGGGGTAATAAATGGTAGTAGGAGATTTTCCAATCGAAACTGATACTCTTGTCATTGGTGCCGGTCCTGGCGGATATGTGGCAGCGATTCGCGCTGCCCAGCTAGGCCAAAAAGTAACAATCGTGGAAAAAGCAACTCTTGGCGGAGTGTGCCTGAACGTGGGATGTATTCCTTCAAAAGCTTTGATTTCTGCAGGCCACAGATTCGAAAACGCTAAGCATTCTGAGGATATGGGTATCATAGCGGAAAACGTCACGCTTGATTTCTCTAAAGTTCAGGAGTTTAAGGCTGGAGTAGTAAAAAAACTAACTGGCGGCGTCGAAGGTCTATTGAAGGGCAACAAAATCGATATCGTAAGTGGTGAAGCTTATTTTGTCGATTCCAATACAATTCGTGTAATGGATGAAAATTCAGCCCAGACATATACTTTCAAAAATGCGATTATCGCTACTGGATCTCGTCCAATCGAGATTCCAGCTTTCAAATACTCCAAGCGCGTCCTTGATTCAACTGGAGCACTTAATCTTCAGGAGCTTCCAGAGAGCATCGTCGTTATTGGCGGAGGCTACATTGGAACTGAGCTAGGCGGAGCATACGCAAGCTTTGGCACTAAGGTGACAATTCTTGAAGGCGCAGATGAAATCCTTAATGGATTCGAAAAGCAAATGTCAGCTCTAGTAAAACGCAACCTAAAGAAGAAGGGTGCGGAAATCATCACTAAGGCACTTGCAAAGGGTGTCGAGGAGACTGAGTCTGGCGTAACGGTTGCGTATGAAGTAAACGGTGAAGAGAAGAAAATCGAAGCAGACTACGTATTTGTCATGGTAGGAAGAAAGCCTAACACTGACGAACTAGGACTTGAACAAGTTGGCATCGAGATGTCTGATCGTGGCGTTATCAAAATCGACAAACAATGCCGCACAAGTGTAAGCAACATCTATGCGATTGGTGACATTGTTGAAGGACCGCCACTTGCACACAAAGCATCTTATGAAGGTAAAATTGCTGCTGAAGCAATCGCTGGACATCCTTCAGAGATCGACTACCTGGCAATCCCAGCAGTTGTATTCTCTGATCCAGAATTAGCATCAGTTGGTTATTCTGAAAAAGAAGCGAAAGATGCAGGCATCAATATTACAGCATCTAAATTCCCATTTGCTGCAAATGGCCGTGCACTATCACTTAATCAGACAGACGGCTTCTTGAAGTTGATTACTCGTAAAGAAGATGACATTGTCATCGGTGCTCAAATCGCTGGCCCGAATGCGTCTGACATGATTGCAGAGCTTGGTCTTGCTATTGAAGCAGGTATGACTGCTGAAGACCTGGCAATGACAATCCATGCTCACCCAACTCTCGGTGAGATTACCATGGAAGCTGCAGAAGTAGCACTTGGAAATCCGATTCATATCGTAAAATAAACATAAAAAAATCCTTTCCATCAGGAAAGGATTTTTTTATGTTTTGGCTGGTTTTAGTATGAAAGTTACAAACCTGATAATGAAGGGCTTCGGCGCTCTTATTCTTCCTGCTCCCTAACTGATAATGCATTCGAAACGAGACCCTTATTCATTATTCAAGACAGCTGATAGAGGTTCGATAATCTGATCCTTTGTTACATTGCCATTCACATTGGCAAGTACTTGATCCTGATGGACGACCAGGATTGCCGGGAACTGTTTTACCTTAAAAAGGTCATAGTATCTATTGGCGTTTGCTGCGGAAATGACGACAATTTTATCAAATTCGGCAGGATATTCTTTCTTTAATTCAATAATAGCATCATAATAGGATGCTTCTTGTTTATAGTTCTCATCATCGGAAAAGAAAACGACTTGTTTTATATCTTTATTTAGTTCCAATTGATCTGAATCGTTGACTGGGTTGCATGAAGCCGTAAGAAATAGGAACGTTGCGACAAAAACAAAAGACAAACTTTTCATTTATCTTTGCCTCACTTTTTTTCGGATTGTTGTTTCACACGAGTAACTGATTGTCCATATTCTATCACAGCTATTTCCAAAAGAATGGAATGTTATTGAATTGTTACATAAATGAAAAATATCCGCACCGACCGGACATATACTAGTAAAAAGATCTGAATGTTTATCTTACACTGACTTGGGAAAAAGATAATTTAGACATGGTGGTGGAGGGTTTGAAGGTGTATACAGTATTGCTGCTTCAATTAATTATCTGGAGTGGATATACCTTAATAGAATGGCTATCCAAACACGATCATCCGATTTATAATGGTATTATGTTCTTGGTGTTTTTCTATTTAGCAATAATAATAGGCAATAATATAGTGAAATCGGCGAGGAAAACCTTTTTCATAACGGTCTTGAGCCTTGCCATTTATGTATCGTTTCATATGACAATGTCTTTTATTTCTTCTATCTAGATTTCCTGATAATACCGAGCAGTAAAAACAGCTAATCCATCAGCTTTGTCAGCTAAGAGTTACTAGCAGGAGGGGAAAGTCTTGAAAAGAACGTTATTATTAACGATATCAGCTTCGATTATTTTGGCTGGATGTGGAGCCGCAGAAGAAGCGCAGAAGCCAACAGGTACAAGTGAAGAAGCTACAGAACAAGTCCAAAAACAGGAAAAAGCCGCAGAGGAAAAGCCTGAAACAGAAGGAACAGTAACAGCTGAGGACTCTTCTGTAGATGTTTCACAGAGCGAAGAAGTAATACAAGCAGCACCTCGGTATGAAATGAAGAGCGATTTTTCTATCCAAAATATCGATAACCCTGATGAACAAATAGTTTTATTGACAATTGACGATGCTCCAGACAAAAATGCTCTCGAGATGGCCAAAACGTTAAAAGATTTGAATGTAAAAGCTATCTTTTTTGTGAATGGCCATTTCCTTGATACTCCTGAAGAAGGGGAAGTCCTGAAACAGATTCATCAAATGGGCTTTCCGATTGGAAACCATACATATAACCATAAATCGTTGAGAGATTTATCTGAGGAACAACAAAGGAAAGAAATAGTAGACCTTAATGACAGGGTCGAGGAACTCATTGGCGAAAGGCCACAATTTTTCAGGGCTCCGTTTGGAATGAATACTGATTATAGCAAGCAGGTAGCTGCTGATGAAAAAATGCTGCTTATGAATTGGACCTACGGATATGACTGGGAAAAGGATTATCAATCAAAGGAAGCTCTCGCGGATATTATGGTTAATACACCATTGCTCCGGAATGGCGCGAATTTGCTGATGCATGACCGGCAGTGGACAAGCGCGGCCCTTGGTGATATTGTAAAAGGCCTGCAAAATAAAGGGTATAAAATCGTTGATCCAGCTCAAATCGAAACTCCAGCAAACAAAGAAACGGCTGCTCAATAGCAGCCGTTTTTGGTGTTTAAACAAATTTCTTCTCACGGTATTTGGTGGAAGGGTTCCCGAAGTTCAAATGGAAATACTTTATTTGCGTGGATAGAAGTACATAACCCTTCCGTTGAATAAATGGAGCTCTCCCTTTAATTTTTTACCGATAAATTTACTGAATTCGTTTGCTTTCCCCTTATCACCAGCAGTTGCTGTCGGCGGCAGGGTAATTTGTATGTATGATTGCTCGCGTTCTGTCCCGTCTTCCTCGGCAACTTTTTCTTTATCAACGCCGATCAAAATTGCATTATAACGGTCCTGGGATGATTGCAGATAGAACCATGTGCCTTTCCCATCCTCTTTTTCCTTCAGATCATAAGGAAATGCTGAATTTTCATAATTCCAATCAACCTGGTCGCCTGTTTTAGCAGTTATTTCCTTATAGTAATTAAATAAATCCTTTAGTTCTTCGGTGGAAATGGCTTGCTGAGATGATGATGGAACAAGTTTGATATAAGCATTACTAGACATCGTCCAATCCCCTTTTCCTATCTATTCCTCATCATTTTATCACTCCTGAAAAAGCATTGACAATAGAATAAAAGCTTTTTAGCTTCCTTGGCACTTGCCTTTTTGTCAAAAATAAATTATAATAATATTCTAAATATTTAATTAAAAAGGAGGAGGCATATGGAACTATTCGATAAGCTTTATGATGAGCACGAAAGGGTTCACGTCAGGTTTGTGGGGTTCACTACTGATGATACTCGTTATGACTTTGGGATCGTGTATACCAATATGTTTTTCGGGAAACCTCTTGTAGTTTGCATGCAGACGGGGCGTTCAGCACTCCTCGACCCTAAGGACATTGAAGACGTAGAATATTTGCAGAAAGCATTCCATATTACTGAAGTCCGGCAGGCTGAGGATCTTGCATTATTTTTCAATGAAGAGTTGCCGACAGCCCCGTTCCAGACTCAATACGAATAAGCTTGAGAGAAGAGCAGGCCAAGTAGGCCTGTTTTTAGTTTGCTTAAATTTAGATGAAAGTCGGATAACAATTCCACTTTTCGCAAAAAGTGTCATACTAATTATTATTAATACATATATTGTGGGTGCATATAACAAAAAATACCTAATAAAAAATAAAAGTGTTATACAGTTTAGGCTTGAATTCTTAATAGTGTTATATTATTATATAATTAGAAACTGATAAAGCGCTTTCAAAATTCAAAACGAAAAGGAGTTTGAAAATATGGGCACAATCGTTTGTCAAACTTGCAATGCAACAATTGACCATTTCGAAGATGAGAAAGTAACGGTATTATATTCAAAAAAATGCAACTGCTGCGACCATGAAGGTGCAGAAGAAAGATAAGAATAGATAAAAGGGCATGCATGCTGCATGCCCTTCTTTTTTACAAGATAAGGAAGTTAAAATTTTCACATCGAGATTTGTCTTGCTTCAGCGCCTAGCCCCTCAAGTCGCTTCGGTCTGCCCAATGAAGTCAAAGAACGACTTCACTGGTCAGACCTCCAGCGCTTGTCGGGGCTGAACAAGGCGCTTGCGCATTTCTTATCTGATTGCTTTATGTTCCTTGATTACCCTGAATGATTTAAGTTCATCATCTTCTGGGCCTTGTACTGGAAGTCCGGCTTCCATATTGGTCTTGATATATATAAGGTTTTCTTCGGTGATGATTTCTCCTGGAATGAAAATTGGAATCCCAGGTGGATACACCATAACAAATTCTGCAATGATTCGTCCTTCCGATTCCTCTACAGGTACGACTTCGGTATCTGCGTAGAACGCATCCCGAGGTGTCAACGCCAATAACGGAATGTCAGGAAGCATAACTTCTGCATGCACTTTCTCAGCAAGATGGTGGAATTCTTTTGAAAGTTCACGTAATGCCTGAACTAGAATTTCAGCTTCCTTTTGAGTGTCTCCAGGGGTAATGATGCAAAGGATATTATACAAATCTGAAAGTTCAACTTCGATATTGTATTTTTCCCGAAGCCAATTTTCGACCTCGTATCCTGTGATATTTAAATCCTTTATGCTTATCAGTACTTTTGTTGGATCAAAGTCGTAAGTAGCGTTCGTACCAAGTAAGTCTTCTCCCGGACAGTAAAGATGCTCAATGGCATTAACCTGACCCCGGATCCACTGTGCTAATTTAATCGTTCGATCAATGATTTCTCTTCCTTCAATGGAAAGCCTTCTTCTCGCTGTATCCAGTGATGCGAGCAAGAGGTAAGAAGTAGAGGTAGTTGTCAGCATGCTGATGATTGATTGAACGCGCTTTGACGATACCAAACCTTCTTTTACATTCAGGATCGAGCTTTGCGTCATTGAACCTCCAAGCTTATGGACGCTCGTTGCTGCCATGTCCGCGCCTGCTTGCATAGCTGAAAGCGGCAGGTCTTCATGGAAGTGGATATGCACGCCATGGGCTTCATCCACGAGAACTGGGACACTGTAAGAATGGGCTATCTCAACAATTTTTTTCAGGTCAGCTGCAAAGCCGAAATAGGTTGGGTTGATCACAAGAAGGCCTTTTGCATCCGGATGCTGTTCCAGCGCCTTCTCGACTGAATCAGTTGAGATTCCGTGAGAAATTCCGAGCTTCTTATCTATCTCAGGGTGGATGAAGATTGGAATGGCACCGGAAAAAACGATAGCGGACATAATCGATTTATGCACGTTTCTCGGTACGATGATCTTATCTCCAGGTCCGCAGACTGTCATGATCATGGTCATGATTGCGCCGCTTGTTCCCTGTACTGAAAAGAAAGTATGATCAGCACCAAATGCTTCAGCGGCCAGCTCCTGAGCCTGTTTGATGATGCCTTTAGGAGAATGCAGGTCATCAAGGGGCCCGATATTGATCAAATCGATAGAAAGTGCATTATCACCAATGAATTCTCTGAACTCCGGGTCAATCCCGCTTCCTTTTTTATGACCGGGAATATGGAACTGAATCGGATTATTTTTTGCGTGTTTTAATAGGCTGGTAAACAACGGTGTCTCTTTTTGTGACAATTGATGATCACACCTCTTTATTGTATTAGATTTCTTTATTTATAGGGTTATGATTAGGTTTTGCTTTTAAAAAAATAAAACACATGCATTATAGCACTAATCAAGGTGTTTGCAAAGAATTTCAGAATATCAATAAAGTCCTTAATCAATAAATTTAAGAAACAGGAAAAACAGCTGTGAAAATAGAAGTTATATCGAAACAATCATGAGAGGGAGAGAGAATATGAACTGGAATACTGATGTAACGGACCTATTAGGTATACAATATCCAATTGTCCAGGGAGGTCTTGCTTATCTGGCTTATTCAGAATTGGCCGCAGCTGTATCGAATGCAGGGGGATTAGGTCAGATAACGGCAATGTCCCTTCCTGATCCTGACTCGTTAAGGAATGAAATTCATAAAGTGAGAAAGTTGACTGACAAGCCGTTCGGAGTCAATTTTGCGATTGGTCAGCATGGCAGGCCGTTTTCGCATTATCTGGATGTAGCGATTGAAGAAGAAGTTCCTGTTATTTCTATGACGGGTGGAAACCCGTCATCAATTTTTGAACAGCTAAAAGGAACAAATGTTAAAAAGCTTGTTCTTGTTGCTGCGAAAAGGCAGGCGCAGAAAGCAGAGGAGTTGGGAGCGGACGCAGTCATGGTTGTCGGCCAGGAAGGTGGCGGACATCTAGGAAAGAGCGATATCGGAACGATGGTGCTCATTCCATCGGTTGTTGATGCAGTCAACATACCTGTAATCGCTTCGGGAGGAATTGGAGATGGCCGAGGACTAATGGCGGCATTGGGTCTTGGGGCTCAGGGCATTGAAATGGGAACCCGCTTCATCGCTACTCAAGAATGCGTCCATGCGAATGAGTTGTACAAGCAAAAGCTTGTTGAAGGTACCGAAAATGATACTACTGTAATAAAAAGATCCCTCGGGATGCCAGCAAGAGCGGTTGCCAACCCATTGACGCAAAAGATCCTCGAAATTGAGAAACAAGGCGGGGGTTATGAAGAATTAAAAGAGCTGATCAGCGGAAAAGCAAACCGTAAGTATATCTATGAAGGTGATGATGAAAATGGGTTCGGATGGGCAGGCCAGGTGATGGGAATAATTAAGGATTCTCCTACAGTAGCTGAGCTATTTGCCAGAATGATCAACGAAGCTGAAGAAATAAGAACGAAATGGGGAAGATGAACCTGCGATTTCCTTGCGCTCTAAATTAAATAACGGTAAAATCGATTAACATATACAAGGAATGCACTGGAGCAGAAGGTTCCTGTCATTGCACAAAAAGCAGGTGAAATAATGGAATACCAATATCCAATTGACTACACATGGTCCACAGATGAAATTGTTGATGTCATCCACTTTTACGAATGTATTGAAAAAGCATATGAAAAAGGGATCGATCGGGATTCATTGCTTAACGCTTACAGGCGTTTTAAAGAAATCGTACCAGGAAAAGCCCAGGAAAAAACACTTTTCAATGAATTTGAAGAAGTAAGCGGCTACGTACCATATCAGGCAGTAAAAGGGATAAAAGAGACAGGAACTGGTGAAAAGATCAAAGTGGTTCAAAAAAGAAAAAACTAAGTTATAAGGAAGAGCCCATGGAAATGGGCTCTTTATTTATGATTTTCTTCGGAACGCGTGAGGTTTCGACCCAGGCAGTGAGATCATCGAGCGAGTTCGCTGTCAGGTTGCTTAGCAATTGTCGAAAATGGGCGGTCGCCTACGCATTTCATGGTTTATGCCAATTTATATAGGGGTAATATTTCTTTAAATACAAACTCAATTTTGGAAAGCATTTCATCACCACTTAGTTTGGCGGCTTCCTCGCGAGGAATGTTCAGGCCGCAAAGGATTTCAGCCTTTTTCACTGTTTGCAGACGCTTGAACATGGAAAGAAGCTCTTCCTTGGAAAGCTCACTGTGAATAGTGGCTTCAGGCTTCATATGATTGATTGACCAATAGAAATCCTTTGGAGTACGGGTGAAGATTGAATCGATGTTCGCTTCAAGTTTCTTACCAATCGATTCTTTATCAGGTGCTTCGTAAATGACAGCAAACCAGATAAAAACATGGGTTTCCCACAAACCAATCTGGAAATGAGGCAGCATCTTATAGCCTCTTGGATTACTGGCGAAAGCTACCCACGTGTCTTTAGGCGGATTCTTCGTTCTCCGGGCATGTTTTGCAACATGGTAATGCATCTCATCACCGGCAATGCTTGAAAGGGTGGGAGCGAAGTGCTGGCCGAGCTCTTCCAGCTTAGGGCGGATCTGGGATTTTAAGGCATCCATTCTTTCGTCGAGACCGTCTATTTTAAAAACATCGAAGTCTGCTTGTTCAAATCCTGAAAATGACAATATAAAAACCTCCTAGTACTTTGTCAAATATTGTAGCAAAATCTTTATAAAAAAAGAAGCGACAGGCATTTTTTGAGTCCTAGGTATACGCACAAATTTGTACCACAGCCAAATGGAAATTCATACAATAATAAAAAACAGAAATTAATAGAGGAGTGTAAATTAATGAAGCAACTTATAAATTCAACAAGGAAGAAAAATGGTGAGCTCCAGAGAACAGCTGTACTACGTTTGGAGATGGATTATGAATTAGCCACCCTTTTTGATGCAATGACAGATGCTGATAAATCGAAAATGAAAGAATGTAAACAAAAACTCGAACGAATTCGACAAGAATTATTACGTTTAAAAGCTCTATAATAGCTATAAAGTTTTACGAAAGAATAAGGTATTATATGATGGTGAGAATAATGGAAAACTGCAGCAACCGATACACTTGACGAACTCCTGTAAAGTTGATGGAGTTCGTTTCTTATGTCCGAATGATAAATGGTTTGACAAGCTTCTATATGGTCATTAACTTCCTAAGGAGTTTTGCATGTTATGGAGATGACAAGGGGAATCCTAATACTTGATGAAAACGAAGCTAATCCGATAATATAGATTCCAAAAGCTTGAGTGAAGGTAAAAATATATGAAACGGGGGAAAGCTGAATGGAATATAATCTAAAAGAAATTTATACATACGCGAAAAGCTGGGTCAAAGAGGCGGGTGAAAATATCAGGGCTTCTTTTCCAAAGACTTTAAATGTTACTTCAAAATCCAATCCTAATGACCTGGTTACAGATATAGATAAAGAGACAGAGCAATATTTTATCGAGAAAATCAAAGGTACTTTTCCGGATCATCGAATCATGGGTGAGGAAGGGTATGGAGATGAAGTGAAATCTTTAACAGGGGTCGTGTGGATTATCGATCCAATCGATGGAACCATGAACTTTGTCCACCAACAGCGGAATTTCGCCATTTCAATCGGCATTTATGTTGATGGGGAAGGAATGATTGGTCTTATCTATGATGTCGTCCATGATGAACTCTATCATTGTGTAAAAGGCCAAGGAGCTTATTTAAACGAAAAATCTATTCCGAAACTAACAGAAGCACAGGTGAGTGAAGCAGTTATTGCTCTCAATGCAGTCTGGGTAGCTCCTAATAAACGGATAGATCACGAATTGCTTATACCCCTTGTGAAAGACGTTAGAGGGACTCGTTCCTATGGTTCTGCGGCCATGGAGATGGTATATGTCGCAACGGGGAGAATCGATGCTTATCTGACCCCAAGACTTGCACCATGGGATATTGCCGCTGGCATCATCATAATAAAGGAACTTGGTGGAGTAACTACTGACCTGCGGGGAGAAGAGCTGGATATGCTCCAGCAGAATTCCTTATTTGTTTCAAAGCCTGGCCTGCACGGTGATATCCTGAAGAATTATCTTAAGGATGGAAAATGGTAATTTTAACTTGGCGGCAGTTTAAAAGCTCAGATCTGCCGTTTTTTGAGGATCTTATATCTTCGAGTTCTAAGTGGAGTGAAAATGAGTTGCAGGGTTTGTCCATAGAAGAATACATGGAGCAATATGATGGCTTGTCTGGCGAATGGAGAGCTTGGGAAACGACAGGAAGGCCTGTGGCAATTTCTTTTCATGTGGAACCCGCCCCTTCCAACCAAAAGCCATGGCTTGGTACAATATTGGTAAAAGCGGAGGAAAGACGGCAAGGAATCGCATCAGCGATTATGAACCATCTCTCAGACGAATTTAAACTGAATGGGCAAAAGGCACTTTTTGCCGCTGTTCCAATCGATGAATACGAGTGGTCCAACTTCCTTACAGACTGTGGCTTTGAACAATTCAAAACAGAAGAAAATAAGGGCGAAACCTATTTGATCATGGTCCGCCCCCTCGAATGACCGGCTGAAATGAAATCCAGCCGGTTTTATTATTTAATTGTACCTGCTAGTGGTTGATCAAAACACTTGCACTTTAATTGAATTAAAGCTCTCCAGCTTCTCTCATCTTCTTTTTTTTCTTAAAACCGAATCCCATTACGAAAACCAATGCGATTATACATGCGAACGTACCGGCAACACTTCTTTCGCCAATGGCGATTCCAATACCAATCATGCATGAAGCTGCTGCAAATGCGAAAAATAATAATGGCCATTTTATCTGAGTCAAGGTGAATCCCCCATTCGACATTTGGTGCAAATAATAATATATTTAATTGTACATTAAAATGCCTATAGGTTTCCACTCTTATTGTGTTATAATATGTAAGTTGTGTAAAAAGCCAATAGATAAATTATGATATTAAAGGCAGGGTGACTTTTTTGAAATTAAGAGAAGATATTAGAAATATAGCGATCATTGCCCACGTTGACCACGGTAAAACGACATTGGTCGACCAGCTTCTAAAGCAATCAGGCACATTCCGTATAAATGAGCATGTGGAAGAGCGTGCAATGGATTCAAACGATTTGGAAAGAGAACGAGGAATTACGATCCTCGCGAAAAATACAGCTATTTCCTATAAAGATACACGTATTAACATTCTTGATACTCCAGGACACGCTGACTTTGGCGGCGAGGTTGAGCGTATCATGAAAATGGTTGACGGCGTATTGCTTGTTGTCGATGCGTATGAAGGCTGCATGCCGCAAACACGTTTTGTTTTGAAGAAAGCACTTGAACAGCATTTAACACCAATTGTGGTAGTGAATAAGATTGACCGTGACTTTGCTCGTCCTGCTGAGGTTGTTGATGAAGTCATTGACTTGTTCATCGAACTAGGTGCAGATGAGGACCAGCTTGAATTCCCAGTTGTTTATGCTTCTGCAATCAACGGAACAGCAAGTATGGACCCTGAAAAACAGGATGAAAACATGCAGTCATTATACGAGTCAATCATTGACCACATCCCTGCACCTGTTGATAACCGTGAAGAGCCTCTTCAATTCCAGGTTGCCCTTCTTGATTACAACGACTATGTGGGCAGAATCGGAATAGGCCGTGTATTCCGCGGTACAATGAAGGTTGGCCAACAGGTAGCACTTATGAAGCTTGACGGTTCTGTAAAACAATTCCGTGTAACAAAGATTTTTGGTTTCTTCGGTCTGAAACGCCAGGAAATTCAGGAAGCCAATGCTGGTGATCTAATTGCAGTATCCGGAATGGAAGACATCAATGTTGGTGAAACTGTATGTCCATTCGACAACCAGGATCCACTTCCGGTTTTGCGAATCGATGAGCCTACGCTTCAAATGACATTCCTAGTCAACAACAGTCCATTCGCAGGCCGTGAGGGTAAATACCTTACTGCCAGGAAAATCGAAGAAAGACTTCGCGCTCAGCTGCAAACGGACGTTAGTCTTAGAGTAGACAATACGGACTCACCTGATGAATGGATCGTTTCAGGCCGTGGAGAATTGCACCTGTCTATCCTGATCGAAAACATGCGCCGTGAAGGTTATGAACTTCAAGTATCAAAGCCTGAAGTTATCGTACGAGTAATTGATGGCGTAAGAAGTGAGCCGGTAGAACGCGTTCAAATCGATGTTCCTGAAGAACACACTGGTTCCATCATGGAATCAATCGGTGCACGTAAAGGCGAAATGCTCGATATGATCAACAACGGAAGCGGACAGGTTCGATTGATTTTCAATGTACCGGCACGCGGACTGATCGGATACACAACAGAATTTTTAACATTGACTCGCGGTTATGGTATCATTAACCATACATTCGACAGCTACCAGCCAATGCTTCAAGGCCAGGTAGGCGGACGCCGTCAAGGTGTTCTAGTATCAATGGAATCAGGAAAGGCATCTACTTATGGTATCATGCAGGTAGAAGACCGCGGAACGATTTTCGTTGAGCCAGGAACTGAAATTTATGAGGGCATGATTGTTGGTGAGCACACTCGTGAAAATGATATTACTGTAAATATCACGAAGGTGAAGGCAGCAACTAATATTCGTTCTGCTAATAAGGACCAGACATCTGTCATCAAGAAGCCAAGAATCATGACTCTGGAAGAATCTTTAGAATACTTGAACGATGACGAGTATTGTGAAGTAACTCCAGAATCAATCAGACTCCGTAAAAAGATTCTTGATAAGAATGAGCGTGAAAGACAGGCGAAAAAGAAAAAATTCGCTGAAGCTTAATTAAGTAGGGGGAAGAAGTATGGATGTAAGCCAGAGATTATCATTTTTTGCAGCATTATTCAGGGTAGATGAGAACCCGACGGTTGGCATGTGGATGCTATATCTAACGATTGCCGCATTGAGCATCCTTGTTTATAAGCTTGGATTTGCTCAGAAGCTGCCGTTGCTGAAAAGTATCATCATCTATGCTTTTCTATTGCTTGGCTCTACAGTCCTTACCTTCCTTGCTATTTTCCTTCCCATCACGGAAGGACTTGTGGTCGCTGCACTCATCCTGATCATCTATAAGCTCAGGCTGCGACAGCATAAAAAAGCAGAAGCAAATGTCAAATAGGAGTTGGCGATATGAAATCACTCCAAGATGCAATTTATAATTGGCTTACAATCAAAATTGTCAGCGACGCTCGGCCAGAAGATACAGCAGCTCAAGAAACTACACAGTTATTTGATCAAATTCTTGCCGAAGAACATAATGTTGAATCAAAAGAATTAAAACGGGACGCACTAATGTATTATGTCACTGTCGTGCAGGAAGGTAATTCTAAAGAATACCGTTTCCCACGCGACCTGATTGAAGTCATGCTTGACCAAATCAGGCAAGAACCAGACAAATACGTGAACTATCCTGAAGAAGACTGAAAAAATCCGCCCGGAAATGGGCGGATTTTTTATTGTAGATTCATGGTGATTTGGCTTGTCAAACGGATAGTTTAATTCAGGCTCAGACTAGTTTAAGCTTAAAGCACCTTAAGCTCTCAAAATAAAGCTCGTATTATGAGGCACGAAGCAGAAAAGCTTGGAATAGTGACAGGTTTGAAGCGGAAA
>NZ_JAGGQL010000007.1 GCF_018613315.1 Bacillus sp. ISL-37 | reverse complement strand
CCAGTGAAGTCGTTCTTTGACTTCATTGGGCGGACCGAAATCGAAAAGTATAGCCGACTGCCCAGAAACGCAGAAACTGGAGACTCCGACAAAGAAGCGCTTTTTGCTTCTGCCGGCGGAGTTGAAGTTTCGGAGTTTCTAGGAGGCGACACTAGACAAGCGACTCGAGGGGCTAGGCGCTGGAGCTGGATTAAGAAAACCCGTATAGGTATCCACATTGAAATTTTTTTTATAATTTCCTAGTAAAGAAACAAAAAGCGGAAGGCTTCCCTTCCGCTTTTCCTGTTATTCCATATTTACCTCAGTTACAATGCTCTTCAAATCCTGCTGAAATCTTTCAAGCTGTGCCCGTTGATGTTCAGATGCGTTTTCCAGGGCATTTTCGATCTGCTGGAATGCTTCATTCACTTCATTTTTAAGGTGCTTTAACTGATGACCGTAGCTTGCGCTATCCCGAACAATTTCTGAGTACAGACCTTGTGCGTCTTCGAATCCTTGTTGTGCTGCCTGAAAGGCTTGCTGTTTATCTTTATGATAAGGCATATGTGATTTCCTCCTGGTGTATTAAATCTATACCGTTAAATTGCTCAGTTATAAGTAATTTATTCAGTATAAATTCGTCTTAAAATCAAATCCTAAAGTCAGGAGGGATGAGCAATGAACAAAAACGATTCCAAAGATATGCGCAAGAATGCTCCGAAGGGCGACCAAGACAGCCAGCCTGCTCCATTAAGCGGTTCGAAGAAAGTGAAAAACCGTAACCATACTCGCCAAAAACATAACTCACACCACGATATGTAAAAAAGTTAGTTGCATTTAAGTGGGAAAACGACAAAAAAAGTAAGGGCAGCCAGATATAAGGCAGCCCTTACTTTTAAATTTGTTTAAAAGCATTCAAAAGAGATATTTCTTCTTCTTCTGTAACGGTCCGAAGATCAACATTAACTTCTTCCTTTTGGATCCGAACAACGATTGCCGGGGAATGTTCCGTTCGAAGCTTTCTGGCAATATGTTCAGCGCTAACATCCGGATGACTTATTGAGACAAGATAGGTTGGAAGCTGAACATCGGGCATCGTCCCTCCGCCAACCTGGCTAGATCCTTCTGTCAAAACCGCTTTTAGCCCACCTTCACAGGAATTAATGTCCTCCGCAAAACGCTCAGTCCTGGCTCTCAGTTCATCAATAGGAACAAGCAAGTCTCTTAGTGTCGGGATATGGAGTAACCCCTGCTCACCCTTTAAGTAATCCATCAATGTTCCCTCTAACGCCGCGAGTGTCATTTTATCTATTCGAACGACTCTTGCCAGCTGGTGTTTTTTCAGCTTATCTATCAGTGCTCTCTTGCCTGCGATGATCCCAGCCTGTGGACCGCCAAGGAGCTTGTCTCCGCTGAAAGAAACAATGTCTGCACCCATTTTCAGTACTTCTCCTACAACTGGTTCGTCACCGATTCCATGTCGGGTGAAATCATATAGAACGCCGCTCCCAAGGTCTTCGTAAAAAACGACCTGGTCGTGCTTGCTTGATAGTTGGGCCAATTCCTCTGTATGAACAGTTTTCGAGAAACCATATATTTTAAAATTACTCGTATGGACCTTAAGAATCATCCCGGTATCGTCAGTGATTGCATTCTCATAGTCATATAAATGCGTTTTATTTGTTGTTCCAACTTCCACTAAATGAGCCCCGCTTTCTTCCATAATGGAAGAAATCCGGAAGGAGCCCCCGATTTCAACAAGCTGCCCGCGTGAAACAATGACCTCCTTGTTTTTTGCAAGTGCATTCAGGATTAAATAAACTGCTGCAGCATTATTATTAACGACCATCGCTGCTTCAGCCCCAGTGACTTTTTTAACTAGGCTTTCGACATGGCTGTGCCGGGACCCGCGCTCGCCTTCTTTCAACCTATACTCAAGATTGGAATAATTCCTCGCGGTTTCTACCACATGCTTCACTGCATTCTCGCTCAATCTTGCCCTTCCAAGATTCGTATGTAAAATGGTCCCTGTAGCGTTAATGACCCTTTTCAGTGTATAGTCAAATCTCTCTGTTGCCGATGAATCAAGCAATGTAAATAACTGGTCAACAAACAACTGGGTACCAGGCTCTGGCCCACTCCATTCTTCGTTAACGATTTCTTTTCTTATATCATTTAACACATCTTTGATTATTTCGGTAAAACGCTCAGCATCAGCATCATGCTTCTTGATCAGATCAAAAAATCTGGTATCTTTCTGTAGTTCATGTACAGCAGGAAGCTGCCTTAAAAACTGTTTCAAACTCGATCTCCCCCACAATATTAATGCATTCATTAATTATATCATTATTGCCCAATTAAAAGTTTTTTCAAAACGGTGAACTTGAAGAAGAGACAGAAAGCCAAAACCGTTAGATATCTAAAAAAGAGAATAAAAAAGCCTGGCTAAATTGCCAGGGCATTAATTCATTGCTTCCATATGTTTGATCATGTCGTCTGTATCAGGAAAAACACCTGTATCCAGTTTCGAATATATTGTCTGGCCATTTATTGTTACTTCAAAAGCTCCTTTGGAAGCTGGTATCAGTTCCATCTTCTCAATCTGACCACGGAAATGAGTGAATAATTCTTCCGCGAAACTCGCGGCTTTTGGTGCATAGTTTCACTGCATGCAAAATTGGATGGTTACTTGAAAGTTCTTCATTGCAAAATCCCCCTGTTGTACTTTTTTATATGTTTTTACTGTCATTTTAGTGTAAAGCCACTGTCAGTGCAAATAATAATAGCTTAAGGATGATTTTAAAAACAAGAAAGAGTATACTTTTTTGTGGAGGTGATCAGGTTGAGTGAACACGAGAAAATCCGTTTGACATCACTATCAACAAAGGCTGGCTGAGGATGCAAAATTAGTCCCGAGGACTTGACGCAAGTTTTGCGTCTATTGCCAGCACAGGAAAATGTTCCTGAATTGCTTGTCGGACATGAGACTTCCGATGATGCAGGTGTATATAAACTTACCGACGATATCGCCCTGATCCAAACGATTGATTACTTCACTCCTGTAGTGGACGACCCATATATGTTTGGACAGATTGCAGCCGCGAATGCCCTAAGCGATGTATATGCAATGGGCGGCGAACCTAAAACAGTCCTTAATATGGTGGGATATCCGATCAAAAAGCTAGGACCGGATATGCTTGCAGAAATATTGAGAGGTGCCAGTGACAAAGTGAAGGAAGCTGGCGCAGTGACGATTGGCGGTCATTCAATTGATGACCAGGAACCTAAATTCGGCTTATCCGTGACGGGTCTGGCCCACCCGGGTGCTATTTGGAAAAATATTGGCGCAGAGCCAGGTGATTTACTTGTTCTTTCAAAACCTATCGGAGTCGGCATCATGACAACAGGAATCAAGCGCAACGCTGTAACTGCCGAACAAGAGCAAGAAGTAACGGAAACAATGGCCTTGCTGAACAAATCGGCAGCAGATGCTCTAAAGGCGTTCACCCCACATGCGGTAACGGATGTAACAGGGTTCGGCCTGCTTGGACATGGGAGTGAAATCGCTCGTGGCAGCAATGTCAGTTTTGAAATTTCATTAGCTGACGTACCAGTTTTAGAAGGTACATATGAATTGGCTGCAAAAGGAATTGTGCCTGGAGGATCAAAATCCAACCATAAATGGCTGGATAACGATGTAGAGTATAAGGACATTTCTACTGAAGAGCAGTTAATCCTTTGTGATGCGATTACTTCCGGAGGACTCCTTGTTTCGCTTCCTGAAAGCGAAGCCGGGCAATATGTGGAAGCCTTGAAGAACCAGGGGCTTGTTCATGCGGCTATTGTTGGGAAGGTCACAGAAAAGAAAGATAAACTTATCTATGTAAAAAGGTGAAATCAATGAGATTTCACCTTTTCCTTTTATCTATAGCTTTACTTTTAATTTTTCCAGCATGTCAGCAGTCATACTTGAGAGATCATACTTCGCCTTGAAGCCCCATTCTTCAGCAGCAGCTGATGCATCGATAGAATTCGGCCAGCTATCCGCGATTGCCTGACGTACAGGGTCGACATTATAGGATATTTCAAACCCAGGAATATGCTTCTTGATTTCTGCTGTCAGTTCCTCAGGGTCAAAGGTCATTGCTGTTACGTTAAAAGCATTTCTGTGAATCAGCTTGGAAGGGTCAGCTTCCATCAGGTCAATGATCGCCCCAAGCGCATCTGGCATATACATCATGTCCATGTATGTGCCTTTATCAATATATGAACTGTATTTCCCATTCTTGATTGCTTCATAGTATATCTCAACCGCATAATCAGTTGTTCCGCCGCCTGGAGGTGTCACATAAGAAATCAATCCAGGGAATCTTACTCCCCTTGTGTCTACCCCGAAACGGTGGAAATAGTAATCCGCAAGCAACTCACCGGCCACTTTGTTAACACCATACATTGTTGTTGGGCGCTGGATGGTATCCTGAGGGGTATAGTCCTTAGGCGTATTAGGCCCGAATGCACCAATGGAGCTTGGTGTGAAAAATTGCAAATTGAGTTCCCTAGCGGTTTCAAGAGCATTCATTAAACCGCCCATGTTAAGGTTCCAGGCAAATACCGGCTTCGTTTCCGCTGTGGCAGATAGCAATGCTGCCATATGCAGGATGGTATCGACATTATATTTTTTTGCCAGTTCGACCATTTTGTTTGCGTCCATGACATCAAGGATCTCAAATGGACCGTTGGTAGCAGCTTCAGAATCAGTTTTCCTGATGTCCGTCGCAATTATATTATCTTGACCATAGATGTCGCGTAGTTTAACAGTTAATTCAGAACCAATCTGGCCAAGCGCGCCAGTTATTAAGATTTTCTTCATTATGTATTCCTCCCGTTTACTCTGAAAAAGGAAGCCGGTTTGACATTCAAACCGGCATATCCAATTAAATAATCTCTAGTTCCTTGCCTACTTTTTCATAAATAGAAATGGCATTGTCCAGCATTTCCTTTGTATGTGCTGCCGAAGGCATGTTCCTTACACGGCCAGTTCCACGTGGTACAGTAGGGAATACGATTGATTTAGCGTATACTCCCTCTTCGTAAAGCCTTTTGC
Organism: Bacillus sp. ISL-37; assembly: GCF_018613315.1. Lineage (GTDB taxonomy): Bacteria > Bacillota > Bacilli > Bacillales > Cytobacillaceae > Mesobacillus. The sequence continues at coordinate 150,904 of NZ_JAGGQL010000007.1, read as the reverse complement.
TGAACTGCTGCGTCTTGACTTCATCGCCAATGATACATGGAGTGATTGGCGTCTCAGAATGGCCAATGTCGAAGCCGAGTTTTTGCAGACCGTCTTTCAGATAATTTGCATTCTCCCATAACCGCTCGTTCAATTCTGTGCTTTCCATCAAAATTTCGATTGCTTTCTTGCTGGCAGCAACGTCGGCCGGAGTCAGTGAAGTTGAAAAAAGGAACGGACGGCTTCTAACTTTCAGCCAGTCGATCAAGTTTTGTTTACCAGCAACATACCCTCCGACTACACCAATAGCCTTTGATAGAGTACCAATTTGGAAATCGACTTTATCTGAAAGGCCGAAATGTTTAACCGTTCCAGCACCTTCACCAAGCACTCCAGAACCGTGTGCATCATCGACGTATGTAATAAGGTCGAATTCTTCTGCAATCTCTACAATTTCCGGAAGCTTTGCGATGTCTCCATCCATTGAGAATACTCCGTCTGTAATAACCATGATTTTATTGTATTGGCCAGACTCCTTCGCCTCTTTAGCTTTTGCCCGAAGGTCTTCCATGTCTGAGTGGTTGAAGCGGATGATCTTTGCTCTAGATAAACGGCAGCCATCAATGATTGATGCATGGTTCAATTCATCAGAAAGGATGGCATCATTTTTATCCATGACAGCTGAAATGGCAGCCATATTGCACATGAATCCGGACTGGTATGCAATCGCAGCTTCTGTCTTCTTGAATTTCGCCAATACTTCCTCTAGTTCAATATGCAGCTGGAGCGTTCCGTTGATTGTACGTACTGCACCTGCTCCCACTCCATATTTTTCAATGGCTTCATCTGCAGTCTTTTTCAGTCTTTCATCCGTAGCGAGTCCAAGGTAATTATTTGAGGAGAGGTTAATCATCTCTTTCCCATTAATGGTTATGACTGGTCCATTTGGGCTCTCAAGCGGGTCGATTACATTATATAAACCCTTCCCTTTTAAATCCTCCAGGTTTTCATTTAAAAACTGATCCAATGATTTACTAGACATCGTAAATCCCCTTTCTGCCATTACATTTGGCATGTCATTATAATGGATACATCTGTCTTTTTGGAGAGGACAGTATTTCCGCCTCTTTTTCCATGTTTAATGTGTGTTCACAAAATATACTTTATCATATTTATTATATTTGTACATCTATGAAGGACAGAAAACGCCTTCTTTTTTTATCTGTTTAGTTTTCCCTATTTTTTGTGACAATTCATGATTTTTTATGAAAAGCTGCATCTCCATTGGTGTTGGCAGCCTTCATGGTGATAACCTTTCATTACTTTTGGGAAAAACCTTGAAAACATAGGTTTCAAAGTTTTTATTAGGGTATAGAAAAGGGAGCCAGTCTGCAGGCAAGCAGTTTGGCGGGGGCAGTGAAATTTTGAGTTGTACATAATAATCACTTCCTCCTTATTTCATATAGAAATAGATACTGAATATGGAGGCTACTTATATGAAATACCCTTTGAATGTAACATCTGAAATTGGCGAATTAAAATCCGTGGTCCTGCATCGGCCGGGAAAGGAAGTCGAAAACCTGACACCCAAATACCTGGAACGACTCCTTTTTGATGATATCCCTTACCTGCCAGCAGTCCAGAGAGAACATGATTATTTCGCGGATGTACTAAGAAACCGCGGCGTTGAAGTACTCTACTTGGAAAAATTAATGGAAGAAGCATTAAAAACTGATGAGTTACATCAACAGTTCATAGATCAAGTATTGAATGAAAGCAAGAGCAATTTGAATGGCTCGAGACAAACAGTCGAAGAGTATCTTCATTCTTCTTCAACTGATGAAATGATCCGAAAAGTCATGTCTGGGGTTCTTAAATCAGAAATCGAGCCAGAGAAAAAAGTCCACTTACATGAGCTGCTCGATGATTACTATCCTTTCTTTCTCGATCCAATGCCAAATCTTTATTTTACGCGGGATCCCGCAGCCGTGATTGGAAATGGTGTCTCTCTAAACAAGATGTGTGAAGGTGCAAGAAAAAGAGAATCATTGTTCATGGACTTTATCATGAAACACCATCCAAGATTCTCACAGCATGATATTCCACATTGGTATGACCGTGATGAATATTATCCATTAGAGGGTGGAGACGAGTTGGTACTCAGTCGTGAGGTGATTGCGATTGGGGTTAGTGCAAGGACGTCTGCACAGGCGATTGAAAAATTGGCGAAACGGATTTTTGCAAGGAACGGTAGCATAAATAAAGTTGTTGCAGTTGAAATTCCTAAATTAAGAGCTTATATGCATCTTGATACTGTGTTTACAATGGTTGATCATGAGAAATTCACAATCCATCATGGAATTGAAGGTCCTAATGGAAACATGAAAATTTATATTCTTGAAAAAGGCATGGATCCTGACACTCTTAACATTTCCGAGCGCTCAAACCTGACACAAACACTAAAGGAAGTCCTTGGTCTACAAGAGCTCATACTAATTCCTTGTGGAGGCGGGCATGAAATTGCAGCAGCCCGCGAACAATGGAACGATGGTTCCAATACACTTGCGATTGCACCAGGAGTAGTCGTTACATATGACCGCAACTATGTTTCGAATGACTTGTTGCGTAAAAATGGTGTAGAAGTCATTGAGATTCCAAGTTCGGAGCTATCAAGAGGACGCGGCGGCCCGCGTTGCATGAGCATGCCTATTTACCGAAAAGACTTGTAAACAAAAAGCAGTCCTGATATGCAGGACTGCTTTGAATGTTTGTTTATAAAAAAATCTTTTTTGTACTAAGAATAATGTCTAGCTTCAGTGCCTAGCCCCTCGAGCCGCTTGTCGGGGCTGATCTAGGCGCTTACACTTTTATTTCTACCTGGTTGCAAGGTAGCTTTGCAATTCTTTGACCAATTGCTCTGCTCCCTCTCTGCTTAACACGATCTTACCATTTGCTAGTGACATATTATCACTGCTGATTGTACCGGTTATGAGGCAAGTTTGATCTGGCTGGTATTTCTTCAGGATAATCATATCCTCATCAACAAATATTTCGAGCGGATCACTTTCCCCGATACTCAGTTTTTTCCTAAGCTCCATAGGAATGACCACTCTGCCAAGTTGATCTGTTTTCCTCACAATTCCTGTAGCCTTCATATAGCATCCTTCCCTTCAAAAAAATTATGGGATGTGGATGTCAATTCTTTGAATAAATTCTAGCCCAATACAATTATAGCAAAACGAGGCATAATTTTACATTATTAATGTGTCAGTTTAAGCAATCAGCGTTTGACCGTTACTATGTTTTATATAGGTTCCGCTAAGTATCAAAGTACCTATAATAATGAATTAAAGACTTTTCCAACCACAAAAAGGCTAAACTCTAATATTAGAATTTAGCCCATGGTGTTATTTATGGCGAAAAGGACATTTGCCTTCTATTGGTTTGCTGTCGTCGCCGATAAAATACATTTTCCATTCCCGATGATCCGGATCACCATAATGGCTTACATTAGGGTGCTTTGGCAGGTTGTCCCATTTCTCAACGCGCTCCCTTACCTTTTCCCGTGACATAATTCCGCCCTTTGACGTTCCTTCAAGTCCCTCAAAAATTCGACGCGGCTGAAAACCAAGAACAAGACTATTTCCCAGATCCCTAGTTTTTCGCTGTTTATAGGCGGGTGCATTTCCGAAGGCAAAAAAAGGTTCGCCTGCAAACGAAAATGCCCATAAATGATGGTCAGGATCTCGTGGATAATCTGCCGGCCATGGCTGCGTATCTTTTTCATGTAAGAACTGAAGTACATTCCAAAAGTATTCACGATAGTAATCAATTGCTTTTTCTTCCATTTCAGGCTCGACGAATACAAACAATCCATGTCTTATAAGAGGCTTGGAACCATTAAACAATGCAATGAATTCTTCTATAGCACCGGGCAATTCATCCCAATTGTCCCGGCTAATATATGAATAGCGGAGTTCTCCTTTTTTCTCGGCAGACATTCCAAAATAGCAAGGAAACTCCCGATTTGTGACAACATCCCTGAAATTTTTATATTCTTTTATCACCCACTCAGGCACAAGGTCTGTATTGACCATATCTTCCTTTGTAAACAAATAACTATTGGTAACTGCCATGTTTTACACCTCAACTTAGTTAGTCAGTTACCATTTACCCCTTCTATCTATCAATAAACAAATTGGTTTCTATCTTTATATTCTCATACCTTCAAAAGAAAAAAGTAAAAGCACGCAATCTTCGCGTGCTTTCACCTTAAGTTATGGGCTGTATTCGTATGCTTTGTTGCTTTTAAAAAGTGGATTTCCACTCCAGAAAGGCGCTTTCCGCGTGAAGAATTATGAAAAAGCTCAACTCCCTGCTAAAACAGCCAAATTATTCTACACCCTGGCTAGGTGTTGCGGATGAACTATTATTCTTCAATAAAACCTTTAATCCTGACCCGATATCGGATGCAAGAATGTAATTCCTGTCCACAAACACTCCCCATACATCACTTCTTTCAGGTACATATTGGCCTACTTGAACAGGTTTCGCCGGATTAGTAATATCTACCGCATATACACCTCCCGCATAGTGTGACAAGTATAATGTATTTCCATGGACTTTAGGGTCGTGGACTGTGTTTGCGAATGTAGTACCATCCTCAACGTTATCAACTAAATCAGTCTTGAATTCGCTTAGCAATTTTGGATTTGTTTTATCCTTGATATCAAAGATCCTTGTGTAACCATAAGATTGTTCATAACCTTCTCTTATGGGTACATAAACTTCCCTGGTCTCTATCAGTACATTTCCGCCTTTTGCAAGGGTTGCCGAGTGTGCGGATCCCTGCTGGTCGGAACCGAAATCTGTACGTCCAAGGTATTGAGGGTTTTCGGGATTGCTGATATCAAAAATCACTGTTCCCAAATCCCACATCGAGACATAGGCATACTTTCCGGTTTCATCTATCATCGTGCTGTGATTGAAAACTGGACGGGTTTTTCCGTCAGGAGAATTCCAATGGTATCCGTTAAAATCGTCGGGAATTTCCTCCAGCGTCCTTGGATCGAACTCCCATAGTTTTTGAGGGTTTGCAGGGTCGCTGACATCCACAACCTGGAAGTCCTTCTCCTCTCCATGGCTATAATAGTCTGCATAAGGATTGGCAGCAAGTACAATTGCACGGTTCCCCTGCATCGTTAAGTATAATTCATGTGTACCATTTGTCTTTTTCGTAACTTCATAGAATCCAAGCTTTTTTGGTTCTGCAGGATTTGTAACGTCATAAAGCAAGAATCCGCCTTTTGAGTCAGGGTTATTACGGCTAAGCTGCTGGACGCTCACCACTGCAAGGTCTCCTTTAAACGATGGAGTGTTGACGCTTTTTACGATCACTTTTTCCTGCCAGGTTCCTGGGATATCATTATTGGCAAAAACAGCAACCTCTTTAGGATTTGACGGATCTTTCATATCAAATACCCTTACCCCGCCATTTCCACCATTTCTTGTGTGAGTTCCAAGGTAGGCATAACCTTTATGGGCATAGACATCTGCAAAGCTGTTTTGCTTTCCGTCAGTCCTTACCGTTTCCATTTCAGGAGCTGCTGCTTCATGTAAGAATTGGAGGTTTTTGCTGCCCTCCATGACAGGGACAGCAATGTTGCTATATCCAGCCCTCTCTCCTTTTTCAATATTGACATCCCCAAGTTCGTCATGGGCAAGGACATTGAATGGGACCGAAGAGACCGTCAGAGCACTAGCCAAAATAAGACTCGATAACAATCGTTTATTCATAATTTAAACCTCCTTCTATGTATTGAATAACAATATAGCAGAGGTGAAAACTTCCATTCAATCAATAAACTGTATTTTTTGTAAATTCAGTTATTTTTTCCTAATTTTGCAATTTACTCCTAAGTCTATGGTTATTGTTTCAGATTCCGAACTAGGTAAAATTCCACAAAGCTAATAGGAACAGTTTCCATATCTTCCAGCCTAGAAAACGCTGGTCGAAAACCAGAGATTTTAGTATGATTAAGAAATGTGATTGTAAAATATTTGTTTTCTTAAAATAGATTAAAGCGAGGATTTTATCATGAGTTTATTAAATGTAGAAAATTTAAGCCACACATTTGGGGATCGTACCCTTTTTAAAGACGTTTCCTTTCGTTTGCTAGCAGAAGACCATGTTGGCCTTGTAGGAGCGAACGGAGTAGGAAAGTCGACATTGATGAATATCATTACTGGGCAGTTGATACACGATTCCGGTAAAGTTGAATGGACTCCAGGTGTTGAGTATGGATATCTTGATCAGCATACTGTTTTGACACCCGGAAAAACCATCCGTGATGTATTGCGTGATGCGTTTCTTCCTCTTTTTAAGAAAGAAGAGGAACTGAATGAAGTGACAGCAAAAATGGCGGATGCAACACCTGAGGAGCTTGAAAAGCTACTTGAACAAATGGCCGAAATCCAGGATACCTTAGATGCGGGAGGTTTCTACTCCCTTGATATGGAGGTCGAAGAAGCTGCGCGAGGTCTTGGTTTGGACGCAATCGGTATAGACCGCGATGTTTCTGCGTTGAGCGGCGGTCAGCGTACAAAAGTTCTGCTAGCAAAGCTATTACTTGAAAAACCAAAAGTACTTCTTCTTGATGAGCCTACTAACTACCTTGATGTCGAGCATATCCAGTGGCTCACGAAATATCTGAAGGATTACCCTTATGCTTTTATCCTGATCTCACATGACACTGAATTCATGAACCCAGTTTCGAATGTTATTTTCCAGTTAGAATTCTCAAAGCTGACGCGCTATACTGCTACCTATGAAAAATTCCTGGAATTGGCCGAGATTAACAAGAATCAGCATATCAACGCATATGAAAAGCAAAAGGAATTCATCAAGAAACAAGAAGATTTTATTGCCAAAAATAAGGCGCGATATTCGACAACAGGACGGGCAAAGAGCCGACAAAAGCAGCTTGACCGTATGGAACGAATTGACAGACCTGAAACAGCCGTCAAACCAACTTTTGAGTTTAAGGAATCACGCGCAAGCAGCCGTTATGTATTTGAAGGCACAGACTTTGAAATTGGATATACTCACCCACTTCTCCCTAAAATGTCGGTTACGATCGAGCGTGGTGAGAAGATTGCGATTGTCGGAATGAATGGAGTCGGTAAATCGACCTTGTTAAAAACGATGCTTGGGAAAATCCCTGCATTGAGCGGTAAAATCGAACGCGGCGATTTCCTCTTCCCTTCTTACTTCGAACAAGAAGTAAAAGCAGGAAGTATCACTCCGATTGAAGATGTCTGGAGCGAGTTCCCAGGCATGGATCAGCATCAGGTCCGCGCTGCATTAGCACGTGGGGGCCTAAAGAATGAACATATTTCCCGCCCTTTGAACCAGCTTAGCGGCGGTGAGCAGGCGAAAGTCCGCCTGACAAAATTGCTTATGCACGAGAGCAATTGGCTTCTTTTCGACGAGCCTACCAACCACCTTGACATCACTGCGAAAGCAGAGTTAAAGCGTGCATTGAAGGCATATAAAGGGACGGTTGTCCTAGTCAGCCACGAACCAGATTTCTACGAAGACTGGGTAACAAAAGTCTGGAATGTTGAAGAATGGATTGAAAAATCAAAATAGAATCCAAAGGAACCTGACGCTATTCCGTCAGGTTTTTCTTTTTACCAGATAAGAAAGTATAAAATTTCCACTTCGAGAATTGTCCAGCTTCAGCGCCTAGCCCCTCGAGTCGCTTGTCTAGTGTCGCCTCCTAGAAACTCCGAAACTTCAACTTCGCCGGCAGAAGCAAAAAGCGCTTCTTTGTCGAAGTCTCCAGTTTCTGCGTTTCTGGGCAGTCGGCTATACTTTCCGATTTCGATCCGCCCAATGAAGTCAAAGAACGACTTCACTGGTCGGCCCTCCGAGGCACACGATGTGCTAGACCCGCCAGCCACAGGACGTGGCGTTATTGGCGGGCAGCGCTTGTCGGGGCTGAACAAGGTGCTTGCACTTTTCTTATTATAGTTCTGACAACTCCTTAAAGAACTTGTTGAAAACAGGCTATGATTAAGATTTTGAACTGCTTGGATACTGAATTCTCCTAACCTCCTATAATATTCATATTAAATTTCATCAAAATGTATTGAGTTATCCACTAGTTATTGATAAATTTTATAGGGTACATAAAATTTGTTTATAAAGGTGATAACAGATGAAAAAATTGATTACTTTTTTAAGCTTGTTGATGATCTTCACCCTTGCGGCTTGTTCTGACACTGGTACAGACGAAGGACAACAAGACACAAAAACAGAAACAATTAAAATCGGTGCGATTCCCGACCAGAATGCAGCAGATTTGAACAGGAGCATGGAGGATTTTGCGAAGGACCTGGAAGAGAGGACAGGATTGGATGTTGAGTATGTCCCTTCTGTCGATTATTCGGCGCTTGTTACTGCCTTTGAACGTGGCGAAATCCAGCTTGCCTGGTTTGGCGGCCTTACTGGTGTACAGGCGAGAAACTTAGTTCCTGAAGCTGAAGCTTTTGCACAGAGACCAATCGATGAAAAGTTTAAATCCGTATTTATTGCCAACAGTGATGTAAAGATTGATGGCCTGGAAGATTTAAAAGGGAAATCCTTTACTTTTGGCAGTGAAAGCTCGACATCCGGTCATTTAATGCCGCGCTACTTTATGATGGAAGCTGGCATAGACGCGGATCAGGACCTTGATGGAAAGCCGAACTACTCCGGTTCCCATGATAAAACATATAAGCTAGTAGAATCAGGTGCGTATCATACAGGCGCATTAAATATTTCAGTATGGGAAGCTGCTGTAAAAGAAGGCAAAGTAGATGAATCAAAGGTAAAAGTGTTTTATACAACTCCTGAGTACTATGACTACAACTGGACATTAAATAAGATGGATGCAGATACCAAAACTAAACTCAAAGAGGCGATACTTTCCATGACTTCAGAGGATAATGAAATCATGGAATTATTGCAGACTGATAAATTCATAGAAACGAAGAATGAAAATTACGAAGCAATAGAAAAGGTAGCAAAGCAACTCAAGATCATCAAGTAGGTGGATTTCATGCAAGAAGCAATAGGCCTTAAACAAATATCGAAAATCTATGAGCGGAAGATCGCCTTATCTTCCCTCTCTTTTACTGTTAATAAAGGAGAATTAGTTGCCCTCATTGGTCCAAGCGGAGCAGGCAAAACTACATTGCTGAACATGCTGGCAGCCATTCTTCCACCAAGCCAGGGTGAAATCCTGATAGACGGCCACCCTCTCTCTGAGCTAATGGACCATAAGAAGAGAGCAAAAAAAATCGGTATCATTCGCCAACAGTTTGACCTTGTAGGAGAGCTTCCGGTCATCCATAATGTTCTTGCTGGAAGGCTGTCTGAATGGGGGATTTTTAAATCTCTTCTTTCCATGCTGATCCCTCAGGATAAGGAATATGCTGTCCAGGCACTGAGTCGGGTGGGATTGACAGATAAATTGTATGAAGAAACTTCTTCCCTCTCAGGTGGAGAACAACAACGAGTAGCACTTGCAAGGCTCCTTGTCCAAAGTCCTGAAATTGTACTGGCCGATGAACCGGTTGCCTCTCTGGATCCAGCGCGTGCGGAAGATGTCCTCGAACTATTGGTTAAAATTGCATTAGAGGAAAACCAGACACTGATCGCCAGCTTGCATTCAGTCGATTATGCCCGGAAATATTTTGATAGATTGATTGCCCTTAAAGATGGTGAAATCTTCTTTGACCTCCCCGCTTCCTCCGTAACTGATGACCTTATCAATAGCCTTTATAGACTAAAGGAGCTGTCTTGATATGGATAAAAGATGGTTGAATTTTGAGCTCCATAAGCGAAAGATCCTTACACTGATCCTATTGCTTGCATTCATGTGGAGTCTTTTCTCTGTTGAATGGCACAGGAACTTGATTCATAGCGGAGGATTCATAACAGCAAAACAAATTGCGGCAGCATTTTTCACTCCTGATTTATCGGGTGACATCCTTCTTCTGGCCCTGGAGTCGAGCTGGACAACTCTTTCATATGCAGTTGCCGGCATGAGTCTGGCGATTATCATTGCCTTTTTCTTTGGCATTTTCGCCTCTGGAATTGTGGTATCAGAAGGTAAAATCAAAAGGTATATACGGCCATTTTTTAGAGGGCAGCTTGGCTTCATGAGAGCCATTCATGAACTCGTATGGGCCTGGTTATTCGTCGCCTCGATCGGTCTCTCTCCTTTTGCCGCGATTTTTGCCCTGGCTATACCATACGGTGGCATCCTGGGAAGGATTTTTGCAGATATGCTGGAGGACATACCAAGGGAACCGATTAAAGCTTTGGAAGCAGCGGGCGCTTCAAAAATGCAGACTTTATGGTATGGTTACTTGCCAATGGTCATGGCAAGCATTACCAGTTATGCGATGTACCGATTTGAGTGCGCAGTTCGTTCTTCTGCCATCATGAGCTTTGTCGGCATCGGTGGCCTGGGGTATCAAATTCAGTTGAGTCTTGATGACCTTAATTATGATGAAGTTTGGACTTTCGTGTTCTTTTTAATCGCCCTAGTCCTCATCATCGATCTTTGGAGCAACCAATTAAGAAAGAGGCTGGTACAATGAAGAAATATAAACTTAGCTTCGTAACAGCTTCTGTCTATGCTCTATTGCTACTTATGATTGGATCCTGGGCATCGATATTTATTGTAGAAAAAGCAAGCTTGTCCTTACTGTTTACAGAAAAGAATCTTTTTTACGCTAGCAAGTTCTTTAAAGGGCTTTTGGGTATAGATGAAGAAAGTCCGGCTTATCTTAATGCCGAAAACTGGAAAAATGCATTGGATCTTACGATCGAAACATTGGTGATGAGTGTGATGGCTACTGGCTTTGCGACAATTGCCGCACTCCTGACAGTTGTGCCAGCAGCAAGGAATGTTGCAGACGGGTCCCTCACGCTGGCTAAAAAATGGCATGGTTGGCTATCATTTGGTGTTGTTCGCGGAGGATATATCTTTTCTCGGGCAGTCCCGGAGCTTGTTTGGGCAATGATCATCATCTTCATTTTTAAACCTGGAATATTGCCGGGGGCAATCGCACTTGCTCTTCATAATTTCGGGATTCTTGGAAAGCTTTTTGCAGAGGTCATCGAAGATTTAGACTCAAGGCCGGTTCGAAATCTTTCTTCATCCGGGGCAGGACGTTTTCAGCTCTTTTTGTATGGAGTATTGCCAGCTGCTCTTCCCCGATTCCTGACGTATATCCTTTACCGTTGGGAGGTCATCATGCGAACGACGATTGTCGTCGGTTTTGTTGGCGCAGGTGGGCTCGGTCAGCAATTCAAGCTGAGCATGAGTTTCTTCCATTACACAGATATTACTCTCTTGCTATTTTTCTATCTTCTCCTGGTTTTCGCAGCCGACTACATTTCTGAAAAAGCGAGAATCTTCATAAAATAAATCCGGCCATGCCTGGCCGGATTTTTCCTTATAAAATATCAATTTTGTCCAGACCGTTTTCCAGGAAGTATTTTTCATAACGTGCTTTCAGTTGGAAAAGCCGATTGATCTTTTGTTCAATAGAAGCATTGATGTTGACTTCACGCTTCAAATCAATTGTGGCGAGCTTATGGGTAAGTTGATCCCAAAAGACATCTTCCTCGTACTCATCAATAATCGCTTCCACCGTATCCCGGAGGTCTTCGGAAAGATAGTAATATTCCTCTTCCTCGTCATAGTAAATCCCGTCACTAGCTTCAAAGTCCCTTGATAGAGAGAAAATATATTGTTCAAGATCCTCCGCTTTACTCACCAGTTCCTGATTTGCTTCAGTCAGACCTAAAGGCCAATTTCCAAGCTGCAATAATTTTACGAGTGTCAAATATTGTTCCCTTGAAAGGTCAATTCTCATATAACCCTCCCCTTTCATATGCTTGTTTCATATATATGAAAGAACAATGGCTAGCTTTCCTAAATATAGCTCTTGTTGGTTCTTTTTTTGTTCAACGGCTCTTTCACACACTCAAAAATACCTAAAAAATAAAAACGACAAGCCGCTGATCAAGGGCTTGCCGGGTTCTATTTAAACCTAGTTACTAATATTGATTGCCTTACCTAATAGCTGAATATCTTTATAAATCTCATTTTTCAGTTCCTTATCCTCGCATTGCGCGTACTCATTGAATAAACGGCCAAGTTCTTTGATAAATAACAGATGTTCTTCGACTGCAACCATACAGAGACCCCTTTACACAGAAGATGACCAGTGGCTAATGCTGCGATTCTATTTCTGTTGACCAGAATATTTACCCGTTAAGATTTATATCAAACTACCATTTTTATTATTATATGTCGGTACTGTCCACTATATGACAACCAGTTTGTTTAGTGTCCATTTCTTTAAGGTAATTAATAGGAAGAGACATAAATATTCAGGGGGTTAAAGACATGTGGATTCAACGACCTTTTTTTAAATACGCAACCGGAACCATTCTCCTGCTTCTTATCATTTTCCTCTTTGGTAAGATAGACTACTTTGTTTGGCCGCTGCAAAACTTTATTATCGCCATTTTCTTTCCTGTTTTGATTTCAGGTCTTGTCTATTATATATTAAGGAAACCAGTTCAATGGTTTGAGCAATACATGCCAAAAATAGTGAGCATTGTGATTGTCTTTGTTCTGGTAGCTGGATTATTTTCGGGATTTGTTTATTTTGCAGGTTCCCAATTAGGAGAACAGATCAGCGAAATACAGGGAAACTTTCCTCAAAAAGTAGATGAAATTACGGAAGAGTCGAAAAAAGTCATCAATGAAAATCAGCTTGGTTTTGTTAATGCAGATGAAATCAAGCAAAGAGCACTGAACTATTTGAGCAAGGTCACACAAAGTCTGGGAGAAAATCTCTTGACAGTATTTTCGGTGATCACTAGTATCGCGACTGTTCTTGTCGTTGTTCCGTTTCTTGCGTTCTTCTTTTTAAAGGATGATGAAAAGTTAAGGCCTTATATTTTAAAACTAATTCCAGAAGAGCATGTGCAGGAAGGCAATAAAATCTTAAAAGATATTGATAAAACTCTATTCACCTATGTAACTGGCCAATTCATCATCGCTCTTGTGGACGGGACGCTAATGTATATTGGATATAAAATCATTGGACTTGATTATGCCCTAATCCTTGCTATTTTCACGATGGTTTTAACAGTCGTTCCATTCTTGGGCCCACTATTAGGTGTAATTCCAGCATTATTCGTTGCCCTCACAAACAGTCCCATGATGATGTTAAAGGTACTGCTTGTCCTGATCATCGTGCAGCAGCTTGAAGGGAATCTTGTTACGCCTCAGGTGATGGGGAAAAAACTCAGCATCCACCCGATCACCGTCATCCTTCTGTTAATCGCGGCCGGCTCCTTATATGGCTTCGTCGGAATCCTGATCGCCATCCCACTTTATTCTGTAGTAAAGATAGTCATAAAGGATGTGTGGAAATTTTATAAACTTAGGGATAAGAAGAACCTGATCACCCCTGATTCATAAACAAATCACAAAAGGCCAGCATAGAAGCTGGCCTTTTGTCTGTTTAATTTGTATTCTTTCCTCCATCCTCCAACCCAGCCTGAATAAGAGGGCGGACTGATGAATCTGTCAACAGGCCGCTATGGCTCACACCACTAATTTCAACATTTTCTGCTCCAGCAATAATTGAACTCGTATAAGGGTTGATGACTGTATCAGCACTGCTGTAAATTGATGTGTATTGAATGATCGCTGAAGTGTCACTTCCATTTGGTGTTTCATCAACACTGTTTAAGTCGTTCAGGAAAGTACTTCCAGGGACCATTTCTCGCGCTCCCTGAGTCCACAACCCAAAATACGAAGAATTCGTGCCGTGATGAGGGGAACCTAATGTGACTACATCATCGACTTTTTGAGCACCTTCCAGGTATTTTACATAGTATCGTGTACTTAGCCCTCCCATACTATGTGCGACTATATCAACTTTTGATGCTTTCGTCTGTTGCAAGACGGTTTTCACGAACGATTGCAATTCGTACGCATTGTCTATACTGCTTCCTGTAGTATCTGAATATTGGATGGCATACAGGTAATTGGATGGCCATCCCTGGCTAATAAGCCATTGTCTCATGTCATCAAAACTTGAAGACGAACCTGTAAAACCATGAACAAAAACGACTGGATCCTTCTCAGAAGTAACGGGAACTTTTTTAGCCGCTTCTGCTGTTGAAAAAACGGAAAGAAAAAAGACAATTGTAATAGCGATACTCATCAAGCCCCTGGTCTTAGTCATTAAAAACCTCCTAAAAATTTTTATCTATTAATCTTATGGCGGCGCTTTCATAAAATTCCTCCATTATCTCAAATATCCACACTGCCTTATTTTCCAATACCAAATTACCGAACAAACAATAGTCTTTTCTCATTTTTAATAAGTTAGGAAACTTCGAATAAAACTTCGTCGATTTGGACATTCTATTTGCGATTCAAAAATTAGGAGGGTTTGCCAATGAAACAAATTAGCCTACAGATGCTTACTCTGATTATGACCGTCCTTTTGTTCACTGGGTGCAATACATATACGGATGAGGGAGCAGAAACTTATCAAATAAATAATGATGGTGCACGAATCCAGAATATCAACCAGGAGTACACCACCAATTCATATAATCAAACATACAAGATGCATGTGGATGAAAATGCGGAGGAACAAGTAGAAATGCTTAATGAAGTTCAAAGCGCTACCGTCATCAATGTGCAGCGAAAGGCTTATGTGGCCGTAGTCCTTGAAAATGGTGATACAGAGGCTGTTACAGGTGATTTAAAAAACAAAATTGCTCAACAAATCAAAGTCTCCGATGAGTCCATTGATGATGTTTATGTATCTTCTAATGCAGAGTTTGTTATCAGAATGACAGACTATAGGGATCAGCTTCAGAGCAGAAGGCCGATTGTGGGGCTTTCCGAAGATTTTAATGCTACAATAGAAAGAATTTTCCCTGAAAATCGTTAAAATCCAGCCAGATCCATAAATACAATAAGGGCATCGGGAAAACCCGATGCCCTTATTGCATTTAAGATGGCAATTGTGTTCCTCCCCCGCTTTTACCACTCATAAGCTCTTCATCAATCATTTTATCAAGCCTGATAATGCTTTGTTTTGCGCGCTCATGTTCTATTTTCCTGTAATGGTGGTTTCCGCCTTCTTCTTCGTCTTTTTCATCTGCCCATTTCACTACCTTCTGAAGTGGCGTACGGATAATATCGTTTGAAGGCAAAAAGGAGTCTGTATGGAAAAGGATTGCAAGTGAAGTGGCTTTCGCCTGCACGGGGTTTTCACCCAATCGGATCAAGAGTTTATGCGCTCTCTCCGCTCCCTTAATTGGATGGATGTCATTTTTTCTGTATAGCTCGTAGTCCCATTTGCCGTTTCTGTACCAGGTAAAATGCCCTATATCATGCAGGAAACCGGCTTTCGCTGCAATATCTACATCCACCTTATGCTCCCTGGCAAGATGGAATGCGTGGTAAGCGACTGCAATAGCATGGGCCATGCCAGAACGCTTCAAGTATTTTTGGGCAATATGGTGTTCAAATATGTCCAAAAGAGTTACATCCCTCATTTCATAACCTCCTTAGCTGATGTCATCCCCTCATTTTTATGAATGTTAACAGAAATCATCCAGAAATGCACTTTTTTGCATCCTAACTTTCACATAGCCTGTTTTCGTAAAGATTGTTGTTAAAATCCTAAAGCCGATTTTAACGTAATATAAAGCCTTTGCATGTCGGAATTAAGTTTGCATGCTCTTTTCTCACAAAAGAGTCAACTTTACGAGGAAAAACGGTCATTAAATCCTATTTTGTAGTCAAATAGCAAAAAAGTTTTAGAAAAGAGCCTTCATAAAACAAAGCTGGCAAAGGATTAAAACATTCCCCCTTTGCCAGCTTCTATTAGTTCCAGTTTCTCATTTTCATAAGTAAGCTCTCTTTTAACTTTGCGAGAAGAGTTTTCTCCCCTTTAGCTCCTTTTTGTTTATTCCACTCATTGAAGCTAGCAACACTGATCAGAATCGATCCGGCGATCAAGAGGTAACCCCACCAGGGGAGATTTCCCCAGAATGGGCGGGTTTGCAGAACCACATTAAGAAGCAAAACTCCCGCCCCAACAAAGAAATAAGCTTTTACTCTCAGCCACATTCCGGCCAGCATGGAAATAAGCGACAGCGATCCAAGGATCAAGGCATCATAAACCGTATTGCTTTCCAAGCCATCCTGAATGAGCATAAGAGATACCAACATCAACACCGCCCATTGAATATAGCTCGTGATTTGCTTGCTTCTCCCTTTGAACATATATCGTAAGAAAATCACAAGGGCCACGAGTGGAAGTACGTATACCTCCCTTTCAAATAAGGCCGGGATATTAAGCTGCTCTACGGCTGTATAATAAGGAATCAGCAGGTAAGCCCCCGCGATAAATTGAATTACACTTACTCCTTTACCATGAACCCGGTTCTTCTGCAGCCATAATCCTGCAGATAGAAGGAGTCCATGGACAATGAGCGCCCAGAAGGTTTCACCATTCATTAGTGGCACGGAAACAATGAACAAGAATCCGACTAATGAATAAGCATCCATGCTTTGCAGTCCAAAAACTCCTACCTTTTCCCAGAGATTGCTATAAATCCTTCTCCCTGAAAAAATAAGCAAAATTCCTGATCCTGAAAGAATAGCCATATCCCAACACACATGCAGCTGTGCCAGGAACATGATTTGGATTGTGCCGTAAAAGATCATTAATAACGGGATCATTGCGGCTAAATCCCATTTCACTCTATGGAGCAAAACCAATATCGCTGCTGCATAACCAATTGTTATACCGAACAACAGCCAGCTGTATGGATATGCTGCCAGGAAGCTTGCTACTCCTAAGAGTGAAATCGGGACAAGATAATATAAGGTTCTTTGTTTAAAACTCGCGGTTGACAATACCCAGAATAGAGTCAACAAAATACTTGTCACCAGGAAGGCGTAATGGCCTGTATCTGTTTCTGTAAAATGACTGATACCCGTCTTGATCGTCAGGAACAACGTAGTAAATGCAGCGTATAAGAACGATTTCACTTTCCATTCCTTTTTCACAAAGAAAATACTCGCTGCATAGACTCCCGTTCCAATCAAGTAGCTTAAGATTGCTTCTTCCCCGTAGATGATAAACTCAACTGCCATTATTGGAGCGAGGTAGATATGAGCAATCCATGAATAAGCAATTGCAAGACCTCTCTGCTTTTGAAAAAGTAAAGCGGCTGCCCCCAGCAGTAACCATCCGCCTCCTGGGATAATTAAAGACTCTATTGTTGTACTAAAATCAAATATCTTTTGATTAATCGAGTCCATAGTGATCAGGTACCAGGCAAGGCTGACTACACCGGAGAAAAATGCGACCAGTGACTCTTTTGTCACTCTATAAAGCAAGAGAGACATCAAGATACCGCCAAACCAAATGATTGATTCTCCGTAAATATTTGTCATCGGAGACGCGAATGTGTAAAACAGGCTTGCCGCATAGAAACCATGCGAACTGAAAAATGCATTTTGTGACAGGACGGTTTCCTTTGTTTTGCCAAGGACAAAACTGGTACTTAATAAAAGGACTCCCGCAAGAGCGAAATTTCCGGGCATTCCAATAAAATCGTTATAAAAGCTGGAATGTAACCGTATTTCCTCCCCGATGGCAGCGGCTGATAAACCGAGTGAGATGGGTGCTGCCCATTGAGCAATCAAAGGCAAAATCGTTCTGCTTTCTATTTTCATCATGATATACAAAGCATAGCTGGTCAGCGAGAACATCAAGGCCAGCTCCCACCAGTCGAACATGGAAAAAGCAACAAGAATCATGAAAAGCATGATCACCATTCCGACATCCCGCGAGCTGGTTTTAATGGCTTGAAGATACTTCATCTTGACCAGCCAGCCTGCAAGAATGAAGAGAATGAACCCAATGAAATAAATTGGCAAAACAAGGTTTTCTAAACCGATCCATTTCCCAATTTGCAAAACGGCTTCAAACATAGCGGTTGCAAGGAAAATCGGACTTAGATATTTAAAAATGATATTTTCATTGGTATTCGCAAGATAAATGAAGTTAGCTGAAATGATCAGGTAAGCTGCCATAAGAATAAAGGATGGATTTTCTGAATGAATCATCATCCCTTCGGCTGTGATGAATAAAAAGGCAAGACCTGATACAACTGCACTAGTCATTTGGAAAGCTCTATTCAAGGCGTGTTTATCATCAATGAACCTTGGAACGAACAGAAATACGAAACCAAGAAGTGCATAACCTATTACACTTACTTCTGTAAACCACCAATTTTCAAGAATTTGATAGGCACCATAAATGAACATGGCACTAAAAACAAAATGATACTCTTTATGGCCATTAACGAAGATCATCGATAGATAGACAATAGCAGTCAAAATCAAATTGAAGCCGTTGAAAATATGATTATCATAAAAGAAAAGCATTAACAAGGTAGACAGTACTAGGTTTGCCTGTGAATATACTGCAAGTTCCTTGGTGAAGAGCGGCAGCTGATCTTTTATTTTTAGCTGGTGATAGGCTGCAATCAGAAGTGTATTGAAAATAATCAGGCCGAGGTAAAATCCGTCTGTTTTTAGTCCAATCGCGTTCAACACATATGCTGCTGCAATGGAAGTTGTAATAAACGTAAACCACACGAATAACCTCGAAGATAGTCTCTTTGCCAGAAAACCATATATCGGAATCAACACTGAACTGCTTATTGCCCCTAATATGAAGCGGCCTTCTCCATAGAACGATAAGAAAGGGCCGAGCAATTCAAACCAGCCAAGTGATAAGGTGAAGATAGGCAAGAAAAGGCTGCCAAGTACCACAAACGCAAAGGCTGTTTTTTCAATTTTAATGATCTTGTAGCTAATATAGGCAATTCCGTAAAACAAAGCCGAAACCATTGCGATTGACCCTGTCTTCATCCATGGAGTCATACTTTCCCAGTTGCTTGTAGCTAGGTACAATCCGCCAATCAAAAGCATGATCACCCCTATATTCAAAGACCAGGAAATATTCCGTTCACGAATCTCTTCCGCTGATTTCTTTGGTCTGGCTTTTACCGGGTTTGGTTTAGACTGTTGTATTTGATTCTCCTTCACCGCAACGCGATCAGTTGACTGGGCTTTTTCGTTCTCAAGTTCAAGTACTTTAGGATTATTGTTCCTAGTTGCCAAGTCTTTCTCCTGCCGGTCTTTTGCCAGCAAATCAAGAAAGTATTCATTATGGGCTTCTGATACACTTTTGTATTCCTCTGGTGATACATAACCTAATTCTTTTAAATTATAGAGCTCATTACGGAAAATCCTGCGTCTTTCCTCTTTAGGAGCATGTTCCATTTTTATCCCCCAATCCCTCTTTAACCCATATTCGAACTGTTTAGTGTAATTTTACACCTTTTATAAAATAATTCAACATTTTACATAAAAAAATCACAAGTCATTTTTCGACAATTTCTATTCCAACATTGCCTATTCACCTTTATAATAGGATAGGTGCGTTTAAAGGGTGTTCCTCTTTATGGACAAAGCGACTTACCACTATCATTCTGTTTCGATTTATAAGTTTCAGAATCAGGACGCTTAAACCAATCTGATAAAAAACTAATTAAAAGATTACGAGGTAAGAAAATGACTGATTTTTTATGGTTAATGTATTTAGGATTTATGGGCACCACGGCAATTTGGTTTTTGATCAAGGGTAAATATAAAAACAATATCACCCGGCTGGATTTTGTCATTTCAATCATCACTTGGCTTGGGTTATTTGGATATGTGACTGAAACAGAAATGCTAACGCCTTTAGTATGGAAAATCGTCTTCGTTATCGGTCTTCTATGGGATGTGATTTTTACCATATTCTTTGCGGAGCGGTTTGCAGGGGATTTTGGCCTGGAAGAAGAGGAAGAACCCATGCCGCTTGCAGCAAAACTGAGTGGATTGATATTTGTACTGCCCCTTTATTATGGGATATTCCAATACGCTTTTTAAAACGGCTTAGGCCGTTTTTTTGTTCATTCTCTCAAGTTATACCAAAATAATAGTATCGTTTTTTAATATAATAATAGCCGTTCTAGAGTCTAGAACAGCATATTTTAGCAGTATTCCTCCACCTAATTAGCACCAGGTACTATCACTGATCGCGAGTGTCTTTTTCAGGAAGACACTTCAGTTTTTGTTTAGTTTTATAAAAAAAGGCTGGTTTCGTAAAGATTGTTGTTAAAATCCTAAAGCCAATTTTAACGTAATATATACCTATTTTGTAGGTCGGTATGAAGTTCGCATGCTCTTTTCTCATAAGAAGCGTCAACTTTACGAAGGAATATAGGTCATTCACTCCAATTTTGTATTCAATAGCAACAAAGTTTGAGAAAAGAGAATAAAAAGAGGATAAAACCTTTGTTGGTTCTACCCTCTGAATGATTATGGATTTGTTGACCACATTCCAGCTGTCTTGATGAAAACGCGGCGGTTCAATTTTAGCTGCGCTACCATTAGCTCAGCCAAATCTTCTGGCTGCATGACTTTTTCCGGATTGCCATCTGTTAAGTTCGACTCAATGGCCAGGTCAGTAGCTACTGTGCTTGGTGTAAGTGCGCTGACACGAATGTTATGCTTTCGGACTTCAAGCATTAAGGATTCTGTCAACCCAAGCACTCCGAATTTTGATGCGCTATATGCGCTTGTTACCGGCGCTCCCTTTTGCCCTGCTGTGGAAGCAACATTAATGATGTCACCTGTTTTTCGCTCAATCATTCCTGGCAAGACAGCCCGAGTCACATTATATGTGCCCATCAAATTGACCTGGATAATTTTTTCCCACTCCTGTGGTTCTAGCTCGAGAAAGCCGCCAAATTTTGCGATTCCTGCATTGTTAATCAGGATATCAATAGGACCGATTTCTTCTGTTACATGCTCAACAGCGTGCTGTACAGATTCGATGTCAGATACATCAGCTACAGCCCCTGAAACATTTACCCCATATTCCTCAAGTTCAGTTGTAACCTTCTCCAGATTGGCAATTGTTAGCCCAATCATGCCAATATTTACGCCTTCTTTAGCCAGAGCTATAGCAGCAGCACGGCCGATGCCTCTGCCAGCACCCGTGATTAGCGCTGTTTTCCCTTTTAAAGATTCCATATGATGACTCCTTTCAATTATGTAGTCAAGGGTTAATTATAGAAAATCTCATCGGTGAAAACAAATCTTGTGACTCATTTGAAAAGAAGGCAAACGATTTGGCACAGAACAAAAAAACCAGCAGTAATGGATCACTGCTGGTCGCACTTTATAATGGCAACAATGTTACGGTTTTTTTATTATTCAGTTGATCCACCATCTTATTCCACTTCTCTGGCTTCTTTTCGAGAACGGAATAATAAGTGGTAAGGAAATCTGTAATTAACGCTGCCGGTAGTTCATGAGTATTCTCAACAGCTGGCATGAAGCATAAATCAAGCCCCTCTACTGCTTCTCCGTCATTTTCCCATGATGGATGGACGTATTCCATATCCAGGCGTTTATACCCAAGGTGAGATAATACTTCGCGCCTTACAAACGGGTCCATCGTTTTCACACCGCCAAAATCATGATCTGTCTTGCGGTACGGATCATAAATTTCTGCGAACATCCCAAACAATTCTACCCCTTGTTCACCAGCGAGGTGCTGCAGATCTTCCATTCGTTTATTTGCAAGGAAACGCCCAAGTCCAAGGCCAGGTTTTCCGACGATGGTGAAATCCGTCATCGCTATATTCCAGTCAGGATAATAGCGGTATTCGGTTACTCCGACCACTTCATTTTCATGTACAGCAACAAAAACCCTAATGCCTGGATCTTCGAGTGGCCCTTTCCATAAATCAAACTCCAATACTTCCTCCGGAGGGAAAACTTCCTTCATTAAGTTATGGAGCTTGGTAAAAAGCGGATCATTGATACTGTTAACGCGAATATATTCCATGTAGGGTGCTCCTTATCGTATAAAATTCTTTTCGGCTTGTTCCCAGTCTGGATAAAGGTCAGTACGGCGGTCTCGCCATGTAGTGACCGAACCGCGCTCACGCACTTCGTACAATAGTTCCAAATCAAGGTCGGCAGTTACGATCATGTCATCATTAAGTTCCCCTTCAACCTGAAGACCTTTTGGAGGGAACGGAATATCATTAGGCGTAATCACTGCCGCCTGGCCAAAGTTAGCGCGCATAAAGTCAACTGTAGGTAATGCGCCTACTGTACCTGTCAAAACGACGTAGACCTGGTTTTCAATTGCCCGTGCATGGCTCGTATAGCGGACACGATGGAAACCATGGCGGTCATCTGTACAAGAAGGAACGAAAATGACATCTGCACCTTTTGCTTTAGCCATCCTTACGATTTCAGGAAACTCAATATCATAGCAGGTTAGTAGCGCGATGCGTCCCTTCTTTGTATCAAATACCCTGAAACCTTCTCCCGCACTCATATTCCACTCATTTACCTCGGTAGGTGTAATATGAAGCTTCGCCTGCTCGACGATTCTGCCATCCGGGTAAAACATGTGAGCGACATTAAAGAGCTTTCCTTCTCGAGCAATGACATGTGTTCCGCCAATAATGTGCATCCCTGTTTCCAATGCGAAACTCTGGAAAAGGTTTAAATATTGCTCGGTAAAACCGGGGAGTTCATTGATGGTCAACCTCGTACCCTGCTCACTGCCGATTGATAATAATTGAGTAGTAAAGAACTCAGGAAACAAAACGAACTCTGAACCATACTCCTGTGCTGTTTTTACATAATGCTCACACTGCTGAGCAAACTCTTCGAACGACCTGATCGTGTGAAGATGGTATTGAACTGCGGAAACTCTCATTTTCATCCATCATTCCCCCTGTATCTATAAACATTTTTCATCTCGAATTCAAATTTTCGGAAATACGAAAATCATTATATAGCATTTTACTTTTTATGAATACAGTTTTAAAAAAATTAAACAAGAAATTAATTTTCTTTCCTATGTATCATAGGCGAAGGATTGTCTTGACCACGATAAGTCAGACCAAAGTTTTCTGGCTGACCGCTGTTCTATTAGGCATGACCGCAATATTCAGTGGGGTCGGTAACACCCTTCTTGATACGGTAGTAATGGAAACAATACCTTCCAATTGGCATGGAATCTACTTTGGCATTATAAGTATGCTGTCCAACACTTACATCGGAGTCTCCATGTTCTTTACCGGCATTGCCCTGGAATGGTTCAATCCTAGATTGGTGGGCATGTTTGGCGGAATCATGTATTTAGTTGCCGGAACCTTTTTCTTACTATGGTCCCTAAAATATAGTCTTCATCAGGAAAAAGCAAAATTAATAGAAAAAGCGATGTAGGAAAAGCAAAAGCTCCACCGTTTAGCGGACGATGGAGCTGGTTGATTCAAGGAAATTCATTTTATATTTAAGAATATAATCGATAATCCCCCATTAAAGAAATGATATTAGATTGCTAGCACTTAATAACACTTCGCTATCGAAAGCTATCACGTATAGTCGGATTTTGTCAAAACACCTGTTATAAAGCGGTTTATGTGCTTCCCAATCTGTCGGATGGTCGTTTTTCCTGATTCCGGTTCTGAAAGTCCATCAATCAATACCACAATAAATGCCTGCTTCTTACCGTATGATATAATACCGCAATCGTGCTCGACTCCGGGAAGTTCTCCTGTCTTATTTCCGAATTTTAATAGAGTATCATCCATATAAAATGGCAGCTTTTCTTTGAATTGTTGTTGCAGGAGCAACGAAAAGAATGTGTTTTTCGAGTGTTTATTTAAAGACCCTCCAGCAACAGTTTCTTTCAGGCATAATGCGATATCAGTTGCGGATGTAAAGTTATCATGTCCGGATTGAATGGCATCGAAATCCAACATTTTACGCTGCAATATCGAGTTTTTCATTCCGATCATGGATATAGTCGAATTGATTGAATTTATCCCTATTAAATCAATCAATAGATTAGTAGCCGAATTATCCGACACAATGATCATAAGTGACAACAAATCCTCGACTGTAAGCTGCTTAACTTTCATAGCCTGGAGAACTCCCGTGTCTCCAATTTTGTCGCTTTCTTTAATGGTCACGATTTTGTCTTTTTGCAGCTTACCTGCTTCAATCAGTCTCAAAGCCTCGAATAATATCGGCAGTTTTATCAAACTGGCAGACTGGTAAACTACATTGCTGTTAGATTCTATAATTGATCCTTCAATTTCCAAAAACAAACTCGCCCGGCCCTTGCACCCAGCGAGTTCATTCGATAGTCTATCTCTTAATTCTTCTATTTTCATGGCTATTCTGTTCCTTATCTGATATTGACAAGCATTTCTTTTTTATCTTTTCCTTCTAAATGTTCATCATATAAATGACAGGCAACATAATGGTCTTTATCGATTTCCTGCCAGACAGGTTTCTTCTGGGCACAGATGTCCATTGCGTGCTGGCATCTGGTTCTGAAGACACAGCCGCTCGGAGGATCCATCGGGCTTGGCAGTTCTCCCTGCAGGATGATACGCTCCCGCTTATCCTCCACATCCGGATCCGGTATTGGGATGGCAGAGAGCAATGCCTGAGTATATGGATGCAGCGGTTTATTGTAAAGCTGGTTACTAGCCGTGAGCTCGACAATTTGGCCGAGGTACATAACTCCGATCCGGTCGCTGATTTGCTTAACCATGGAAAGGTCGTGAGCAATGAAAAGATAAGTCAATCCCTTTTCTTCTTGAAGACGCTTCAGCAGGTTTACGACTTGTGCCTGGACTGATACATCAAGAGCTGAAATTGGTTCATCCGCTATGATAAAATCCGGATCAAGCGCAAGTGCCCTTGCGATTCCTATTCTCTGACGCTGCCCGCCACTGAACTCGTGTGGATAACGGTTCGCATGGTCACGATTCAATCCTACATCTTCCAAGAGCTGATAAATTCGTTCCAAGCGTTCTTTTTTCTTTGGAAACAGGCCGTGAACCTCCATAGGTTCAGATATAATTTCCTTTACCGTAGAACGTGGGTTTAATGAGGCATATGGATCCTGGAAAATCATCTGCATCTGCTTATGGAACTGAAATTTTTCTTTTTCCGAAAGTGAATGCACGTCTTTGCCGTTAAAAACAACTTCTCCATCTGTCCGGTCATAAAGTCCAATCATTGTTCTGCCGGCCGTGGATTTTCCGCATCCAGATTCCCCGACAAGGCCAAAGGTCTCGCCTTTATAAATATCGAATGAAATGCCATCTACTGCTTTAAGGATTTCTTTTTTACCCATAGTAAAATGCTTCTTTAAATCTCTTATACTTAATAAAACTTCATTTTCCATATTTATTCCTCCGTATCAATCCAGTAGCGTCTCGCTGCACAGAGTTCTTTTTCGTAGTTTGTACCTTCTAAAGAAATGATCTCGATATTCTTGCCAGTATTCGGTGAATGCAGAAGCTTGCCGTCACCATAATAAATACCGACATGATGAATGCTGCCTTTTCCTTCCTCATAGGCGAAGAAGAGCAAGTCCCCTGGCAGGATGTCTGGCAGTGGTACCTCTTTGCCCGCAGCAGCCTGTTCATGGGCGTCCCTCGGAATGGTATAGCCGTTCGCCAGGCACATATTATAACTGAAACCCGAGCAGTCATAGCCATAGCTGCTCATTCCGCCCCAAAGATATGGCAGTCCGAGGAATTGCTCGCCAGCAGCCACGATTGCTGCCCCATTCTTCTTAGAAATTTCCTTATCCGATTGTGTGACTGTTACATCCTCAGCTCTTAAGATGCCAATACCTGTTGGTGTTTTAACGCGGATTCGATCGACTATATCCTCCACGATTGGCAATGTGGTCTGGTAGCTCAATTCCATCAGCTTTTCGTTCTTTTCGGAATATAGAAGGGCTTTCTTAGCTGTAATGACAGCTGCAGGTCCCTGCTTGATATACCAATCTGATTGTTGAATCAGCTGATCTTTTGGGATCCACCCTGGATATCCACGACGATCTTTTCCTGATGGCTGGTCTGGTACAATAACATGTGCCCATTCCTTCACTTCATCAATGATCAAGACTTCCTGACCAAATAAAACCTGTGATTGAACCAGATTATCATCGCACAATTGGAGTCGTGGCTCATAAGTAAGCTTTTCAAGCCATGTATCTATATTCAGGTCACCGGAAATTGCGTCACTGTCGATTTCCCTCGCTGAATCATGTGAAGTCCACAAAGTTGCTACAGGGACATTGACGAGCCAAATATTATTGCTTTCCAATGGAAATTCCTCCTTCTGAAAGGACCTTTTCTATTCCAAGACCTGGTTGGTCCAGAAGTGTGATTTTTCTACCATTATACTTTATTCCGCCTGAAATCGCTTCATTTGCCAGCATTAATGGCGCGTCGAAATCAAAACGTGTGATGTTTTTCTTGCTTGCTGCGAAGTGGGCAGCAGCGGTAATTCCCAGCCGTGTTTCAATCATACTGCCAACCATGCATTCTATCCCAGCGGTTTCAGCCATTTGGTTAATCATTTGAGCTTGATAAATTCCACCAGACTTCATTAATTTAATATTAATAAGGTCTGCGCTTCTCCTTCTGATCACCTCAAATGCCTGTTTCGGTGAAAATACACTTTCATCAGCCATTATTAAAGTATCGACTGAATCAGTTACCTGCTTTAAACCTTCCAGATCTTCTGCTTTAACTGGCTGTTCAACCAGCTCGATATCAAGTCCAAGGTCCTCCATTTTTCGGATCGCCCTGATTGCATCCTTCGGTTTCCACCCCTGGTTCGCATCGAGCCGAATTTTAATATCATTGCCTATTCTTTTGCGGATTTCCTGGATCCTAGCAATATCGGTTTCGATCTCACCGATTCCTACCTTAACCTTAAGTACATTGAACCCATTGCTGACATATCCAACAGCATCCTCACCCATTTCTTCTGGGGTGTTCACACTAACGGTAAAATCGGTTTCAAGCTCGTTTCTGTAGCCTCCAAGGAATTGATAGAGCGGAAGGTTGCAATTTTGCGAGATACAGTCGTACAATGCCATATCAACGGCTGCTTTTGCGCTGGTATTGTTAACAAGGATGGTTTTTAACCCCTGGAAAATAGCTTCAAAGTTCAATAGATTCTTTTTTAATAAAAACGGCTTGATGACGTCATTGATTGCACTCTCGATACTTACGAGACTGTCCCCTGTTATGACCAATGTAGGCGGTGCCTCTCCCCAGCCGGCAATCCCATTATCACAGGTTATTTTAACAAAAATGGCTTCAGCTACAGTAACTGTGCGGAGTGCGGTTTTAAACGGCTTTTTCAAAGGGACAGCATTACGGAATGTCTCGATTTTTTCAATAATCATAACTCTTATCTCCTTTGGTTCTATTTGATCCCGCTTTCAACAAATAACCTTTTCTCTTTGGTATTCATGGATGCAGCCGCCCCGAGTGGCACACCAATGTGAGGGGAGCAATGCCCCATTTTGAATCCTTTGAGAGCCGGTTTACCGGCAAGTTTAATGTAATGGTCTATAACTTCTTCCAGAGTTAAAGACAGTTCTCTTTCTGGTAGGCAGTTATTAAAGTCACCGACAATGATCCCGGCTGATTCCTGCAGCTTGCCAGCCATAAACAGCTGGTTCAGCATCCTGTCTACAGCCCGTGGCTCTTCATTAATGTCTTCAATAAGCAGAATCTTACCTTCTGTATCAATTTCAAATGGTGTGCCCATAGAGCTTGAAAGAAGCGAGAGGTTTCCGCCAACTAATGATCCTTTAGCAGTGCCGGGTACCAGCTCTTCAATTTGCGAAAGCTCAGAAGAATAATTTAGCTCTGCTGGTGTAAACAATTGCTGGAAAGTATCCTTGGAAATTTGATTAGCCCCTTCTTTTCCAATATCCGAAGCAAGCATTGGACCATGGAAAGTTACCAGTCCTGTCTGCTGCCTGATTGCAGTATGCAAGAATGTAATATCGCTGTAGCCCCAAAAGATTTTAGGATTATCTTTAATAACATCATAGTCTATCGCTGACGCAAGTCGCGCTGTGCCATAACCGCCGCCAGCACAGATTATTCCTTTTACTTCGTCATCGAGGAACATTTCATTCAGGTCGGCTAATCTATCCTCATCATTACCGGCCAGATAACCATATTCAGAGTACAATGATTTCCCTAGTTTATAATTAAGTCCTAAATCTTCAACGAATTTTAAGCCTCTCTTAAGGTTTTCTTTATTAGGCGGACTCGCTGGCGCTATGACCGCAACGGTATCCCCTTTTTTCAGACGATTGGGCTTCATTGTCATTTCAATCGACTCCCTTTTATTATCGTTTTTTGAAGTTGACATAATTATTTTATCGACTACTTTAAGAGCGCATGTGATAAAGTTAGATACCGTGTTCTGCCCGAAATTCAGTTCCCGAACCATTTTGGGTAAAAGCAGATGTCTTGCTTTGCCCTAAATGCAGTTCACGAATCATTTTGGGTAAAAGCAGATGCCTTGCTTTGCCCTAAATTCAGTTCCCAAACCATTTTGGGTAAAAGCAGATGCCCTGCTCTGCCCGAAATTCAGTTCCCGGACCATTTTGGGTAAAAGCAACTGGCCTGCTTTGCCCCAAAAAGAAGATTCATATGTATTAAGGATATTTTTAAATGGTATGTACTAGTAAAAAAGAGGTGTTCCAAGATGAACACCTCTTTCTTAGAATTACTACTTCTTATCTGCCCACTTTAATTCAAGGTATCCTACCGGATGGCGGACGACATCTGTTACTGCTTCATTTTGAAGATATACTTGGTTATAGAAGTGAACAGTGAAGATTGGTGCCTCTTCAAACAAAATCTTCTCTGCCTCATACATTAATTCAAAACGTTTTGCTTCATCAGATTCATTTTTTGCCTGCTTAATCAGTTCATCATACTTCGGATTGCCCCAGCCAGTACGGTTCATGGAGTGGCCAGTCTGGAAGTTTTCCAGGAAGTTGATTGGATCAGCATAGTCAGCAAGGAATGAACTGCGGGAAAGCTGGTGCTTTAGTGCTTTCTGTTCTTCCGCGAATACGTTCCATTCCATATTCGCAAGCTTGACTTCAACACCTAAGTTTTCTTTGAACATTTGCTGTAAAGCTTCAGCGATCTTTTTGTGTACATCGCTTGTGCTATATGTCAGTGTAACTTCAGGAAGTTCAGTGTACCCTTCTTCTTCCATTCCCTTTTCCAACAGTGCTTTCGCTTCTTCTACATCCGTTTTATTGAAATCTCCATTTACTTCACGGAAGTCCTTGCCTGATGGATCCTGGAATCCAGGAGAAACAAAGCCATAAGCAGCTTTTTCCTTGTTCTTTGTAACAAAGTCAACGATCTTCTGCTGGTCAACTGCAAGTGCAAAGGCTTTACGGATATTTACATTCTGGAACGGTTCTTTTGTAACATTGAAGCGGTAGAAGTAATCTCCTGCCTGATCTTCAACCTGTACCTTTCCTTCTTCAAACAACTTATCACTTAGTTCAGCAGGTACATCTGAAACATCGAGATCCCCAGCTTGATACATTTGATACTCAGTGTTTGTGTCGTCAACGATCGCCCATTCTACACGGTCAAGGTTTACGTTTTCAGCGTCCCAATACTGGTCATTCTTTTCCATGACGAATTTCGTGTCATGCTCCCAGCTTGCAAGGTTAAATGGTCCGTTACCTACGAATGAGTCAGCTTCAGAGAACCATTCTGGATTTTCTTTAGCTACCTTTTCGTTGATCGGGAAGAATGCCGGATTGGCAATGACACTTAAGAAATATGCCTGTGGACTTGTTAAAGTAACTTCAAACGTCTTGTCATCTACTGCTTTTACTTTTACATTGTCAGCAGAACCCTCTCCGCTGTTGAATTCCTCTCCGCCTTCAATGAAATAGCCGAGGAAAGCAGCCGCTGATCCAGTTGCTGGATCCAAAAGACGCTTCCAAGCGAATTCGAAATCTTTTGCTGTTACAGCGTCACCGTTGGACCATTTAGCATCTTCACGAATATGGAATGTGTATGTCTTCCCATCTTCAGATACATCCCACTTTTCTGCAGTTGCAGCTTCTGGCTGATGATCTTTACCTAGTCGTGTAAGACCTTCCATCAGATTGTTCAAAGCGTTCCAAGATGCAGAATCGAAACCGATTGGCGGGTCAAATGATGTTGGTTCCTGGCCGTTGTTTAAGTAAAGGACCTTTTCCTCTCCTTTTTCCCCACTGTCGTTTCCTTCTTTTTCTTTACCTGCATTATCGTTGGCGGTACATGCAGCCATCGTGAACACAAGCATTGCTGCCATGAGCATGGTTAATAACTTTTTCACTCTGTTTCCCCCTTATGTTGACTCAAAATTATATCAAAAAGGCAATAGCCTGTTTGAACACTATCTGTTTGCGAGCAATTTTTGCGCTCGCTCATCCTGTAGCCAGCAGTCCACACCGTGGCTGTCGGAAAGCTTTGTTGCTGAAGGGTAGACTTTGTCACAAACCTCCATTGCATATGGGCATCGGGCCGTAAAAGGACATCCAACTGGCGGAGAGAATAAATCAGGCGGAGTCCCGGCGATCGGGATCAACTCCGCCTCGTCGACATCCAGTCGCGGAACAGAGTTCAATAACCCTTTCGTATATGGATGCTGTGGATTATAAAAAACCTCTCTCCTTGTACCTGTTTCGACGATTTTACCAGCATACATGACTGCGATCCGATCTGCGACTTGTGCAACAACCCCTAAATCATGAGTGATCAGAATAATCGAGACGCCTGTTTTTTTCTGGATATCACGGAACAATTCTAAAATCTGTGCCTGGATTGTCACGTCAAGCGCTGTTGTCGGCTCATCCGCAATTAAAACTTCTGGCTGGCAGACTAGCGCCATGGCAATAACAATCCTTTGCCTCATTCCGCCGCTGAATTGATGAGGGTATTGTTTCAGGCGGACTTGTGGGCTCGGTATTCCCACCAGGTCAAGCATTTGTACCGCCACTTTCTTGGCCTGCTCCTTTGACAGGTTCATGTGCTGGAGAATTCCTTCTGTCAGCTGATCCCCGATTGTCAAAGTCGGATTCAATGCTGTCATCGGATCCTGGAAAATCATTGATATATCAGACCCGCGAATTTTTCGCATCTCAGAATCCTTCAGTTTCGTCAGATCTTTCCCTTTAAAAACGATGGAGCCACCATCAAACCTACCGGGTGGTTCCGGAATCAATCTCATGATACTTTGTGAAGTCACGCTCTTCCCGCAACCAGACTCCCCTACAATCGCTAAAGTTTCCCCTTTATGTAAATCAAAAGTGACTCCACGGACAGCTTTAACCTCACCGCCGTACGTCTTGAATGAAACATGAAGGTCTTTTACTTCAAGTACTTTTTCCATGTTGCTTACCTCCTTAGCTTCGGGTCTAGTGCATCCTGAAGCCCATCACCTAAAACGTTAAACGAAAACATTGTCATTGAAATGAAGAATGCTGGGAAAAACAGCCTCCACCAGTCACCTGATAAAATAACCGGCAAAGCATCGCTTGCCATCGATCCCCAGCTCGCAAGCGGTGCCTGGATTCCCAAACCAAGGAAGCTAAGGAATGCTTCAGCAAAAATAGCAGATGGAACGGAAAGTGTTATTTGCACAATGATTGGTCCCATCGTATTTGGCAGCAGGTTTTTTCGGATGATTCTTGCTGTTTTCGTTCCAAATGTTTTAGATGCCAAAACGTATTCATAGTTCTTGATCTGCAGTACTTGACCGCGGACAATCCGCGCCATCCCTATCCAGCCAGTAATCGTCAGTGCGAAAATGATTGTAGCAAGGCTAGGCCCCATCACTACACTGATTAAAATAACTACAAGCAAATATGGAAGCCCATAAAGAACTTCTATGATTCTCATCATGAAATGATCTGTCCTGCCGCCTTTATAACCTGCAATCCCGCCATAAATGATCCCGATTAGAAAATCGATCAATGCTGCAGCAATGCCGACGAATAATGATATACGTGCGCCATACCAAGTCCGGGTAAATACATCGCGCCCGAGTTCATCGGTTCCGAACCAATGCTCACTTGACGGCGGAAGATTTTGATTGACCAAATCCTGGTGGTCAACAGTGTGTGGCGAAATGATAGGCCCGAAAATCGCCATGAATGTCAAAACAGATAGGAAGAATAACCCCATCATGGCCAGCTTGTTTTTCAGGAGGCGTCTCCATGCATCCTGCCAATACGACAGGCTAGGCCTGACAACAGCTTCTGCTTCTGAGTCACTTTTTTCTATAGGAACGAACCAGTCGTCAGGAATTGACGGTACTTCCGGTGGTTCCTGATGTTTGCGCAGAGCCATCATTTTCCCTCCTTTTTATGAAGCTTGATCCTCGGGTCAAGAATGCCATAAGCGAGGTCTACAAGGAAAAGCATCATAATCAATACTGTACTGTAAAAAATCGTTGTTCCCATTATGACAGGATAGTCACGTTGGTTGATACTTTCGACAAAGTACTTGCCCATGCCTGGAATCGCAAAGATCTTTTCAATGACGAAAGTTCCTGTGAGTATACTAGCTGCCAATGAGCCAAGAATCGTGACAACTGGCAGTAATGCATTCTTTAAAGCATGTTTGAAGACGATTTTTACAGGTGACAGCCCTTTTGCCTTTGCTGTCCGTATGTAGTCTTGTGTCAAGACTTCGAGCATACTTGATCTCGTCAAACGTGCGATGATTGCCATAGGCCCGGTAGCAAGTGCCAGAGTCGGCAGAATCATATGCTTCGGACTCGTCCAGGTAGCAACCGGAAGGATCTCCCAGGTTACTGCTAACTGCTGAATCAGCAAGGTTGCCAAGACAAAGTTTGGAACCGAAATACCGACTACCGCTACTGTCATCGCAAGATAATCAATCAAGGCATTATGGCGAAGTGCCGCAATGATTCCCAGAAGAATGCCAGAAAAAATCGCGACGATCAACGTGATCATCCCCAGTTCAAATGAAACAGGGAATCCCCTTCCAAGCATTTCGTTTACAGTCTGTGAGGACTTTTTGATAGAAGGCCCAAAATCGAATGTCGCGACCGATTTTAAGTATATAAAATATTGAACGTATAATGGCTCATCCAGATGATAGAAACTTTCAAGGTTCTTTTGGACTGCTTCGCTCGTCGCCCGCTCCTCGTTAAAAGGAGAACCAGGAATTGAGTGCATCAAGAAGAAGGTCAGTGTGATGATGACCAGCAAGGTGACCGCCATCGAGCCCAGTCGTTTGAGTATGTAATGGAGCATTAACTCACATCCTTATCATGTCTTTATGTCAGTTCTTAAGGTGAATGAAAAACATTCTATGAAAAAGTCGTCCTCATTGCGAGTTCTGTCATCACAAGCATAGCTTGATAGGCTTCTAGAATGTTCTTAGCCTGGTAGCGGACAATTGTGGTCCCTTCTTCAATTTCTGTTCCAGGCATCAAGTTTGCCCACTCTGCCTGTCCATAGTTGGAAAATTCAATTCTTAACACAGGGTTCTCAGGAGGAGTAAGCGGTTTCACTTCATCCTTATTTTTAATAGCCAACTCAGTTTTCTCTGCAAGCAGTTCACCCGCTTTAACTGGTGTTAAAGATTTTGCCGCGGACCTTGAAATTGACTGTTTAACTACGGCAGTTGTAATGTTAGGGATCAATGACTCTGCTTCACGGGCAGCCCCATCGTCTCCTGCCACCATGATAACAGGTACCCCATAATGACCTGCTACGTAAGCGTTGAATCCAAGCTCTCCTATTTGAACATCATTGATCCACATATGGCGAACGCCGAAAATCATCGAATGCGACATCACTCCGCTCATCGATGCCCTGGCATGGTAGCCGACAAATACTGCTCCACCAAAGCTGTCATCCAACCCCTGAACCATGGAAAATGGCTTTACATCCCCGGTAATCAACTGTGTTTCCGGATGAAGATCCTCTATTAAAAGGTTGTTCATCTTGGAGTGGCTATCATTGACGATGACTTCCTGGCAGCCAGTCTCAAATGCTTTCGCAATTACATAGTTCGCTTCCTGTGTCATGATTTTCCTGCCTCGATCGTAATTGTGCTTTGTAGAGTCAACATGGGTATGGTCGACCAGACCAGTAATCCCTTCCATGTCCACTGATATGTATAGTTTCATTTTTACCCAACTTTCTATGAATAATTATCTTAAAATTATAAATAATAAATCTACCAACCGCAACCTTTTTTCCAATTAATTTCTGTTATTACAAGGAAATAGGAGATTTGACACTGGTAGTAAACTGTCAATAATATTATTCATTCAATAGTATTATTGACATGCAATTTACTAAAATAT
Source organism: Bacillus sp. ISL-37 (assembly GCF_018613315.1). Lineage (GTDB taxonomy): Bacteria > Bacillota > Bacilli > Bacillales > Cytobacillaceae > Mesobacillus. The sequence goes on along the minus strand of NZ_JAGGQL010000007.1, from coordinate 116,450 downwards.
TAATAAATGAGATTTAAAAGTCATTTCCCTGTACCCGTGGGAGTTTTTTAAACCGTTTTTTTAAGATAATGGTTTATGGGCAGAAGAAAAGAGCGCAAATATATGCGCTCCTACTCTTTGAGATTATGTTGCTCCATCAATTCAATAAAGTGGGTCAGGACCTTGGCTGTTAGTCCCCAAATCACCTTTCCGTTCGTTCTGTAGAAATATTCATCCATTTTTCTAGTCTGCCAATTGTAATTCTCGCCTCCAATGATCAGATCGAAAGGAAATCCATCTTCTGGTTCCACTTGAAAATTGATTTTATAACTGTCAGGCTGGTTCTTTTTAAAAAAGGACAGAGGTACTGTGAATACCTCTCCTACTTCTGCTTCATTAGGAATGATGGTGTTTAGATTACTGATTCTTCCAGCAAAAGGATATATGATCGTTCCGAATGCGGAAACCATGTAATCCAATGGAAAAACATCGAGGATCTCGCTTTCCTTTATGCCGAGTTCTTCTGAGGTTTCTCTGACTGCTGCCTCTTGAGGATCCTCTCCCTTTTCGATTTTCCCGCCTGGAAAACATACTTCGCCTGGCTGTCTTCTCATCTTAAGGGAACGTACCTCGAATAAAATATGGACATCACCATTAACTTCAACTAACGGCAGCAATACTGCGAATTTGATGAATTTCTCTTGACCCAAAATTGAGGGTGTCCGCCCCAATAAAGTATTTGAAATCTGGTTTATATTCACTATTGGACATCCACTCTCCCTGTTTTAGTATGTATTTTATTTTATTATGAATAGCACGATAAAAGAAAGAAAACGACTTTTTTATCGCAGTATATTTATTAACTTGCCGAAACAACAAGGTTACAATTTTCCGTTACAGTTCGAAACCAAGGCTTTATAAAAATGAAAGAGCAGCGACCGAATACCGCTGCTCTTTCAATCAGATTATGATCCTGTCGCCCGGCCTTTGAACGCTTTATACGCAATCAAGATAATACCGATGATGAGCAGAATGTGAATGATGCCGCCGGCGATTTCGAAAATCAGTCCTAATAACCAGAGCACCAGTAATATACTCGCTATCGTCCACAACATAAGGAACGTCTCCTTTCGCTGTATTCTTAATAAAAGTTTACCCCTTAGACATTTACATTAAACAAGCCAGTTGTGATAAGGGTTAATCAAATATTTGATTACTTTGCCATCGATATGTCACACTAAAAAAAACAACAATTTAAGGAGCACAGCTTATGCCAAACTACAAGATATTATTCTTAGATATAGATGGAACAATTTTAACTCCTGATGATACTATTGAGGATTCCACTAAGATCGCCATCAGTGAAATGAGGAAGCAAGATATTGAGGTCGTTCTGGCCACGGGACGCCCGATTCATGAGATCAAAGGGCTTGGGGAAGAACTTAACATTTCCTCCTATATAGGATACAACGGTGCTTTGGGCATATATGAAGAGGAAACAATCTTTGCTGAACCAATGCATGCAAATGATGTAAAATACATCCTGGATGTTGCAAAAAAACATAATCATAAGCTGGTCTTGTATACCAATACAAAAAATTATTTAACAGACTTGGACTCGGACTTGGTTAAAACTTTCCTTCAGCAATTCCATTTACGACAGAATGAGATTTTTTCAGAGGAAGTCATCGAAGATATTCTCGGCATGACGATTATCACAACCGGAAATAATGGAGAAGAACACTATGAATTAAATGATGGAATACATTTGTCACAGGTCAATGTTGAGGGTATGCAGCATTGCTACGATGTTATCCGTGATAAGGTAAATAAAGGGGTTGGCATTCAATTCTTGTTAAAAAAACTGGGAATAGAACGTGAAAGCTCCATTGCCTTCGGGGACGGGATGAATGACAAAGAAATGCTTTCATTCGCTGGAGAAGGATTTGCCATGGGGAATGCCCATCCGGACTTGTTCAAGCATGCGAAGCATAGAACGACAGATGTTACTGACTCAGGAATTTACAATGGCTTGAAGAAGCTCGGTTTGTTGTAATTATGCATAAGAATTCGGAGTTCAAATGAGATCAGGCAATTCAAAAGCCGTTGTCATATGACAACGGCTTTTGTAAATTAATCTTTATTTAACAGCTCTTCCCCTGCAATCCCAGGGTTTGTCATTTCATATGGATTCAGGATTAAATCGAGCTCTTCTTCTGTCAGAACATCATAGGCAAGACACAGTTCCCTAACTGACTTTCCTGTCAGGATCGCTTCTCTAGCTATCCTTGAAACTGCTTCATAACCCAGGTGCGGGTTGACAGCAGTAATGATGCCTACGCTCCTCTCAACATCCTTCTCGAGTTTCTCTTTGTTCGCTTCAATCCCGACAAGACAATGGTCAGTAAACACCTTGAACCCATTGTTCATGATACTGATTGATTGGATCAAGTTGAAAATAAGGACTGGTTCCATGACATTCAACTCGAGCTGGCCCGCTTCGGAAGCAAGACAGATTGTATGGTCGTTTCCAATAACCTGGAAAGCAACCTGGTTGATGACCTCAGGCATAACCGGATTCACCTTGCCAGGCATGATGGATGAGCCTGGTTGTCTTGAAGGAAGGAGAATCTCGTTGAAGCCCACTCGAGGACCTGACGCCATCAGTCGTAAGTCGTTGGCTATTTTCGACATATTCATCATGCAAACCTTCAAGGCCGCAGATACGGTTGTATAAGCATCGGTATTTTGTGTCGCATCCACTAAATGATCAGCATTCTTCAATGGATATCCGCTTATTTCAGAAAGGTGGCGGACAACATTTTTGATGTATTTAGGATTGGCATTAAGCCCGGTCCCCACGGCGGTTGCTCCCATATTCACTTCGAAGAGATGGCCGCGAGTATGCTTAATTCTTTCAATATCGCGTTCAATCACCCTTGTATATGCTTCAAATTCCTGGCCGAGACGGATTGGTACAGCGTCCTGTAAGTGCGTCCTGCCCATTTTTATGACAGCATCAAATTCCCTTGCTTTCTGGGAAAAAACATCGCGCATGATCTGCATGGTATCCAATAGCTTGTCCAAAAGGGATAGCACAGAAATGTGCATCGCAGTAGGAAATGCATCATTCGTCGATTGAGCCATGTTCACATGAGAATTGGGGCTTAATGTGAAATAATCCCCTTTCTTCTCACCAAGCAATTCCAGCGCGCGGTTCGCAATTACTTCATTCGTGTTCATGTTGATGGAGGTCCCAGCTCCTCCCTGAATTGGATCAACGATGAACTGTTCATGCCACTGCCCCTGGATAATTTCATCAGCCGCTTTTACAATGACTTCTCCAAGGCCGCCGTAAAGCCTTCCTGTTTCCATATTGGCAAGAGCCGCAGCTTTTTTCACCATGGCCATTGCCTTTATAAGTTCACTATGTATTCTATACCCAGTTATCGGGAAGTTTTCAACAGCCCTTAAAGTTTGAATGCCATAATACGCATCCGCTAAAACTTCCTTCGTACCCAGAAAATCCTTTTCAATACGGACCTTAACCTCAGACATTTGTTCTACCCCTCCAAAAAGCGTGAAATATTCGTAATTAATCTAAAATTATGTATTGAGGGCAATCATTTTCCGACAATCTTCTTGTAACTTTTTAATCCCCCTTAGCCTAAATATTGGCCTACATGACTATTGTAAATCAAAAAAAGGATTTCATCACGACAAATCATCATTTTCCTAAACCTAGATAGCGAAAACTGTATGATTTCTGATTGTTATGCTGAAACTCCACTACTTTTGAGAGCTTTTGTCACCATGCAGGAAAACAGGAATGTTCTTGCTGAATTGTAATAGGACATCGAATTTATCATAAACCAAAACAGAAAGGAATGTGCATGATGACTGACACTCAATTCATGAAGGCATACACAATCAAAGAGGTGTCCAAGAAAATAAATGTTCCGTCCGGCACCATTAGACAATGGGAAAAAGATCTTGCAGGATTATTGATCGTTCCAAGAACGAAACAAGGTGCAAGATTTTATACGGATATTGAAATAGACCAATTGATAAAGATCAAACAAATGCGTGATAAAAATCTAAGCAAGGAAATGATTCGTGATCTCTTACAGAGGCATTTGAGTTCTGATGCGGTTTCCGATCAATCACCACAGGAAAACAGCCTTACGGTAAAATCGAATATGCCAGCCACTTCTCCGGCAGGCAGCCCAAATGATTATGATACTTTTATGTTGGCAATGGAACAATATAAGGAGTCCTTGCTTGCAGAGGTAAAAGCAGAGATCAGGAACGGCATTCGAAAGGAAGTTCTGGAGGAAGTAAAAAAAGAAATCTCCAAAGGTACTTTTACAACAGTAAAAACCCTTTCCGATTCTATCTATAAAACAGGAGAAAAAACAAATGAACAAATTTTGGTACTTTCTGAAACAGTTGCCAAAAGCTCGGAAGAAAGTTCCGAACGTCTCGGAACCATATCTTCAGAGCTTACGAATGTTTCGAAAGGCACTTCCGAAATCAGTACCAATCTTGCAAAAGTTTCTAAAGGTACGACAGAAATGTTCAGCAAGCTTTCAGATTCTGTAACCAAAGCTTCACAGGGTACGACTGAGAAAATAACGAAGCTGACCGAAAGTGTTGCGAAGGTTTCAAAAGGTACTTCCGAAAAAATAAATGCACTATCCGGCAGTCTTTCGAATGTCTCGAAGGGCACTTCCGAACGATTTGCATCTTTGACATCTAATTTGACTAAAACTTCAAAAGGCACGAATGAAAAAATTGTAAAACTAGAAAGCACGGTCAATAAGCTGTCATCCGGTACAAATAAGGAATTATCACTTTTGGCAAAACGCCTGAATGAGACAACCGAGACAGTTTCCGAAGAGTTTAAAATACTTGCGGACTATGTTTCAAATAGTCGTGAGACAACTAATCAGGAGCTCTCTAATTTAAACCAGGTCATCAATCAGGAACGAGATTATTTTGTCCGCACCCTTCAAAGTGAACGTGAAGAGTTACGCCGGGAGATCAGACAGCGTGACGAAATGTTTAAAAATATGGTCGATAGCTTCAGGGAGACCGCAGCTTCGAAACAAACAAAACGCAATTGGTGGAAGGTTTGGAAGTAGTTTTCTTTTTTACTGACATATAACTTGTAAAGATGTAAATAATATTCACACTTAAGAGCCACCCGTTTTTTATAAATCTCCATTATGCAATGTAAGAAATACTCTTAGGAGGGAAATTGGAGATGGTGAGATATATTCGCTGGATGGCAATCGCAGCATTGACCATATACTTATCAGGAGCATCATCAGATTTTGCAGTAGCGAAGATCTCCTCGGATTACGCGCAAATAAAGGCAATCAATATCTCTCATCGTGGTGCTTCAGGCCATGCCCCCGAACATACATTGCAGGCCTATGAACTAGGGAATGTCATGAATGGCGATTACATTGAAATCGACCTTCAAATGACGAAAGATGGAGAATTAATTGCGCTGCATGACGAAACAATTGACCGGACTACGGAGAAAAAGGGTCTGGTCAAAAGCCTTACTCTAAAGGAAATAAAGAAACTTGATGCAGGCTCATGGTTTAATGAGGCTTTCCCTGAAAAAATGAGTACCGAGTATTTGGGGCTACAAATCCCTACCCTTCGTGAGGTGCTTGATCGGTTCGGTCCAGACTCCAAGTTTTTCATTGAAACCAAATCGCCTGAAGTCTATCCTGGAATGGAAGAAAAGCTAATAAATATACTGAATGAATACAATCTCATCGGGGCCCATCAGACATTCGGAAATGTTATTATTCAATCATTCAGTGTAGACAGTTTGAAGAAAGTCCACCAATTAGATGAGTCGATTCCATTGGTCCAGCTGTTGTCCTACTACGCTCCAGCAATCATCACCGATACTGAAGTAAGCAAAATCAAAGAATATGCAGTTGGAGTTGGATTGCATTATACGGCAGTTAGTCCCGGATATATTAAGAAGGTCACAGATACTGGTTTAATGGTTTTCCCTTATACAGTCAATGAAAAGGAAGATATGAACATGCTTTTGGATTGGGGAGCCACAGGGATGTTTACCAACTACCCAGACCGGTTGAACGAAGTCATACAAAGCAGAATATCAAAAAAATCGTAAACCTTATCAAGACATAAAGCTGCCTTTTGGCAGCTTTGTTCACTTAATAATGAGACTTGTTATACATGCACCCTTATAGGTAGTGAACTTCCCGCATAAGGGCCTCTTTTATGACTAAATGGGCCCTTATAGGTAGGGAACTTCTCTCATAAGGGCCTCTTTAACGACTAAATGCACCTTAGAGGTAGTGAACTTCCCGTATAAGGGTCTCTTTTATGACTAAATGCTCCCTTATACCTTGCGAACCTCTCTCATAATGGCTTAATTATTGGTATCTTTTCAATAAAGTCTATTTTTATATCCTTCTTCCAACCTCTTCTGTATATCAGCTTCTGAGGATCCAGGAAGCTTGGCGTGTGCTGCCAAGATTTCTGCACCCGATGGCAAATCAGATGTATCGGCCCAGCTTTCAGGATTCCATAAGCCGGACCGCTTCAACGCTTTTCCGCACTGTATATAGCATTCCTCTACTTCTACTACGATTCCAAGCAGCGGATTCTTCCCGCCGGCTTTCATCCTTTCTAGTAGCTCTGGCTCCCGAGTCAAATTGGCCTTCCCATTCACTCTCAACGTTTCAGCCATCCCAGGTATAATGAATAGCAAACCTACCCTTGGATTGGATAAGATGTTTTTCAATGAGTCCATTCTCTTGTTACCGGGACGGTCTGGAATCACAATTCGGTTTTTGTCCAGAACAAGCACAAAACCAGGTGCATCTCCCCTCGGGGAAGCGTCTGTGTATCCGTTTTCGTCAGAGGTGGATAAGACTAGAAATGGTGAATGGTCTATGTAGTTGCGGCAGTGTTCGTCTACGAAAGATATGACCTTCCTTTTGGCCAGCTCACTAGGCTCCCCGAACAATGTCCTTAATTCTTCAAAGCTATTGATTACCTGATTCATTAAACCATCTCCTTTTTCCTTGATAGATACTTAAAAACGAATAAACCAGTGTAAGTCTGATATTACTTCCAACTGGTAAAAATAATATGCTAGGATGGTATTGCCACTATTTGGATGGCGAAAAATATCATAGAAGGTGCAGCATTGAAATTAAACGTAAATACAAGATCATTTTTATTTGCATTTTTGATCGCTTTGTCTGGTGGTTTGGTGTTTTCATTCTTATCAATTCCGGTTCCATGGCTACTCGGACCAATGTCAGCGATTCTGATTGCTGATCGCTTCAAAGGATTAACATTATATTGGCCGAGGGCCTTGAGAGATACCGCGTTAATACTCATTGGTTATTCAATCGGCCTTTCCTTTACAAGCTCCTCTGTTGAAAATATCATAGAAAACCTCCCGGCAATGCTGATCATGACGGTGCTCCTGGTAGCCTCTGCTGCCTTGATGTCTAAGGTTATTTCAAAGCTGTCCGGTGTTGATTATCCTACAGTATTGACTGGCAGCATTCCAGGCGGGTTATCACAAATGATCATTTTTGCAGAAGAAATGAAGGAGATTGATGTCACAACGGTTACCTTCCTTCAGATATCCAGGTTAATGATGATTGTTTTTGTCGTTCCTTTTATCATATTCGGGCCAATTTTCGATATCAGTCATATGAAGAAAGAATTAGCAGGCTCAGACCCATTCATTTTTGACCCAGTTATGACCTTTATATTTTCTATAGTATGTATCCTTGGAGTGATTATTGGCAAGAAACTGAGTTTGCCTACTCCATTTTTACTTGGTCCATTATTAGGAACTGCCATACTGACTTATTCTGGCTATACAGGTCCAACTCTGCCAAGCTCAGTACTGGATGCTTCACAACTGATGATAGGCGGCTATATTGGTATGTTACTAAAACCTGAGAAATTAAAGAAGAAAGCATCCACCATCATTCTCGCTTTGTTAAGTGGTTTCTTGCTTGTAATCGGATCTTTGGTGTTAAGTATCTTTTTATCAGACGCTTTAAACATCAATATAGTTACAAGTTTTCTGAGTCTGGCACCAGGCGGAATGGATCAAATGGGGATAATCGCACATGAGGTAAATGCTGATTTATCAATTGTTTCAGGCTTTCAGCTATTTAGGTTATTTTTCATTTATTTTGTAGTTCCTCCGGTTTTAAGGTGGTATTTTAAAAGAAAATTACGCATTCAAAAGGATTCCCTTTGATATCCGGGGTATATTAACAACAGACTTTTAAAAATGCTTAGATGGAGGAATGAAAATGAACAAATCGTTTAATAATTTGCTTAATAAAGCTAAAATGACTTTGAATCAGGCATTTGGTCACGCGAAAGAAACCCTTTATTCCATCACAGGGACCTCGTCAGCATCTGTTCAGCAAATAGCCGATTTCGTCAGGAGTCACCCTGATGTAAAAATTGTAAAGAAAGATTATCTAGGGATGACTTTATCATTTTATGAACTCGTCCAGGGTAAAATGAGATACTATCTAGAGACAAATAATTCAAAGATTTTGCAGCTTGATGTACATTCCCATAATCACACTGTGGTAGCGTACCGTTCATACCGTGATCAATTATCAATTGATATACCAGTTAAGTTTCCAGATCTGCAAAATGCAAAATAAGCTGAGGGAACTCGTCCCTATTAGTAATACATCATAGAACAAAAAGCGCAAGCGCCTCGTTCAGCCCCGACAAGCGCTGTAGCTGGATTAAGACACCCACATGTAGTTATCCATACAATAATGCTTTTATAATTTCATAAACAACAAAAAATAAGGTGTCCCAAAATGCTATTGGGACACCCTATTTTTATTCCTTTATGTCAACCCGGACAGCTGGTCCCGGTCGTCAGCCATCGGAGGTTCCTCCAACCATGAGTTTTTGATCATGATATTGGCACCATCTTCTGCATATAGTGCAATTTCAGGAATCAGTGAAGCATACTTCAGCCCAATATCCTTGCGTGGACTTGCTGCCATTGCGGCACCATAATTCCCGATCCCTGCGGCGATCATTGCTGAGACATGGAATGAGATCAGTTTATCTGAAAATACCTGTGTAGTACTGTCTGTTACAGCTGAATCCCAAAACAGGGGGGCCGGAATATCGTTGTTCTTAAGGATATCACTGAATAAATCAACGTGTTTTTGAGCGATTTTCTTTCCTCTCTGCAAATATTCCTTGACCTCTTTGTCCTGGGCCACCTGGATGAAGCCCATGATCAGTGCCTTTCCTATTTGGTTGGTTTGTATATTCATGAACAAATGCGTTATTTCTACTGAGGTAAGTGCCCGTCTCCTGCTTTTGATTCCCGAAAGGAATTTTTGCTTCTCAACAAAGTCAACCTTATCTGGGACTGAAATAAATGGTGGTCTTATGTATGTCCCTTGCTCCAGCATTGCCTCCCTTGTCAAATCCTGCAGTCCAATCGCAGATTTCAAGACACTTTTATGAAAGTTAATTACATCAGGCCGCGTTCCAAGACCGATTGCCGCAATATTTGCTGCCATTCCAAGAATGGACATATGCCTTAAATACATCATTACGAATGTATCGGAAAACAGCCGCGGAGCATGAATATTCACATCTTTCTTTGTGAAACCCATTGGGTAGGGAAAATCTTCACGATCGAAAATCTCTTTTAAATGAGAAATGTTTTTTTGTGATGCGCCGAGAGCAAACTCAACGATTTCCTTTACCTTTTTGTCGTCTATGTTGTTCAAAAAATAACTCAAAACACAAACAGAGACTGTGTCATTTATATATTGCGACCACAAACTAGACATTTCTGCCGCAGTCAGGTGGATTTTAGTCTTGTCCTCCATTTTTACACCCCAATTCACTGATGATAACTATATCTTTCCTTAACTTGCCGATATTTATTTTAATATTTTGCCTCTGTTAAAGATGAATGGTGAATTTTAAGCATTGTTGTCGGAAGAGATTGCTGATAACAACAACCCTATAAAAACATCCTATCTATTTTACAAAAAAATAGTAAAATAGAAGTATGATTCAAATTTAGGAGTGAGCAAGCTGAACGCAATTTTTTTATTAATCATTGCAGCTGTCGGAATATCACTGACAGCAAATTTATTGAGATTTCATGTAAGCGCTTTTTTAAACCAACTGATTTTCTCTGCTGCATCATTGATCCTGGTTGAGACTGCAGTTTATTTTTATGGAAGTAATCAAGTAAGCTGGACTATTCTTTTATTTATTGCTACTGCGGGTTATTCTTTTAAATTAATTTGGGGTTTAATGGCAGTCCTTCTTAGTGTTCTTATCGTTTATTTACATACAGGAGGCTTTCCTTTGGAGGTTCTCCCCGTTTATTTGGTAATCGGGACGTGCGCCGGCTACATTTCACAATATTTACTCAAGAAAAAGAGAGAGCACCATGGCTGGATGTACATGCTCATGGAGCAATCTAAGCATTTACAGGTCTTTCGTGAAGTGAGCACAACGATGCAGGGGACTCTTCAGCAGGATTTGCTTTTGAAAGTGATCTTGACATCTGTAACCGCTGGCCATGGCCTTGGATTTAACAGAGCGATGATTTTTCTTGCCTCCAATGAAACTAAGTCCCTTAAGGGGATCGTTGGTGTCGGCCCTATGGATGTGAAGAAGGGCTATGAAGTGTGGGAAAAGATTTCAGAAGACAGACTAAAACTCAGTGATTTAATTGAACATAACTTTGACAGCAATTTTACCGACCCGGAGTTGAATGCTATTTTACGTTCATTGGATATACCAATTGATGAACATAACGTCTTTGGGCTAGCTTTATCAAGTCAAAAACCAGTTATTGTTAAGAGCATCGCAAAAGAGGATATGTCACAGGTTTTAATTAAAGACTTGTTCCAAACCGAGGAGTTTGCGGTGATCCCCTTGATTAACCAGGGTAAGAATATCGGTATCCTGCTGATTGATAATATTGTAAATAAGAGACCGATTACCTTGATGGATACTGAAAATATCCTTCCTCTGGCGAACCAGGCTGCGATAGCACTTGACCATGCTAACCTTTATGAGCAAATTGAGGAAATGGCTTTACGCGATGGATTGACAGGTCTTCTCAACCAACGGGCATTCCAGACAATTCTTAATGAACACTTCCCGGTTGAAGGAAATCGGAACAGTCCCCTTTCGTTAATCATCTTTGATATCGATTTCTTTAAGGTTTTCAATGACAAAAACGGCCACCTACTTGGAAATGAAGTGTTGATGAAGCTGGCAAGAGTCATTGTTAATTCATTAAGACCTGATGATTTTTCCTTCCGATTCGGGGGAGAAGAATTTGTAGTCCTATTGCCTGGCACCCTTCTTAACCAAGCCGAAGTAATAGCTGAAACAATTCGTTCGAATGTAGAGAAAGCAAGCTTTCCTGGTGAAAAGACACAGCCCAATGGCACATTAACAGTAAGTATCGGAATAGCCTGTACAGACCATTCGGAAATAACCACTAAAAATGAATTGATAGAAGCTGCTGACCAGGCACTATACAAAGCTAAAAGCGTAGGTAAAAATACGGTAGTTTCTTTTAAGGAGTTTGTGAACATTGATTGAACTGGCATTTATTCTTGCTACCCTTTTCTTTTTCATGGCTTCCGCTTTGACAAGCAGGCCCTTATATAATCTTTCACAAAAGCATTATTCCAACCGGGTTACTGCACATTATGGGTTCAAGGTATCAGAATTGCATTATTCCTATGACCAAATGATCTACTTTATCTCAATGCCGACTACTTTGCCATATATTAAGAATGCGTTAAAGGAGGACCTGGTTATTGAGCAAGATTATTCATCTTATTTTTTTCCCGTTCTTAAAGGTATCAAAATATCTTTAAAACAGAATGGCGAAAATATGTACCTTGCCTATTTGCCTATTGGGAACTTCCGTCTGCCACATCTCGATAAGCTGCAGCAGGAAGGCACTATTGATGAGCAGACATATTTAAGAATAAGCACCAGTAAGCTGCTTGATCCCAGCACATTGCAGGAAGTGCGCGAAGAGGTATATAAACAGCTTCAAGTGGGTCGCTATTGATTATGAAAGAGCCAGCATTGAATGCCGGCTCTTTTACTTTTCAACTTCAGCAGCAGTTCCCTTTTGCTTTCGCAGGTCTTTATATATCCACTTTTTTAATAAAGCAGCCCAAAAAATCATGAAAAAATGAATTGAATTATTAATAATAAAATGGCGGAAATTTCTTTTGGCAATTCCACTTTTCATGACCAGAACATCCATAACCTTAGTGAAACTGAAAGCCTGTAAAATTCCTTTCCATCCACTGTCATGTTTAATAATTAATGTTGTTGCCATTGATAGAATAAATGAATAGATTGGTGCTACCTTAAAGTGTTCCTTCCAGCTATGCCATCGTTCAAAACCAAATCTGAACTTTCTTAGTATCGACATGGAGTACATTAGGTTCAGCCCATTGACCAGGATGCCAAGGAATAATGAGCCAAAATGAAAAATAGGTGTTCCAATTCGAAGTTGTTGATACCAAAAATCATTTATGTAAAAAAAAAGCGGCATGAGGGTAACAGTATATCTCGTCTTCCACCAATTATTTCTATGGACACCCATAAATAAGAAAAGTTTCTCGATTAGTCCGAAAAAAAAAGCGAATAAGACTTTTCCTTTCCAACCAATTTTGAAAGCTGTTATAAAAATGGCGGTGAATGGAACAAAAACTGCCTGGGACATAATTGCACCAAAAAAATTGTCCAAATCCTTATTTTTGAACAATTTAGGCTTGTAGCGATAAGCTTTAAAGAGACTCAAAATGAAGTATTCAAAAATAAAACAAAGACCCATACCCGATAAAAGAGTGATGAGCATCCTCTTTCGGTCTTTATTCTTGTTGAATGCATAGATCATTAAAGAAGTGTGGATGAAAAGGAGGATGAAAAACGGCATATAATGTTTTTTGTTCCTGTTCAAAGTGCTCCTTCCACCTTCCCTGATTAATATCTCTATTAAGATGGACTGATTCAAATATTAATATTCCAAAAGGAATGGAACAGGAAAAGCCCAATCAAATGATTGGGCCTGCATCATCAATTTAAATTGCCTATAAAATTAAGCTCTTTGGCTTCGGAAATACTAGAAGGATTTTCAAGGATTCTTTTCACATCGTTTAGCGTTTCCTCGAGTTTTACTTCTTCTCCCTTCTTGCCAGTGTATGCTTCCGCTACAAAGAAAGGCTGCGTCAAATATGCCTCCAATTTCTCGCCTTGCTGATAAATTTGCGACTCAGCAGCTGGAAGGCGTTCGATGCCATGTACATTGACGATCGCCCGCAATTCTCTGTACCTGCGTAAAAGCTTTTGCGCTCTTTGTTGAATGCTATGGTGTACAGGGTCTAAATATGATCCCTCTAGGATGGAGGATGTTGAGTAGATTGGGTTGATTGCAGGGTATTTATGACGTGCTGCAAGGTCGGCATCGAATTGCCATAAAGTATCAAGAGGGCCATACGGAAGGTCTTCATCGACAGCCTCTCCTTTCAAATCCATCAGGAATGTCGTTACCTGGCTGATTCCTTTGTTATCGAAAGTTTCCTGTAATGTGAACATTTCACCTGATATTACATAGGATCTGTCGGCTGTAAGTACGTAATCTTTCTCTGTACCTTCTTTTAACATTACCTTATATGTCTCTTCGATATTGTTTGTAACGTAATCGACGTCATTCAGAATATCGTCAAGCTCAGGGTGATTCCCCTTCGGTTTTATGAGAATTGTAACATAGCCTTCACTTTTCAGTCGGTAGAGCATCTCTGCAAGTACAACTAATTGACCCATTCCCGGCCGTGCAACCAGCCCAACAGTTCCGCCCTTTGCAATTGGCGCAAATAAGTCCAAAGTTTTAATGCCAGTTTTAATCATTTCTACACTCTCCCCTCTTAAAATCAGTTCATCCAAACTGCAACCAGCCAGCTCTGCCAGAGCGACTATCGTCCGTACCTCTGCCCTGCCGACCGGTATTTTGCCGGTAGACAAATTTGAAACGGTGGCAGGTCTCAGTCCTACAGATTTAGCTACAGATGTAAGGTTTGGCACCTTTTTTCTCAACAACGCAACATTAAGTCTAAGATTTTCCATAAATAGCACCTCCTTACTTTAGATAGTAAACTAAATTACTCTATAAAGAAATAAAATTAACTCTTAAACGTAATTATGGATTTTTTTATTTAGGTGTTTAATAAATCAGGCAGGGTAAAATAAATGAATCAAAGAATTTGAAAGGAGTTCTCAAATGATTCCTATTGGTGTATCAAATCGTCATATTCATTTAAAAAGAGAAGATCTAGATCAGCTATTCGGTGAAGGATATCAGCTCACTACTGCTAAAGAGCTTTCACAGCCAGGGGAATTTGCCGCGTATGAAACAGTAAGAGTCATTGGTCCAAAAGGGGAATTTCCCGCAGTCAGGATTCTTGGTCCTTTAAGGAACTTTACTCAGCTTGAAATTTCCAAGACTGACTCCTATTCCCTCGGAGTAAAAGCACCATTAAGAGCTTCAGGGAAGATTGCCGGCACTCCAGGCATTAAGCTTGTCGGCCAAAAAGGTGAACTGGAAATTCAGGAAGGCGTCATTGTGGCAGAACGCCATATTCATATGACCCGAGCTGACGCTGCAAAGTATAATGTCCAGGATGGAGAATATGTAAGTGTTAAATCTGCAGGTGAAAGAAGCTTAGTGTTCAATCAAGTACTCATAAGGGTCAAAGATTCCTATGCTCTAGATATGCATATTGATACTGATGAAGCTAATGCGGCTGGCCTGCGAACTGGCGACCAGGTTGAAATAATGAAATAAACTTGGCCGGACCTGCATCAAAAGCAGTCCGGCCAAATTCATTTGAATTACAGAGAACACTTTCAGACAAATAGCAGATTACTCCCAGACTTCCTTAAGTGTAACTCGAAAAAATTTGTTAAGTTCTTTTGTAGGATCGTCAGATTTTACACTGAAAAATTTTTCATACCTGACAAGCAGTTCAATTTCTTGTTCTATGAACTCATTAAGAATCATGTTTTTCTCAGTTAAATAATTTTCCCCGCTGTGTTTCTTCCGAAGTAAGTCCTTCACTTCCCTTTTTACTAGTGAATTTTCTAAAATACTTAAAAGTTCCATGAATTCGACTGGTGGTATTTGCTTATGTATTTGCAACCATTTTGCCGACAGGATTGACCTGAGAATATATAGATATACCTTCCCCCTCCACTCCTTCTTCTTTTGCATATCGTTGACATTTCTTGTTACAAGATTGAGGTGGTGGTTTATGTATGCTTTATGTGAAATGACACTATCTTGCATTAACTTCAATTTTTCGGCCAGATAAGCATGATTACAATAAACATATTTTGAATTAAGCCATTCGAGCAAGGAAGGATTTGACTTCCGGAAAAGCCTGAGTGTTTTGGTAAGTTCCCAGCCAACGACATCCAATTTGGGATCGAACTCAATGGAAAGAGAATCCTCTTTTGGAATTTCGATAACATCCCTATACTGATCAATTGATAAATACCAATCCTTTTTATGAATATAGATAAATCGGATATCATAATCACTGTCTGCTGAAGCAAATCCCAGCGCTCTGCTCCCGGCGTCACATGCATAAAGTATTTTTACCTCATATTCTTCTTCAATTTGATTTAATACAGTTATGATCTGATCCTTCATTTTAAGATTTGCCCCTTTCATCACATACACTTAATAGTTTGCCATCAATCGTAAAGGGTATAAAAGAATATACTCAAATAAAGGAGGCCAAAATAATGAATGACAAGCAATCAAAAGGCGCATTTGACCAGGTTAAAGGTGAAGCTAAAAAGCAATTCGGGAAACTGACCGACAATGAATCTATGGAAGCTGAAGGCCGCCTAGATAAGGGAAAAGGAAAACTGAAAGAAACAGCTGGTGATATGAAAGAAGATGTATCACGTGCATTTAACGAATCGTCCAGAGATTAATAAGCGTTAATGTGAAAAGCCTTTGCTTAGACAGCAAAGGCTTTTTAACTTTGTAAGAAAGTATACAATTTTCCCACCAACATTAGTGTCTAGCTCCAGCGCCTAGCCAGTTTTCATCCCTGAGATTGCTTCCGGGAGTATCTTGCGAGAAGCGTTAGCTTTGAGCAGCTCGAGCCGTTTCGATCCTGCCAATGAAGTCAAAGAACGACTTCACTGTCAGGACCTCCATCGCTTGTCGGGGCTGACCAAGGCGCTTCCGCTTTTCTTATACTAATCAATATTATTCTTGTTTTTTCCTTTAACAAATCGATAGGCCAAATACGCTACATAAAGTGGGGTTGCGATATAAATCAAGTAAGGGAATTGGCTGTAGGTCCCTTTCCAAATGACGAACAGTAAAGAACCAAGGAAAATTGTCACGATTGTACCATACTTAGGGAGCGGTACTTCCTTGAAGCTTGGAATCCTGATTCTGCTTACCATGAGGAAACTCAGTGCCGTAAAGACAACTGTAGTAACGATATTCGGAATCAAGTCACCAAATAAAGTGAGGATGGCCATAATTCCGCCAGCTGCAGTAATAGGCACCCCAATAAAATAATTAAGCGAAGATTTATCAGTACTGATATTGAACCTCGCCAGGCGATAAGCTCCGAATAACGGGAATAGTCCCGCTACCATCAAACCCCATAGTCCAAATTGGTAAAAGTATGTATAATAAACCAGGAACGATGGTGCTACACCAAATGTGACGATATCCGCCAGTGAATCAAGTTCCTTTCCCAGCTGGCTGTCCGCTTTCAGCATCCTCGCCAGCCTTCCGTCCATGCTGTCCAACATCATGCCGATTAAAATTAAAATGGCTGCATTGTTAAATTGGCCATTAGCCGCAAATCCAATTGATAGAAAACCGCAATATAGATTGCCAAGTGTGAACATATTGGGAATCATTTTTGTAAACCGCATCAGTTGTCATCACTCTCCGAACTTTTTCTAAATCTGCTTATGCCTATTTTTACCCCAGACAACTAATAATCATGTTTATTTTATTATAGAATCGACGAAAATATAGTTTAACTATATCATTTTTTCTCATTCTGAATAGAGGTTCACAAGAAAATTCTTATCTGAAATTCAAAGATTGTATCTGCATGGAAGTAATTTGTCAAAAAGGCTATTAAAATGATTCATCAAATTGTATACTAATTTGGGGCTGGTGAATTATGATCAATAAGAACTTGCGTAAACTAAAATTTCTTCTTATAAAGTTATTTAGAATAAAAGAGAACGCACATAATGTATCTCTAGGGTTTACCCTTGGTTTTTTAATCCACTTCATCCCATCATTCGGCATGGGGCCTATACTTTCGACCGTGGGTGCCAAACTCTTCAAAGGGAATCCTATAGCCGGTTTCATTAGCGGTGTAGCACTCATTTGGCTTTTCCCGTTTTTATTTTATTTGAATGTCGTCGTTGGCGAAACGCTTTTCCCTTATGGTATCTTTCCCTCGGCAGCGGGGATGCCACCTCATGGTTTAGATGCCGGAATCCATTTAGGTGCCGTTTTTTTCATAGGCATGTTCATTAATATCATCCTTTTCGGGATGCTTGTATACTATCTCATTTATACAATCATGAGAAAATACCGATTAAGTTTTCTTACTATAGTAAAAAATTGGGAAATAAAAAAATAAGGAATGGAAAAAGCAATGCGCTGCTCCGTTCCTTATTTTTTATCTAAAGGCTTGCTTTAGTAAAGATTGTTGTTAAAATCCTAAAGCCGATTTTAACGAAATATAAAGCCATATTGTAGATCGGTATTAAGTTTGCATGCTCTTTTCTCATAACAAGAGTCTACTTTGCGAAGAAAGATAGAGCATTCACTTAAATTTTTGTGTCAATAGCAACAAGATTTGAGAAAAGAGCCTATCTAAATGACTTCGAGGAATTCTATTACCTCTTTATCCGGACCCAAATAGAAGATCGTCTTCCAGCCGTTGTCTAATGTATATGGCCCCTCAAAAGAATAAAGTTCTCTATCCCGCATTTCCTTCATTTTTTCATCAAGATTATCCACCTCGAAGCAAAAATGAGTCCTTTCACTAATCTCTCCATCTGACTTTTTCTGGGACAATTCAAGCCTAAAGCCATTCTGTTCCAAAAAGATCATTTCTTCCTTCTCAAAATGTAATCTGCGGCTTTCATTAAAACCAAGAAAGTCTTCATAAAATGTTTTTGAAAGTGTCAAATCGCTTACTTCAAGTGCAAAATGATGGAATCTCATTCTCATCTTCCCTCTTTCATTAGATGATCAGATTTATATCACCAAATTCGTGCCAAAGATACTTTTGTTCAATTGCGATATTGTAAGCTTCTAAGAGCTTGATCTCATCAACGAAGGCAGCCAGCATATCCAAATGACTTGCCTTTGGTTCATGAAAACCAGTTATGATTCCATCAACGAGCTTCAACTCATAATCCGAAGTGATATACAGATTAGTCCATCCTTGAATAGTTGAATTACTGGCTGCTGTTTCAAGTGCGCGAACAACAGTAGTTCCAACTGCGATTACCTTTGCTCCAGAATCTTTTGCTTTTACTAATGCCTCCATATCTTCCTGGCGAATAGAATATTCTTCGAAGTGTCCTTCTGGTGAATGGGAATACTCATCATCGAGAAGATAACTAAGGCCCGTATGAAGTTGCAAAAAAGCCAATTTAACTCCTTTCTGCTGCAGCTTTAACAGGAGTTCCCAGCTGAAAGCCCGACCGGCTGATGGCATCTCGACTGACCCTGGCTGACTTGCAAACACAGTCTGGTAATAATCCAGGTTCCACGGGTGATGAATATATTCATATCTTATCGGTTCACCCATTGAGTAGATTTCATTGTATAAATCTTTACCTAGTAGATTGAACTGGATCATCTTAAGCGGGGATTTAAATACTTCTCCAATTACATTCGCCTCTAAAGTTTCCGAGAACTTAAAACAATCCCCTGATTTTACATTTGTTGCTACGATCAAGACTTCCCAAACTGAGTCATTCTTTTTCCTGGCAAGTCGCATTTCTACGTTTGTGCCAATCACCTTTCCGTTTCGGTGCAATGTTCCTTTCAGAATTGCAGGAATCGTTCTGCTATTATTCAGCACAAGTATATCCCCTGAATTTAGATATTTTTCTATTTGAATAAATTGTTCGTGCTCTATATTACCCGTTAGTCTGTCCAACACCATCATCTTCACCTGATCCCTCCGCAGTCCTCTCCTTTCTGGTGGATGAGAGGCGTTAAGAGAAGGTGGCAGAGAAAAATCATGAGGATGTACCTTTGTTTCCAACTGCATCATCTCATCTCCCGACTAAACTCTTGTGCCTTGAATCGTTGTCCATTGACTTCTTTTGATTCTTCTGAAGCAAGGAAAAGAAAGACATCGACAACATCGTCTGGTTGGGCTAACTCATAATCACAATCTGGTACTGCAAGAGAATGCATTTTCGTATCCATCTCTCCAGGATCGACCATATTCATTCTTATCTTTGTTCCATTTAGTTCATCTGCCCATGTTTCTGTCATTCCTTCGACAGCAAATTTTGAAATTCCATAAGCTCCCCAGCCCGCATATCCAACATGGCCGGCTTCTGAAGTTACATTTATAACTGATCCTTCACCCTGAATAAGCATGACAGGAAGTGCCCTTCTTGTTATCAGGAAAGGACTGATGCTGTTCACCTTGATGACTTCAGCAAAATCCTCCTCCGGATAATCCATCAGTAGTGGCATTGGACTAGGCCCCAGTATCGAGGCGTTATTGATCAGAACATCAATTCGTCCGAATGTTTCAAGTGTCAGGGCAACAAATTTTTCGGCTTCACGCGGTACCGATACATCAGCTGTTATTGCCAGTACCTCTGCCCCATATGATTCCGCTTCTTTTTTTACTACTTCCAGTTCTTTTTCCCTTCGAGCGCAAACAGCCAGCTTCGTTCCTTCCTTTGCGAACCTTAGCGTCAGTGCTTTTCCTAATCCCTGTGTTACGCCTGTAATCATTACTACTTTATTTTTTATCATGTTCAACTTCCTCCTTAGTTTTCTTCTTGTATTCATCTTAAGATTTTGAAGAAAACCATACCTCATCGAGAAGCTTGATATTTTCTACGACTTTAGTATGAAGGATATAAGCTTTACGAAATTGATAAAAATAAAAAGGCTGCAAATAGCAGCCTTTTAGAACGGATACCAAAGGTATATTGAATGAAGGTGAGTTTAATTAAAATCACTGGGTCAATGCTTGGGCTCCCTACTTCCGAATACACATCCTTCACCAAGTCATATATGAAAGAAAAATCAATGGCTGCTTCCATCTTACGGACTAAATGTTCCTGAGGAACCAGTTGGTCTAAAGCAACCATTTCTAATTGATCTCGTTGGATTGGAGTGTTCTTTGAAAGCATATTTATCACCTCAAGTGTTATATATATATCTATTTTAAAAGAGACTTTTGGTTAGTTCCAAACTAAGTTGAGGAATCCTGTTGATTGGAGTGGAAGGCGCGTAGACTCCTGCGGGATCAGGCGGACAGGTGAGACCCCGCAGGCGCCAACGGCGACGAGGAGGCTCACCTCCGGCCCCGCGGAAAGCGAAGCGCCTGGAACGGAAATCAACAGCTCCATTCCAGCACCAACCAAAAAGACTGTAAACAAACACGATTTTCATCGAGTTGGCTACAGTCTGAGAGGCTGCAAGATAGCAGCCTTTTTCAATGATTAATCCTGGATCAGGTATACAATTGCTTCATACGGCTTCAATGAAATGGAAGATTTGTATTCTGTATTTGCCTCATAATTTGAAATTAATATTTCATTTTTCTTGCCTTGCAGATCAGCCGGAACATCAAAGCTCTGATCCTCATTGGTGAAATTCAATAAGACAAATAATTTTTGCGATTCCAGTGTTCTTGTATAAACATAAATACTTTCATCCTCGGGAACCAAGATGTCATAGCTGCCATGAACAATGACCGGGTGCTCTTTACGAAGCTGCATTAGCTTTCGGTAATAGTGGTAAATAGAACTTTCATCTTCCACAGCCTGCTTGGCATTAATTTCCGTATAGTTTGGATTTACCTGAAGCCACGGAGTGCCAGTCGTAAACCCTCCATGCTCGCTATCATCCCATTGGAAAGGAGTACGGGCATTGTCGCGTCCTTTTACATAGATTGACTCCATTACCTTCGCAGGATTTTCTCCATTTTGATTCACTTTTTCATTGTACATATTAAGGGTTTCAATATCCTTGTAATCTTCGATGGAATCAAATCGTACATTTGTCATCCCGATTTCTTCACCTTGATAAATATAAGGGGTTCCTTTTAACATATGAAGAAAAGTTCCAAGCATTTTCGCTGACTCCACACGATATTCCTTGTCGTCACCGAATCGCGAAACCATCCTTGGCTGGTCATGATTATTAAGGTAAAGGCTGTTCCAGCCAATATCTTCGAGTCCCTTTTGCCATTTTGTGAAGTTGTTTTTTAAATCGGTTAGCTTAAGAGGTTTAAGATCCCATTTCCCGCCAGGGCCTGAATCCAGGTCGACGTGCTCGAATTGGAATACCATATTCAATTCATTTCTAGCATCATCGGTGTAAAGCTTAGCTTCTTCTACATTGGCACCAGGCATTTCACCTACTGTCATTACATCATATTGAGCAAGTGCTTCCCTATGCATTTCCTGCAGGTAATCATGAATTTTAGGACCATTCATGAAGTATCTGCTTCCAGATACATATTTTTTCCCTTCAGGATTTGGCGCATCAGGAAATCCATCTACTTTCGAAATGAAGTTGATAACATCCATCCTGAACCCATCTATCCCTTTGTCCAGCCAGAATTTCATCATGTCATACACTTCCTGGCGAAGTTTAGGGTTTTCCCAATTCAAATCCGGTTGTTTTTTACTGAAAATATGCAGATAGTACTCTTCGGTATTTTCATCGAACTGCCAGGCGGAACCGCTGAATGTTGACTGCCAGTTATTCGGTTCTCTTCCATCCTTGCCAGGTCTCCAAATGTAATAGTCACGGTATGGATTATCTTTCGATTTTCTAGACTCTACAAACCACTCGTGTTCATCAGAACTATGGTTTACGACAAGGTCCATGATCAGCTTCAATCCTCTGTCATGCATTTCTTTTAATAGAAGCTCCCAGTCTTCCATCGTTCCGAAATCATCCATGATTTCACGATAATCGCTGATATCATAACCATTATCATCATTAGGAGACTTGTATACAGGTGAAAGCCAAATAACATCTACTCCCAAGTCTTTTAAATAGTCAAGCTTTGAGATAATCCCAGGAATATCGCCGATCCCATCGCCGTTAGAATCCATGAAGCTTCGCGGGTATATTTGATAAATGACTGATTCTTTCCACCAATGTTTTTTCAAAAAAACCACTCCAAACTAATTTCTTTAGTAAAGGCTCTCTTCTTTAAATTTTGATTGTTAATTCATATCCCATTCGTAAATCTCCCCAAAAGAGCCCCCTATTCCAGGATGAATAAGGATATTAGAATGAGTCCTAAAATCAAACATTAATGTGACGACATTTTTAGTAAACGTTTACGTATCATGTAAGATTAACTTTTTTCACACTTTCTCGTTCAATAACAGAGTGAGACATAATCCTGCTTTCAACTCTTCTACCTTGGTTCATCATCGTAAATAGCATTTCTGCTGCAACAATACCCATTTCTTCCAAGGGCTGAGCTACTGTTGTAAGTGGTGGAATCGACATCTCTGCAATCGGCAAATTATCATAGCCGATTATGGAAAGGTTCTCGGGTATTTTAATGCCAAGCTTATAAGCGGCTGATATCGCTCCAAGGGCCAATGCATCGCTGGCGGCAAATACAGCTGTCAAATCCGGGGATTGTTCAAGGAGTTTTGGTAAACCGGTCAAACCATCATTGAATGAAAATCCAATTGAATGGATTATATTTTCATCTTTAATGGCTAGTCCCCTTTGAGCTAACGCTTGCTTATAGCCGTCTATTCGCGGCTGGCCAGCTATTATGTCATCTTTATTTCCACTGATCATTCCGATTTTACTATGCCCCATTTTTATTAAATAATCAGTCGCGGTGAAAGCGGCATGCTTATCATCAACTTTCACGTAAGGCAAAGGATATTGATAGGATTCAGTCGAGATAAGGACAACCGGTATCTGCATTGACTCAAGCTTTTTATAATACTTTTCAGTTATTATTTCACTAACAAACAGGATACCGTCCACCCTTTTTTCTGTTAAAAGCTGTAAGTACTTCATCGTTCTCTGTCCATGTGACGCCGTATTGCAGACAATCACGCTCGAATTGAGACGATGGGCTGCTTCTTCAACACCTCGAAGGATCTTGGAAGAAAATTGGCTCGAAACTTCTGGGAAAAGGATTCCTAATGTATTGGATTTATTACTGATTAAACCGCGGGCGAATGCGTTTGGCTGGTAACCTAGCTCTTCTATCGCAAGATGAACTTTTTCTTCTGTTGCTTTTGAATAACCGCCCTGACCATTGAGGACCCTTGATACAGTAGCAATCGAGACATTTGCATGTTTTGCTACGTCTTTTATTGTATAACTCATTAACTACCAAACCCTTTACGTAAACGTTTACGTTTCCAACTTAATAATATTACGCTTTTAGATTAATATCAACCTTGTTTCGAATAAAAGTTGAATATAAGGATCTATTTAAAGAAAAACTTGAAGGCCGAAACCTTCAAGTTTCAATTTAGTTATTACTTCAATTTTCTTTGTTCACTTTTGATGGCAATGGTCTTTCATCAGTAGTTATTCCAGTTAATACATCACGGTCAAACTTACTGCGGTCTTTCCCCATACCAGGCATTGTATTAGCCATTGGCAGCTGTTCAAGTTCTTTTCCTCTCGGCAATGTAGACACCTCCTCCTTATAAAGTTCCTCTTTTGGCTTCAACTAACCCAGATAATTTTTGAAGGTATTCGAGTGACATATGGTGAATTAATTACAATACTACATTGATTAGGGTGATTAAAATGAAAATTGGATTGTTACGCCATTTTAAGGTGACATTGGGTTATCCAAGTAAGCTTGTTACCTCCCAGGAGCTTCTTATTTGGCAACAGGAGTATAATGAATCCAAAATCGAGGAAGTTGATATTGATCATCAGGGACAAAAGTGGAGCAAATGCTACTCAAGTGATTTAGAGAGAGCAAAAATTACTGCATCCAGGGCTTTTGAAGGAAATATTATTTTTTTGGAGGACCTGCGGGAGATGTCGCTTTACCCAGTCATCCATACTGAAATGCGCCTTCCTCTCTGGCTTCATGTCACTTTAATAAGGCTTGCCTGGTTTTTGGGACATAAATCACAAAAGGAAAGTAAAAAAGAAGTCGTCTCGCGTATTAACAGAGTTTTGGATGAAGCAATAAATCATGGTGAAGATTTATTGATTGTCGGACACGGAGGAATCATGATGTTCATGAGGAAGGAGTTACTAAAAAGAGGATTTTCAGGCCCGAAATTTAACAGACCTGAAAATGCAAAAGTATATATTTTTGAAAAAACATAACTAAAGGCGCTAAAATTGAAGCGTCTTATTTTATAATTGAATACATTTTTACGTCATAATGGGCACCTTTGATGAAGATGAATTTTCTTAAGATGCCCTCAAATTTCATTCCGGCTTTTTCCATAACACGCTCTGAACCTTTGTTTGCAACGAGGGCTTTTGCCTGAATCCTTACTAAATCCATTTCATTCATTCCGAATCTTATCAGCTCTTTGGCTGCTTCGGTAGCAATTCCTCTTCCCCAATAGTCCATTGAGAGCGCGTAACCGATTTCTGCAGTTTTATGCTGTGGCTGCCAGGAAACAAAGTCAACGGTGCCAATAAGTTTGTTGTCCTTTTTATATTGGATGCCCCACGGAGCAATTTTCCCTTCTTCATACAGAGCAAGAATCATTTTCACATATTCCTCAGTCACCGCTCTTGTTTCATGCGCTCCCCAGAAGACATATTTTGATACCTCAGGGTTGGAAGCATAAATATGTATATCATCAATATCCTCCAGACTGATTTTTCTTAAAATCAGGCGCTCCGTTTCAAGCTGCGGCAGATTCCCATATATATCTTCAATTCGCATTTTAGTCACTCCAGACATCGTTAAATATAATCATTATTTTACTCTAACGATGTATAAATTACATGAATGAATTGAATCCGTTATGGAAAAAGTAACGACGAGTCATTTATAACAGGAGGTACTATAATGGAGAATACCCACGAATTTGTTCAGAAGCTTCATGATAAACAGAGGAAAGACGAACAAAATAGAAAGCGGCAGGGAAAAGAAAATCCAAGCGACAAGCTCCCAAATAAACAACATTAACATAAAAGCGCAAGCGCCTTGGTCAGCCCCGACAAGCGCTGCTTGGACACTAAAATAGACCGCATATCTGCGGTCTATTTTAGTGTATGCTACCTGCCCCTGCGGTTTCTTAAACCGCTACTTTTTGTTATTCGGCTTCCAGATGAGCTAGAGTTCCGTCTCTCTCTGCCCAGTCCCTCCTGGTTAGGTTTTTCTCCGGTATTTCTTCTTGTTCTGTCATCACCAGGACGGGTTGAAGACTTTTCCGTTTTTCTTCCACCCGCACGAGGCGAACTTAATTGCTGTCCTTCAGGATAGCTTCTTCGTCCACGCCTTGAAGATGGTTGTTCCCGATCTTTGCGTCCTTGACCTTCGTACCGAACTTCACCTCTATCATCAGCCCGCCTACGTGAAACCGGTTCTTTTCCTATTTTTTCACCCCGGTGGTCTCTTTCGGGCTTCCAATCGTCTCGTCTTCTTGATCTGGTATTCTTCCCTTTGTAATCACCTGATCTCTGCTTGCTTTTATTACCGGCATTATATTCATCTGTTTGGGATTCACCTTTTTTGGCGTTCCCCATGTTTTTCTTTTCGATTCTGATATTGAGCTCTGCTTCAATCTGATCCAACAAAGGTCTATCTTTTGGCGAATAAAACGTTACCGCGAGCCCCTCACTTCCTGCCCTGCCCGTTCGGCCGATTCGATGGATGTAGCTTTCTGTATCCAGAGGGATGTCATAATTGAAAACATGTGTGACCCCTTCAACATCAAGCCCCCTGGCTGCCACATCCGTAGCAATCAGATATTGAATTTTCGCTTCACGAAACTTTTTCATGACCTGTTCCCTTTTTGCCTGGGAGAGGTCTCCATGCAGCTCATCACAATTAATATGATTCGCTTTCAAAGCGTCATTCAGCTTACTAACTCTTCTTTTCGTCCTGCAAAAAATCACACCTAAAAACGGCTGATACAGTCTAAGTGATTCAATTAAATCATTTTGTTTTGCCCTGTCGGTTGTGCTAATGGCAATTTGTTTGATGTTTTCTAGCGGAGCCTGGGTTTTCTCAACCTGGATGTATTCAGGCTTGTACATATGTTGTTTAGCCATCCTTTTGATTTCGTCCGGCATTGTCGCAGAAAAGAGTAAGGTTTGCCTTGTTTTTGGTGTCTGCTTGACTATTTCTTCAACCTCGTTCAAGAAACCGATATGAAGCATTTGATCTGCTTCATCAAGTACAAGGAAAGCTGCTTTGGAAAAATCGACTGTTTCCCTGCGGATATGGTCAAGCAATCTTCCCGGAGTTCCGATGACAATATGGATGTTTTTCTTAAGCTTTTTAAGCTGTGATTCGACATCCTGTCCTCCATATACAGCAAGAACATTTATTCCATCTTTTCCGTCAATTAGTTTTTTAACTTCATGGGTAATCTGCAACGCAAGCTCTCTTGTAGGTGTAACGATCAATGCCTGTATATGTGATTTCTCGATATCGATTTTCTCCAGGATCGGCAGCACGAAAGCAAAGGTTTTCCCTGTCCCCGTCTGTGACTGCGCAATAACATCCTTGCCATTGAGCAATAACGGTATTGCTTTCGTCTGAATTGGTGTCGGCTCGGTAATTCCCTGTTGGTTTAGTGTTTCTGCAAGCTGTTCTGAAATACCTAAAGTTCTAAAGTGATTCAAATTCAATCCCTGCTTTCTTTAATAGGCTGGATTATACCAACCATCCTTCTAATTATTGCTTTTTAGGAAGGAAAATATCAAGTTTAATGTTGATTCATATAGTTAAGTGTGACTTTGGAAAAATCCAGGTGATCATTCTTACCATGAGATTCATATTATCGGTAATGAACTCGGCTTTTCGGTAAGAATGCGTTCGTTACAACCCTCTATAGGACATGTACAGGTTTCCTCTTAATAAAATAATTGTCCGTTAAAGCATTTTTTAGAAATAAAGTTCCAGAAAATTATTCTAGCTTGTCCATTTTAGGGTCAGGCTCTTTCTGTTTGGGTAAAATAATATATGTGGATTTTCATATTTGGCTGTGGTACGATTTACTAATTGAAGAATAGGAAGTGATTATTAGTGATTAAGATTGAGCTACCAGCACCAGATGTAGTCATTACACGAAGCAAACAATTAGGTGAAAAAGTTGAAGCGGTCATCAGCAGTGAATATGGTTTTACAGATTACCACCGTATCCCAAGGGATAAAGGCGGAATCATCTTGTTTTTTGACGCCGATGATGAATTGATGTTTGTTGGGAAAGCGCGTAAACTCAGACCTCGCGTTAAAAAACATTTCGAGGATAATGTATCCCCCATTAAAAACCATCGACATGAAGTCAACAAGATTGCTGTCATTACCGTGGTAGATCCGATAGACAGAGAAATCTATGAAACCTATGCAATCAATGTACTCAAAGCCAAGTACAATATTGATAAGGTATTTTACAAATAAGAAGAGCCTGATTTCAGGCTCTTCTTATTACTTAAACCACCCTTTTTCCTTTGATTGAGTGATTGCTTCTATTCTATTGGTCACTTGTAGCTTATCCAAGATCGTTGAAATATAATTTCGGACGGTTCCCGTCGTAATACTTAGCTGTCCTGCGATTTCCTTCGTATTTTTCCCATTGGCGACAAGCTCAAGTACTTCCATTTCTCGATCAGTCAGCGGATTTTCTTCACTATATACATCGTCCATTAGTTCGGGTGCGTAAACGCGCCTTCCCCCCATCACGCTGCGAATCGAACTTGCAAGCTCCTCAGATGGACTATCCTTTAGCAAATATCCGCTCACACCAGCTTTCAGTGCTCGCTGAAAATATCCAGAACGTGCAAACGTCGTTAATATAATCACTTTGCACCCTAGCCCTTTCAATTCTTCCGCCGCTTCTAGTCCAGTTTTACCCGGCATTTCGATGTCCATAACGCAGATATCCGGCTTTAGCTCTTTCGCAAGCGCGACAGCTTCCTCTCCATTGCTCGCCTTGCCCACGACTTCCATATCATCCTCAAGACTCAACAGGGAGCCTAATGCCCCCAACAGCATGCGCTGGTCCTCCGCAATGACAATCCGAATCATATAAGGTCCTCCCTGCCAGATTGTTTTAATACCTTTGGTATCTTGATTAATAGTGTCGTTCCGTCTTCTGAAAATATATCAATGGTGCCATTCACGAACTCGAGACGTTCTCTCATACCATGAAGTCCACTGCCTTTATATAGGTCCTCATCTGTAATATTCCCTACCCCATTATCACTTACTTCTGCAACCAGCTCCTTCTCAGTTTGCTTTATGGAGATGCTGCAGGTTGATGCTTTACTATGCTTTACTACGTTCGTGACTGCTTCCTTTAAACACATGCTTAGGATATTCTCTGACAGCAAGGACACATTGTTGAGATTGAATTCCTCTTCATCCCCGATAAACTTGATCTCAGCAGCTTTTAACATTTGGCTGACATGTACCAATTCGTCGCGGACCCGGATCCCCCTCATTTCGGCAACCATTTTTCTCACTTCATTAAGTGCGGTTCTCGCCGTTTGCTGGACATCCTTCAATTCTTCTTTGGCCAGTTCTGGATCTTTATTGATTAATTTCCGTGCTAAGTCACTTTTGAGTCCTATCAGGGAAAGTTTTTGACCGAGGGTATCATGTAAATCACGGGCAATCCTCTGTCGCTCCTCTATTTTAACCAGATCTGAAATCCGTTTGTTCGCATCCTCAAGTTTCTCTTCCAATTCTCCTCTTTCATTTCTGTTATGAATACTAAACGGAAGTAGTATGACACCGATCCAAACAATCACAATGATTGGCAGCTGTTTGATGAAAAACTCTTCCTTAAGGACAATTTCAAAGTTAATGACGATCGATGTCCCTATAAGATGGATGAAATATAGGACAAGGAATGGAAGCCGGTCTTTGATATTCCCAATAAAATATGCGATGAAAAAAGCGAAATATACATAACTGAACAAACTTGCTGAAGCTATGGAAATACCTATTAAAATGCAAGTCCATAAGTATACCGTCCAGCCTTTTGAGACAAAGGCCACCCAGTATACGAGAAAGAACAATAGGGTCAGGATGATGCCGACCACTTTGCCGATTGTTGTTGGCAGCTGCCATATGAAGTAAAAAGGCAATATACCAAGGATCGTCCAAATGTATGGTGAAATGCCGGTACTTCTAAGCGAATTAAGAAACTTTTTAATCATATCAGAACCTCTGCTTTTATACATTTATACGTTTATTTTAACATAAGCAAAATTTGTCAGCTTACAAAAAATTACTCCCCTTATATCAGGATTGATAGGATCCTGATGCAAGGGGAGTTGGGTTTATAGTTCAGGCTTGGTCTGAGTCGTCAATTTACTGTTTCGCTCATATGCTTTCATTTCCTTGAAGCTGATAAACTGCTTATTCCGTTCATCCCATAAACGGAATTTCAGGGATGTCAAACTTGTAGAAAGTGTTATTGTCGGTACCTTCTGCAAAGGTTTCGTGTTTTTATGAACCTCTTCAAGCTTATAGTTTGGAACCCTTGGGCTTAAATGGTGAACATGGTGATAGCCGATGTTGCCAGTAATCCACTGGAGTACTTTAGGCAGCTGATAATATGAGCTTCCTTCTACCGCAGCCCTCACGTATTCCCAATCCTTATCCGCTTCGAAATATGAATCTTCGAATGTATGCTGTACATAGAATAGCCAGATGCCGAACATTCCTGCAATGAAGAAAATTGGACCTTCAACCATTATGAATGCTTTCCAGCCAATCGCCCATATAAGCAGGGCAGAAATGCCTAAAATCAATACATTAGTAAGATAGGTATTCATTCGTTCATTAAGTCTTGCACCTTTTCGATTGAAACGGTTGGTAATCAATACGAGATAAATAGGTCCCAATACAAACATGACAAAAGGATTGCGGTACATCCTGTAAGCAAGCTTCTGCAAAAATGGTGCAGCCATATATTCATCAACTGTCATAACCCAAATGTCTCCCGTGCCACGTTTGTCCAAATTACTGCTCGTTGCATGGTGTACGGAGTGTTCATGCCCCCACTGGCTATATGGGAATAGCGTCAATACTCCAGTCAATGTGCCAACTATTTTGTTGGCTTTACGATTTTTAAAGAAAGAATGGTGTGTACAGTCATGAAAAATAATGAAAATCCTGATCATAAATCCAGCAGCAAGAACAGCAAATGCCAGTGTCAGCAAGTAGGAAATTGCAAGGCTCTGATAAGCCAAGAACCAAAATGCCAAAAATGGCAAAATCGTATTCAGCATTTGAATGATACTATCTTTAATGTTAGAGCTTTCATAAGGGGCGACCTGTTTTCTAAGTTCTTTTGCGTTGTGAGTTGCCATCTTGATATAAATTCCCCTTTCGGATATGTTAGTTAATCAAATTATAAATAAGGGAAATGATTCTGTGCAGTAGCAGGTGTCATGTATGACATATGATAAATGTCATGTTTCGATAAAATCATTCCTCAAAACCCTGATTTATTAATGTTTTTTCATTAAGACCAGGTAATAATATTTGTTGATATTTTTTTATAAAACGTTAAATGGTGAAACCTTTTCTAAATCTCCGTTACCTCCTTTAACTAATGAAACTTAATTTTCATCTGAAAAATTACCCGACTTATCGAATATCAAACGCAAAAATTTGTTTTTCACTAAATTTTTTTTCTGCTTACCACAAAATCTTTTGTCTTTTCTGGTCTAATTGAATATTCCTCCAACCACTCGAAATATATGCCTTCATTACAAGATTTTCCTAAGATCTCCTGTACCGTGGGAGGAAAGGGATTTCTCCTTATATGAACGGCCAGTTTATTTAACACCATGGTGTAGTCCATTGACTCACATCTGGCCAGCCATAAAATAATCGTTTCACTCTTTAATGTTACAAGCGGATAAACTTTCTCAATGAGATTGAGGACCTTGAATGTGTCTGTCTTCGTCATATACATGCTCCTTTTCAGGGAAAATCCACAGTATTAGATTTTTTCCATGAATGCTAGAAAGATACATTAGTTCATGTTCAAAATAATTTTTTAACTGTAATATAGTAAAAAAGACAGTTAAGAAGGTGGATTATTTGAAAACAGCCATTGTAACAGGCTCTTCTAGCGGGTTTGGTGAACTAATCGCCATCGAATTGGCTAAATCAGGTTTCCAAGTAATCGCAACAATGCGAAACCTCAATAAAAAAGAACACCTGCTAAAACTAGCAGCCGCTGAAAATGTGACAGATAAGATAACTGTTTTTCCACTGGATGTTACGATGCAAGAATCAATCGAGAAGTTCAAAGTGTTTGTGAAATCCCTTGTTTCAGTAAATGTGCTCGTCAACAATGCGGGATACGCTCAGGGTGGATTTTCTGAGGAACTTACAGTGGATGAATATCGAAGTCAATTTGAAACGAACTTCTTTGGGGTCATTGCCGTCACACAGGCAGTCCTTCCTGCCATGCGCAAGCAAGGAGAGGGTAAAATCATTAATATGAGCAGCATCAGCGGCAGATTTGGATTCCCCGGATTGTCTCCCTACGTTGCATCAAAACATGCTCTTGAAGGATACAGTGAAAGCTTAAGGCTCGAGCTAAAGCCTTTTGGAATTGATGTAATCCTTGTGGAGCCAGGTTCTTACAGGACAAGCATATGGCAAAGTGTAGAAAATGTTTCTCTAAAAGAGCATTCACCTTATGAAAGATCAATGGAAGCTATATTGAAAGAAATGAAAAGGAGTGAGGCTGATTACGGAGATCCTCTTGACGTCGCTAAGCTTGTTACCCGAATCGCTTCCTCTGGCAGCGAATCGGAATTAAGGTATCCAATAGGAAAAGGTATAAAGAAAATGATACACATGAAAAGCCTTATCCCTTGGAAATTGCTTGAAAAAATCGTCATGAGTAAGCTAAAACTATAAGCATAGCTAAGAGAATTTTACGCAAAACATAAAAGGTGCCCGATCAATGATCGGGCACCTTTTTATCCTAGTTAGACATCACTTTATTATTGAAGATGTTATTAATAGGATTAAGCAGCATTGCGCCAATTCCCTGTATGGCAGTTTTTACGATCACCTGGCCAAAAATAGCTGCAGGAACAGCTTCCCAAGGAAGGAAGTTTGCTCCAAGCGGACTTAATCCGATTACGACAAAGATGACTGAATCCAGCAGGCCGCCAACTAATCCGCTGTAGAAAATTCTCCAGCTCATTGGAAGCTTAAGCCTTGTGTAAATTTCAGTATCAGTTGTCTCAGCAACAGCAAAGCTCAATGCCGAAGCAAAGACGATCGTAAGTGTATCTCCAAGTATATATGAAACAATAGCTGAAAGAACGAGCGCCAAACCGATGAACATATAAGTTTTCGCACGACCGTACTTATTCTGCACAAGGTCACGAAAAATGAATGTGGCCCCTATCAGTAATGTCCCCATCGGCACAATGAACATTCCAAATTGAAGTGGCGCAAGAGCCGCTGTAATCACATTGGCAGTAACAATTGAAATTAAGTATAAAAAGATTCTCATCATCTTACCTCCTGTTAGTCTAAACCCCTCTTTTATTTCCCCAAACATAGACATGAAGCTGCGGAAGAACTCTAACATTGTTCATTTCCACGTCACACATAACCTTATTAATCAGCCATACATATTTATCTACCAACGATGACATCAGGTTCATCTGGTCTTCTGTTTCAATGTCGTCATTTCCAACCTGTAAAAAGAACGATAATTCGGGATAGCGCTGATGAACCAATTTGGCATATTCATAATCAACCTCATCAAAAACGACTATTTTAAGGCTGGCGTTTTTTAAAGAACCGTT
Organism: Bacillus sp. ISL-37; assembly: GCF_018613315.1. Taxonomy (GTDB): domain Bacteria; phylum Bacillota; class Bacilli; order Bacillales; family Cytobacillaceae; genus Mesobacillus. Next base: position 83,125 of record NZ_JAGGQL010000007.1, on the reverse strand, counting down.
CTCTTTCAGACCATATACAATTTGGTCCAAAACTTCATAATTTGTTTTCATTCCAGAACTAGGTGGTTTCGGGGACAGGGTCAGTGCATCAATTTTCAAGAACCAGTCCTGCCATTTGCTCCCCTGTGTCTCCAGGCATACGCTGATCTCGTTTTGCTTTAGTAAATCAACCAGTCCAGATAGATTTTTCAGGAGAGCAGGATTTCCACCTGAGATGGTGACATATGAAAAGCCATCTCCACCCAATGCTCTCATTTCACTCCAGATTTCAGTAGCATCCATTTGCCGGACCAAGTCTTTTCCAGAACCATCCCATGTAAAGGTTGAATCACACCAGGCACAGGAGTAGTCACAGCCTGCCGTTCGTACAAACATTGTCTTTTGTCCGATGACCATTCCCTCTCCCTGAATGGTAGGTCCGAAAATTTCCATAACGGGAATCTTACTCAATCTCCATCCACTCCCGTCTTGCTTCAGCATAGCTTGTAGGAGTTTCGTAGAGTTTCACAAACTCAACCCTTGCACCGTCGTATAAATGCTGTCTAATTGCCAGTGCTTCAGCCATTTTTTCATAAATCCAGGCAACCATGTTTTCAGCGGTTGTATTCATCGGCGGCAATGTTTCATTCAAATATCTGTGATCAAGATGTATTTCTATATCTGATTTCCAAATATCCTTGATGTCTCCAAAATCAATCATTAACCCTCGGGCATCTACAAAGCCACTTAAGCCGAAAATGACTTTATAAGTATGGCCGTGTAGGTTTTTGCATTTTCCTTCATATTCGTGAAGATGATGCGCGGCGTCAAAGGTAAACTCCTTACTGACGAGCACACGCTTGGAATGATATTTTAGTTGCTCTCTCTTAATATCTTTATCTATTTTCTGCAGCTGGTCGACGATCCTGAAATCGTACATCAAGAAACATCTCCTTCCAGGTACTCATCCAGCCCTTTTTTCCGTAACTTGCAGGCTGGACAAATCCCGCAGCCATCTGCAATGATTCCGTTATAGCAAGTCAATGTTCTTGACCGGACAAATTCAAAAGCGTCCAGGTCATCAGCCATCTTCCAGGTTTGTGCCTTATTCAGCCACATTAATGGTGTATGAATGACATAGTTTTGGTCCATTGATAGGTTAAGAGTTACATTCATTGATTTTATGAACACGTCCCGGCAATCTGGATAGCCGCTGAAGTCGGTTTCGCAAACACCTGTTACGATGTGTTTTGCTTTCACTTGACTTGCAAGCACTCCAGCAAAGGATAAAAACAATAGATTTCTCCCCGGCACAAAGGTTGAAGGCAGCTCTCCGCCTTCCCCATCCTTCACATCGATATCATTTCGAGTCAGTGCGTTAGGAGCAAGTTGGTTAAGCAGACTCATATCGAGAACATGGTGCTTGATTCCAAGCTCGCTGGCGATTTCTACTGCGCATTGTATTTCTGTCCGATGCCGCTGGTTGTAATCAAAAGTGACTGCTTCAACTTCTCCGAATTCCTTCATTGCCCAAAACAAGCACGTCGTACTATCCTGGCCGCCGCTGAACACGACAACAGCTTTTTCGTTTTTCATTAGAAAACTCCTTTACAACAGAAAAAACAGTACCACTAAGACAGCAGTACTGTTTTCCCTTAGTTTTTTTGAGAGGGTAGCTAGAACCTCTTCCGTCAGAACGGAATATGTAATTTTGACTTTTTTATTTTACCATACATTTTATAAAAGGAAAGTTTATTTTATGCCATCACTTTTTAGATTTCACCAGATCATGATGCCTGACCTGAGAGCTGCCCGTTTTTCGTCCAATGAGACCTTGCTGATGGCTCTATATTTATTCCTGACCTTTCTGAAAATCACGTCATAATTGATGACAATTTATTTTTCTATGAGAAGGTGCCAAGGAATATAGTATAATTACAGAAAATTAAGAGTTATACTTCAGGAATACTTGAAGAATTAACCCCATAAAACCTATTTATAGTCGGCAAAAAATTCAAACACCTCATCTTCAGTTATGAATACATTGAACAAGAGAGGTGATGTGGCATGCCGGAATGGATTGTGATTTTTTACCCAATTAATTTCTTGTCCGCATACGTTCTATATATCTTTCTATACAATCGAAGAAAACAAATCGGTTTTCATTTAGGAATGAACATAACCATGGTGGCTGCTGGAGGTTTGGCTCTGGGGACAGGGATTATTTTTATCAACTTGTATCCTTTTTACTTTTTGGAAGCGACCTTGTTTTCGGTGATCATAGGTGGTATTTCAGGAATTTTGTTTGGCAACCTCTTTGACTATCAAACTTTATTGTCTGGTTATATAACTGGGCTAATGATGGGAATCATGGCGCCTATAGTTGGGGCTGCAGCGTATGAAGGGATAATGTTCTTAATCATGATCGAGATTTTCATCCTCTGCTCTTTTTGCATAGCGGCTTCCTCAGCCTACAAAACCTGATTCAGTAATCTGGAGGGGATGTCTTATGCAGATAATATTAATCTCCATAACTTTCATCAATTTTTTAATTGGAGCCTGGCTATATTATGTACTTCGTAAATCGAGATTGCTGTTTAGTGACAGGTTCGGATATACAGCTTCCTATTTTGCCAGCAGCACACTGGGACTAGTTGCTTCACTAAATCTCATATTACTTTTCCCTAACCATTTCGAAATTGTTGGTGTGCTTAACATTTTACTTGGTATCACAATCGGTTTTTTATATGGCTCAATGTTGAATGCGCAATCATTGATTGCAGGGATTTATAACGGGGGCATTAGCGCAATTATGGGAACGATGCTGGGAGTGGTGGTAAAAAACCCAGCTATTTGCGGTCTTCCTGGGACCATTGCTTCAGAACAGGAAATGACGATCTTCTTTGCCCTTTTCAGTCTGTGTATCCAGGCAATATCTGCTATATTGCTCCTATTTTCTTTTAAGGCATGAATGATTATGGACACAATAATTTAATGAATTGGATGGGAAACTCGGCTTACGGTCACATTCTTAAGCTTAATGTAACCTTGACGGGAGCAAATCTCCGTTTATCGTCACATTAAAGAGCTTAATGTGACCTTGACGAGAACAAATCTCTGTTTATCGTCACATTAAAGAGCTTAATGTGACTTTAACGGAAACGTTTCGCTATTTATGGGCACATTAATGAACTTAAAGTGGCCCTTTGCGGAATTAAAACCAGTAGAAAATGACAAAAGCAGCCTCAATTCAGGCTGCTTTTGTTTACTTTACAGAAAAACCGTCAAATAACCTTCCGCCGAAGGGTTCTAAGACCAGTTCGGCCATTTCTACGACCATCTTTTTGTTACCTGTTCTGTAATACTGTGAAAATGCTTCTACAAATTTCCTAGAAAAAACGGGGTCATAATGATTTAATTCCCTCACTACCCATTTTGATTTACCGACCCAACGCTTGTTTGTCCTTAACACAAATTCCTGAAGCTGTTCTGCCAACGTGCCTGCAATGAAGAGTTCTTCCGCCTCGTTGTTCGATCCAATGAAATCATCAAGCGTATCGGTAATGAAATATCGTTTAAACTCAATCTCTTTCTTGGTCCAAATCTCTGGCCCTGATTCGATTATCCTTTTAGCTTCACCAATTATTTCCGGAAGAAAATCGCTTTTTTTTATAACAATTCCTTCTGCAACCATTCTCGGCAAGCTTGGTCTTGCCCTTTTGACATCACTCTCAAAGAAAAGCTTATAGGATTGTAAATTATGCACGAAAACCTCAATCGGCCACCCGTACTCAATCAATGACTCTCTGTACGCGGAGGGGATATCCTTATCGAATATCACGATATCCAAATCAGATGTAACAGTTGCTTCTCCCCTGGTTACACTCCCGGCCAGCAGTGCTGCGTCACAGTCCGGGAAGCGCTCCTTCACAAACTTTTGCGCTGTTCCAAAAGCTGATAATCTAGTATACATGTTCATGTGCAAAATCCTCCATTAACTATTCATAAGGTTATTATTGGTTATAACACAAAATTTGTCGACAATATTGCGAATGTTTTATAAGACAACTTAAGTGGTATCCTACAGAAGAAAAGTAGTTGAATCAGGAGGATATACTTATGTCATTTTCATTAAATAAATTGTTTATAACTGCAGGATTGGCAGTTTTGCTCATCAGTGGCTGCAACAGCGATGAGGCAGAGCAAGGTGCAAAAGAGTTAGAAGAGGAAACAAAGAATGCTGCTCAAGCGACCGAAGAAAAATCAAAAGAAGTAGTGGATAAAGTGAAAGAAGAAGCTCCGGGTATCATCCAGAACATGAAAGATACGTATAAAGAAAGTGAACAAGAAGTTAAAGACAACACTCTCCAGGCCGGCGATCAGGCTACTGTACAAAAAGATGCCTACCTCGCACTTACACCAGAAGCATATGATGAGCTCTATCAATTGATTGAAATTAACGATGTAGAAGGTGTAGACAAGATTGTACAGGAGAATAAAGTTAAAGAAATCAAGCAAGGCAGTGAAGCAGAAATTTTAGAAAGAGAGATTAAACGAACCAAGGTAAAGATGAAAGACTCCGGTGAGGAAGGATACCTGCCTACCACAATGCTTGAACCTGTTAAGTAGCAAGATCAAGACCCTGACTGAGATCAGGGTCTTATTTTTTATGGCTATTAATTTGCTGTAAATGTATCTGGCATTACAACAGCGATAACTTCTCCTTTAGCACACAGTGTTTCCCCGGCATACACTTCTGTTTCAACTCGATATTTTTTGAGATGGATCTCATGTACAGTCCCTATTGCTTTTAATGCTGTTCCCTGAGGAGTCGGCTTCATAAAATCGACATGCAAGGATGCTGTTACAAATCTTGGCGGTTCTGCCCCGTCTCCTGGTTCATATCCATTTTTTCGATGAAGGTAGAGTGCAGCCGAACCGGTGCCATGGCAATCAACAAAAGAGCCAATGACGCCGCCATAGACGAAACCAGGCAGAGCCATATGTTCTTGTTTAGGATTGTAGATTGATATTGTCTTGGTCCCATCCCAGCCTGTCCGGAAATGATGTCCGTGCTCATTCATCCTCCCGCATCCATAGCACCACGAGAAATCCTCTGGGTATTCATCCTGAATGGCTTTCAACACTTTTTCTTCCACCTGCGTTTCCCCCTTGTCAATCCGTATCTATAATACTTTCTTCGATTGTTGTTTGAATTCCTTTAAAATAATTAGAATTCCTTTCTTGGTGTATACAATGGATGTATTTGTGCAACATAGTTTTGTTTAAAACGTCCAAATGATAAGATTGACGTAAATTATCTTAGGGGTGATGGAATGAAGTACAGACGCTTAGGCAAAACAAACCTTGATATATCAGTAATTGGAATTGGAACCTGGCAGTACGGCGGTGAATGGGGAAAGGATTTCGGACAGTATGAGGTTGATGCGATCCTGGATAAAGCCAATGAAAATGGAATCAATTTCCTCGATACAGCCGAATGTTATGGTGATCACTTATCTGAAAGTCTTATTGGAGATTACTTGAGCCGGAACAATCGCGAGGACTGGATCGTGGCAACTAAATTCGGTCATCATTTTCATGGTAATTTTGAAAGGACACGTCACTGGAGTGCAAATGAAGTACTAAAGCAGCTGGATGCTTCTTTGAAGGCACTGAGAACGGATTACATAGATTTATATCAGGCTCATTCATGCACAGATGAGGAATTCAACAACGACGAACTATGGACAATGCTCGATAAACAAGTTGAAAAAGGAAAAATCCGCAACCTGGGAATCTCACTGCGTTCGAATGAAGAAAGTTACCAGACTGACCATGCTTCAGACGTGAACGCAGGTGCCATCCAGGTCGTCTACAACCGACTGGACCGTAAGCCTGAGGAGAACATCCTCCCTTCTAGCCAAAATCAAAACCTTGGGGTACTAGCACGGGTCCCGCTGGCAAGTGGATATTTAAGCGGTAAATATAAACCAGGTGCGACTTTCAGCGCTGACGATGTTCGCTCCAAACATGACAGTGAAGAAACAGCAATCCTACTCAAACAAGTGGAGGAGATACACAAAAACGAAGTTCCCGAAGGTGTTCCAATGGCAACATGGGCATTAGCATGGGTTTTGAGACACCCCGCAGTCACTGCAGTCATTCCTGGCTGCAAGACACCAGAACAGGTGGAACTCAATGCAAAAGCAGCACAACTTGCCGAGGAAAACCATCCTCAAAGTCTAAAATAATTTTTTATGCCCCGGCATGTCGCTGGGGCATTTCTGTTATGCAGACTTTATAAGAAGCAGGCAGGCACCAGATGAATCTCTGCCTCACCCTGCTTCTATTTTTTAAGATCTACTTCTACAAATTCAATCTATATACTAAAAACCTCTCATTTGGATTATTTTCAGGCAGGTTCATTTCATATACCAGCTCAAATGGTGTTTGCTTTTCCAAATAAAATATATAGTCTTCAGATGGATAATATAGAATCAGATCGATTTCCCTTTGATATTTTTCAAAAGAGATCATGATGTTTTTTACGACATTGGTCAGGATTTGAACTGTAAAAGGATTAAAAAAATAAAATTTGTTTTCATCAGGTGAAATTTCATATTCTTCTGCCAGAACGCAATAAAAGTTAATTCTATCTGCTCGGTTTCGATAGTTCTTTAAGTAACTTTGTTTATTTTCGAGAGCTTCCATGTAGAATGTTTCATTCATTTCAACACCGACGACATTTGTGTTGAAATAGTGGTTCAGATAAAAATTCAATCGTCCTTTTCCACAACCAAAGTCGACTATATGATCATGAGTGCTCAAAATGTATTCGTTGAAAAATAAATCAAGCGCACTATATGGAGTGGGTTCATAGCGATGGTAATGCAAAGAAGTCATGAACCCTCTTTGTTCACCAGTTGTTTTGACATTCAGCAATCTATCCATTTGTTGCTCATTCATAAAATTGAACTCCATTCATTTAGGGTCCCGTAAAAAATTTATAGATTTAGCAGCAAAGTCACGAAAAAAGCATTGTTTAAAGATCTTTGTTTTTCCTATCCCTTACCTCTAACATTTTTTTATAAAAGCTTTCTTCCAAATCTATATCAAAATAATTATAGAACTTCAATAGATATGCAAGGCAATCAGCCAGCTCTTTGCCTATATCCTGTTTGATGCTTTCTTTGGCGATTAGGAAAGCCTCATCTTCATCCATCCCCTCTTGTACCTTGCTTTGCGTAAGGTTAAAGGCCTTCCTCAATTCTTCAGCCACTTCTGCTACTTCCGTAGTCAGCAGTAAATAATTGTTCAAGAGTGACTCCCTGCTCTTGGCATAGTTATCAGAATTGATTTCCCAGCCCATTTCTTTTTGATAATCCTTTGTATATGCTTGTAGCTCTTTCATTTCCGCACCTCATTAGGTAAAATTACACTGTTATACTTTTGTCATACATAGGTTTATTGTAACTTAAAGGCAGATAATTCAACATATCTATTAATATGAGGAGAATAGGGGCTAAGGATGTTTTCGAAAAATATGAACAGAAATAGAGCTGTGGTAGTAGGTGGTGGTATTGCGGGCAAGCTGGCTGCACGTGTACTGTCTGAGTTTTTCAAAGAAGTAATATTAATAGAAAAAGATAAGAAAAATGATCATGTCACTTATAGGAAAAGGGTTCCTCAAGGTAATCAGGGGCATGTTTTGCTGAAAAGCGGAGAAGAGATTATAGAGGAGCTTTTCCCGGGAATCATTCAGGAATTATCTCGAAATGGAGCCAAGAAAACGGACTTCGCGGGAGATCTCTTATGGTCACATCACGGTACCCAAAAGATCCGATTTGATTCAAACGTGTTCATTAGCCAGCAAAGCCGACCTCTACTTGAATGGCAGATCCAGCAAAGACTGGAAAAAATACAAAATATCAATTTTCGATTCGATTGCAAGGTGCAGAATCTTAAATTCAAAAACGATGAAATGAACACCGTTGTCATCGAGGATAAAAACAGAGCTGTAACGGAGCTTTTAGCGGATATAGTAATTGATGCATCGGGTGCTGCCGCGCTTCATAACCAATGGCTAAGGGAATCAGGATACGAGATTCCGACCAAAACAGAAATCAAGGTGGATTTATTTTATGCTAGCATGGTCTTTAAGAAACTTTCTCATGAATCTATTAATTGGCACAGTCTTCTCGCCTATCCCAATCCACCAGAAGTCGAGCGTGGCGGCATGATTTCTCCTATCGAAGGGAATCGTATGCTGGTTACCCTGATTGGCTACGGTACGAAAGAATTGCCTAAAGATATAGATAGTTTCCTGGAATATGCAGCGACACTTGAGCAGCCTGAATTTTATGATGTAATTAAAAATGAATTACCACTTTCTGAGGATGTACAAATATACAGGTTCCCTTCCCTCCGTCGTTACCACTTTGAAAAACTAAGAAATTTCCCATCCGGTATGTTAGTATTTGGCGACGCTTTTTGCCGGGTTGACCCTGTTTTTGCACAGGGAATGAGCCTCGCTGCTATGGAAGCCAAGGCTTTAAGAGAACTATTAATGCAGGGGTTAAACAAGAAACAACTAACAAAAAGCTATCATAAAAAAGTTAGCAGGATTCTCGATATTCCCTGGTTGATCGCTTTAACAGAAGGCTTTCGATTCCGAACAACGAGCGGAAGAAAACCAATAGGCCTTCAAATTTTGCAATGGTATGTAAAAAGAGTCGTGGCGGCTTGTTCTCATAACGAACATGTTTACAGCCGTTTCATTCAGGTGCTACATCTAAAATCGCATCCAATTAGTCTTGCCCATCTCGGAATTCTTGCTAAGGTGTTAAAAACCACTAAATAAACCCAAATGAACCCTCGTTTATCCGAATCGGGGATATTTCATTTCTCCTATATTGGTAAGTCAGTCATAACCATTTACATCCCAACATTTTGTTGACGTTCTCGAAATATTTGTTGCTGTACTTGCCTACGCTTTTTTAAAGGCTTCGGGGGCACTGTACAGCGTAATGTATCAAATAGGCTGAAGTTAGCAATAAATTTAATAGTACTTCATAGAAGAATTTCCCAAGTGATATTTGGCCCTTTATGCCAAAAAGTGTGTTAGGATTGAGAGAATGATAAATATCTAGGGTTGTTCGACTTTTCTTAGTCACCCCCCTTTTGGGAAGGAGAGCGAGAAATGAATGAAATCAGTGTTTTCCTAGATGACTACCGCCAGGCGCCAGAAGGTTATGTTTTGGCAGAAACTATAGATGAATGCCTTATTCTCTTGAAAAACTATGAAATTGACCACTTGTCGTTAGACCATGACCTTGCAAGCTATACCAGGAATGGCTTGATGCTTGTAAAAATAATGGTCGAGAAACAGCTATTCGCCAATCGAATCACGATACACTCTGCGAACTCAACAGGCGGTAAAGCCATGTATAATTGCTTTAAGCAAGCACAGGATGATTACCTTATGCCTCAGTCCATAAATATTTATTTACGTCCCATGCCCCTAAATCCCTTTATTTCTCCAATGCTGTCTATTTATAAAAAATAGTCAGATGGCACCCTTCATGTGCTGTAACTTTCTTGCTTACTTATTCTTCTATTAAGCAGCTTTCAGTTTTATTAGAGCAACCAAAAATGGGCCGGAAATTCTGGCCCATTTTTCTTTATATATCGAGCGCCTTTTGTACTGCTCCATGAGCATGTATTTCCGTGGTGTCAAACAGGGGAACCGGTGCATCTGCCTGCTTTATCAACAGACCGATTTCTGTACAGCCCAAAATGATGCCTTCTGCACCTTCCTCAGCGAGATCTTCAATAATCCTCTTAAAATATTCCCTTGAGGACTGCCGGATATTTCCGAGACATAATTCATTAAAGATTGTTTTATTAATCAGGTCTCTATCATTTTCGTTTGGTATTAACACATCAATATTTTGTGATTCTATTTTTGATTTATAAAAATCCTGCTCCATTGTATACTTGGTGCCGAGCAAACCGATTTTTTTGATTCCTAGCCTCTTGATTTGCACTGCTGTCTCTTCTGCTATATGAAAAATTTGCAGGCTTGTCTTCTGAGATATTTGGTCAATTACTTTATGCATCGTATTAGTGCAAATCACAATAAAGTCAGCCCCAGCCTTTTCCAGTGAATAAGCAGCTTCACCTAATATCTGCCCCGCTTCATCCCATCTTCCCTCTGATTGGCATTTTTCGATTTCATCAAAATCAACACTAAATAAAATCACTCTTGCAGAATGCAGCCCTCCAAGCTGCCGTTTTATTCCCTCATTGATCAGCCGGTAATATTCAGCCGAGGATTCCCAGCTCATACCGCCGATCATTCCAATCGTTTTCAATTTAACCTCTCCTTTGATTATATTTCTTCCTATTACTAAAATTTCCATGAACATATCGATAAGCCTTTTTAAATGATAAAAACCTCTATACAAGTAGATTGTATTAATAAAAAAACTGTAAACAAGCTCGATTTTCAAGAGATTGTTTACAGTCTGGAAGCAATGTTACCATAATATATTTTCCTACTGATGATTAAAATTAAAATCTGTTTGTATACCAGTCCCGGGCTGCCTCAACCTCACTTAGTGTCAATTGATGTCCGCTGTTCTCCCAATGCATTTCTACACCGGCATTCGCGCTAGACAACAATGATTTCAATTCCTCTGACTCTTGTGCGGGACAGATTGGATCATTTTTGCCAGCAGCTAAAAAAACCTCTGTATCCGACAATTCCGGAAGCTCAATCCCTCTTCTAGGCACCATTGGGTGGTGGAGGATTGCTCCTTTAAGGGCATTCTTATAATGGAAAAGCAGACTAGCAGCAATATTGGCACCATTTGAGTAACCTATTGCTACTATGTTATCGCGGCGAAAACCGTACTTTTCCGATGCTTCATCCAAGAATTCATGCAATTCCTGCGTTCGGAAGATCAAGTCCTCTTCATCAAAGACACCTTCAGCAAGCCTCCTGAAAAAACGAGGCATCCCATTTTCCAGGATATTCCCGCGAACACTCAACACAGATGCTTCCGGGTCAATCATATTCGCCAAAGGGAGCAGATCATTTTCATTACCACCTGTCCCATGCAGCAATAATAAAATTGGTTTCGATGTATTACTTCCTTTTTTATAAATATGTTTCATATCAACTCTCCTAACATTTTTAAAAAGCTATATATCTAACTCTTTTACTTCAATTGGATCTAATGATTCTTCCAGCTCAGCACGATGTTTCTCATACTGTTGCGGAAGCATGAGCCCTTCACCCATCCTATCATGAGGTTCATCAATGGCAAAGCCTGGAGGGTCAGTGGCTATTTCGAATAGGATTTCGCCGTCCTCCCTGAAATAGATCGCATTGAAATAATTCCTGTCTTGGACTGGTGTTACTCTATAACCATGGGTCTCTAGATGCTCTTTCCAAACAAGCTGATCTTTATCGTCAGCAGCTCTCCAGGCAATATGGTGGACTGTACCTATTCCCATCAAACCACGGATACCCGGAGTTGATTTCAAGTCAATGGTATTCCCAATTTCTCCTGGAGATTTAAACCTGATGAAGTCACCGTCTTCATCAATACGGTCAAAGCCCATGATGTTTTCCAACAATGCAGCTGTTTGCTGTGGATCTGAAGAAAAAAGTACAGCGCCTCCAAATCCCTTGATCGCTTCCGTTTTTGAAACTCCGCCAAACTCCCAGGTATTCATTTTTCCTTCTTCTCGTTCTACAAACTCAAGTTTAAGGCCGTGTGGGTCCTCGAACCGTAAATACTGTTCATCAAAACGGTCCGCTCTTACCCAATCAATACCGAAGGCTGATAACCTGTTCTCCCAGAAGCGAAAAGCTCCTTTTGGTACTATATAGGTCGTGACCCCAACCTGGCCATCACCGATTCTCCCTTTATATGAACCTGACCATGGGAAAAACGTAATGATAGTGCCTGGTGTTCCGTCCTCATTTCCAAAATATAAATGATAGGTCTCAGGGTCATCAAAATTCACTGTTTTCTTCACTAAACGCAGGCCGAGAACACCTGCATAAAAATCAACATTTTCTTGTGGATTCCCTACGATTGCCGAAATATGATGGATACCAGCTGTTTTTTTCTTCATCCTGTTGTGCACCTGCCTTCTGTATAATCCACTAACCGTTGTTTGAATATATCTCGAATTCAAGATAATTGTATAAAGTAAAGCTGTTTATGTCAAGAATCGGATATTGAGTGGGCTTGGAAAACGATACAGTTTTTACTGTTTTATCTATACTATTGAAGCAGAATAAGTTTAAATACCCGTATTTCTCGTATAAAAGGGTGATTTCTATCTGCTTCAAATAGTATCAAAAGATAAAATATAGGCGCTTACCGTAACAGCAATAACAATAAGGACAGCAGCAAGCCAAACACTGATTTCAAATAATAATATCGTTCCCAATATCGAAATCCACATCAAGCTAAGACTTAACACCTTATTTTTTAAGGTAATTCCGTTTTTCTCACGATAATCCTTTATATAACCGCCTAACCATTTATTTCTGATTAGCATTTGGTAAAGCTCGTCTGACGCCTTTACATAACAGGCTGCACCAAGCATAATCAGCGGTGTGGTCGGCAAGAGTGGAACCACGATTCCGATCACTCCCAGGGTTATTGAAAGTGTCCCTATGGTGATTAATAAAGCCTTTACTGCCATGTTCACCGTGTATCCCCCCTAGAGTTTTTACATTAAGCATTTTACAAGATATTGTCTACTCAAACTGGTTGACAGGAATTCCAGCCTCTATATAACTTCTGATAAGCTTCCAGCCAAAGTCATACGCAAATGTTTGAAAAAAGAGATTACTAGTCTCCATGCTTTTCCCGTCGAGGACCAGCCTGGCAAGAATGATTGCCATTACCTCATGCTCCCTTATCTTTATCCTGTCTATAACTGTTAATTCCCAACTTCCTTTATTTCCTTTGACAAAATTAAAACCCTGCTCCCACCCTCTGATCGATTCATCATACCCAAAATCAGATATTTTACCATCTGTAATTTCCCTTGCCTGGTATTCACCTGAAATCATCATCTTTAATTCTGGCAAGGAAGAATTTCTCCAAACATCTAGATATTCATCAAGAAAACGATTAAATGACTCTTCCATTTCTACACCCCTTTAATCACAATGACAAAATTATCCTATAACATTATGATGAATTCAATACCTTTGAATTCATAGAACGAACAAAAAGCGCAAGCGCCTCGTTCAGCCCCGACAAGCGCTGGAGGGCCGACCAGTGAAGTCGTTCTTTGACTTCATTGGGCGGACCGAAGCGACTCGAGGGGCTAGGCGCTGGAGCTGGATTAAGAAAACCTGTATATGTATCCACATTGAAATTTTTTTATAATTTCCTAGTAACTAAAAAAGCTGCTCCCCAAGGAACAGCAGAATTACTTAAGAGTTATTGAATGTCTAGTATAGTAATGGCTATACCTATAGAAAAATTCCACAATCGTCTCTCTTCCTTCGACGGAAAGGGTGTAAATAGTTTTGGTAGACTCCGACTTTTTATCGAAATCAATTCCATGTTCTCCGGCATATTCTTCTATATACAACTCGATTTCTTTCTTCTTAATAGTATTAGGAGTTTCCGAGAGTGATAGTTGCTTTCCTTGCACAAAAGTATCAATGTATGAAGCTATATCAAGTTTGCTTATACTCATATTAAAGAATGATCATTCCTTCGCATCAAATTATCCAATAATTGGCAATAAAAAAAGTCAGAAAAGGATCAATACGCGTTAATCCTTTTCTGACTTATGATTTGGTTCTATGCCCATTCATTGCTATCAGATTAGTATATTTAGTTATTCACTATTAAATCACTATAAGGTAAGTTCTTTTTCGAATAAGCAAGGTTAAGAGTTTTAACCTTTACCCTATTGAGTATAGTAACATTATGTCATAAATAAATCAATAGGAACTTCAGTCAGGCTTAAGAATAAACAAAGTGTAACTTTTGTCCTTATCAAAATTCCAGTCAACAAAGTAATCAGTTATTTTTGCGTTTAGATGCCTCTCATACGAACTTTGATGCTGAGTAATTACTTTCTTTTCCAGCTTTCTTTTTGCAATCTTCAGCGTTTCTTGAAACCCTAATTGAATAAATTCTTTTTCCAGGCTTATTAATATGCCGTGGCGTACGATAATCAGTGTCCGCTCATTAAGCAACTTAGAGCGGGTTTCTTCAGGAGCTTTCTGAATTTCCATGCTTAATTCTATCGTTTCCTGCTCAACAAGGTTTTTATTGTCATATAAATCGAAATTATATGGCTGGTCTTTTTCAAAAATGAATAGTAACATTCCTGTTTTTTCATCGAGATTCCAGTCATAATAAAATTCTTTTATCTTATCTTTTGTATTCAATTCGATATAGGATTTGATTTCTTCTTCAAGGGTTTCCATCATCAAATCTCTGGTCTTTTGGACATAGACGCTTTGGTGATTAGTTAGGAGAGTATTCTCCATCGGGGACAAAAAATTGGTGATATAGATTGATACGAATGGCTTCGAGATGGTACAAAACACATTACCTGGTCCACGGCCAAAATTCTCTCTTAATAACTTCCCTATATACCCACTGATTTCTTTTTCAAGCATTGCTACTTCCATAATATACCTCACTATGCAATTTACTCCTCTTTATCTCTTCCCTAATTCAGGACATGCAAAACCATGAATACCTCGTACTTAATTTAGAACTAAACTGCAGATTTATGTATGTTTATCGTTATATTTAAAGCTTGATTCGGGCATATTATCCATAAGTAAAGGGGGACATATCTTGGATAGCACTCATAAATCGATTAAGATGACAGCCGCAGAGATTTCATACCTTTGGACAACGTATTTATCAGATACGATGTCTATTTGTGTTTTGCAGTATTTCCTTCAGCATGTAGACGATTCTGATATAAAAGCACTTGTAGATCATGCGCTTGATTTATCGTATCAACATGTGGAGATTATTAATGAATTGTTCGGTCATGAGGGAATAGCGGTTCCTCAGGGATTTACTGATCAAGATGTCAATCTTAAAGCTGAGAGGTTGTTTTCTGATATTTTTTACTTAAAATACCTAAAAAATATGGCAGGCGGCGGGTTATTCGGTTACAGCAGGATGCTGCCAAATATATATCGTAAAGACATTAAGAGCTTCTACACGAAGGCATTGACCTCTTCAATCGAGCTGGAACATGAAGCAACCTTCCTTCTTTTAGAAAAAGGGCTTGCGACACGTCCTCCCTTCATTCCTTATCCGGAAAAGGTGGAATTCATCCACAAGCAATCATTTTTCCTTGAGGGGCTGGACCGCAGAAGAGCCTTATCTGGCAAAGAAATAACTCACCTTCACTTTAACATTGAAACAAATCAATTAGGGGCCGCGATTTCCACAGGTTTCAGTCAGACTGCCCAAAACAAGCAAGCACGGAATTATTTTATTAGAGGAAAGGAAATCGCGCTAAAACATATTAGGGTTTTTAGAGATTACTTAGAAAAACATTCCCTTCCAGCTTCTGCAGGAATTGAACAAGAAGTTACTGAAGCGACCGTACAGGTTTTTTCTGATAAATTAATGATGTTTCATTTCAGCGTAATGATTTATGCTGGTATTGGCAATTATGGAGTTGCGATTTCCGAGAGTCAAAGAAGTGACCTTGTAATCGATTATTCGCGATTGAACGCTGAGATTCTCAAATACTCCGAAGACGGAATCAATATTATGGTTGCAAATGAATGGCTTGAACAGCCACCATTATCAGTTGACAGACAAAATCTTTCAAAAAAATAGATGGATAAAAAAAGCACCCAGTGGGTGTTTTTTCTACATAGGTATTTAATGACTTATCCGATTCTATTCGTTAATAATTTCAGAATCATTATGCCATAAATAGCTTTTAAGTGGCAGGGATCTTTCTGTATTAAATTGGATCCCTTCAGATTCCAGCAACAGTTTCTGGGTCATGAACATTTCTTCATCACTGAAGCCAATTTCTCCTTTTGAATTTATTACTCTATGCCACGGAAGGTTATATTTCTCTGACATGGAATGGAGTATTCGGACAACTTGTCTTGCTGACCTTGGGCTTCCAGCCACTTTTGCTATTTGTCCATATGTCATCACTTTCCCACATGGGATTGTCTGAATGATTCTTATAACGTTATTGGTAAAAATCGTCATTATGCCACTCCTCTTCTACAAAGGCTTTTTTCGTAGAGGTGGTTGTTAAAAGCCTCTACAAAACAAATATATCATAAAAATCCCTGGCCTAAGGCCAGGGATTTTTATCACTTAGAAGAATAAGATTTAAATTTTTTAATGATTGCCCAGCACATTAGTCCTAATAACCAGTAAATCGGAAATGAATAAATATGTTTCCAGGTAATTTCTTTATAAATTTCCAGGTAAACCATGAACGGTTCTGCAACAAAAGCCAGGAAAAGGGATAACACACCTGTAGCGATAAAAAACTTTTTAAATGACATACTGAATTTTTGATAGACCATCATAAAAGGGATGATCACGACTCCCACATCATATGGATATAGCTGCGGATTTAAATATGGTGTAAGTCTGACTGGATATGTCCATACCATAGCGTTGCTGCCGATTGAATCCAGGAAGATGGCTGTTACACCATAGAATAAGCCAAATGCTGTATTTTCGATTAGCGTTGTTTTATCAACCCGTACCCACCAGACAATGGCCGGGACGATGGAAAGAACCAAGAGAAACCACCATTTATAGGTAAGGAAGTTATTTTCATACCAATACGTCCTTAATACCTTATGATATTTCGCCTCAGCATCTAATAGTTCCTGGAGCGAGATGGAGGTTAAAATCATCATATAATCATTCAATTGGGATCCAATTGCACCAACCGTTGAAAAAAGCATAAAATCACACCCTTTGTATATAGAGTGTGATTTTTGCTGCTAAATATGTAAATTCAGCTAATTTTTATGTTTGATTTCTTTATACATCTCGATAAGTCGATCCGGCTTTGCATCCGTACAGAAAGAATACACTCCTCTTGTTGTATGCAGATAAAGAAAGCCTGTCCTTCCTGACATTTCCTTAAATGTTATATCTAATATGTCACGCAGATGAAAAATGTCAGAAGCTGTGGTTATCCTGTCATGATACATTTTTATGAATTGCTCGTTTTCTTCATAAACTTGTTCATTATCTTCAATCCTGCGATCCACTTTCCAGTAACTATGCGAACAAAGCATTCACAGCTCCCTCCCTTCTGATCAATTTCGTGCTTTTTTATATTACTCATGTTGTTTAACAATAACTAATATATTTAACAATAATAACAGGACTTCATGTAGAGGAGGAATTTTTTGAAATGCATCGGTGAACTTTTGGATCAGGAGAAGTACCGGGTCAATGGAAAGATTGCCATCATCGAAAATAAGGAGGCCGTATTAAAGGTTTTTGGGTTTAGGAATGGAAAATGGCTTGATTTATGGGATATCGATTCCCGGATTCTGACCCTGTTTTATAAATCTTATGAAGCTGAATTCGATTGGTTCATCGTTGTATATGACTACCCATCTTTCTGCGCCGACAAAGATATAAAAGAAGCGATTATCTGGCATGAACTTGGTCATATTGAATACCCTGTGCTAGAACAACAATTGAGTATTGAAAGTGAAATTCAATGTGACGGATTTGCTATCAAAAACGGGCACCAGGAAGGCATTCGTAAAATACTGAATCTTACTATGAAAATGGCTAAAACACTTAACCATGAAATTTTAACTCATGTTACTTTCGAAAGGCAAATGAAACTGCCTGTCTAAGAATGACCTTCCGATGCTGTTAGTACTTCGTCAAAACTTTTGCTACGGCTTTAATCGAGGCTCTTTTCTCAAACTTTGTTGCTATTTGACTACAAAATAGAATTTTATGACCATTTTTCTTCGTAAAGTTGACTCTTTTGTGAGAAAAGAGCATACAAACTTAATTCCGAACTGCAAAATGGCCTTAAATTACGTTAAAATCGGCTTTAGGATTTTAACAACAATCTTTACGAAAACAGCCTTAATCAAAGAGACCCGCCATGCGGCGGGTCTTTTTGATCAACCAGTATTCCTTAATCCTGCAGCAACGCCGCTGATAGTTAATAAAACCTGTGTCAATAACTCATCATCCGGATCTTCATCCTTCCGAAGCTCCTTAATCAATTCCACTTGAATAAAGTTAAGCGGATCGACATATGGATTTCGTCTATGGACAGAGTCTTTGATATTTGGTGTATGGTCAAGAAGTTCTTCATCCTCTGTAATTTGCAGAAGGATATTCTTGGTTCGTTCATACTCCTCTAAAATATTGCCAAAGATACGGTCAGCAATTGCTTTATCTTCCACAAGTGAAGTGTATTCCTGTGCCGTGGTAATGTCCGCCTTCATCAATGCCATTTGGAGATTGTCAACAGTACTTCGGAAGAATGGCCATTCTTCATACATTTCCTGTAAGACCTTTAAATTATCGGGACTTTCCTGTGCAAAGCTCTGCAAACCAGTTCCAGCCGCATACCATGCAGGGAAGAGCTGTCTGCTTTGTGTCCAGGCAAATACCCATGGTATAGCACGAAGATTTTCGAATTGAGCACTGTTTTTACGGCTCATCGGACGTGAACCGATATTCAGTTCAGCCAGTTCTTTCAACGGTGTAGCTTGGTTGAAATATGTGATGAAATCTGGATCTTCAAACACAAGCGACTGATATTTTCTTAAGGAAACAGCAGAAATTTGCTCGATGGCATCCACCCATCTTTGGTCACGCAAATGACCCTGCTCAGATTCCTTCAATACATTCGCTGCAGCCTTCATCATCGTAGATGTAGCCTGTTCAAGGCTTCTATAGGCAATATCCTTCAACAGATAACGAGATGACAAAACTTCACCTTGCTCAGTAATTTTGACTCCTTGACCAAGAGTCTCGACAGGCTGGGAAAGGAGGCTTTTGTTCAATGGACCGCCTCCACGGCCTAGTGAACCTCCTCTGCCATGGAAAAACTTCAATCCGATTTGATATTTCTTCGCCATTTCATTGATCTCAAGCTGGGCTTTGTAAAGCTTCCAGTTGGCTGTCAATGTTCCGCCATCCTTGCTTCCATCTGAGTACCCAAGCATGATTTCCTGCTGGTCCCCCATTTTATTCAAATGATTGCGGTAAATTGGCAACTTGAATAATGTTTCCATAATTTTTGGACCAGCTGTTAAATCGTCGATTGTTTCTAGCAACGGAGCGACGTTCAAATCGGTCTCGAAAGTACCATCCGAATGGAGTCTGTAAATGCCAGCCTCCTTAGCAAGGACAAGCACTTCTAGCAAATCGCTTGCGGATTGAGTCATACTCACTAGATAAACAGAAATTGAACGCTTCCCGAATTCATTGTGCGCTCGTTTGATCATCTCAAAAACTTGAAGCATTTCTTGCGTCTCTTTTGAATAATCCTCATGAAGAAGGAGCAAAGGACGTGGGTCTTCAAGAATTTTAACAAGTAATTCCTGCTTTTCATCTTCAGATAGTGATGGATAATCATGATTGATTCCAACCTTCTTCAGTATTTCAGCGATTGCCGCTTCATGTTCACCGCTATGGTTACGAATATCCAGAGTAGCAAGATGGAATCCGAACAGCTGGACTTGCCTGATCAACTTTTGCAAAGTTTTGAGTTCATGATGAACAGGATGATGCTGATAGATGCTTCGTTTTATGACAAGAAGGTCTTCAAGCATTTCCTCTGATGATTTATAGCCAATATCAGATTTTCCAGCTTCCTTAAGCCTTTGAATGATAATAGCAAATTTGCGGCGATAAACCTCGCCTTCAATATTCCATTTTTGATCAGCCGTTAAATATCTTTCTTCATCTTTAATGACTGATGCGATTAGTTCTTCACTAACAGCTGCTCTTGTTGTTGAATGACTGAAACGCTTCATCAAATCAACTAATACAGCTTTATACTTTTTAAGTACCAGACGTCTTTGTCTTTGCAATGTTTCCCATGTAATATCCGGAGTAACATTTGGATTCCCATCCCTGTCACCGCCGATCCATGAACCGAATCGCAGGAAGTGAGGTACTTTCCATTCATGTTCAGGATAATGGCCTTTCAGGCTAGTTTCTACTTCCTGATGGATTTCAGGAAGGACATCGAATAGTGTCTGGTCAAAATAATAAAGTCCGTTCCTGACTTCATCAATGACAGTAGGTTTACGGTCCCTTAATTCATCAGTCTGCCAAAGGACGGAAACCTCATTGAATAGGCTTTCCTCGATCCTATCACGTTCTTTTTTGGATAAGAGTGGATTGTCCAGACTTTTAAGGATACCTGCTATCCTTTTCTGGATCTCCAGGATTGAACGTTTGGTGGCTTCCGTAGGATGGGCTGTAATGATCAATTCCAATGAAATGGTATTCAGTACATTTTGAATGATATCTGAGGATATATAATTGTCTTTCAATGAAAGGATGGCTGATTCAATAGAGCCTGGCTGTGAGCTGGTTTCAGACTTGAGCAGATAGTCGCGGCGCCTGCGGATCCGGTGATTTTGTTCTGCCGCATTGATTAGATGAAAATATACCGAAAATGCCCGAATAACATTTTTTCTCATAGGAACAGACAAGCCTGCGATTTCCTCTTTTAAAGTAGGGTATGCATCGCGGTCATGTTCATTCCTTAGCGTTTTGCACATAGCTCGAATCTTTTCTACTTTTTCAAATAGTTCCACTCCGCCATGGTAGACTAGAATATCTCCGAGGATGTTTCCAAGCATTTTTACATCCCGGCGCAATGGCAAACTGCTGTCGTTCACTTCAATTCCTGATGTCATTTTGTCACCTTCCTAAAACTTGTAAGAATATTTTAAATATTAATATATCATAAAAGTACCGAGATTGTGAAGTGATAAGCATATTGAATAAGTATTTCCACAATAACTTCCCTGTTTTATAAGTGTAAGTATTCCTTAATTATTTTTCCACTCAAAGGCCCTTGAAACTAACCCTATTAAAGAAAAGGCTTCCCTAAATGGGAAGCCAATATCAACTAGTATTCGTGTTCGTTAGCTTGCTTTCTTCTTTTTCTCAGGTTTCCCTGTTACAATTACTTTCATTGTATTTACTGCCTTTGTTTTACCCGCAAAGTTCTCTGCTTCTGCATGCAAAGTATGCGTTCCATTATCAAGATCTAACTTTACTGAGTACGTGCCATCCTGCCCTGTTTTAACCGAATCAATCAGGAATACTTCATTGCCATGCTTTTCATAAATATTCACGGTCGTTCCCTGTGGTGCTGTGCCTTCTACTAATGCCGGCTCACCCTTCACCATCATTTCTTCCACTTCCCAAGTTGGTGCTTCAGGGATTTCCTGAACTGTTTCCTTTGACCAGCCAAGGGCATTTACGAATAACTGTCGCCCATCTTGAGTCCAGCCATAGTCAGGGCCGATGATATTTGTAACAGCAAAAGAAGACATCAGCAAATGCATGTGCTCCTTACTCCTGAATTCAAATCCAATTGAATCCCCTTTACTCTCTCCGTCAACAGAAAGGCTCGAAATTGCTATACCTGTATAATTCTTGAACGTCGCATATGGACTTTTCGCCGTGTGGATTTTAACCCGGTCATTTTCATCCAAATTGATTCCGTTGAACATTGGATGTCCATCTGCTGCTTCAACATATATCGCTCCTTCATTATATCCCTGCTGGTCCATTTCCAGACCTCCCGTGACCTCCTTTAGTCTTTGGATTGAACCTTCAGCAACGCCCCATGTGCCTGTGAAAACAAGGCTTGTCTTTAGTTCGTCACTTTCTTTGATCAGCTGTTCAAATTGCTCTTTTGTTCCTTTATTTGTATTGACTAGGATGACATCATATTTTCCAACATTCCCGAGGATGTCCCAGCCTTTCTCTTCCGCATACAGTTCCTGTTCATTTAATAGACCTGTCAGGGCACCATTAACATCTCCCAATACTGCCGCCTCGAATGCGTTGAGTTCAAGGTTGAATTCCTTATCTTCGGAAACAATTTCAACCTCAAAAGCTTCCTGCAGATACCCTTCAGCTATTACAAACAAAGTGTACTCGCCAGGCAGCAAATTCTTGAATTCATATGAACCATCTTCTATGCTGGAGCCTTCCATCTTAAAATCTGGCTCATCTTTTGGAACTAGTGTCAACTTAGCACCAGCCACGGGTTCTTTGTCTTTCTTGCCTGTAATTACACCATTCAAATCAGATCCATCAATAGCTTCCAGTGTGAAGTTCAAATCGACACTGCTTCCAAGCTCTGCAACTTTAGCTGGCTTGGTTTGTTCAGTAAAGCCTCTTGCCTGGACCTTCACTTCGTAATCACCAATACCAATTCCAAACTTATACTGGCCAGCTGAGTTGGTGGTTGTTTTGTGGTTTGTTCCCTCAATAGTGACAAAGGCATTTGCAATTGGATTTCCCTGGCTGTCCTTTACTTCTCCTTTGATTTCACCCTGGCTTGCAGTCAACGCGTAATTAATCGCATTCACATATATCTTTTTCGCATTTTCTGTCCATTTTTCATTCGGATGGCCATAACCGCTGATTTGCAGTGCGGAAAGAAGAATATGAACACTATTTGATGAACTGAACTTATAGGCAATTGAGCTGCCAAGTTCTCCTTTAACCGGGTTAGTCAAGCTGGCAAGAGTCGTCCCGCTATAGTTTTCAAACACCGAATACTGCACTGCTCCTTTTGGATTGAGAAGCAATGGAAGTTCTTCACCTATATTGAATCCCTTCAGAATTGGATGGTTCTCGTCGACCCGAAGATTTAGTTCCTTATCTACGAAAGTATAATCAAAATCTTCAGGGTCCCCATATGCATCACTTAAATCTCCAATCGGACCTCCGAACAAGGATGTGAAAATAATGCTGACTTCATTTTCATTTGCTTTCTCCACCATCGCCTTAAATCTATCTTCCTTCATTGAATAGGATGTATCATTGACGATGATTAATTTATAGTTTGGTATATTCTCGATCAACGTTTCAAACTCTGCATAAGGATGCAAGTCAACATCGTATCCATTGCTTTCTAGGAACGGCATAATTCTGTCCTGCTGATACGGGTTTGCTAGAAGTGCAATCTTTTCAGAAACAACAAGTGAGACATTTAGGTCTGTCTGCTGGTCTGTTGTAAGTTCTACAGACTGGTAGATCGGCTTATAGCCGGCCGCGATTACCCTGACTTCATATTGGCCTTCTGGGAGTGTCGCTTGATACCTTCCGTCCTCACTTGTCTTGACTGTCACTGGTGTTCCGATGACTTCTACTCTTGCACCTTCGATTGGATCTTTCGTAGAGGCATCGACTATTTTACCAGCCAGGATGCCAGAATCAACAGTTTCAATTACGAAATCTTCATTTGTCGCTTCGCCATTTTTAATCGAGACTGTGAATTCTTTTGGATTGTGTCCAAAAGCTTCAATATTCAAGGTGTAGGTTCCTTCCTCAAATGCAGAAAAGATCTTTCCTTTCTCATCTGTTTGATAGGTTTTGCCGGTTTCTTTTACAGAAATTGTCCCTTTTACAGGTCCATTGACGTTCTGGACTATACCATTGAGTTCACCGACAAGTGCCTCTTTCTCTTCGAGTGCCCAGTCTAGAGAGTTATTCAATAGCCGTTCTCTTGCTGGGTCAAACGATTCATTTGGCTTGAACACATGGCTGACTGTCATATTAGCCAAGAGAATTTCAACGGTATCGGTCGTCCTGCCTTTGTAGGCGACCATGCTTCCCTTTTCCCCGGTTCCTGTATGTGAGAAATCAATGACCGTTGTACCCGAATAGCCGTCAAAACCATAATAATAGCCGGACTTTCCAGGTATTTCGATTATATCTCCTGCTTTAAAACCTGCAGAAAGAGGATGGTCACCCACTACAGTTCCCTGTGCTCCAGGTTTGTTGTTATGTTCGAATATTGTTTTCGGATCATTATTGAATTCCTGCAAATACCTGATCGAACCGCGCCCTCCAGCCTGGCCTGTCCAGATAACTGATTTTCTACTTTCATCCAGCGCTTTCTGGAATGCTAAAAACTCTTCTTTCGAAGGTTCTAAATTTCTTGCATAATCGGAATTCGCGAATACAACATCGACCTCGCCCAATTTATCTGTATCCTGATAATTCAGGTAAACGACCTTGTATCCTCTTTCTTCTAAATACTGCTTATACGTGGTTCCTGATGCAGTCAAGTCCACGATGGTCCCAACTGTTGGTGAGGGCTTTAATTTTGCGTTCACTGCGGCTTTTTGGCCGTCAGTAATTTTCACCTCAATATCCTGGCGTACATAGCCTTCCTTTTCAATTCTTGCTGTATAGTTCCCTGGTTCTACTTTAGTAATGTTATATTGACCCTGGACGTTTGTAATCGCTTCTTTTGGTGCTCCTAAGAGTGTGATTTTTGCGCCTTCAATCGCATTCCCATCTTTTGAATCTTCAACGGTACCTGAAATGGAGCCAACATTTTCTGCTACTGCCATTCCAATCTCCATCGGCTCACTGTCCATTTCTGCCGTCACTTTCATCGTTTTGGCGGCATAACCATAGGAACTGATTTCAATCTCGTATTCTCCTGATAGCAGCGCGATTGTAAAACTGCCATCCTTACTGCTTGACTGAGTTTGGAACGGCTCTCCCTTCACCTTGATATCCGCCTTTAATGGATTGCCTTCTTCATCGACGATCGTCCCGCTGATAACTGGATATTTGACATTTGCTGCCCATAACACCGAATTAATGAGAAGCTGCTTTCCCTCCTCAGTATAATCCTTGGCACCATGGTAATAAGCAAAACCGTGGCCGCTCAACAGCAATTCAGCACTTCCGGCAGACCTTGGTTTATAAGCAACTCCAAGGCCATGCGTGGCATCTGAGCCTTCATGCTTGATCTCTGCAAGAGGATAGCCGCTGTAATCCTTGAAGTAACCAACATAGCTGGCTGCTGGAGTGAGGATTTCAATGATTTCCCCAGTCTTTGCTCCATTAAATATTGGATGCTCCTCGATTACCTTGTACTGGGCAGCTTCGGTTGTCTTCCTTATCGTTTTAAGCTCTTTCGGATCCTTTCTGTAATTAACCAGCTGCTTAATGCCTCCACCCCAGACAGCATCTCCATAAATCAGGCTGGTTTGCGCATTATCTGCCGCTTCCATCATTTCATTGGTTATGGCAGATGAGCTTGGATCATTGAAGAAAATGACATCAAACTCAGCCATTCTCTGAACTAATTCTCCGGGCTGTACATCTAACACATTCACTCCGTACTCATTCATAAGAGCTTTGAAGTTTTTCTCGGAAGAAAAGTAATCACCCACTACACCTACTGATGGCATAGTATGCATCTGAATGTCCAACTCACCCGAATGGCGTGCGATATCTACATTTTGTGTTTGTTCGATGTATCCATCCTTACTTGATTTTAGTGTATACACCTCTTCCTCTAAGCCATGAACTTCATATCGTCC
The DNA here is from genome assembly GCF_018613315.1 of Bacillus sp. ISL-37. GTDB lineage: Bacteria > Bacillota > Bacilli > Bacillales > Cytobacillaceae > Mesobacillus. The sequence continues at coordinate 57,543 of NZ_JAGGQL010000007.1, read as the reverse complement.
GTTAGCAGCAGTCTGAACTTCTGTTATCGTTTCGCCAGCTGAGTTTTCTACTGTAATATTGACACCTTGAAGCTCCATACCTGAAATGGCATCTGTTACTGTACCTGTTAATAGCCCTTTCTCCGACTCACCTAAAGCGATTTGGACTGTGGCAGCCGATTCCTTAGCTACAGTAACGGTTTCTTCTTTAGAACCTAAGCCTTTTGCCCTGACTTCAATTTTAAATGTACCTTCATCATGAAAAAGTGTGAAGTTCCCATCTCTGTCAGTCTTAGCTTTAACTCCTGTTTCAAGCACTTCGATGTTACCCTCTACAGGTTCTCCAGCTGCATTGGTCACAGAACCTGTTATTTTTCCGTATTCAGCTTTGTACAGGTATTCAATACTGTTAAACAGGATTTGCTGCTGTCCGCGCAGCCAGGCCTTGGAACTCTCCCAAGGTACAGTCGCATGGCTAGACAATAATAAATGGGCACTGTCCTCGGATACAGCTTTATAAGCAATCCCCGAACCGACAAAACCAAGGTCTGTGTTACCGATCTTACCGATTGTCCTGCCGGAATATTGATTGAACCAGGCAAAATCTGCGTTATTCTTTAAAACATTGATTCTGTCTCCTGGTTTGTACCCCTTGAAAATAGGATGTTCTGCTTCAACCTGGATTCTTACTTCCCCGCCATCATAATCATGATCTAGCTCTTTAGGATCCTGATGGTAGTCCTTCAAGTGGTGGATGGATCCATAATTCGAACCCCACTGGTCTGTGAAGATAATGCTGACATTATGGGCTTTTGCTTTTTCTGCTAATTCTTTGAACTGATCCTCAGTAGGCTTGATACCATCCGAACCGTATCCGCCATTCAGGTAAAGTACTTTATAGCGGCCTATGTCCTCGACAACATCCCAGCCACGTTCTTCAGCGATAAAACCATTAACATTCAACAAAGTCGTGATTTCACTCTTATAATCATTAAGGACTGCAATGTCAATGGGCTTTAATTCGAAGGTTAAGTCCGTACCTTCGCCGGCTTTGACAACGATTTTCATGCTGCCGGTCTTATAACCCTTTAATGTAATATCTGCCATGTAGGTTCCTTCATATATTTCTTCCTTTGCAAATATCCCTTTACCGTCTGTCTTTCCCTCAACTGGTGACTGATTTAAGAGGACAGTAGCTCCGTCAACTGGATTTCCGGTACGCTGGTCTTTTACAAGGATAGATAAAGAGCCCTTAGCTGCTTCCTCAAGTTGATAATCTTTCATGAATTGATATCCTGAAGAAAGCTTTACATTTTCAGTGATTTGCTTTTTACCATAGGAAGAAATCCTGATCGTAAATTCACCTGGTGCATGCTTAAGCAAGAAGCCTCCATCTTCATTTGTGTCTACAGTTTCTCCTGTTTCTAGTACAGAGACAGAACCTTGAACAACATTTCCATCGCTATCCTTTAATATGCCTTGGACGCTACCAGGTGAACTGTAGCTCTTTACGCCTGTTTGGTAAGGTACAATAACCTGACCAGGGAGAATAGGGATTCCCGATGTACTATAAACCGGGAGACTGAAATCCTTCATTCTTTCACCAGTGTACACATCAATGACAGAAAGGTTTCCGCTTGTACCTACAAAAAATAATAGTCCATTTGAAGAAACAGAACCACTGTTCAAAGTCGTACCCACAGATCGGTTGTTCCAGAGTTCCTGGCCATTCTTTGCATCGAATGCGCGTAATACCGGCTGAACGGCCGAACCAATGACGACAATATTTTCATAGACAATTGGAGAACCAGCCTGTGTATCACCGATACCTTCAGCCTTCCATTTCTCTTCACCTGTTTTGCTATCAAGAGCATAAAGCGTGCCGCCTTCGGTGTTAAAATTGGTACCTGCCAGATATAGTGTGCCGTCATCGAATACCGGCTTTGAGGCAACTCCTTCATTTACGAGTGTTTTGCTCCACACTTCTGTTCCATCTTCAATCCTGAGGGCCCTGAGCTTTTGATTATCATAGCTTCCGATAAATAACATCCCATCTCCAGCACTAGGACCGAAATAGGTAGGCGCACCAAGATTGACACTCCATTTCTTTTCTCCAGTCTCTGCATTTAACGCGGTTAGCTTTGCATCTTTTGAAAGGTCCGATGAAACAAATAACGTTCCATCAACAAGCAATGGAGATTCATAGACTGCCATTGACCCAACAGCAGTCGTCCATATAATGCTGCCGGATTTGAGATCCAAAGCATAAATCTTTCCGTCTTCTCCTCCTGAAAGATAGACAGTATCACCATATATTGTTGGCGATGATCTGTTCGTGTTTCCATTTCTTACAGACCATTGCTCCTTGCCTGTAAACGAATCTAGTGCTACAACATATCCGCTGTCCGTAACAAGGACCACTTTGTTATTAGCTGCTGCCGGGGTGGAAAAAAGAATCTTCCCTTTACCTGTAGTATTGTACTCCCAGCTTTCATCTAGTGCATCCAAGTCAATTGCATTTGCGGAAACAGCATTGCGTTGATTGTTTCCGTTCGCCATAGACCATTCCTTATTTAAATTGGCAGGGTTACTATTTACCTTCAAATCAATGGAAGTATCCGCGCTCACATCCAATTCTTTTGCCAATCCATTTATCCCTTCGCCCGAAACCTGAAGTACATACTGGCCGGCAGGCAGATTTACGACTTCAAAAGTACCGTTAGCATCAGTTCGATAAGTTGGCAGCGGTGTGTTTTTGATTCTAACAAATGCATAAGGCACAGCCTTCCCAGAACTGTCGGTTACTTTTCCGGTTACAGTAAATGCCTGGGCGTTCTCCAAGACCCAATTCACTGATAATGTCTCGCCCTTTTTCAGCTCGATTATTGTTTCAAAATCCTGATAGCCAAAAGATGTTACCTTGATTTTATGGCTGCCTTCCCTGATCTTGAATTTGAAATCTCCGCCTTTTGCAATATTATAGGAAAGGCCTTCTTCCTTTATATCAAGTTTTCCAGTAAGCGGCTTGCCATCCTTGTCTGTCAGCTTGCCGGTAAGCTCACCAGCGAAAGCAGTTTCGGTGACAGCCTGGTAAATATTCATGATTCCCGTGCCATAGGAATCATTTGGCAATGTTCCCATATGAGGCTCCACTCTGGAAGTCTGCTTTAGTGATTCTTTTACCTGGTCAACTGTCAGGTTTGGGTTAGCCTGCAATAATAGCGCTACTGCACCCGTGACATGCGGAGTCGCCATTGATGTACCACTGATAGTGTTGTATTTCCCTTCATTTCGTTTAGCAGGCCATGCTGAATAAATCCTGTGGCCTGGTGCAGATATATCAGGTTTAATGATCCGTTGCTCATCTCCGTTTTCATCCTTCCAAAAAACCGGACCACGGCTGGAGAAATAGGCAGTTTGATCAAACACATCTGTTGCTCCAACAGCAAAGGTTTCAGGGAAGCTTCCCGGAGAACCGATTGTTTGTGATCCAGGACCATCATTCCCGGCCGCAAAAGATGGAAAGATTCCTGCTGACACCCATGCTTTTACATCTTCATAGAATTCAAGGTTATAAGTATTTGAATTCCCCCATGAGTTATTGACTACATGAGGAGCCTTCGATGGGTCACCGCCTGGAGCCATGAACCATTGGAAAGCCTGGTGGATAGCGGATAGAGTTGTTGAGCCCCCATCATTGAAAATTTTTGCTGCAATCCATTCTGCTTCAGGAGCTACCCCGATTGGTTCACCAGTGCCGCCGCCAACTGCTGTTCCGGCTACGTGTGTTCCATGACCATGTCCATCATTCGGTTTGTCATACCCCTGGCCTGATAAATCAATCCACGAATATTGATGATTGCCATCTCGGCCGCGGTAGTTATGTTTAAGTGCTTCATGATTTCCGTCTACCCCGGAATCCATGATTCCTACAACCATACCCTCTCCTTTTAATCCGTATTGGCCCCAAACCTTAGGTGCATATATTTTTTCAAGTCCCCATTGAGGCAGTCGCGGTGGATTTTCTTCCACTGTCACCTCAGGTAGACTAAGTGTTTCATCGAGCGAGATTTCAGCTATATCATCTCGATTGTTAAGTTCTTCAAAAGCATCTTTTGTGATTGAAGCAGTAATCCCATTGATGATCCAAAGAGAATCCTTCTTTTTTGCTTTTCCTTTACTTTCCAAAGCAGAAAGTGCTTGCTGGATTCCTTTTTGAGAATTGTTCGCTTTTTCTTTGAGGTGATCCTGGATGGCTTTGATTTTTTCTGCGCGGTTTTTCTTTGCTTTCACCTGTGGATAAATCTTGCTGAGGTCTGGTTGATCTTTCATCCTGATGATGACATCAAGTTCTTGTTCCTTTTCAAAGGCTTTAAGAAGAGCAGCCTCTTTCTTGATTTCAGTAGCTGTTGCTTCATCCCCTTTCAAAGGTGGAGCATCGATTCCCAATCCATCTAACAGTTTTGTCAGTTCACCGCCTTCTTCCGATGGACTTTCTTGTTGTTCTGCTTTTTCAGAAGCAGCGGACTGTTCACGCTGTTTTTCCAGTACGAGTTCTTCTTCCGTAAAACTCTTGGGTTTCTGTTCAGCTGCGAAAGACAGCTGGCTAGTAAACGATGAAATAATCATCAGCATCACTAACATGATTGCAGAAAATCTCCTTACGGTAACCTTCTTTTTTTTATGCATTTTCTTGCACCCCCTGATCATTTGATTACCGAAGAAATACTGCATAATTTTGTAAAAACCTTTTAATTTATTGAATATTAATACTATTCAGATAAAAATGAATACAAAGTATTACTATATTTGTAATTTATAGGGAATTAGTAGCGGTTTATAGACATGAAAAAAAGACCATAAAATGGTCTCTGATTCTGGTTTTATTTAATTAACGGGATGACTTTAGCGTTACAAGTCTTCTCATAAAATTCGATTGGTCCGGCATCATCAATGATAATATCCTTATAACCTTTTCTTTGCATGCCTTCCAGGGTTACTTGCAGTAATGATTCCCCAATACCTTCAGCTCTTTTGTTTTTTGCGACACCCATCGGTCCAAAACAGCCGGGTTGATGAATATCAAATGCAGCAAAGCCAACGATCTCCCCTGATTGGTCTTCAGCGATATAAATAGACGGATGCTTGCGCCTCAACGCGTGTTTGATAGACTGAGTCCAACGGGTACCAAACTCATTGTTAATGAAATGAATTAGTCTTTCGGCGTTGCCATCACTAACCATCTTAATATCCCTGTAAAGTTTTTTCGGTGGACTGTAACCTGCTAAATCTAAATGCATATCTCTAGAAACTGTAGCTTCACTTAGAAGGATGTTTTTCTGTTCCTGAGTCAAAAGCTTTTCTGTTTGTCCGCTCTTGATTAATGCTTTCAGGACATGCCCTTCGTTTAGATAAATTTGATTGTAGTTCCTCATATAGCTGATTGCTTGTTCAATCACTAGATTTGTAGAAGCACCAATTGGAATTTTAAAAGGTTCGCAGATTTCAAAAGAAAGGTTTTCATGACTCGGGTTATATGGTTTCTTCATAACATCAATGTCGATACCGCTTTTTTGTTTTGCCTCTTTTATTGGGGAGGAGCCATCATCCAAGCAGCCAAGTAAAAGATGCGCAGGCATCAGGCATGGGCTACCCGCCTGTTTGCACTCCTGTTCTGCTATCGTAAAAGCTTTTGCCATTTGTTTCGTAAGTTTTACACCCTTTAACTCCATTCTATCCCCCCTAATAGTTCTATAGAGTTTATATTAATATCTGAGCTTGATGGCGCAAACCAATTCTAAGCGCTGATTTTCATTTGCCCTTCTTTTCTCCTTATTGTTAAATAGCTATGGAGTGCCATTCCGAGCATGACGAGGCTGATTCCGATCCAGGATAATGGAGTTGGCAGAGGCAGTGATAAGATGAAAAATTCCCCTGCCAAGGCAAAAAGCACTTCCGCTGCCTGGGTTGCTTCAACGGCAGCAAGCTTCTGCATATTGCCCCTCACTAAATCTGTAGCCTTAAAGAATAAAACCGTCGCTATCACGCCAGAGGTGATGGCTACTAAAAGGGACTGGAAACTTTGGTTCATTGTAGGAGCCCCCTCCGTGAAAAGACCAAATAAAGCTAAAAGTAGCCAGAATGGCAGACTGGCCAGCGTCATTCCAAGGACACGTTGATATGCATCAAGATTGCCGTTGGTTACTTCCATCATTTTTCTATTTCCCAATGGATAGGCGAAAGATGCAATAAATACTGGGATGACTCCGAGAAAAACCATTTCAATTGGTATATGCCTTGCATGCTCAAGTTGCATAAGCAGTATCCCTGCTAAAATGATTATAGACATCCCGAGTCCTCTAAAAGGAATTTTTGCCCTGACAGTTACTAAACCTTCATTGGTCACTTTGGTTTCATAAAATAAGGGACTGAGCAAAGCACCTGATATAATCGTGATCTGCCATGTACCTGCAATCAACCAGCCGGGTGAAAAGGCGGCGGCATATGTAAGGGGGGCATAGAACATGACAAAGCCAACGAAGCTCCAAAGGAACCATGGATAGGGATTCTGTTTGATATTCTGGATTACTGGCTTTAAATTCCTCCTTGCTGCCACGATCGCCAAAAGGAATGGAACCATGAATATGTATCTAAGTGAGGCACTCCATATCCAGCTGCCCCCCGATAATTCCATAGATTGATTCAGAACAAAGGTGAAGGCAAAAAAGAAGGCCGCTAAAATGCCTAATAAAATTGGTCCCACTAACTCAATCCCCCTTTATGATTAGGCTATATTCATAATCTATATAGCTAGCAATTTTAAAAACGGCACCAAAGTTATTCAGACATTTTCATGTTCAATTGGTTGAAGGACTTAATCTCTTCCTCGATTCTTTTTAACAATATAACATATAAACAGAAGAGCTATCACCAGTTTTTCCCACAAAAAGACACCTGGCATGCCAGGTGTCCAAAAATTTTATTTCTTATCGTTCATACTGAATTTCATTTGGTTTTTCATAAGTTACATACGTTCCAGCTATGAAATCATGAATCGCTCTTTTATCCTCACGGATGCCTACCATGAATACACTGACGATAAAACCGATTCCTAACGTAAGTACGTAAACGAGTCCGGCAACGATTGTACGCATTAGCATCGTACCGAAGCCAAGCTTTTCTCCATTCACTTTCGCGATTCTCACACCCACAATTTTCTTTCCTACTGTATATCCTGACCATAAAACAGGAACAAGCAGAGTGTATAGCAGGTTCAGTGATGAGGTAAAAGCATTTTCTTCCGCACTACCCGTTACTAAGTAGCTAATAATCAAAAGTGGCACTCCGATAATTAATCCGTCTAAGATTCCTGCACCCAGTCTTACCCAAAAGCCAGCTGGTCTGTTCATTGATTTTTCCTCCTAGTTGTTCATTTATTTATTTTAATAAATCTGCGATTTCTTGCTCACCTGATTGCAAAGCGTGCATCCTCGCAGTCATACCCGAATAATCTTTCAACTGAATGTCTGCTCCCAGCTCTATCAATAGTTCTACTGTTTCAATTTCTCCACTGAATACAGCGTAGGTCAATGCTGTATAGCCAGAACTCATTTCTTGATAGTTTGGGTCACCGCCAGCCTCATGCAGCATTTTGATAATTGACGCAGTCCCTTTTTCAGAAGCAGTCATGAATGGTGTCATGCCATAATCAGATTCGAAATTCGGGTCGGCTTTTAGTTGCAAAAGCAATTGAACCATCTGGATATTGTCATCCATAACAGCCCAGTCCAGTGCTGTGTATCCATTATAGTCTATTTGGTGGATATCTTCCCCATTTTCTATTAAGCTACTAACCTTCTTCGTATTTCCACTGATAACTGCATCAATTAACGTAGATACTTCTATGTCTTCTTCATAATATTCCTCTTCTACAAGGAATGCTGTACTGACCTCTTTAAAGACCATAACTCCGCCAACCACGGCCAAACCAGTAAGCAAAACTGACGCAGCCAAAAAAGCAAACAGTCCTTTTGGTTTTTTGGAATGAATTATGACTGAATCAGTTTCACCAAAAAAGGCACTTATTTCATTTATTCTTTTTGGAAGCGGTGGATGCGTAGATAAGATTTCTGCCAGCCAGATCACAAATCCTTTTTCTTGATTGATTTGTTCCAGGTATTCTGTTTTATTCACACTTCTAAATAAGAGTTTCCCAATTGCCAGCATAGTAAGGCCGTTTTTTGCGGCTGCAGGATTTCCAGTATAGAAGGCCGCATAGCGGTCACAAGTATACTCACAAGCGCGCAGATACATTTCTGCAATCCCTGGTATCCACATGGATGGAAGGATGAACATCATTTTGCCTAGGTGATTCCGTTTTATATGAGCCAATTCGTGGGCCAGAACAAATTGAAGCTCATCATCGGCATTTTGTTCAATAAGGTCGAAAATTTCGGAGTAAACAACAATCATATTCCTTCCGAAAAAGCGCGTCGCAAAAGCGTTCATTATGCCGCCAGATTGTAGCACGTAAATATCGGGGGTGCGCTTTATTCCCATTTTGACACATAGGTCTTCAACCGTAGAGTGGATAAGCGGAAATTGATTTCTGCCGATTTTCACTGCGTTAAGCCGGATTTGACCAATCATCAATGCATGAAGCAACAACGAAGTCATCAGGAATGCAGCAATAATAAATATTCCTACAATGGATAATGCACAGAAAATGTAAGAAGCAATACTAATACTTAATACAATCCAGAAATATTTATTCTCATTTTTATGTACCAGGTTTTTCTCATTAAAGGCTTCTTCTGTCATTTCCCAATGTCTCCTTAATCACAATTATATAGATTATAGGAGATTTTTATTAATTGGCATAGATGTTTTTTATAGGAATAAAGACCTTATTTTACCTTTTTTGGATACCTGATATTTTCATCAACTAATATGCTTAGTTTCGGTTCCTTTTAAAAAAATTTATTCCTTTAAAAAGTCCTCTGGTGTTTTCAGTATCTACTTTTCTATTTTGATACTGATCAATCAACTCATTCAGACGGTCAAGCTGAAAAGCGTAGTCATAAATCGCAGAACCAATGATCGTTAACCGCAATCTATCATTCCTTTCTATTGACCTGTCCTCCATGATCGATTCAAGGAATAATCCGCTTTGTCTAAGAGTATTTTCCATGTCTAGCTCCCTGATTTTCCCCAAATATTTAAGGAGGATCATCTCATGGTATTGAATCAGTTCTTCAAATTGTTCATCAAATTCCTTTGTATCCTCCCGTTCTGGCCGACTTTGAAAAAAATGGTCCTCAACGATATCCAAGAGTCTCAAGCCTTGCTGAAGGCAGGCAAGCATTTGCTTGAACACTACCAATTCCCTCACGTCGAGAGGTTTTACCTTTGAAATTTTCTTTCTTTCCTCATCGAGTATTTTATAAAGGTCCTCAAGCTTGGCTACGTCCTTTCTCAATTGACTCCATTGATCCTGATATGTTTTTTCTGTCAGCTCATTGGATATAGCTGTCCTGATTAACAAGGACATGGTTCTAAAGCTATTATTCATTGTTTCGGTAAAATTCTTGTTGAAATTTGGTGGTGAGACAATTAAATTAACAAAGAAAGCAGACCCCATCCCAACAAGGACAATGATAAATTTATTTGCTGCTGTTAAAATTCCGTTGAATTCATGTGAACTCATCATGATTAAAACTGTGATTAGCGTTAAAGATATTGAACTTTCCATTTTAAGCTTCAAGCTAATGATAATTACTACAACAGTAACAAACCCAATGACAAATGGATTGTTTCCGAATAAATAAATGGATGCAATCGCGATGATCGCACCGAGTGTATTCGCCTGGAATTGCTCTAATACTTGTTTCCATGATCGATAAATCGATGGCTGGATTGTAAAGGTTGCTGCGATTGCAGCAAAGACAGGGGGCTCCAATCCAATCCATTCTGTTATGTATAAAGCAAGTGCAACGGCCACTCCTGTTTTTAAAACTCTTGGACCTAAAGTAATCATCTAAACCCCTCACTCTCTAATGAGAACGCTTATATTTTAACATAACCTCCTTTAATGGAATAAAACATATCAATAATACTGAACGATTAAAGATTAGTATTTTAAGGTGCGAAAAGATTATCCTCCCCCTCTGGCGGGAAATAATATTCAAGCAGCTTTTTAAAAAAGGTGGGAACAAGATGGTAATGATAGATAGGAATCATGATCCTAAAATAAATGCTGAGCTGATTTCACAGTTATCAGGAAAAAATTTAAATATAAATGAACTGGTTAAAGAGACAAATGAATTATTCAAAGAAGCAAGTGAGGATTTCAGACCTTTAAACAGGAAAAACAATAAAGGTATATCTTCTTTTTTCAGTAATTTTGGTGCAAGTCTAAGGAGAATAATTCAGACTAAATCCGCATTCGATAACATTAGGAACTATGCGACCGTTGTTGATCAAAACGGCAATGTCTATCCCGAGTGGATGGAAAGATTGAATGAGGAATATAAACATTTACTGAAGGAAATCAATCGTGAAGTCTATATTGAAGACTTTGGTGCAATTGGTGATGGAAAAACTGATTGTACAGAGGCTTTTCGAATGGCTCTAGGCAAAGGCCGTGTGAAAGTATATATTCCTGAAGGTGTTTATGTAGTAAAAGAGATAAAGTTGCCTTCCTTTACCTATTTGGTTGGTGCAGGAAAAAGGAAAACGGTCATCAAACTTCACGACTCAGCACCCAAAGGCAGGAGACTTATAACGAATAAAAACCATCGTACCGGAAATTGGAATGTATCTGTGAAGGGAATGACGTTGGATTGGAATGTTGAACGTTTGGGAAATGTTGAAAAGACAAGTACCTGGGGAAATCATTCCAGCTGCCTGCTATATGCCAATGTAAAATATGGCTGGGTGAAGGATGTCGAAGGTGTTAATCCAGGGCTTCACTGCTTTGATATTTCATCTCCTCTTTATAATTATTATGGCGATGGCTATCGGGCCCGTGGCGGAAGTGAGTTTATCTGGATCGATAACGTTAATGGCTATGGTTTCGGAGACGATGGCATTACCACTCACCATAGCGAAAATATTTTTATATCAAATTGCCATATGAGCGACCCAAGCGGGAAAACCCATAAAAAAGGTTTTTCAAATTCAAATGGAATCGAAATCGATGATGGATCGCGAAATGTATGGCTATTAAACAATTCTACTGCAAGATGCTTTGGCGGAGTAGAAATCAAAGCTCATCATACTTCTTCAGCAGCAAATAATGTAGTCATCATAGGCCATCTATCTGTAAATGACAATCGTTCATATAATTTCAGGCATATTGGCCACCACAAGGAAAATGATCCTGAGTCTAAAACAGCTATCAACATTCGAGCTGCAAATATTATCTCGTACAAGCCGGTTCATACCGAGTTATATGCAAATTCCTCGCCAAGGGCGATGGTCGTATCAGCATATAAAAATGTAGCTGTAAACCATTTTACGGCGATTGGGGATCCTTCCTATGACTATGGTGGTGAACCAGCGATCGCCATACAGTATCGTTCCAGGAATATAATTTTGAAGAATGTGGAATTGAGCGGGTTTACAAATGCAGGATCCGATATAAAGGTTTTTGGCGGCAGCAATCGCGCTGATAATGTTAAAATCCGAAATGTGCTTGCAAAACATTCAGCACCTAAAGCAATTCAAATAGGTACCGGAGTCGCAAAGGCATCAGTTGAAAATGTATATGCAGAAGCTGTCAATGGACACACTGTTGTGGAACTGGCAGATAATAAAGCTCAGGTGAAGGATATTGAATCAAAAGGATTCAAGCAAGTGGTTCCAGGACACCCGCAAGTATAACAAAAAAGGAAGCAGTGCAAGCTGCTTCCTTCGTTACGAGAGGACCCATTTTTGGATTGCCTGAGCAACTCCACTCTCTTTATTAGTACCTGTAATATCGTCAGCAGCTTCCTTTACAGTTTCCTGAGCATTGCCCATCGCTACTCCAAGACCTGCCTCAGTAATCATTGCAATGTCGTTAAGGCTGTCTCCCACTGCCATGACATTTTCCATAGAAATCTCCAATAAATCACAAACCTTTTGCAATCCCCTGGCCTTATTGATGCCCAGTGCATTGACTTCAATATTTTTTAGGCTTGAGTTGCTAATCTCGAATAATCCCTTTTCTTTTAACTCTTTAAGAACACTTTCTCTTATTTCGTCCGCTTCAATGTGGAAGCCAAATTTAATCCATTCTTGGGAAAATAGATCATCTGGCATATCATTGCGCCAGACGTTTTCACTGCTTGTCGCCCAAAAACCCGTCTGGTGCTTTTGTGATAGTTCATACATCCATTGGACGTGTTCGGTATCAACCATGCTTCTTTGTACCAATTCACCATTTGGTCCCCAGATTTCTCCACCGTTGACCGTTACAAGATAGGAAGACAGCTCTAGCGAGATTACATAATCCCTTGCTGTTTTGAGACTGCGTCCCGTACTTAAAACAACACGCACCCCTCTTTTTTCGGCTTCTTTGATTGCTAGTCTATTTTCCTCAGATACCTCGTGCCGCTCATCCAGAAGCGTTCCATCCATATCCAATGCAATTAGTTTGATATCCGGCTTTTTATTAATCAACTTTATCCTCCTAATAGTTGCTTTACATTTCTTAATTGATACTATCAATGGCCTGTTTTACGTTAGCGAAGGTTTTGATATTTGAAAAGTCTACTCCACCCTCAACTGCAGCCTGGGCGAGCTCTGGCCTCATTCCAGTGGCAATTGAATCCACCCCTAACAGCCGCAAAACATTGTGAATATCAAAAATGTGTTTTGCAATCGTTGCATCTATTGTGACGATTCCTGAAAAATCAATGATTAAATACTGTACTTTCTGCTTTGCTACCAGCGGAATTGCCCTTTCCATGATCAACCTTGCCCGGTCATGGTCCATTTTCCCTACTAAAGGCAACACTGACACATTTTCCTGTACCGGAACGACTGGAGTCGATAATAAATCCACTTCATCCTGGACTTCCTTCATAAGTTTCGAGGTTTGCCGCTCAAAAGCAAATACGGTTTCATTAATACTTATATCAAGCATATTGTTCACTCTTTTATTAATCCAAATCAAATCTTCCGTGTTAACGTCATGTAATAAACTAATTTCTGCCATTTTATCAATGAAAACAATTCTTGTAGGAGGATACCTGAGTAGGATGTCAGAAATCCTGCCCCCTTTAGCTGCTTCGCGTTCTCCATTTTGCTGGCTCCATTCAAGAAGGCCCTGAGAAGTTGTTTCATCTTTATTCATGATAGAGTCACCGAGGAATTTAAGGTACTCAGTATAAACAACAATTGCCTGGTCAATTTCCTGCTTTGGTATCTCCATACCAATTAAATCCAGTATGGAATTTACCATTTCCTTTGCGATTGTTTCGGAATTTTGTTGTAGTTCATTTGCTACTGCTGAAGTTGAATTCACAAAGGTCACATCCTTTTTTCTTTGTACTTATGTTCTTTTCGAAAAATTTTTTGAAATCCCACTCAAAATACTTGAGTATTGTTTTAGTGTCTGTTCTAAAAAAACTAAAATTATTTAATAATAGGATACACCTTTATCAATAATTAATCTTCTTTAAACCTGCAATTACACGCAAATAATCAAGTTGTCCTAGGTAAATAATACTCCTGTGCTGTTTAATAATCCAAGCCAGGGAGAAAGACTATCCATAAAATCAATATTCCTTGGATATTCTCGTCAACTCGAAGAATTCTCTTTCTGGTTTCATCCATTTTGCCCCTTTATCAGAAACGAAATAAATCCCTTTTTCCAAGTCGTAGTATACATCAATTGTTATGCTTCCAAAATCAATAACACTTTTACCGTTATAATAAGCTTGTTGCGGATCTGATTCTATAGCTCCATTAATCAAACTGACAATCTGTTCAATTGCTTGACTGTCTGTCATTATGAAGCAATCATCGCTTCGATCCGGCTGTTCGTTGATACATATTTCCGAAACTTCTGTATCGATCCAAGGGGCAGCATTCAATCTCTCGCTTTTATCAAAAACAACTTCTGTTTGATTCGAATTCTTGAAATAGGCCGTACTTATTGATAATACCCAGGGTGTGTTATCTTTTTCCCAATAAGAAATAAATCCAGCACCATCCTCCATAGTATCTGATGAAGCTTGCGACATTCTCAAAGTCCATCCGTTTTTTGGAAGCTCCTTTTTATAAAAATGCAAGATTTCTTCCCAATGATCACCCTCTGTAATATAAACCGGACTGGCAGGTTTTAAACCACTATAAAGAGGAATATCGGTAGTCCGTTCTGGTATAATGGTAAGTCCGTGATATTTTTCTTCCTGTTTCTTTTGAAAATAAAAATATCCGCCAACTAAAAGCAAAATGATAATAATAAGTAAAGCCAATTTCCATAACTTCAAGTGTATCCCTCGCCTTTTCACATAAGCTTTTTTCGGTGTATTGTTGCTGGTCGTACCACCAGATCCGCATACAAAATCAAATTTTAATTAATGAATATTACTATTAAGAATAGCAGGGCAACATGTTCATGATAGAAGCCCTACTTTATAATAATGTAAAAAATGGTAGAATTGAATACTCATCGATCGCTTTATATTATTTAAAAGATATATTAATAAATAAATTAGTGGAGGGTTATCATGTCCAATAGAAAAGATGGCACAAACCGAAATGAAATCAAACTCGGCTTGAAGGTAAATATTGTTCTTAAAGCTGACCAGAAAACAGGAAAACTTACTCAAGGCATCGTAAAAGATCTCCTTACCAATTCCAGCACGCATCCTCACGGGATTAAAGTAAGGCTTGAGGACGGACAGGTTGGCCGTGTTAAGGAGATTTTGGAGTAGAAAAGGGTTTATCATTGGTTATTCTATATGCTGTATGAATGCCGGATGAAGTATACCGATAGTTTCTTTAGACTAAAAAAAGCATTAAAGGGCTGCCCTTTAATGCTTAACTAGTCTTTTCTTGCACTTTTTCAACAATTAATTTATTCAACCTCGGGGCCAATTGGAACATGATCGTCCCTATGATGGCAATTACCAAAATATAAATGCTGGCAAAAATCTTTAACTCTCCGGTTGCCAGCGCAGCTATAATGACGGAGAATTCCCCTCTTTGTGTGAGCGATAGGCCTGCCTTCAAGGAATCACTTCTTGAAAGACCGTACCATTGTCCTCCAATATATCCTACAATCAATTTATGAATCAATGACCACAGCACTAGAACAATCAATAGCCCTAAATACGGAATGTCGCTGGTCATTTCAATATGAAGACCAAAGTTCAAGAAGAAAAATGGAAGGAAGATATTTCTTACTGGCAATGCCGCCTTTTCAACCTTGTCCTTAATTGAAAGCTCTGAAAGCATCATTCCTGCAAGAAATGCCCCGATTACCTCTGACAAACCGAGCAGCATTGCGATGCCCCCATAAGTTAGCGCAATCCCCGTGATCAACACGATAAAGATATCATCTTGGTCAATCTCTTTTAAAATTGATTCGGCTTTTTTAAAGACCACTCTTGCGAAGAACACGGCTATTCCTGCGAGAAGAACAATTTTCAAGAGGATCATCACAAAATCGGTTACCGTAAGTCCTTCTCCAGAAAGGCCAATCAGTACGGTTACAAGAATTGGCGCAATTAGATCCTCGAAAACCAGGATAAGGAGCATGAATTCTGACTCTTTGTTTTCATCCCTGTTTTTATCTACAAGCAGTTTCGCTGTAATAGAGGAGCTAGTAGCGTAGACAATACCACCGACAATTAAAGAAGATACCCAATCCAGTCCGAACAGTATGCTAATCCCTGCAGTTACAACAATCCCGAGAAAAGCATCCAGCAAACCACCTTTCCATACCTTGGCACTGTTAGTAATAAGCCTTTTGACTGGAAACTTCATACCTAATATGAAAAATAACAGGACTAAACCAATCTCTCCAGCCACTTCAATTACCTTAGATTCCTTAATAACCAAGGATAATATGAGACCAAGCAAAATATATAATAATATATCAGGAATTTTTATTAATTTGATTCCGACCATACCAATAAAAAAAAGCACCAATAGAAAAACTCCAATGACTAAAGTCAAATTCAATCTGCAACAACACCTTTTCAATTTTTAAAAGCAATAACCTTCCTTTTTACTACCCAATTACCTTAAAATCAACACTGGAAAATTAAATAATAAAAGGTCTTTAATTTAGTTTGCTTTAACAATTATGATAAAATTAGTTAAATAAAATTATTGGAAGATTCTTATAAGGGGGAAGAAATGAACAGCATTCCAGAACAGGCCCTTGTCCAGCAGCATAAGGGCATCACAAAAACCAAACTCGCAAAAAGAATTTTTTTCATCATATTAGGTGGTATCTTGATGGGCGTGGGAATTGAGGAATTCCTGGTCCCGAACAAAATTCTTGATGGCGGTATTGTTGGTATCTCAATCATCCTCTCACATTTAACAGGCTGGCGCCTCGGCCTCTTTATCTTTGTTCTCAACATTCCATTCTTTTTCATTGGCTATAAACAAATTGGAAAAACCTTTGCACTATCCACCCTATTGGGAATCACTGTCTTATCTTTAACGACTAGCTTTCTGCATGATTGGCCTGTATTTACAGAAGATTTACTTCTTGCAACCGTATTCGGTGGAATAGTTTTAGGAGCCGGGGTCGGAATAGTGATAAGGTATGGAGGTTCACTAGACGGAACGGAAATCCTTGCTATCCTGGCAAATAGGAGACTGCCCTTCTCTGTTGGGGAAGTCATTATGTTTTTCAATATTTTCATTTTTGGCACGGCAGGATTTATCTTCGGATGGGACCGTGCGATGTATTCACTCCTTGCCTACTTCATCGCATTCAAAACTATTGATATAGTCATTGCCGGTCTTGATGAATCGAAAGCTGCGTGGATTATAAGTGATCAGCACAAGCAAATAGGCGAAGCCATCCTGGCTCGTCTTGGCCGTGGCGTCACATATTTAACCGGCGAGGGTGCATATACGGGCGATGACAAAAAGGTCATTTTTTGCGTCATCACCCGTCTTGAGGAAGCCAAATTGAAATCTATTGTTGAGGAATTGGATGAGTCAGCCTTCCTTGCTGTCGGAAATATTGCCGAAGTGCGTGGTGGCAGATTCAAAAAGCGAAATATCCACTAGTTTACAGCGAACACAGAACAAAAAGCGCAAGCGCCTCGTTCAGCCCCGACAAGCGCTGCCCGCCTAAAACGCCACGTCCTGTGGCTGGCGAGTCTAGCACATCGTGTGCCTCGGAGGGCNNAAACTGGAGACTCCGACAAAGAGGCGTTTTTTGCTTCTGCCGGCGGAGTTGAAGTTTCAGAGTTTCTAGGAGGCGAAACTAGACAATTCGAAAAGCGGAGGCGACTGCCCTACTCCGACAAGCGTTGGAGGGCCTGACAGTGAAGTCGCTCTTTGACTTCATTGGCAGGACCGAAACGTCTCGAGGAGTTAGGAGCCGCAGCTAGACAAGCGACTCGAGGGGCTAGGCGCTGGAGCTGGATTAAGAAAACCCGTATAGTCATCCACATTGAAATTTTTTATAGTTTCCTAGTAAACAAAAAAGCTCAGAAATCTGAGCTTTTTGTCTTGATTCAGATGAATTACTTTCTGCAGCTGTATAAAAGGAGTTATAAAGTCCCATTTATTCATTTCATTTTCGCGCTAATAGAGAGTATACATTGGTATCATAGGATACCCCAGCTTGTACCATATAATTTCTCAATATTCCCTCTTTTTTAAATCCGAGTTTGAGGAGCAGTTCATTTGAAGTTGTATTTTCAAGAAAAACAATTGCACCAATCCGTTCTAAATTCATCTCATTCAACCCATATTCAACAGCTTTGCCGATTGCTTCTTTTGCTAAGCCTTTCCCCCAATAGGTTGGGTTAAGCTCATAGCCTATTTCTGCTCTCCTATGTTTTAATGACACTGCATGAAAGCCAACAGTACCAAGGAGACTGTTGTTGTTTTTTAATTGGATGCCCCATCTCATTCCTTTACCTTCATTAAAACTATTGTGAAAAGAATGAACGAATCCTCGTGCTTCTTCAATGTTTTCTAGTCGTTCTGAACCATAATGCTTCATAACATCATCATTGGAAAAATTGATAAATAAATCTTCGGCATCCTCCTCAGTAATTTCCCTGAGAATGAGCCGGTCTGCTTCTAAAATAGGAAATTTCATATGTCCCCCAAATTAAATAAAGTGATCTTTATCATTTCTATACTAGACAAGAAAACTCCTTTAAAGAAAGCCACCCAGTTTGGGCGGCTTTCTTCAGTCTTCCGCAGGTGCAGCATCAACAGCAATTTGATAAGCATCAAGCAAATCTGACTTTTCCAGGTCACTCTCGAGGCCTACGAGGAATTGATTGCCGCCATCTTCTTCTACTCTCATTAATACTGTTCCATCTTCATCCCTAAGCATCGCAAAGGATTCACCATTCATTTCGAATAATGCTTCTACCTCGAATTGCCTCTCCTTGCCCCTATCGTCTGTAACAGTTACCAGATCTCTGATTGAATCGTTTTTCAAAGCTGCTCACCTCCAACAAATGATCACTTTATCTTTCCCTTCCTCAAACTTAATATGAACTAACAGTTAAATGACGATATCAAATCAAAATTCTTAATGAATTTTAAATAAACTTTTAAATTCATTTCTTTATTTTCATCTATATAATATTTTTTACACACTGTTATTTTTGGAGGCGGCGTTCTTGAAGTCAGCAGGAATCATCTTTGGTTCAATCATTGTTTCATTTGCATTTAATCTTTTCCTAATCCCCCACGGAATCATGAGCAGCGGGATCAGCGGTCTTTCCATCATATTGTCAATGCTAACATCCGTTAATACTGGTATTTTCAATTTCCTTTTGAACTTCCCCCTTTTAGTCTTAGGCTATTTGAAACTGGGACGTAAATTTATTTTATATACAATACTTTCCGTCATTACAATTTCTATCACTCTTTATGCTATTCCAGTGTTTAAACTTGCTGAAGATGCGATACTTTCCTCTATATTTGGCGGGGCGATTGTTGGATTAGGTATAGGGATTATATTCCGTTCCTCTGGTTCTTCAGGGGGCTTCGATATAATTGGGATGCTTTTGGCAAGACGCAAAGACTTTCCTATGGGAACACTGTTATTTGCGATGAATTCAGTCGTTATTTTGTTATCAGGCTTTTTGTTTAGCTGGGACGCTGCGCTGAATACACTTGTTTCCATCTTTGTTCTGGGGAAAGTGATCGATAAAGTTCATACACATCATGTTAAGCTAACGTTGATGATCATTACCAGAAAAGGTGAAGAAGTAAAGCAGCATTTATTAAAAAATGTATATCGTGGGGTAACAGTAATAGACTCTGTTGGCGGATACTCAAACGAGAAAAGTAATGTCATCATCACCGTTATTTCCCGATATGAGCTCACCGAAGTTAAAACACTTATAGAGGAAATTGATCCTGAGGCATTTGTGAATATAACCGAAACCCTGGAGGTCATGGGCCTTTTTCATCGAAAACAGCATTAAGAAGCTGAGTAATCAGCTTCTTGGATGCTTTCTGAAATTAGAGGAAAATTTATCTTGAAATTTTTAGAGTTTCATCTTATAATAATTGAGTCGCTCCAATAAAGTATATTTCTTATCATGTCCCAGTAGCTCAGTAGGATAGAGCAACAGTTTCCTAAACTGTAGGTCGGGAGTTCGAATCTCTTCTGGGACGCTTAAAACCTTGATTTTTAATCAAGGTTTTTTTATTGATATACATATCTCCAACCGAACGAACATTCCCCGTAATTCAGTATTTGTTCCCGTGTATGACTGTGGTACCTTATTCTCTTGGTGTCCTGTCTAGATTCCGTTTATTCTTGACAGCTTTTCGCCTGATGACCTCGGACCTGTCAAGATTCCGGCTTTTTCTTGACAGCTTTTCTACTGTTGACCTCAAACCTGTCAAGATTCCGAGTTTTTCTTGACAGCTTTTCGACTGATGCCCTCGAACCTGTCAAGATTCCGGCTTTTTCTTGACAGCTTTTCTACTGTTGACCTCAAACCTGTCAAGATTCCGAGTTTTTCTTGACAGTTTTTCGACTGATGCCCTCGAACCTGTCAAGATTTCGAGTTTTTCTTGACAGCTTTTCGCCTGAAGACCTCGAACCTGTCAAGATTCCGGTTTATTCTTGACAGCTTTTCGCCTGTTGACCTCGAACCTGTCAAGATTCCGGCTTTTTCTTGACAGCTTTTCGCCTCATGCCCTCGACCCCTTCAAGATTCCGGCTTTTTCTTGACAGCTTTTCTACTGTTGACCTCAAACCTGTCAAGATTCCGCCTTTTTCTTGACAGCTTTTCGACTGATGCCCTCGAACATGCCAAGATTTCGAGTTTTTCTTGACAGTTTTCGCCTGATGGTCCCAAAGCTGTCCCAGATTACAGCTATACGCTCGCGGTTCCTTAATATTCTATTGTATCTTCCTTAGGCTAACTTCTAATTTCTCACTCTTTTTATTTGAGAGCTTCTTTTATGATGGTGTCAACAGCAAATGACCCTTTATATCTTGCTATGTTCCTTGTTTATTAAAAGTTAAGCCCTAAACAAGAGTATTTACTAGGAAGTTGGAACTAATCCCATGCTAAATGCGTCTATATAGGTAATAGCACTATTGGTTACTATTACTATCTCACTCTAATGAATACTAGGGATTAAAAGTTGTGTTTTGTGGTATTTATACACCACAAGCAATTTAGCAAAAGGGGCATTAACATGAAAACCAAAATAAAAGAGTTACCCTATTTATTATTTTTGCTGGTTATGCCAGTACTAGGTTTAATTTATAAAATCTTGAATAACCACCCACGAGAGGCTGTCATCCTTTCTACCAATGTTGACGATAAAATCCCTTTCCTTCCAATCTTCATTTTACCGTATATCATTTGGTACGCGTTCTTATTAGGTTATCTAGTTTATTTTTGGTATAAGGATACTCGAGTTTATTTTAAAACATTGACAATGATTGTCATTGGCGAGTTAGTATGTTTCGTTATTTACTTCTTCTTCCAAACAACCGTTCCTCGCCCAAACCTTGTTGGTGATGGGATGCTTATAGATCTTGTCGGCATGATTTACAGCCACGATCAACCATATAACGCTTTCCCCAGCATTCATGTATTAACTACGTTTGCCATCATTCTTGGCAATATCAACATACGCAATAAGCATATCATCCATTCGGTCTTCGTACCGGTGATGGGCTCATTGATTATTATCTCTACGCTGTTTGTTAAACAGCATTATATACTTGATATGTTCGCATCAATGTTTTTAACTTCGTTTATATATGGAATTGTCTTCGAGCTATTTGAAATTAATGTTACCGAGAAATCCAAAACAGTTTATGTAAAAGATTGAAAAATCCGCTTCATAGAAAAGAGCTGCGACTGCAGCTCTTTTTTAGTACCTTGAAGTTTTTGAATGGTTATTTTTCTGATTCATCTTCACTTCTCACATCAGGTTTGACTGGATAAAATTCTTCAGACGCTTCTGTTTGGTACTGGTAGTTCGTATTCCGATATTGTTTCTCCCCATCTTCAAGAATATTTCCTGCCACATATTTATGGAAAAAATATTCAAACAGAGCGACACCGGCGGCTGATATCAAAGATGCAAGCAGTAAACTCTCTCCATAAGTTAAACTTTCTCCCAAAATCCAAATGATCATAAATGCAAGTCCAAAGTCAGCTAATGTTGCAATTGTATTATTCGTTTTTGGCAATAAGAACAGGTCCCCAATTACATAAGAAGCTAGACCAAGAGCCAGGGAAATCAAGAAGACATTTGTAAAAGACATATCGTACATCAGGCCAAGAATTACATAAAGTAGTACCAGGCTGGCAAGAAACTTTACAGCTAATGCTCTAAGATGTTTCATGTCGATCTCCTCCATAAACTTTTAGTATTTTGCGTTATTTTGCTCCACTAGCTTTATTCCATACCTTTTTCTGTAAAACTAACGATATCATCCCAATCAGCAAGACAACGATTATGCTAATAAAGAAACCCATACGGATCGTCTTTTCCATTATCGTCCCGCTAACAGCAGCAAGGATTAGGGCTATACCGATAAATGAAAGGGTCTTACCCCATGCTTTTAATTCCAATATTTTCAAAGCTGAGAGGATGATAAATGCCCAATTGAATAAAATCAGGATGCCTGCGGCTGTAGTAATATACTCGTAAATTTTGCCGGGAAGCAGCAAGGCCGTTATGATTGATGCAATCAAGCCAACCACTGCAAGTCCCAGCGATGGAAGGGGCAATTCTTTCAACTTTTTGATTTTCTTGGCGAAGACCTTCGGAGCATCTCCATCATTAGCTAGCGTAACGAGCAAAGTAGTCACCCCAAACAACGAAGCAGTCATGGTAGAAAAGCCTGCGACGATGATCGCTGCGTTGAACACATGAGGGAAAAAACCCAGGTTATATGGGTCCAGGGCTGTTACAAATGGGCTTTCTTTATGGTGAAAAGCACCATGAGCTGCCATGATGACCGCAAGTCCCAAAGCTAGTACATAAATGATCACTAGTAAAATCAGCATGATGACTCCCGCTTTTGGAGCATCTTCTTTATTTTTCAGCCTTGTTGCCATCAGGCCGATTACTTCTATTCCTCCATATGCATAAAAAGCGTAAATCAGCGATGACCAGAATCCTTTAAAGCCCTCAGGAAACATTTTTTGTGGAGAAGTTGGCACAATTACTTGCTTCGTATCGAGATTAAACCAGCCAAATATGGCGGCAGCAGCTATTAAAATGAACATAATAATGGCGGCAGTTTTAATGATGGCTAATAAATCTTCTACCTTGTCAAATCCCTTATTCCCAGTAAGGACAACACCGATCGAGAGGATAGCATAACCAGTAGCGAAAAGCCACAAAGGTATGCTAGGAAACCAGAATTGTGACAAAATTGAAAGAGCAGTAAGCTGGCTTCCCATAATCAGGATATTGGAACTCCAATAATTCCAGCCACAGCTGAATCCGGCCCATTGACCATAGGCCTTCTTAGCATAATAGCAAAACGAGCCATCCTGGGGATCTTCTGCTGTCATTTTTGCCAGTAAATTATAAACCACGTATGTACCGATTGCGGCAAGGATGAAAGAAAAAACGATAGATGGTCCGGTAATTTTAATACCAATTGCAGAACCGAGGAAAAAACCGGTACCAATCGTACATCCAACACCAATCAGTGACAGTTGCCACCATTTCAAATCTCCTTCATTGGAGCTATTTCCACATCCCGCCTTTGATGACGGCAGAAAAAAATCCATTGTTTTACCCCCTTCCTCAACAAGTATTATCATTCGAGAATCACCTGCATTTTATGTATTGAACCATCAGGCATGAAAAAAGTCGAATCCCGGGGAATCGACTTTTTTCATTTTATTTCTTGTTCTTTTCTGATTCACCGTCATTACTTAGTCCGGTCATCGTCCGATACATCTGGGTGTACATACTTCCTTGCACGATGTTTTCCAGGAAAAATTCACCTATGAGCTTTTTATATTCCTCGTCCTCAAACATCTTTTTATTTTGAAGCTCCATTTCTGCCAGTCCTTCATATGTGGAAATCAGTGCATAAGTATGGTCTTCACCAGAAATCGGCGATAAGAGCTCCACCTTGTGGTCATATTGTTCGTTACGGAAATTTTGGATTAAGCGTAAGTTTTTGATGCCATCCGGAAATTTATCCTGTTTCATTTCAAAAGTTTGAATAACAATAACTGACATATCTTAGGTCCCCCTGTGATGTAATCGATAGGATTAGATTTTTCCTAAGTTAGACAATCTATACATTTACATTCCTGGGCTATCAGTTAACAAATTTCCTCACCAATTCACTGGCCACTTTGCCAAATTGGGATGGTCCTGTTGTAATTTATGTTATATTTGCTTTTCAAATAAAGTATTACGATCATTATATTTTGTCATCACTTTTAATAAGATAAAATTTAACATTAAAATGATGACACCTATTAAAGCAAGTAAAATGGGCTTGACGACAAGAAAGCCCGTTGCCTGGCCTATGAAGAGACCCATGATAGGAAGGATCAAAATACCGCCAAGCTGCTGTGCCTCCTGAAAACCTTTTGCCCTGGCGGAAACGAACACATTCACCAGGATTGTGAGGAATGTAATCATTGGGACAACCCAAAGCATCAGGATTAGCCAGTTTGCATTTGGAAAAATGAAATAACCAAACATATTAAAAGTCAAGCTTACAGTAATGGTCCCAAATAGGAAAAAGCTCACCCATGTAATAATAATAGAGGGAATGAATGCTGAAAGTACTTTGCCAATAAATAATTCCTTCACCGTAATAGGTGAAAACAACAGTGTTTCCATGGTCCTTTTTTCTTTTTCACCAACAAAGCTATGAAGAGCAATCATCATTGCATTAATGGTCGGAATAAGTAAGAAGATCGAACCAAGCAGGTAATTCACTACAACGAAAATTATTTGGTGTTTCATGCTTGGGAGGCTGACTATCATTTCCCCGCTCTTAGTATCTTTAAGCCCATATACAATATTATTAACTAAACCAATCAATTCCGGAGACGTGATGGGTACATTCTTTACCAAAAGAATAAATGCCAGTGGAAAAATCACCGAAAAAATCAGCGGCAATAAAATTAACCCCAACCATACCTGAGCCGAGCTGGTGATACCTCTTATATCTTTTGCAGCTACAAGCCATATTAATTTTTTATTCATTGACCCCACTCCTGATCTTAAAGTATAAGGATTCCAAATCGTTATTTTCAATCTCCACATGGTGTACCCAAAAATCACTTATGATTTTTTTAAGCAGTAGAGTTATATGGTCACTTGAAGGCAATAAAAATTGCAATGTATTTTTATCTTTAACTAAAACAGGATAACCACCCCAATGGGCTTCAACAGGCAATAAATTTGTAATTACCTTCAATTTGATTTGTGTGACATACCTTTTTTGCAGTTCATTTAGAGTGCCGTAATCTGTTATTTTTCCGTCATTTAGAAAAAAGTACTCTTTACATACATGCTCTAGTTGGTGCAAAATATGCGAACAAAGAAATATGGTCGTTCCTTCCTGCTCGTTTAAATCCTTGAGGAATTTAAGCACCAATTTTATTCCTTCTGGATCAAGCCCATTCGTAGGTTCATCAAGAAAAAGGAGTCGTGGTTTATGGAGGATTGCTTTGATGATTCCCAACCTACGTTTCATCCCTGTACTATATGCTCCTACTTTTTTATCCATATGCTCAGCAAGTTCAAATTCCTCTAAGTAAAGGTGGATTTGCTTTAAATCAAAGTTTCCATATAGCTTGGAAAAAAAGATTAGATTATCTAACCCAGACATTTCATGATACAGACCGGCATTTTCAGTTAGAATTCCAGTTGATTTCCTGACTGAGTCTCCTTCGATTCCAGGGTTCATGCCGAGAATTGACAACTTTCCGTCTGTTTGGTTGATGACACCGTTCATAAGGCGGATCATAGTTGTTTTTCCGGAACCATTTGGGCCAAGAAGCCCTACAATATCCCCTTCTTTTACACTCATAGATACATTGCTAAGTACCAGCTGTTCACCGAAATGCTTTGAAACTCTATCCAGTTCTATTACATTTTGCGACATTCTGCTACCCCCTGCTTGCTTACCGTTTTTTCATAAGACGGACAATATTTGAAAAACGTTCAATAAAGTTTTAGATTATTTTTTATCAGGTGAAACGTCATATGGTGTTGGTCGTTGTTCACTAGCTTAATCTGCCAACGCTTGCACCATTGAAGATCATAAAAAAGGACCAGTATTCGCGACTGGTCCTTCATTTTATATTGTACAATTAGCTCTATTGATGACTCAGTTTTGCAGAATTTTGATTTTTCAGGCGTGGCTGTATTGGTGACCAGATTTTACAGAATCTTGATTTTCAGAGTGCCAACAGGCTTCATTGGTGACCTATTTTTCCAGAATCTTGATTTTCAGGGCACCAACAGGCTTCATTGATGGCCTATTTTTCCATAATCATGATTTTTAGGGCGCCAATAGGCTTCATTGGTGACCTATCTTTCCATAATCTTGATTTTTAGGGCGCCAACAGGTTTTTTTGGTGACTAAATTTTCCATGATCACTACTTTTCTATCGCTTCTTATACTTCCCGTCTCATTGCCTGGAGGACATCTACTTTAGTGGCTCGCTGGGCAGGACGCAGCCCAGACAGGATGGTGACAAGGTAGCAGATGATAAAACTGATGATTGGCAAGGTATATGGAATATGGCTGAAAATCAGGCCTTCTGGCGGTTCTTCACCGAACGCTTGCTTGATGATCAGCGGCAGTCCGAAATTCACAATGAAACTAATGACATAAGCAACAAGCGTTCCAATCGCTGCACCGATTAGTCCGATATAGCTACTTTCAAGGAGGAAAATCCTCTTGATTGTCTTTGGATTAGCCCCAATCGCCTTCATTATACCGATATCAGGTGCCCTTTCTGTAACAGCCATAGTCATTGTGTTATAGATTCCTATCGAAGCAATAATGATTGCAATCGTACCTATAAAAATCAATCCTGCTTTAACGATGGTGAACATGACATTGACATCTTTGAGCTCATTTATGACCGAATAGGATGGGTAATTATTTTCTTCTAAGTTTGCCGTAATATCTTTAACTGCTTCCATATCCTTTGCGTAAATATTCACTTGATCATACTGGTCAGCAGGGATGGTTGGCAGTTCCATGTCCGGATTGTTAGGATCCTTCAGCATTCCACGTGGAGTGCCTGTGAATTCCTCAACCTGTTTAAGGACTCCTTCAGAAACAAATACCACACTATCGTAAACCCATTCCTTCGTTGGTTTCTTGCGGATGCCGACAACCGTAACTTCTAAAGGTTCTTCCACCTCTTTGCCGTCTTCGAACTTGATAACATTCATGGTAATTTTCTTACCGACCAATTCGCCTTTGTAACGGAATTCTTCTTTTATCTGGCCCTTTTCATTGTACAGCTCTTCCGTTATCTCTTTATTTGGGCGAAGATCTTGGAAAAAATGGTACCCAACGACCACTTCATTCTCTGCTTTTGGAAGCCTGCCCTCCGAGAGTTCTAGCCCAGCCTTTATTTCAGATGGCATGTGCGCCACTACTGCCTGGGCATCTGTCAGGTGTTCATCCACTTCAAACATATAATTCTGCAGGTTTTTCCTTCTTGTCACAGCCTTCACATCCTCTATTTCTTCAAAGTAGGAAATATCCTCATCCGTCAGCTGTCTGAAGCCATTATTCGGCTCCTCTTTTCCAGGGACTTCAATTTCTGTCACAATCCTTCTTTCCAGCGTTTCTTTTACGATCGATTTATGGAGACCAAACCCCACTGAAGCAAGCACAATCAGGAATGCTACGCTCATAGCCGTGGCTAGTATGGTCATGAACATCCGAGTCCGGTTCTTTTTCATATTTTGCCTGACGAATTGAAATTGATCTTTAAGCCTCATTTGCCAATACCTCCTCAACAACTTTGCCATCCCTTAATTCAATGGTACGATGGCCAATTTGGGCAACCTTGTCATCATGAGTAATGATTAAAAAAGTAATGCCAAGCTCTCTGTTTAATTTAATGATGAATTTGAGTAAATCTTCTTCTGTTTCCGAGTCCAGACTGCCGGTCGGTTCATCAGCAAGAATGATTGGCGGATTGACAATAAGTGCACGGGCGATACTTACCCTTTGCTGCTGACCTCCTGAAAGTTCGCCAGGATAATGATCCTGATAGTCAGATAATCCCACCATATCCAGGATTTCATTTGTTCGTATTGTCCTCTCTTCCTCTTTGACTCCTTTTAAAATTAGAGGCAGCTCTACATTTTGATAGGCTGTCATGCTAGGGATCAATTGAAAGCTTTGAAAAATGAATCCCAGATGCTGAATCCGGAAATCGGCAAACTTTGTTTCGTTTAGAGTGGATGTTTTGATTCCATTGATCTTGATTTCTCCCTCTTTTGGCCTTATAAATCCGCTGACAAGGTTAAGGAGTGTTGATTTTCCCGAACCGCTCCTGCCAACAATGGTTACAATTTCTCCTTTGTTCACTTTAAATGAAACATCCTTCAACACAGGAATTATTGTTTTTCTCCCTTTTTTGCCGATTTCAAAGTCGTGGCTCAAATTGTTGATTGAAATCATTGACGCACCTCTTCTACAAAATATTAGAATAAATTATATTTTTTCCCAGTAATCAAGCAGAAAAAAATAGGCGATTGGTTAATCGCCCAAATAGAACTATTAGGCTGGGTACTTCTCTGACATAACTTTTTTCAATTGTTTCCGAGCTCTGTGGAGACGTGTTTTCACTGTACCTGATTTAATATTCAATTTGCAGGCGATTTCGTCTTCTTTTAACCCGTATTGGAACCTTAATACTAACACTTGCTGGTACTCACTCGTCAGCAAGTACAGCATATGCTGAATTTCCTCTTTAAACAGGATGATTTCGACTTCCTTTTCAAGCGATTGGTTGTTATCATAATCGCTGAAAATTTGCTCCATGATACTCTGGTCAGATGGAAGCCATTTTCTTCTTTTCTCTGCCCGCAAATAATCAATTGCAGTCCTTGCCGCGATTGCTGCTAACCATGAACCGATTTTATGCGTATCTATGATGGTATCTGCCTTTTTATATGCCTTTATAAAAGTCTCCTGGACTACATCTTCTGCTAGATGTCTGTCTTTAGTGATGCTGAAAGCAATTTGACAAAGCTTTTTCCCGTGGATTCTATAAAGCTCATCAAAATCAATCTTAGCCATATCCATCCCCCTTGCCCTGCTACTAACTTTTGTAAGCTGCATTGCTCACAATCTTTGTCTAGTTTTTTTACCTAAAATACTCCTTGATGAATGCTGGTACATCTTTATCGCTAAAGGTACGAATTTCTTTGTGATTCCCTGTTTTGTAAACGAAAATAGCGGTATACGGTGCTTCATTAAACCAGCCATAACCTGCGTTCTCTATCGATGAGAGCAATTGATCATGTTCACTCAGTTTAAGGGCGTTTTTATCGTTCATAATACGATTAATTATTTCTTCTTCAGGATATTCCTTGAATTGTTCCTGTTCTATTGAATCATTAGTTACGACAATATAGTCTATATCATCAGGTGTCACAATTGCTTCTTTCAGCATGTCGTTTTCCTCTAGCCATGCGATGAAGCTTTTATATGAATGCTTCAATTCAATATGGTCATAATCGTTTATGCCCGACATAACTTCAATCGATGATGTGTTCCCTACTTGATAATAATCAATGGAAAATGGTTCTTGCTCAATTTCCTTTTTCAGAATTGCCATAGCCTGTTTAATTTTCTCCTTATCGGTAATCGTCAACGGGCTATCAGTTATGTGTTTGTTAATTCTGATAGAGGTAATTTCATCGGTATTCATTTTAAAAATAGGCTGGTGAGTATGCTTATACTCAAGTGATTCAAAAATCCCTCTCATTTGGGGCTCGTAATCGAATCGATCGATCGTGTACTGGCGAACCAGTTTATCTCCATTCTTCAATTCATAGATAAAGAGAGCAAATTCCCGTGATTCCAATCCTTGCTCATTCATTTTTTCATTATTGATGATACTCTGATGGAACTTTCGGACTGCTTCTATATTTTCTTGCTGGAATAGTGGTTTTGGAGCAAGTCGATCATCCGCGTCCATATAAACGTGATTCGCGTAGGTGACACTTTCAATCTCCTCTAGAGCAGGCACCTTTTTCTCGTATGGAGCGAACGCTTGAGTTATGAGGATCAAGACCGCCATCGCAACCGCAAAATATCCAAGGCCTTTTACTTTTCCAAAGACCCTCCATGTTTGTTGAAGAACCATTTCGGCAGCGAAGTATCCGATTATCCCCCCAGCTGTGTACCCAAATATCAGCCAGGCAAATTTATTTTGCATGGCATCGAAATACATGCCACCAAGAAGCATCATGCAGAAAGCAGCTCCGTATTTAAAAACTACTTTTAAGCCATTAAAAGCAATTGCCTCCGATGCTGCTTCTATTTTCCTTTTTTTATAGATAAATAGGGACAGGACATATGAGACCAATACAAAGACTGAATATAAGAGAACTGCCTTCACAGTTATTGACTGACCCTCTAAAATAGTCAGATGTGAAATAGGTGAGAGATATTCTATATTCCTGATCTGATAATAATCACTAGGAAAACCATACAACATTAATCCAAGATTATAGATGATCAGCAGAGTGAATCCAGCCGGAAACAGGAGCATGATATAAGTCAAAACACCCTGGACCACCGATATTCCTGTGATCATTGCTATAAAAACTCCAGAAAGGTAAAATACAGCATTAAATAAAATGATGATCCCAGCCCATCTGAAAATGTCCTGCAGCTGGAAATATAAATTCAAGTCATACACACTGTGAATAATGGCAGTGAACAGCGCAATCAAGATGACTGGAATAATCAGAAACACAAAGCCTGTCAGTGTATAAAAGTGGAAAATATCCTGCCGTTTCAATGGCAGACTATGGATTAAATCTGCTGCCTGCTTCACATGCAGGAAACGATAAAGAAAGATTGCCATAACAACTGGTACCGTAATAAACATGATGAACTGTATCGCAAAATTGAAATCAAACAATCTTTCCACCGGCATGAAATCACGGTAGTTCTCACCGGAATACAGCATCATGATTCTTAATGGAATTGCGAAAAATAAAGCCAGGAAGTAAATGACGGATATCCAGCCGACGTTTCTTCCAACCTGTAGTACCATTTCTTTGTTAAACAATGATGTTTTTGATTGCATAGCCGATATCCCCCATTTCATATATAAAAATCTCCTCTAATGTCAATGGGAGGATATCAAAAATAACAGGTTCAGTCTGATTGATAACCTTCTCGATCTCATCCTCTTTCCCCCTGATAATACATACCATGACACTTCCCCTTCTTTCGCAGTGGAGCATTGTCAGTTGATTTTCCAGGTGCTCCGGTGTTTCTCCCTTATAAGCCACCTGAACCTTATGTATATCAGATTTAAGGTCATCAAGGTCTTTTTCCAAAAGGAGTGACCCATGATGCAAAATTCCAATATGGTCGCAAATATCTTCAATTTCGCGCAAGTTATGCGAGGATATCAAAATCGTCATTTCCCTGTCTGCGACATCCTGTATCAGTAAGTTTTTAACCTTTTTCCTTGCCACCGGATCCAATCCATCCATGGGCTCATCAAGAATCAATATTTCAGGCATCGTCGATAAGGCGAGCCAGAAAGCAGCTTGTCTTTGAATTCCCTTTGAAAAGGTATGTAATTTTTTGTTCATGCTGAAGTCGAATACTTCAGCTAGTTTGATAAATCTAGCTTCATTCCATGAAGGATAAACGCTTTTATAGAAATTCGCCATCTGCTTGACTGTATACTGAGGAAAGAAATATGGCTGGTCGGATATATAAAAGATCTTCTCTTTTAAGGCTTGGTTTTCAAAGACCGCTGAACCTTCCAAAAGCACCTTACCAGAATCCTGTTTATAAATTCCAGCAAGCAATTTAATGATGGTTGTTTTACCTGCACCATTCGATCCAATCAAGCCGTATATTGAGCCTTTATTTATAGTCATATTGACGTTTTTTACAGCCTCGTGTTTTTCAAATGTTTTATTGATCTCGATCATTTGAATCATCTTGCCTGCTTCCCCCTTTCAAGCCATCAATGTTTTCAATCATCTCACGCAACTCTTCCGCAGTAATGCCCAGGTACAATGCTTCCTGTAGCAGTTTTTCCAGATCCTGCTTCACCTGCAGAATTTTCTCTGCATCCTTGCCAGGTTCCATCGCATTTACAAAACTCCCCTTGCCTTTTAATGAATAAATGAATCCCTGTACCTCAAGCTCTCTATATGCCTTTTGAATTGTATTTGGGTTTATTGTCAATTGCTGTGCCATCTGACGCACCGAAGGCAATTGTTCATCAGGTTTGAGCACTTCATTAATGATCAGCTCTTTCATCTTATCTACCAGCTGCTCGTATATCGGTTTTCGGCTCCTCAGGTCAAGCTCAAACATAATGACCCCCTATCTGTACTAAGTGTACTATTATTATTAATACAGTTAAATTATATGCCAACCACTTCCAAAAAGATAGGGGATATTTTCTTAATAATTTCTTAAGAAAAATTAAGAAATCGATGTCTAACTCATGAAGGTGAACTCGATATGCAATTGTCAAATTATCTATTTAGTGTAATTTTACACAATTATTATATATAATCACAAGGGAGAAAGAGAAAAATAATTCGACAAAAAAACACCCTAGCGTTAACTAGAGTGCTAATTTATAGTAGATAAAGTCGCCCTTTTCTTCTGATTCTTTTTGAAAAAGACATCTATCTAAAACCTTTTGTGATGGTAAATTATTTCTGGTAGTTTTCGCACGTAATTCTTTCAGGCCCATATTCTGAGTTTCTAGTATAAGCAATTGCAGCCCTTTTACAGCAGCTCCCTTGCCAGAAAATTTTTGTCCTACCCGATAACCGATACTGCCTGATTTAGTCACCCAGTCAATATCGATAAGATTCATTCGACCGATGATTTGTCCATTTTCGCCTTTGATTAAATAAAACAGAGACCTTCTGTCATCCTGTTCCTCCAATAACTCTTCCAAGGTTTCACAAAAATCTTCATACCTAAAATACGAATCTGGCCTGGGCGGCACGAAGCTTTCGAAAAATTCCTTGTTTTCTTTTTCGAACGCGAACAATTGCTCCGCATCATCCAGTGACAATAACGATAAATACAGGTTCATGCTTTTTTACCCTCCAATTTTGAAGTTACTTTGAAGATGTATTACCTCAAACAATCATGATTTAATCGAACTTTAGACCTGATATCTAGGCATATTTACTATTCGCGATGTTTTCTCAATAACCTTTCCAACAAACACCAACTAATCCAAAATACATTAAACATCACCTGCTTATCCATAATAAAACGGGAGGTGAAGAAAGTGAAATGGTTATTGGCAATTGGACTTATTCTATCTAGCAGTACAGCAGATAATCATGATGAAATAGATTTAGTTTGGGATGGTGAATCAATTGTAGAAGTTCAGCGATCAGACTTTTCGATTCCATGGTTTGGATATCCAATTCTTAACCATACAATGCTGGAAACATTAAATAAACAAATGTCTCTTCAGATTAAGAAGGAACCCACAAATGCAGGTTTGGATGATTACGGGAACATCATACCAGAAGACGTGGGGTATATTCTTGATGAGAAAAAGTTCAAGGAAAAATTCACAGCAAGTTTTTTTGAAAAACACCATTCACGATTACAAGTTCCTACCTTACCTGTATATCCGAAGGTAGACAGCGAAATCATCGCCAATATACGAACAAATCTAATTGGCCATTACATAACATATTTCAATAGTAGGAACAAGGAACGGACCCATAACATTAACCTTGCTGCGGAAGCAATCAATAATCATGTTGTTTTTCCCGGGGAAACCTTCTCCTTCAATAAAATTGTCGGCAAACGTACCGCCTCACGCGGTTATCAGCCTGCACCCATAATTGTTAGAGGAGAATTATCAGAGGGAATTGGCGGAGGTATATGCCAGGTATCATCAACACTTTTTAATGCAGCTGATCGCTCTGGCATGAGGATACTCGAGCGATATTCTCACAGCAAGCAGGTTCCCTACGTTCCACCTGGCAGGGATGCAACTGTCAGTTGGTACGGGCCTGATTTCACATTCAAGAACAAATACAACCAGCCCATTCTGATCCGGGCTAAAACTTATCCTGGAAAAATGATTGTCATGATTTATTCCTCTGATGAAATCAACATAGAAAAACGTAAAGTTCCCAGTACAGACAGCAGTATTATAATACCTGAAGAAGCCATATGAGAAAAAAAAGCGCAAGCGGCTCGTTCAGCCCCGACAAGCGCTGGAGGACCGACCGGTGAAGTCGTTCTGACTCGAGGGGCTAAACGCTGGAGCTGGATTAAGAAAACTTCATGTGGCTATTCACAACTCAATAATTTTATAAATTCCTTAACTAAAAAGGAATCCTTGATTGAAAGGATTCCTTTTATTTCACAGGAAAACCTTTACAGAGTAGTAAATCTTTACGTAAACTAATGGTAATAGATGGTTTTTATATTTTCATAGGATGTGAGAAAGCTTGCCTAAAAAAAAGAATACAACACCAATAAGGGTCAATATTCTATTCTTTTCAGTCTTTATTCTCTTTTCATTGCTGGTCCTTCGCCTCGGCATTGTCCAAATCGTCCATGGTGAAGACTATAAACGCGAAATTAATCGCAAGGAGGATGTGACAGTCAATAACCCTGTCCCGCGAGGAAAGATGCTGGACAGAAACCACAAAGTAATCGTCGACAACAAACCACTGAATGCTATTACATATACGAATGAAGGTGCTTCCCAGAAGGAAATGCTACAAGTAGCTGCAAAGTTAGCCAGAATTATTGACCAAAAGACAGATAAAGTTCGGGAAAGAGATAAGAAAGATTTCTGGATCATTAAAAATCCAGAGAAAGCAAAAAATCTGATTACGGAAAATGAAATGATTCTCTTCGAAGAAAAAAAGCTGAAGAACAAAGATTTATATAAATTACAGCTTGATAGAATTACAAATAAACAACTTTCCGAATTATCAACACAAGATATTGAAGAACTGGCAATATTCAGGATTATGAACAGTGGATATAAATTCACTCCTCAGATTATCAAAAATGAGAACGTCAGTCGGGAAGAATTTGCAGTCATTAATGAGAATCTGGATATGCTGCCTGGTGTAAATGCAACTACAGACTGGGATAGAGAATACAATTTTGAAGAAACTTTTAAACCTGTTTTAGGGCGAATCACCACCAGTAGCGAAGGCTTGCCAGCGGAAAGAATCGATTACTTCATGTCACGTGGTTATACTCGAAATGACCGAGTCGGCAAAAGTTATTTAGAATTGGAATATGAAGATGTGCTCCAGGGAAAAAAAGAAAAAGTTATAAATGTGACGGATAAATCGGGCGAACTACTTGAAAAAGAACTGGTTTCAGAAGGCCAGCGTGGTAAAGACCTAATTCTCAGCATCGATATGGATTTGCAAATCGCCGTTGAGGAAATCATCGAGAAGGAATTATGGGCAGCGAAAAGCTCACCGGGTACCGGTTTGCTAGACAGAGCTTATGTCGTGTTAATGGATCCCAACACCGGAGAAGTCTTGACAATGGCAGGCAAAAGAATAGTAAAGGACAAGAAAACGAATGAAATTTATTTAGAAGATGATGCGCTGGGAAACATCCTCAATACTTTTAATGTCGGGTCTGTTGTCAAGGGGGCCACTGTTTTGACCGGGTATAAAACTGGTGCCATCTATCCAGGAAAAGAATTCGATGATCGAGGGTTACAATTCAAGGATACACCTCTGAAAAAGTCGTATAGTTATTTAGGGACGCCTAATGACATAGAAGCTTTAAAGTTATCATCAAATGTATATATGTTCCATACAGCGATTAAAATCGGAAATGGCGTTTACCGATATAATGACACACTAAATCTAGAACCAATAGTATGGGAGAAAATTCGTAATTCATTCGCTTCATTCGGTCTGGGGATTCGCACTGGAATAGACTTACCAAACGAACAAACTGGAGCTAAAGGTGCCAACCAACCGATGGGTAAGGTACTGGATTTGGTCATCGGCCAGTATGATACATATTCAACAATGCAGCTGGCCCAATATATATCAACCATTGCCAATGGAGGTTATCGTATGCTGCCTAGAATAGTTAAAGAAATACGAGAACCTGCCATGAATGGTGAACAGCTTGGACCAGTATACATGTCCTTCCCTCCAAAGGTACTTAATGAAATTGGTATGGAGAAGCAATGGCTGGACCGTGTTCATACTGGCTTCAAAAAAGTGATGCAGGAATCCGGAGGTACTGCTTATCGTTACTTTAGCAATGCCACCTATTCACCTGCTGGAAAAACTGGAACAGCTGAAGCATTCTATGATGGGCCACTTAGGAAAAAAGGTGATCCTTTGATGCAAACAATGAACCTCAGTCTGGTTGGTTATGCTCCATCAGATAACCCTGAAATCGCAATGGCCGTTATGGTTCCATGGGCTTACCAGGGAAATGTTGACCACGGTGCAAATAAGAAGATTGGCCGCGCTGTTATGGATGCCTACTTCAATCTAAAAAACGGAACAAAAGAACCTACTGATGAAACTGTTGAATAAAAAAGCTGTGCCTATTGGCACAGCTTTTCTTAACTATTTTTACAATTCTTTCGCAAGAGAAGGCTTATTCATTTCAAGGCTTTCAAATGCAGCGCCAATTTTTTCTTCACCCTGGGCGAATTTTTCATCAGCAGCATCAAAAGCTGGAGCATCTTTCTTTAGCTCTTCTGATTTCATTTTATATGATTCAGCAATTTCTTTAAGAGCAGTTTCCAGATCCGCTTTTTGATCCTTTAAATCCGCAGGCACTTCCAGGCCTTCAACCTTAGTCGCAACAGCGGCTGCTGATTCACTCGCCGCTGCCTTTTCTTCAGGTGTCGGCTCCTCTGCTCCCTCATATGCATTTAGATCAGCATCAGCCTCGTTAATCGTGCTAACAATGCTCATGTAAAATTTATACATAACACTCTTTGGGTTTGCAGCAGGTTTTGCAGCTTCCTCTGATTCTTTATTTTCAGGTTGTGCTTCTTCTTTTTCCGCTGAACATGCAGTCAACCCGATTGCGAATGTGATCGCTGAAAGTAAAATCCAAAACTTCTTCATCTTTGTTCTCCCCTTCAAACTATATATCGCTAAGTGTGAGACCTGAATTTCACACAGCTTTTTCATTATAAAGGGATTATTTAACAAATACAAATTATTTATGGCCAACTTTATTAAAAAGTCCCCACTTGCCCAAAAGCAATAACGAATTACTTTATCCCCACTTTAGCATGATAATGAATTCGTTAGTGTCATTTTTAAACTCATACGTCTTTTTAAACCCCAGGTTTTCATATAGCTTCATTGCCCTCTTATTAAATTTAGCGACAGTCAACCTGAAAATTGAATCTGAACTTAAAGTTTTAAGTTCGTTTAATACAAATGAAAAAAATAAAGAACCATTCCCCTTTCCAGTTAACTCAGGATGCATTCCTACTCCTACATCAATTGCTGGTTCAGTATATGCACCTGCCCCTCTTCCAGCTGGAACCTGGGCTGAATGCCCACTGCAATAAAACCCAATTAATGCCCCACTTTCGTCCTTTACGGCTATATATCCTTCATTCATTAATTCACTTATTGCATCATCGGTAACGTCATTATTATATAAATCATACGGCGGATCATACTTCCAACTTAAAATATCCGTTGCAATAACCTTCGTCATCTTCCTGCTATATAACTTCAAGACTCTCCCCCCTGCCTGTTTATCGAAATATTATCTAATAGTTATTTAACATTCAATACAAAAAAACTATTAGTTTTGAATGCAGTTTAATAAAAAAAATCATTTTTACTATTTTGTCATTTTTTCGTAATAATAGGTTTAATAGTTTCAACTGCGGGAATATAATTAGTAACAAAACAAAAACAATTAATGACAGGAGCGATTACATAATGATTACTACATTCGCATTACTTGGAGGAGCTTTCGCAATCGCCGCTGGTTTAAATTTCTTCGCAGTTAATGAAAATGCATTTATAGATGACGAAGCAACTAATTAAAGAGACGCTGTCCGCAGCGTCTCTTTTTCTGTGGATTTGAACATTTATTGTATTTTTGTTCAGGTGCAGGAAATACTAGAACTGAAGAGAATTAGTTAAGCATAAGCGTCTAGCCTCATATCTATTAAGGAGGTACGGAAACATGCAGACACCAGATATATTATCAGGTGAACAAGTTATATTGTGCAAAATTAAAGAAGAGGATTTGGAAACATGGTGGGGCCTGATTCACAATGACGAACATCCTGAATGGAAAAAATGGGATGCACCATACTATCCTCTAAGGCGAGAAAGCCTTGATAAGTTTAAAGAACAAATGACGAACCTCATCCATCAGGGATATGACAGAAAGTACCTTATTAAAGTAAACGATGAAATTATCGGAATGGTGGCATATTACTGGGAACACGAATCTTCACAATGGCTGGAAATTGGGATTGTTATTTATTTGCCAGAATATTGGAATGGTGGGTATGGGACTGAGGCATTGAAAGTTTGGATTACACACCTATTTGAAACTTTCCCAATTCCAAGGATCGGCTTTACAACCTGGTCCGGCAATTCCAGGATGCTTACGGTCGGTAAAAAACTGGGAATGGTCGAAGAGGCTCGAATCAGAAAATGCCGACTCTATAACGGGAAATACTATGATTCAATAAAAATGGGATTATTAAGGGAAGAATGGGAAGCTCAGCAACATTCCTGAATCGCATCTAGGGAAAGCACTTTAAGATATTAAAACAGGCTAAAATCGATTGTGATTCCATCGTTTCTAGCCTGTTTTATTCATGTCATCACAGAATGCCACAACTATTGGCTTAAAGTATTCTGGACATATAGAATTCATCTTTATATTGACCATCGACAAGCAACGAATCCTTCTTGGTTCCTTCTATTTCAAAGCCCATCTTCCTGTATAATGCGATACCTGCCTTATTTTCTGTCATCACCGTTAATTCCAATCTGTGAATCCTAACTTCTTTCCCCCAGCTAAAAAGCTCTTCAAAAAGTCTTGTGCCAATTCCGGAGCCACGAAAACCTGACATTATGCCAATAACAAGATAAGCTGTATGCTTAGTACGGCTTGCACTTCCTCCTTTTGCAATTAAATAGCCTGCCAGCCCACTGTAAGCTTCTGCCAGGAAAATATTTGAGTTTTCTTCAGTCCTGAGAGTCTGAATCATTTTCCTTTGAGCCTCAGGATTGAATTTCCTTTCACCAGGTCCAAAAAGCATGAAATTCGTTGTACTTTCAACTTCATGTATGAGTTGTGCAAAATCATCTGTATCTCGTTCTTCGGCATGCCGGATATTCATATTAAGTCACCTCTATATCATATACGATTTTAAAAAACAGAGGGAAAATCCTCTGTTTTAGGAAAAAATGCTCTTTATGCTTTCAATTAGTTCTTTAAAAAAGTTTGAGACTGATTCCAGGAAGCCTTTGTCCCCTACTGTCTCCTCGATTCTCTTCTGGATATCTGTAGAAATGTTTTCTAACTGAGTTTTAACATTGTCAAAATTGATGTTCAAATCTCGCATTTTATTGAACAAATCAACGAGAAGCTGTTTGTCTTCCGGGCTAAGCTGAATTTCGAGAGATTTTAGCTTTTCATCGATAATCTTCTCGATCTCTTCTTTTGTTGCTGGGTTTTGAGCTGCAATTTCTTTCTTGATTTCTGTCAGGAGTTCACTAACTTTATCCTGATCGAGCCCCTCTTTTTTAGCTAGTTTTGTTGCCAAATTCAATTCTTGATTGGCAACTTCAGTACGATCCTTATCAAGGGCTGTTCCTTCACCTTCATCATATGCCTTGTAGATTCCCACTAGAGCTGAGTGTCCGGTCACCTTGACAGGTGAAACGACATCTACAATGGCATCCTCGATTCCTGCTGTCAACAGTGCGTTGGCGTACATTTCATCCGTTACTTCCGTAATATTTTCTGGTGTGACCTGGTTAATCACAAGCCCTTCTCCGGTATCCTTCCTGGTAATCTTGGCAGATGAATACATATTGGAATGTTCATCGCCATCGATATAGGTTACTAGATCTTTTCCTGTTACAACAATTTCCTTAACTTTGGAAGGATCTTTGATTCCCAGCAGATTCCTGACTTCATCTTTCTGCTTTTCTGAAAGTGCTTCACCATAAACTACAATTGGTGGTCCGTATTTCTCATTTATGACATCCTCATTGTCATTGGAAGCAAATGCTGGAACAGTATAAATACCCAAAGCGAAAACAAACAGGCTAAATAAAACTGAGATTTTCATCAAGTGCGTAACTTTCATCAATTGTTTCTCCTTTTTCACATTATTTTACCTACTTACCCTTCTTACATCAGTTAGAACCTGAAGAATGATTTCCCATCAGTTGGGCTCTTTTCACAGGTTCCCTTATTAATACGAATATTTCCGCCAAAAAGTTTCATTGACAAGCTCCTGAAAAGGGATCAGGAATTACTTTCCATTAATTTTCCTCACAAGCATATTACCTTATATAAATTTCATTTTCATTTAAAAATCTAAGATGCTCTGTTGACGAACCACCACTGCCAAAACCATTATTGTTTGGGTAGGAAGGATACTCCCTGGACCCATCAACCGATGTTGACTGCCAGCCAAAGTAATATTGAGCAGGTGGAAAAAAGTCAGAAAATAAAGGATTGGGTTTCATTGCTGCCATCAGTTTATTTTCTGCTTCCATATACTTTTGCCAGTCTGGAGGAATTGGAGTATATCCATATGACTTCTCTCCAACCTCTGCCCTGTAATCCATTTGAATACCGGGATCATACTGTTGCTTTCCCTCAGTGACGGAAAACCCACGTTCTTTAATCAAAAAAAACGTCAAATAATCCAGATCATTCTCCGGATGAAAATTCCACATAATATAATGTGAAGACGGGTCATCAGAATCAGTCTTCCATATTTGCGGCATGCTTCCGGTAGAAAAGCTTGATAATTGCCACTCATGCTTCTTCCACTCCCAAAAGCTTATACCATGGCCTTCCTCTTTTGTAATGAAAGGAATGTATACATGCTTATCATCAAGAAAAATCGTGTCCTGTATTTCCGCTATTCCAACTCTGTTATATGGATCACTCAAGAT
This sequence comes from Bacillus sp. ISL-37, assembly GCF_018613315.1. Classification (GTDB taxonomy): domain Bacteria; phylum Bacillota; class Bacilli; order Bacillales; family Cytobacillaceae; genus Mesobacillus. The sequence goes on along the minus strand of NZ_JAGGQL010000007.1, from coordinate 16,518 downwards.
TGCCTTTATTTCCTCCTGGTCTGGAAAGGTTGCGGGGGGAGCTAGATAATACCAATAAAAAATTCCTCCAGCCATAAGAATCGTAATAAGTAAAAGAGGCACGAGCACCTTTTTGCGCATGAAGTTACTCCCCCTTCTTTAGCAAAGTTTTTTCGGCACGAAAGTATACTTGCTTTTGGCCTGTTGAGATCAAGATCCCTTTTCCATCTTGTTCAACAAAAATCATTGGATCGATACCGCTTCCCCATTTTGCTTCAGTTCCTGCAAGCTGATATGGGAATCTTTCTTCCGCTTTTGATAGTTCAACCCCAGACTCAAAGGCTTCGTAGTACCATTTTTCACTATATACAGGTTCTTCTTTGATATTGTCCAATTGAAAAAGAAGAGAATCCCTGTCCAATATCCTATTTCCAGCAGAGGGATGCGTTTGAATGATCTTTCCTTTGTTGATATCCGAAAGATAGGTTGATATCTCATTGGCAGGGAATATAGCCGAATGGATTAGTGGATTGATGAGTGCAACTGCTAAAAAGATAAAATTGGCGAAGAAACCTAACCAGGCATATTTCCTATACTTATCCCAGCTTATGCCCTCTTCTTTTCGTGAATAGATTCCATATAAAATCCATACACCAAGAGGAAGAATGGCTAGTTTTATCTGCTGATCCATATATGGCAGGTTAATAGAAAAAGAGAATAATCCAACAAAAATGACAATTGCCAGTTTCCATATGATTGGTTTTATATCCTGTTTACTATATATACGTCTTGCCAGATTGAAAATAGCACCCCATGCCACTAGATTCAAAACAATCCCAGGAGCGTTCATATATTCACCTCATTTTAGTTACTGTTTATTCCTGCCTGAAAACATTGATCATGAAATACTTTGTCAGAGCCAGGTATTCTCTTAAATATGATTTCAACACTGCCTGAATTGGCGTCTTTGCAGCCAATCCATTTATCTTCAGTTCTTCATTGTCTGCTATCATCTTGGCACGGAAGATATGAAAATCATTCGTCACCACTAAGCCAATTTCAGAATCTTCAGGTATGAATTTTTTAGAAAACCCAATATTCTCATACGTGTCAGTGGACTTGTCTTCGAGGATAATCCTTGATTCTTCGATTCCATGTTGCATTAGTTCCCTTTTAATACATTCGGCTTCAGATATGTCTTCCCCCGGGCCTTTGCCACCGGAGGCGATCGCAATAGTATCAGGATTTTCCTTTAGATAATTTGCTGCGTGGTCAATACGGTATTTTAGTGCCAGCGAAGGAACTTTTCCTTTGACCCGCGCTCCTAGAATTATCATATAATCAGCATTCTTCGGCACATCCATGTTAGCGTGCTGGATTATTTTGTAATGAAGGTAACCTACATAAAACAAGGAAATGAGAAGTCCTGCTATCACAATTTTTTTGATTATTGGTTTCTTTATCATGATTATTAACCCTCCAAATCGCTACTCTAATATTACCATCGTTTACCATAAAAGTTTGTAGATTTCTTAATAAAAGGCTGTTTTCGTAAAAATTGTTGTTAAAATCCTAAAGCCGATTTTAACGTGATAGAAAGTCATTTTGAAGGTACGTATTAAGTGTGCAAGCTCTTTCCTCATAATAAGATTTAATTTTATGATGAAACATAGGTCATTCAATCCTATTTTGTAGTCAATAGCAACAAAGTTTGAGAAAAGAGCCTAATAAAATGGATAACTTGATAAAAAATAACATAACTCGACTGGTTATTATAATAAAATCACGACAATTTTACCTAAAAGAGTGTAAGGTGGTATTTTTTCACTTTCTTTGCCGAAAGCCAACTAGTTTTGTCAGCGACAAAGGAAAAGCAAATTAAAAAGCGAAATTTTACTATAACAAGGGGGGATTATGATGAATACTAGCGCAGTAGCAAAGCTGCTCGGCGTTTCACCGAGCACAATACAACGCTGGGTGAAGCAGGCAAACCTTCAAATGGAGCGTACGGAGTTAGGACATTATCAATTTTCCGGAGAAAGTATCGAGATCTTAAAAGACATCAAAGAACAGCTTAATAAAGGAGTTTTATTACAGGATTTAAAAATTAAAGGAAGAAAGCAAAGAAAAGCGACAATCCCAGCTGTTAAACCAGATATGGCAATGGATAAGCTAATGAAGCGAATGGAGGATTTCGAAAACAGGCTTAACCGAAAGGCTGATGAAGTTGTATCATATCAAATCCTTCAGCATCGCAGGGAAATTGAGGAACTGCAAAATGAGGTAGCCAGAATGAAAGAAGTGATTACAAGCATGGAGGAAGCTGCAGCACAGCAGGAACAAGTAGCTAAGGAGGAAAACCAATTATCTTTAGCACCTATTTCTTCCTTAAGAAAATTCAAAAAACGAAATATAATCAGTTCCTTTTTTGGATTTTAATTTGGCACATCAAGGATGTGTTCTTTTTTTTGTAAAATTTTTCCTCAAAATCAACAATATTTACGAAAAAGCCAAATCAAAAAAACAGACCCATAAAATCTGAGTCTGTTTTAGGTATCCTTAGTTAGGCTTTCTGTACGTTTGTCGCTTGTGGGCCACGCTGGCCTTGTTCAACTTCAAATGTAACTTCTTGTCCTTCATCTAAAGATTTGTAACCTTCGCCCTGGATTGCTGAGAAGTGTACAAATACATCTTCCCCGCCTTCACGTTCGATGAATCCAAAGCCTTTTTCGCTGTTAAACCATTTTACTTTACCACGTTCCACAATTGTTGCCTCCTAGCGATTAAAAAAATTGCAATTTAACCTTGCGTGATTATTATATCCTTCTAAAAATATTTTAAACCAAAATAGAAGAATTTTTTTTGACGAGGCTCTTTTCTCAACTTTGTTGCTATTTGACTACAAAATAGGATTGAATTACCTATATTCCTTCGTAATGTTGACCCTTTTGTGAGAAAAGAGAATGCAAACTTACTACCGACCTGCAAAATGGGTATATATTACGTTAAAATCGGCTTTAGGATTTTAACAACAATCTTTACGAAAAGAGCATTTGACGAAAATTTAGCTGCATAACTTTTTATAGGTTGCCTCATCGCAAATGACAAACATCTCCGTACCCTCAGGAATTTCTTCATTATGTTTTCTTGCAATATCAAGCGCGTGTCCATCTGAAATGAGTGTTGCTCCGAGGTCAAAGAGCTCCATGGCTGCTTGCTTATAAGTAGTCCAATGCGGCTTCTTCTCGATTTTATAGAGGTTCTCTCCTTCCATATTGCTGAGCAGTTGTTTAAACAGCTTGCTCGAACCAGGAAAGATCGCTGCCTGAGCCATGAGTTTAGATACTGATTCATTGGATAAAATAAATTCATCGATGTTCGCATGTTCGAACAACGCAATATGCTTTTCTTTCATGATCTCGGCAATCGTATATATATTTCTTTTTGACTGTTTCGAGATATGTTCTACCCTTGATGCTATAAGCAAAGTTTTCCCATCAGCGTATTCAGGAAACTCAATACGATCATCCGTAAAGACAGCCACTGATTTGGACTCGAGGATATTAGCCTGCATTAAAATTTCTTCTTCAGCAGGGTTTCCGCTGACAAAATGTACTCGGTCATGCTGCACTGGCGACTCATTGCTATGATCGACAATGACTATATCGCACTTTTTATTGGAATTCAGGATTTCCTCAACAACATTACTAAGTTTATCTTTGGAGGAGCCGATCAGTATATAGTGGTCCTTTCCTTTATATGCCAACTTCCCTTCCTCCTTCATTTTTTTATACAAAGTCAAACTATCAAAAATCTTGCCGATGATAATACCCATTGCCCCAATCCCGACTGTATATAGCAGCACCATCGTAAAAATTCGGCCTAAATCACTGCTGGGGGAGTAATCACCGTAACCAACCGTCACGACCGTGGTCATTGTCCACCAGACTGCATCAAGGTATCTTGGAAAAGTTTCTGGTTCAAGTGTCTTGATAATCAAGCTGCTTAACAGAATCACTCCAAGAACGATCAAGGTGATTTTCAAAAGACTGACTTTCAGCAGTTTTGTAAACAACCTCTGTAAAATCCACATGAGTGGACCTCCTTTCTCTTAGGCTCTTTTCTCACTACAAAATAGGATTGATTGACCTATGTTTCTTCGCAAGGTTGACTCTTTTTTTGAGAAAAGAGCATGCAAACTTAATACTGACCTGCAAAATGGCTTTATATTACGTTAAAATCGGCTTTAGGATTTTAACAACCATCTTTACGAAAACAGCCTTCTCTTAAGACAACCCCACTGGTAAAAAGCAAGAAAGGTTGTTTGTAATTTCTCCTCCGACACGGTAACCGAGCGCGGATGATTTTCCGTTAATAAGAAAACTCCCTGTTAAAACATGTCCTTTTTGCTTACCTTTTTCTGAATTGTATGTAACAGTGGGCAGTTCAATATACTGCTGAAAAATGGATGGGACATCGTTGTAGTTTTTATGTTTTTCTTCCATTATCAGTTTACCAGCGGAACTGTATATCTCGACTGTGTCTCCTTCTCTCCCGAAGATAGGCTTTTTGACAAAAGGAACCTGTTTCGTTAAAAACGGCTCCGCTTCCAAATAAGTAGGCAGGAAATATTCGTTAATCCAGTCATGCTCTTCGGGTGTGAAAAATGGATCATTATCTTCATGTAATCCCCATATTACAGCCTGCACAGCCTTATTCTGCAATAAGAAAGCAGACGGAGGATTGATCATTGCCAATTTCTTTGTTTTTACAAGTTCAAGCAGCCACATACCGATTTTATTTCCTGATTCGTCTTCATCCATTATGAGGCTTTCTATCGGAAATGTTTGCCGGTAGAGGATGTCAATCTTACGGCCAGTTTGATCATATAGGCCAGTCCCAGGTATGATCCTTAGTTTATCTAGTGCAATGAACCTGGAAGGTAAACCATATAAATCCTGCAAATATAAAACTGTATTTCGATCTTCTATATTGTCTTCATGCGCAGTGAAAACAACATATGGTTCAACTTCTTCCAGCCATTTTGCAGATGCAGCGACAGCAATCCGGACAGCTCTGGCCAGTTGATCCTCCATTCCTTCATTTGGATTTCTGAAGCCAAATTGAGTCGCTACAGATCCATTTACGCTAAATAATTCCTTAACGAAGGTTGGAGTATCAGAATTGATCTCAATGCACTTATATGTATTTTCTGTTTTAATCAGGTCCAGTCTTGCGATAACACTTTCAACATTTAATGTCTTGAGCCTGATAAAATCTAGGGTTTCAACCGGATACCCCAGTTCACTCAAGGTATCCAGTTGAACATTTCTCAAGAGCTCACTAACTTTAAAAAATATTCTGCCGATTCTATTTGTACAAAGCCTGATGGCTTCAACTTCCCCCTCATCAATGGTAGAAATATCAAATAAGGCATATTCCTCCCCATACAAATCGGGCCAGAAGTTCTTTATTCCACTATAAAATCCTTCTCTATTTGCTTTGTAGTTTTTCATGGAATGCCTCCTATTCCATGTTTTCACCAATGGCTTTAAGATACAGGACGTAAACTCCCCGATCTTCATCCACTTCAGTGGAGGTAACAGCCATTTGCCCGAAACCAGGAACATCAATAATATCCTTTAAGAGATAGCGGATTACATCAAGGTGTGTCCGACAAGGAACAGCAGTTAGCAACTTATAATTCTCACTTTCCTTGAATCGCCGGAACTCCACGTGGATCCCCATTCCCCGATAACTTTTCTCACCAAGGACATAATTGTTCCTGCCCCTGTCTTCAAGAACGAGTATTTCTTCATCCGCAACCATCTCATTGGATATCAGTTCATACTGGCTTCCTTTAATAATGAAATAAGTGCAAAGCTGGCGGGCATAAAACTCATCTATTCCGACATTCGGGATCGTATATTCGTATAATGGTTCATAGTTGTCTTTTCCATCATGAACAAAATAAGTTAGTTTTTTCATGGATGTTTTCTCCTCCTAATAAGAAAGGCTTTTTGCAACAATCCAGCCTACGGCAAGAGAAAGTGAGAAGAGAATGACACCAACTGAACGGTTGTCTTCTTCAATCGCTTTTTGGAGGCTATATCTGACCGTAATAACCTCAGCGACAAAGAATACTATAATTTGCGTGAAAATCCCAATGGATCCCCAGATAGCCATATCCAGAAGGGATACCGAATATTCTGCTGCTGCTCCCAGCACGATTGCTAGTCCCAGCATTTTCCCTCCAAGCGAAAGAGCTGCTGTTATATTTCTTTTGCCAATCAGTTCAAACTCCTTAATCTTTGGTGTAGCCAACACGAATAAGCCGACACCTGCCGTCAGCAAAAGCAATCCAAGTCCTAAATAAGCGGCAAAATTCAAATATAAATTCATTAATTTTCCTCTCCCTTAACCGCCAGTAGTGCTTCTTGACCCGCTGCCGAATCCTGAACTGCCCTTTGGCGAAGTGTTTTTATAATTGCTGTCCAATCTTGCCCCTTTGAATGATGAACTGTTCTTGTACTTCGTATAGTCATTGCTCTTATAGAGTAATGATCGATTCGCAAAGAACATACCAGCGAAAAAGTAATGTCCAAAATATGGAGAGTTGTTATCATCACATTCCCAGACACCATCTTCATTGTCCCATTCCCAGTCTGAACAATCGGTCCCTTCTGGTACTGGAGGGATATCCTGGCCCTGCTCAGAATTCCAATCCTGCCCTTCATCGCCAGATACATCCGGTTCCCAATCCCGGTCCTGAATGGCCTGTGGGTTGTTATTGCAACCAGCGAGCCCCATCATCAAAGCCGTAGCAGAAATACTCGCGATAACCTTTTTTGTTTTGCCCATTTATTTCACCTCTTTCTAATTGACGTAAATATTTACGGAAGACCTGGTAAAAAGTTTCATATTCCTTCTTACTTTCCAGATTACAACCTTCCTTTTATTGTAACACTTTCGTTTCGCAGTGATGCTGAATTCTACAATCAGTTTAGTAATTCCTTCCTGCACTTTACTATTAAGGCTGTTTTGGTAAAGCTTGTTGTTAAGATCCTAAACCCGATTTTAACGTGATATATCCCCCTTTTGCAGGTCGGTATTAAGTTTGCATGCTCTTTTCTCATAAGAAGCGTCAACTCTACGAGGAATTTAGGTAATTCACTCCAATTTTGTATACAATAGCAACAAAGTTTGAGAAAAGAGCTATTATTAAAGAGTGAATGACGAGAGTTCGTTTTTTCCTATTAACATTCAATCTTTCCCATAAAAAAATTCCTCGAAATTAAATTCCTCTATTTCCGCGTTTCCTAATGCAATTTTTGCTAAAATAATTTCAAATAAGCATAAACCTGCTAACATAACAATTCCTGCAACCATAATGACAGCTCCCTTAAAATATGTTTGCATATACAATAATTTATGGAACGCGTTTCAGGTCAAGAATATTCTTTGCGAGGTTTTTTATATGGCTAATATCCGAGAAATTGCCCGATTGGCAGGAGTGTCGGTTTCCACTGTGTCACGGGTGTTGAACCACCATCCATATGTAAGCCCAGATAAACGGGAAGCAGTTCTGAAAACAATAAGAGAACTGGATTACAGCCCTAATATTAATGCTGTTCATTTATCCCGGGGAAAGACCAATATGGTCGGAATCGTACTGCCAACGATCAATCACCCTTATTTTTCAGAACTCCTGGAAGGAATTGCTGAAGAAGCAATGAAGCATAATATCCAGCTGGTTCTCTTCCAGACAGGTTATCACCAAGAAAAGGAATTCGAAGCGTTAGAACAACTTCGAGGCCATCTTATTGATGGGGTTATTTTTGCTTCACGTGCAATTCCGTTTGATTCACTTTTGAAGTATAAAAGTGCGGGGCCGATGGTGTTATGCGAGGACTCTGATCAAGATGATTTTCCATCTATATCAATTAACCATGTTGCAGCATTCAACCTGGGGTTGGAATATTTAATATCAAAAGGTCATAAGCGGATTGCCATTTGTCTTGGGAGACTTGAAGGGACAAATAGCCAAAAACGCCAGAAGGCTTACGAGGAAAAGATGAAGATGATTGGTCAGAAGGTACAAGTGGAATGGATTCTTGGCAAGTGTTTAATGATTCAGGATGGGAAAAGAGTCGTGAATCGTTTTTTACAAATGAAAGAAAAACCCACAGCTTTTCTAGTGGGTAATGATCAAGTTGCAGCCGGTATTTTTAACGAAAGTGTAAAACAAGGACTTGCTGTGCCTGAAGATGTAGCCATTTTGAGCTTTGATAACCATCAGATATCTGAAATTATGGGAATAACAACAATTGACATACCCACTAAACAATTAGGTTCATATGCCTTTAACTCATTTATTAAGCGGTCTGGCGATAGTACATATGCAGAGAAGATCGCTCTTCCATTTAAATTGATTGAGCGAGAATCTGTATAGAAGAACAAAAAGCGCAAGCGACTCGAGGGGCTAGGCGCTGTAGCTGGAAAAACAAATAGTTATTCACATTGGGATAATTTTATAATTTGCTGGATAACCAAAAAACCTGCCAATTATCGGCAGGTCACTTGTTATTTTATTCTGCTTTTTCGATCTATCAATTCAATGGTATCGTCAGTCATGTAATATTCGTGGGAATCCATCAAAATGTCTTTCAATGACTCAGGGACCCTATTGGCATCGTAACTACAAATGTTGATTAATTTTGTGGCCTGGAGAAATACGTTCGCTTCTTTTTCGTAATCCCCAAGATTCTGGATAATTTCCTCTTGGTCCCTCCATTCAACATGAGCCCAAGTCTGAATAGGAATATTATTTTCCAAAAAAGGTGAAAGCATGTTATCTAAATAACTAAGAATAGTATCCTTATTAAAGTTGCCACGATAGCAGTAAAATTCATAATTATTGATTGTGTGAATCATTTCCTGTTGTTCCTCATTAAACTCAGCTTTGATTCTCTTCTGGAGTTCAGGCAAAATCCGGTCATTTTCTATGATCATCACGTGATTGCCGAGCCCAATTGCCGCTGTAACATAGACTAAAAGGTTATCAACATATTTCTCTTCGTTTTCGAATGAATAAAAAATATGGGCACCATTTTCTTTAACAGTAGAGATCAGATCCTGGATTCTTTTGCGCATTGTATCAGTCTCCTCTGGAATTCAAGGGAAACAAACAATGAATTCACATATTCAAAATATACCCTTTATATTAACATACTTCTATCCATTAATCGATTGAACTTGTTTATGATTCAATCAGGTCAGAATATATATACAGATTAGGGTTTTAATATCCCTATATTTTCCCAAGAAGGTTTTTTAATATATTTAATATATTCATTTTATTTCTCAAACCTCATCCAATTTCTTTTAACAGGAATTACTCTTAAAAACTCACAGAGCAATTGCCTGTCGGTGAGTTTCGTATTATTCCAAAATAAAATTTTTGAGTTTGCCTGCTTTTGCGTTTACATTACTTAAAGCCTCACGGTATTCAGATTCTAACTGGCTAATAATCTCCGATGCAGATTGTATATTATTAATAGCTCCAACTCCCTGCCCTGCTGACCAAATGTCTTTCCAAGCCTTGGCATTCGTCTCTCTTTGCATCGAATCAAAATTAACATGATCTTTTTTCTGGAGGGTTTCAGGGTCTAGTCCTGCCCTGACGATGCTTGGCTTTAGCATATTCGCTTTGACACCAGAAAAAGCATCGGTGAGAATTAGGTCTTCTTGAGTTGCATCCACTACCATTTGCCTGTACTCATCATTGGCCATACTTTCCTTTGCCACAATGAATCTTGTCCCCATGTAAGCAAGGTCTGCTCCTGCAGCCTGTGCAGCAAGTACGGCCTTTCCGGTGGTGATTGATCCTGCCAGAACAATGATCCCATCCCAAAAGGTCCGTACAGAATCAACGAAAGCAAAGCCATTCAGATCCCCAGCATGGCCTCCTGCTCCGTTAGCGACTAAGATAAGCCCGTCTACTCCTGTCTCTGCAGCTTTCTTGGCAAATTTTACATCACTGACATCAGAGAAAACAAGGCCCCCATATTCATGGACAATGTCTACCACTTTCTTAGGACTCCCGAGTGAAGTGATCACAAGCTGAGGTTTATGCTTTTTTATTAAGGCAAGCTCTTCCTCAAGCCTACTGTAAGTACTATGTACCACCATATTCATAGCCCAGGGTGCTATTTTCCGTTCTGGCTCTTGTTTTTTTGCTTCTGCTAATTCGTCATTCAACCTGCCCATCCATTCATCTAGAACTTCTATTGGTCGGGCGTTTGGAGCCGGAAATGATCCAATCAGTCCATTTTTAGAGCAAGAACTTACCAAATCAGGACCTGAGACTAGGAACATTGGGGCTGCTATTGCAGGAACAGATAGCTGATCCCACCAGCTTTCTGGAACCACTTTACTCATCGTATCATCCCTTCTACATTTCTAAATTTTCTGAATATCTATATCATAGTTTAACTCATCAGATTTTTCAATCTTGATGAAGATTTTATTATTTTAAAAAAAGAATCCCCCACCTTAATGTGAAGGATCCTTACGGTATTTCTGCTGAATCTTTTTTATGCTGTTAAGAGTACGTACTAAAATTGTATCATTTCCTTCTTGTGGGTTCTTTAAATATCTACGCCATACAAATTGACTTCCTTCTTCTATCAACAGCAAAACAATGATTGGCAGCAGCAAGAGCCAAATCCAGTTCCACATATTCAGGCTCCTTTCGAATGGATATATTATCCTATTCATTTCTTTACCTCAAAATGTGTGAATGCTAAACATAAACTCTTTTTAGTTTGGTTCCTTGTATTCCATTGCCCTTTTACTGTCTCTGTATCCTTTAGTAGTTGGATCTTGTATGATCCCGAGCATGGCAAGAATCATGAATATACCGTTCACCAACATCAAAATTTCATTTTGTAGTTCATCTGTTAACCTGAAAGTTGTCCACCCTAAAATATTCAATCCTTCCAGGACTATTTGGGCTACAATCATAAGTTGTGATATGAAAGCAATAACCCAGGCTTTATTTTTGAACCTAATACCCCAGTTAAACAAATGCATCATTCCTTCCACTGCTTCTATTCATAATATATTCAGCTGAAGGAATTGGTTGTCTGCTTTTGTCCCGGCCTTCTTATTTTATCTTCTTTTATCTAATCTATCTAAAATATCTTCACGGTGAATGAATATTATAATCATTACAAGTAATCCAGTAATAAGAAGGACAAGAGGCTGGATATCAAAATAATAAAAACTTATAGGAATCAAAACAAAGGACCCTAGACCAGCAAATGTAAAACTTTTTAAGAAGGGATAAAGTATAAGAAAACCAAAAATGATAACTAAAGCTGTTAACGGTTCAAAGGCGAGCATCCCTCCGATAAACGTCGAGATTCCCATTCCACCTTTAAATTTTAAGGTAATCGGCTTTACATGGCCAATAATTGCAAATCCCAATCCACCCAATATGAATTCAGGTGACAGTTTAAAATATTCACCAATAAGTATCACAACGGCCCCTTTTAGCGCATCACCAAGAAAAGTCAAAACGAATGATACTCTTCCATGTATCCGGCCGGCATTCCGCGCCCCCACATTACCGCTTCCTTCAACTCTTATATCCTTTTTCCCGAGGAACTTTACAACGAAATATCCAGCCATCAAGGTGCCTAGAAAATATGAAATTAAAAAATAGCTAAAGATAGTCATGGCAACACAACCTGTCTAACAATATTAATAGAGTTTATTCGATATAAGGCAGATAAATTCCTTTATAAAAATCCCCATAGGTCAGTTGACATATACTTCCTGCATTTACCAGTTATGATCTTTGGATTGCGACCTTGTTCCCGCTGAAGTACTGTTTTTTCATATAAAAATAGAATAGTAAAAATACAGCTCCTGAGAACAATCGTAAAACAGCTGCAAGATTCATAGCTGTTTCAATTGAACTTAACTGAAGCAAATACACACCAACCTGTGGTGCGATAAAGCCTATAATCGCTAAAAGTATGTTATATTGTGCGATAAAACTTCCCCGGTTCTCCTCCTTCGTCACTTCAAGAAGCTGATTAAATAACAAAAGAACGGTCCCAGAAACAAAAAGGCCGGAAGTAAAGTTGACGAAGGTTAGGTAATACATATTTTTTGAAAGAATTGTTAGGAATGGCGCTGATGCCATCCCGAACGCAGTAACTGCCAGCATCTTTCCATTGCTGTGCTTATCAGCCATCCTTCCCCACCACTTGAAGCTTATGATCTGACCTACCTGATTCGCCACAGTTATAATGCTGATCCAAAAACCAGTCATATGAGCGACTTTGATATTGTAAATATTGAACAGAGGCCAGGCTAGCTGCCAGGCAAAGTTGAAAAACAAACCGCATATCAAGAAATAAATGAACGGTTTATGTTTATAAGCGTCCCAGCCAAGATTTAACCGTTTCTTGCCTGGTACGATTTCTTTCTTTGGTTCTATATGTCTATTTAAATAGAAAACTTCTGCAATGCCAAAAAGAAACGCTAAAACAAAGAGAATCTGATATGGCAGAGGATTGGATTTGTCAAACCATTGAAGCCCTATTCCAATCAGCAATGTCGTAATCATCCCAGCTATGGTCAGTATCCTGTTCCTTTCACTAAAGAAACTACTTCTACGCCTGTCTGAAATAAGGTCCCCGATAAATGACTGCCAGCTAAGCATTGCGAATGATCCAGGAAGATTCATTAGACCGATCAGTATTACAAATGTCCAGGCCCTGTATTCTTCAGGCAGATAAATGACCAAAAACATCCCCAGTAAAAATAAACGAGTGAACAAAATCGAGAGACCAGTGAACCTCTTTTTTTCCTGCAGCCTGCTCATGATCACGGTACCAAGAATCATTGCGAACATACCTATTATTTGAGGCAGAGAACTAATTAATCCAACTTGATAATTCGTAGCACCGAGAACACCAATTGCAAATAAGGCAAAGTAGTTATTGCTCATACTCATAACAATCGTAGAAGCGACACCATTTATTATGCTATTCTTTTCATTCCTCTTTATTATTTGTGAAGGACTTTCCATACATTCCTCTTCTTTCGAATCATTCAAATTATTTTGGATATCGAAATATCCACCTAATTTTACTCCTTCTGGTTTTTGCTGGCAATAAAATTTTTTCTACAAAATAAACAAAGAATTTTCTGGAAATAAACCTTTTTAAAAAGGGGATTTTTAAAAGAATCTTAATTGGTTAGCTTTATTAGAATGGCTTTCTCTGCTCCAATAAAAAAAGGAGCACATGGCCCCTTACGATTATTTACACGTTCTTTAAAACTAGTTTCAATTTATTGTCACGTTCGCTTCTTTCTTCTTCTGCAGCAAGGTCATACTTCTTTAGCAAGTGAAATACTTCATTCAAAATGTCCTGAGTATGTTCTTCCTCAAAAAAACGGTTGAATAATGGGGGAATGTCCTGCGGAAGGAATTCCTTTTGTGATTGGTATTTCTCCTGGACATCTTTTTTGCTGTGGTCGATATTGCATTCTCCCATACTGATCCCTCCTAATATGTATACCATTAGAATACCAGACTCTCTTTGTCTTTACCCAGCACTTTTAGAATTATTCCCAACAAAAGAAGCCTGAATTTTGGAAGAGGGTAAAGGCCAAGCGTTTATGGCCTTTATGTCTAACCGAAATGTATTGTGAGATAGAGCATTGAAATCAAGCCAAGGATAAAAGAGTACGTTGGGAATTTTACTTGATGATCTTCCTGGCTTTCTGGAATAAGTTCCTTATAGATGACAAAAAGCATTGCACCTGCCGCAAAACTCAATCCATATGGTACAATCCCTGCCACTTCTGCAGCTAGAAAATATCCAATTGCAGCCGTTACTATTTCTACAGCCCCTGTAAAGGTAGCAATCATAAGAGCCTTCACTTTAGACATTTTCTGATGGATTAAATAAAGCCCAACGAGGAATCCTTCTGGCGCATTTTGCAGGCCAATTGCAAAGGCAATAATAGCTCCAAGGTTTTCATCACTCGATCCATAACTCACCCCGACTGAGAGGCCCTCGGGTAAATTATGGAGAGTAATAGCTGTAATGATGACTAACGTTTTTCGATCAACACCGGAAAAAATTTTAAAGTCACTTGTGTCGAGGTCTTCAGTCTTTGAATGTATGAAATTTAAGGCAAACGTCCCTAATAACATTCCGATGGATAGTACCCAAATATTTGATGACTTCAAAGACTCTGGTATCAAACTGAAGGTTGTAGCCGCCATCATGATCCCTGAAGCATAACCAAGAAGTAAAGATTTCAAACGGGGTGAGACATTATTTAGAAATAAAACTGGAATTGCTCCCAAACCTGTTGCCATCGCAGAGATGACAATTCCTAAAAAAGCATCTGCCATAACTTTTTCCAGTGCCTCCTAATTTACAAAAGTAAAATACTTTTCCCCTTAAATCAGGAAGTTACACTTGGAAAAAATTCTCCGCTGTCAATCAGGTGCAACCAATTCAACTTTCATACGATCTGGACCTTCGAAGAACACCGCATAGTGATCTGCCCCTCCTGCAAAAGGGTGTCTGTCTGTATAGAGGATAGGGATACGTCTTTCTCTTAGTTTTTCTGTCATTTGATCCACATGTTGCCGTGAATCTGCATAAAAAGCAAGATGATTCAAACCAACTTGCGAGCGGTGATATCCTGCTTGAATGAACCTTTCTTCGGTTTGGACGAAGACTATATAAGTCTTTTTAAATTTCCAACTGATGCCGCTGTCCCATTTTTGATATACTTCATATTTTAATTCGCTTAAAAACCAGCCCCAAAATTCTATTGCTTTATTTAAATCGGTTACATTGATTTCAACATGATGCAGCATTATTTCTCATCTCCTGAACAATCCTGAATTTGTATTTTGAGCATAACTATTGGCAACACTAGGATGAAATTTTGCAGAAATTGCTTTTAATTCTTATTATAGCAATACAGCTTTATTTCCATCACCCATCATTTGTTGATTTGAAGCAGCTTCCTACTCCTGATATCTCATTCTCATGGGTTCTGCTTTGATTCCTGTCCATCTTTGCTAATATAATAACAATAGGTTATTTAAGTCATTGGCTGATTGTTTACTTAGAACACACCAATCGATTTAATTAAAATAGCCTAGAAAACGTTTTTTGGGAGAATTTATGATACGTACAATTTCTGTTAGTCCTTATGGGGATATCCAAACTGGTCGAGGTATAGACTCATTGGTGTCAGACAGTAGTCATTGGCATTGGATTGATTTCAATGAGCCGACAGATGAAGAGATCGAATTATTAAAAGAACCCTTGCGATTCCACCCTTTATCTATTGAGGATTGTATCCATACCCTTCAAAGACCCAAACTCGATTATTATGATGATTATCATTTTTTTGTTTTCCAGGCTTTGAATGGAGAGTCCATGCAGAAGGAGGAGGTTGACCTATTCCTTGGACATAACTATATCGTTACCTATCATAGCGTCAGCATGCGTGAAATTGATGATGTGTGGCAGAGATTAGAGCTTGCGAAGGCTCCCGGGGAATGGAACCCATCGATTGTCCTCTATCATGTTCTAGATAAAATAGTCGATAATTATTTCCCTCATGTATATCGAATCGAGGACATATTGAATGAAATTGATGAGAATTCAACCGACCGCTCAATGGAGGAACTACTCGAAGATTTATTCGATACAAGGCATGAATTGCTCTCGTTAAGGCATACCATCACTCCAATGAGGGATTTGGTATACAGGATGATTAATTCCCATCGCCTTTCTGGAGTGCTTGAACAAAAAGAATATTTTGCGGACATCCATGACCATTTATTACGGTTAGCTGAAAAGGTGGATGCGAGCCGTGAACTGACAACAGATATGCGTGACAGCTATTTGTCGATCAATTCACATGAAACGAATCGCGTAATGAAAGTACTTACTGTAATCACAACCATTTTCATGCCACTCACCTTCATAGCAGGAATTTACGGGATGAATTTTGAGAATATGCCTGAACTCTCCTGGAGATTTGGATATTTTGGAGCTTTGTTCGCCATGTTCGTCATAGGGATGACCATGTTCTTCTGGTTCAGGAAAAAGGGATGGTTTAAATAAGAAAAGCGCAAGCGCCTTGGTCAGCCCCGACAAGCGCTGCCCGCCTAATAACGCCACGTCCTCCCAAAAGCTACCGCTTTCGGTCGTGCGATGAATCGCTTCGAAGATTTCCTTATCCTGTGGCTGGCGGGTCTAGCACATCGTGTGCCTCGGAGGGCCGACCAGTGAAGTCGTTCTTTGACTTCATTGGGCGGACCGAAATCGAAAAGTATAGCCGACTGCCCAGAAACGCAGAAACTGGAGACTCCGACAAAGAAGCGTTTTTTGCTTCTGCCGGCGGAGTTGAAGTTTCGGAGTTTCTAGGAGGCGAAACTAGACAATTCGAAATGCGGAGGCGACTGCTCAACTCAGACAAGCG
>NZ_JAGGQL010000006.1:101383-241491 GCF_018613315.1 Bacillus sp. ISL-37 | reverse complement strand
TAAGGATGTCAAAAACAATTGGAGTATAAATTAATTCTGTGAGTTAACAGGACTTGAAAAGTTTGTGAACTATTATAATTTAAGGTTCGGGTGCTTTGATCCAAGAAGGATTAAGGCACCTTTTTGTTGAATTTCTTATTGAGCTATAGGGGCAGGTTAGAACATGGAATAAACTTTATTCGTATAGAACTTATAGGTAGAATCTGAAGTCAGAAAGAAGGGAATTTATGAGAATTAAATTATTATGTTTTCTATTTTTTACAATATTGTTAGTGGGGTGTAGCAATGAGAAAGCAAGTAATGGAATATTAGTTGAACAAAATTTAGTTCATCTTAATAATGGTACACCTGAACCCGCTAAGAAGTTCTTTGAAGAAAAGATTGGTGAGGCAGATGGAGGATTGCACACATTTTTGCACGAAAATCAAATCTATTTAATGCTTTTTGAACCTAATAGACAAATTAGTCAAGTTCAGGAATTCACAGACCACATTCGTGTAATAACAACTTATAATAATGGTGCAGGAACTTTTGACAGTAGTAATGAAATAATTAATGTTTTGTATATTAAAGTTATTGAAAAGGTAGATAAACCTTTCACCGTTATGCGTGAAGAGGATATGAAATAATCAAGTGATTAGTGAGCTTGTTGAACATACGGGTGCTTTAGTTTAATAAGCCTGTGAATTCAGAGCAAAAGGATCAGATGTAAACTGATCCTTTTTGTATTGTTGATTCGTTTACTTAAACCAGTGTTAATTACCATGTGAAATTTACGTTTCTCCATCTCAACCGTACGGGGTAAGTCAGGTAAGTGGTGGGTTTATTTTTTTATTCCTTCTGTTTTCTAAGAAAATTTGAACATTAATGATACCAGTTAATATGATACCCAGCCATAACAAAAATTCAGGTAAAGCCATGCCTGCTTTTATACTTGAAGCCCAAAGGTTGTTGATGATCATTGGACTATAGAGGATAAGTGCCCCGAGTATCAATAACAAAGTGAAACTTGCATTAATATATCTCTTAGATATACCGATAAGTGCGAAAAGTGACCCGAGTATGGCTAAAACAACACGTCCGCCATCCAATACAGGAATAGGGATTAAATTAAGTAAAGCAACCATAATACTTAACACGGCAAGTCCTAACCAAAATTCTTGGGCTATATTTGCCATTGAGATATAGGCTCCAATACTATTTTCTAAATCATGCTCTGGAGTAATAATATCCGAAAACCTCAGATTGACAATTAGTGAGTAAAACTTGGGTATTAGAGTAACAAACTTATTGAATACAATAACAAAAGATTCATAGACCGATTGACCTTGTTGAATGAAGAAAACTGTTAGACCAATAAAAAAGCAGATAATATTAATAATTATTCCAGCCAAATAAAAAATACATTTTTGAATAAGTGTAAGCCTTTGTTCATCTAATGAATTAGTTTTAACATACCCCATTATAGGGAGAATGCTGAATTGAAAATTAGTTCCTGAGTAATTAAATTTAATCAGCTTAGGACCCACTCCAACAGAAAAGGTGGAAACCGGAACATTAAAAGATCTTGCAGCTAGATAATGACCCATTTCATGGAGTGTAACGACTAAAAAGAAAATGAAAATTAATTTTAATATGAGCACTATATCCACTAATGTTAGAGGTGGAGAGTTAATCAGATAGCTTGCTAATGCCCCTAAAACCATCCCATAAAGTGCAAATTTCATGACTTTATCTATATCGCTGTCCTTGTTGCTTTTTCCTATGACCACCTTTGTCATTAGTATTCCTGCTCTGATTATTATTCCTATTGAAGCTAAAGCAATAGCAACAACAATTAGAAAATACATTTACAACACCTCCGTTTTAACTATAAATATATGTACGAGCTAGTGAATTATGAACCACTTGCAGGAAAATTTTTAAGAACGGGGGGTATGGAGATAGGGCCACAGAGTATGAAAACTAATATTAAACCAAGGTGAAAGTAAACAGTTTTTCGGGGAGGGCAAAATAAAAAAGGAAATTATTTTTGATCTTCTAATTGAAATCCAAATTTATCTGATATATTATGTAATTAATTCAATAAGCAAATTAGTAACTAAAAGCGAAGAAGTACGCTAGGTTACATAGTCTATCAATCTATTTGGGTTGGTTGCTATGTCTCCTTGCGTACTTTTTTTGTTACATAAGGAGGACTGTTAATAACAAACAAGCCAGCTCTTACTATAAAAAATGGAGGAAGATGTAAATGAAAAACAATAAAATAACTGCCGTTTATGCTAGAACCAGCTCACGAAAGCAAGATATTAAATTTCAACTAGAAGCTGCATACCCATATCTAAAAGGTATTGAACCAGAAGTTTTGCTCTACTTTGTTGACGAAGGAGTTTCTGGATCATCTCAGCCATTTGAACTAAAAAAACTACTTGATCTAATTAGAGAAGATTTAGTAGATACTTTGGTAGTTTATGATCGCAGTCGGTTGACAACTAGTTTGGATAGCTATCTACAATTAATCAATTTAATCGACAGGCATCAAGTTAAGGTAATCTTTACTGCAGCAGCAGAAGAAAGGATTGGAGACATATATACAGAAGGCTTAAAGGCTTTGTTAAAGAAATACGAAAGTATTATGTTGTCCAACCGTATAAAAGATGGTTTAAAATTAAAACAGAACAGGTAGATAGAGAATGGAACCGCTTTCAATCTAACGCACTTTGTCCTAGAAAGAGAGAGATTTTTTTACTCTCTAACCTATATGTGAAAAATTCTGTCTGGACTGTTGACGAAATAATTTATTCATGATAAAAATGGATTTAGAAAGATAATTAGAACATACATTCACGGTAATGATCGCATTAATTTAAAATACAGAGATAAACGGAAGGACCGGATTATCTTGTGTATATCAATTTCCTATGGAGATTGAGTACTACACAAGTGATTCGGTCCTTTTTTTGTTTCTGTCACAGTAGTCTATCTTTCTATGAATATCATAAGGAGGATTATAAATGAATAAGACTTTTCAGAAATACGATTTCCCACAATCAAGTCCGAAGAAGATTCTTATTCCGAGAGTGATCCATAAAGATACACAGCCGAAGGTGGCTTTTCAATTAAAGTTGGACTTTATGGAGCAGGACTCGAAAGACAACACAGAGGAAAAGGGAGTATAAATCTTACATCTCCTGTCAAGTATGTTTATAGCACACACTTGGAGGAGATGATAACTTGTCAAAATCAAGGATATCTAAAATTACGTATTCACAGGACCTACCTGTAGAATCTGCTGTTTGGGTGCAAAAATTAATTACCAAACTGTTAATCAATGAATTAGACATTGATTGCTCTGTTAAGGCAAAGCTCCTTCACTCAGCAGATCAAAGGTTTAGATACAAAGGAGGTAACTAATTTTGCAAAAAAAGCTGGTTGTCGTTTATACACGGGTCAGTTCCAGCTCACAGAATTTACGTGAACAACGTGATGCAGCAAAAAAAGTATTAAAGGCGAGAAACATCAATGAGGAAGAAGTACTTTATCTAGAAGACTTCAATGTTTCTGCTACAAAAAACGATGCAAATAATCGTCCAGCTTATAAGAAATTACAGAAATTAATAAGAGAAGGTAGAGTAGCTCTAGTTATTATTTACGCTCGTGATAGAGTACAACGGGATTTTTATGAAGCCTCAGAATTCAATGAGCTTGTTAACCTTTATGATGTAGAAGTGATATACACCGCTTCAAATGAAATACCTTTCAACAAAAATTCCAGTATTGAGAATTTCTACGGAATATTTAGTCAGCAGGAAGGTAAGAACATCGGAAGACGTACCAATGATGCGATTAAAAGGTATCCAGGAAAAGTCATTGGATTTGAACGCATCGAAGAAACGCAAGAGAATGGTAAAAAGAAATTACGTTTCTCTTTAGATAATAAACGAAGTAATACGATCAAATCTTTATTTGAAGAATTTAGCCGGATTCAAACAAAGGAAGAGTTTGTTAGTATACTGGCAAATTACGGTAGGGAGTTAAGTGGACATGCAACAGTAATGAAAATTTTACAAAGACCATTCTACTCGGGGCATTGTTTCACTGATTATGGCTATGACGAACTAGATCATGTGGAGGCTCTCATTTCACTTGATTTGTTTGAAAAAGTCCAAGCTATCCTTAACCAATTTATTGAGGAATACAATGAGACTGTCTCACGAGCAAAAGACAAGGTGATACTTAATCCCGTTTGTGGAGTTTGCAATAAAATAATGGTATTCAAAAAGGTCCTAGACAAACCTTCCTACTTTGTATGTGGTTCCCGTCATAAGAAAGTGGTAGTCGAATTAGATGAATTCAATGAGATTATTGAAGAAACAATCATGAAAGAAACAGAGCTATTTGTTTTAAAAGAATATAAATCTATTTTCAAGATGCATCTTCGTGGTGTAATTGATAATCTGACTTATCATAAACAACATAAAGAACATCTACTTAATAAATCCATGTTGTCTTTAGCCAGTAATTTTCAATCTAAATACGAGAAATTGAAGTTGGAAATCCAAAGAACTCATGAAGAAATAAGAGAAATCGATCATGAAATTACTTTATTACAAACCTTGAGTAATGAAATAAAAACTATTTCACAAATTGTACAACCTGCTCTTGGAGGCCTAACAAAAACTGAATTGGAAACTTTAATAGAGCTCCTTATTAAAGATGTTAAGGTTCATAAAGATTATTTTGAAATAGATTTTTATTCTCTAGTCAAATAGAAAGGAGTTATTTAAAGTGGTAGTATCCCTTAAACCTGCTGTAGGTTACTTACGGAATTCAGACAATAAGCAAAAAGATAATCATTCAGAAGGAATTCAAAAGAGAATGATTACTGAGAAGGCGAACCAAGAAGGGTATGAAATCATTAAATGGAGATTTGATGAAGCTGTAAGTGGTTATCGAAAGCGAGCATCTAAACGTAAAAATATGCAGTTATTACTTGATGATGCAAAAGAGGTTGATGCAATATTTTTCTATGATGAGTCACGTTTAACCCGCAAGATTTATGACTTTCAGCGGGAGATTTATCTTCCTATTAAGGAGCGATTTCCAAAGATAAAATTCTATAGCTCTGAATCAACTAGTGGTGAATGGGATCCAAACGATCCTTTAGTCCAAGCAAAGTTAGTTTTTGCTGCTGAAGAATCGAATATAAAATCTAAGCGAGCAAAAGATGCACAACTCAGCATTCTAGCAAATAATGATTCTGACAAACCAAGTCGTCCAGGTACAAGAACACCTGTTGGATATGATTTAGTCGAAGGTCTTTTAAAACCAAACGCAGATTCCCCAATTGTTACTAGAATATTTGACATGGCATCTTGGGGATATTCAAATGAAAAAATTAAAGATATTTTAAATACTGAACATGTTAAAACAAAGCATATAAGCCAATGGCATAGCAGTACTATCGATTACATTCTAAAGAATATTGTGTATGCTGGTCATCTTAGTTGGTATGTTAAGCAATCTCAATCTTCCATAAGTGATATAAAAAACGAAGATTTGGAACCTTTTAAGGATGTACATGAACCAATTATTTCTCCTGTCATGTTTTCTGTAGTTACACAGGTTAAAAGCTATAAGAAAAGATACGGTAAGCTAGAAACATCATTTTTCCTTAGGAACCTTTTGTATTGCAGCCAGTGTAACACAGCGTTCAAGACAAAAGATAATTCACCTAAAGGCAAAAGCGGGAAATATCTAGTGTATCGTTGCCAAAACTGCAAAATAAATATTAATGCCGATGACATTCATGCAGAAGTTATAACAGATTTGTCGAAGAAATGGACATCAAATCTGCATCAAATGATAGACGAAAGCAAGTCTGCCTTAACAGGTTGGATGAAAACATTAAAAGTATGGAAAAAATCAGTAGAACAAACTGAAGAGAGAATTCTCTTTAATGAGCGAATGCTAGGCCAACAAGAAGAGCAAGAAGACATTGTAACTATCTTTAAAAGCTCTAAAGAACTAATAAAGGAAGAAAAGCTTAAAATTAATCAGGCAATCGAAAAGATTGAATTGCTTAACAATGACGAGGCATTGCTTGTAGTATATTCTCATTTCAAAAAAGCAGATATCTCCTCATTATCAAATAACGAATTAAGGACTTTGTACTTAACTTTCATAGATAAAATCCAGGTAACATATAGCAAAGATAATGATTTTAAACTTTCTATAAATTATAGACTGAACCCCTTCGTTGATCTTGAGATATCTACTGGTCAAATAACCGAAGAATTGATGAAACAACTGCCTGAAAAACCGAAAGACCTGAAAATGAAAAAATAAACAAAAATGTCATATCTCCAAAATCCATTGATATCAAGGGATTTTGGAGATAGTTAATCGGTGAAGTAACCACAAAAGGATACTTTTCTGGTTTAAAAATCGAACGTCTTAATTACGTTATGGTCAAAAAACCGAACAATTAAACAGTTATTGAGTAGTTTTTTAAATTTTTGTTTTCGCTTATGTTCGCCATTAGAATAAGACCACATTATCATAAGGAGTAAGGAGGAATTTAAATGTATAATGTTTTGTCAAAACCTAAAAAACTTAAACCCATTGCATACATTAGGATAGCATCTAGAGAATATGTTATGAGCCCAGAATCTTTAGCCCGAGAAATTAAGGCTAGTCAAACCATGAGCATATATGATTATCAAAGTTACTCAAAAGCTCATAGTCTTATTAAGGGGAAAATTAATAATAAATAAGAGGCAGGCATGAACATAAACGTAATCATCAAAAAACCTATTGGTTGCAGCTGATAATAGTTAAGTTATAGGCCCTTATTGAAGGTGCTCTGTAGATAAACTTTTTAAAGAGGATGAGTTAAAATGAATTACAAAATTGAAAGTGCCTTATATATACGTTCAGCGAATAATTCTAGATCATCCTTAGAATCACAAAGATTAAAAGGTGAGAAATATGCCAAATTAAATTCAATATCATTGAGCATCATAGAAGATGCCCCATCATCGGGATTTACTCCATTTAATGAACGTTCTGGTTTAAGAAGGCTAGTTCACTTGATAGAAGTTGGACTAATTA
Organism: Bacillus sp. ISL-37; assembly: GCF_018613315.1. Taxonomy (GTDB): domain Bacteria; phylum Bacillota; class Bacilli; order Bacillales; family Cytobacillaceae; genus Mesobacillus. Next base: position 234,378 of record NZ_JAGGQL010000006.1, on the reverse strand, counting down.
ACATAGTAATCGTTGACTCTCTTATTAGAATTAGTCGTGATGTAAATCAAATTTTGTCTTTCGTTTCTCTAATCGATAAGCACAATGCAAAGCTGATTGTCCTGGATGAGGCTGAAGTATATAGAAATTAAAATTTTTTCACATACGATTAGTAATGGAGAATTGGCACCTTGTCATACTCCATAACATAAAAGGATATTTAAAAAGAATTTAATATGAACAAGCAGAAGCACTGCTAATAAACTGTTGAAGGAATTCATTTTCTTTTTCTTCGACAGTTGTTAGTGGTGCTTTATTATTAAACAAAATGGAAAATCCAATACTTTCGTTTTCGGCTAAAGTTATATTCCGGAAGTCTAATCTTAAGATTTTCAGATAGAGGTGGTAGTAATGAAGGAAAGCTTACAACTGGATTACAATCAGCATTATGAAAAAGTTTTAGCTACTAATGAAGAGTCGGAAAAGATTAAAGCTGCTGACTTCTTACATTACTTTTCGGATTTAATCATCAAATATTCGAATCAAATTGAAGATAAAATGAAAAGCAGAAGTGAGGATTCATGCAATGGGGTCTAAAAGAGCTTTGGGTTACGTTAGAATTAGCCCTCGACCGGAAAAGGATCAGCAAAATACATCTATAGAAAAACAAAGAGAAGAGATAATAAAGTATTGCGAGATGAATAACATTGATTTAGTTGATATTTACGAAGATAATCTAAAATCCGGTAAGTCTTTTGAGGGTAGAGATGGGTTCAAAAAAATGTTTAACAGAGCGATAAACAAACAAGAGAAAATAGACTATATAGTAGTATATAAGCAAGACCGTTTAGCACGGAAAAACTTACATACATTGTATGTAATGGAGAAGTTAAACTCACTAGATAAACATCTTATTTTCGTAGCAGATAGAACAAGTACAGAAGATCCTAAAGATAAGCTTATTCTTCAGATTATGTCAGTATTTGCAGAGTTGGAAAGAGAATTAATTTCTTTTCGAACAACCTCAGGTATGGAGAAAAAAGCTGAAAAAGGAGAGTTTCTTGGAGGGAAAGTAACAGGATATACAAGTAAAGATAAAGAACTGACATTAATTCCTGAAGAAGCCAAGCTGGTAAGATATATTTTTAAGAAATATGCTAATGAATTATGGGGTTATAGAAAAATAGCCTCTAGTCTTAATACCCAGGGTATTAAGACAAAAAATGGAAAAGAATGGACTAGTAACGCCGTTAAAACAATCTTAGAAAACGAAATGTATATTGGGAACACAAAATGGCGACGAAAGATAAGTAAAGGTAAACATACCCCAATTATTGAAATGCCGCTATGGGAAGAAAAGGTAAATATTATGGATATTAGGAGTTTCATTCCTGAGAAAATATATCCCGGTTCCTACCCACTCAGTGGTTTATTGAAGTGTCCACAATGTGGAACGTCGATGGTACAGGGAAATAGTGGCCAGAAGTATAAGTATTATCAATGCAATAAAAATAAAAATTCTGGTAGTAGCTCATGTTCTTCCAATCTTGTTAAGAAGGAGTATGCTGAAGAATATGTACTAGAAGATTTCTTGCAGCGTCTTAAGAAAAGGGTTTCTCCATTGGCCATTTACTCGGCTACACAGTCAATATTGGATTATGAATTAAACCCTTTGGAAGTAGAAGCTAGTAACCTAAAAAAACAGATAGAAAAGTTACAAAGACAGATATTGAAAATAATGGAACACTCTAGTGACCCAGAACTTAATTTAGATGCCAATATGGTAAAGTCCCAACTAACAGAAAAACAGGATGAAATAAATAAAATAAAAACCGTTCTTGATGACATTACTAAGCAAATAGGGTTGAAACAAAATGAATCAATTATGGACATCATAGAATTTTCCATTGAGAATTTTGAAGATTTTTACCATACACTCTCTGATGAAGAAAAGAAGATATTTTTTCATTCTGTAATTAAAGAGGTTTATGTAACTAGAGGAAAAAGAACAAAAGATCGACTCATTAAAGACATAATATATCAATTTGACTTAGAGGATCTCAATAACTTAGTCAAATAATAATTAATGTGTTTTTGTCATTCCATCGAGATAAAGAGCTGGTTCATACTGCTATCAAAAAGAAAACCATAAGCAATTATGATAAGAATTGTTCAGGGTTTTCTTTTTGATTAATATCTTAATTTAGTATTTTTTCTGTTAAGAATAAAATTTTAAGTCTTAGCAATGTCTCTTTTTAAATCCATCTTCTCAAAGTCCGTCCTTAATTCCAAATTGGGGAGCCTTACCAAACAGCTAGCTCTTTTTGAATGACCGAAACGGTTACGATCCATGTTTGCGAATAAATAAACATCCTGTTTAGCTCTGGTAACAGCTACATAAAAAAGACTGAGCTCTTCTTCAAAACGGGTTTTAAACTGACTCAAAAAATTAAACTCACATGTTTTCTCGTAAAGGGTATTTCCTCCGTTCCTACCACAATCGCTACAGATACTTCTGCTTGAAGGAAAAATATATGATGTCATTTCAGGAAGATAAACATAATCCCATTCCAGTCCCTTTGATCCATGTATTGTAGTAAGGGTTATTAATTCATCCATCTCATTAAGAAGGTGTTTTAAACTGCCGTTTGCCAAAATGAACATAACTTTATTATGCTTCTCGATTTTCGTTAAGCCGGAGTATTTAAGACTTTGGAACAATACTTCTACAAGCCTATACAATGAATCAAAGATGTACATATTCGCAGGATTATTAATTATAATATTTCGATTTTCTACAAGCCTTGATAAAACCTTGTTCAGTACTTTTTGGGATACTGCCTTTCCTAATCCACTCTCTTCAATAAATAATGTTAGTGTAATGTCGTGGAACATAATGTATTCAGGATTTTGATCGCTAAAAAGACCATTAAAATAAGGAATCTCCCTTTTTTCCAATTCATTTATGACGTGACTAGCCGCAAACCCTGCCCTTACAAGTACAGATGCTTTTTTTCCATTTGCTGTCTTTTGAAGAATATGATTAACAATAAACTTTGCTTCTCCGGAAGTGGTTTTAAAGAACTTAAAGTTGGCTATTGCTTTTTCTTCGTAGAGTTCAATTTTTTCATAATTCTTAAAGATTCCTCTTAAATATCTATCAAGTTCGGACATGTTTTTATTTTCTTTAAAACGGTGATTAGTTTTGAACTCTATTTCTTTCATTTTGTATCGGGATGCCATCTCACTGAATAAACTAGGAATTGCACCCAGAAAACCGTAAATTTTTTGTATGTCGTCTCCCATAAGAATGATTTTATTTTCACCAATTAAAGAAGTAATTAATCGATAAGATAAATAATTTGTATCTTGAAACTCATCGACAATTACCATATAAAAGTACTTCTGATAAAAACTCCTGATAGTCTTTATTCCTAATAGGCTAACAGCTATCAGCAGCAAGCCATTAAAGGTCATAATGTTATTCGGAATCAGTTTTTCTTTGAGGATTTTTAAATAATCTTTCTCAAGCTCGACAAGCTTTTCTATATTAATTTGTTTTAAGTAACTATCATAATTTAACAGGATTGAATGTTCTGATTCAGTTAATTTTCTCATTATTTCTCTAGCACTTTCCGGGACAATCAAAAATGAGTCGATGTCTGCCAAATTTTCATTTATTATATGTCCATGTCTTCTTATTAATTTCATCGAGAAATTATGGTAGTTTGAAACACTAAGTTTCTTTGCAACATCCAAATCTTTACCGAGTAAAAGAGGAAGAATTTCCTGAGTATCTTCCTTTATCTTGGCGGCAGCATTGATACTGAAAGTGAGAGCTAATATTTTCTTAAAATTTATCTTCTCGTTTGATACAATTTCATAAGCGATTTTACTAACCATACTCTTTGTTTTACCGCAACCTGCTGGAGCTGTTACAATTAGCCTCTTGTCCTCACTAAATATAAACTCCAGCTGTTCTTTATCGGAACCATGAATTCCTTCAATTTTTTTTGAAATCTCAACCTTATTCATTACCTTCCACCTTACCTATAACTGAATTGATAAGTTTGTTAAAACATTCAGGTATTTCATTAACGTACTGTGCAAGGAGAGATCCATTTATTGCATTTTTGTTATCACGCAATCTTTTTATTTCAATTTCCCGGTTATCAATGATGAATTTTTGCCGAACACTAAATGGAATTCTGTAGCCTAACGGATCTGTAATAAACTCTTTTGGATTAAACGAGTCGCATTCCATTTTGAGCTTACTGATTATACTATTTACTTGTTCTATCTGTATAAGATATCTTAGATAATTCCTGAATTTAAAATGTGAATAGACTTCCTCTTCGAAGTCTTCTTCTTTGGTAAAAATAATATCATCTCTACCTGAGTAAGAACTTTCTTTATCTCTATCAATAATTGCTATGGCATTAATATTGTATGCTCTGTACAATTGCAAACAACGCAAAACACTATCTGCACCGTCCAATTTTATAACACCTATCCCTTTTTCATCTATATCATAGTTCATTCGGTTAATGAAAACAGGGACTGCTCCATATTCAGTATCACCTTCCACAAGAATCACATGTTTACTAAACATAGCTTCTTTAATGTAAATAAAGCTCCGCACTAAATGCTTGTGGACTTTTTCCTCAAAATTTATCTTTTGGCCGGAAATAACTCTTGTCACATTATCGGTTTGGAATAGTCTAGTAATCTGCTTATAATCGTCCGGTAAAATATTTGGTGAATGGGTAATAATGAAAACCTGACCTATAAATCCATTAATCCCAAATAACTCCCAGATTAAATTTGCGAACTCTTTGTTTTTATTTGAAAGAATATTTTTCAAGCTTTTTATTAAAGCTCTCTGCCTGTATGGGTGTTGGTGAATTTCCGGCTCATCCAAAGCTAAGATAAGAGGAAGATATCTTTTGCCATTTTCATATGTAATCAGCAGACCTTCAAAATCTTCTGCTTTTTTAGTTGTTTTTAGATTTATTAAGAGTTCTAGAATGTTTAAAAAGATGTTGAATGAATACCTAAGTCCATCGCCTAATCTATCTAAACTTCTTCCACTATCGTCTCCAATTTCCAGTAACCTGTTGATTATATTATCATTATCACTATTTACAAATGCCTGTATTTTTTCACCTGATAGTCCGTTCAGCCTTCCAATCTGCATATTAAAGTCTTCAACTATGTGTTCAATATCATGTATATTAATTAAATCAACTTCACTTATTTCTTTATTCTTCAGACTATTATTCATTAAATAATTCAGAACTTTTCCGGTCCCTATATTATTTATAAAATTAATCTCCTTATTTGGAGACCTTAAAGATGAGTAGTACACAAAATTTAATGACTTAACCGTTCTAAAGTTTATTCTAGTCCCTGGTGTTGAATGGTGGATATACTCAATTCTATCGTCCGCAGTTTCCTGTACGGCCTTAATTGTGATTCTAAATTCATCTTCAATATCAAAATTATTTTCGAAAAAGCCTAATGCTTCTTCAGTATATTCAATTGTAAAAGTAACCTGAATTGGCTCCTTTAAATCATAGAAATCCTTTTCATCAAATCTGCCTTTATTCAATAAGGAATTTAACAACTCCATTACATTGGTCTTCCCTATATTATTTTCACCAACTATGAAGTTCATATTTTTGTCAAAGAAAAATTGTGTTCCAGTAAGGTTTCTATAGTTTTTAATTTCTTTTATTTCACTTATAAACATAATGAATCGCCTCATTCTAATAGAAGTATTTGACAAGATTTAAAACAGTTTATACGAGGTTTTAGATAAACAAATTTTAGGTTGTTCAGCCGGGTTCTAGTTACATTGTTACTATTAAGGGGAAAATCCCTTAAAAAGTAGGGTATTGCTTTGGACATATAAAAAGAGAATTATTTAGTGACTAGCTTCTTATTGTAATCAAGTCGTTCCTTAACACTTAAGATACGAAAGATAACCCTTTACAAATTTAACCGCAATAATAGTTCTACATATATATACATTTTAATTTTTCCTTTTGGTCAAATAGTCTTAACTAAATATTACCATTAATTAATTTCGCATAAAAAGTACTTTCAATTCATTAATAAAAACTAACTGCCTTTTTTAAAAGAAATGATGAATTTATGTATCAGTCATTGTGTTGTTATATGTAGAATATTCTGTATAATATAGGTGTTGATGTCGAGTTTTTTGGAGATCGACAAATTGTCTCTCATTGAAACGTATAGGACAATCAAAAGAAAAAATAAGAGTTAAACAAACTAAGGAATTCAAAAGCTCTAAGTAGGAAAAAATTTACATAAGTAAAAAATTCTCTCAGCATAAGTGACTAAAGATAGAACGAAGTTTGCTGCTATAATGAATACTAAATATAGAGAAATAGAACGTGAAGAAAAGAAATTAGCTGATATTGATATAATGTGGCTGATTCTGTTAAGAAATTGAATCTACAAGATACTCCAGAACCGTTGTGTAAGCTGTGAGAAATAAACTATTCAAACCACAGAAAACTAATGGAGGGAAGACAATGGATGAAATCTATCATTATCCTCCTGAACTGTTTAATCTACTAGTCGATACAATTCCTTTACTATTTAGATCAAAAAAAGATGTATTGTTGTTTTTTAAAGGTTCAGGAGTATCAAAGAAATACACAGAGGATGTAGAAAGCAGAATATATTTTGATCGCCAAAGTATAACTAAGTATGAAATAGTTAGAAATGTATTGAGTAGGCTAAATGAAGCAGGTGAAAAGGCATTACGGGAACGGCGTGAAATTTTAAAAAGAGTAGTGGAATTTGAGAGTTTTTCTTCTTGCTGGCCAGATGACCAGTTAAAAGCCAAGGGGCTGGTAGCTGAAATTCAAAAAGTTATTAATACCAAAGATGCCTTTACGAGGATGAAAATTGCCCGTGAAAAAGAGGCTGAAAAGAACCGAAAAGAGTATCAGCAGAGGATTGAAGAGGCTCAAAGTCTCCGTCTAGAGAGAAGTATAATCAAAGAAGATTTTAATCAATTATTCTCTATGTCAAATCCCCATAAGAGAGGTAAGGCATTAGAGATTGTTTTAAACAATTTGTTTAAAAGCTATGGAGTCCTCATACGGGAGTCGTTCAGTTTAATTGGTTCTAATGGTGAAGGAATTATCGAACAAATCGATGGAGTAATAGAGTTGGATAACAAAATATTCCTTGTGGAAATGAAATGGTGGGATAAACCAGTAGGAGTAGGTGAAGTTTCTCATCACTTAGTCCGTATTTTTAATAGAGGTCATGCTTGTGGAATTTTTATTTCAACATCACCATTTACACAGCCTGCTGTGGCAGTTTGTAAGGAATCACTTTCCAAGGCACTGATAGTTCTAGTGAATCTCGAGGAAATATATAAGGTTCTTGATCAAGAGGAAAATTTAAAGGACTATCTAAAAAGAAAAATACAGGCAGCCATCATAAACAAGGAACCCTTACATTATCCGGTATAGATTTGGTTTGGCTAAGTGGGTAATCACCACATATATATAGGAAGACGGGAGAAAAAACACTCCCGTCTTTTTGCCTCTTAAATAACTACGGTGAACCGTACCATAAATAGAGGTAAAAAAAATTTAGCTAATTATCGATGTTCTATGATGAAATTGTTTAATCTATGAAAGTTATTGAGTGAATAAAACGGCAGCCAGAACAGCCGTTTTATTTTATTATTATTTTCTGAAGTCACCTATAGATCCCGATGTTTAAGGGTCAGTAATAAATGGAAACACAAGGAATGGAGGGATGAAGATGAAAATACTTATTATTGGTGGAGATGCAGCGGGTATGAGTGCTGCGATGCAAATGGTACGAAATAGCTCTGGACATGAAATCACTGTATTAGAAAAGGGAGGCGTGTATTCATACGGACAATGTGGCCTGCCTTATGTGATCAGTGGGAAAATTGAGTCCACAGATCAGTTAATCGCTCGCACTCAGTCTACTTTTAAAGAGAAATATGGCATCGATGCACGTGTATTTCATGAAGTCCAAAAGGTAGACACAGAAAATAGAATGGTGAGAGGAATAAATCATAGTAATGGTGAAACGTTTAGCCTGCCATATGACCGCCTTCTGATTGCAACTGGTGTAAGCTCGGTCATTCCTAAGTGGGAGGGTGTGAAACTTCCCGGTATTTTCTCATTAAAGACCATCCCTGATGCAAAAGCAATCATGGAGTATCTGGAAGAAGATATTAATAATGTGACCGTGATTGGTGGCGGATACATTGGGCTTGAAATGGCCGAAAGTTTTGCGGAGCTCGGCAAGAAGGTAACGATTATTGAAAGAAATGAGCAATTAGCCAAAATATTTGATTCAGACATGGCAGAACTGATTCATGAAGAAGCAGTAAAACATAACATTGTGTTAAAAATGGGTGAATCCGTGGAAGCATTCGGTGGAAGTGACAATGTGGAATCTGTGAAAACCGATAAGGGAGAGTATGAAACAGATTTGGTGCTAGTCGCTGTGGGTGTGAAGCCCAATACTTCCTTTTTAGAAGGAACAGGAATCAAAACCAGTGTGAATGGTGCAATCCAAGTAAATGCCTATATGCAAACCAGTATTGAGGATATCTACGCGGCAGGAGATTGTGCCACACAATATCACCGAGTAAAAGAAAAGGATGATCATGTCCCGTTAGGAACACATGCGAATAAGCAAGGACAAATCGCCGGATTGAACATGGTTGATGTACATAAAACGTTTAAAGGAATTGTAGGTACTTCCATTATTAAGTTCTTCGATTTAACCTTGGGGAGAACAGGGCTATCTGAAACAGAGGCAAAAATAATGAACATCCCCTATGGCTCTGTAACCATTACTGCAACTGATATCGCTGGTTATTATCCGGATGATAAAAAGATGAAATTGAAACTTGTCTATCATAAAGAGACACATAAGGTTCTTGGCGGGCAAATTATTGGGGGAAATGGCGTCGATAAACGAACTGATGTACTAGCGACGGCCATATTCCATTCCATGACGACCGAAGAGCTGCTCGATTTAGATCTGGCGTATGCTCCCCCGTATAATGGTGTATGGGATCCTGTTCAGCAGGCAGCCAGGAGAGTAAAGTGACTGGTAACTGCATAGATAAATACTGTCGGCAAGCTCAGTTTTAAGCGAGTTTGCCGACTTTTTAGTGCTGCTTTTCAGAGGTAATTCAACTGGTTACCGAAAAGTACCTAATAAAATATGTATAAACTTAAGCTGAGGTTGGGTTAAGATAAGGGTAGTTGCTTACTTGGAGGATAGAAATGATTAAAATTTTGGCTGATTCAACTTGTGATTTATCGAAGGAAGTACTTGAATTATATGACATTAGCTTAGCTCCATTGACTATAAATATAGAGGGGAAACTTTATAAAGATCGAGTGGATATTGAGCCAAATGATTTTTATAGTATGTTGGAAGCGTTATCTGAACACCCAACAACAGGGATGCCAAGTCCTGAAGAATACCTTAAGATCATAAAGAAAGCTGTGAATGATGGAAGCAAAGAGATACTATGTGTATGTATGTCTAGCGGGACAAGCGGTGCCTATCAATCAGCTGTGATAGCAAAAGATTATTTCTATGAGGAATCGCCTGATTCGGCTGTTAAACTTCATATAGTCGATTCTAAATGCATGAGTCATGGCAGCGGCTGGTTAATCATGAAGAGTGCGATGATGCGAGAGCAGGGGGCATCATTGGAAGAAATCGTCGATTTTAATGAAACTTACAAAACAAAAGTAAAACACTTCCTTTCTGTTGACGATTTAAATCATTTAATCAAAAGTGGCAGACTCACGAATGCAAGTGCCTTTATCGGTAAGATTCTTATGCTCAAACCAATCATGACGATGAAACAAGGAAAAGGAGCAATCGTTGCAAAGGAAAGAGGCCGTAATAAAGTACTGAAGCATTATGTTCAAGAGTTTATTAAACGAAACGACAAGGAAATGACAGAGTTTATTCTCATTGGCTATACATCGGATCAGGACGTTGCTGAAACGCTAAAAGAAAAAATCCGGGAAGAAGCAGGTTTTTCAGGTGCTATCCATATTATGCAAATGGGAGTTTCTGTTGGAACCCATGTAGGTCCAGGAGCCATATCAATGTTTTTTATAGAGAAATGAGATTAAGTGGCTAAGTAGCAGACAATTAATGGGATGTTAAAATAGTGGTAGAAGAGATACTGTTTATTATAACGGTATCTTTTTTTGAGAGCGGGTAGTTATGGAGATTTAGTCACTTCACAAGTTCTGAAGAGTGCAGGGGGAGGTTTTTCAATTTTAGCTACCAAAGAGGCAAAACCTAAGCTTTAGTCAACAGTGTTAGGATTATGGTTTTTACTTTTATTTGTTCCTAAACCATATGGAGAGACTTCTCACTTTTTTACTATGGAAAAATAGTTTATAATTATCAGTAAATAGTAGATATTTTAATGTGTAAGTCATTATAATAGATTATGTTATGGTTTGAACATGGACGGAAAAGGTGTGCTCCTAGGTGAGATCGAAGAAGGCGCACCTACTCAAATATAAGGGATAAGGAAGGGTATAATGAGCAACGTACAGAAAGCAACAGACGTTATCTTAATTGGTGCCGGAGTCATGAGTGCGACGTTGGGATCCTTACTGAAAGAGTTAGCACCAGAATGGGACATTAAAGTTTTTGAAAAACTGGCTTCTGCAGGTGAAGAGAGCTCTAATGAGTGGAATAATGCGGGTACTGGGCACGCTGCTCTGTGTGAGTTGAATTATACACCTGAAAAACCCGACGGATCGATAGATATTAGCAAGGCAATTAACGTAAATGAGCAGTTTCAAGTTTCAAGGCAATTTTGGTCATATCTTGTAAAAAGCAACTTGATTCGTAATCCTCAGGACTTTATCAGGGCGCTGCCTCATATGAGTTTAGTAGAAGGCGAAAAAAATGTTGAGTTTTTGAAAAAACGATTTAAAGCGCTTTCAGGTATTCCTATGTTTCAGGAAATGGAATACTCCGAAGACCCTGAAAAACTCAAGCAATGGATTCCATTAGTCATGGAGGGCCGTACCTCTAATGATCCGATAGCGGCAACCAAAATTGATTCAGGAACAGATGTTAACTTTGGTGCGTTAACTCGTATGTTGTTTGATCATTTGGAGAGTAAGAATGTTGAGATTAACTATAACCATAGTGTTAAAGATATCAATCGTACAAGTGATGGATTATGGGAACTGAAAGTGCAAAACCTTGAAAGCGGTAAAACTGAATATCATACTACGAAATTCATTTTTATCGGCGGCGGGGGCGGAAGTCTGCCATTACTGCAAAAGACAGGTATTCCTGAATCAAAACATATTGGCGGATTCCCTGTAAGTGGACTGTTCATGGTCTGCAACAATCCAGAAGTAGTAGAACAGCACCATGCAAAGGTATACGGAAAAGCCAAGGTAGGCGCTCCACCGATGTCAGTTCCGCATCTTGATACAAGATTTATCGATAATAAGAAGAGCTTGCTGTTTGGACCGTTTGCCGGTTTCTCACCTAAGTTCCTGAAAACAGGTTCGAATTTGGATTTGATTGGTTCAGTGAAACCGAATAATGTGATTACTATGTTGGCAGCAGGCATGAAAGAAATGGCATTGACTAAGTATCTGATCGAGCAAGTGATGCTCTCTCATGAAAAACGGATGGAAGAACTCCGTGAGTTTATTCCTAATGCCAAGAGCGAGGACTGGGGAATCGTGGTGGCAGGACAGCGTGTCCAGGTCATCAAGGATACCGACACTGGCAAAGGGACACTACAGTTCGGTACAGAGGTTGTAAGCGCCTCTGATGGCTCAGTAGCGGCATTGCTAGGTGCATCACCTGGTGCGTCCACTGCTGTAAACGTCATGCTGGAAGTGTTAGAAAAATGCTTCCCTGAGCAAATGTTCAATTGGAAGGATAAAATAAAGGAAATCGTCCCTACCTATGGCGTGTCATTAGTGAACAACCCAGAGCTGTTCCATGATATCCATGAATCAACTGCCAAGGTGCTGGGATTAAGCGATAAAGAGAGAGTTTATAGCTGATTTGTTTATGCTATCTGATAGAAAAACCTTTAATCCCAGTTGGGGATTGAAGGTTTTTTTGTGGTGAGAGCAATATTTGGGTTGCGGGTTTTTTGAGCAGGCGTATTATTTTGACAGCTTTGCAGGTGGAAGTCTCAAAGATGTCAAAAAACCATCGTTATTTAGACAGGTTTGAAGGAGAAAGGGCTAAAGCTGTCAAGATAGCGTTGTTATTGTGACAGGTTTCAGGTGTAAGAGCTCAAGGCTGTCAAGAAGAGGTCGTTATTGTGACAGGTTTCAGGTGTAAGGGCTCAAAGCTGTCAAGAAAAAGCTGTTATTGTGACAGGTTTCAGGTGTAAGAGCTCAAAGCTGTCAAGAAAAAGTTGTTATTGTGACAGGTTTCAGGTAAAAGAGGTCAAAGCTGTCAAGAAAAAGCTGTTATTGTGACAGGTTTCAGATAGAAGAGGCCAAAGCTGTCAAGAAAATGCTGTTATTGTGACAGGTTTCAGATAGAAGAGGCCAAAGCTGTCAAGAAAATGCCGTTATTGTGACAGGTTTCAGGTAAAAGAGGTCAAAGCTGTCAAGAAAATACTGTTATTGTGACAGGTTTCAGAGGCCAAAGCTGTCAAGAAAATGCTGTTATTGTGACAGCTCCCAGGTGGAAGAGGACCAAACTGTAAAAAAAAAAATGACAAAACATCCGTTATCACAAAAAACCGCTCTACTGCATTCAACAGCAAAGCGGTTTTACTATTAGTTTCGAATCAAGTAATCAAACGCGCCTAATGCTGCGGTTGCACCTGATCCCATTGAAATGATGATTTGTTTATAAGCACTGTCCGTGCAGTCTCCTGCAGCGAAGACGCCAGGAAGGTCTGTAGCGCCGTGCTTGTCTACGACGATCTCGCCGAAGCGAGTGCGTTCAAGCGTGTCGCCAAGCCATTCTGTGTTCGGTACAAGGCCGATCTGGACGAATACACCTTGTAATTCAACATGGTGTTCTTCACCTGATGCACGGTCAATGTAAGTGATACCGTTCACTTTGTCAGTTCCGGTAATTTCACTAGTTTGTGCGTTAGTCACGACTGTGACGTTCGGAAGGCTGTGCAGACGGTCCTGTAAAACTTGGTCAGCCTTAAGTTCTGGGTTGAACTCAATCACTGTTACATGCTTTACGATACCTGCAAGGTCGATTGCTGCTTCAACACCGGAGTTTCCTCCGCCAATAACAGCAACGTCTTTTCCTTCAAACAATGGTCCGTCACAGTGTGGGCAGTAGGCAACCCCTTTGTTCTTGAACTCAGCTTCTCCTGGTACGTTGACATTGCGCCAGCGTGCACCAGTTGAGATGATGACAGTCTTACTTTTAAGAACTGCACCATTTTCCAATTCAAGCTCAATCATGTCCTTCTTTTCCAAACGCTTTGCACGCTGAAGGTTCATGATATCAACACCATACTCTTTAACATGCTCTTCAAGACTGGCAACAAGCTTTGGACCTTCTGTATGCTTCACGCTGATGAAGTTCTCAATGCCTAAAGTATCCATTACCTGTCCGCCGAAGCGTTCTGCAACGATACCTGTACGGATTCCTTTACGAGCTGCATAGATGGCCGCACTGGAACCAGCTGGGCCGCCGCCGACAACAAGAACATCGTATGGATCTTTGTCAGTCAGCTCGGAAGCATCAGGACCAGACCCCATTTTAGCTAGGATTTCTTCCAGTGACATACGGCCGCTTCCGAATGGCTCACCATTCAAAAGAACCGTTGGCACTGCCATGATTTGTTTGCTTTCCACTTCATCTTTGAATGCCGCACCGTCAATCATGGTATGTGAAATGCCAGGATTTTGAATGCTCATCAAATTCAGTGCTTGTACAACATCAGGACAGTTATGGCAGCTCAGGCTGACATATGTTTCAAAACGGTATTCACCTTTAATTGCCTTAACCTGATCAATGACTTTCTGGTCAACCTTAGGCGCTCTTCCGCTAACCTGCAGCAAAGCTAGAATTAATGAAGTGAATTCATGTCCTAAAGGAATGCCCGCAAAAGTCACGCCAGTGTCTTCACCAGGACGGTTGACACTGAAGCTAGGTGTTCTTTCTAATTCAGCATGCTCCACTTTGATGTGGGATGACATTGTTGCCAATTCATCGACTAAAGCCAGCATGTCTCGTGATACATCATCCGATCCTGCGCTAACTTTAAGCAGCACATCGCCCTCCATCATTTGAAGATATTGAGCTAATTGTGCTTTTATATCTGCGTCTAATAACATGGGTGTGTACCCCTTAAATCTTTCCTACAAGGTCAAGGCTTGGCTTAAGAGTTTCGCCGCCTTCTTTCCATTTAGCAGGGCAAACTTCACCTGGGTTGTTACGTACATATTGTGCTGCTTTCAGCTTGCTTACTACCTGGCTAGCGTCACGGCCGATTCCGCCTGCATTGATTTCAACAGTTTGGATAACGCCGTCTGGATCGATGATGAAAGTTCCGCGCTCTGCAAGACCATCTTCTTCGTTCAATACATCGAAGTTGCGAGAGATCTTCTGTGAAGGGTCGCCAATCATGATGTACTCGATTTTGCCGATAGCTTCTGAGTGGTCATGCCATGCTTTATGAGTGAAGTGAGTATCAGTTGATACAGAGTAAACTTCTGCTCCCATTTCTTTTAATGTAGCATATTCGTTTTGCATGTCTTCAAGCTCAGTAGGGCATACGAATGTGAAGTCAGCTGGGTAGAATACAACTACGCTCCACTTGCCTTTAAGGTTTTCTTCAGTAACAGTGATGAATTCTCCGTTGTGGAATGCGTTTGCTGTGAATGGTAAAACTTGAGTTCCGATTAATGCCATGATTAATTTCCTCCTTGGATTGGTTGAATTATTTTTTTATAGCTAACTGAATCAAAATCAGTTAACTATTCGGTAAACTAGAATAATTCTAATACAGTAACGATTATTATATAAATCTTGTTCAGTGTCAAGCAAAAGGCCTCCAAATTACACCTTTAATATTTATTCCCATTGTGAGGAGGCTTAATTCAAATCGCAGAAAAGCATATATAAACAGTGTAAATACTAGATATTAGCATTAAACAAAGACTATTAAGTCTAGTGTAATTAATGAAGGTTAATTTTTAGTTAGCCACTCTTCCTTGAGAAAATAAAAAAACCATGAACAAAAAGTTCATGGCTGGAATGGTTATTGCAATTGTACTCCGTTTACATATAGAGTGCTTGTGCTAGAGACTAATTCTACATTAGTAACTGTATGGCCTGAGTTTCCAGGGAATTCCTCACCATCTGCCGGTACTGCTCCTTGTACTGTAGTATCTTTAACACCATTTAAAATGAAACCAGTAAACTGATTAGCTTTTCTAGCAGAGGAATCTAAACTTGAAGTTACTTCTGAAGTCCTCTTATATTCTAAGATGTGGGTCTTCTCGCCTTTAGTTCCTTCACCAGTAGTCCAAGTTACAGTCACCGCATAGGTATTTACTGTTTCATAAGTAAATACTAAGTTATTAGCTTCTTTCTGCAATTGAGCATTATTCCAACCCAAAGCCTGCTGTACGTCACCTTTACCAACAAATCCTGTACCTGCTGATGAGTCATAAGTCACTGCCGCCAACGAAGAACTTGCAAAAATCCCCATTGCCAATGCGCCTGCCGCTAATCCTGTTAATACCTTTTTCATTTTTCATCTCTCCCCTTAGATTTATGTACTTCTAAGAGGGCCGGTTACACTAGTAGCTCCATACAGTCCAAGTGTCCAAATAAAGACTGTACTTCAAAGCTTCCCACTGCATTCACGATGGATGATCATAGTGGCCACTAAATGTTACCATCGCTATAAGGTTATTTTATATTAAACAATAGTTAAAAAGTAGTATTTTCATTCGACATTTTTTTCGATATTTAGACCTAAAAAAATAGTACTAACATAGTTAGTACCAATAAAATAGGAGGAACTTAAAGAGAATGTTGTATTCTCTAATGAAAAGATTATATTAAACAGCAGTGGAAATATACTATTTTTAGTAGACAAATTTCTGCATCGCTTAAAAAAATTGTCCAAAACTTAAAATATCCTTTTCCTCCCAGATTGTAATAAAGTATAGTTACCTTATACAGAAAGCCGATCGCGAGGGGGGCAGCATGAAGAAATTCAGTCAAAAAGCTTTTTATCTTTTTTTCCTTCTTCCTGCTTTGGTTTTAATCTTATTACATATTAAAATTCCACAAGAACTGGAATGGAATGTGGTCTTCTTTTTATGCATTATGGTGATTTTTGACAGGATGAATTTAAAAATATTTTCAGGTTTTCGTTACTCATTCTTTCATGTCATGTTATCCTTGATCATTTTTGACCGTTTTTCAGTGGTATACGGCTTTATTTATCTTTTAGTAGATAGTTTGTTTGCTATTTTCTCCAAAAAACGAGGAAGTTTGAAGTCGACTTTTGCTTTGTTGTCGATGTATATCATCATTATCATCGCCTGTAATGAATTTTATAATGAGTATGCAGACAAAACGTACCTGGCACGTTATCTGACATTGATTTTGATGTTAGCTTTAAGTATGGTATTTAAATATATTTACGTCTGGCTTGAAACTGGGGTGATGACGAGCAAAATGTTCCTCGACAGATTCGGGCCGATGACATTTGAGGTCTTGGTCATTTTTCCGATTCTTGCATTCTTTGACCACCTCGAAGTCAATTTAGTCCTTATCTTATTTCTTTCTTATTATACTTTTATCGGTTACCTGCACAGGAAGTACATGGCGGTCAACCAGATGCATATTGACTCAATAACGGCCAGGATTGAAAAAAGATTTGGTATTCAAGTACACTATTTGGATTTGAATTCGATAAAAGGGATCTACTATCCTGATAGGAAAGCAATCTTCATTGATGAAAAATTGGACTATCCAGAGCAGCTTCAGACGATTGTCCATGAATTGCTGCATCTTCAGACGAATAGAATTCTTAAATTGCCCGATATTATGGTGGAAATAATCATTACTGTATTTGAGGCGATTGTGAGTTGGTACTATATTATTTCTTATAAGCATGTTTCGAATTTAGATTAAAGGGAGAGTTGTTATGTCGACGCCATTAGGCCAGGAATTAAGGAGATTGAGAAAAGAAAGGGGCTTGCGTCTTGAGGACGTTGCGAACGGTACAGGTATTACACTGCAGTACTTGAGCATGCTCGAAAAGGGGGCCAGAAAGTCGGTTTCCTTTGAGATCATGTCGGATATCTCAAGGTTCTATGGAGTTCCCCTAGACTACTTTGCCGAATTCCTGAAAGAGGAAGAATCAGAGCCTCTTACAGATGTAGAAATTATGCTGTGGCAAGCGATCAATGAAAAAGTCCGGGATGAAATCTATTATAAAAAAGGAAAATCCTTAAAGGATGTTTTCACAAAAATGTTAAAGTAATGAAGCGGCTGATCCTGCAGAGGATGGGCCGTTTTTTTTTGTTTACATTTCTGTATTCGTGAATACAATGGCTAAAAATAATGAAGGATGTGTGATCATGCCTGTTTCATTTCCAGTAAGCATCAATACGGTCAAAGTCAGCGGTGGACCAAAGAGGACGGTCTATTTTCCAAGAGTAATGAATATGGAAAATAAGGATATTGAAAAGAAGGTCAACCATAGCATTGTTTTGCAAGCACAACAGCTCATAAATGAACAGACGGGAAATATGCCTGGATCTGTGGAAGAAATGATTGGTTACTATGAAATTAAGAATAACCAAAGGGCTGTCCTGAGCTTGTCTCAATTAAATTATACTTATCATTATCATGCTGCCCACGGAATGACGTATATAAAATCTTTGTCGTACGATCTCCAAAGCGGGAAGCTATATGAACTGAAAGATTTATTCAAGCCTGGAAGTGACTATGTTAAAAGGCTATCTGACATCATTGAGGTACAGATAGATGAGCGAAAGATCCCACTCCTGGGTGACTTTAAGGGAATTCGGGAAAATCAGGATTATTATCTAGCTGATAAAAGTATCGTTGTTTATTTCCAACTATATGAAATTACTCCTTACGTCTTTGGATTTCCCATGTTCCCCATTTCCGTTTATTCACTAGAGGACATTATAGATCAAACTGGAATCCTGGGTAGATTGACAATCGCATAATATAAAAAAACAATCTCTACTCTCGAATTCAAATTTCATTTTCTGTATAGTATTAAATAAATGAAAAATTCTGAAAAGGAGAGATTGAATGAACACCACTGGGAAAAATCTATCTTTTCCTTATCCTTTTAGCGATCGTGATGTATATAGATATTCAAACAATGCCATTCCATTAAATCCACCAACTGGCATCGAATTGACGGAAGATTATTTAGATGATATCAATTTAAAAAGAAAACTGTTATCAAACCATCCGGAACGTTGTTATCATGCTGCTTCATTTACACTGGAGGCCCAGTGGGAAGTGCTGGATTTAATCCTTCATCAACTTGCGAGTTGCTATCCTGAAAAATTCAAACTGGTGGTGAATGGTAATCAATGGGCGTTTTCAAACCTTCAAACAGGCGAGGAAGAAACATTCTTATTTGGCGACCATACTACTTTGCCTTTTGAACCTCTGGATTTTGTTGGCCGTCATGTTCAGGAAGACCTTATTTTGATGATGCAGCGGGATGGTGACGTTTTTTTAGATGCAGGGCAGCTCTGTTTTCCTGCGAATTGGTCGCTATTTTTCGATGCAGGAATGTCTTTTAAGGAAATACATAAGCCGATTCCTGGATTCCATTCCGCCTCTCTTGATGAACGCATCCTCCAGTTCTTAATGAGAATTGAGGCAGGAAGTCCATGGTGGAGGAAAAACTGGTCCCTGATGGCAGGGAATCGTCTGGATACATCGCTTGAAACCTTTGCTGAATGGGGGAAGGCTCGTAAGAAAGTGACGAAAGAAAATGTTGGTAAGCTGGTTCATCTTCGAGTTGAGGTTCAGAAATTATTTCGTTTGCCAAAAAGCAATGCGATATTATTTACGATCCACACCCATATGCTTCCGCTTGAGCAATTCATTCAACATACACCATGGCTGGAGCAATTTTCTGCAATTCTCCATGAACTTCCTGAATTCATTGCGGATTATAAAGGCATCTCTCTTTACCGTGACGTTGTCCTGGAATATCTAGAAAAGGAATTGGAAAAAAGGTGATTCAAGATATGTTTTCATATGCTAAAGGTAAAAGGAAGTTTATATTTTGTACGGATTCAGAAAGGGATCGAAATCTAAATATTCTCGTTCAGCAGGCATTGATTGAGAATGTGCCATTTGAGTTTCATATTTTACAAGAAGAAAGTGAAGAAGGCTTTGTGAACGAATGGTTCAGCAAACAGAAAATGGGCACTTATTTATACATTTCGGGGACATCTGATTTTGTAAAAAGTATACAAGGAGTAGCAATGAAGGCAGGCTTTTCACAACATGACATGCAATCACATACTATCGGACCCGCCAGGAAGAAACTGATTTGCTGCACTTGCCATGGCGAAAATGAAGTGCTGGATCAGTCGCAGGTCGCTTGCTTACACTGCGGACAGAAGCTGGAAGTCTCGGACCATTATTCACGGCGTTTGGATGCCTATTTGGGTTATGTAACGATCAAATAGAACAGGAGGAGCTTTGATTGCATCAGAATTCGATCCTTGAAGTACGTGTAAAAACAGTTAAAAAAGAAACTGCGAAAATTAAAAGATTTACCCTTCAGGCGCTGAATGTATCGAAGCTGCCACTCTTCAGCGGGGGATCTCATATCACCACTTATTTGCCAAAATCTTCGGGGCCATTGGAAAGATCGTATTCAGTCTTTAACCTATCTGAACCAGGCTGTATCGAAATAGCTGTTAGATTAGCAGAGCCTTCAACTGGCGGGTCTGAGTACTGGCATCATCGTGTCTCTGAAGGGGATGTTTTAAAAATCAGCAATCCGAAAAACCATTTTCCTTTGAGTTTTCAGGCTAAGCATCATGTTTTTTATGCAGCTGGTATCGGGATCACCCCATTTTTATCAATGATGGCTGAGCTTGCTGAAAAAAACCAATCCTTCGAGCTTCACTATGCAGCAAAGTCAAAAGAACAATGCGCATTTTTTGATTTCCTAAATCAGACCTACCCTGGTAAGTGTCATTTTTATTTTTCTGAAGGGGAGAATCGGCAACGTTTGTCAGCAAAGCTGCTTATGGAGCATCTAATCGGCACACATGTGTATTTTTGCGGGCCGGAAAAAATGATTCAAGAGTTTTCTAGTGCAGCTAAAAGCTACGGCTACCCCGCCTTCAATGTCCATTTTGAACGGTTCGCACCACCTGTGAAAAAGGCCGCGGTCCCGTTTAGAATTACATTGAAACAGAGCGGCAAACACCTTGAAGTACCTGCAGAAAGCTCACTGCTAGACGTACTTCGTCAAAATGAAATTGATGTCCCGCATTCCTGCAGAGTGGGCGGTTGCGGTACATGTGAGGTGAAGGTAGCAGAAGGAGAGATTGACCATTACGATTCGTTCCTGACAGATGAACAGCAGCGCTCCAATCGAACAATGCTTAGCTGTGTTTCACGCGGGAAGGGTAACCTGATATTAGATTTATAACGAAGACCAAATGTCATTTGTGCATTTGGTTTTTTTGTTCACCAAATAGACAAGAGGATTTTGAGCTGTTTTAGCAAAATAGTAAAAGAAAAATGAAAAGGTGGTGTGATGATGAAGAGCAATGTAATAAAATTTTTACAGACAGGAACCAAAACGAAAAAGTTTCGGGCAGACCATCCATTAGCTGAAAAATTACAGGAAGAAATGGTTAACGAAGTGTGGAACGATTTCATGCGATTTGCAATAAAAGACTACTATCCTGTATATTTACCATTTCTCAAGGAATTGACTGAGAATATGGAGGTAAAGGAGGAAAAAGAAGCTGCTCTCCTACAAAATCTATTTTGGTGGAGGCTATCGTGTGATTCAAAATTATCTATCAGCAAGACATGTATTGATGAGTATATTGTCGCTCATAAACAAGTGTTTAAAAACCGGCCGATTATGGAATCATGGATTAAATCATTCGATCAAGCGATAACTAAGTTTTACTTTATTGTTCATAAGTTTAACGATCATGTTCTTATCGTAATGGACATGCTGGAAGAAAAACTGATAGATGTGATTGTGGTAGATCCTCTTTCTTTTCCTATAAAGGTTGGAGAAGTTGTAATTGGAACCTTAATGCCAATGGGCAACGGATTGTATTTCCCGGTTACAGATTTTTATCATTTTGATTATGAAGCAAGAAAAGATATGGGCGTGCATTTCCACCAATACTTCGCTCAACAATTACAAACATCCCCAATGTATGAGGCCTTCATATACGTACTCTCCGCAATGCTTCATATTGAACGAACAGTTTCCGAAGCTTCAACTCCTGAAATCGATTCTCTATCTGGCAGTTTAAATGATAACGATGAATAGGTATTCGGCATGCGACTGAAAAAACCGCATCCCATAAGATGCGGTTTTGATCAGTTATTAACCAGCCATTTCAGCTTTCTTTTCGGATTGGTCGACAACCGCTGCACCAACGACATCTCCTACTACATTTGAGGCTGTGCCGGCCATCCCGATGATGGCATCGACGCCTGCGATCAGTGCAACGACCTCAAGCGGCAGATCAAACATCGTCAGCACGACCGACAAAGTCACAAGCCCTGCGGCAGGAATGCCTGCTGTGCCAATCGAAAGGAGAGTCCCGATCAGGACGATGGTAATGAAATCAGTCAGCGAGAAGCTCACGCCTGTTACATTGGCAGCAAAGACGATCGAGGCGCCCATCCGAAGCGCTCCGCCATCGGAATTGAACACAGCTCCCAAAGGTAAACTGAAATTCACCATTTTTTCACTGATGCCTGCCTTCTTCGCACTCTCAATCGCCACTGGCAAAGAGGCAATGCTGCTGGAAGTGAAAAACGCCGTTGTGTAGGCATCCTTTGTGTTAGCAAAGAAGCTTTTGACCGGTATCTTGAAGAGTTTCAATGTTCCGCCGTAAACAAAGATCCAAAGAATGATAACCCCGATATAAAATACTGCTGTAAACTCCAATAGGGAAGTTAATGTATCCCACCCTTGCGTGCCAAATGTGGAAGCACTTATCGCAAAAATACCGATTGGGGCGTAAAGGAGGATACCCTTCAAAATTCTGAAGAACAACTCATTCGCCGCTTCAAAAAATGTTTGCAGCTGGGCTCCATAGTTTTGGATTTTTTCCTCATTAGCAAGTCTCATCCCCGAAATCGTAAAGCCAATGATGATTGCCAGGAACAGAATCGCCATTAAGTTTCCTGATGTAAAAGCCGAGAAGAAATTATCCGGTACAATATTGAAAATCACGTCTGAGATAGAAGGTGTCGCAGGCTTCTCAACCTCCGCATTAGGAAGGGAAAGGGATTTTCCTGGATTGATCCACAGTGCAAGGCCAAGGCCAATCAAGACGGCAGCTGCCGTTGTCGCTCCATAATAAAGCACCAGTTTCCCGCCGGTCCTGCCTAGTTGCGCAGGATTCATTTGATTGACTGCGAGCACAACCGTCAGAAAAACTACGGGAGTAGCGATGAGATTAAGCAATTTTATCAACAATGTTCCAAAAGGTTTGAAAATCTCGGCCTCCGCCCCAAATAGAACACCAGCTAAAATACCAAGTACAAAGCCGACTGTCATTTTTAAAATAAAAGATGAGTTTTTGTATGAATGCCAAATGTTCAATTTCTTGTATCGCCTCTTTTTTATAAAATTGTTATGCACTGGATAAATAGTACTAACTATTAAATTACACTTGTTAACTGAAACAGACAATAGTGAAATTGGAAAAGGTGGCCAAATAGGTGGTAATGATGGCTCTATATGCTTGTCAAAAATGTAAGATCAAATCTTGAAGGTTTATAACGAACCTTATCAAAAATTGTTAGTGTATAGGTTTTATTAGGGTTACGTGTTATTTTTTTTGGTGATTATAGTCAGAATTTTTGGATAATTATATGAAGGTTATTATGAAAGATTAGTTAATTAGTAATAGGTAAGAGATTTTTTAGATACATACTCGCTCTTTTTTCCTAAGGAGGTGCAGATTCAGTACAGAAGAGTGAGGGTTTAGATTATTTTACAAGAGAGGATGAGGCGAAGGAATGAAGAGGTATTTTCCAAGAGTATTACTGACATTAGTTGCATTCGTAATGATTTTTTCTACATTTGGCTTTGGGGCAGCAGCAAATGGAGGGACAACCTCACAAACCAAATTAACTGAATTGCCTTTGGCAGAGATTTTCGGGGATATTGAACTTTCTTCAAGCAGGCCGACTTCGGTCATCGTCGAGTTGGAAGCAGAGTCAATTGTGGAAGCAAAGCATAAAGGAAAGAAGCAGACAAAGGCTAGCCTGAAGTCTGAACGAGGAAAAGTAATTGGTGCATTAAAGAATTCTGTTAAAGGTGCAGAAGTAAAAAGGGAATATGACTATGTATTCTCTGGTTTCTCTGCAAAACTACCAGCAAATGAAATTATTAAACTAATGGCGCTGCCAGGCGTAAAAGCTGTTTATCCAAATGTTCATTACACAGCTGATGTCATTTCTGCTGAAGAAATTTCAGCTGAGGAATTCAGCCCGAATATGATGGATAGTGCTCCATTCATTGGTTCGAATGAAGCATGGGATGCAGGTTTTACTGGAGAGGGAGTTACTGTTGCGGTAATCGATACTGGTGTTGACTACACTCACCCTGATCTTGCGCATGCATTCGGAGATTACAAAGGATATGACTTTGTAGATAACGATAATGATCCACAGGAAGGTGCTGGCCAATACCACGGTACACACGTATCTGGTACGGTTGCAGCGAATGGAGCTATCAAAGGAGTCGCTCCTGAAGCTACATTACTAGGTTACCGTGTACTTGGTCCTAACGGCGGTACGACAGAAGATGTTGTTGCAGGTATTGAGTTGGCCGTACAAGACGGCGCTGACGTCATGAACCTGTCTCTAGGAAACTCACTGAACAACCCAGACTGGGCTACTTCCATTGCGCTAGATTGGGCAATGGCTGAAGGCGTAGTTGCGGTGACTTCAAACGGAAACGCGGGTCCAAACAACTGGACAGTTGGATCGCCTGGTACTTCCCGTGATGCGATTTCAGTTGGGGCAACACAGCTGCCTTACAATGTGTACACTTCTAAGATTTCTACATCTGAAGGAGTAGATTACCCTTCAGCAAAAGTTCAAGGTTTTCCAAGCGATGAAGAATTACTTGCTCTTAATAACAAAGAGTTTGAGTTTGTATACGTTGGTAAAGGTGCAGCAAGTGATTTCGAAGGTAAAGATCTAGAAGGTAAAATCGCTTTAATTATCCGTGGGGATTATCCATTTGTTGACAAAGCGGAAAATGCGAAAAACGCTGGAGCTGTTGGAGCAATCATCTTCAACAATGTTGCTGGTGAACATGCAGATGTTCCGGGATTGGCAGTCCCAACTATTAAGACGACATTGGCAGATGGCCAAAAGTTGTTAGCTGAGTTAGAAGCAGGCAACAACAAAGTATCTTTCAATATTGAATTCTCTAAGTGGGTAGACGAAACAATGGCAGACTTCTCTTCCCGCGGTCCTGTTACTCTTTCTTGGATGATCAAGCCGGATGTTTCGGCTCCAGGTGTAAACATTGTAAGTACTTTCCCTGGTAACGGTTATGCTGCATTACAAGGTACTAGTATGTCCTCACCACACGTTGCCGGTGCAGCTGCATTGCTTTTACAGAAGCACCCTAAATGGGGTACTGAAGATGTGAAAGCTGCATTGATGAATACTGCGGTAGATGTGATTGATCCAGCTACTGGTGAAGCTTATGCTCATAACTCTCAGGGTGCAGGAAGCATCCGTGTGGTAGAAGCCCTGAACACCAAAACACTTGTCGCTCCAGGCAGTCACTCATTTGGCAAGTTTGTGAAGGATAGCGGCAAGCAGGTAGAAAAGAATAGTTTTGAAATCAAGAACCTTTCGAACGAAAGAAAGACGTATAGCTTTGATATTGAGTTTGCTGGAAATCCAGACGGCATTAGGGTTATGACAAGCAAGAACTTGAAGGTAAACGCTGGAAAGTCCCAGCAAGTGAACTTCAATGTCCAGGTAGATACTTCTAAACTGGAACCAGGCTATTACGAAGGTACAATCGAAATAAATGATGGAGCACAGACGATTGACGTACCGACCATCCTGTTCGTTGGTGAGCCGGATTACCCTCGTGTGACTGGTGCATTTATGGATAAAGCAGAAGACGGATATTATGTTGGTGCGTACCTGCCTGGCGGTGCAGAAGTGTTAGAATATGATATTTATGTATTCAACCCTAATGGAACAATTGGTGGCTTTGTAGACACAATTGGATCATTTGAAAACGCGGTTGCTCCATACCACGAGTTCGAATGGGACGGCACAGTTCAAAATGGAATTAATCTTCCAAACGGTGACTGGGTAATGGCAGTATACGTAGAAAAAGCAGGCGTTACTGAATACAAAGCCTACCTGGTAACAAAAGAATAAGTTTCACAAAAAAAGGATTCCTCCTGGCTTATGCCAGTTGGAATCCTTTTTTCATACCTTCCGATCAAAAGCCTGCGGCGGCTGCTCGAGCCATTTTTCGGTGATTATCAGGAGCAGGCCTTTTCCGTAAAATTTCTTCATTTGGGTGGAAATCATTGTGAATTTGGTGACGATATCCGTCCTCAAACTGGAGGTCAGGGCCTGGTTGATCATGATGAAGCAGAACATTCCCAGGCATGTATTCACGAAAAACAGCATCAATTTATCGGAAAAGGGTGAATTTTTTACATCGAAAGTATTATAATCCCCTGAAGCTGAATAGGGGATGTTTTCTTTTTCAAAGACATCTCCCAGCGTTTCCAGGACTTTTTCAAGCGCGTTTCTTCCTTTGCTGAAATGCTGTTTAACATCCTTGTGGGAAGCGAGTTTACTGAAAGTGACAAGGACCATTTTTGAAAAGCGGGCACGATGGATGATTCTAGACAGATTGGCTATTTCCGCTGCGTTTACAGGCCTGGAGCCGCCGAATAGGCCGTTGAGGTATTTCATTTCATCAACCAGATCGACTGTATGGTCCATTGCTACCTGAGGCGATTTCAAAAAGACGCCTTGTGACAGCATCAAATCAGTAATTTCATTTTGAATTTGTATGGTGAATTCTATAGCATTCTGGATATAATTCCGGACATCCTTCCTGGTACAATCGGGAAAGGCAGCTGGGTATGTACTCAATGACAGCATCGTTATATCATGGCAAATATATAAGATGAAGGTATCAGAAAATACCTTATCAGCATCAAGTCTGACATCCTTTTCAGTGAAGCCTAAAGGAATCGTCAGATTTTCTTTTATAAAGATGGCCTTAAGATCATCGAGACTCTTCTATGAAAACTCCACCAATTTTTCAATAATATTTTTGACTTCGGGGTCTTCTGAAGTTGCATAGAAATATTGAAAGAACCTCAGCTCCATACTGCTTTTCAAGTAGGAAGACCATATATTCGATATCTCTATTGATGTAAGTTCTACGTTTGTTCCACTCATGCACGAGTCACTCCTTTGTTATTATTGTTCAAATTTTAATGAGATTTATTACAATAAATATAATTATTATCAAGATTTTACATTTTGGTTTAAGTCTCTTTTTAGACATGAGCCCCTAAATTTTACAAAATAGCCTACATAGAAAAATAAAGCATAGGAAAAACTTCATCAAAAGGAGGTATGAAAAATGAAAAAGCTATTGTTTATGTTTTTATTGGCCATTTCCATGTTCACTGTGACAGGCTGCGGCAATGACGCACCACCTGAGGAAGGGGAACAGCTGGAAGATGTTGAGGAAGAAGATGAAATTGGTGACGGCGAAATAGACGATGAATAATAATACGATATCCGCTTCCAAAAGAAGCGGATATTTTTGTGTTAATTTTTAAAGCCTCTGTACATCCATCATTGACAAATGACCAGTCAGTCAGTAACATTATTATGGTCAATAAAGTCATTTTTAGGTAGGTGCAGCAGTGAAAAATTTAGTCAATTTTGTACTTGGAAATAAACTGGCCGTATGGCTGCTTATGATTATCATCACAGTCTCAGGAATCTATTCTGGCACACGGATGAACATGGAGACCATTCCGAATATTTCAATTCCATACTTAATGGTTATGGATGTATATCCTGGGGCAACTCCTGAAAAAGTTATGGAGGATGTATCGATCCCGATTGAAAAAGCGGTAGAGGGTCTGGAAGACGTTAAATTTGTCTATTCCAATTCATACTCCAATATGTCGAGTATCCAGGTAGAGTATGAGTACGGCATTGATATGGATGAGGCGAAGCGTGCTTTGCAATCGGCATTGGATGCGGTCAAGTTGCCGGAGGGAGCTCAGGAACCGACCATCACAGCGATCAGCATGAATATGATGCCGGTTGCGGCATTGAGTGTCAGCAGTTCAACTGAGGATATTGTGGAGCTTACATCCACCGTTGAAGAAATCATTCTTCCGAAAATCGATAAAATCGATGGAGTCGCATCTGTCACCATGACTGGGCAGCATATCGAAGAAGTTAATTTAACGTACGATGAAGCAAAACTTACGCAATTTGGATTAACGGAAACGAATGTAAAGGAAATGATCCAAGCCAGCAATCTGGGCGTTTCATTAGGCCTTTTTGAGTTCAAAGAAGGAGAGCAGGCGGTTGCCGTCGATGGCAAGTTCACAACAACTGATGAATTGAAAAATATGTTGATCCCGGTCACACCATCAGCAGCCAATCCATCACCTTTTGTAAAACTTAGCGAACTTGCCGAGATTGAACTGGTTGGTAAAGTTCAATCCATTTCCCGCACCAATGGTGAAGATGCGATTGCCCTGCAGATTGTCAAGGAGCAGCAAGCGAATACCGTTGATGTAGTTAATGCTGTAAAAGATTTAGTAAAAGAAGAAAAGGCTAAAATTGATGGATTAGTCATTGAAGTATCGCTTGACCAGGGAGAGCCAATTGAAGAATCAGTTTTTACAATGATTGAAAAAGCTTTATTTGGCGGATTAATCGCGATTCTTGTTATTTTACTTTTCCTGCGTGACTTCAAATCTACGATTATATCAATTGTCTCGATTCCAGTTTCGATTTTTATGGCATTGCTGCTATTGAATTGGATGGACATCACGCTTAATATCATGACGCTTGGCGCGATTACTGTAGCGATTGGCCGTGTTATTGATGACTCGATTGTCGTCGTGGAAAACATTTATCGCCGCCTGCATTTAAAAGAAGAGAGATTAACAGGGCGGGCACTAGTGCGTGAAGCGACTATCGAAATGTTCAAGCCAATCCTGTCGTCCACACTTGTGACGGTTGCTGTATTCGCACCGTTGATCTTCGTAGGCGGGATGGTAGGGGAATTATTCACTCCTTTTGCCCTGACGATGACATTCGCTCTGGGTGCTTCACTGATTATTGCGATTACGATCGTACCAGCGTTATCGCACTTTTTATTCAGGAAGAAGTTATATGGTGAAAAGTCTGAGAGCAGCCACAAGGAAGTTGGAAAGCTGGCCAATTGGTATAAGGGTGCATTGAATAAGTCTCTAAACCATAAGGTCATTACTTCACTTATAGCTGTGATACTGCTTGTCGGAAGTCTTGCGCTGACACCAATCATCGGCTTCAGCTTCATGGGCAGTGAAGAAGAAAAAGTCATGTATTTGACGTATACACCTAAAGCAGGTGAGCTTAAGGAAGAAACAATTGAAAATGTCGCTGAAGTAGAAGAAGAAATGCTGAAACGCGATAACATTGATATCGTGCAGGTATCAATTAATGATGAGGCCGATCAGATGACAGCTATGATGGGCGGAGGTACAGGCGGAGCCTTAATGTACCTGATCTTTGACCCTGAAATGGAGAACTTCTCAGAGGTAAGGGATGAACTAGAGGATTATGTCTTTAACATTGGCCACAGCGGTGAATGGAAGAGCCAGAATTTTGGCGGAATGTCGATGCCTGAGAATGAAATCAGCTATACCTTGTACAGTGAGGATTTAGGCAAGTTAAACGAAACAGTCAAGATGGTAGAAGAAGAAATGAAAGAAGTTGGTGGCTTGAAGGATGTGTCCTCCAGTGCGGAAGATGCTTATGTAGAATACACCTTCAAGGTCGAACAGGATGAATTGCTGCAATACGGATTGACAGCGGGACAAATCGTTATGATGCTCAATCCGAACAAGTCGAAAGAAGTCTTGACGACCGTCGAAAAAGAAGGAGATACACTTGATGTCATTGTTCAGCAGGAGCAAGCAGAACAGCCTGAATCAATCGATGATATTCTTGCCACTGAAGTACAAACAGCGCTGGGTACCACCTTGCCATTGTCTGAATTAGTAAGTGTTGAAGAAGGCACAACGCTGAATACCCTGGCCCGCAGCAAAGGCCAGTATTATGCTTCTGTATCCGGAACTGTCGTCAGTAAAGATATTTCAAAGGCAGCTGCAGAAGCTGAAAAAGCAATCGATCAATTAGATCTTCCTAAAGGAGTGGAAGTGGGAGTAGCCGGCGTCCAGGCAGATATGACGGAAACATTTACACAGCTTGGCGCTGCGATGCTAGCTGCAATTGCGATCGTCTACTTCATCCTGGTTGTTACCTTCCGTGAGGGTGTTGCACCATTCGCGATATTATTCTCACTTCCATTCGCAGTCATTGGATCATTTGTCGGTCTGCTTATCGCAGGAGAAACCATCTCTGTCTCAGTCATGATGGGTCTATTGATGCTAATTGGTATCGTCGTAACGAACGCCATCGTGCTTGTAGACCGGATCATTCACATGGAACGCGAAGGACTCACAATCCGTGAAGCGGTCCTTGAGGCAGGCGCTACACGTTTACGTCCCATCCTGATGACTGCAATTGCAACGGTCGGCGCCTTGATTCCATTAGCGATAGGATCAGGCGGAGGCGGACTGATTTCCAAGGGTCTGGCGATTACCGTAATCGGCGGTTTGACCAGTTCGACACTATTAACCCTGATTATCGTACCGATTGTTTATGAAGTTCTATCTAAGATTTTTAAGAAAAACCGTAAGGAAGTTGCCGAAAACTAATCAAAAAGAGCCCTGGTGGATGACCGGTCGTCCTGCCAGGGCTTCTTTCTATACTGAAGTCTCCTGTAATACGGTAGGAATATCACCGAAACTTGGCTATAATTAATCTTAATATCAAATAACGGAGGCTTCAAACATGTCTAATTTGCCTAATTGCCCTAAATGCGGCTCAGAATATACTTATGAGGATGGTACCCTCCTGGTTTGTCCAGAATGCGCCCATGAATGGGATCCTGCTGCTGAAACTACTAATGGAGAGGATAATAAAGTGGTCAAAGATGCGAATGGCAATGTCCTGAACGATGGAGACACCGTCTCTGTCATCAAGGACCTTAAGGTAAAAGGTACTTCTTCAGTGATTAAAATCGGGACAAAGGCTAAAAATATCCGTTTAGTTGATGGTGACCATGATATTGACTGTAAACTTGAAGGATTTGGAGCAATGAAGCTCAAGTCTGAATTTGTAAAGAAAATATAGAACAATTATCGCCAGGCGTTTTGCCTGGCTTTTGTTTTGTTTCGCTCTCTTCTTCCTCTTTCGTCAGGTTTCGACTGTATCCTGCTCTAACCATCAGATAGGGGAGGGGAGTTGACTTCTATTTAGGGCCATGAACGTTGGTTTTCTTGGTAGACGACCCGATCGAAAAAAATTTGTTTCTAGTGTGTTCCTAATTTGATGTGCACAGCTCTTCATGCTTTTTATAGAAGGCTCTCTTCTCAATCTTTGTTTCTGTGGATTACAAAATAGGATTGAATGACCTATGTTTCTTCATAAAATTGAAGCTTATTATGAGAAAAGAGCTTGCACTCTTAAGACGGACCTGCAAATTAGCCTTTTATCACTTTAAAATCGGCTTTAGGATTTTAACAACAATCTTTACGAAAATAGCCTTATAGAAAAACTACTAATTATTACGCCTTATCCACTTCCCGATCCAATTCCTTTTCAACATCCCCACCAATACCTCGATTTTTCCCTTCGTATTTAATTTTTAAAATCGCGGATACTTTTTTCGGGATTTCTACAAAAAAACTAATTAGTAAAGTGGGTAGGGGAGGGGACACACACGAAGGGCAACTGGGAATTAATTGAAAATAATAGAGGTTAAAACTAAAGTATACAAATTTGTAAACAAGTGTACATATTGTAAACGTGGTGTTTACAATTACGTTTACATGTATACAAATCTGTAAACAACCTATTAAATCAAGATGTATACAACTTTGTGTTCATTGTGTACAATTATGTATACAATCAGTGTGAGGTTTACAGCTTGTTTACATGTTTACATTTATATTTCTTTTCACTCGATTTTCTTGCAGTATCTATTATTTACCTTTACCTTTAAAATAGTAAGTGAGTATACATAAACTTAGATTATTGAAAAGGAATGATAGAAATGACGAAATCTAGAATTGCAGCTGTTGATGTTGGTAACGATTCTATTAAAGCTATTTTTGGAGAATTTGATAATGAGTTGAACATCCCTAATATCGTAGCAAGGGATACTGAAGACCGTCCTGTCATCGGTATTGAGGAGCTTGATACGAAGGATCCTCTTGATGGAATTCATATTCGTGTCCACTCCCCTGCCCTGAAGGATAATAACGCTATTTATCGTGTCGGCAATCTGGCGACTAAAAGTGATAATGCTACAGAACTTGATCCTGGAAGCAGCAAGTCCGAGGAAGATCAGACATTGATTATGTTGTTCGCTACTCTTGCATTGGATGCAGTCAATGAAGATAATGCAAAGCTTTTTCCAAAAAGCAAGAATGTCATTGATGCGAATTATACCCTTGGTACTGGCCTTCCGCTTCGTGAAGTCAAGGAAGGAAAAGATGCTGGCTACCGTTCTAAGCTGGTAGGATCTGTACACCAGGTAGAATTCCTTGTTACTCCTAAATACCAGGGTCTGAAAGTGAATATCAAATTTGATGAAGTAAAGGTTTACCCTGAGGGCTTCGCGGCTTATATCAATCTAGTAATGGACAATAGCCTGAAAATCATCAACAAAGACCTTATTGATAGAAGAATCCTTATTCAGGATATCGGCGGCTTATCAACAGATATCGCTGTCATCAAGAACCGCAATGTTGATGATGATAAGGCACAGGGCTTCAACCTTGGTGTTTCTGAGGCATTAGAGCAAATCAGGGAAGAAATCCGCAGCAAGCATGGTGTGGAGTTAGACAGCCGAACAGATGTTGTAGAAATCATCACGCGCAAGAATGACCGCAACCACATCATGGTTAAGGGAAGCCGGACAAGCGTCCATGATATCACTGACCGTATCCTTCTCGAACTGGCTAAGAAGCAATACCGCCTGCTTCGTAATGTCTGGGCAAAGAACTCACAGACTGAGATCTGCTATTTTGTCGGTGGCGGCGCGACAGTTTTAAAAGAATATATTAAAACATTAAATAATAATCTTGATGGCTATAACATCGAATTCTTCGAGGATGAAAAAGAGAGCATCTGGATGATGGCGAATGCTTACTATAAGCTCATCATGGATTTTGTAAAAAAATCAGATAAGAGCAAAGCTGCATCAGAGCCTGTTAAAAGCTAAAGTAAGGTGATCCCATGAAAAAAACCAACCCAAATGAGATAAAGAGAGGACAAGCACTGTCGTTTCGTATCCCATCTGATACACCAGACCATATCTTAAGGCATCTTCAAAAATTAAAAGAAACCGAGAGAAGAAATTTCTCAAGCAAGATTGCCGATTTTGTCTTGCAGGGTGTGGGGAATTCATATTCCAGGGAACGCGAAACGATTACCATCCCTCTCCCGCGCAATCTCAGCAAATCGCAACGGGATTGGATCAAGCATGAGCATTCAGAAGCTTTGCTGGGCAATATCGTGTATCACCTGATGACAGACCCAATACGAGCAACGGCACTGCTTGCATCATTGAACAGTAAGTCAACAGAAATTGATGAAGCCCTGTACCTTCAGGAAGATGAAATGGATCTTCCACCGGTGATTGCAGCAGAGGATTCCCCGGTAATTGATGAGACTGCTTCAACGACTGAAAACGATTCAATGGATGATGACCTTGATTCATTTGTCTGGGGGTCAATTGAGCAGGCCGACAAACCAGAAGAGGAAACCGAAGAGAAGGAAGAGGATTTGGACGATCTTCTTGGAGATTTCCTAGCTAAAATGAATAAATAACCAGAAAGAACCCATGGGTGCAAAATTGCCCATGGGTTCTTTTCATTTTATTGATAAGATTGCTCTAATTCGTCAATCAATGACCCGACATAAGCAACTGCTTTGCGTACTGGTTCCGGTGTCGACATATCCAGCCCAGCATGCTTCAGTAGCTCAAGCGGTTTCATGGTGCCGCCCGCGCGGAGCACATCAAGCCAGCGGTCTACGGCAGGCTGGCCTTCTTCCTGGATCAGCTGGGATACGGCAGTCGATGCGGTCAAACCTGCTGAGTAGGTGTATGGATACAAGCCCATGTAGTAATGAGGCTGGCGCATCCAGGTCAGGCCGGCTCCTTCATCGATTTCCACTGTATCGCCCCAGAAGCCTTTAAGGACGTCTGTTTTGATTTCAGTAAGTGATTTTGCCGTCAGGGCTTTGCCGGCTTCAGCATGGGCGTACACAAGGCGCTGATACTCTGCCTCAAGCAGGTGAGTGACAAAGTTATGATAGTACGTTCCCAGAAGCTGCAGAATGACCCAGCGGCTCATTTGCGCATCATTTTTATTTTTTTCGAGAAGATACTGTGCGAGAAGCATCTCATTCATCGTAGATGGAGCCTCGATGAAATACATGGAAGGACGTACATTCATGATGCGCTGGTTTTGGTTCGCCAGGTAAAAATGTCCCGCATGACCGAACTCGTGAGCTAAAGTGAAGCAGCCGCGCATATTGTCTGCCCATGTAATCAGGATATATGGATGTGAACCATATGGGCTTGAGCAGAATGCTCCTGTTGACTTGCCGACATTATCAGTAAGGTCCACCCATCTCTCATCAAAGCCTTTTTCAATCATGGCGGTATAATCAGGGCCCATTACTTTTAATGATTCCGTGATCAGTTCCCGTGCTTCTTCATAGGTGATTTCCGGATCGAATTCAGGATCAAAAGGAGCCTTCAAGTCACAGAACATCATTTTGTCCAGGCCCAGCACCTTTTTCTTCAGTTCAGCAAAGCGTCGCATATGCGGTGCCAGTTCTTTATAGATGATATCGATTTGGTTATTGTACATCTCGGGTGTTACCTGCTGTGGCTCAAGGAGCATATGTGTAACGGATTCATAATTTCGCAGCTTTGCTAGAGTAACCTGTTTTTTAACCTCAGTTGCATAGGTTGCAGCGATCGTATTTTGATATTGTTTTAGTGTCGAGACAAAGGATTCATATGCTTTTCTGCGGACATAGGTATCAGGTGAAAATTCATAACGGCTCTCGAATAATGCGAAAGATACTGGCAGTTCATTTCCCTCTTCATCCCGGATCGAAGAGAACTGCATGTCGGCAAGCTTAGCCATTCCATAAACATTGTAAGGAGCAGAATGGACCTCACCAAGCGCTGCTAGTACTTCTTCAGTCTCAGGCGATAACGTATACTTTTTGGTTTCTAATAGTTCTAATAAGTTCTTTTTGAAGGGTTCCAGACCAGGTTCTTCCTGAAGGAATTCTTCAATTTTTCCATCCTCGAAATCCAGTATTTCAGATGAGATAAATGATAGAGCAGATGAAGCTTGTGTGCCAATGGCTGCTACTTTAGACGAATTTGCCTGATTGACAGGGTCTGTGCCATCCGCAGATTGCTTCAAGCTTGCGTATGTACGGACTTTGACCAACTTTTTCGTTAGTTCTTCCTGAGCAGTAAGGCATTCCAGCAATGCCTTTGAACCTGTATGTAAGCTACCTTTAAAGTCTGCGAATTTTTTGACGTCATCTTCAATCTCTTTCAGTGCCGTCTCCCACTCCTGGTCAGATAGGAATAAATCATCCAGATTCCAGGTTAAGTCTTCAGGTACCTCCGTGCGGATCAGTCGTTTTTCGATCGTTTTATTCAAATTCATCTCCTCCTTCTATATTTAAATATTACTACGATTGTCGAAATAATTTAAGTTAAAAATTAACTATTTTAAAAATTTTAAAAATAATAAAGGGTATTTACGTTAAATTTTATGGAAAAGGTGTAATCTCTGGTTTATGATAATTAATAAATTCGGAATTAATATAGGTGGGAGCCAGTTGATTATAATAGATTATATAATTAATCTTTCAATGCTTTCTTTAATGGTCAGTACTCCTTTAGTAATTCGGTCTTATCTGAATCTTAATCCACTCAAACAGCTGCGGCTTTGGGTAGGGTTATATGGGGGAATTGTTTCCTCTGTGCTCGTTAGCCTATCATTCCAGGATCAAGGCTATTCCTATGATATCCGTTACGCAGTTATCATTTTGGTCTTTGCATATCTCGGGCCAGGCCCGGGTTTAGTTACTGGCAGTATTGCATTGGCCTCCAGATTGGTGGCTAGTGATAACTGGTTTCCAGCAATAGCTGGCTGGTTAGTAGTCATGGCCGTTTTTATCGTTATTCATAAATTCACTTTACAAATTAAACCTGTTGGAAGATATATGATTCTGACGAGTTCATATATTGTTACTTATATTATTATTGTACCGGTCGCTTTTAACGTAATTAGAGACAATCCAGTTTTTCACCTTCAATACTTATTATTCGTTTCAATAGGAGTACTTATTGGAGGATTATTAATCGAGTCATATGAAAAGTTATACAGAATTATTAAGGAACGAAAAAGGATGGAGCAGTCACTGGAAGAAAGTGAATCCAATTACCGCCTAATTGCTGAGAATACATCAGATCTTATAATGGTAATGGATAAAGAGCATACCATAAGTTATTTTTCCCCCTCTCATGAGGTGGTGTTGGGATACAAGGTTTCAGAGCTTGAAAAAATAGAAATCTGTAAGGTGATTCATCCAGATGACGTTGTGAATTTCAGGGACACAATCACAAAAATTATGAAAAATAAGGAACCACTGACAGTAGAGTTCCGCTTCCAGCATATAAATGGTAAATGGATGGATTTTGAGTCCCGCTCCATGCCTGTTATGGATGATGCTCAAACAATCGAGCACATTGTTATAATAAGCAGGGATATTTCTGAGCGCAAAAAAGCCGAAGAGATTCTTTTGCAATCCGAAAAGCTATCGATTGTGGGGGAACTGGCAGCAGGGGTAGCTCATGAAATCCGCAACCCCCTTACTACAATAAAGGGGTTTGTCCAACTGTATGGAAAAGATAATAAGTCAAATGAAATTAACAACTTGCTTCTTAGCGAACTAGAAAGAATCGAAACAATAACAAGTGAAATGCTTTCGTTAGGAAAACCTCAGGCTATCCAGCTTAACCGGGCCAACTTGTGTGATTTGATCGACCATACAGTCGAATTCTTATCCCCGCAGGCCAATATGAAAAATATACAATTCAGTAGAAGTTATCTGGGTACAGATTTCTTCATAACATGTGAGAAAAACCAGATCAAGCAAGTGTTCTTGAATGTTTTTAAAAATGCTATGGAGGCCATGCCTAAGGGTGGAACTATAGATATAAAACTGCAAAAAGGGATAGATGGTGAATGTATTATTTCTGTTCAAGATGAAGGTTGCGGAATTCCGGAAGAATTGCTTCCGCGCTTAGGAGAGCCATTTTACACATTGAAGGAGAAAGGGACGGGGCTCGGGTTGATGATTTGCCATAAAATCATTAAGCAACACAATGGCACGGTTTCCTATCATAGTAAGCTGAACAATGGGACCTTAGTTAAAATAAGACTCCCTTTAACGAATTAAGAAAAGGCAGAGCATCGATAAATAACAGGAGGATGGCAATTAAGCCATCCTCCTGTTTGTCATTATTAAGGAAATTAAAAATTATTTAGTTGTGGATAATTACATGCAGTATTCTTAATCCAGCTCCAGCGCCTAGCCCCTCGAGTCGCTTCGGTCCGCCCAATTAAGTCAAAGAACGACTTCATCGGTCGGCCCTCCAGCGCTTGTCGGGGCTGAACGAGGCGCTTGCGCTTTTTGTACTTATTGGTTTAACGAATGGGAAGTTTTTGTTCGTGCTTGATAGAATTGGTATAGAATCAGGGCAACCATTGATAAAATAATCCCTGAAATATAAGGCATTCCAATGGCGATCGAGAACAGCCATCCGCCTAAAGGTGGTCCAATGATCCTGCCGAGTGAATCAAAGGATGAAAGCAATCCAGTCGTGCCTCCATGCCCAGTTGTCGATTTTTTCGTCAGTAATGAGGAAACACTTGGGCGAATCAATCCATTTCCTATTCCAAAAATAGTAAGGAATAATGCTGCAGTGCCGAATCCTTCAGTCAGGAGGATTAATCCAAAGCCTGCCGCTGAGATAATGATACCGAGCTGGATGACCGTACCCTCGCCAAGCTTCTTAGTCAATCTGCCGACTAATCCACCTTGTACGATTGCACCTGCGAGTCCCATGATCATGAAGATGTATCCCAATTCCACGGATCCAAGCCCTGCTTTTTCAGCAGCAAAATAAGCAAAGGTTGCCTCAAGTCCGGCCAAAGAAAGTGAAACGAACAACTGAAGCAGGAAAAGCATGGATAGCGGCCCATTCAAAGCCTTCAGCAATGAGTTTTTCTCCTTTTCCTGATTGCTGCGCTGTTCAGCTGAAAGCGACTCTTTCAATACAAAAGTAACGAATAAGAACGTAACCAATGATGTCGCTCCTGCAAGATAAAAAGGTGTACTCAGGCTTGATTGAGAGAAAACACCGCCGATTGCCGGACCGAAAATGAATCCAAGTCCAACTGATGCGCCGATGATCCCCATGCCCTTTCCGCGGTCTTCCTCGGATGTGATATCTGCGACATACGCCATGACAGTTGGCATATTAGCCGATGACAGGAATCCTCCAATGATCCTGGCAGCAAACAGCATCCATAGCTCAGTGGAAAGTGCCATCAAGAAGAAGGAGAGGGACAGTCCCAGTATACCGATCATGATGACAGGCTTCCTGCCAATCCTGTCTGAAATGCGGCCCCACATTGGCGCGAATAAGAATTGCATCAAGGAATAAACCGCCATCAATAAACCTAATTGCGTAGGTGTTGCCCCGATTTCTTCTGCATAAAACGGGATGACTGGAATAATGATTCCAAAGCCGACCATTACGAGAAACATAACTAAAAATAAAATAGGCAAAGCCTTTTTAGTATCCATCTTTATATTCACTCCATTATTTCAACAGTATCCTTGCTAAAAGTGCACAATAATAAAAATTATATCAGAAACCCCTAAGGTATAGCGAAAATAACTTTTCGAGAGTGGAAACTTATTTTAATAGGGTGTTGTAACGATCTGTTAGGTTAGCATTTGATTTTTTGATTTAATTCAATAGTTTTATTATAGCAGGAAGATTATTTATTACTCTCATGATTCAGCACTATTGTTCGCAGTAATTGCAAATGAATAGAATTCCTCCATGTGAGAGTAGAGTGCATATTTTATTGCTATTTATGTATGAATTAGCAGTGAAAAAGTAAAAGGGATAGCTTACTTTGAGTCTATTGATGAATTTCTGTAGAATGATGTCAAAGAATTCTTTTATGAAAAGGTGTAATTATGAAAAAATATGTTGTCATTGGCGCAGGAATATTAGGTGCTTCCACTGCCTATCACTTAGCGAAGGAAGGAAAGAGTGTAACGATCATTGACCGTGGAGAACCAGGGCAAGCAACGGATGCTGCAGCTGGTATCATTTGTCCCTGGATAACTCAGCGCAGGAATAAAGCGTGGTATTTTCTTGCAAAGAATGGGGCGGCCTTTTACCCGTCTTTGATCAAACAACTAGAAGGTGATGGCGAGATGGAAACAGGTTATCAGCGTGTAGGAGCCCTCAGCCTTCATCACGATCGGGAAAAACTTATAAAAATGGAAGAAAGAGCAACTGTGAGGCGTGAAGATGCTCCGGAGATCGGAGAAATCAGGCAGCTGGATCCTAATGAAACAAATGAATTGTTCCCGCCATTATCAGAAGAGTATTCTTCTGTGCATGTAACCGGTGGGGCACGTGTAAATGGACGGTTGCTGCGAATGGCCCTTCTAAATGCCTCGCAAAAACACGGCGCTCTATTGGTAAAAGGCGATGCTCATTTGGAGTACTCTGGCGGAAAAGTGTCAGGCGTTAAAGTGGGGGATAAAAGATATGAAGCTGACAGCATTATCATAACTGCAGGCGCATGGGCACCAGAGTTGCTGAAACCGCTTGGAATGCAACTCAGCATCTCCCCTCAAAAAGCGCAAATCATCCATCTGGAGCTTGAGGGTACAGAGACCGGCAACTGGCCTGTAGTCATGCCGCCGAATAACCAGTACATTCTTGCGTTCGATGGAGGAAGGGTTGTCATTGGAGCAACACATGAAGACGAGAAGGGGTTTGACTCCCGCCCGACTCTTGGGGGCATGCATGAAATCATCGATAAAGCATTAACGGTCTCACCAGGTCTGGCTGATGCAACCTATCTTGAAACAAAAGTGGGATTCCGGCCAGTTGCACCGAATTTCCTTCCGATTATTGGTACCGTTCCAGGTTTTGATAACCT
This sequence comes from Bacillus sp. ISL-37, assembly GCF_018613315.1. Classification (GTDB taxonomy): domain Bacteria; phylum Bacillota; class Bacilli; order Bacillales; family Cytobacillaceae; genus Mesobacillus. Next base: position 194,443 of record NZ_JAGGQL010000006.1, on the reverse strand, counting down.
ATTCATGGCAAATGGACTGGGCGCTTCAGGTCTCACAGTCGGACCATATCTTGGAGTCCAGCTCTCCAAACTGGCAGCAGGCGAAGACGTCGAACTACACCTCGAGCAGTACGATGTCTCAGGAGCCATCAGCGACAATATTTCCTAGGCAATGAAAAAAGCGAGCAGGAGACCTTTGAATGAAGGTACTTTGCTTGCTTTTTTGTGTGTAGGAGAACTGTAATCAGCCCCTGCATTGCCCGGAATGAGCGGGCAAGCTTAAAAAGGGTAAAAGGAAAGGCCTTGCATTGCCCGAACTGAGTTGGAAAGTATGAAAAGGGTAAAAGGAAAGGCTCTGCATTGCCCGGAATGAGCTGGAAAGTATGAAAAGGGTAAAAGGAAAGCCCCTGCATTACCCGAAATGAGTTGGAAAGTTTGAAAAGGGTAAAAGGACGGCTCTGCAATGCGTGAAATGAAAGCGAAAGCTAAGAAAGGGCAAGGATGTTTTGATTGTTCCTAAATGTGCAAGTGTATTGAAAACGGATAATGGCCTTACTTTACCAGGTGAAAAGCAGGTAGTGAATTACCAAAAAAATTATTCACAGAAAGGCAAATATATCGCTTATATGCGGGTATAACACTAAGGACATCCATTAAATTGTTTAATCAGTGTTTAGTATATAGCAGGAAGGAGCTAACATCATGCAATGGAAAGGCAGAAGAGCGAGCAGCAATGTGGAAGATAGAAGAGGGATGGGCGGCGGAGGCATGCTCATGGGAGGCGGCCTTGGCGGCATCATCCTGTTAGTGATCATGACATTCCTTGGCGGAGGCGATATGGGAGACGTCGTGAGTAATATGACAAACGGCGGAAACCAGTCACCTGCTCCTTATCAGCAAAGTGCCGAGGAAGAGGAGCTAGCCCAATTTGTTTCGGTAGTCCTTGCTGACACGGAGGAAGTATGGTCCAAGGTCTTCGCGGAAGAGGGGATGGAATATCAAGAGCCTACCCTAGTTTTATACTCAGGAAGCGTCCAGTCGGCATGTGGAATGGCAGGCTCGCAGGTAGGTCCGTTTTATTGTCCGGGTGACCAAAAGCTTTATATTGATCTTAGCTTCTATGATGAGCTTCAAACAAAATTCCAGGCACCTGGTGATTTTGCGATGGCTTATGTTGTCGCCCATGAAGTTGGCCATCATGTCCAGACATTACTGGGAACGACCGATAAATTGAATTCTCTACGAGGTCGTCTGGACCAGACAGAATTCAATAAGTACCAAGTTCGTTTTGAACTTCAAGCCGATTATTTGGCAGGCGTATGGGCTCATCATGCCCAGGGAATGGGCGTCGTGGAAGAAGGCGACCTTGAGGAGGCAATGAACGCGGCCAGTGCGGTCGGGGACGACACTATCCAGAAGCGATCGCAAGGCTATGTTGTTCCGGAAAGTTTCACCCACGGTACCTCAGAACAAAGAAAAAGCTGGTTCCAAAAAGGCTATAAAGCTGGGAATCTTGAACAAGGCGATACGTTTAACACAAGAGGATTTTAGGTACAGATAAGCATAGACCTTTTTTGGTCCATGCCATCAAGTTAACATTTGTGGGTGGCGCCAACTTATAGAGTGTTCCTCCTCAAAGGAGTAACAAATTCTGATATAGGAAAGGAGCAATTCACAATGGGAACACAAATACGATCATTTTTCGCAAACGACACAGGTGATATACCCAATAATCCGACACTACCGATCATAGTCTACCAAGGTGTTTTTGATGACAACTTAAGCATGGAAGACCAATTCCAGCAGCATAATTGGACAGGCACATGGACTGGAGATATTTACGATTATCATCATTACCATACAAATACCCATGAAGTCCTTGGCGTTAAATCAGGCAGTGCAACCGTGCAAATCGGTGGCGATGCTGGAGAACGTCTGGAGCTTAAAGCAGGGGATGTTGTCGTCCTACCGGCGGGAACCGGCCACAAGAAAATTGACAGCAGCCAGGATTTCGAGGTTGTAGGTGCTTACCCTAATGGACGAAATCCAGACTTGAAGGAAGAAAATCCTGGCGTCAGGGCTCAAGCATTATCTCAAATCAAAAATGTCCCTATTCCGGAAACAGATCCGGTATACGGTGAGACAGGTCCACTTCTTCATAAGTGGGTAAAATAATAGATAATATGGCACGCAGCAGCCTGTGGGTACACAATAAGATTGCTGCGTGTTTTTTTTGTTTCAATAAATACCTACACGGGTATATAATGAAAGTAAGATTCATGGTAGTTAATCATTTGGACAACATAATTAGGTGTAGAAGATAAACGGAATGAAGGAAGTGAAGCCACATGGCTAATAAGAAATTTGTTTACTTCGTTTCATTGAGCTCCAATGTCCCTTATGTTTTGAAAAAAGCCCTGAAAAACGCTGAGGAAGAGAACGAGGTTGCTATTTTCTTTGATTTGGACGGAGCACGAGTCCTGGATAAACGATATTTGAAAATTATGGAGAGAACACACAATATTGATTTGCAAAAATTGATGCAGCAGGCTTTAGATAAAGGCATAAAATTTTTCGGCTGCCAGATGAATGTATTGATTGCCGATGGACTGGAGCTTGTTGAAGGTGCAGAGTTATCAGGGGTTGCAACCTTTTTAGAGACCGCTTACCAGGCGGATGCAGTACTGAGCTATTAATGGAGGTGAAGAGCTTATGGAAAAGAAAAAAGTAGTGGTTATGGCACTTCACGATCAACTGGAATCTGCATACCCACCTTTGAATGTGGCCGTTGGGGCTGCATCATCTGGTGCAGACGTAATCCTGGCGTTTTCCCGCAGGGGAGTCAATATTCTGGATAAGCGATATGTATCCGTCCCGTCTGAGGACCTGGAGTACTTATCAAATGCATTGAACGACTTTGGAGTATCTTCCGTCCATGACCTTCTAGGAATCGCGGTAGAAATGGGAGCCCAGCTCTATGTCGTAGATCTGGATGTAAACGATCGTTTCGATTTCATCCATCCCGCAGAACAGGTACCAATCAAATGGTTACTAAACGAAGCAGCATCCGCGGATTTATTTATGCATTTTTAAATTCATATTAAGTTTGAAGAATGTACCTAGCTGATGAATTTAGACAGGTTTTAGGTTCAAAGCAGAAAAGCTGTCAAGAAAAGCTCGTTATTATGACAGGTTTGAGGTTCAAAGCAGAAAAGCTGTCAAGAAAAGCTCGTAATTATGACAGGTTTGGGTTTCAAAGCAGAAAAGCTGTCAAGAAAATCTCGTTATTGTGACAGGTTTGGGGTTCAAAGCAGAAAAGCTGTCAAGAAACTCTCGTTATTATGACAGGTTTGGGGTTCAAAGCAGAAAAGCTGTCAAGAAAAGCTCGTTATTATGACAGGTTTGGGTTTCAAAGCAGAAAAGCTGTCAAGAAAAGCTCGTTATTATGACAGGTTGGGGTTTCAGAGCAAAAAAGCTGTCAAGAAAAGCTCGTAATTATGACAGGTTTGACTTTCAAAGTAGAAAAGCTGTCAAGAAAATCTCGTTATTATGACAGGTTTGGGTTTCAAAGCAGAAAAGCTGTCAAGAAAATCCTGTTTTTGTGACAGGTTTGCCTCGCAAAGCAGAAATCCTGTCAAAATAGCATAACCCTGCTAGTGCACAAAAGACAGAGAATGACTTCTCTGTCTTTTGTTATTGTTCTCATCCTGTTTGTCGTGAAAGCTCGTCCTTAAAGGTAACTTTGTTTTTGCCAAGGTCCTTCGATTGCAGCAAGAGCTGGTCAGCAAAGATATACCCTTTTTCCATCGAAGTGTACTGGTTGACTTTAAAATAATACAACCCAAATGAAGAGGTTATTGAAACAGCATGCTTCTCGGATTGATAATCAACCTCCACTGAACTTACCTCAACCCCATGGCGAATCTTTTCCACAAGATCAATGTTTTGGCTGAAGGATCTATTCCTGAGGATCAATGTGAATTCTTCCCCGCCGCTGCGGAAAACATGATCGTCTTCTGACAAGTAGCTTTTGAGAGTATGGGCAAAATGCTGGATCACCCGGTCGCCTACGGCATGATTGTAGGAATCATTTATAAGCTTGAATTTATCGATGTCGGCTACAACGATGCCGATTTTTTCACCAGTATGGTTCAACTCAAACATTTTTTTATCCATGTATGCGCGGTTCGGGATCCCGGTCAGGAAGTCCGTATAGGCCATTTGCTCGAACTTGTCCCGCTCGATTTTGTTCTGGATGCTTTGCGACTTTGATTGGAAGGAACGGCTGACGAGATAGTTCAGAATGAATAATCCAACGACCATTTCCCATCGCTGTTCCTCTAGTAAAAGCAGCAGTAAGCCATTCGTGAATGCTGTTTTGCCAAGATCCAGCCAGTTATTGCTTTCTTTGAAAAACTTGATTGCCTGCTGCAGGCTCTTGATTTCTCCCATAATGTAAAAGGCAGTGCTCAAGAAGGTATAGGAAATCAACGTGGTCGTTACAGCAAGGATGCACATCAAGATAAAGAATCCGAAGGGGATATTCTCTATTAAAGGATATCCGAGCTGGAATAGGTAATAACCAATCGAGTAGATCAGGACATGAGCGCCTATATTGTAAAATGTATCGGAAAACTCACTTTCATCGGCCGTTTTCGAACTTTTTCTTGAAAAATAGACTGTGAAACGATAGATTGCTTCAAAAATGAACAAACCTATCGGACCTGCAAAAATGGCGAAAGATAAACTATAACTAATCCCATAATCAAATTTCAGCGTTCCATTTTTCGCTGTGATTCTTAAGTGATTATAAAGGGTTGAAAATAACCAGTAGATAAAAAGTGCTATAAAAAAATTGTTTTTATCTATAGTGAAGGTACCTAATCCAAAAGCCACGGCAACAGCAGTAAAGAATAACGTGAAATCATATAACCTAGCTTTCAGCATAGGCAGAAAATCCCCTTTCCAAAACTCTACCACATAATTTTATCCTAAATATAAAAGTAGTTGCAAAGTAATTTTTTGATTTGTGAAAATTTTTGAACCATTTATTTTGTCTGTTGCATAACATAAAAGGCTATAATGAAATTATCGGCAGGAGAAGTAATTTTTGTTTAGGTAAATATCTGTTTGACAGGGAATTTTACGCATATTGTCGAATAGTTTTATAATATATATTCAGAATTTTTAATTAATAAATTACTGAAAATCACAAAGAGAGGGGCTATATATGGATCTTATTTATGGCGGGATATTAGTCCTATTATTGATAGCTGCTGTCAGTTTATCATTGTATTATCAGCGGAAAAGCCGCATTAAACAATTGCCTCACAATAATCCGAAGGCTTTTCTGGAAAAAGGGCTTCGCCAGGAAGACAAGAAGCTTGTGGCTGTAATCGGCGGTGATGTGGTTCATGGCAACATCAGCTACAATTTTGTTGATGACGCAGCCAAGAGGAAAAACTGCAACGATTATCAATTCATTAATGCCGGAGTGAATGGAAGTACCGCTTATGATGTTTTGCAGCGGTTGGATGATGTGATCGCTTGCAAGCCTGAATTCATAGTGATTTTAGTCGGGTTGAATGACGCCGCGGCTAAAATAGCCCCAGACCTTGCAAAGAAGAACATCAAGCTGGCTCAGCAATTGGAAAAACCGTCACTATTGGTGTATGAAAAGAATCTTGCGTTAATCGTCTCAAGGCTAAAATCAGAAACATCTGCGAAAATCGGGTTGCTATCACTCCCGGTCGTTGGTGAGAACTTATTTTCGAAAGCTAATAAAGAAATTGACCAGTACAACGAGGTCATCAAAAAAACGGCGGAAATGACCAATGTTTCTTACCTTCCTTTTAACGAAAAATTAAAGGCATATCTTAAGGGAAAAGGACAGACGAGGGGACGGTCGCTGAAGACCGGAACGAAGCTTTATGAAAAAGCGATCATCGAGCATTTCGTATACGGATACAGCCTCGACCGGATTTCTGCCCGGAATGGGTATTTGCTGCTTACTGACGGGATGCATTTAAACAGTACGGCGGGGATGATGGCGGCGCATCAAATCGAACTATTCCTGAAAAAGAATGAATTGAAAGCAATCCAATAAAAAGGATACTGCGTCGTTGGCAGTATCCTTTTGGCTTTTATGCTGAAACCTCGCTCATGAATGCATGAGTGTTGTCCTCTGTATCCTTGAAAAATACCATCCATGTTTCGGTATCGCTGATTTTAGCGACAACATGAGGCTCCCCAATGAAATTCACGCCACCTGAAAGCAGCTCTTCATACTTTGCCTTGATATCTTCAACCTGTAAATAGATGACTGAACTAGGATGGGCAAATTGCTCGTTTTCCGGAAGGGTTAACAGAAGACGGACGCCTTCACAGTTGAAAAACGCCATTGTATCCGTATTGAACAATAGCGGCAGACCTAATTTTTCTTGATAAAAGGCAGTGGCCCTTTCGATATTTTTTACAGGTATTCCAATCTGGCCGACTTTTTGTACTGGATTTGAGTGCATTACTTGCCTCCTAATAATGGTTTTTCAAAAACTCCTTGATATCTGTATCGATTGTTTCAAGTTGTGCTGTGGACGGAAAATGTCCCATCTGATACTGTTTCAATTCTAGCCAGTCACCTAAAAGTCCTTCCGCTTTTTGGGAAATTTTGTTTCCTGGGAAAAATACATCCTCTGTTCCCGTTATGACAAGGGTGGGAGCACTGTAATCTCTCAATTCTTCCGCAGTCGTCAGTTTGGGCATTTCTTGTTCTAAGGTTGTGTGTTTAAAAATATTGCCGATAATGCTTTCATCCAGCTCCTTCATACTGTTGGAGGACATGACATCGGCGATTTTGCGCAGACTTTTGACAGATCCGTTTATTTTGTAAAAAATCATCGGGACAAGGATTTCCTTGATCATTTTAATCTTTGAACCAAGGCTGATCCCCGCTGGAGCGACAAGTACAGCGCACTGAATCCTTTCTGGCATAAAAGCGGCAAGCCTGAGAATAATGCCTCCACCGTAGGAAGGGCCGATGAATGCGCATTTTTCAACCTTGTAATGGTCCATCAAGTCGGCTGTCCATTGAGCAAAGCTACTGTCTGAGGCAGATATTCTCGTTTCGTCACTGTATCCCGGATGCCCGATGGTGTCAGGCGCATAGACCTTATACTCCTCCAGCAAACCTTTGAACCAGGATAGAGTGACGGGATTGATGCAATTGCCACCCTGGAAAATAATTAGAGGCTTCCCGTCTTCCTTCCCCAATACCAGGACATGTGTACTGCCAAACCTCGTCTTGACATAATCCCTGCCAATAAGTGAATCGAACTGGGGAAGATACTCTTCATATTGGTTAAGAATCTGCTCTTTTCCTTCCAGGCTTTTATAAATGGTTTTCATAGATTGATAACCTCTGCTTTAATATGGCTTAATTCATTGATAAGCTGTTGTTCAATCAATGCCGTATCATCAGGGTGAAAGAGATGTGCCGATTTCTCCATCCAAATGAAATTTTTCTCATAGTTCGTTTTCAGGGTGCTAAGATAGTCTTCTGCAAAGTGGGCATGAACATGGACATCCTTCCGTCCATGGATGAAGGTGACAGGAACATCCACAGATGGCACATCTTTTTGCACATCAATCATTGGTATATTTCGGATGAATTTGTCTGTGTAGATTAGCTTGAACCCGCTGTAAAAGGAGTGGAATACATCTGCTACTCGATAATCACTGGAGCTGAGCATACCGAGTGACACCTTCAAAAGCCCTGGATGCTTGATTTGGCTATCGTTATAGACCATCGTACTGTATTTCATCTGCCATTTGCGCAGGATTCCCCATTGTTTATAGCCCTCTGTAAAAGGTGGATCGCCAACAGCTTCCAGTTCATTCAATGCTTTGAAGTCACCGCGCCGTTTTGCCTCTTTTTTTGCCCATTCAAGCCCTTCACGGTCATTTTCACTCCAGTTGATGATCTGTGACAACCCTACATAGGAATGGAATTTTCCAGGAAGCTTTTTCAGCAGGTACATGCCGATCAAAGTACCGAATGAGTGAGCGGCCAGAAAGATTTTTTCCTGATGAAACGTTTCTCTTAAAAAGTCAGTCAGTTCAGCTGCATCTGATATCAATTGCTCAAATGTCATCGTATGTTGTGGAATATTTTTATGATAGGATTTGCCGGTGCCGCGCTGATCCCAAAAGACAACGGTAAAGTGCTTGACCAGCTCTTTCGTGTTGGTAGCGACAGTGTAGTTTCTTCCTCTAGAAGAGACACCAGGCAGGGGCATGGAAGGGCCGCCGTGCAAAAACAGCAGCACCGGGTTCTTTGGTGAGTGGGACTGGATGAGGATACTCTGCTGGATGCTGCCGAGTGTAATCGTATCAATTCGGTCAATTCCGTCAATTCCGTCTTCCGGAATATGAAAATCAGGCTTAGGAGAGAAAAAGCCCATTACATCACCTCGTTCGATATACTATGTTTATACATTAGTAAAATTCCATTTATTACTATATTACTTTAGTCCTGGAAAAATATCTCGAAAAATTTGAAACTTTTTTTGCCTGATTGAGCTCTAAAGAGTGAAAGGAGGTCAGGAAATGAAGGAAGCAAAGCTTGTGAAGAAAGCAATTAAGGGAAATGCAAAGGCGTTTGAAGAGCTATTGGTTTTACATAGTGAACGATTATATAGGACCGCTTATTTATATGCAGGAAACAGGGAGGATGCCCTTGATATCGTCCAAGAAACCTCCTGTAAAGCTTTCCTGGCAATAGGGCAGCTGAAGAATGAGCAGTATTTTATAACATGGCTGACGAGGATATTAATCCATTGTGCGTACGATGTTTTGAAAAAAAGAAAAAAAGAAATGCCAGTTGAGAAGCTCGTTGAACTGCCTTCAAACAGTGACGTTAAGGTGGCAGAGAATCTCGATTTGATGGAGGCAATTACTCTATTGAAAGCTCAGCACCGGACTGCGATTATCCTGTTTTACTATCATGACCTGCCAATCAGCGAGATTGCCAGAACGATGGATGCACCTGAAAACACGGTCAAAACCTATCTGCAGCGGGGCAGGAAGGAATTGAAAACTAGATTGGGAGGCGAGCACGATGGAAAAGAAAATGTTTCATGAATCGGTGAATCACATCGAGGTTCCTGAAGATGATGTCTTAAAAGCAATAAAGGCTGGGGTCAGCAAAGGGAATAAAATAAAGGCTAAGCAAAAACCGCGATTCAAAGTAATTGGGGCGTCAATTGCCGCTGCTGCAGTCCTGTTCGTTGCATCAGGCTTCATGGTGCCATCGGTAGGGAAGGTGATGGCGGATATTCCTTTCCTGGCGAAGCTTTATGAACATGACAAGGTTGCAGGAAATCTGGCCTCGCAACAGCTCATCACTGAGTTGAACGAAAAGGCAGCTTTCGACGGAATTAATGTGAGAGTTACCGAAGCTTATTATGACGGAGCAATAATTGGCGTCACCTTTGATGTTAAGGGTGAGGTGAAGGGTAACGAGGACGAGATTTATGCATTCTATGAAATTTTCGACCGAGATCCGAATATCGAAGAAACGATGGAGCTTGTAAAGCTGCTCCCTATTGAGGGCGGCTACAAAGGGCATATCCAGTTGAGCTATCCAAGAGCAGAATTGCCAGCAGAAACAACTTTGCCATTCAACATCATTGGAATCGGAGAAATCAATGACAACTGGAAGGACGAACAGGGAAAATGGAATTTTGACGTGCCGATCAGCCAGCTGCCGTTTGAAACAGTAGCCCTAGGGCAGGCAAGGGAGCTTGGTGATTATAAAATCACATTCGAAAAGCTGATTACCGGGAAATCTTCGACAGCCATTGAATATATACTGAGTTATCCTGAAGCTGGACAAAGAGTGATGCTCGGTCTTTTTGATGATAAGGGTAAGCAAATTATTGGCGGAACTTCTGATGGAAAACTAGAAAAGAAAATCGAGGATGGAACGGTGACGGAGAAAAGGCGGATTACAATCCCAATGGTACCTGATTCAGACTTTATCGAAGTCCAACCGGCATTAGATTCGGGAGAAAAGCTTGACTCTGTTAAAATAGATCTTTAAGAAAGAGGCGCTGGAATTCATCCAGCGCCATTCGTTTTGGATTTGTATCTTAGTGCTGCAATTTGTCCATAGCTTTCTGTGCCGGTTAATTCGAAATTCGCAGGCAGTGTGCCTTCTGGGAACAGCGGGATTCCTTCACCAATCAATTTCGGGATGATATAAAGCTCCAATTCATCAATCAGCTTTTTCTCAAGGAACTGCTGGACAAGCTGGCCGCCGCCGACAAGCCAGACATACCCAACGGACTGTTCCTTCAGACGCGAAATCAGGGATTCTAGCTCCTCATCTGTAAACGTGACATGAGAGTTGCTTTCCTGAGGCTGTCGCGATAAGACATAACATGGCTTGCCGGCATACGGAAATTCATCCGTCAGTCTTAAAACCTCTTCGTACGTTTTACGACCCATTATTACTGCCCCAACCTTGCTGTAGAATTCACTGTAACCATTATCGCCATCGCCTTCCACATCATCGAGCCAGTCAACGGCCCCATCCGGCCTGGCAATAAAGCCATCCAGGCTCATCGCGATATAAAGTATTACATTGCTCTTTTCCATCTAACATCCTCCAAGCAGGTGTATAATAACGATATTCTATCAAAAATGGGAGGCATATTCATGCTTGCATTGAACATCCCGGGCAGAGGCCAATTTAATATCAATCATCTTGTTTTGGATTTTAACGGAACCATAGCCTTCAATGGTGAGTTGATCCCTGGCCTGGCTGAAAGAATCATGCTTCTAAGCAAAGACGTGGAGATTCATGTCATTACCGCAGATACGAATGGAACAGTAGCAAGACAATGCAGTGGACTCCCTGTATCGGTGCAAATACTTCACTCTGATGGCCACACTGCTGAAAAGGGGAAGTTTGTTAGTAGCTTTGATGGAGCGATCTGTATGGGTAACGGGGCGAATGATGAAGCTATGTTTGAAGCGGCAGACATTGCGATCGCTTTAACCGGAAGAGAAGGCTGTGCAACGGCAACACTGTTGAAAAGTGATCTGATGATTGAAAATATCAATGATGGTTTGGATTTGCTGCTGAATCCTAACCGATTGATTGCAACGCTGCGTAAGTAGCAGTATGGACTGAAAAAAACGCTGCCCAAGTAACTGGGGCTGGAACTGGAAAAAAACACCCGAAATTTCCAGTTCGCCAATAAAATCTGATTTTCGCCAATAAGTAGGGTGAAATCGCCAATATATATATATTTTCGCCAATAAAATTTGAAAATCGCCAATAAAGTTGTGAAAACCGCCAATAAAAAAATTCAGTTATGATAAAAGCCATAAAACTTCTTGTCTTTCCAATGAAAACTAGTTTTTACCTCCAACCGGCTCAACTTCCTGAGCATGAGCCGGTTTCCATTGCAGGAAATCTCCATTGTTATGAGTAAAACATCCCCAAATACCTTTTCTATCAAGTAGCATAAAAATATATAATAGATTCACACACCACTTTTACCATTATTAAGAAAATCTTAAGATTTATACTCGGTGAATATTAAGGTTCACTGTCTAGAATAAGCAATATCGAAGCTTGCCTGTATGGGAAGGGGGTTTTTAAAAAATGGAACAATACAATGTGCTGGTTGTTGATGATGAAAAGGAGATCCGTGATGCGATCGAGATTTATTTAAAAAATGAAGGAATCAAGGTGATCAAGGCAGCAGATGGAATTGAGGCAATCGAGAAGCTGAATGAGCAGCCTGTTCATTTGATCCTGCTCGATGTGATGATGCCGCGGCAGGACGGGATTACGACTACCTTCCGAATTCGTGAAGACAAGAATATCCCGATTATCATTTTGAGCGCTAAAGCAGAGGATACCGATAAAATTCTCGGACTTCAGGTAGGCGCTGATGATTATGTAACGAAGCCATTCAATCCGCTCGAATTGATTGCCAGGGTAAAATCCCAGCTCAGGAGATATGTCACGCTCGGTACATATGAAGGGAAAGCAAAAGTGATCGACCTGAACGGATTGACTTTGGATCAGGCTTCAAAGGAAGTCACCGCCCATGGTGAGCCAGTCAAATTGACACCTATTGAGTACAAGATCATCGAGCTGCTGATGACGAATGCCGGCAGAGTATTCTCCATCAATGATATATATGAACGGGTATGGAAGGAACCAAGCTACAATGCCGAAAACACGGTAGCGGTCCATATCCGGAAAATACGCGAAAAAATAGAGATCGATCCGAAGAATCCAAGATTTTTAAAGGTGGTGTGGGGGATTGGATATAAAATCGAAAAGTAAGTATTTGTTTGTGGTATGGGTGCTTCTCATAACTTACGGGCTTAGCGGTTTATTTTCGGCTCTGGGAAATGGAAGTCAATTCATGAAAGGCGATTACTTGGAATCCGAAGAGTATGCCAACCATATGAACCATTTTGTAACTCTTCTTCATGTCTATGAACTGAATAAAATGACAAAAGAAGAAATGAAAAAAGAGATTACTGTATCCGAAGAAGACATAGAGGAACACCGGATGCGTTACGGTAATCTCGGAGATCAAATTTCCAGTATTGGTATGCAATATGATCAACAAATCCAAGAGGCAATAGATTCAGGCAATAAAGCCGTAGAAGAAGCGCTGAAAAAGGAAAGAGACGCCAAAATTGCGGATATAACGGAGAATTTCAATAGCGACGAACATGTCCGGGCTAAAGTGATCAAGGAAAAGGAAAAAAGCATCGACGAATTTTTCCTCAAACTGGAGGAATACCGACATGAATTCCTAAACCTTGCGCAAGCCTACAAATATTATATTAAAGATAGGAATACAGACGCAGTCTTTACGAATCTTAACCTCGGAAATAATGATTCCATTTCAGACTTTATGAATAAAAAGGAAATGTATTTTGTCCAGGATTACACGGCGTTACAAAACATGATTGCCTACACAGGACATATCGAAAACTTCATGCCTTATAATGAGGTGGCCGAGGACATTTTGCGTAAGCAAAACCGTGATTTCACGGGGCAAATTGGATTATCAAAACAAGCCCCTGATAAACACTTTGCGATCAGTAATTATAAAGACTACCAGAAACGGCAGATGCTTTTTATCGGGTATCTAATCTCCAGCATCGCTGCATTGATCATCAGCTATTTCCTTGCGAAACGGAAACCGGCAACCGTGTTTGGTTCATTTGACCACCTGAAGCCTCTCTATGGAAGGATTCCGCTGGATGTAAGAGCGGTGATGCTTTTATTAACAGGAGTCTTCCTATTGCTGTCCATGACGCTAATAAGTGAACAATTTGTCTACTATCATTCAGATGTCTTTTCATCGCTGATCGAACTGATCATCAGTCTAGTCGCTGCGGCTTCATTGCTGGCATTCGGGTGGGTTCAGGTGAGGTTTTTGTTGGAATATCAGAATGACTGGAAGCAGCTGAAGGAAGATGCAAGGAATAGCCTTTTAGTAAAAAGCTATCACGCAATCCTTAATGCCTTTTTAATCAAGAGCATTGGGTTCCAACTGCTTGTCATCCTCGGAATTGTGTTTGTGATGGGCATGCTGTTTGTTGCTGTTCTTGTAGCAGGTGGTGGAGATATAATTGTCACTGCTTTCGCTTTTGGGGTGATAAGTCTTCCAATTTTCATTTTCATCATGAGGAAAGCCGGCTACTTGAATAAAGTAATGAAGCATACAGAAGAACTGGCCGCAGGCAATCTAGGTGCGGACATCCCGGTGAAAGGGAAGTCGGCTTTTGCCAAACACGCCGCCAATATCAATACACTTAGGAAAACTGTAACGGTCTCACACAAAGAACAGGCCAAAAGCGAACGCCTTAAGACAGAATTGATCACAAATGTAAGCCACGATCTCAGAACTCCGCTGACATCGATCATCACTTATACGGAGCTTCTGAAAACGCCTGACCTCGCTCAGGAGGACCGGGATTCCTACATCGAAATTCTCGACCGGAAATCGAAGCGCCTGAAGGTATTGATTGATGATCTGTTCGAGGCGACAAAAATGGCGAGCGGCAACATCGAGCTGCACAAGGAGAAGGTCGACCTCAACCAGCTGCTGCAACAGGCACTTGCTGAGCATAATGAAGCATTAAGCCAGTCATCACTCCAGCTGAGGGTTTCACAGCCCGAACAGCCAGTGTATGCCTTTGTTGATGGACAGAAGTTGTGGAGGGTGTTTGATAACCTGATTGGCAATATTCTCAAATATGCTTTGGAAAATACGAGGGTATATATCTCGGTAAAAGAAGAGCAAAACCAGATTGTGCTCACTTTTAAAAACATCACGAAATATGAATTGGGCGAGGATTTGAATGAATTGTTCGAACGCTTCAAACGCGGCGACCAGTCACGCCATACAGAAGGGTCAGGACTGGGTCTCGCAATCGCAAAATCCATCGTTGACCTGCATGAAGGCTCACTTGATATTGAAGTGGACGGTGACCTGTTCAAGGTAACTGTCATCCTTGAAAAACTAAATTAACCAGAAGCCCCCTTTGCTTTGCAGAGGGGGTTCTATTCTTTTTGGCGTATTTTTAAATATAAAAACCTTGAGATAATAATCATAACTGAATGAAAAATGATATTCCAGAGCTTGTTCAACCGCAGTTTCAACAGGCCGGTCCGCTCCAGCAGCATATCCGTGCAGATGGAAACCGTAAACATCGTCAGTCTCGGCAGCAGTCCATGTTTTGAGGAAATTTTGACCAGGAAAATGGATCGAACCAGACTATAGAGCGGTGCGAGGATAAAATGCTCGCGCCAAGAGTGGTAGGCACCTCTTCCAAACCTGACCTTCCTGTTGACTGCAGATATATAGAGCAAGGTAACACCGATGACTTCTGTTGAAAGGTACTGTGCGATAATCAGGGCCCACTTTTTTTTCGCGTTCAGCGCTTTGTAGAACCAGTCGCTGATATAAAAATAGATATTCATGAAAAATACAGTGTAGTAAGGCTTCCACCAATACGCTTTATAAATTTTCAAACGAAGGAAATACCGTTCAATCCCATAATAAATCAGCGTGCTGCCAAGCTTCCAGTACCGATTCTTCTGGTACAGTGTCAGGAGGGTTGCGGTAATGGGAACATATAACGCCTGGGAAAAAATAGCTCCAAGAATTTGATCATGGGCCCGTTTTTTAAGGATATATGGTTTATATGCATACCCTTTGAACAGGTTAAGAACCGGGTACTCAAACAAATATGCCATTCCTATATTGGAGAGCAGGAGGATCCATATATTCTTTTGACGGCTTCGTTTTGCGAATATGAAAAAAAGCAGAACATGAACCACTGCGAGCAGCAGAAAGGGAATGGAGTTCTTTTTAGCGAGTTTGTTTTTTCTCATGACACACTCCACCTTTTCAGGGATGTAGTTATAATGTCCGCATATTCTTTGAAATTATTTACGGATTACTTTTATCATGACTACTGTAAAGACACGTGGTAATATAAAGAAGCGCAATTATCATGTTAAAACTAACAATTTTAGGTAAACTATTTGTATCGCTGCAATGGTTTAGGAGGGTTATATGAAAAAGACACAGGAGATTTCGGAAAAAAAGCTGCTCGGGATTGCGGGGCTTGGCTGGATGTTCGATGCGATGGATGTGGGAATCTTGTCCTTTATCATCGCCGCATTGCAGGTCGATTGGAATCTGACTGGCAAGGAAATGGGTTGGATCGGCAGTGTGAACTCAATCGGAATGGCTGTCGGTGCATTTGTGTTTGGCTTGCTTGCTGACCGGATTGGCCGGAAAAATGTCTTCATCATAACGTTATTGCTATTTTCGGTCGGAAGCGGAATTTCCGCAATGGCAACTACTTTGTCATTCTTTTTATTGCTAAGATTTTTTATTGGAATGGGGCTTGGCGGTGAGCTGCCTGTAGCGTCTACTCTTGTTGCAGAGAGTGTGCCTGCTGAGAAACGGGGGCGTGTCGTTGTCCTGCTTGAAAGCTTCTGGGCTGCAGGCTGGCTTGTCGCAGCACTGATCTCCTACTTCGTCATCCCGAAATTCGGCTGGCAAATGGCATTAATCCTTAGTGCCCTGCCAGCATTGTATGCCCTTTACCTTCGTGTAAATCTTCCTGATTCACCAAGGTACCTGGCGGTTGCCAAGAAGGAAAGACTGACAATGAAGGAGAGCATCGCTGAGGTCTGGTCAAGGGAACACTTCAGGAAAACGGCCATGCTCTGGGTTTTATGGTTCAGTGTGGTATTTTCTTATTACGGAATGTTCCTCTGGCTGCCGAGCGTGATGGTCATGAAGGGCTTCACGTTGATCAAGAGCTTCCAATACGTATTGATCATGACCCTGGCCCAGCTTCCTGGATACTTCACAGCGGCTTGGCTGATTGAAAGAGCAGGCAGGAAGTTCGTGCTGGTTGTCTATTTAATAGGAACAGCACTGAGCGCATATTTCTTTGGAACGGCAGACTCGCTTGCTTTGCTGATCACAGCTGGTGTCCTGCTGTCATTCTTCAACCTGGGTGCCTGGGGAGCGTTATACGCTTATACACCAGAACAATATCCAACAACAATCCGCGGATCCGGTGCAGGAATGGCCGCATCCTTTGGCCGAATCGGCGGGATAATCGGACCACTGATGGTCCCGTATTTATCAGCGCAAAATCTATCCATCACTGCCATCTTCACGATTTTCTGCATAGCCATTCTGATCGGTGCTGCAGCAGTATTCTTCTGGGGCACGGAAACGAAGCAGAAGGAGCTTGCGTAATGAAAATAAAAAATCGTCCGCCACAACATTTGGCGGACGATTTTTTTGCTTATTTAGTTCTAAGGGCTCAGTTATTAAGTCCCTTTTTTGCTTTTATGGAAGAAAAAGTAATTCTAAATATAGTAATATATTCTCTTATTTCTGAAAATTTAGCGTGTTAAGATTTTTATAGTTATTTCGTAGGACGAAAGAAAATGAAATCGAAAATACTATCGATCTTAACAACAGGAGCATTGGCTCTTTCACTGGTTGCACCAGTAGCAGCTGTACCAGAAGCCGATGCCGCTACAACAGCAAAATGGGATATTGAAAGATATGGGGATAGAGTGGACATTGATGGCCGTCTTGACCAGCTTTCCAAGGATGAAGAGTTTTTAAAGAAGGCAGAACAATCTATCAAGGAACAAGCTGAAGGCATCCAGTTTGATGAAACAGCAGGGTCAGAAAGCGGTTCTGCTGACAGCACGTTTACTTATGATGGTGGAACGAAATTGTTCTTAGACAGGAACTTGAAGTTTAAACAATTCACTCTTCGCAGTGTGGGAGAAAATGTCGAGATCTGGGTAGCGAATGACCTTGCTTTCCCTGAAGGCGATCCACGACCTGCGCATGTCGTGACCCAGGAACAGGTGGACAAGCTTCGTGCTGAATTCGATAGCAATATTTATCCAAAGGCAACTGAGTTCTTTGGTACACCTGATCATCATGATGGGTCAAATTCACCTCTTCCGGGCATGGTAGGTCTGCCTGAAGGCTATTATGAAACTAGCGATAAAGTCGTCATGTGGGTAGATAATGTTCAAGATGATAACTTTCACAATCCTGACTATCCATTCTTCGTTGCCGGATTCTTCTGGCAGACTTTAGAAAACTACATGGATCGCAATATCATCACAATCGATACAAACAGCTGGGAAACTCGTTTGGAAAGCACGTTCTTTGGAACAACAATTCATGAATTGCAGCACTTGATTCATGCTGACAATGATGGAGCAGAAGAAACATGGATCAATGAAGGAATGTCTACATTCTCTGAATATCTTGGCGGATACGGACATGATGATCGTTCAATCAACTTCTATCTTGACCACCCGGAAAATTCACTTGTGAACTGGGATGACCACCGTTCAGCAACAACGGGTCCAGAAACGATTGCGGATTACGGACAGGTATATCTTTTCACACTTTATATGAATGACAAATTTGGAAAAGAGTTTATCCGTGATCTTGCTACAAGCGATGTAGTGGGTATTGATGGAGTTAACCAAACACTTGCCAAGCATGGATATACAGAAGATTTCACACAGGTATACCAGAATTTCATTACAGCACTAGCTCTGGACAGCAACCAGCCTGGAGAAGGTGTCTATAACTTTGACAGCATTGACCTGCGTGATCTTGTAGTGGACAACGAAGGTACTAAGCGTGGCTATACAGTGGATTATGAAGGTGCACTTAAATTTGAAAAAGACGGCGTTCCAGCATGGGGCGGGGATTTCAAGGAGCTTGAGTTCGAAGATAAAATCAATGGCATTTCCTTTGATGGCGTTGACTTCCTGCCGACACTATGGGAAGCAGTAGCGGATCCAACAGATGACACGAACCAGGTGCTTTGGGGCAACAAGGGTGATGAAGCAGACAATACATTGATTTTTGAAGCGGATCTTTCAAATGTCACTAACGCTACTTTGAATTTCGATCATTATCTTGATATCGAAGAGCACTGGGATTTTGGTGTAGTCCAGGTGTCAACTGACGGCGGACAGACATGGACAAGCCTGGCTAATGAAAATACTACTTCGGATGTAGTCGAAGAGGGCTATCCCAAAATCAAGGAAAACGTACCAGGATTCACTGGAAACGTAAAAGAATGGACAAATGAAACATTTGATTTAAGCGGATATGCAGGACAAAAGGTTCTGGTATCCTTCCGTTACCTTACAGACTGGGGCTATAATGACTCTGGCTGGTTCATTGATAACGTCTCAATCCCGGAAATCAGCTTCAGCCAGGACGGTTCATCTACTGATGCATTCACGTCCATGAACGAGATTTTAGGGAAGTACGTAGAGTACACAGTAACGTTCCTCAATGAAAAACAGGCTGCTGGCAAAAAGCCAGTTTACAAGGTAGTGACGGTCGATCCTTTCAATGTAACTGAAGAGGACGCTCTTCAACTGAGACAATTATTTAAGGATGGCAAGAACTACATGATCACAAGCTATGCAGCACCAGCAGATGATAAGAATCCGGTAGACTTCAGCTATGAAGTTCAATTAAGAGAGAAAAAAGGAAAGAAATAACCTAAGAAGCTGCGGCCAAAACATTTGGTCGCAGCTTTTCTCAGTTATTCAGCTGTCTTTCATGGTCAATATTATGCTTTTACATGTCTAAACACATTCACCAGGAACAGAATGCCTCCGAGAACGATGACCAGTGACCCAAGGATAGCAAAGACGGTGAAGATGACTCCCCCTATCAACATGGATAATGTGATCCCACCCTGCATGACGGGCACCCCGATGTTATGCAGCCAGAAATGCTTAGATGCGAGCTTGCTGTTCCCTGCTGCAGGAAAAAGATAATAAATCGTCCCGAACAGGGCCATTGATACCCAGCCAAGCAGATTTAAATGGGCATGCACCGAGGTCAGTGTGAAGTCATGCGCGATTCCCATAACAATTCCTATAATAATAGCAATGACAAAATAGACCGCAGCAACCTTGAAAAATCGTATGCTCATAACTGTTTCACCCTTCCTTATTTAGTTCTTTTAGATTATATTAGTTTTCTGAAAATTTATAACATATGTACTAACTAGGTAGGTGAAAAAGTTTATTACCGGATTATAATAGTAAAATAATAATAAGTTCAGGATGACACAAAAATATCACCTTTGGTTTTGTCATTTTTGCGGAAATTCATGATATAATAGTGCAAACGTTTGTACAACTTCTAAAAGGAGATAAAAGCTATGAAAAGATTATTTGGGATTGATAGCTGGAAGATCGTCGAAACGGACTTGCATAGAGAAGATTTCCGCCTTGCAGAAAGCATCACAAGCCTTGGAAATGGCCATATGGGCATGCGCGGAAATTTTGAAGAAACATATACTGGAGACTTCCATCGCGGTTCATATATTGCAGGCGTCTGGTTTCCAGATAAAACGCGTGTAGGATGGTGGAAAAATGGCTATCCGCACTATTTTGGCAAGGTCATTAACTCAACGAACTTTATCGGCATAAAAGTATTTGTTGACGGAGAGGAACTCGACCTTAACAAAGCAGAAGTGAAGGATTACTACCGTGAACTTGATATGCAGCACGGTGTCTTGACACGCCGTTTTACAGTCGTTCAGAACAGCAAGGAAACGGAAGTGGAAGCAATCCGATTCCTGTCGGTTGCTGATAAAGAACTGGCAGCGATCAAGTATTCAGTTACTGCCAAGAACTATAATGGAAACGTTACCTTTGTTCCTTATTTGGATGGAGACGTGCGCAACGAAGATTCAAACTATGATGAAGACTTCTGGTACGAAATTAGCAGGGATGCCTCAGAACATACTGGCAGTCTTGTAATGAAAACAAAAGACAACCCATTCGGTACTCCAACATTCCAAGTTGCGACAACTATGCAAACGGTTGTCGATGGAAATGTAGCTAAAGTTGAAGTCAGTGAAAAAGAAGAATACGTGGAAAATGTGATTGAAGTTAAGGCCGAGCAGGGACAAACTGTAACCCTTTACAAGTATATTGCTGTCACAACAGACCGGGACTATGAAGCTGGCGAGCTTGTTTCTAAAGGGCGTGAAGTCCTAGGTCGTTCTGTTGAAAAAGGCTTTGATCAGCTGTTGGAAGAGCACAGAAATGGCTGGCTAAGCCGCTGGGAAATCGCTGATGTTGAAATCGCAGGCGATGACGAGGCGCAGCAGGGAATTCGTTTCAACCTGTTCCAGCTGTTCTCTACTTATTATGGGGAAGATTCCCGTTTGAACATTGGACCAAAAGGTTTTACAGGTGAAAAGTATGGCGGTGCGACTTACTGGGATACAGAAGCGTACGCAATTCCATTATACTTGTCTACTGCAGAGTCAGAGGTTGCGCGCAACCTGTTGATTTACCGCCACAACCAGCTTGATGGTGCATACCACAATGCGAAGCAGCAGGGACTGAATGGTGCACTTTACCCAATGGTTACTTTTACAGGCGTCGAGTGCCACAATGAGTGGGAAATCACGTTTGAAGAGATCCACCGTAACGGCGCGATTGCTTATGCAATTTATAATTATGTAAACTACACAGGAGATAAAGATTATCTTCATGAATATGGAATCGATGTGCTTGCCGGCATCTCCCGTTTTTGGGCAGATCGTGTCCACTTCAGCAAGTCCAAGAATGTTTATATGATGCACGGCGTAACAGGACCGAACGAATACGAAAACAATGTCAACAACAACTGGTATACAAACCGTATTGCTGTCTGGACACTTCGCTACACACTTGAAGTGATCGAATCCTTGAAGCAAAACGGCCATGAGGCGCGCCTCGCAGGCCTTGAATTCTCAGATGATGAGCTTGCGAAATGGCAGGATATCATTGAGAAAATGTACTTCCCGTACGATGAAGAAAAAGGTGTATTCGTCCAGCACGATACATTCCTTGATAAAGACCTGATGACTGTTGATGAGCTTTCAGCTGAAGACCGACCGATCAACCAGAATTGGTCATGGGATAAAATCCTGCGCAGCTGCTTCATCAAACAGGCAGATGTTCTTCAAGGCTTGTACTTCTTCAACCATGAGTTCACAGAAGAAGAGAAGCGCCGCAACTTTGAATTCTATGAGCCAATGACAGTCCATGAGTCATCACTGTCCCCAAGTATCCACGCAGTACTAGCTGCAGAGCTTGGAATGGAAGAGAAGGCATACGAAATGTACAACCGCACAGCGCGCCTTGACCTTGATAACTACAATAACGACACAGAAGACGGGCTGCACATCACAAGCATGACAGGGGCATGGCTGGGTATCGTCCAGGGCTTCGCGGGCATGCGCACGGCTGAAGGTACATTATCATTCGCACCATTCATCCCTAAAGCATGGAACCAGTACAGCTTCAACATCATCTACCGTGACCACTACATCAAGGTAGAAGTGAACCAGGAAAACGTCGTCCTCACACAGCAAGGACCAGAACTTGCAATGAAGCTTTACGGCGAGGAAGTCACAATTCCAGCAGAAGGCGAGCTAACTGTAAAACTAAAATAAAAATGCTGAGAGATCTTTGGGGCAGCCTGAAGGTCTCTCTCAATAATACGGCCGCGCGGCAGCATATCGCGGCTTTAATGGACTCGAAATGTCCAAGAAGTGTGTTTTAATGGACATTTTGAAGTGCGGATGGATTTGAAATGTCTAAGAAACAGGATTTAATAGACATTTTGAAGTGTGAATGGACCTGAAATGTCTAAGAAACAGATTTTAATGGACATTTTGAAGTGCGAATGGAATTGAATTGTCTAAGAAACAGGCTTTAATAGACATTTTGAGGTGCAAATGGAATTAAATGTCCAAGAAACAGGCTTTAATAGACATTTTGAAGTGAGAATGGATCCAAAATGTCTAAGAAACAAGTTTTAATAGACATTTTGAAGCATGAATGAAGTCAAAATGTCTAATATCACTACAACAATATGATTCGTGAAGATATGAGAACGAATCATGAAAGGAGTTTGACCATGACAAGACCACTAAATGCGTTTATTTTTGACCTTGATGGCGTCATTACGGATACAGCTGAATATCATTTTTTAGCTTGGCAGGCGCTGGCTGAGGATTTGGGGATTACTTTTACCCGTGAGGATAACGAGGAGCTAAAGGGTGTTTCCCGGATGGATTCCCTTGAGAAAATCCTTGAGTTGGGCGGCCGGACGGGGGACTTCAAGGCTGAGGAAAAAGATGCATTGGCAGACAAGAAAAATGATCATTACCTTACGCTTATCCAGAACATCACACCCGCTGATCTTTTGCCGGCGATCAAAGAGCTGATTACGGATATTAAAGCAAAGGGACTCAAGCTGGGCATGGCTTCTGCAAGCAAGAATGCGTTCACCGTGATGGAGTCACTTGGAATGAAATCCGAATTCGATATCATCGTTGACGCAAAGACCGTTGTGAACGGCAAGCCGCATCCGGAGGTTTTCCTGCGCGCGGCTGAAATGCTTGGTGTGGAGCCTGAAGCATGCATCGGTGTCGAGGATGCCGCGGCAGGCGTACAAGCCATTAAATCTGCGGGAATGTTCGCTGTTGCTGTGGGACCAAAGGAAAGCTTCGAGAATGCCGATATCGTCTATGCCACCACTTCTGAGCTTTCATTAGAACGAATTTTAGAAGTATATAATGCATAACTATTATGGAACCCGGTCGTGAATGTACGGCTGGGTTTTTACTTTTTTTGGATAAATGGGAGATTATTTGGGTTGAGTGAGAGATTACTTACTTCTATGGAGAGATTTTTTCGATTCATCGAGAGAATAATGCTTTTTATCGAGAGATTAACCGTATTGATCGAGAGATTATTTATATTCAGCATTAAAAAAGCGATCACTCTGGGAGTGACCGCTGCAATTCATGGTAAAAAACATCTGGTTCGTCAACATTTAGGACGATTCGGTTCGCTTTTCGTTTCAAGCCATAGATAAAGTGGACATCTTGCGGCTCATATAGCAGTATTTCAAACATTGGCTTTTCCTGGATCAAATCAGGCACCCTGGCATCAAAAAGTCCTTTTTGCTCTTTTCTGCTGAATTTTTCCGGCCTTTCGTAACGTTTGATTTCCTTGATATTGCTTAAAGGCAGGTTCATCGAACTTGAAAACCCAGTCTGCAATAACAAATGGTCCGCTGTCAGCAAAAATGGCGTCAGGCGTGTGGCCTGGAGCTCGGCCAGCATGAACAGAATGCCGTATATGTTCAAAATTAGCAGGATATAGGAAACAATTGGGTTCCAGCTATGCAGGAAGTAATGCAGGCCAACCGATTCAATCGCGATGGCATGAATGATCATGATGTAGACAGCATTCACACTTGTTTTTTTATGATAGGTAAAAGCCATGCCGTGATCGATCTGAACTTTCTTTTTCCAGGAGAAGAGAGAGTAATGGAACATGGAAAATTCAGTGACAAGGATTCTGGCTGCAGTATGATCTGGCAGGCTTGTTTCTACAGCTTTTCGAATGTTGAAAAGAAAGAATGAATTTCGGCTGGCCAGTGTCTTATACTCTTTCAGCAGTTTTGGAAGCCTGGTGATGACGGTGTAGGCAATATATAGTTCAACCAGCAGGAATGCGCCTTCCGAAACAATCAAGAGATAGGGCAGGAAGGGGTAATCCGATAAATGCTGCTGGGGGACGATGAAGTAGGCTGCGGCAAATCCAGCAAATATGACGATTCCCATATACTTTAGTGAATATCTTTTCCGAATGACCATGAAGTAAGTCAACAGAGGCAAAATGATTAATAGGTCAAGCAAGGAACCGATGACGGCGCCCTCAGGGACTGGTCCGAATATCGGAGTACGGTAAAGAATGTAATTCGTTGCTAGAATCAAAGAGGCTAAAATTACATAAAGCAGTAATCTTGGTTTTTTCGCGACTGTATTTGTCATTATTATCCACCTCCCTTTTATTATAACTGAATTCATAGTGCCAAAGTAGTAATTTGAAGGTGTTCGACAAAACTAGTGTTAGTAAAAATATTGAGAAAATTACTCAAGAATATAGTGCCTTGAATAAACCCGATTACCACACCTTTAAAAAGGGAAACATTCAATTATGAAACTTTTTATAAAGGATGGTGGATCGGTATGTACGATTGCCTTATAGTTGGAGGCGGGATTGCCGGGCTCCAGGCGGCGATTCAGCTAGGGCGATACGATCATAATGTGATGGTTTTGGATGCAGGCGATGGCCGGTCGGCGATTTGCCAGAGCTACCATAATATCCTTGGCTATCCGGATGGAGTAAGCGGACCTTACTTAAGAGAAGTCGGCCGTAAGCAGGCGGCGCAATATGGTGTCGAGTTCGTGATTGGCAAGGCTGAAAGTGCCGAAAAGTTGGAGAATGGGTTCGAAGTTAGGTCAGAGAGCGGCTACACATACAAGGCGAAGACCATGCTTCTGGCCACGGGAGTCATGGACCGAATTCCCCCCTTTCCGGAGCTGATGCCAACGCTTGGAATCAGCGTGTATATTTGTCCGGATTGCGATGGCCATGAAGTGAAAGACAAGTCCACAATCGTGATGGGCTCGGGTAATCCTGGTGCCAACATGGCACTGACACTGAATTATTTTACAGATGAACTCACGTATGTGAATCATGAAAATAAAGAAGTAGATGAGGAAAAAATGGTTGAAATGAAGGAAAAAGGCATTAAGTATGTCGAAGGGCCGATTAAAAAGGTGCTGGCAGACGGGTCTGATTTCAGGGGAGTTGTACTCGCGAATGGTGAGAATTTGACTTCAGAGCGTGGCTTCATGGCCTTTGGAGGAAATGAAGTGAAGTCGCAGCTCGCACAGCAGCTTGGCGTCGACCTTCATAAGAATAAGCATGTATTAGTCGACCCACGAACCAAAATGACAAATGTCGATAACGTCTGGGCTGCTGGTGACCTTGTTGCCCATTCTGAACAGACAACCATCGCGATGGGAGACGGAATGCAGGCAAGCATCTGGATTCATAAGACACTTTTGGCTGATAAGGGATAGTAATAGAGGTTATTTCCGGTTAGTTGGGTTTTCATCCCCATTGGGGGCGATATAATTCCTGTTAGAAACGATATAATCCCCGTTGGGAGCGATATAATTTCCATTTGAAGCAATATGTTGGGAGCAATATAATCTCTGTTGGACAAAATGAAAGCCGCCACTCAGTCTGGAGTGGCGGCTTTCTCCTATTCTAAATCGACTTTCTTCAACGGTAGTTCTGCTGGGCCTTCAATGACATCTCCTTTATAAGAGAAACGGGAGCCGTGGCACGGGCAGTCCCATGTGCGTTCTCCGTTGTTCCATTCGAGCTCGCAGCCCATATGGGTACAGGTTGTATCGACGACGTGCAGCTGGCCGTCTTCATCGCGGTAGGCGCCAGCACGCTTGCCGTTGACTGTTACAGCTGCACCCTCATCATTATCAAGCGATGTCGCCTGATTTGATGGGCGCTCCAGCTTTCCTTTGACAAGTGTCTTGGCGATATGGGCATTCGTAGAGATAATCTTCCTCAATTCTGGGTCAGCCTTGAACCTCTGCGGGTCAAATACCTCTGTATACGGGTTATCCTTCTTCAAAATTTGATCGCTTAACAAAATGGCGGCATTGATTCCATTGGACATTCCCCATTTTCGATAGCCGGTGGCCACATAAATATTCTCAGTGTCGGTTGAATATTGGCCGACAAATGGAATTTTATCGAAAGGAACTGGATCCTGTGCGGACCATCTGAACGGAATTTCCTTTACGCCAAATGTTTGGTGGGCAAATGCCTCGAGTGCTTCATAGTATTGGTGCGTATTCGTTTTATGGCCGACTTTATGGCTGTCCCCGCCAAACAGGACGATTTTTTCACCGTTCCAGTCTGTATATCGGAGCGAGCGGGTAGGCTGCTCGGCATTAATGAACATGCCTCCTGGGAATTCTTTTTCAGTTTTAACAGCCAGCACATAAGATCTTTCCGGTGTCATCCGTGAAAAATAAAACCCTTTTAAATCATAGAAAGGATAATGCGTGCTGACAATCATCTGTTTGCAGTGCACCTTATGACCATCGCGGGTTGTAACGACAGGCTCGGAGCCTTCCTCCATATCCACCGCAGTAGTATTTTCGAAAATTTGTCCTCCCATTTCAGTAAAACGCTCAACCAGATGCTTTAAAAATTTGAGCGGGTGGAACTGGGCCTGGTTGCGCATCACAATACCAGCTTTCGCTTCTACAGGCAGGGGTACTTCAGAAACATACTCGCTGCCATTAACTCCAAGTTTTTCGTAAGCTTTGAATTCTTTCAGGAACTTTTCCATTTCTTTGTCGGAATTCGTGTAGATATAAGCATCCTCTTCCGATAAATCACAGTCAATCTGCTGCTCTTTTACAAGGTTTTTAACAAATTGCACAGCGTCATAGTTGGCCTGATAGTAAAGACGTGCCTTATCCTCACCATGATGGTTGATCAGCTCATCATAAACCACACCGTGTTGTGCGGTCAGCTTTGCGGTTGTGTGCCCGGTGGTTCCGTTCAATATTGAACCGGCTTCAATTACGGCAACCTTAACCCCGGCCTTGGCCAGGAGATAGGCAGAGGTCAAACCGGTAATTCCGCCGCCAACAACAGCGACATCGACCTTCAAATCCTCCTGGAGCTTAGGGAATTTTGGCAGTTCAGCAGTTTTTCGCCAGTAGGGTTCAGGAAAACGTGGCAGCTTTGATGTATAATCGTTCATCAACAATCCTCCTCAAAATTCTTCATAATAACTAATTTTTCCTTATTTAGTGAAAATCATGCTATTTTCCTTTTACCCACTAAAAATTTGGATAGACAAGTTTTTACCAAATTGAGCATCTTGGATAAGATGGTCATGTCTGCATGATAAAATGGAGGCATCAATGATTGGAGGGCCAATATGGAAATCACAGTTGTCGGGACAGGCTATGTTGGCCTTGTCACGGGAGTTTGTTTTGCTGAAGTTGGTTACAATGTGACCTGTTTTGATATAGATGAACAAAAAATCAGCACTCTTTCAAAAGGGAGATGCCCGATTTATGAACCGGGACTTGAAGAGATGCTGAAAAAGAATCTCGATGAGGGAAGACTTCATTTTACATCTGACTCAAGAGCAGCCTGCACTGAGGCTGAGTATATATTCATCGCTGTCGGAACGCCTGAAGACGAGGATGGATCGGCAAATCTAGGCTATTTAGAAGCAGCGGTTGCTGATATCGGAGCCTGTTTAACCAGGGATGCTGTCGTTGTCATTAAAAGCACCGTGCCGGTAGGGACAAACGAGCGGATTTATCAGATGCTTCAGGATATCATTCCAGGCAATATTCATGTGAAAGTCGTTTCAAATCCTGAATTCCTCCGTGAAGGCTCTGGCATTCTGGATACGTTTCATGCTGACCGGATTGTCATCGGCACGGATGACCGTGAAGCGGGCAGTGCAGTTGCGAGTATTTATGAACCTTTTGGCAGGCCGATTATCCAGACAGATATACGCAGTGCAGAGCTCATTAAGTATGCTTCCAATGCATTTTTGGCAACGAAAATCAGTTTTATCAATGAGGTGGCCAATCTCTGTGAGCACACAGGAGCAAATATTGAAGATGTGGCAAAAGGAATGGGCATGGACGAGCGGATCGGCAGCCAATTTTTAAAAGCGGGAATTGGCTATGGCGGTTCTTGTTTCCCGAAGGATACAAAGGCGCTTGAAAAACTGACAGATTACTATAACTATGATTTTAAAATTCTGCGTTCCGTGATTGAGGTGAACAGCAGGCAGAAACAGCAGCTTTTTTTAAAAGCGAAAGAGATGTTCGGAAGCCTGGAAGGAAAGAGGGCGGCGGTGCTGGGGCTGGCGTTCAAGCCTCATACTGACGACATCCGTGAGGCACCCGCAATCGAGCTCGTTGCCCAGCTGCTTGAAGAACAGGTTGACATTTCGGTGTATGATCCAGCAGCTGTTGAAAAAGTCGAGGAGTTTTTCGGCAACCGGCTTTATTGTGCTGACTCCGTAGATTTGGCGATTAAAGGAGCGGATGTTGTCTTCATCATGACCGAGTGGCCACAAATCACTCAATATGATTTAGAACGTTACCCATTATTCATGCGGGAGCCGGTTATTTTTGACGGAAGGAATTGCTATGGCTTGGTTGAGGCAGAGTTAGCTGGCATAACGTATATTTCTGTAGGCAGGAAGGCTGTTAATGTGAATCGGAATCTCGAAAACTCCAGCCTTAGAGACTGACCTGGAAGAGACCAGGATTGAATCGGCTATCCTCCATAAGGTAAAATTATCCTAAATACCCTCAGTTAAGGAGGAACCAGGATGGCGAAGGTTAAAACGAACGCGATGAGGATTCTTGATACGCAGAAAGTGCCGTATGAGATTCTTACGTATGATTCAAAGGATGACAAGATCGATGGTGTTGCCGTTGCGGGGAAGATTGGCCGCGATCCGGCACAGGTTTACAAAACGCTGGTTGTTGTAGGCTCCAGCAAGGATATATACGTTTTTGTCATCCCGGTGGAAGCGGAGCTGGACATGAAAAAAGCTGCGAGGGAAGCCGGGGAAAAGAATGTGGAAATGCTTCCTGTCAAGGACATCCAGAAATTCACCGGCTACATTCGCGGTGGCTGTTCGCCAGTTGGCATGAAGAAGGATTATCCGACATTTTTGGATGAGAGCGCCCAGGAGCTTGAAACAATCATCGTCAGTGCAGGGAAAATCGGCTTCCAGGTCGAATTGGCACCGAACCAATTGATCAGTGCCGTTGCAGGGAAATATGCAGAACTGGTGAAAGTATAGATGTTTTTCTTAATAGGATAAGGATTCTGACAGGTTTGGGTGAAAGAGCCGTAAAGCTGTCAAGAAAACCTCGGAATCGTGACAGGTTTGGGTGTAAGAGCCGTAAAGCTGTCAAGAAAACCCTGGAATCGTGACAGGTTTGGGTGTGAGAGCCGAAAAGCTGTCAAGAAAACCTCGGAATCGTGACAGGTTTGGGTATAAGAGCCGTAAAGCTGTCATGAAAACGCCGGAATCGTGACAGGTTTGGGTGTGAGAGCCGAAAAGCTGTCAAGAAAACCTCGGAATCGTGACAGGTTTGGGTGTAAGAACCGTAAAGCTGTCAAGAAAACCTCGGAATCGTGACAGGTTTGGGTGTGAGAGCCGAAAAGCTGTCAAGAAAACCTCGGAATCGTGACAGGTTCGCGAGTGAAAGCGGAAAAGCTGTCACGATAAGCCCTGAATTATGACAGGTTCATGAGCAAAAGCAGAATAATTGTGCGAAGGTCTATCCTTTAAACAAAAAACAGCCTTAGATTGAGCTCAGGCTGTTTTCCATATTACTGAACTACTCATGCTCAGTTGCATTAATTTTAATCTCCAAACTAGCGATTTGGGATTGGTATAGTTCTTCGTAATTCTTGGCAGTGTCATAAGCGACTTCTTTTTCGGAAGCATTAGGCTTCTCTTTTACGACATCGGCCTTAAGAGTTTCGTAAATTTGCAATGTGAGCAGCTTTTCGGTGAAATAGTTGCTCAGCCTGTTCTCGTACGCATCTGAAGGAAAGCCAGATACTAGCTGTGATGCCACTTCATTCTGTGCGACTTTGGCTGTGAAATCTTCAACGGTCTTGCTAACCTGAGCAGTCTCTACGCCAAGTCCTTTTTCTCTGGCAAGCAGGTACATGGTATGCTGCTCCATCATTTTTGATAGATTGACGTTGAAGTTATCATGATACTTTAACTGCTCATCCCAATAGGCCATTTTTTCCGTCAGTTCCTCGCCCTGCAGATTCTTTTCATCGACGGCGCGGTTCAGCTCGATATCAACCTTGTTCATCAGCTGATAAAATTGCAGGTCTTCATAGCTGAGCACCTTGCCATTGATGGTGACGACTTTGTCATCAGCCTGAAATCCGTCATTCGAGCTTTCCTCTGCTTTCTGCTCACTTGAGTTGTTCTCAGCTACAGGTTCCTTGTTATCCTGCTGGCAGCCCCCAAGAATCATACCGGCCACCAGCAGCACAAGTATCAGAAGTGTTTTAAGTTTCATGTTGGATCATTCCTTTTCCACTTCGAATGTAATCACATGTTCAAAAGCAGAGCCGTCGGCTTCTCCTTCGATATTGGCAATCCATTCACCCGCCATCGGTAGTTCGCCACTGGATTCATAGATACCATTTCCTTTGTCCTTAAAATCAAGTTCAATTGAGCCATGGTCCATCTTCGCCATCTCAAGGAAAGCAACAAATTTCAGGCCGTTCACCGGCTCGCCATCCTTCATAACTTCAATGACAACTGGGTAGCTTTCACCAGCCTTGTACTTAGGTGCTTCCTTTAAATTGATTTCAAAATCCGAACCTGAGCTGCAGCCAGCTAGAAGAAGCATCAATAATACGAAGCCTGCGAGTAATTTTTTCATTTGTAATCCGCTCCTTTGAAGTGTTCATTCAGGAATTCATCAACGGTATACTTTGTCATTTTTCCATCTTCCAAAAATGCGACATGGCTACAGATTTGTTTGATTTCATCCATATGGTGCGATGCCATGAAAATCGTTTTACCGGATAGGGACTTCAGGATTTGCAAAATTTCCTCACGGCCGAGCGGATCAAGTCCGCTTGTTGGCTCATCGAGAATCAATACTTCTGTATCGTAATAGAGCATGACGCAGAGTCCGAGGCGCTGGAGCATCCCTTTGGAGTAGCCCTTCACCTGGTTATGCCGGTCTTCCCATAAAGAGACCATCTTCAGTTTCTCCTCAATCTTCTTTTCGTCAATCTCCTCAGTTCCAAGCGATGCGAAAAAGCGCATATTCTCTTCACCAGTCAGATGCGGATAGAGGTGGAATTTTTCAGGGAGATAGGAAACGATTTTCTTCCAGTCTCCTTTCGAATTTGGAAAGCCTCCAAGCGTAATCGAGCCTTTTTTAACAGGCTGCAAACCGAGAATCGAACGGATCAGCGTCGACTTACCGGCACCGTTCCGTCCCACCAGAGCGCAGTATTCATTCTTTTCAATTGTCAAATTGATATCTTTCAAGACTTGCTTGTTTTTATAGGATTGTGACAGGTTCTTGATTTCAATCATGATTTTTCCCCCTTGCTGCGGAACAGGATGGAGAGCTCGAAGAACAGAATCATCCAGAAGGCCAGGTCAATCAAGAGAAACTTCCATGGAGCCATCCAGATCATTTTTTCCATCAGTCGCGACATATTGTTCAGCGAGAATAATCCGAGCGATGTCTCTAGGAAAAAGCGTAATGTGTGCAATGGATCCAGGAAGTAGAGCCACGAAAACAGTTTGACATTTTCATAGGAAACAGAAGGTACGTACTGGATGAACGCCAGGTCGATCAGGAATACGAACAGGAACCATGTGAAAATCGTTGCGCCGATCAGCTGCATTTTCGTGTTCGTGATGTTCCCCAAAAACAGTCCCAGCTGGTTGAAAATCAACAGCAGTACCACAACTGTTACGAGAAAATAGATGAAGCTGGTTAGCTGGAATTGCAGGAACCATTTCATCGCGATGGCGAGAATGAAGTACCAGCCGACAAACACGCCGATGACGACCGTCTGGATCGCAATGGTTTTTTTCAGCATCAGGCTTCGGTTCGATTCTTTCTTCGTCAATAAGATCATCGAGGTCTTCAGCTCTTTTTCCTGGAAAATTGAAAATGAGGAAATGAAGAGCGCGAAGATTGGCACAAGGTAAATATTCATGTCGTATAGCGAGAGAAGAAAGGCGTCAAATCCGAGTTCATCTGGATATGAGCGTGCTTCCATCAACAGGAAGATGGAAGTCAGCATGACCATGGCCAGGCCGAGCCAGAGGCCTTTCCCGCGTGACTGTTCAAGCCATTCCTTCCAAATGTAGTTCATGATAAACGACTCCTTCTCTTTTTGGTAAAAATCCAACCCGCAATCGCGATAGTCGGAATGAAAAGCAGCATCCATGGTGGAGATTCCTTTTCCTTCTCAGTCAGCGGGAATTCATCCACTACCATCACTTTCTGGGTGCTTAAGACTTCATTGATTTTTTCATAGATTTTGATGGCCGGGCTTTTTAAAAATAAATAAGCCAGCTCATTATCCTCTACCAGTTTGTAAAGGGACGATCTATATTCAACAGGAGAGTCACCAATCTGGTTTTGGTCCAGGTCGAGGACCGAAAGCTCTGTGCCCCAGTAGTTGCCCATCCCGTTTTGATTCCATTGATTATAAGATTCCGCGCCAATCGTCAGGACATTGGCAATGTTCTGCTCGAAATGATTTTTCGTGAATACCTGGGAAGTGGACGTGGTCCATAGCTCCACACCGATGTCATTGTGGAAAAACTTGTTTCCCTCAATCTTGTTCTGCGTGGATTGCTCCAGGTAAATGCCGCGCTGGTTCAGGTAAAATTCATTGTCCAAAACGGTATTGCTGGTGCTCGTTTGGATGATGAGCCCGAATGAACGGGATCCCTGATTAAAGGAGAATTGGTTTTCCTTCAGCACGATATTCTGGGAGTGCATGATGGCCGCACCGCCAGTATTTTTATTGAAACGGTTTTTGTAAAAGGTATTATCGTTTGAGTACATATAGTGCAGGCCATAGCGTGTTTCACTTACATAATTGTTGCGGATTTCGTTTTTATCCGCGTATTCGACGTAGATTCCGTCGCGTGTCTTGGAAATCGTGCAATCTTCAATAATATTGTTGGACGTGCGCACAAGCTGGATGCCATTTCCCTGGCTGCCAAGCTTTCCGGTGCCTTGCCCGGTGACTTTTACATTTTTTACGAGAGTGTGGTTAGAACTATTAATATAGAGACCATGGTAAACATCGTGGATAACTAGATTAATAAACTGGTTGTGATCTCCCATCGTGCGGATCCCCGAATATTCTTCATCGGAGTTCCTGTTCAGGCTGCCGTTTTGTATTGTTAAGTTTTTCATTGTGACATTCGAGGCTTTGATCAGGACGACATTACCTTTTCCGTCGCCGCGGATCGTTGTGTCTTTTTTTCCGATAATCGTAATCGGTTTCGTAATCTCGATATTGCCCTCGTATTGCTTGTTCTCTAAAATCAGTTCACCGTTCATTGGAGTTTCATCAATCAGCTGCTGCAGGGATACATCTGCCGAGACAGGCAGGGTGGATAAAATCCAGACGCCTATCCCAACAAATAAGATCAATATCCTGTTCATTTCCGACGCTCCAGCCAGAATGGCAGAAGGGTTAGCAGGAAGCCTGCTCCAAGCAGGAATGATCCTGTCGTAAAGTAACTGTGTGTCACAAAGTTCGCAAGGATGTTTTCTCCAATAATCGGTGGAACGAACGGTTCTAGCTCAATTGGTGCCTTAGGGTCAAGCTCTGTTCCAAATTTCGTAAGCCAGCGGTTCATGTCGTAAATGCCAAGGGCTCCACCGACAGCAAGCAGTGCTGGTGGTACATATAGCAAGAATTTCTTTCTCACTAAAGCGACAATGATGATGATTGCCACAAGTCCCATGACCAGGCCAGGCAGATATTGCAGTTCAGGAAAGCTTTCATTGCTGAAAGGCGCCATGCCGATGTAATGATTCAAGCCGTTTACGATATCAATGTCTCCTTCAAGCTTGCTGGGATAAACGATGATATCCAGCCCCTCCATATATTGCGGTGCGTAAAACTTCATCCCCCACCAGGGGAATTTGATAGAGGCAAAAATCATTGCTGCAGCCCCGATAAGACTAGCCATAGAACCAGCAGATAATTTCTTTGCCATCTGAATCATCTCCTAAAAGAAATCTGCAAGCGTCAATTTTTGGCGCTGCAAAATTTCTAGACTTAAAACTTTTTAAAAAGGGAGAAAGGGTATCGGCTGAAAACTCAATACCCTTTTCCATATTCAGCTTGCCAAGTTATTTCGGTTCAACTAACATGTAGCCGCTCATTTCCTGGTGGAGCGCTGAACAGAAGTTTGTGCAGTAGATTGGGAATGTACCAGCTTTTTCAGCGGTAAATTCAATCGTGCTTGTCTGGCCAGGCTGGACTTCATAGTTCAGGTCGTGGTCCATGATGCCGAAGCCGTGGGTGATATCCTGGTCAAGGTCAATGTTTGTTAAGTGGATAACCACCTTGTCGCCCTGCTTGACCTTAATTTCGTCTGGACGCTCCGCTTTTGCGTCGAAGACAAACTTGGAACGCATGGCGATACCATATACATGGACTTCATTGCCTTTGCGCTCAATCCGTGTGTCTTCCTGTTTCCAAACGGAGTGCTCGCGGTTTTCATCTTTCTCGTATATCGTGATTGTCTTGATTTTGTCACGGTGGATCGTCTGTGCGTAGTGCGGTTCAGGATCGACCGGAGCCGTGTAAGTCAGGGACATTTTATCTCCTGAGATATCGATCAGTTCCATTGATTCAGGGTGTGAAGGTCCAACTGACAGGAAATTGTCCTTCGCGATTTTGTTCAGCGACACAATCCATTTGCCATCCGGAGATGCTGTGTCACCTTCAGTTGCCGTTGAGTGTCCTGGTGAATAGTGGACAGGTGTACGGTCAAGAATTTCTCCCGTATCGATTTTCCATTTGACGATCTCAGATGAAATGAACATCGTATTGTAGGCATTGCCTCTGTCATCGAATTGAGTGTGAAGAGGTCCTAATGCTCCAGGAGGATCAACTTCACGTTCTACAACCTTGTCATAAGGCAAGACAGGAATACCGAATTTCTCGGTTTCAAAATCGCCAGCCTTGATGGCTTCAAATGCTTTTTCGAATGAGAATACAGTCATTAATGGTGCCAGCTTACCAGATGCGATGAAGCGTGTTCCGTCCGGAGTGACATCAACGCCGTGCGGTGATTTCGCTACAGGTAATGCGTAAATCGAACCCTTGTGCTTCCGAGGGTCAATCATCTTCGCGCCATTGACTTCTTCATACTCACCAGCTGCCACTTTTTTCTCAAGCTCTTTCCAGTTCAGCAGGACGATATAGTCGCGGTCATTCTGCGATGCGTTGATTTCGTTATTCGTCGTTGCGAATTCTGTGTTGTAAGTTGTCATGACAATCCAGTCGCCAGAGACCTTTTTACCAGCGTCAGAAAGGTCATATGACCAAGGCGGAAGCATGATCTGATATGCCAGATCGAAGTCCTTTTTTTCCTGGTCGAATGTGACCATGGAAACGACGCCTTTATATTTCTCCTCGAATTCATCCAGTGGAGCGTACTCTTTTCCAATTGGAACCGAGAAACGGGTAGGCATGACAATGTATTCCGTGTTCTGTGTAACGAATGTCCCTGCGTGCGGTCCACCCATGTTCGGCATTTCCATGATGTCTGCCGTATGGAAGGTGCTTAAGTCAACCGCCGCGATTCGGTTATTGGCTACGTCATTCGCAAACACGAATTTGCCATCATATTCGCCATTTGTCTCGGAAATGGCCGGGTGGTGGAAATCTCCCCATGTGTAACCGCCAAGCATTTCTTTTGATTTTGTGTCGAAGCCATATCCAGTGGCCGGATCAGGCGTGAACACCGGCACGGTACGGATCTTCCTCATGGAAGGCAATCCGTATACGAATAGCTGACCTGAATGACCGCCTGATGAAAGCATGTAGTACTCGTCTAGCTCGCCATAAGGAACATAGACCTTTTCAGCGTTTGACTTGTTTGCGGTGTCATTGCTTGCCGTTCCTTTAGGTCCTGTTGAAAAATCAGCAAAGAATACAGTTGCCGCCATGAAGCCGGCTAGCAGCCCGGAAGCTGCGGGAACCCATTTTTTCATTAACACTGCACCACCTTTGGTTTATTTTTCAGAAGCTTCTTTCAACACTTCTACAACTTGATTTATTTCTTCCTCCGTCAACGGGTTGCCGCCGATTACGCCGGACATGACTGCTGAGGTAGGTTCTTTAAGGAATTCTTCGATTGCTTTGCCATGCTTGCCCTCGACATTGGTGAATGCATCGGAAAGATCAGGTCCGGTTGCTCCGCCAGTAAGGTTCAAGGCTTCTACTGAGTGGCAGCCAAGGCAGCCTTTCGCTTGAAGGATGTTCTCCTCGCCAGCGGCAGTGGAAGTGGTATCAGTGGACTCTTTTTCTTCCTTGGCCGTTTCTGCAGGCTTTGAAGACTCATTGACAGTCGTGACTTCTTGTTCCTGGCCGTCATTTCCAGGAATGACATCGAAGGCTATATAACCAATCCCGAGTCCAAGAAGAGCACTGATGATGAAATGGATGATAGGTTTATTCACTTTTTTCCCCCCTTGATTGTTTTCCAAGGCTCTTTTCGCTCCAAAAATAAGGCAGTCAAATCCAGCCATGTATCTGAATGAGCCTTTCACACTTACATCCTAACTTTTTGGAAAAAACGGTAGTGTGATGTACTGCACACATATTTGTGTTTATTGTGAATGATTTGTGAAAGCGCTGTGATTATCTGTGAAGAACGTCACTTGCCCGGGAAATAGTTCTCAAAATAGACAAATTCGAAATGGTGTCTGGGCATTCACCCAGAACAAATCACCTGCATATAGATAAGGAGGAAGCGAAAACTTGCCGTTTATAAGAACGGCTGGAGGGAGTGCGATTTTATGTCAGGAAAAATCCTGAACTACTTTGCCGGCGGCAACACGGCTCGCGGTTTTTACAGCTTATATGATTCCAGCTTGCAGGGCTTGTCCCGGCTATTCATATTGAAGGGCGGACCAGGAACGGGAAAATCATCGCTCATGAAAAAGATCGGCAATGAATGGCTTGAAAAAGGCTATGATGTTCAATTCCTGTATTGCTCATCAGATAACAAATCAATCGATGGTGTGTTAATTCCCAAATTGAATGCCGGGATCGTTGACGGAACTGCGCCGCACGTCATCGAACCGAAAGCACCTGGAGCGGTAGAGGAGTATGTCAATCTGGGTGAGGCGTGGAATTCCGGAAAGCTTCAGGAGCACAAGGGAACCATCCTGCAGCTTAGTGAAAAAATCAGTGAGGCATTCAATTCTGCCTACAGCCTTTTTGCCGAAGCGTTGAGAATCCATGACGAGTGGGAAAAAATCTATATCGAAAACATGGATTTTGAAAAAGCAAATGAGCTAACGAACAGATTGATTGAGAGATTCTTCGGAGAGAGTAAGTCTACAGAAGGCAGCGGGCGGGTGTACGACCGATTCCTTGGTGCCGCCACTCCGGTTGGGGCAGTCGACTTTGTTCCAAATCTGACTGAAACAGTGGGCAAGAGGTACTTCATCAAAGGTCGTCCAGGCTCTGGAAAGTCCACCATGCTGAAAAAACTTGCTGCCGAGGCAAAGTCGCGCGGATATGACGTTGAAGTCTATCATTGCGGATTTGATCCGCACAGCCTGGATATGGTCATTGTCCGCGAGCTCGACTTTGCGATATTCGACAGCACGGCGCCACATGAGTATTTTCCGGAAAGAGAGACAGATGAAATCATTGATATGTATTCAGAGTTAATCACACCTGGTACAGATGAAAAATATGAAGCGGAAATCAAGGATGTCGGCGGAAGGTATAAAGCGAAGATGAACGAAGCGATTGCCTCACTGGCGCGGGCAAAAGAACTGCGCGACCAGCTGGAATCAATCTATATTGGAGCAATGGATTTTGCAAAGGTAGACGAAATCACTGGCCAACTGCAAAAAGAAATCGAAAGCCTGAGTGCCAACTAGCACCGAATTGGTCGTATTGCATACATTACAAGGAAGACTTTTAGAGAGGGGATATGAGTTTGTATTATAATAACTTCTACCCATATGGACCAAATCAGCAATTTGAAGATGAATATGACTTTTACCAAGAGGAAGATCTAAGGACATTCCCTGGGGGACCAGGCGGATTTCCAGGCCAGGGTGGAGGCATACCTGGTGGTGGATTTCCCGGTCAAGGCGGTGGCATTCCCGGAGGTGGGTATCCAGGAGGACCAGGTAGCTTTCCTGGAGGTCCAGGAGGTTCGCCAGGCGGAGGCCAGGGTGGAGGCCCGCCATCATCTCCGCCGCCAGCATACGTGCCGCAAGAACAGGCGACTGCCTTTGCAGTAGACCCAGGTGGAATCAGACGTTGTATGTTCCGATACACATACGTCTGGCTGGTTGATGGCAGAAGCTTCTGGTTCTATCCAGTCTTCCTCGGCCGCAATTCGATTGCCGGCTGGAGATGGAGCCGCCGCCGCGGATGGGTTTACTACGGAATGGACCTGAGACAGATTCGATCTTTCCAGTGCTAACAAGTAAGCTGTTTTAAATCAGGTGAGTATTTTAAAAGAGAAGCGTGTTGCTTCTCTTTTTTGCTGGAAAAAATCAGTGATTTTTTCCAGTTCGCGGAATTAACGTAGAAATTCGCGGAATTAATGTGAGTTTTCGCGGAATTGTGGTCTGATTTCGCGGAATCCCACCCCATTTTCGCGGAATTCCTGAAATATAAAAAAACCGGCTGGCATTTCGCCATCCGGTTTTCGCAGTTTTACATCTTTTCGGTTGTATTAAGATCGATTCACGTTCATTTTAAGTATTTTCATCACTTAAAAAATGATATGCGCAACCAGTACAACGATCGGCAATGTCACAAGTGTACGCTGCAGGAAGATAATGAACAATTCCCCGAAACTGACAGGGATTTTTGAACCCAGCAGCAGGCCGCCGACCTCAGACATATAGATGAGCTGTGTGACGGAAACAGACGCAATGATGAACCTTGTCATCGGGCTTGCAATATCAGCACCGATTACGGAAGGAAGGAACATGTCCGCAAAGCCGACGATCAATGTTTCTGATGCAGCCTTCGCTTCAGGAACCTGCATCAGCTCAAGCAGCGGAATGAACGGCATTCCTAGCCATTGAAATACTGGTGTATATTCAGCGACAATCAGCGCCAGCGTTCCGAGCGCCATGACGATTGGCGCAACACCCATCCACATATCAAGGATATTGCGGATTCCGGCAAGGAAGAAATCTTTAAAGCTCTTATTGCTGCTTGCTTTATCGACAGCCTGTGCCATACCCCAGGAGAAAGGTGTATAGCCATCAGGAATGTTCTCCTCAGAGTAGTCGTTGTTCTGCTCCACATAATACGTATCCTGCTTCCTTGACAGAGGCGGGATTCTTGGAAGGATAATAGCCGCAACCACTCCAGCAAGTGTCACAGTTAAATAAAATGGTACAAACATCTTGGCCAGACCAACCTGCGAAATAACGACTAGGCTGAAGGTGATGGAGACAACAGAGAATGTCGTCCCAATGACAGCCGCTTCTCTTCTTGTATAATACCCTTCTTCATACTGCTTGCTTGTTAGGAGAACACCAATCGTGCCGTCTCCAAGCCATGATGTAAGAGTATCGATCGAAGAACGTCCAGGCAATGTGAAAATCGGACGCATAATCTTGGCCATCAAGGTTCCGAACAATTCAAGAAGGCCGAAGTTCAGCAATAAAGGCAGGAACAATCCTGCAAAAAGAAATACAGAGAAAAGGATTGGCAAAAGGTCGTTGAGCAGCAGTCCGCCTGTATTAGGTGACCAAACTGCTTCCGGTCCTAATTGAAATAAAGTCATTACCGCAAAAATTGCTCCTAATACCCTGGCAACCAGCCAGACTACTGGAACATCAAACAATGCTTTCAGAAAATGGTTGCGGTTAAGAATTTCCGGTTTGATTGTTTTAATTAATAATGTTCCGATTAGGGTCAGAACAATGATTACAGTCATGATCGCAGGCAGTGAGCCGCCAAGTAAGTCCTGCAGCCATCCTGATAGGACAGCGATAGGTATTGTTATTTCTCCGTTATAAGAGATTGGTAACATAAAGAAAAATATTCCTATTAATGAGGGAATGATAAATGCTAATAAGTCCCCGGTAGATCTCGTTTTACGCAATGGTTTTTCCAAAATGATTTCACCCTTAAATACATATTTATAAGCCAAAAATTATTTTAATGCATAACCCCTGTTTTGCCAACACTTTTCTCGGCCCAATTCCTTCCTGTGTTATATTCTCCTAAAGCAAGCAAGCTAAACGCCAATCAACCACCTTAATGTAGAATTCAATTTTTTCAGGAGGATTCCTCCTATTTAGCGTGAATTCTTAATAGGACTATTACCTTATTTAATGAGGGAGAAAAAGAATGAAAGTAATTTTGGAAAAAATCAGACCAGAAAAAAAGGGAGTGCCATTTAAAATCCGGCACTCCCTTTAATATCACTTCAAATATACTCTTGTTTCATATGGCTTCAATGTGAATGACGGTCCCTGTTCTTCAACCTTGTAGTTGTTCAACAGCAATTGGCTTGATTCAAGCGGGAATCCATTGAATTCAACTGCTGCTGGCTCGTTTGTAAGGTTTGAGATGACAAGGGCTTGCTTGTCGTCCAATGTTCTTGTATAAGCATAGATTTGTTCATGATTTTCGAGAACCAAATCGTATGTGCCATAAGTGAAAATGTCATTGGCCTTCTTCATTTCGATCATTTTTTTGTAAAAATGAAGAATGGAGTCAGGGTCATTAAGCTGATTTTCGACATTGACCTCTTTGTAGTTCGGATTCATCCCGAGCCAAGGCTTGCCTGTTGTGAAGCCGGCATTGGATGAGTCATTCCATTGCATTGGCGTACGTGAGTTGTCGCGGCTAGTTGCCCAGATGAAATCCATAATTTCTTCATGTGGCACACCGTTTTCACGGCGGATTTTATAGAGGTTCTTGATTGCGACATCATCATAATCCTCAATTGAAGGGAATTGGACATTGGTCATGCCGATTTCCTGCCCCTGATAGATGAAAGGCGTGCCCTGCATCAAGAAATACATCGATGCCAGCGCAGTTGCACTTTCGCGCCAGTAGTCCTTGTCATCGCCCCAAGTCGAAACAATCCGGGCTTTATCATGGTTTTCAATGAATAACGCATTCCAGCCGTGACCTTCAAGCCCTTTCTGCCAGCGGGTAAAAGTTTTCTTCAATTTTGCCAGGTCGAGGGCCTTCTTTTCAGAGTCCCACAGGTCAAGGTGCTCAAATTGGAATACCATATTGAACTTGCCTTGTTCCTCGCCAACCCAGAGATCGGCTTCCTCGATGCTGACGCCATTTGCCTCGCCGACTGTCATGATGTCATATTTGGAGAATGTCTCATTCTTCAATTCCTCGAGGAATGTCTGGATACCATCGACATTCATATGCTTGTCAAAAGAAGAAACATACTGCACTCCTTCAGGATTAGGCATGTCTTTCAAGCCTTCTTCTTTTTTGATGTGGCTGATTGCGTCGACGCGGAAACCATCGATCCCTTTTTCAAGCCACCAGTTGATCATATCGTATAACGCAGTACGGACCTCTTTGTTTTCCCAATTCAAATCTGGCTGTTTGCGGGAGAAGATGTGAAGGAAGTACTGACCTGTCTTTTCGTCATACTCCCATGCAGAACCGCCGAAAATGCTTTCCCAGTTATTTGGCTCTGCGCCGTCCTTGCCATCTCGCCAGATATACCAGTCACGTTTAGGACTGTCTTTGGATTCACTGGACTCGATGAACCATTGGTGCTCATCGCTCGAATGGTTGATGACAAGATCAATAATCAGCTTCATGCCGCGTTTATGTGTTTCAGCAAGCAGCCGGTCAAAGTCCTCCATCGTCCCAAATTCATCCATGATATCCTGATAATCACTGATATCATAACCATTATCGTCATTAGGAGATTTGTACATCGGACAAATCCAGATCACATCGATTCCTAAGTCCTTTAAGTAATCAAGTTTTGAAATCATTCCCTGTAAATCGCCGATGCCGTCGCCATTGGAATCTTTGAAGCTCCTTGGGTATACCTGATAGGCAACAGCCTCTTTCCACCATGTGTGTTTCATGTGAACCCTCATTTCTATATTTACTCTTGCTGTTTTACATTGATATTTAACGTACGCTCTTTTGTGCTCCAACATGTATTGAAGCAAGGTAAAATGATTAAAAATTATTGGTTTGTGCAAACGATTGCAGACAGGATTCATAATAGCATAGGAATCTTTTGATGACAATATGAACCTAGCTTGCAAATTTGATCACTAGTATATACACGTATTATTTGCTGTCGAGAGTTTGAAGGTCTATCATGATTGTTAATACTGAAAAATAATGACTGAAGGTGAAGAAATGATTAAGTGCATAGCTACAGATATGGATGGGACTCTATTGACTGCTACCCAGCAGATTACTAAAGAGAATAGGGAAGCGATTTTAAAAGCAAAAGAGCAGGGAGTCGAAGTCGTTGTCGCAACCGGACGCTCGTTCCAGGAAGCAAGGTTCGTTCTTGAGGAATCAGGTCTTAAACTGCCAATGATTTGTGTGAATGGAGCCGAGGTTCGTTCGAAGGATGGGGAAATTGTTTCTTCAAGCCCGTTGAATAAAGCCGAGGCCCGGCAGGCAGCGCTAAGGCTTGTGGAAAGCGGCGTTTATTTCGAGGTTTACACCAACAAGGGTACCTTTACTGAAGATGAGGATATGGCGATCACGATCATCGTTGATATTTTTTCAACCGCAAATCCTGAAGTGCCAATCGAAAAAATCGCTGAGGCTGCTGAGGAGAGAATGCATAAAGGACTAATTAAGAAGATTGATCATTATGACGAATTATTCGAGGACGACCAATATGAGATTTACAAGCTGCTGGCTTTTTCGCTAGATGATGACAAGCTGGAGGCCGCAAAGGATGGCCTGAAGGAAATTTCAGAGCTTGCGGTCAGTTCATCCGGGCGTGAGAACATTGAAATCACAAGCCTCGACGCTCAAAAGGGAGTTGCCCTGGAAAAATTCGTAGCTTCAAGAGGAATCAGCCTGGAGGAAACGATGGCGCTTGGTGACAATTTCAATGATGTGTCGATGCTTAAAAAAGTCGGCAAACCTGTAGCGATGGGCAATGCAGCTCAGGAAATCAAAGAACTATGCGGCGAAGTAACATTGACGAATGAAGATAGCGGTGTCGGAAAAGCGATTATGAAGGTGCTGGACATCTAATTTTTGAGGATTAGGACATCTGATTTTCAGTGGATTAGGACTTCTGATTTTAGAATGGACTATATATAGGAAAGGACGTGTGTCATGAAAAGATTCTCGTATGTGTTGCTAGCAATGCTGATGGTGATGGCAGGCTGTTCAAGCGGCGGTGATGAAACGAAGCCTGCAGGTGAAGTGAATCAAAAACCAGAAGACAAAGAAGCGATTGCTCAGGCCGACCAGCTTGAGGTTGTTGCAGAAAATCTGGAAGTGCCGTGGTCAATCAATAAAAGCGGTGAGACATTTTACTTGAGTGAACGCCCGGGTTCGATTGTAAAAGTGGAAGGCGACACCAAAGAGCGGCAGAAGGTTGCTTTTAAAAAGGAATTGTCACAAGCAGCTGAAGCCGGATTTCTTGGCTTTGTGCTCGCTCCTGATTTCGAGCAGTTGAACAAGGCATTTGCTTATTATACATACGAGAATGGCACCGGGCAGTTCAATCGGATTGTCGAACTGACGTTGAACAATGGTGAATGGGTGGAAGGCAAGCTGCTGCTGGATAACATCCCGAGCGGACGCTTCCATCATGGAGGCAGGCTGAAAATCGGTACGGATGGAAAGCTTTATGCCACGGCAGGTGATGCGGCAACCAATCCGGATATCGCCCAGGATTTAAGTTCGCTCGGCGGCA
The DNA here is from genome assembly GCF_018613315.1 of Bacillus sp. ISL-37. Lineage (GTDB taxonomy): Bacteria > Bacillota > Bacilli > Bacillales > Cytobacillaceae > Mesobacillus. Next base: position 150,224 of record NZ_JAGGQL010000006.1, on the reverse strand, counting down.
AAATCCTGCGTCTGAACCTTGATGGATCTGTTCCGGCAGATAATCCATTTGAAAACTCCTATGTATACAGCTATGGCCACCGCAATCCGCAGGGACTGGCCTGGTCAGAGGATGGAACGCTCTATGCCAGTGAACACGGACCCTCCGCGCAAGATGAAATCAATCTGATACAGGCAGGGAAGAACTACGGTTGGCCGGAGATAACCGGTGACGCCACGAAGCAGGGCATGGAAACGCCAATTTTTCATTCTGGAAGCGACACATGGGCACCGTCAGGAATGGCGGCGTATGAAGGGAAGTTATATGTTGCAACTTTGAGGGGCAATGCATTACGTGAGTTCGACCTCGCTGCGAAAACTACAAGAGAAGTTGTCACTGGAATAGGCCGGATTCGCGATGTGATTGTGGAAGGTGATGATCTGTATTTCATCAGCAACAATACCGACGGCCGCGGCACCCCAGGCGAAGGCGATGACAAGCTTTATCGTGTAAAACTGCAGGATTTACGTTAAAAATGATGGGGGAGTACCTGAAATGGTGCTCCTATTCTTGTTTTGGAGGTCCAAAAGAGGATTACTTATATAGTTATTGGCGAAAATTTAATTTTATTGGCGGAGTTCACAATTTTATTGGCGAACTGGAAATTATCCGCGATTTTTTCCAGTTCATAAACCAAAAACCGGACACCCATGAACTGCACTTCCATTGTTAGTTTTGTGTCTAACAATTTTGGTGCAGTTCACCCACGCCCGGTTTAATTTTTGCTGTGATTCGGTCCAGCCAATCCATGCAGGATGAATTGTATTGTCCGCTCTGTCTCTGCTTCATCGTCCCACTCGGCTTCGGGTAGGATCATATAGCGTGCGATTAAATAGCCGAAGATCGCAGAAAATGTCATCCTGAACACGCTGTAAGCTGGTATCTCAATGATTTGCCCTTTTGCTTGATAATGCTCCACAAGCTTTTCGAATCGCTCGTAGATTCTTAGTCCGATATGTTCCTTGAAGAGATTCTTCAATTCAGGGTGGAACGGAATTTCCTGCACCAATATTTTAACTGTCGGGAGGTTTTTAATCAGGAATTCCCGGCGGTTTTCAAGCATTGCCTTAAGAAAGTCTTCCACATGCTCATAGTCCTGGTCCAGGACCTTCTTCAAATCTTTTATGATAAAAGGTGCCACAAACTTAGCCATCACTGGAGCGACAATTGCCAGCAGCAAATCCTTTTTCGTTTTATAGTGTCTGAAAATCGTACCTTCAGCGACGCCTGCCTTTTTGGCGATTTCACTGGTTGATGTAGCGGAAAACCCTTTTTCAGAGAAGGATTCAATAGCAGAAATGATGATTTTCTTTTGCTTATCAGTCAGTTCTTCTCCTTCCATCAACTCATCAATCTTAAAGTCGTGATCTGTCATCGTTTACTCCTTTCACCACGGTTAAACTGCGCGGTGTTTCCGCAGTGCTAGTATATTCAGGAATATGAATAAAGCGGAAAACCCGGCCAGCATGAACAAATTGCCATAGATGGCATCCCATCCATATCCTCTCACCATAATATCACGCAAAGCCTCGGCGGCATAATAGAGTGGTGTGATCGGTCCAAGCCAGCTCAGCCAATCAGATATCGTATCGAGATTGATCAAACCAGAGAAGAAAAACTGCGGCACGATGATGATCGGTATGAACTGGATCATCTGGAATTCATTATTCGCAAACGCCGACAACAGGGTGCCGAGCGTCAGTGCTGTCATCGATAACAATAAAGTGATCAGCAATACATAGATGAACGAACCTTCCATCAGCATTCCCAGGATATAAATCGCATACCAGGCAATCAGCGTAGCCTGCAGCATCGTGAAGATTCCGAAGCCTAGAACATAGCCGATGACGATTTCCCATTTCCTCAACGGGCTAGAGAGCAATTTTTCAAGCGTGCCGCTCGTTCTTTCTCGTAAAAAAGAAATCCCGGAAATGATGAACACAAAAAAGAAGGCGAAGAATCCTAACAAAACTGGTCCGAAATAATCAAACTGGCTCATATCGTCTGAACCATGGATATAATCGACGTTCAGTTCCGATTGTCCCTGTGAAGGCAACAGCTTTTTTGTTGCCTGCTGGAACCATTTCATAACAGCGCCGTTCACAGATGGGTCGCTGCCTTCGAGTACAATTTTATCCAGCATAGGGCCCTCAAAAACAACATACCCATCGATTTTTTGGTTCAATGCATCCTCTTCAGCAACTTTCACAGACTCATATTCTGTTATTTTTGCTTCTTCTATATCGAGTTTCTCCATCACAGGGTCCGGAACCTCGACCAAACCAATCTTCGGGATATAGTTTTCTCCATTAAAAACAAGGTGGAGCATCGTCAGGATCAGGAGTGGGGCAACGAGCATCATTGCGAGTGTTCTTTTATCCCTCAGGAATTGCCGGATAATTCTAATCACTAAGGCGCTAATTCTCATGCTGAACACCTCCATATGCTAAAAATGCTTCCTCTACGCTGGCAGAGCCAGTCTTTTCCTTCAATTCTGCAGGAGTGCCTACAGCGATTAATACACCATCTCGAATCAGTCCCAATCTGTCGCATTTTTCCGCTTCATCCATGACATGTGTTGTAACGATCAGCGTTTTTCCCTGTCCTTTCAAATCATAAAAACCCGACCAGATGCTTTGGCGCAGAACGGGATCGATGCCGACAGTCGGTTCATCGAGAATCAACAGCTCTGGTTCATGCAGGAGTGCTGCAGCAAGCGATAAACGACGTTTCATACCGCCAGAATAATTGGTTACCAGTTTGTTAAGATGTTCAGATAAGTCGACAAGCTGCATTACTTCTAAAATGCGTTTTTTTCGATGCGTGCCCTTAAGACCGAACAAGGAGGCAAAGAATTCAAGATTTTCTTTAGCGGATAATTCGGTATAGAGTGCGTCCGATTGAGCCATGTAGCCAATCCTTTCAATAAGTTTTAAGGAAGGCATCTTTTCGCCGAAAAGATAATTTTCACCTTCGCTGGGCGTTTCCAGACCGACGAGCTGCCGAACGAGAGTCGTTTTTCCTGCTCCAGAAGGTCCAAGCAACCCGAAAATTTCGCCGCTTTTAATTTCTAGGTTGATATTTTTTAAGACGTCTTGCTTACCATAGCGTTTACTTACATTTTTGATTGAAACAATCATGGGATCTTCACCATCCTTTTTAAAGTGAGTAATCACTCACTAATAGGATAACTCAAAAATAAATATTTGTATAGTGAGTAATCACTCACAAAATAACTTAAATTCTGACATTGTCACGTAAATGCCTATTTCGATGTTTATGTGCTATCATACGAGGTAGAGATAACTGAAAATTTTTAAAATGGGGGAAGTGATCTCTTGTTTTTTAAAAAGAAGCGTTTGGTGCTGTTTCTTGTTCCGGTTTTGCTGATAGTTGGCCTGTATTTCTATGACGCGAATTTAGATGTATACATGAATAAAACAGACGGAGTAATTGTCCATAAAGACAAAGAGTTTCACCGAGGCTATGAGACCTATCAAAAATATTATGTGAATGGCGAGAAAACCTTTGAAATCGACCGCTTGATTGGCAAGACTGATAACAGCAAATTCCTTGGGTTCAAAGAATCTGTATGGAAGATCAAAGGAGAGCCGGAAGACAAGGTTGTGTTTGTTAAAGGCTTGATGATTGAGGGAGTTTATGAACGCAAATGAAAAATCCACCCAAAAGGTGGATTTTATCATGAGAATTTATAGGTCCAGAAGCGTTCATTGTTGAGCCACGCCAACGTTTTTGGATCCTTTTCCTTCAGTTTATCAGCCATTTCTTCGAGCATCAGCTCAGTCTGGGAGCGGTGTGCACGGATTGCATCAAGCTTGATGTCCGAGACAGCACTTATATCATAAACGATATCCGGCTCGCCAAGCTCTTCGACACAGTTTCGTGAGAACGCTACGCAATGGAGCTTCGGCCTGTCTGCTGCAGGGATTTTTTCGACTGCGCGCACCACTGCAGCTCCTGTTGCCTCATGGTCCGGGTGGACGGAGTAACCTGGGTAGAAGGTGATCACGAGCGACGGATTTAATTCTGTGATTAATGATGACATGAGATTGGTCAGCATGTTCTCATCCTCGAACTCAACCGTCTTGTCACGGAAACCGAGCATGCGCAAATCATTGATTCCCATCGCGCGAGCGGCGTCCTTTAATTCTTTTTTACGTATAGCAGGAAGGGTTTCCCGGTTTGCGAACGGGGGATTCCCCATATTACGTCCCATCTGTCCAAGTGTCAAACAGGCATATGTGACAGGCGTTCCCATGTTAACATGGGAGGCGATTGTTCCGGAAACACCGAATGCCTCATCATCAGGATGAGGAAAAACGACAAGTACGTGCCTTTCTTTTTCCATCGTAAAATCTCTCCTTTCAGCCAAGTCCAAATAACTTATTCGAACGGTGTTTCGCTTATTTCAAGGGCGACGGCAAGCTTTCCGTTAAAATCATGGCCGGCAAGCAACAGTCTTCCTTTATCATCAATTTCGAAGTGTGTGATTCCCTCAGCGTACACCCAGCCAAAAGGTATCTTCAAACCTGTCCGATACGGACCTTCACCAGTAATTTTCGCGCGTTCATAGATTACCTTCGCATTGCGGATATACGCACCTGATGAGAAAAATGACTCGTTGTTATGGGATGCGTATGCTCCATTTGTTGTTTCTAAATGGACATAGACTTCTTTGTCTTTAAAACGGTCCAGGGCTTCCTGGACTTCTGATAATATCACCGGATCCATCTTTGTTCCTCCTTCCCGGGCTTAGAAGTTTTTCAGTTTATAATAGCCGAATGAATGGCCTTCTATGTTAAAAATCAATAATATCTATATTACTAAAAAATCCTTCTAAAAGCGAAATGTACGCCTGAAAAGTTATTCACGGAGCGTATTTTCCACATGCATTTTAAAAGTAATGATACCAACTTTATAAGGGGAAATAAAAAATGTAACCACAAAGCTGATTTTACATAAAGTGTTTAATCAGGAAAGACAATGGAAATATTGATTAGAAAGGAGGGAGCCTATGAAACACGTAAAGGCTTTATTAATTAAAGGCATCATGACATTTGCTGTTCTTCTTCTATTATTAGGAAGTTTTGCGGGAATCGGTGATATTCTCGTCATCACACTCGTGCTTGGAGCGATTTCCTATCTTGCCGGTGACTTGTTTATTCTTCCGAAAACAAGCAATCTCACCGCTTCTCTATCTGACCTGGCTCTATCGTTTTTCGTGGTATGGGGACTTGGGTTGATGTTGTTCGAGCAAACCGATGGCATTGTTTTCGCTGCCTTTTTTGCGTCAGTATTGATCGCCTCTGGTGAATGGTTCTTCCATAGTTATATGGCAGATCGGGTGCTTCGTATTAATCGGAAGATATAATAAAAGGAAAGAGATAAGCGCTAGTGTCCTGTCCAGTTGAGTCCCAATGAGTGCTGTAGCTAGATTAATGCATTTTAAGATGTAAATTTCCATGAAACTGTACATGTTCATATAAGTTGAGGCCGGAGATGAGCTCTAACGGACAAACACATGAGGAAATTCCAGAAAAGTGTCCGTTAGAGGGGCTCTATTGGACAAACACATGAGGAAATTCCAGAAAAGTGTCCATTAGAAGGGCTCTATCGGACAAACTCATGTGAAAATACGAGAAAAATGTCCATTAGAAGGGTTCTATCGGACAAACGATAGAGGAATCTCAAAAAAAGTGTCCGTTAGAAAGGTTCTTTCAGACATATTCATGAATTTAGTATTTATATCATTCAGTAACAGAAAAGAGACTGTCATAAGCTCAAAATAATGAGCTTTGAAGACAGCCTCTTTTTGTTTTGTTGTTACCTTTTAAGAAAGTGAAATTTTTTCATTTAGATTAGTGTCTAGCTCAAGGGCCTAGCCCCTCGAGTCGCTTGTCTAGCTGCGGCTCCTAACTCCTCGAGACGCTTCGGTCCTGCCAATGAAGTCAAAGAACGACTTCACTGTCAGGCCCTCCAGCGCTTGTCGGAGTTGGGCAGTCGCCTACGCTTTTCGAGTTCGGTCCTGCCAATGAAGTCAAAGAACGACTTCACTGTCAGGCCCTCCAGCGCTTGTCGGGGCTGACCAAGGCGCTTGCGCTTTTCTATTCCCCGCGGTTGCCGCCTGCGTACTTGTTGTATGCGAGGTGAGCGGTTGGGCCTACGTATTCGTTCAGCCTGAAGCCGTGCTTGATGGCTTCGGTGATGAAGCCTTTAGCCACTTCCAATGCTTCAGGGACTGTTTTGCCTTTAGCCAGCTGTGCAGTGATCGCGGAAGCGAATGTGCAGCCTGCGCCGTGCGTAAAGCTTGTTTGGACTTTTTCTGATTCGAAAAGAGTGAAGTCTTTTCCATCATAAAGAAGGTCTACGGCTTTTTCGTGGTTCAGCTTGTTTCCGCCCTTGATCATGACGTTCTTCGCGCCTAGATCATGGATTTTCGCCGCTGCTTCCTTCATGTCATCGATTGTGCGGATTGGTCCGGTTTGTGCCAGCTGCCATGCTTCGAACAGGTTCGGTGTGACGACTGTTGCTCTTGGCAGCAGCAATTCTCTCATGGCATCTGTGTTTTCAGGCATTAAGACTTCATCTTCCCCTTTACATACCATTACAGGGTCGATTACCACTCTGTCCAATTTATGCTCATCAATTTTGCGCGCAGATAGCTCGATGATCTCAACCGTTCCGAGCATGCCTGTTTTCATTGCATCTATTCCAACGGAAAGAATCGTTTCAAGCTGCTTTTCGACGAGCTCAACTGGCTGTGGGAATACTTCATGGTGCCAGTGATTTTTAGGGTCCATAGTCACGACCGTAGTCAGAGCAGTCATTCCATAAACGCCTAGCTCCTGAAAAGTCTTAAGGTCAGCCTGGATTCCAGCGCCGCCGCTTGTATCTGAACCTGCGATTGTTAACACCTTTTTCAAACTCATCTATACTACCTCCATTATAAGAATGGCGACTGCCTTATCAGCACAAGGCATGTCACCTTCATCACTTTCTTATGATTATACCAATTCTATAAAATTAGACAAAGAATTGATTTGAAGGATGCTTGTATGGATAAAATTAACTTTTGACGATTTTGTGGCATTAGGGCATTGACGTGATGAAAGTTACTGAGGGAAAAAATAAATTGATTTACAGTTGACTATGTGAAAATTGACCCACTAAAAGATTTTTCGAAAATGAAAAATCTCAATTTCAGGCTTTGTTAAAAAAATAGACAATTTTCATCTATATTATTGTAACAATTGAAACGGTTACAACCATGGAATTTCCAGTACATTAAAGGCATAGGGGTATTATCCCTTTTTGCATAGTGGAATGTTTTTTAATAGGCTCTTTTCTCAAACTTTGATGCTATTGAATACAAAATTGGATTGATTACCTATATTCCTTCGTAAAGTTGACGCTTCTTATGAGAAAAGAGCATGCAAACTTAATACCGACCTGCAAAATAGGCATATATCACGTTAAAATCGGTTTTAGGATTTTAACAACAATCTTTACGAAAACAGCCTTTTATTATAAGGCTTGTGATGTGATCCGAATATAGAAGTTTACCAGCTTGCAAGATTCATAGCAGTCTTTCAATCCCATCGCACCACTGATGGCCGGAAAGAAGTCGATAGTTGCAGCGGAGCCCGGAGATGAAGTACCAGATAAGGGGTGAAGAACATGATCAAGAAAGGCTGTCCTGAAGAGTATCCAATCAGCCTGAAGCTGAATGGGTATGAAATTGCGGTATTCCAGCTGACAAATCAGGATCTGGAAGATTGGGTATATGGCTACCTTTTTTCAGAAGGTTTGATTGATGGGCCGGAGGATGTTGTCAGCGTCCAATTCAGTGAAAAGACCGGCACATTGGATGTAGCATTATGTAATTCTTTTGATCCTGAGCAGATGTTTTCGAAAAAGAAGCATTATACAGCCGGCTGCGGACGGGGAGTGACCTTTTTTTCGATGACGGACGTCAAGAAGTTCAATAAAGTGAATTCCGATGAAACCTATTCGCTGACATACTTGTTGAAAAAACGCGCAGAATTTGCGCAAAATTCGCCGCTATACCTGGAAACAGGCGGCATGCACGGTGCCTGTATCATCCTTGAGGATGGCAGCATTGAAGTCCGGGAAGATATCGGCAGGCATAATGCTGTCGACAAAATTATCGGCCACGCAATTCGAAAGCGTTTGCAGCCTGACCGACTCGTCCTTTTGACGACCGGCAGGGTTTCATATGAAATGCTGTCAAAAGCGGCAAAATTTGGTTTTGCCGTCATTGGCTCACGCACTGCGGCTACAAAGCAGGCCATCCAGCTGGCCCGATTCCTTAACATTGAAGTCGTTGGCTACTTGCGCGGGAAAATGGCGACTGTCTATACATCTGCCAAAAGGATTAATGATGATTTAAACCCGCCGGCTGCCTCTGAGGATTTACTTGAAAGGGGGGAAGCCCAGCAAGTACTAAATTGACACCACCTGTGGGATTAGGGATGTTCTAAGCAACTATTGGGAAGGAGAGAGAGAGATGGTTGAAATCAACCTGAATCGCCGGCAGTTCTTGAAGCTGTCAGGTGCCACTGCGGCGACCCTGGCGGTTGTCGAGTTGGGCTTTAACGAAAAAGAGGTCCACGCACAAACGAAAGAACTCAAGATTGCCAAAGCTACTGTAACACCAACCATTTGCGCATTTTGCGGTGTAGGATGCGGGATTTTGGTACACACAAAAGACAATACTGTGGTTTATACGGAAGGGGATCCGGATAGCCCAGTTAACGAAGGTACACTTTGCAGTAAAGGTACGACCATCAGACAAGTTTTCACATCCGAAAAGCGCTTAACGAAGCCATTGTATCGTGCTCCTGGCAGCAAGAAATGGGAAGAGAAAAGCTGGGACTGGATGTATGAAACAATTGCAAAACGCACAAAGGAAACACGCGACAAATCATTTATTGAAAAAGAAAATGGAATGTATGTCAATAAAACCGAAGCCATTGCGAGCTTAGGCGGGGCAGCTCTTGATAATGAAGAGACATATCTGCTTGCGAAAATGATGAGAGGGCTTGGCGTTGTCTATCTCGAACACCAGGCACGAATATGACACAGTTCTACGGTTGCCGGTCTGGCACCTACAGTAGGGCGTGGAGCAATGACAAACCATTGGAGCGATCTGCAAAATACCGATTGTGCATTGATCATGGGCGGAAATCCTGCCGAGAATCACCCAATCTCTTTTAGATGGTTGACTAAAGCGAAAGAAAAAGGCGGCAAAATTATCTCTGTCGACCCTCGTTTCACGAGGACATCGTCAAAGGCTGACGTCTATGCTTCGCTTCGCTCAGGAACAGATATTGCTTTCATGGGCGGAATGATCAACTATGCATTAGAGAATAACTTGATCCACAGAGAGTATGTTGCTGAATATACAAATGCATCTTTCATTATAAAGAAAGATTTTGAGTTTAATGATGGTTTATTCAGCGGGTATGATGAAGCAACCCGCAAGTATGATAAAACGAAATGGGCTTTTGAAACAGATGAAGAGGGCAATCCGAAAAAGGATAAAACCCTTACACATCCGCGTTCTGTATTCCAATTGATGAGAAAGCATTTCTCACGCTATGATGTCGACTCAGTTATTGCAGTAACCGGAACACCTAAAGAAGATTACCTGAAGGTCTGTGAGACTTTCTGTTCAACAAGCAAAATAGGAAAATCCGGAACAATCATGTATGCAATGGGTACTACTCAGCATACTGTTGGAACACAAAACGTCCGTGCCTTTGGAATCATCCAGTTGCTGCTTGGAAATATCGGCTTGCCTGGCGGCGGAATCAACGCGATGCGCGGTGAGTCCAATGTTCAGGGTTCCACTGACTTTGCTTTACTTTATCACCTGCTTCCAGGGTATGTTGGAGCGCCAACTGCCATCCCTGAGCATGCAACATTAGAAGGTTACAACACTAAGGAAACACCTTCTGGCGGATACTGGAGCAACAAGCCTAAGTTCCTTGTCAGCATGCTGAAGGCCTGGTACGGCCCGAATGCTACAAAAGCGAATGAATTTGGATATCAGTACCTTCCAAAAGGAAACAAGAACTACTCCCATATCAATCTGTTCAACGCTATGTATAAAGGCGAACTGGAAGGGGCGTTCTTATTTGGAACCAACCCTGTAGTCGGAGGCCCGAATGCAGGCAAGGAAAAAGAAGCGCTATCCAAACTTAAATGGCTGGTTGCCGTTGACCTATGGGAAACCGAAACATCTGCTTTCTGGCAAGAGGAAGCTGGCAGTGACCCATCCAAGATTGACACAGAAGTATTCCTTCTGCCGGCAGCAAGCTCCTATGAGAAAGAGGGCAGCGTGTCCAACTCTTCCCGCTGGATGCAGTACCGCTGGAAGGCGATTGATCCAAAAGGAGAATCTCTGGCAGATTTGGAAATCATCCATATGCTGGTCAAGAATATCAAAGGCCTTTATAAGAATGAAAGTTCTGCTGCAGCTAAGCAAATCAATGCACTGTATTGGAACTATGGAGAAGGACACCATCCTGATATCGACCTTGTGGCCAGGGAAATCAACGGCTATGACCTGACGACAGGCCAGCTTTTGAAAGGCTTTGGCGACCTTAAGGATGACGGTACTACAAGCTCTGGTAACTGGATTTATTCAGGCTTCTATCCAGAAGAAGGCAAGAACCGCTCTAAAAACCGTGACAATAAGGATACTGGCGGCGGCAACTTCCTGAACTGGGCATATGCATGGCCAGCAAACCGCCGAATCCTTTACAACCGCGCTTCTGCTGATCCAAGCGGAAAGCCATGGAGCGACAAAAAAGCGGTCATCTGGTGGGATGAAAGCCAGAAGAAATGGACTGGAAATGACATTCCTGACTTCAAGCCAACTGTTGCACCAGCTGATCCAGGCGGAACGAATCCTTTCATCATGATCAACGGCGGAGTCGCAGGAGTCTACGCACCAACACTGAATGACGGACCGTTCCCTGAACACTACGAGCCGTTTGAAAGCCCAGTGAAAAACACTTTCTCAAGCCAGGAAATCAACCCTGCAGTTGTCATCATCGAAGGAGAATTCAACCTGAAGGGCGACAGCAAGAAGTATCCGATCGTCGGTACTACTTACAGGGTATCTGAGCACTGGCAGTCCGGTTCGATGACACGTAACCAGGAATGGCTATCCGAACTGGCAGGCCATATGTATATCGAAATGAGTGAAGAGCTCGCAAAGGAAAAAGGCATCAAGAACAAAGATAAGATCATTGTCAGCTCTGCCCGTGGCGATATCAAAGCCTATGCAATGGTGACAAAACGATTCAAGCCTCACATGATGAACGGCAAGAAGGTCCATCAGGTCGGCATGCCTTGGCACTTTGGCTATAAAGGATACGCAACAGGGGATACAGCAAACCGCTTAACACCTCATATTGGGGATGCAAACACGACAATCCCTGAATATAAGGCATTCCTCTGTGATATAAGGAGGGCTGACTAATGGCGGAATATATTAAATACGTCGATGTAACAAAGTGTGACGGCTGCCGCGCATGTATGGTCGCCTGCAAAAACTGGAACGACCTTCCGGCTGAGCCGGAAGAGTTCCAGGGCAGTGTCCAATCACATGCAAATGTGACAGCGAACACATGGAACGTGCTGTCATTTATTGAGCACGAAGACTCTAAAGGCAATCTGGATTACCTTTTCCGCCATTCCTCCTGTTTCCATTGCACGGATGCGGCTTGCGTAAAGGTTTGTCCTGAAGATGCCATGCACTATACTGACTTCGGAACTGTAAATGTTGATAGTGATAAATGCGTAGGATGCGGCTACTGCGTTCAGAACTGTCCATTTGATGTTGTTCAATTGGCAACATATAAAGACAAGAACGGCAAGGAGTATAAGAAGGCACAGAAATGCACCATGTGCGTGGATCGTCTTGAAGAAGGCATGCAGCCTGCTTGTGTCACTACTTGCCACACTGATGCAATGGAATTCGGCACGAAAGATGAAATGCTCAAGAAGGCTGAAAAGCGCCTGAGAGAAATCAAGGATAAGTATCCTAACGCAATGATTTACAACCCAGAAGGAGTTGGCGGTACGCATACGATTTACGTACTGGCTGAAAAACCATCTGTCTATGGACTGCCTGAAAAACCAAAAGTTCCAACATCAGCTGTTGTCTGGAAGGACTACGCACAGCCAATCGGCAAGATGATGCTTGGAGCAACAAGCATGGCACTTGTAGGTGCTTTTGTGTCCAATAAGTTATTCAATAAAGAAGGAAAAGGCCATGAAGAGGATGGAGGTGGCAGCCATGAGTAATACGCAGTATTCAGGTGTGAAGGTAAAGCGATTCTCGAAAGGTTTCGTAATCGCACATGCTGTGAACGCCATTTCATTCTTTGCACTGTATATCACGGCCTTGCCAATGTATACAGAGTGGTTTGACTGGCTTTATCCAGTACTGGGCGGACCAGAAGGAGCGCGCCTGCTCCACAGGATTTTCGCGATTGCCTTCATTACGCCTACGTTCATCTGGCTGATTATGGACCCTAAGGGCTTCCTGCGCTGGGGAAAAGAGCTTGTTACTTGGAAGAAAAGAGATATCCAGTTTTTCACTGAGTTCGTTAAAGAACTATTTGGCTTTAAGTTCAAGCATGTAAAACAAACATTCTTCAACGCGGGTGAAAAAATAAACTCAATCATCCAGATCCTGACTGCGATCCTGATCATCGGTTCGGGCTTCCCAATGTGGTTCCCAGACCTGTTTCCGAAAGCAATTGTCCAATGGGCGTATGTAGCTCATAACGTCGGCTTCGGGCTGGCGATTGCAGTAGTGGTCGGCCATATCTACCTGAGTGTCATCCACAAAAACTCAAGACCAGGATACACTGGTGTCATCACGGGTGAGGTTCCGGCAGAGTGGGCAAAGGATCACTATACAGAATGGTATGAAGAAGAAGTCAAGAAGGGCAATTTCCCTGACCTTGATAAAGACAAGAACAAGAAAAAAGGCGCGTAAAACCATTAATAGAGGGAATGGCTGCCCTGACCGGGCTCCATTCCCTTCAAAATTTAGAATATTAGAATGAAAGAGGGGCTACAGCAATGAAAAAGTCCGTTGTCTCAAAAGAGTACCAGAAATTGCAGAAGGATATTATAGAGTTGCAGGAGCAATGGAAGACTTCCCTGGATCCTGACTGTGTCCGGCCAAACCTTGATAAAGCGGCAATGGAGGCGGGAGTGCCTGTCACGGCTTTAGCGGCTATTGACTTTGATATTTCCCTATTCTTACAGTGGATAGAGGATATAGGAGGTCTTTTATCGAAGTATCAACCAGAGATAGAAACCTCGATGCAATCTGTAAAAAGTCTATTGGATGAAGAGACAGCAAAGAGATGGATCGATGAAGCATTTGCTTTCAACTATATTTATTTTGCTAGTTTCGCTGAGGAAAATAATCTGGATGGCTGGATTCCTCAATTCGTGGCAGAGACAGTTATTCGTCCATACCTGCAGCTGACCGCGGCAAAGGTTCAGGATGAAATTCATCACGGCGTTTACGGTGCCGGCTGCCCTGTATGCGGAGAACCAGTACGCCTGGCGCAGCTTGAAGGAGAAGGCAAAAAGGTCCTGCACTGCCCGCGTTGTTCGGCTCACTGGAATGACCGGCGCGTAGCCTGCTCACACTGCGGAAATAACGACCACGAAACAGTGAAGATCCTGACAATCGAAGGCGAATCGGCGGCACAAATCCAGATTTGTGAAGAATGCAAAGGATATACTAAAGTAATTGATACAAGACAATATATTGTTAAGCCAACACCAGCTATACTTGATCTGAACACCATTCACCTGGATTTTGTTGCCCAGGAGCATGGATACAAATCCGCTGGCGAAACAAAACAGACAAACTAAAAGAAGGTGCTGTGGGATGAAAGCCGGAGCGATTATTTTATCAGGCGGCAAATCTAGCAGGATGGGAACGAACAAGGCTCTCCTGAAATTTCGTGAAAAAACGAATATTGAGAGAATTAAGGATGAGTTACAGCACGTATTTGATGATATAATTCTAGTAACGAATGATCCTGAAACCTATCAGTTTTTAAATATTAAAATGGTAACAGACCAGTATCCGGGTTCTGGCCCGCTTGCGGGAATCCATGCGGGACTCGAGGCATCAGACTATGAGGAAAATTTTATCGTAGCCTGTGACATGCCATTTGTATCCTCAGAGCTAGCTTCAAGCCTTGTAAAAGCGCTTAAACACCACGATGCAGTCGTACCGGTCAGTGAAGGCAGACAGCATCCGCTTTTTGCGGCATATCAAAAACGGGTAGCAAGAGAAGCTAAGGAATGCATTGAAGACGGAAATTTGAGAATCAAGCATATGCTTGAAAAGCTGAATGTCCGCTTTCTCGAAGAGGCAGATCTTCAGCTCTATTTCGAGGGCAGCCTTGATCGGGTGTTTTTCAATATGAACCATCCTGAGGAATATGAAGATGCAAAGAAATGGGCGGAATCCGGAGAATAGTTTTCAGGTGCTAGAAAGGATGTAAGTCAGCATGCAATTTTTCAAAGTGAAAACGGTTGAGGAGACCTTTGCGTTAATTGACGAGAAAATTGGCAAGATCACGGATACTGAAATCCGTCCTCTTGATGAGTCGCTTCACTACATCCTGGCAGAGGATGTCACTGCAGGTGAGAATGTACCTGGTTTTGACCGGTCGACCGTCGATGGCTATGCCGTCATCGCCCGTGACACATACGGTTCATCTGAATCGATGCCAGGCTTCCTGAATGTTGCCGGCGAGGTCCATATGGGAGAAGAAGCGATCAAGCCAGTGGGCAGGGGCGAGGCAATATACGTACCGACAGGCGGAATGCTGCCACCAGGCAGTGACAGCGTGCTGATGATCGAGCATTGCGAGGAAATCGGCGGGCTGTTGAATACGTACAAGCAAATCGCACCAGGCGAGAATGTCATCAGAAAAGGTGAAGACATCAAGGCAGGAGAAGTCCTATTATCCGAAGGGACAAGATTGCGGCCGCAGGAGCTTGGAGCACTGGCGGCACTTGGTGTTTCCGAGGTTAAAGTCTACCGAAAGCTGAAGGCTGCATACCTTTCTTCAGGGGACGAAATTGTTCCTTTTGAAACGAAAACACTGGAAACAGGCCAAATTCGCGATATCAATTATTTGACCGTCAAGGGATTGGTCAATGAGTGGGATATCGAACTTATATACGGCGGAATCACCCGCGATGATTACCAGGAATTCGCCCAAAGAGCACGCGAATTGTATGAACAGGCTGACTGCTTGATTTTATCAGGAGGAAGTTCTGTCGGCACGAAGGACTATACGACTGAGGTCATCCAATCACTTGGAGATCCAGGCGTCTTTGTCCATGGAATTTCCATCAAGCCCGGGAAGCCGACAATCCTCGCTGTCGCAGACGGAAAGCCGGTCATTGGACTGCCGGGTCATCCAGCATCGGCGATGATCATTTTCAAGCTGTTTGGCGAACGAGTTTTCAGAAGGCTGAAGGGTGAAAAAATCGAGCATAAGCCTGAACGAATTTTTGCCCGGATTGTGAAAAATATTGCTTCCTCACCAGGAAGATCCGATTATATCAGGGTAAGACTTGAGGAGAAGGATGGAGAATGGTGGGCCGAGCCGATCATTGGCAAGTCAGGCCTGATTACAACATTGGTAAAAAGCGATGGAATCGTCGAGATTGTTTCCGAAAAAGAAGGAATTTCACAAGGCGAATACGTTCCAGTGATTTTGACGAGATAGGGGGAGCCGCATCATGGATAAAATACGCTATAACAGAAAAATTTATCTTGAAGACAAGCCGAGGGCACAAGCCAGGAATGAAGTGCTAGCCGCGTTCGACCTGCCTCAGGAAAAAGAGTGGATCCCGGCTGCCGGCGCCCTGGGCCGAATTACTGCTGAACCTGTCTTCGCCAATGTTTCAATGCCTTTTTACCATGCATCCGCGATGGACGGGATTGCCGTGAACGCCGAGGATACTTATGAAGCACATGAACAGCGTCCTCTCCATTTGAAAATGGGTGAGCAGTTCGAATACGTTGATACCGGGAATGCGATTCCGCCTCAATATAATGCGGTGATTATGGTGGAAAACATCCAGGTCATCGATGATGAGACAATCGAAATCATCGAGCCGGCAACACCTTGGCAGCATATCCGCCCGATTGGCGAGGATATCGTCCAGGAGGAAATGCTGTTCACACAGGGACATCAATTGCGTCCAGCTGACCTCGGGGCATTACTTGCGGCGCAGGTTACAGAGGTGGCTGTCGTCAAAAAGCCACTCGTGACAATCATCCCGACCGGAAATGAACTAGTCAGCGCGGATTCTTCACTGTCATCGGGCAGGATCATTGAATTCAATGGAACGGTTTTTAGCAACTATGTAGAGGATTGGGGCGGACAGCCATATCTGCATCCAATCGTGAAGGATGAGCCGGAAAAAATCAGAGAAGCACTGCTGGAAGCCGTGGAAACATCTGATATTGTCGTCATCAATGCCGGGTCATCAGCTGGTTCAAAGGATTATACAGTTCATATTCTTGAGGAGCTTGGCACTGTTTTTACCCATGGTGTCGCAACAAGGCCGGGGAAGCCAGTTATCCTTGGGAAAATTAAAGATAAGGTAGTCGTCGGTGTACCGGGCTATCCAGTTTCCGCGTACATGGCAATGGAGTGGTTTGTAAGACCGCTCGTTTGTAAATATTTAGGGATACCGGAACCGGAAAGGCCAAAGCTCAAGGTAAAGCTTGGCCGCAGGATCGTCTCCACGATGGGGGCGGAGGACTTTGTCCGAATGAATATCGGCTATGTGGATGGACAATTTGTCGCCAATCCGCTGACACGCGCGGCGGGCGTCACCATGTCACTTGTACGTGCAGATGGTCTGCTCGTCGTACCGCCGGAAGAACTGGGATACGAACAAGGAGACATCGTCGAGGTTGAGCTATACAGGCCTGTCGAAGAAATCAAGAACGCAATCGTCTTCAGCGGCAGCCATGATCTGACGATTGATCTGCTGTCATCCCAGATCAAAAGGCAGCGAACCGACATGAAAATTGTTTCTTCCCATGTTGGCAGCATGGCCGGATTAATGGCAATCAGGAAAGGGGAAGCCCATGTAGCGGGCATTCATTTGCTAGACCCGGAGACAAAGGAATATAATGTTACCTACGTAAGGAAATTCCTTGCAGGGCAAGACGCAGTCCTATATCCATTTTTAAAAAGAACCCAGGGCTGGATGCTTCCAAAAGGCAATCCACTTGGGATTGAGAGCGTCAGTGACATTGCCGAAAAGGGTGCAGATTACGCCAACAGGCAAAAGGGCGCCGGCACTCGTATATTATTCGATTTATTGTTAAAAGAAGCAGGCCTGAACGCAGACGATGTCAACGGCTATGACCGCGAAATGTTCTCACACTTGAGCGTAGCTGCGGAAGTGAAAGGAAATGACAACGCAGCAGGCCTCGGAATCTTCCCGGCCGCACGCGCGATGGGGCTTGACTTCATCCCGGTCGGTGACGAAAATTACGATTTACTGATGACAAAGGCATTTTTCGAAAGCGAAAAGGGTATCTGGTTAAGGTCCGTGATTCAATCGGATGCGTTCAAAGCAGAAGTAGCCAAAATTGGCGGCTACGCAGTCGTCGAGAACCCAGAGCCGGTTTATTTTTAGTATCCTTATCGTGATAGAAGGGCTCTAACGGCCAAACCGGAGTGAGAAACCTATGAAAGTGTCCGATAGAAGAGCTCTAACGGCCAAACCGGGGACAGAACCTGGGGAAAAGTGTCCATTAAAAAATACATCCTGACCCGGATCAGTTTATTGAGGTGATATTGATGAATTATGAAATAGCGAAAGATCCAATCAACGTTCAATCCGTCATTGATAAAGTGGTCCAGCGTGAAGCGGGAGCAATTACTACTTTCATTGGCACTGTCCGTGAATTGACAAAAGGTAAAAAAACTCTTTACCTTATATATGAAGCATACGAACCGATGGCGGTGAAAAAGCTGGAGCAAATCGGCACGGAAATCCAGGAGCGCTGGAAGGGTGCTGAGGTTGCGATTACACACCGCGTCGGCAAACTTGACATCACGGATATCGCCGTGGTGATTGCTGTATCCACGCCACACCGCAACGATGCCTATGAAGCAAATCGCTATGCAATCGAGCGCATTAAGGAAATCGTCCCAATCTGGAAAAAAGAGCATTGGGAAGACGGCGAAGAATGGATCGGCAATCAACTAGAAACTGTCCCATATCCGACAGGGAAACCGGAGGAGAAGGATCTCAATGAATAAAATTTTATTTTTTGCCCATCTACGAGACGAAGCAGGCCATGAATCAGTTGAAATAGAAGCAGCTGGCAAAACAGTTGCACAGTTAAAAGAAATGGTCGCTGAAAAGTATGGCGTTCAAAAGCTCGATACTTCAATGACAGCGATCAATGAAGAATTTTCATCCAATGATGAAGTTATTAAAGAAGGAGATACAATCGCCTTCATTCCGCCTGTATCTGGCGGTTGATCCGTCATAGAAGATTGCGGCGCCCGTTCCGTTGACTTGATGGTCGATGGATCAGGGCGTTTGTTTTTACAAGGAGGGTAAACCCATGTCAGAAAGATATTCACGCCAGACGCTGTTTCCTCCAATAGGCAAGGCCGGTCAGGAGAAAATCCGCAGCAAGCATGTACTGATGATTGGTGCCGGAGCACTTGGCTCAGGCAATGCTGAACTTTTGGTCAGGGCTGGTGTTGGCCGACTGACGATTGTGGACCGTGATTATGTTGAAGCGAGTAATTTGCAGCGACAGCAATTGTATACAGAGGATGATGTTGCTGAAAAGCTTCCGAAGGCCGCTGCAGCAGAAAAAAGGCTCCGAGCGATTAACTCTGATGTTGAAATCAGTGCCCATATCGCTGACGCTACTCCTGAAAAATTGGCACAGCTAGTCGATGGAGTCGACCTCATCATTGATGCAACGGATAACTTTGAAACACGGATGGCTATTAACGATATTTCACAGAAAAACAAGATTCCATGGATCTACGGTGCATGTGTAGGCAGCTTTGGGATGAGTTTTTCGATCATTCCTGGTCAAACGCCATGTCTAAACTGTCTGCTAAAAACAGTTCCGCTTCAGGGGATGACTTGTGATACTGGAGGCATTATCGGTCCTGCTGTGCAGATGGTCATTGCCCATCAGGGAGCGGAAGCACTGAAAATCCTCGTGGAAGACTGGGATGCGGTGCGGACTTCATTCGTCAGCTTTGATTTATGGCGTAACCAGTACAGTAGCATGAAAATGTCCAAGGCAAAGGATCCTGGATGCCTAAGCTGTGGTGAACATCCTGAATACCCTTATTTAGACGTTGAGAATATGACCAAGACGACCGTCCTATGCGGACGTGATACTGTTCAAATCAGGCCCCCAAAACAGCAGCAGCTTAACCTGCAGGAAACGGCTGAAAAAATGAGGGATTTAGGCTATCAGGTTAAAGGGAATCCATATCTAGTATCCGTTGACATGGTTGACAACAGGATGGTTATTTTCCAGGATGGTCGTGCACTTATTCATGGAACGAAGGATCTGGCCCAGGCACGAAGCATTTATCAGAGGTTTTTCGGGTAATTATTCTATACACACGCAAACCCCCTGCCTAATCAGCAGGGGGTTTCTATATAAACGACCTCTATGGATCGGTTATGACTGTGCATTCAAAGTGGATTACTTTTCGTCAGATGCGACTAGCACAAGACGGCCTTTATCCAGTTCCATTTCATACTTCTCAGCCTCTTGCTTTGAAAGGCCAAGGGATTCAAACTTATTGCGAAGCTCGTCTCCGCGGGATTTGAACATATTTCCGATGGAATCAAAGAAGCCTTGCTCCTTGAATCCCATGCCGCCTGTTTCAGTAGCCTTAGTCAAGTCCTCACTGCGCTTCTCATCATGTGCGAATATATAAATGTTTTCTTTACCAAAGCCTGCAGCTTCAAAAGAGTTGATCTTATCTGTAGCTTGTACTCCGTTTTCAACAACTTCTACTTTCAACATAGTATCTTCCTCCTTGAAATTTTTTGCCTATACTAGTTTTGGGAAGCTTTTTTAGCTTTCACCGTCTACACTATTTATATAACCGGTATAAGCTTTATTAAACATACTGGGAATTGTTCACATATATTTTTAAAATAATGGGTAGTTGGATAGCAATGAGGGGAGCTGGTCACGATGGCACTTTTAAATAATGGTTGGGAGCCTCTGCTGGCAGAGGAATTTGAAAAAGCCTACTATCTTGAGTTGAGAGAGTTTTTAATAGAAGAATATCGAACCAAGACAATCTTTCCAGAAAAAGATAATATTTTTAACGCTTTGAGGTTCACCGATTATGAGGAGGTAAAAGTTGTGATTCTCGGTCAGGATCCTTACCATGGCCATGGACAGGCTCATGGTTTGAGCTTTTCGGTAAAACCTGGTGTTAAGATTCCACCTTCGCTTCGGAACATCTTTAAGGAGCTGAATACCGACCTTGGCTATGAAGTTCCGGATAACGGTTATTTAAAAAAATGGGCGGAGCAAGGTGTGCTTCTATTAAATACTGTCCTTACAGTAAGGGAAGGGGAAGCCAATTCACACAAGGGAAAAGGCTGGGAACATTTTACCGATAAGGTGATTACCCTATTGAATGAGCGCGAGAAGCCGGTGATTTTCATCCTCTGGGGAAAGCCGGCCCAAAGTAAACTAAAGTTGATAGACGAGAACAAACACAAAATCATCATGTCTGTCCATCCAAGTCCGCTGTCAGCAAGAAGAGGCTTCTTCGGCAGCAAGCCTTTTTCTAAGGTGAACGAACTGCTGAGAGAGCAGGGAGAACAAGAGATTGACTGGCAAATTGAAAACTTGGAAAGTTAAGAACTCTGGGAAACCAGAGTTTTTTGCATGAGCAATAATCGACATGTTTCACGTGAAACTTACATTAAAGTTACGTTAGGGTCCATTCCGAAAGTCGAAAAAACATGTGAATTGTTGTAGAATGGAACGGTACAACTATTACATGATTCGTAGGATATACATATATAACACCCTGTGGAGGTGAGTCGATGAATATTTCATTGCAAAAATTATTATTGAAAATGGAAGAGGAATTAAAGCGGGCAAAATCTGCGGAGTCGGAGGCAGTCCAGCGGGAAAGAATCCACTCGATTAAAACGCTTTGTGAGCTCGTCCTTGATGAACCGTCGGGCGGAGATGTTACAACACCTGTAAGACAGAGTGCACAGCAATTTGTCCCGGCACAGCCTATCATTCCTCAGCAGCAGATACCTGTAAATCAGCCGTCACAAATGATTCCGCAGCCTAAAAAGCTGCAGATGGAAGATAACGCAAACGGAGACTCGCTCTTCGATTTCTAATTTTATGAGGTGAAAGAGATGAAGTTATTTATATTGATCGGAGCCATCAATGCTTTCCTGGCAGTCGCGCTTGGAGCATTTGGTGCACATGGACTAGAAGGCAAGGTTGAGCCGAAATATTTAGAAACCTGGAAAACAGGTGTTACATATCAGATGTTCCATGCAACTGGACTTTTAATCATTGGAGTTCTTTTAGGAAAGCTTCCGGCAAGTGCTCTTCTTTCCTGGTCAGGCTGGCTGATGCTGATTGGAATCGTGTTATTTTCCGGCAGCCTGTATGTTTTGAGTGTGACAAAAATCAGCATCCTTGGTGCAATCACCCCACTTGGCGGTGTAGCCTTCCTGGCAGCCTGGGTATTGTTGATGATTGCTGCTGTGAAGTATTTGTAACAAATACGGATTTTAAGCAATAGAGATGAAGAGGAGCAAGCCATTTTGGCGTGCTCCTTTTTGCTCCTTCATTATCTCGGTGGATAAGCAGTCAATCCCGCTCCGCCGCCGAATGGATAGTCGTACTCGATTTCTTCATCGAATGTGACGTAATCAAGGTAAATCATCGGCATTAGAATCCGCTTTCCTGTTTGTGGGTCACTAAGGATTAGGTGATCTCTTCCAGCGGCTTCGATGATTCCCTGGAAAATTTTCGCGTTCCATTCCGTGTTGTTTTCAAAAGTCGCGTATACGGTAGCGAGCTTGCCTTTATTCAACCGAAGGATATTCTCAATATAGGATGCTTCAATTGGAAGCATTCCAGGGACCTGGGCACCTGCCCCTGCACCAGGCATCGCACCACCTGGCATGGAAACACCAGGCATGACCCCACCCGATTGGGCTGGGAACGGCGTTGCTTGTGGGTATCCCGCTTGCCCCATTTGCCCCATTTGTCCCATCTGTGCCATCTGTCCTTGAACAGTTGACTGATCTTCTTTGCCGCTATACGGCTGGTACATTTGTGGATATGTTCTGTAGTTATAATAGGGGTTATTGTATTGAGTCATTGTGTAGCCTCCTTAAAAGTATTTTTCCTTTCCTTCAAATTCACCTTTATTTATGTAAATGGTGAAATTGAGCTTTACAGGTTGGGGTACAAGTAAAATGAATTCTCACTATTCAATACATATGAGGAAAGCTTGATTTTATGACTCGAACATTTAAAAACAAAACTCTTTTCGATAGGAAGTTCCATGGCCATAACATAAAAAACCCCAGGCAAAATGCCTGGGGTTCAATTTTTTGTTTTATACGTTCAAGTATGAAGCTACACGGTCTTCTTCTAGCAGGTTTCCTACGAAGAATGAACCAAATTCGCCATAGCGGGCGCTGACTTCGTCAAAGCGCATTTCATATACAAGCTTCTTGAATTGAAGGACATCGTCCGCGAACAGGGTTACGCCCCACTCGTAGTCGTCGAAGCCTACAGAGCCTGTGATGATTTGCTTAACCTTGCCAGCATACTGGCGTCCGATCATGCCATGGCTGCGCATCATGTTGCGGCGATCATCCATCGGAAGCATGTACCAGTTATCTTCGCCCTGGCGGCGCTTGTCCATTGGATAGAAGCAAACATGCTTAGCCTTTGGAAGCTCAGGGTAAAGGCGTGCAAGGATTTGCGGATTCTGGTATGGATCTTCGCCAGCTGGCAGGTAGTTGCTCAGCTCGACAACAGAGACATAAGAATGAGCAGGGATTGTGTATTCAGCAAGTTTGGACTTGTTGAATTCTGTTTCGATTTCATTCAATTCTTCCATAGTTGGGCGCAGGATCATCATCATGAAATCTGCTTTTTGGCCAACGATTGTATATAGTGCATGGCTTCCTTGCTTTTCTGCCTGTGTCTTGTTCCATTTTTCAACAAGACCAAGGAATTCCTGGGTGATCTCCTGGCGCTCTTCAGCCGGAAGCATCTTCCAGGTTGTCCAATCTACAGTGCGGAAATCATGAAGGGCATACCAGCCATCTAAAGTTTGTGCTGCTTCAGTCATTTTATATCACTCCTAAAAATCATCAATATACCAATATCATATCATAGTTTCTCCATTCATCATGCTTATAAAACCCTGATTGTTTATACTGCGCGGAAAAAGGATATTTTGTTAAAGATTGCAAATAGTAAAAGGGGCAGGAAAACATGCTTGAAAATTTACAATAAAAAGACTTCAGGGTTGTAAACGATAACATTCTTGAATTTTAAGGTTGGTAAAGTATGCTATAGGTATAGATAAAAGGAGGAGTCAGCATGAGTGATTTATTTGAAGGCTTAAAAGCCAAATTAAGCGGACAAAATTTACGGATCGTGTTTCCGGAAGGCCTCGACGAACGGATTTTAGCAGCGGCTGGCAGACTGGCTGCAGATGGTGTATTAACACCTATTTTAGTGGGTAATATTGAACAGATCCAGGCGAAAGCAGCCGATATGGATGTATCACTTGAAGCGGTTGAAATCTACGATCCCGTAAATTTTGCGATGATGGATGAGCTTGTGGCTGCATTTGTTGAAAGACGTAAAGGAAAAGCGACGGAAGAGCAAGCGCGCAAAATTTTGCTTGATGAAAATTACTTCGGAACAATGCTCGTGTACTCAAACAAAGCAGATGGGCTTGTAAGTGGCGCAGCGCACTCCACTGCGGATACGGTAAGACCTGCATTGCAGATCATCAAAACGAAGGAAGGCGTGCGCAAGACGTCTGGAGTCTTCATTATGGTGCGTGAAGATGAGAAGTATGTCTTCGCTGACTGTGCGATCAACATTGCTCCTGACAGCCAGGACCTAGCAGAAATCGCGGTTGAAAGTGCGAAGACAGCAAGGATGTTCGATGTCGAACCAAGAGTGGCAATGCTCAGCTTTTCAACAAAGGGTTCTGCCGTTTCTCCTGAAACTGAAAAAGTTTCTAAGGCAGTCGATGAAGCAAAGCTCCGTGATCCGTTAATGATTGTTGACGGAGAGTTCCAATTCGACGCGGCATTCGTTCCATCTGTTGCTGAAAAGAAAGCCCCGGATTCAGTGATCATGGGTAATGCGAATGTATTCGTATTCCCAAGTCTTGAAGCAGGCAATATCGGCTATAAAATCGCTCAGCGTCTAGGAGGATTTGAAGCAGTTGGACCAATTTTACAAGGTTTGAACCGCCCGGTAAACGACCTGTCCCGCGGCTGCAGCGAGGAAGATGTGTACAAGCTGGCGTTGATTACAGCAGCTCAGGCACTTAGCAAGTAATATAAAGCGTTCTAGTCGGTCGGATTTTTCGATCGGCTTTTTTGCTTAATGAAAATATGTAGATTTACACTTCGAGAAATGTTTAGCTCCAGCGCCTAACCCCTCGAGTCGTTTCGGTCCTCCCAATGAAGTCAAAGAACGACTTCATTGGTCCGCCCTCCGAGGCACACGATGTGCTAGACCCGCCAGCCACAGGATAAGGAAAGCTTCGAAGCGATTCATCGCACGACCGAAAGCGGTAGCTTTTGGGAGGACGTGGCGCTTTAAGGCGGGCAACGCTTGTCGGGGCTGACCAAGGCGTTTGCGCTTTTCTGAATATGCTATAATATCAACGGAAAGATACAGAAAGAAAAGAGGAAATCACGATGGATGAGGCGCTCAATTTATTGCGTCAGGATAAATGGAGATTGATCGACCAGTCGGTGCTTGGTGCACACTTTCATGCTCTTCAGTCGTTCGGGACTGACGATACATTATGCGAATCGGTCGGTACAGGCCAGTCACCCGCCACAGCGAGAGCGTGGGTGCACCATGACACGGTCGTCCTTGGAATCCAGGATACGAGGCTGCCCCATCTCCAGGAGGGACTGAATTATCTTCAGGAGCAGGGCTACCAATATATTGTTCGCAACTCTGGCGGACTTGCCGTCGTGCTCGATGAAGGTGTCCTGAATCTATCACTTATTTTACCTGAGAAGGAAAAGGGGATAGATATCAACCGTGGCTATGATGCTATGTGGTTATTGATCAAGGAAATGTTTGCTGATTTTAATAAAGATATAGAGGCAAGGGAGATTTCTGCGTCCTATTGTCCGGGAAGCTATGATCTAAGCATTAACGGAAAAAAATTTGCCGGAATCTCGCAGCGCCGCCTGAAAAAAGGGGTCGCCGTGCAAATCTATCTTTGTGTGACTGGGAGTGGAAGTCAGAGAGCTGAATTGATCCGTGAGTTTTATGACACTTCTAAAAAAGGTGAACAGACAAAGTTCATCTATCCGGATGTCCAGCCAGAGGTCATGGCCTCGCTATCCGAACTATTTGGTGTTGATATGACGATTCAGGATGTAATGCTGAGGTTTTTAAAATTCCTGAACGCCAACAGCGATGAGCTGGTATCAGGCTACCTGGATGGCCATGAGATTGAACTGTTTGATCACTACTACAACCGGGTCATTGAGCGGAATGAGAAATTCCTTGAGCCAAGGGAGTAGCGAGCCCAATCCAGAATAATATATAAAAGCCGGAAAACCAATGTTTTCCGGCTTGTTTTAGGCTCTTTTCGGAGACCTTTCACAATTGAAATTTACAAGTTCCTAATTTAAAAGTCTCATAAGAGCTTAAGAGGGGGCTGTTGCCATAACTCGTTCTCCATCTACCATCTATCTATTTAGCAATTAGATTTCTATTCCGCTACTTTTTCGAGATTGCCGTTGCGGTCCATCTTGAACTTTGTTGCCGAACGTTCTTCTTCTTCAAACAGGGTGAGCTTTCGGGCGCGGTTCATGATTTTCATCAGTGTTTCGTAATCTTCCTGCATCGTGTTCGTATTTTCTTCAAGCCTGTTTATTTTTCCTTGAAGTTCTTCGTTATGTTTCCTTAAACTATTGATTTCACGCTTCAATCTTTCATTCTCACTCTTATAAATATCTACCTGAAGCGATGAACCACTTAGGCTTTGCAGGTAAGCAATCACATGTCCCATTGTCATGCCGGTTGGCGGAACAGTGTGGCGGACCGGTGGTGTATGTGTCGTCTGGGTTACAGTTCTTTTCGTCTCCTGGGCAGGCATTTCAACCATTTCGGCAGCTGCTTCAGTAGAGAAATCCTTTTGTTCCTGCTTCTTGTTCATTAAATCTTGCATTTCAGCCATAAGTGCTGCGTCAATTTGCTTGTCGTCCTGTTCGAGCATGGACAGGTCAAAGGTTGGTTGAGCTTCTTCCTGCTCCACCGCTGGCAGCGAACCTGTCAAACTTTCATCCAGCGTAGGCACCGGTGGATTGTAAAGCAGTTTCTTCTTGCCGCCTTGATCTTTTCCTAGGATTCTCTGTCTCTGTTTTCTCTGCTTTTTCGCTAGCTGCAATGCTTTTTCATAGTTATGCCTAACGACTGCGTTCCAGCGGAATCCGCAGGCGGCTGAAGTGCGGTCGAGCTTGTCGCCCACCTCTTCAAATGCATTCAATTGTGTGCTGCCTTCTCTTACATGTCGCAGCACGGTTTCAGCTAGCAATAAATCATTTTCTTCCGTCCAGGCATCCTGTCGTGTCTTCATTTCCTTCAACTCCCTTTTACTTTGGTCAACTATTAAAACTTATAGTTCAATCTTGTCCGGAAATTGGAAAGCTTATACATCGTGAAATGGAAGGATAGTAGATTTTTTGCGTAAAATACGTGTTTTTCATTTAAATAGATAAGCAAATGGACCTGTTCAACAGCTTGCATTCATCTTGAATAAGAGGTAAAATACCCTTTAGTCTAAAACGAAAAGCGGAGGCGTACAGGCTTTCCTGATTTTTGCAGGGAGAATGCTTGTGATTTGAGAGGCTGGCGCTGGCGCTTGACAGTATTTATAGAAAGGGTTGTCCTAAATGGCAAACGAATTCCGTGTTTGCGACGATTGTCAGGCCGTAAACCTTAAAACATTGATTCCGAAGCTGAAACAGCTGGATCCTGAAGCGACTGTCGACATCGGCTGCCAGTCTTATTGCGGACCAGGCAGAAAAAAAACATTCGCGTTCGTCAATAACCGGCCAGTTGCTGCAATGACAGAAGAAGAGCTTATGGAGAAAGTCCAGAAGAAGCTTAAATAAGTTTTTTTATCTTTAATATAATGGCTTCCGAATAAAAGCCTATATAAATCACCTTTAAACAACCGTTTAGAGGTGATTTTTTTTCCAGGGAAACTTGCAAACTAGTTTATAACTCCGGGAATATAGGAATGAAAGGGAATAGGGAAAGTTTCTGCATTTGTATATGCAATTTTTGTAAAAATTTGCAGAAAATCGAGATGAATTGACGAACGAAACAGGCTATAATAAAAACAAGCTAATCAGGAAGAAGGAGAACGATGGGATATTCGGAAGAAAAATTACTTGAAGAAAAAGTTTTCAAAGATCCAGTACACCGCTATGTCCATGTTCGTGACCGGGTGATCTGGGATTTGATCGGGACGAAGGAGTTCCAACGTTTGAGAAGGATCAAGCAGCTCGGCACGACGTATCTAACCTTCCACGGAGCTGAACATAGCCGGTTCAACCATTCACTGGGCGTCTATGAAATCACGCGCCGGATTGTCGACAATGCATTTGCGTCCCGTCCTGAATGGAACGAAGGGGAGCGGCTTTTATCATTATGCGCGGCCCTGCTTCATGACCTTGGCCATGGGCCGTTCTCTCATTCGTTCGAGAAGGTATTCGACCTTGACCATGAGGATTTTACCAGGGAAATCATCCTTGGCGATACAGAAGTGAATCAAGTGCTATCGAGAGTCGCGCCGGACTTCCCGAAAAAAGTCGCTGAGGTCATAGAAAAAACGTATGAGAACAAGCTTGTCATCAGCCTGATTTCAAGCCAGATTGATGCTGACAGGATGGATTACCTGCAGAGGGATGCCTATTTTACCGGAGTCAGCTACGGACATTTTGATATGGAACGGATTTTGCGTGTGATGCGTCCGCGCGAGGACCAGGTTGTGATCAAGCAAAGCGGGATGCATGCTGTCGAGGACTACATAATGAGCCGCTATCAGATGTACTGGCAGGTTTATTTCCATCCAGTGACTAGGAGTGCCGAGGTCATACTGACGAAAATCCTGCACCGTGCCAAACACCTTCACGAGCAAAACTACACCTTTAAACATAAACCGCATCATTTTTATTCAATATTTGAAGATCGCATGACACTGGAAGACTATTTAAAGTTGGATGAAGCCGTGTTCCTCTACTATTTCCAGAGTTGGGAGGAAGAAGAGGACGAAATCCTGAGCGATTTGTGCCGCCGCTTCAATAACCGCAATCTATTTAAATATGTCGAGTTCGACCCTGCCAAGGAATACAAGAAGCTTGCGAAGCTTTCCATGTTATTTGAGCAGGCGGGACTGGATCCAGAATATTACCTGGTGGTCGATTCATCATCAGACCTGCCTTACGATTTTTACCGTCCGGGTGAAGAGGAAGAACGCCTTCCGATCCATCTGCTGAAGAAAAACGGCGAAATTCGCGAGCTTTCGAGAGAGTCTGATATTGTCGACGCCATTTCAGGTAAAAGACGGACAGACCATAAACTATATTATCCTTCCGATTTCCTGGAAAAGGAGAAAGCACGCCCTGAGATTGAACAGATTGCACAGATTCTTGAGCTGAACTTAGACAATGGGACCATTTGATACAGGAGTTGACGCGTTTTGCTAAAAGACCACGCTAAAATCATACATGCCATTTCAGTTTCCGGAGAGGTCATCGGCAGGAAAAAACTGCAGAAAATGATCTATATTGCAAAAAAGATGGAATTCCCGTTCCAGGAACGCTTCCAGTTCCATTTTTACGGACCATATTCCGAAGAACTTACATTGCGGGTAGAAGAGCTTTGCAACATGGGCTTTTTGGACGAAGTGAAGGAAAAGAAAGGCGGCTACTACCAGTACCGCTACACATTGACTGAATCAGGCCAGGAATTCCTCGGTGAAAACAGCGTCGAAATGCCATGCCTTGGTGACTGCCTGACAGACATTAACGACCAGAATGCAAGATTCCTTGAACTCGTTTCAACTGTTTTGTATTTTGATAACTTGCCAGAAGCTGAAGTCCGGGAAAAGATCCAGACCGTGAAAAAGAGCCAGAAGTACACAGACGAAGAGATCGATGAAGCATATGCGTATATCGCGAGCTTGAAAAATAAGTCAAAGCAATTGTTGGCATAAGAAGATTTTTATTATGAATCGAGTATGGGACCTTTTAGGGTTTTGTGCTCGGTTTTTTGTTATGTGGAAGAAGGGTTAGTTAGGTAGTAAACAGTTTGTGCCCGTGAAAAGGTGAAATAGCGGATCACGGTCACAAGAAAGGGAAACATGTGCCCGTGAAAAGAGGAAACGGCGGTTCACGGTCACAAGAAAGGGAAACATGTGCCCGTGAAAAGAGGAAACCGCGGTTCACGGTCACAAGAAAGGGTAACATGTGCCCGTGAAAAGGAGGAACCGCGGATCACGGTCACAAGAAAGGGAAACATGTGCCCGTGAAAAGGGGAAACGGCGGTTCACGGTCACAAAAAAGGGAAACATGTGCCCGTGAAAAGGGGAAACGGCGGTTCACGGTCACAAGAAAGGGAAACATGTGCCCGTGAAAAGGAGAAATCGAGGATCACGGTCACAAGAAAGGGAGGCATGTGCCTGGAAAAGGGAAGGCACAAGTAACTTGTCACATAAAAAGAAAAAGCCCAGAATCATCTGAGCTTTTCGTTCGTTCCTACTCGTCACTCAACCTCTTGCCTGCTACCGCATAGTGGTTCTTCGCCATTTCCTCGATGAACACGACGACTTTCTCTTTGGGTGCGCCGGTTGTTTCGCTGACAGCGTCCGTTACCTTTTCAACAAGCGCTTTCTTTTGGTCCTCTGTGCGGCCTTCAATCATTTTTACTGTTACGTATGGCATTTGTTTTGCCTCCTTAAAATGATAGATATGTAAATCTAAATTGAGTTTTTCATAATTCGCGAAAATTCGCAAGTTCGGTGGAAGATTGTCTTTTTCACATTACAACAAGAATGAGTTATACTTTAGAGAAAAGATAAAAAGGGGAATGGAATGTGAGCTTACCCTATTCGTTAGAGGAAATTCCGTATGTGGCTGCCGCATTAATGATCGCTTTCGCGGTCCATGAATTCGCGCACGCTTGGGTTGCGTATAAATTTGGCGACCCGACCGCCCAGAGACAGGGGCGGTTGACTCTGAATCCAATCAAGCATCTGGACCCGCTGGGTACTATCTTGATTTTCATCGCTGGATTCGGCTGGGCAAGACCGGTTCCGGTCAATCGCTTCATGTTCAAAAATCCAAAGCTTGCCGGAGTGCTCGTGTCGGTTGCCGGGCCAGTAAGCAATCTTATTCTTGTCTTCCTGGCATTTGCCATCTGGTACATATTTGTGATGCTTGGATTGGCGCCCGGGGTTCCAGAGTTTTTCCTGGACTTCCTGAATATCTTTATCGGACTGAATGCGATGCTGTTCGTCTTCAACCTATTGCCGTTCCCACCGCTTGATGGTTACCGAATCATCGAGGACCTGGCACCAGCGGACATCAGGGCAAAAATGACCCAGTATGAAGCGTATGGATCGATCATTTTCTTGATACTTGTGATTACGCCCCTTGACCAATATACAATCCAGCCGATTTTCCACTACTTGATTCCGGCTGTGACTGATGGAATATACAATCTATTTTTCTGATACATTTTAAGGAGGTTTCCAACATGGAAGAAAAAAAGGGCAAGAATATTGGCTTCAATATTATCAAAAATGACCCGATGGACGGTCATAAGGGCTTTGGAAAAGGTGTTCTCACACTTGATAATGTTTCGCCGGTCATCATTGACGTGGATGCGGGCGAGGCAGCTGTAGAAGTTGGTGCGATGCACGCGCGCAGTGCTGTTGAGAAAGGGATCAAGTTTCTCCCTGACCGAAATGAAGTGCCTGATGCAAAGCCATATTGGGTAGTCTGGGTGACGATTGACAGGAAGGAAGAAGGTCCTTATTATGCAGGTGTCACAGCTTGTGAAATGACCGTCAACCGCGAAATCCGCCGCGGCTACAAATTGCTGCCTGAACATGTGAACCGTCTTGATAAGTCTATCAAGCGCCATATCATTGTGGACCATATGGATGAAAAATCAAAACAGATCCTAGCTGATTTCCTGAAAAATCATGATCCGGGAATGTGGGAACGTTCTGAAGACAAGCTAAAGAGTGATTTATTAGCCAATTAATATATTTGGATAATTCTCCTAATAATTTGTCTAAATTGTGACATTTAACAGCAAGTGACAATATCTGGCTTGCTCAAATTCAATAAAAAAAGTAAACTGATATCAGCGTAAAACACATTTTATGCTAGGACGAGAAAAACCCCGGAGGCTTGCTTCCGGGGTTTTTCTTTTGAAAAGAAGAACTTTTTCTTATTATAGTGAGATAATTGTTGTTGACACCGTATGGTATATAGGATGTTCTATAACCCGAAAATCCGCTTGTACCAAGGCTTCTTTTCCTTTTCCTTCTTAGGCTTTTCTTCCTTATGCTCTTCATGATCCAAATGATCTGTGCAGTATTCAGTAGGCTCTGTACCTGCAGCGAATAATGTCAGCCTTTTTACCGGACATCCGTCAGAAGCGAGCTTGCCACTGGCAGGGTCAACATAGACGGCAACAGTACCTTTCGCTGCCTTGAATTTTTTCGCAGGCTCATTATCAAGTGATTTTTCCATAAAATCGAGCCAGATATTCTTCGCATAAGATTTCTCCACTGTCAGTTCAATGGGCTTGCCTTTATCGTACCCTGTCCAAACAGCAGAAACAAGCTGAGGGGTATAGCCGATCATCCAACTGTCCGTTTCGGTCGTCCCCGACTTAGCCGCGTACGGCCGTGTCATCTTTTTAATCAGCGTGCTGCCTGTAACAGAAGAATAGCCATTGAGTTTTTTATCAAAAATGCCTGTCAGCATATGGGTCATCACCGAGGCGAGTTCCGGCTTCAATACCTCAGCTTTTTCAGTCTTATGCTCGTATATCACTTCACCCTTATGGTTTTCGACCCTTTTAACCAGCACGGGATCTACTTTTTTGCCGCCATTCGCTAAAATACTGTAGGCATTGGCCATATCAATTACCCTGACGCCTGATGTGCCAAGGGCAAGCGACGGAACCTCGTCCATATCCGACTTGATTCCAAAACGTTTTGCTGTTTCAACGAGAGTTTCTTCCCCCAGGAACAGATGGGTTTTCACGGCGTATACATTATCCGACAACGCCAAAGCCTGTGCCATCGTAATATCATCTTCAGCGTATTTATTGTTAAAGTTATGCGGCGTATATTCAGAACGTCCATCATCGAACATGAACGTTGTCAGCTGGCTTTTCATTGTGGACGATGGGGTGAAGCCATTCTCGAGTGCCGCATAATACAGGATCGGTTTCATTGTCGAACCTGGCTGCCTGACAGCCTGCACAGCACGGTTGAACGGACTCTCCTCATAATTCCTGCCACCGACAAGCGCCACCACGTGCCCATTCTTCGGGTTCATCGCCACAAAGCCAGCCTGGATTTCTGAATCGGAAGCAATCATTTTATCGATCGATTGTTCCGCGATTTCCTGCTGGTCAAGATTAAGTGTCGTATAAACCCTTAATCCGCCGAGCGAAATGGTCCGGTCATCGAAATTTAATGAATTCTTAAGCGCATTCTGGACAGCGTCCTGGAAGTATGGAGCCGCTCCAATCCGTGAATGCTGATGCTCTCCGACAAGCTTCAGTTTTTCAATGCTCGCTTTTTGCGCGGCAAGTTCAGTGATATAACCGTTTGTCTTCATCGTATTTAAAATGGTCCGCTGACGCTGCTTTGCTTTTTCCATAGAGGCGAAAGGCGAGTAAATGCTGGGACCTTTCGGGATTCCTGCCAGCATGGAAGCTTCCGCCAGGGATAAATCCTTCGCGTCCTTGCCAAAATAATAACGGCTTGCTGCCTGGATGCCGTATGCACCATTGCCATAATAAATCGTATTTAGATAGCCTTCGAGGATCTCATCCTTGGAATAATTCATCTCAAGGCGCAAAGTGTAAAGCGCTTCTGTCGCTTTCCGTTTCCAAGTCTTATCATGTTCCAGATAAAGATTCCTTGCATATTGCTGAGTGATCGTGCTCGCACCCTGAACCTTGGCCATCGCCTTCAAGTCAGCAAGCGCAGCACCAGCAATCCGCTTATAATCAAACCCATTATGGGTAAAAAAGGTTTTATCCTCTATAGAAATCGTCGCATTGATTAAATGAGGCGATATATCCTTGAGCGCAACCCAATAGCGTTTCTGGCCGGAATGGCTCTCACCAATCACCGTACCATCATCAGAAAAGAACAAGGTCGATTGCGGCACGGCCAGAGGAGGCGGACCCTGAAGCTTCGCATACCCAATCAGGGAAAAGTAGAGTACAGTCGCCAAAGCAAGTCCTGCAAGCCCGAAGAAAATCAAAGCACGCAAATATTTAATCGTCTTGCGAAATCGCTGGTCTGTCATCAGCTCCATAATGCTTCCTCCTAAAAAAAGATAGATATTATCAGTATGAAAAAAAACACCAGATTTTAAACATAGAATCAAAGATCATTAAATTTTGCTTGCATTTTTGCTAGATTCAACTATACTTTTTCTGATGTTTGTATTTGTGATGTTGGGGAAGTATAAAAAATAATATGAGCGCGTCATGCTTGCACTATATAAATTTGGACAGTTCATCAGTCCATTGCCTGAAATTCGCCGCATCATAACGGAAATTTTTTTGCCGAAAGGAAGGAAGAAAAATGGGTCTTTGGTTTACAGAAAAACAGACAGAGAACTTTGGTATTACAATGAAAGTGAACAAGACGTTACATACAGAACAGACAGAATTCCAGAAGCTTGATATGGTGGAAACAGAAGAGTGGGGCAATATGCTTCTTCTTGATGACATGGTCATGACTTCTGTTAAAGATGAGTTCGTTTACCATGAGATGGTTGCGCATATTCCATTGTTCACTCACCCAAATCCTGAGCATGTACTAGTTGTTGGAGGCGGAGATGGAGGCGTTATCCGTGAAGTGCTTAAGCACCCTAGCGTGAAAAAGGCGACTCTTGTTGATATCGATGGTAAGGTCATCGAGTACTCTAAGAAATATCTGCCAGAAATCGCAGGCAAGTTAGATGATCCTCGCGTTGATGTTCAGGTTGGCGACGGATTCATGCATATCGCGGAAAGCGAAAACCAGTACGATGTCATCATGGTTGACTCTACGGAACCAGTTGGACCGGCAGTAAACCTGTTTACAAAAGGCTTCTATGCTGGAATCTCAAAAGCGTTGAAGGAAGACGGAATTTTCGTTGCCCAGTCTGACAACCCATGGTTCAAGGCTGACCTTATCCGCAATGTACAGAAGGATGTTAAGGAAATCTTCCCGATCACACGCCTTTACATTGCAAACATCCCAACATACCCAAGCGGAATGTGGGCATTCACACTTGGGTCAAAGAAGCACGATCCACTAGAAGTGAGCGAGGACCGCTTCCACGATATCGAAACAAAGTACTACACGAAAGAGCTTCACAAAGCAGCTTTTGTATTGCCTAAATTCGTTGGCGACCTTGTAAAATAATTCAGCACAATATTTATTCGGCTTCCCGGCAAATCCGGGGGCCATTTTACTGTAAAAAAATAAATTGAAAGAGGTGTTGGGAATGCGTTTTGATGAAGCATATTCAGGCAATGTGTTTATCGGCAGCCATTCTAATTTTGAAGAAAGCAAGGCAGTACTTTACGGTATGCCAATGGACTGGACAGTCAGCTACCGTCCGGGTTCACGTTTTGGCCCAACCCGCATCCGTGAGGTGTCGATTGGCCTTGAAGAATACAGCCCCTATCTTGATCGCGAGATGGCTGATCTTAACTATTTCGATGCAGGAGATATTCCGCTGCCATTCGGGAATGCACAGAAAAGCCTTGATTTGATCGAGGAATACGTGGACAAGCTTTTGGCTGAAGAGAAGTTCCCGCTTGGAATGGGCGGCGAGCACCTGGTATCATGGCCGGTCATGAAGGCAGTTGCGAAAAGATATGAAGACCTTGCCATTATCCACTTTGACGCCCATACAGACCTGCGTGAACACTATGAAGGCGAGCCATTGTCCCACTCAACGCCAATCCGCAAGATTGCCGAGCACATTGGACCGAAAAATGTCTATTCATTCGGAATCCGCTCTGGAATGAAAGAAGAATTCCAGTGGGCGAAGGAAGTGGGCATGCATATTTCCAAGTTTGAGGTTCTCGAGCCTTTAAAGGAAGTATTGCCTAAGCTAGCTGGCCGTCCGGTATATGTCACGATCGACATTGACGTACTTGATCCTGCACATGCACCTGGAACAGGAACAGTCGACGCTGGCGGAATCACTTCCAAAGAGCTGCTTGCATCGATCCATGCAATCGCAAACTCAGGCGTGAACGTAGTCGGTGCAGACCTTGTCGAAGTCGCGCCAATCTATGATACATCCGAAATGACAGCAAACACAGCAAGCAAAATCATCCGTGAAATGCTGCTTGGTTTTGTAAAATAAAATTAGTTGCCGCTTCGCTCCCTTTTTTAAAAGGGGGGCGTTTTTTTGTGTAAAAAAATAAAGACCTGTTACTAATAGTTACTTTCATAGGAAGGGAAATTCTGAATAATATAGAAAATATAAAGATTATGTAAGTAACTAATAAAAAGGAGGTAAAAAGGATGAAAATGTTGGTTTCTTTTTTCAACCGCATCATGCAGCGTTATTTGCCTGATCCGTTTCTATTTGTCATCATCTTAACTTTTGTTGTATTTGGATTAGGCCTTATTTTTACCGACAGCGGTCCGTACCAGATGGTTCAGCATTGGGGCGGAGGATTCTGGGGATTGCTGACGTTCTCGATGCAGATGGTGCTTGTCCTGGTTACAGGTCATGTGCTCGCGAGCAGCAATGTATTTAAAAAGGGTCTGGGAGCACTTGCTTCACTTGCGAAATCTCCAGGGCAGGCGATCGTCATTGTCACGGTTGTATCCATGATTGCCAGCTTGATTAACTGGGGATTTGGGTTGGTCATTGGAGCGTTATTTGCGAAGGAACTAGCGAAAAAGGTTAAGAACGTGGATTACAGGCTGTTAATTGCAAGCGCTTACGCAGGATTCATCGTATGGCATGGCGGTATTTCGGGTTCAATTCCACTGACAATCGCGACAGAAGGCCACTTCTCGCAGGATTTGATTGGTATCATCTCGACAGATCAAACGATTTTTGCCGGCTTCAATCTACTCATTATCTTAATCTTGCTTCTCGTATTGCCAGTTGTTAACCGCCTGATGATGCCGTCGAAGGATCAAACAGTGACGGTCGACCCTGTATTGCTGGAGAATGACGTACAGGCTGCGGCCCTCGAGCAGGGAGCATTGACGCCTGCCGAAAAGCTGGAAAATAGCCGGATCGTTTCATTGATGACCGGTATCCTTGGACTTGTGTTCTTATTTTACTATTTTGCTACAAATGGATTTAAGCTAAATCTTGATATCGTCAACTTCCTGTTCCTGTTCCTCGGCATCCTGTTCCATGGCACGCCAAAGCGTTTCCTTGAGGCGGTCGTGAACGCGGTAAAAGGGGCAAGCGGAATCATCATCCAATTCCCTTTTTACGCGGGAATCATGGGGATGATGACGGCATCTGGCCTGGCTGCTGTTATGTCAGAAGGATTCGTATCGATCTCGAATGAATTTACATTCCCATTCTTCGCCTTTCTGAGTGCGGGATTGGTCAACTTCTTCGTTCCATCAGGCGGAGGACAGTGGGCGGTCCAGGCACCAGTCATGCTTGAAGCAGCCCAGACCCTTGGAGTATCCATCCCGAAAACAGCGATGGCCGTTGCCTGGGGCGACGCGTGGACCAACCTGATCCAGCCATTCTGGGCATTGCCTGCACTGGCGATTGCCGGACTGAAAGCAAAGGATATCATGGGATACTGTGTATTGACACTGATTGTTTCGGGTATCGTTATTTCGGCAGGAATGCTGTTTTTCTAATTAGGGGATTTTTAGGAGGAGGAGCAGATTGCTTCTCCTTTTCTATTTGGAAAAAATCGCGGATAATTTCCAGTTCGCGGTATTAAGCCTGAAATTCGCGGAATCCAAAGGATTTTTCGCGGAATAAACTAAGATTTTCGCGGAATTATCAAGTTGAAATGAAAAATTGGGTCGGAGCGTAAAAGAGTTTGAGGGATTAAGGTGGTTTTTCGCGGGAATTTTCAAGGTGAAACGAAATATTGGGTAGTAGGGTGATAGAGTTTACTGAATTCCAACACTTTTCCGCAGAATCTTCAGTTTGAAATGAAAAAACTGGACAGCAGCGCTATCCAGTTTTTTTTTTACATCTTTTCGAATGTATCACAAATGGTTTCACGTTCATTTAGTGCTTGTTTTCCTGTATTCGCTACTACAAGGATTGAATCGGCAACACATTGATCGCCTTCAGCCCAATATTTGCAGTTTTCTACTTCGCATTTAACTTCGATTTTCATGTATGCCACCTCCTTAAAAGGTTTTGATAATCAATACCCGGTTTAGAGGGGGACTAACCCTATACGTATATACCTAAATTTCCCTCATGATTCATATGGCAATTCCCTCTGCGCTCCTTGCACTTTCAAAGGAGAATATTTATACTTATAAAGTTATAATGAAGATAGAAAAGCACAGGCGACTTTGTCAAAACCGACAAGCGCTGAAGCTGGACAAGAAAAGGGCGTGTTAACGGTGTCTAGTAAACCCGCTGATCAGATTCCTGTCAAGGTGACGGTAAAAACGGCGATTTACAGTGGCAAAGAGAAGGAAACTTTTGAATTGACCACTTTTGGCCGATACTATAAAAAGGCAAACAGCTCTTACCTCCAATATGATGAAGTGATGGAGGAAGGGGATGTCCATACGACGGTAAAAATATCAGGGGATGAAGTGCTGATTTTGCGCAGCGGTGCGATCAAGATGAGGCTTCTTTTTCTGCTGAATAAAAAAACTCCGGGCAATTATCAGACCCAATATGGGCTGCTGCAGACTTCTGCGCTCACGAAGCGGCTCGATACTGATTTTAACGAGACAAAGCAGGAGGGCCATGTGGACTTGCTGTACGATATGGCGATACAGGGCGCGACTGCAGGTACATACCATTTGACGATCAATTATAAGGAGGAAGGCAAATGAATATAGTTGAACAAGTTCAATTGAAGCTGAAGGAAGAAATCAAGCAGGCGATCATCAAAGCTGGTCTAGCTGAGGAAGCGCAAATTCCGGCCGTTATTTTAGAGACGCCTAAGGAAAAAGCGCACGGGGATTACTCCACGAATATGGCGATGCAGCTCGCGCGCGTTGCGAAGAAAGCACCTCGCCAGATTGCGGAGCAGCTAATCGAAAACTTCGATAAAAGCAAAGCATCCATCGAGAAAATTGAAATCGCCGGACCAGGCTTCATCAACTTTTACATGGATAACAGCTATTTGACGGACTTGATTCCGGCAATCCTTGAAGCAGGCGACAATTATGGTGAATCGAATGTAGGAAACGGACAGAAGATCCAGGTCGAGTTCGTTTCTGCCAACCCGACTGGCGATCTTCACCTTGGCCATGCGCGCGGCGCGGCTGTCGGTGATTCACTGTGCAATGTGCTTGCTAAGGCTGGATATGATGTATCTCGTGAATATTACATCAACGACGCTGGAAACCAGATTAACAATTTGGCTCTTTCTGTTGAGGCACGTTACTTCCAGGCGCTTGGCATGGACAAGCCGATGCCAGAGGATGGTTATCATGGTGCGGATATCATCGGGATCGGGAAAACCCTGGCTGAAGAGTACGGAGATAAGTATGTGAATGTTCCTGATCAGGAACGCTTCGATGCTTTCCGTGAGTACGGGTTGAAATATGAAATGGAAAAGCTGAAGCAGGACCTTGAGAACTTCCGTGTAAAGTTCGATGTTTGGTACTCAGAAACTTCTCTCTACCAGAATGGAAAAATTGACGTGGCGCTTGATGCACTGCGTTCGAATGGCCATATATATGAAGAGGATGGTGCGACTTGGTTCCGTTCAACAGAGCTTGGCGATGACAAGGATCGCGTACTGATTAAGCAAGATGGCTCTTATACGTACCTACTGCCGGATATCGCTTACCATAAGGACAAGCTTGAGCGTGGTTTTGAAAAGCTGATCAACATCTGGGGAGCGGACCACCATGGCTATATCCCTCGTATGAAGGCAGCGATCGAGGCGTTAGGCTATGGCCGGGATGTGCTTGAAGTTGAAATCATCCAGCTTGTCCACCTGTACAAGAATGGCGAGAAGATGAAGATGAGCAAGCGTACAGGAAAGGCTGTCACCATGCGTGACCTGATTGATGAAGTTGGCCTGGATGCAGTCCGTTACTTCTTTGCAATGAGAAGCGCGGACACTCATATGGACTTCGACCTTGATTTGGCCGTATCTCAGTCCAATGAAAACCCAGTATTCTACGCACAGTATGCACATGCTCGTATTAACAGCATCCTGCGTTCTGCAGCAGAGCAAGGTTTGATTTTTGACATCGAGGCAGATTTCAAGCACATCCAGTCCGAGAAGGAAATCGACCTGCTGAAAAAGCTAGGCGAATTCCCGCTGGCCGTTGCCGAAGCAGCACAGAAGCGCATGCCGCATCGAATCTCTAACTACATTTTCGAACTGGCATCCGTATTCCACAGCTTCTACAACGCTGAGAAAGTATTGGATCTGGACAATAAAGAAAGAACAGTGGCACGCCTGTCGCTGATCAAGACAGCGCAGATCACCTTGAAGAATGCACTTGAAATAATTGGGGTATCTGCTCCGGAGAAGATGTAAGTTGAAAATAGTGAGACCCAGCCGAAGATGGTTGGGTCTCTTTTTGGAATTGGAAAAAATCAAGCGGAATTTCCAATTCGCTATAAAAATTAGAAAGTCGCTATAAAAAGTTGATTTTCGCTATAATATTCAAATTCTCGCTTTAAAAAGGCTTTTTCCGCTATAAAAATGAGTTCCCCGCTATAAAGTCAAATTTTTTTCATAAAAAAACATGCTATTTTATGTCTTCCACTCCAAAACAGTCCCGCCAATCCGTTTAACTCCCCGAATTTTAGCCAAATCCTCAACCAGCTTGAGCGCTGCTTTGTCCTTCTCCTTCGCTTCGATCATGAAATCCACGTCCTGGCCGATGCCGCGCAGTATATCAATTAATGGCAGGATGAATTCCCAGTCAACATAATCTGCATGTGATCGATATGCTTTTTCCGATTTAGGGGAGGAGATATGGATTTTAGGCTTCAGGCCAGTCCGTTCCCAGGTTGCGAAGCCGGCGGGAAGCAACTTTTCCAGGGAAACCTCACAAAGATTCGCCATATGGTGATGATAATCGAACATGTATGGCACATCCTCTTTCAAGCATGCTGTCAGTGTTTCTTCTGCATTGTACGTTTTATCATCATTTTCAAGCGTGGTGATTTTTTTGATATGAGCTGGCAGCTTGGCGAAGTTTTCATGGAAGCGCAAAATTGTTTCTTCTTTGTTTCCGTATGCTCCGCCAATATGGATATTGATGATTGCTTCGTTTTCCAGTCCCATTGCTTTCAGCATGCCATAATGGTATTCCATATCAAGAATCGCATTTGCAGTTACTTCTTCCCTTTGAGATGTGAACAAGGTAAACTGGTTCGGATGAAAACTCGTCCTCACCCCATGCTGTTTCACTAATGCGCCTATCTCAAGCCATTTGTCCCGAAACGGAGTGACATAATCCCATTTAACCTCCGGATGGGTTGCCAGCGGCGCAATCGAGCTTGAAAAGCGATACAAGGGAATATCATGGGCGATATTGTAGTGTATCATTCTTTCTGTGTTCATCAGGTTCTGGTAGGTCACGGAAAGCAGCTTTTCATGACGTTCTTCCTTTGGCAGCTGACCGTAACGAGCGAATGTAAGTGCCTTTGAGGGAGATGCATCCCACAGGCTGATGGCGGTGGATACATAGCCCAACCGAATAATCATAGGTACACTCCTTCAATGCCTGGATGCCGGTTCTTTTACAAAAAGTAGGATATTGTACTCGCTGCTTTTTCCTTCAGCAGCGCACGGTTGAAATCATCCAATGCAGCCTTCCTTGCGTTCAGGATGTCCTCTGTCAAAATCCGTTTAACTTTTTTTATAAAATCAACATCATAAATCAGGCAGTTCAATTCATAATTCAAGAACATGCTTCTTTTATCGAAATTGGCGGTGCCAACGTCACAAACCTCATCATCCACTAGCAGGACCTTTGCATGGTAAAAGCCATTTAAATACTGGTAAATTTCGG
Organism: Bacillus sp. ISL-37; assembly: GCF_018613315.1. Lineage (GTDB taxonomy): Bacteria > Bacillota > Bacilli > Bacillales > Cytobacillaceae > Mesobacillus. Next base: position 108,330 of record NZ_JAGGQL010000006.1, on the reverse strand, counting down.
CTCCATCTTTGATCAGAGTCCTCAGATATGGATGTGATGCTTCTTTGACAAGTACATGGTCGGAAACGAGCGGGACAAGCACCGTAACTGATACACCTCTTGTGATCGCATCCCTTAATAAATTGAAAACCCTTTTACTCGGGATGAAGTACGGTGTCCCGATGAAAATAGAGGTCTTTGCATTGCTGATCAGGTCAGACATCATTTCCTCAAGCAGGATGCCTTCAGTAGGAACGATCTGATGCCGAATTGCTCCTTTTTCAAGAGCAGGGAAGTAGCCTATGTTTTGCAGCAGATTGACTTTTGCCGCTGCATGCCAATCCTCAAGGAACTCTGACTGCAGATCAGTGACTCCTTCACCTGTCATTTTCAGATGGTAATCACGCCAAGGAGAAAGTTTCGGATCATGATTGTTGTATTCATCGCCGATATTAAAGCCGCCGAGATAGGCAATTTTGCCGTCAATCACGGTGATTTTCCGGTGGTTACGCACCTGAGACGAGTAAAATAAGAACGGCAATTTGGGCATTTGGGAATAGGCGAACTCCACTCCGGCAGCCTTCAGCGAGTTTATTGTCTTGCGATTCAGCCCGCTGCCCACCCAATCCACCATAAGGCGCACCTCGACCCCGGCTTTAACTTTTTCTTTTAAAATAGTGAGAAATTCCTGGCTGATTTTATCATCCTGGACGATGTAAAACAAAATATGAATGTGCTGCTTTGCGTTTTTTAGTTCCGAAAAAAGGTCGTCGAACAATTTAGGACCTTCCGCAAAAATGGCAAGGTTGCTTTCCCGGACTGGCAACGTATTTGTTTTGGCACTTGCCAGATGCTTTTTCCTGCCAATCGTGAAGTCTGCGTAGAGCCATAGGACCAGCCCTGCTATTATTGCAATTAAAATTAATCCAAAATTCATCGCAATTCGGCTCCCTTGAAAGTATTTCTTTTATTTTTGCCGAAATTGCTTCATATATGTTAAGTTCCTGTAAAAGAGGAAGTGTAAACAATTTTCAGAAATGAAAGGAAATGAGTTGACTGAATGCTCATTCATTATATAATGTAGTTAAAGGTATATTCAGAAAATTTGTTTGGTTAAAAATTTTCGTCCAAAAATCAGCATCGAAAGGGGTAAATGATTTTATGAACGGTCTGCTATGGATTAACCTTATCGCGTTCTTACTTGTAACCGCTTACGCTGTCAGCTTGTTTGTATACGTGGTAAAGACGAGAATCGAGTACATCAAGCTCGGCAAGAAATCAGAGTTTGATGATGATATCAAAGATCGCTGGAGAAGAATCCTTGTCCATGTATTTGGCCAGAAAAGGCTTTTGAAGGACAAGAAAAGCGGTGCGATCCACGTTATGTTTTTCTATGGATTTCTTCTTGTCCAGTTTGGGGCAATTGATTTTATCTGGAAAGGAATCAAGCCTGGCTCGCATTTGCCATTAGGCCCTTTATATCCAGGTTTCACGTTTTTTCAGGAGCTCGTTACGCTTACAATTCTTGTAGCGGTAGTATGGGCTTTTTACCGCCGTTATGTTGAAAAGCTTGTCCGTCTGAAGCGCGGCTTCAAGAACGGGCTCGTATTGCTGTTCATCGGCGGATTGATGCTATCTGTATTGCTCGGAAACGGAATGAGCATGATCTGGCACGGCCATGAAGGAACATGGACTGAACCGGTCGCATCACTTATTGCGGCAGCATTCAGCGGAATTCCTCAGGCAGCTGCCATCACGATTTTCTATATCGCATGGTGGATTCATTTGCTGTTCTTGCTTGCGTTCCTGGTATATGTACCACAATCCAAGCATGCTCACTTGATCGCCGGTCCAGCCAATGTTTATTTAACAAGGGTTGATTCACCAGGAAAGATTACAAAGATCGATTTTGAAGATGAAACACAGGAAACATTCGGTGCCGGTAAAATCACTGATTTCAATTACGAGCAGATGATTGACTTCTATGCTTGTGTAGAATGCGGACGCTGTACGAATATGTGTCCAGCAACAGGCACTGGGAAAATGCTGTCGCCAATGGACTTGATCGTCAAGCTGCGTGACCATTTGACGCTTCACGGTGCCGCTGTCACTTCCAAACAGCCTTGGGTTCCGACATTTGCTTTTTCAAACACAAAGGGCAACCAGATCGCATTGGCAGCAGCAGGTCAGGGCGCGAATGAAGCAGCAGCAGGCCTTGCTTACAGCCCAAGCATGATCGGCGATGTCATCACAGAAGAAGAAATTTGGGCATGTACAACTTGCCGAAACTGTGAAGACCAGTGTCCGGTTATGAACGAACACGTTGACAAAATCATCGACCTCCGTCGTTATCTTGTATTGACTGAAGGTAAGATGGACGCTGACGCACAGCGCGCGATGACGAATATCGAGCGCCAGGGCAACCCTTGGGGCTTGAACCGTAAGGAAAAAGAAAACTGGCGCGAGCTTCGCGATGATGTAGTCATTCCTACGGTAAAAGAAATGAAAAAGGCAGACGAAGAATTCGAATACTTATTCTGGGTTGGTGCGATGGGTTCATTTGACAACCGCAGCCAGAAGATCGCCCTTTCGTTTGCTAAGTTATTGAACGAAGCAGGCGTCAAGTTCGCGATTCTAGGAAACAAGGAAAAGAACTCCGGCGATACACCACGCCGCCTTGGTAACGAGTTCCTATTCCAGGAGCTTGCGACAAAGAATATCGAAGAATTCGAGAAAAATGAAGTGAAGAAGATCGTGACGATCGACCCTCACGCATACAATATCTTTAAGAACGAGTATCCTGATTTCGGCTTTGAAGGCGAGGTCTACCACCATACTGAACTTCTTGCACAATTAGTGAAAGAAGGAAAGCTGGTTCCGAAGCATGCAGTGAACGAAACGATCACTTTCCATGATTCCTGCTACCTTGGACGCTATAACGAAGTATATGACGCACCGCGTGATATCCTCAAGGCGATCCCTGGTGTGGATCTTAAGGAAATGGAACGTAACCGTGATACCGCAATGTGCTGTGGCGCTGGCGGCGGCTTGATGTGGATGGAAGAAGAAACAGGTCACAGAATCAATGTATCCCGTACAGAACAGGCACTTGCTGTGAACCCATCCGTTATCAGTTCCGGATGCCCATACTGCCTGACAATGCTATCCGATGGAACAAAAGCGAAGGAAGTAGAAGAAAACGTCGATACACTAGACGTAGCAGAACTACTTGAAAAATCCGTTTTCGGTGAAATCAAACCGCTTGTTTCTTAATACAAATTAATACTTAAAACATGAATAGTAGAAGTTGACTCACAGTAAAAATTCGATATAAGACAGAATTTTTAGCAAAGTGTTTCAATTTCTACTATTTTTAAAGTAAAATGAATAATATAATAAAGCGCTTACATTAACCTTCAGCAAGAAACCACCTTAGAACCTCACAGAATCAATTGCTTGCTTATTTTTTAGGACCAGTTTCGAGCGAGCGTTCAGTCAATCAAAAAAGACTGGATTGAGATTTATTTTTCATTTTCCAAAATTAATAGATTGAAAGGGAGAGATGACAATGGGGAAGACAGTCATTTTAGCAGGAGCTAGAACACCATTCGGTAAGCTTGGCGGAGCTTTGAGCGGATTCACGGCGAGCCAGCTTGGCGGAATCGCGGTAAAAGAAGCAATGGCACGCGCGGAAGTAAAGCCAGAAGAAATCGGTGAGGTCATTCTTGGCACAGTATTGCAGGGAGGCCAGGGACAGCTCCCTTCACGCCAGGCTGCAAGAGAAGCTGGAATCCCGTGGGAAGTTAAAACGGAAACAATCAATAAGGTTTGTGCATCAGGCATGCGCAGCTTGACACTCGGAGATCAGATTATTCGCGCTGGAGACGAGGAAGTGATTGTTGCCGGCGGAATGGAGTCGATGAGCAACGCACCATATATTCTTCCGAAAGCACGCTGGGGCTTCAGAATGGGAGACGGCCAGGTGAAGGATTTGATGATCCATGATGGACTGACTTGCAGCTTCAAGGGAGTCCACATGGGCACTTACGGAAATGAAGTTGCTAAAGAATATGAAATCAGCCGCGAGGAGCAGGATGAGTGGTCATATCGCAGTCACCAGAAGGCAATTGAAGCGATAGAATCAGGCAAGCTTGCTGAGGAAATCGTTCAAGTTGAAGTGCCGCAGCGGAAGGGCGACCCAATCTTGGTCCAGCATGATGAAGCACCAAGGAAGGATACATCAGTAGAAAAGCTAGCTAAGTTAGGCCCAGTTTTCAACTCAGATGGCACGATTACTGCCGGTAACGCACCTGGAATCAATGACGGCGCGGCGGCCCTCGTGCTGATGAGTGAAGAGCGAGCACAGCGTGAAGGCAGGACACCGCAGGCAGTCATCCTTGGGCATGCAGCCATCGCAACAGAAGCGAAGGACTTCCCGAAAACACCTGGAATTGTCATCAATGAGTTATTGAAAAAGACCGGCAAGTCGCTGGATGAAATTGACCTTTTTGAAATCAATGAAGCTTTTGCTGCAGTCGCATTGACGAGTGGACGAATTGCGAACCTTGATCCAGAAAAGGTCAATGTGAACGGCGGTGCGGTTGCCCTTGGCCATCCTATCGGAGCAAGTGGGGCACGCATCATCCTTACTTTGATGCATGAACTGAAGCGCCGCGGCGGCGGGGTCGGCATTGCGGCAATCTGCTCGGGCGGAGGCCAGGGAGACGCAGTGATGATCGAGGTACCGAAGCAATAAGGATTCTGACAATAGACGGGAGGGCAAGACATATTGCCCTCCATTGAAATGAATTTATAGGAGGAGAAAGAATGAGTGTTAAAACGATTATGGTAATTGGCGCAGGACAAATGGGCTCAGGTATCGCCCAGGTATGCGCCCAGGCAGGATACGATGTGTTTTTGAATGACCTGAAGCCAGAATTTGTTGAACGCGGTCTTTCAGGCATCAAGAAAAACCTCGGCCGCCAGGTAGACAAAGGGCGAATGACAGCTGAACAGCTTGATGGGATTGTCGGAAGAATTACTTCCTCTTCAGACCTGCAGGATGCCAAAAATGCAGACCTTATCATTGAAGCAGCGGTTGAAAATATGGATATCAAGGCAAAAATCTTTGCGCAACTTGATGAAATTGCACCTGAACATGCAATCCTTGCTTCCAATACTTCATCATTACCGATTACTGAAATCGCTTCAGCAACAAAGCGTCCAGAAAAAGTCATTGGGATGCACTTCATGAATCCGGTGCCGGTCATGAAGCTCGTCGAAATCATCCGTGGATTGGCGACTGCAGACGAAGTCTATCAAACAATCGAAGACATCACAAAAACATTGGAAAAAGTCCCTGTTGAAGTGAACGACTTCCCAGGCTTCGTTTCTAACCGTATTCTGATGCCAATGATAAATGAAGCAATCTACACATTGTACGAGGGAGTAGCGACCAAGGAAGCAATCGACGATGTTATGAAGTTAGGCATGAACCACCCAATGGGACCGCTGACTCTTGCAGACTTCATTGGCCTTGATACTTGCCTTTACATTATGGAAACACTTCACGAAGGCTTTGGCGATGACAAATACCGCCCTTGCCCACTATTAAGGAAATACGTAAAAGCAGGCTGGTTAGGCAAAAAATCAGGCCGCGGTTTCTACACATACGAGTAATTATTTTTCGTGAATCCGTCCTTACATAAATTTTTGTCTGGACGTGGGGAGGGTTAAGAATGAATCTGAGATTTACAGAAGAGCAGGAAATGATGCGCAAAATGGTGCGAGATTTCGCACAAACCGAAATCGCTCCATTTGTTGAAAAAATGGAAGAGGGCGAGTTCCCGAGGGAGATTTTAAAGAAGATGGGCGAGCTTGGCCTGATGGGAATACCGGTTCCCGAAGAGTATGGCGGATCGGAGATGGATTTCATCTCCTACATCATCGCGATCCATGAAATATCAAAGGTCAGCGCCACGGTTGGCGTCATCCTGTCAGTCCATACATCGGTCGGAACGAACCCGATCTTGTATTTTGGTACGGAAGAACAAAAGAAAAAATATGTGCCTAAGCTTGCTGCAGGTGAATATCTCGGTGCATTCTGTTTGACAGAACCAAGTGCCGGCTCTGATGCTGCAAGCATGAAAACAAGGGCGGTCAAGAAAGATGGACACTATGTGTTGAACGGCTCGAAGGTGTTCATCACGAACGGCGGCGAAGCAGACGTGTATATTGTTTTCGCTTCTACTAATCCGGAAGCAGGTCCAAAAGGCGTTTCCGCTTTTATCGTTGAAAAAGACACACCGGGCTTCATCGTTGGCAAGGATGAGCACAAAATGGGACTTTACGGCTCACGCACAGTCCAGCTGACATTTGAAGACATGAAGGTGCCAGAAGAAAACCTGCTCGGCCAGGAAGGCGAAGGATTCAAAATCGCAATGAACAATCTTGACTCCGGCCGTATTGGCATTGCCGCTCAGGCTCTCGGAATTGCAGAAGCTGCCTTGGAAGCGGCAACTGACTACGCAAAAGAAAGAGTCCAGTTCGGCAAGTCAATCGCTGCCCAGCAAGGCGTCGGCTTTAAGCTGGCAGACATGGCAACATCAGTCGAAGCTGCAAAACTACTAATCTATCGCGCTGCCCAGCTACGCTCAGAGGGCCAAAAGTGCGGAATCGAAGCCTCCATGGCAAAACTTTTCACATCACGCACAGCAGTAGAAGTCACCACAGAAGCCATCCAGGTATTCGGCGGCTACGGCTATACAAAAGAATACCCAGTCGAACGCTACTTCCGCGACGCCAAAGTAACCGAAATCTACGAAGGCACGAGCGAGATTCAGAAGATTGTTATTAGTAAGCAGTTGTAAGCACTTTATTATGACAGGTTGAGCTGTGGAAGCCGAAAAGCTGTCAAGAAAAGCTCGGAATCGTGACAGGTTAGGGTGTGGAAGCCGAAAAGCTGTCAA
>NZ_JAGGQL010000006.1:0-101344 GCF_018613315.1 Bacillus sp. ISL-37 | reverse complement strand
AGCTGTCAAGAAAAGCTCGTAATTATGACAGGTTGGGCAGAGGAAGCCGAAAAGCTGTCAAGAAAAACCCGGAATCGTGACAAGTTTGGCATCGGAAGCCGAAAAGCTGTCAAGAAAATCTCGGAATCGTGAAAGGTTAGGGTGTGGAAGCCGAAAAGCTGTCAAGAAAAACCCGGAATCGTGACAGGTTGAGGTGCAAAAGCAGAAAAGCTATCAATAAAACTATCTGTTTCCAGGTTTTAAAACCAATCATCAATCTACACACAAGATGGATGTAACTTCAAACTAAATAATCCAATTAAACAGTAACGGAGGAAACAAAAATGAATTTTCGATTATCCGAAGAACATGAAATGATTCGAAAAATGGTCCGTGATTTTGCGAGGAATGAAGTGGCTCCAACAGCTGCAGAGCGTGATGAAGAGGAACGCTTTGACCGAGAGATTTTTGACAAGATGGCTGAACTTGGCCTGACTGGTATTCCATGGCCGGAAGAGTACGGCGGAATTGGCTCCGACTATCTTGCATACTGCATCGCGGTTGAGGAATTATCCCGTGTTTGTGCGTCCACTGGTGTCATGCTGTCGGCACATACATCACTTGCTGGCTGGCCGATCTACAAGTTCGGAAATGAAGAGCAAAAGCAAAAATACTTGCGACCAATGGCTGAAGGCAAAAGCATCGGCGCATACGGCCTGACTGAGCCAGGAAGCGGTTCGGATGCGGGTGCGATGAGAACGACTGCCAAAGAAGACGGAGACCATTATGTATTGAATGGTTCTAAAATCTTCATCACAAATGGCGGTGTAGCGGATATCTATGTTGTGTTCGCATTGACTGATCCAGAAAGCAAGCACAAGGGAACGACTGCATTCATCGTCGAAAGCGACTTCCCTGGATTCTCTGTCGGCAAGAAGGAGAAAAAGCTCGGCATCCGTTCATCTCCTACAACGGAAATCATTTTTGAAGATTGCCGCGTGCCAAAGGAAAACATCCTAGGTGAAGTGGGCGAAGGATTCAAAATCGCAATGATGACACTTGATGGCGGCCGTAATGGAATCGCGGCACAGGCTGTCGGAATCGCACAGGGTGCTCTTGATGCAGCTGTCGATTACGCGAAAGAACGCCAGCAATTCGGTAAGCCAATCGCAGCGAACCAGGGAATTGGCTTCAAACTGGCTGATATGGCTACATCTGTTGAGGCTTCAAGACTATTAACCTACCAGGCGGCATGGCTTGAGTCTGAAGGTCTTCCATACGGTAAGGAGTCTGCGATGTCCAAATTGTTTGCCGGTGACACAGCGATGAAGGTCACAACTGAAGCTGTACAGGTATTCGGCGGCTACGGATACACGAAGGATTATCCGGTTGAACGCTTCATGCGCGACGCGAAAATCACGCAAATCTATGAAGGAACACAAGAAATCCAGCGTCTTGTTATCTCCAGGATACTGACGAAATAACAAGGCGGGTAGATGTTGATGAAAAAGCGAGAAGTGCAGGCGTCGGTAAAAGATGAGCGACTTGTGAAAAAAAGGCGCGACCAGATGATTAAAGGGGCCGTTACCCTTTTCAAGCAGAAGGGCTTCCACCGCACGACGACCAGAGAGATTGCCCGGGCTTCAGGCTTTAGCATCGGCACCCTTTATGAATATATCCGCACGAAGGAAGATGTGCTTTATCTTGTCTGTGACAGCATTTATGACGAGGTTCGCGACCGCCTTCAGGAAAATCTCGATACCAATCAGGGGACTCTTGAGAGCCTGAAGGTAGGGATTGCGAATTACTTCAAGGTCATGGACGACCTTCAGGACGAAGTGCTCGTCATGTATCAGGAGGTAAAGTCGCTGACAAAGGATGCCCTTCCTTACGTGCTGAAAAAAGAGATTGAAATGGTGGGGATGTTTGAGGATGTCATCCAGCGCTGCGTCGAAAACGGCGAGCTTGATTTGGATGAAAAACATGTGAAAATCATTGCCCATGATATTTTCGTCCAGGGGCAGATGTGGGGATTCCGCCGCTGGGCGCTGCAAAAACTGTATACACTCGAAGAGTATACAGAGCTTCAGACCGAACTTCTTTTTAAGGGGATCAAGGGGTCGGAAATGAAATTAGGAACAGGGGGAACAAAATGAGTATGCAGGAAACATATAAGCCAAAGAACCATATTCGCTTTGTGACAGCTTCAAGCTTGTTTGACGGCCATGATGCCTCAATCAATATTATGCGCAGGATTATCCAGGCAATGGGTGGCGAGGTCATCCACCTTGGACACAACCGCTCCGTTGAGGAGGTCGTCAATGCCGCGATCCAGGAGGATGCACAGGGAATTGCAATCTCTTCCTATCAGGGCGGGCACGTTGAATATTTTAAGTATATGTATGACTTGCTGAAGGAAAAAGGCGCTTCCCATATCCGCATTTATGGCGGTGGCGGTGGTGTCATCATTCCTCGGGAAATAAAAGAGCTTCATGAATACGGAATTGCGAGGATTTTTTCACCGGAAGACGGCAGGAAATATGGCCTTAACGGCATGATCGAGCAGATGATCAAGGAATGTGATTTCCCAACCGTAACTCCAGAAGGCGTCGAGGAGATCGAAAAGCTTGAGGCTGGAGACCCGAATGCCGTTGCTAAGCTAATCACGCTTGCAGAGCAGCATGTCGGTTCGGAAAAAGAAACAGCAGCTGCTGTTGAAACACTGATGGAAAAAGTAAAGACGTTGTCAAAATCCGTTCCGGTTGTAGGTATCACTGGTACAGGCGGAGCGGGAAAAAGCTCATTGACCGATGAATTGATCAGAAGATTCATCAATGAGATTCCTGAAAAGCGGGTAGCGATTTTATCAGTCGACCCTACTAAACAAAAAACAGGCGGCGCACTTCTCGGCGACCGTATCCGCATGAACGCGATCTTCTCTCCACGCGTTTTTATGCGAAGCCTGGCAACAAGACAATCCAGGTCCGAACTGTCGCTGGCAATTAAAGATGCGATCGATGTTGTAAAAGCTGCAGGCTTCGACCTGGTCATCGTCGAAACAAGCGGGATTGGACAGGGCAATGCAGGAATCACCGACGTGTGCGATGTTTCGATGTATGTGATGACGAGCGAATTTGGAGCGCCGTCACAGCTTGAAAAAATCGACATGATTGATTATGCAGACCTGATCGTCATCAATAAATTCGAACGCAAAGGCTCTGAGGATGCAAAGCGCCAGGTGCAGAAGCAGTATCAGCGCAGCCACCTGTTCTGGGACAAAGATTTGGACGAAATGCCTGTCTACGGCACGATCGCCAGCCAGTTCAATGACCCGGGCACGAACGCGTTATTTGCGGCATTGGTCAATAAGATCAATGAAAAAGCAGGGACGGATTGGACGACATCTTTCTCTACTAATGCAGTAGTTGAAAAACAGAATGTCATCATCCCGAATGACCGCCGCTATTACCTGCGTGAGATCTCCGAAACGGTCCGCGGCTACCATAAGCTTGCTGCGGATCAGGCAGACCTCGCGCGCAGATTGTTCCAGTTGGAAGGAACAATCGAGGTGGTTAAAGAACGTGAAGCAAACAGCGAAGTGCTATCTTCTCTTCAGGTGCTGAAGGAAGAAGTAGAGAAGAAGCTGACGCCAGAATCGAAACATATCATCGAAAACTGGGAAGCATTGAAGAAAAAGTACAGTGCAGACCAGTTCGTGACGAAAATCCGCGATAAGGAAATTGTCACTGAGCTAAGAACGAAGAGTCTTTCAGGTTTGAGCATCCCTAAAGTGGCATTGCCAAAGTACAAGGATTACGGCGAGATTTTGCGCTGGGTATACCTTGAGAACGTACCAGGAAGTTTCCCGTATACAGCGGGCGTTTTCCCGTTCAAGCGCGAAGGTGAGGATCCAAAGCGCCAGTTTGCTGGTGAAGGGACACCGGAACGAACGAACCGCCGCTTCCATTACTTGTCCAAAGACGACACTGCAAAGCGTTTGAGCACGGCTTTTGACTCCGTTACATTATACGGTGAGGACCCTGATTACCGTCCAGATATTTACGGTAAAGTCGGCGAGAGCGGCGTCAGCGTTTGTTCGCTTGATGACATGAAAAAGCTGTATGCAGGCTTCGACCTTTGCCATCCATCAACATCTGTGTCAATGACAATCAACGGACCGGCACCGATCATCCTGGCAATGTTCATGAACACGGCAGTTGAACAGCAGGTAGAAAAGAAAGAACAAGAGCTTGGCCGCAAACTGAATGAAGAAGAATTTGCACAAGTTAAGGAAATGACACTACAGACAGTACGCGGAACTGTCCAGGCAGATATCTTAAAAGAAGACCAGGGACAGAATACTTGTATTTTCTCTACTGAATTCGCGCTAAGAATGATGGGCGATATCCAGCAATATTTTATCGACGAGAAGGTTCGAAACTATTATTCTGTTTCGATTTCCGGCTATCATATTGCCGAGGCAGGAGCGAACCCGATATCCCAGCTGGCCTTCACGCTTTCAAATGGCTTCACGTATGTTGAATACTATTTGAGCAGAGGCATGAACATCGATGATTTTGCGCCAAACCTGAGCTTCTTCTTCTCAAACGGCCTTGATCCTGAGTATTCCGTGATCGGCCGAGTTGCCCGCCGCATCTGGGCGACTGTCATGAAGAACAAGTACGGCGCAAATGAGCGAAGCCAGAAGCTGAAGTATCATATCCAGACATCTGGCCGTTCACTGCACGCGCAGGAAATCGACTTCAACGACATCCGTACGACGCTTCAGGCTTTGATGGCATTGCATGATAACTGCAACTCGCTTCATACAAATGCTTATGACGAAGCGATCACAACGCCGACGGAAGAATCTGTTCGCCGCGCGATGGCCATCCAGATGATCATCACGAAGGAGCATGGATTGACGAAAAACGAAAATCCGCTCCAGGGCGCATTCATCATTGAAGAACTGACAGATTTAGTAGAAGAAGCAGTCCTTCAGGAATTTGAACGGATCAATGACCGCGGCGGTGTTCTTGGTGCAATGGAAACACAGTACCAGCGCGGGAAAATCCAGGATGAGTCGATGTACTACGAAATGAAGAAGCATTCAGGAGAGCTGCCGATCATCGGTGTGAACACATACCTGAATCCAAATCCTCCGTCCGAGGAAGAAATCGACAAGATGGAGCTTGCACGTGCGACGAAGGAAGAAAAAGAAACCCAAATCCGTAACCTTGAATCCTTCAAAGGCAAAAACAAGGATCAATCCGAAGAAGCCCTCGACCGACTGAAAGAGACAGCAGTCAGCGGCGGCAACATCTTCGCTGAATTGATGGAGACGGTAAAATACGCAAGCCTCGGACAAATCACAAGGGCACTATACGAAGTTGGCGGCCAGTTCCGCAGGAATATGTAGGGTACTGATTTTTCAAAAAAGAAGCAAGCATAGTTTAAAAACAAAAGCGATGGTGTATAAAGGTAGGACGTGGCATTAGAGCTTTTTGCTATGGATCTAGATTAGGCAAGGTGGCTTGTAGGAAAACTATAAGCCATCTTGCATTTTGTTATGCTCTTTTCGTAAACTAGCATTAGCCTATTAATAATCATTAATAGCTCAGGCTTCTATGGAGAGAGCACGAATATAAGATGACATTTGGTTCAAAAAACAACTTTTAAAGAATTTTTCATATCTTTTACCAAATAATCTTATATAATCTAGATATCAGCTAATACATACGACCTACTTCAGGATGTGAAATTTGTGAGATCGGTGTTATTAACGGCAGGGGCTGTTATGGCAGTTGCAGCCATGTATTATCTTTACCAGCGTCAGCTTGGGGCAATATCTTTTTTCATTCTTTCAATTGTTTTCTTTTTCCTGGCTTTTTCCCAGCTTAAAAAGAGAAAAAGGACTGGCAGCAGGAAAGCGGATAATGAAAGTGAAAAAAGGTGAGAAAAGCACAGATAAAACTGGCATAAAGGTTTAGAATTTGTTTATAATGTAGAATATGCATTCTGGGATATTTTCCTTGTTTTCGGACGCAAGGCCGGGTAAGGCCTGGAATAGAGAAAGGAAGTGCGAAAATTGAGTTTAAAACATTACTCAAAAGAAGAGCTTCAAGAAATGTCACTGATTGAAGTTGCCTATGAAATTTTAAAAGAAAAGAAGCAAGCGATCACGTTCCAAGAGCTGATGGCTGAAATCAAGAAGACTCTTAAATTGGACGAGGCTGTAGTAACCGAAAAAATGGTTCAATTCTATACAGATATAAACATAGATGGACGTTTCATGTCCCAGAGTGAAAGCCGCTGGGGACTGCGCGTTTGGTATCCTGTTGACCAAATCGAAGAAGATAATGTCACGACGGTCAAGCCTAAGAAGAAGAAAGGCAAGAAGGCTGTCGATGAGGATGACCTCGATCTTGACGGATTCGATGAAATCGATGAGGAAGATCTTGACTTCGATGATGACATCGATGAATTTGATGAAGATGACGACGATGATGCTCTCGACGATGACGATGATGATGATGATGAAGACTTCGATGAGGATCTTGAAGACACTGATGACTTCGAGGACGAAGATGAGTTATTAGAAGACGAAGAAGAAGATCTTCCACTCGAAGACGAAGATGCTGACGAGGACGAAGAACTGTAATTAACAGCTTGACTTTTACCAGGACCGGCTGTAGAATACTTTTTGGGCTCCTTAAAAAAGGACGATTATGTAAAACAGCTACAAAACGCTCCCCATACTCTGTATGCGGGGCGTTTTTTTTTATTTTGTCCAGAAAGCTGAAAACTCCCGGCGAAATAGGTTTGCATGATGTAATGCAGATCGATGAATTAGTTAAAAATTTTATTTATAAATCAATTAAACAGGTACATATTGTACAAACTGTTTGATGAGGGGGATTACACAAATGGCAAAGTATATTTTTGTAACAGGCGGCGTAGTTTCGTCATTAGGTAAGGGGATCACGGCAGCATCTCTTGGAAGATTGCTGAAAAACAGGGGTATGAACGTAACAATCCAGAAATTCGATCCATACATCAACGTGGACCCTGGGACAATGAGCCCTTACCAGCATGGTGAAGTATTCGTTACAGACGATGGTGCTGAAACGGATCTGGACCTTGGCCACTACGAGCGTTTCATCGATATTAACCTTAATAAGTACTCAAACGTGACGACAGGAAAAATCTACTCGACGGTCTTGAAAAAAGAACGCCGCGGTGACTACCTGGGCGGAACTGTGCAGGTTATCCCGCATATCACGAATGAAATCAAAGACCGCGTTTTCCGTGCTGGAAAAGAAACAGGCGCAGACGTTGTCATCACAGAAATCGGCGGTACAGTAGGGGACATCGAATCATTGCCTTTCCTTGAAGCAATCCGCCAGATCAAGAACGATGTTGGCCGTGACAATGTCATGTACATCCACTGTACGTTAGTTCCTTATATCAAGGCGGCTGGTGAAATGAAGACGAAGCCAACCCAGCACAGCGTAAAAGAACTTCGCAGTCTTGGTATCCAGCCAAACATCATCGTTCTTCGTACAGAAATGCCGATTTCACAGGACATGAAAGACAAGATTGCTCTTTTCTGTGACATCGATAAGGAAGCGGTAATTGAAGCGGCAGATGCGGATACTTTATATTCTATCCCTCTTGCGTTGCAGGACCAGAAGATGGACCAGCTTGTATGCGACCACTTCAAGCTTGATTGTGGCGAAGCGGACATGACAGAATGGAATGCGCTAGTTGAGAAAGTAACGCATCTTTCAGGTAAAACGAGAATTGCCCTTGTTGGTAAATATGTTGAGCTTCAAGACGCTTACATTTCAGTAGTTGAATCATTGAAGCATGCTGGATACGCATTTGACAGTGATATCGAAATCAAGTGGGTTAACTCAGAGGAAGTAACGGAAGAAAATGTTGTTGAATTGCTGAATGACGTGGACGGCATCCTGGTTCCAGGCGGATTCGGCGATCGCGGAATCGAAGGGAAGATTCTTGCAACTAAATACGCTCGTGAGAACAAAGTGCCATTCTTCGGCATTTGCCTGGGCATGCAGCTTGCATCTGTTGAATTTGCACGCCACGTCCTTGGATTGAAAGACGCTCACTCTGCGGAAATCATGCCAAGCACGCCATACCCGATCATCGACCTTCTTCCAGAACAGAAGGATATCGAAGATCTAGGTGGAACTCTACGTCTTGGACTATATCCATGTAAGCTTGGTGAAGATACAAAAGCCTTCGCTGCTTACAACGACGATTTGATCTATGAGCGCCACCGTCATCGTTACGAGTTTAACAATGAATACCGCCAGGCGATGGAAAAAGAAGGATTCATCTTCTCTGGGACAAGCCCGGATGGCCGTTTGGTGGAAATCATCGAGCTTAAAGATCACCCATGGTTCCTTGCATCTCAGTTCCACCCGGAATTCACATCAAGACCAACACGCCCGCAGCCATTATTCAGGGACTTTATTGAAGCATCAATCAAGTCAAGTAAGTGATAGGCGGGAAATTAGCAAAAAGCCGGTGAAAAATCATCGGCTTTTTTGCGTTTATATGGATTTTTTAATAGAGCCAGTTGGGTCAAAACCCTCAGTTTAATACTCCTCTAAAATTTCCTCAATTGTGAATTTCAAGCCGAAGTAAAGGTATAATGCGACGATGGAAGTAGGATAGCCGACTCTGTTGCCCATTTCATCAGGCAGAAGTCCTTTTTTCAATCTTAAATCGATGTGTACGTCAGCCAGAGTATTCAGGCCTGCGGCTTCATTTTCACCGCGGACTGTAGAGATAGCCACGAATGGAATCCCTTTTTCCTGCAAATCACGCGCTGCTCCGACAGCCTCTTCGTCATCTGAATAACGGCTTACAACCAGAACTCGGTCAGCGGCCTCAAGCTCGACGTCCTCTGTGAAAATCGCCGCAGATTGCAATGGTTCCTCACCATAAACCGCTTCAAGGGCTACAGCCTGCATCTCCTTCGTACCGAAAATATAAACAGTTCCCTCGCCAGCTGCAGCCTGTGCAAGCAGCCGCGCTCCGTCCTCTATCGAAAATTCTTCTTTTTCCTGAAGTCTGTTGAACAAACCTGTCAGCTGTGTCGAAAACATTTTTAACATAACAGCACCTCCGTTTTTGCCAATACTGATTATAAAGTACTACAATGGAAATGAAAAAGCATCTGTCGAAAAATAAGTTTGAAAATATGGGAGGAATTTCAAGCTTTTTAACGAATTGTGTAAATGGGGATAAGACGAAACCATTTCCTGGATAAACACATTTAACAATATACTACATTTATTAGGGGGAAGAGGCGGCATGAAAGAAAAAATACTAATTGTAGACGACCAGTTTGGCATCAGAATTCTACTTAATGAAGTGCTGCAAAAAGAAGGTTATCAAACGTATCAAGCTGCAAATGGCGTCCAGGCCCTGGATATCGTTAAAAAGCATCCACCAGATCTAGTTCTTTTGGATATGAAGATCCCTGGTATGGATGGAATTGAAATTTTAAAAAGAATGAAAGTGCTCGATCCTGATATCCGCGTCATCATCATGACCGCTTACGGCGAGCTTGATATGATTCAGGAAGCCATGGATCTGGGTGCGCTGACCCACTTCGCTAAACCATTTGATATTGATGACATCCGCGCAGCAGTAAAAAAATACTCGCAAACCGTTTCTTAATTAAAGGCTCTTTTCTCAAACATTGTTGCTATTGAATACAAAATTGGATTGAATTACCTATAGTCCTTCGTAAAGTTGACACTTCATATGAGAAAAGAGCATGCAAACTTCATACCGACCTGCAAAATGGGTATATATTACGTTAAAATCGGCTTTAAGATTTTAACAACAATCGGTACGAAAACAGCCTAATTAAAAACAGATTACATAGAAATGTCCTCTCGAATTTTCGGAGGGCATTTCCTTTTAAAAAGCAGGCAAAAGCCGAGTTTGCAGACTAGTGAAATTATTGGTAACGCTTGCTTTATAGCATTTTTATGACACTTTTAAAAACAAGGCTTGAACAATGGTAATTCTGATTTTCTTTTGGTATGATACTTATGAATTCCACAGGATCATTCGTTTTGATGAATGCCATCTCGGGTACATAATCAAAAGCAGAGAAGGAAAACCTTTAAAATGGTAGCATTGTCAAAATGAAAATTGATCATAACGAAGGAGGAAAAAATATGCCTTTAGTTTCAATGACTGAAATGCTGAAAAAAGCCAATGCGGAAGGCTACGCTGTTGGGCAATTTAACTTAAATAACCTTGAATTTACTCAAGCGATCCTTCAGGCTGCAGAAGCTGAAAAATCGCCAGTTATCCTTGGTGTTTCCGAAGGCGCTGCACGTTACATGGGCGGCTTCAAAACAGTAGTAAAAATGGTAGAAGGATTGATGGAGGACTACAAAACAACAGTTCCTGTCGCAATTCACTTAGACCATGGTTCGAGCTTCGATAAGTGTAAAGAAGCAATCGATGCAGGTTTCACATCTGTTATGATCGATGCTTCACACGGTCCTTTCGAAGAGAACGTTGAAATCACTTCAAAAGTGGTAGAATACGCTCATTCAAAAGGTGTTTCTGTTGAAGCTGAATTGGGAGTAGTTGGCGGACAGGAAGATGACGTTGTTGCTGATGGCGTTATCTATGCTGACCCTAAAGAGTGTGAAGAACTTGTTCAGCGCACTGGCATCGACTGCTTGGCTCCTGCACTTGGTTCTGTACACGGCCCTTACAAAGGCGAACCAAACCTTGGTTTCAAGGAAATGGAAGAAATCAACAAGACTGCTGGCGTACCATTAGTATTGCACGGCGGAACTGGAATCCCAACTAAAGATATCCAGAAATCCATCTCTTTTGGAACTGCTAAAATCAACGTTAACACTGAAAACCAAATCGCTTCTGCTAAAGCAGTTCGTGAAACTCTTGCTGCAAAGCCTGAAGAATATGATCCACGTAAATACCTAGGACCAGCTCGCGACGCGATTAAGGAAACTGTAATCGGCAAAATGCGCGAATTCGGTTCTTCTAATAAAGCGTAATAGCATTAAAATTTTGTTATAATTAAAACCGCCTTACAATAAGGCGGTTTTTGTCCATTTATATCAGACTGAAAATTTTGTCGACTGGAGGCGTTTACAAATGAAGTTTTTTATCGATACTGCGAATATGGAAGAAATTCGTGAAGCCTATACACTGGGAATTTTATCAGGGGTTACAACGAATCCTTCACTAGTAGCAAAAGAGAAGAATGTAAAGTTTGAAGATCGCTTGAAAGAAATCACTGAATTAGTTCCTGGTTCTGTTAGCGCGGAAGTCATTGCACTAGATGCAGAAGGCATGATCAAAGAAGGGAAAGAACTTGCTGCAATTGCTCCAAACATCACGATCAAAGTTCCGATGACTCCAGAAGGGTTGAAGGCCGTTTCGGTATTCTCAAAAGAGGGAATCAAAACGAATGTAACACTGGTCTTCAGCGCAAACCAGGCTTTACTTGCAGCCAGAGCAGGAGCTACATACGTTTCCCCATTCCTGGGCCGCTTGGATGACATCGGCCATAACGGACTCGACCTGATTTCAACGATTGCCGAAATCTTCACAATCCACGGAATCGACACAGAAATCATCGCCGCGTCCATACGCCATCCACAGCACGTAACAGACGCAGCACTAAGAGGCGCACACATCGCAACCGTACCATACAAAGTCATCCAGCAAATGTTCAACCACCCACTAACAGACAAAGGAATCGAAGCATTCCTAAAAGACTGGGAATCACGCGGACAGTAATTTTTCCTTTTTTTAAAAATGGGAAAAGCAAAATAATGAATTAAGTCCAGTTGATTGGAGTGGAAGGCGCGCAGACTCCTGCGGGATGTACAGGTCAGGGGAGACCCCACAGGTGCGTCAGCACCGAGGAGGCTCCCCGAGCTGCCCGCGGAAAGCGAAGCGCCTGGAACGGAAATCAACGACTGATTTCGAAAAGTCATTTATTTTAAATTATGGCTTTAAAATTTCAGATGCTCCGTGGAAATCGGATCACCTAACTGGTTTACACAGAGATGGTCTCGGAAAACTGAGACCATCTCCATTAGGAAGTTTTACCCAATTTAAACTTTTTTGCATTTTATTACATGAAATTGGGAATATCGTGTAAACTAAAGAAATAGAAAACTCCCGGAATCTGAGTATTTTTAATGGGAAAATGTTCCTTATCGATTTCGGTAATTTAAATCTAAGTAGAGCCTATATCGGTCTTAGCTGTAATTGTTTGCAACTCCAGCTTGACCTTAATACATCACGGCTTAGAAGGGAGTCAAAAATGGAAAAGCTTAAGATTGCAGGCGGCTATCCTTTAAAAGGGACTGTTCGGGTCAGCGGTGCAAAAAACAGCGCAGTGGCCTTGATCCCAGCAACGATTTTAGCTGAATCGCCTGTGACCATTGAAGGTTTGCCGGATATTTCCGACGTTCATATGCTCAAGGACTTGATGGAGGAGATCGGCGGTTCTGTTGAATTCTCGAACAATGAAATGACGGTAGATCCGTCTTCCATGATTTCCATGCCTTTGCCGAATGGAAAAGTGAAAAAGCTGCGAGCTTCATACTATTTAATGGGAGCAATGCTGGGCCGTTTCAAAAAGGCTGTCATCGGACTGCCGGGCGGCTGCCATTTGGGCCCAAGGCCGATCGACCAGCATATAAAAGGATTCGAAGCACTTGGTGCCAGCGTGACAAACGAACAAGGCGCGATTTATCTGCGTGCCGATGAACTTCGCGGGGCCAGGATTTATCTTGATGTCGTAAGCGTTGGAGCAACAATCAACATCATGCTTGCCGCTGTCCGTGCAAAAGGGCGTACAATCATTGAAAATGCGGCAAAAGAGCCGGAAATCATTGATGTAGCGACCTTGCTCACAAATATGGGAGCGAAAATCAAAGGCGCAGGTACAGATGTTATCCGTATCGATGGCGTCGACGAACTTCACGGCTGCCGTCACACGATCATTCCTGACCGCATCGAAGCAGGGACTTACCTGATTCTTGGTGCTGCCATTGGTGAAGGTGTAACAATTGATAATGTCATTCCTCAGCATATTGAGTCACTTGTGGCCAAGCTGAAAGAAATGGGTGCTCATATTGAGGCAAGTGACGAGCAAATTTATGTCGCCCCAACTGAGCGATATAAAGCAATCGATATTAAGACGCTTGTTTATCCTGGTTTTCCAACCGATCTGCAGCAGCCATTCACAGCGCTGCTGACAAGGGCAGAGGGCTCGAGTGTCGTGACAGATACGATTTACGGTGCTCGCTTCAAGCATATCGATGAGCTTAGAAGAATGAATGCCAATATTAAAGTCGAAGGCAGATCGGCAATCATCAGCGGTCCTGTCAAGCTGCAGGGAGCTAAGGTTAAGGCTAGTGACCTGCGCGCCGGAGCTGCGCTTGTCATTGCCGGACTGATGGCGGAAGGCGTCACCGAAATCACTGGTGTCGACCATATCGACCGCGGCTACAGCCATATTGTTGAAAAGCTAAATGGACTAGGTGCCACAATTTGGCGTGAAGATATGACATCTGAAGAGCAAGAAGAAGTGAAAAAATCATAAAAAGTATAGTACAATAGAGCTGTACAATACAAATAGTGGTGCTAATGCTTATCGAAATCGCAAAATAGTATAACTCATTTAACTATCGAGCCTCCAAACTATGGCAGCATCAAAGTCTCGCTTCCTAAGCAGTTCCGGATTCATAAATCGGCTAACGAGGAGAAGGCTGATTTATGCAAAGGACTGAATAGGAAGGGATTGAGATATATAACTTTTCGGTAGGCATTAGCCCCTTTCATGATTAGGGGATGATCATATGGAACGTAGCTTAACGATGGAGCTTGTCCGCGTGACAGAGGCGGCGGCGCTTGCTTCAGCCCGCTGGATGGGACGCGGTAAAAAAGACGAAGCTGACGATGCTGCAACGTCGGCAATGAGAGATGTGTTTGACACCATCCCGATGAAAGGCACAGTCGTAATCGGCGAAGGGGAAATGGACGAAGCGCCGATGCTGTATATCGGTGAAAAGCTTGGGACGGGCTATGGTCCGCGTCTCGATGTCGCTGTCGATCCTTTGGAAGGAACGAATATTGTCGCATCTGGCGGCTGGAATGCCCTTGCAGTCCTTGCTGTGGCAGATAACGGTAACCTGCTTCACGCACCGGACATGTACATGGATAAACTTGCGGTAGGTCCTGAGGCTGTAGGAATGGTCGATATCAATGCTTCCGTTCTTGATAACCTGAGGGCAGTCGCAAAAGCGAAGAACAAGGATATTGAAGATGTAGTGGCAACGGTATTAAACCGTCCTCGCCATGAACATATCATTGCCCAGCTTCGTGAAGCAGGTGCAAGAATCAAATTGATCAATGACGGCGATGTAGCTGGTGCGATCAATACAGCGTTTGATACTACCGGCGTGGATATCCTGTTCGGTTCAGGCGGAGCACCTGAGGGTGTCATCGCAGCGGTAGCTCTGAAAAGCCTCGGAGGCGAAATCCAGGGTAGATTGCTTCCTCAAAATGACGCAGAACTCGAGCGCTGCAAAAAAATGGGCATCGATGTCAATAAAGTCCTTCTTATGGAAGATTTCGTCCGCGGCGATGATGCAATTTTCGCTGCAACAGGCGTAACCGATGGCGAGTTGCTTAAAGGAGTCCAGTTCAAAGGCTCTTACGGCTCAACCCATTCAGTCGTCATGCGTGCAAAATCAGGCACAGTCCGCTTCATTGAAGGACAGCACAGCCTAAAGAAAAAGCCGCATTTGGTAATGAAATAATACTTTTTTTATAAAATTGGTAGCAAACCCTTACAAACAAGCTCCCTTCACCGCATTCTGTAGGTAAAGGGAGCTAATAAATAAAATGATTGATTATTTTTCCTATTTAAGGGTAAAATGAAAATTGTTTTAATAATCTTGTTGATTTAGATCAGACACAAATCAGTTGTATACCTTCATTAATTCCTTCTTACAACCTTCAAAGGAAACTCATTTCTTCTTTTTCCATCCATACGCTGATATTCTTAATACATTTTTTATGGGGGAAATCGAAATATTTTAAGGCGTGGTGACATTATGGAAGTAAATATTTCAAGCTTAGAAAATATGAAATTAAAAGAGCTTTATGAACTGGCAAAGGAATATAAAGTCTCTTACTACAGCAAATTATCGAAAAAAGAACTTATTTTTGCCATTCTTAAAGCTCGTGCGGAACAACAGGGTTATTTTTTCATGGAAGGTGTCCTGGAAATCATCCAGTCTGAAGGCTTTGGTTTCCTGCGCCCAATCAATTACTCGCCAAGCTCTGAGGATATCTATATCTCTGCTTCGCAGATTCGCCGTTTCGATTTAAGGAATGGGGATAAAGTATCGGGTAAGGTCCGTCCTCCTAAAGAGAACGAACGTTACTTCGGTTTGCTCCAGGTAGAGGCCGTCAATGGTGATGACCCTGAATCGGCGAAGGAAAGGGTTCACTTCCCGGGATTGACTCCGTTGTATCCTGACCGCATGATGAAATTGGAGACAACCCATAAACATGTATCAACAAGAATCATGGATGTTATCGCTCCTGTCGGCTTCGGTCAGCGTGGCTTGATTGTCGCACCGCCTAAGGCTGGTAAGACCATGCTACTAAAAGAAATCGCCAACAGCATCACAACGAATCATCCTGAAGCAGAGCTGATTGTGCTGCTGATCGATGAGCGTCCGGAAGAGGTAACAGATATCGAACGTTCCGTTGCCGGCGATGTTGTCAGCTCAACATTTGATGAAGTGCCTGAAAACCACATCAAGGTTGCTGAGCTTGTGCTTGAGCGCGCGATGCGCCTTGTTGAGCATAAGCGTGACGTCATCATCCTGATGGACAGCATTACTCGTCTTGCCCGTGCGTACAACCTTGTCATCCCGCCAAGCGGACGTACATTGTCAGGTGGTATTGACCCTGCAGCATTCCATCGTCCGAAGCGCTTTTTCGGTGCTGCCCGTAATATTGAAGAAGGCGGCAGCTTGACGATTCTTGCGACTGCGCTTGTTGATACAGGGTCACGTATGGATGATGTCATCTATGAAGAGTTCAAGGGAACTGGAAACATGGAACTTCACCTTGACCGTTCACTTGCAGAAAGAAGAATCTTCCCAGCGATTGACATTCGCAGATCCGGAACGCGTAAAGAAGAACTTCTTATTCCGAAAGACCACCTGGACAAGCTGTGGGCAATCCGCAAATCGATGTCGGATTCACCAGATTTCGCGGAAAAATTCCTGCGCAAGTTAAGACTGTCCAAGTCAAATGAAGACTTCTTCGCTGTTCTTGGCGAGGAAATGAAGAGCAATCACAAGCGTTCTTAATTCCAAATTATGGTCACAAAAACTAACTTGAAATATATAGATGGACTTGTTATAATGAGTGCAGTGTGTTTTTCCAATAACGGTATAACCGTTGATTATAACTCTGTTTCGGATATGATTCAGGGCGGAAGGAGATGAAAAGAATGAAATCAGGAATTCATCCAAACTACAAAACAGTTAAGGTGACTTGCGCATGCGGAAACGAATTCGAAACTGGTTCTGTAAAGAACGAGATTCGCGTTGAAACTTGCTCTGAGTGCCACCCATTCTATACTGGACGTCAGAAGTTTGCTGAAGCTGGCGGACGTGTTGACCGCTTCAACAAGAAATACGGTCTTAAAAACAACCAGTAATAGTAATATAAGAAACGACCAAACAGGCAAGAAGCTTTGTGACTTGCCTGTTTTTTATTTTGCATTTTTTAAAAATATTGCCTGTGTTTTGGGTACATAAATTTATTTTTGTGAACTTTATTAATGTGTCTGGATTCAGCATCTTTTTTTGTTATAATGGAAAAAGCTGAAAAAAGTGTCGAACTTTTAACCAGGCTTTTTTCGTACCTTTATGGCATGAAGAAGCCGTAAAAATACGAAAAAAGCTTATCGTTTAAAGCCTGCTCCTGTGCCAAAAGCGCAAGAGCGATTCATTTTTTCTACCGAGGAAGGAGAGGCCGACCATGTACGTTATGAAACAAAGCGGTTGGATCGAATTGATCTGCGGCAGCATGTTTTCGGGTAAATCCGAAGAACTGATCCGCCGCGTGCGCAGAACTCAATTTGCCAAGCAAAAAATTGCTGTATTCAAGCCTGCGATTGATAATCGCTACAGCGAAGAATCGGTTGTATCACACAACGGAACTGCAGTTACTGCAAAGCCTATTGCCAACTCTATTGATATTTTCAAGCATATCAACCCTGAAATCGATGTCATTGCCATTGATGAAGTGCAATTTTTTGACAATGAAATCCTGCAGGTGATCCAGCATCTTGCAGACAGCGGCTACCGCGTCATTGTTGCCGGACTGGACCAGGATTTCCGCGGAGAGCCATTCGGCCAGATGCCTGCGTTGATGGCCGTTGCAGAAAATGTGACCAAGCTTCAGGCTGTGTGTGCGGTATGTGGTTCGCCATCTAGCCGAACACAGCGTTTGATCAACGGCAAGCCAGCCTCTTATGATGATCCAGTCATTCTCGTTGGTGCGTCCGAATCGTACGAACCACGATGCAGACACCACCATGAAGTTCCAAAATCACCAAACGAGCTTAAGATCGAGAAAACGACTGAAAGCTTAACATAATGATGAATCCTCCCGGGTGCGGGGGGATTTTTTGTTTTCTTGCAGGGTTAAAAATTCCCTGATAATGGATGAACGTGCAATTACGTCATGTAATGGTGCAATTATGACAATGGACGGTGCAATTAATACTTCCTAACGTGCAATTATTACTCTTGAACGTGCAATTGTAGGGGCTGAGTAAGAGAATAATTTTTCCAGTTGCTGATTTTTCTTGGAAAAATGTTGATTTAGAAGCTCAACAATACTGTTTCGATGCATTTCAACAGCTTTTTGGGGCAACCTAACAGCGGGAGGTGCCATAATTTGAAAAAATTACTCATGTTGTTTGTGCTTGCGGTGGTTATGGTTTCAGGATGTGGCCAGGATAATACAGATTCAGTCTATGACAAGGATGAAGACCAGGCTGGCGTGGACCTGAATAGGGATCATGACGGTGTTCGCGAAGGAGATGGCCCGAATTTCACGAGGGACCAAGATGACGGCATGACGATGACCGATCAGAACCCGAATTTGCTGAATACAGATAATGAAAACCACCATAGTTTTTCACAGGATGTGCAAAAA
Source organism: Bacillus sp. ISL-37 (assembly GCF_018613315.1). GTDB lineage: Bacteria > Bacillota > Bacilli > Bacillales > Cytobacillaceae > Mesobacillus. The sequence goes on along the minus strand of NZ_JAGGQL010000006.1, from coordinate 83,068 downwards.
GCAAAGGACGTCATTTCTGATGCTGGCTATGAACCGGGTTCCATCTGGATCAACGGCGGCGAAATGAATGTGACTGCGCAACTTCAAGGGCGCGTAACCAGAAAAGATCGTGAAAATGCCCAAAAGACATTGCAGGAAAAGCTGTCTAGAGCATTGCCACGCTACGATATTAATCTTGATATTGAATAAAGTTTTTGCAGCGCCACAGCATGCTCGTAACTAGGGCATGCTTTTTCTGATGCCTGTACAAGGCTTTCAAGCTTTTTCGTTATACATAAGATAAATGTATAGGGCCGCTTCCGCTTTTCCATTCACAATGGCTTTGACTGAGGGTGTCACCTATACTATAATTAGAATGTTATGCTATGTTGAACTATCGGACCTGTTGCGGAAATACACAGGCAAGAATAAATTTATAATCCAATTTTCAAGGCTATAAAAATAGAGGTGAGTGTCCGTGTTTGATCGTCTTCAAGCAGTTGAGGATCGTTATGAAAGATTGAATGAGCTATTGAGTGACCCGGAAGTTGTCAATGATTCCAAAAAGCTCCGCGAGTATTCAAAGGAGCAGTCTGACATCCAGGATACTGTCATGGCTTATCGCGAATATAAGGAAGTTAAAGAGCAGCTGACAGATGCGAAAGCGATGCTCGAGGATAAGCTCGATGCAGAGATGCGCGAGATGGTAAAGGAAGAAATCTCTGAGCTAGAACCGCGCGTTGAGGAGCTTGAAGCTCGTATCAAGCTTCTGCTTATCCCTAAAGACCCTAACGATGACAAGAACGTTATCATGGAAATTCGCGGCGCTGCAGGCGGAGATGAAGCTGCTTTATTTGCCGGTGACCTTTACAGGATGTACAGCCGTTATGCTGAATCACAGGGCTGGAAGACTGAAGTCATCGATGCCAGCACGACTGGCGTAGGCGGCTTCAAGGAAATCATTTTCATGATCAATGGGAATGGCGCTTATTCCAAAATGAAGTTCGAAAACGGTGCGCACCGCGTCCAGCGTGTGCCAGAAACAGAATCAGGTGGCCGTATCCATACTTCAACAGCGACGGTTGCATGTCTTCCTGAAGCGGAAGAAGTGGAAATCGAGCTGCACGATAAAGACATTCGTTTTGATGCGTTTGCATCGAGCGGCGCCGGCGGACAGTCTGTTAACACGACAATGTCAGCTGTACGTCTGACGCATATTCCAACAGGAATTGTTGTATCGTGCCAGGACGAAAAATCACAGCACAAGAACAAAGACAAGGCGATGAAGGTACTTCGTGCCCGTGTCTATGACAAGTTCCAGCAGGAAGCACAGGCGGAGTATGATCAGGTCCGTAAGTCAGCTGTAGGTACCGGGGATCGCTCCGAGCGGATCCGTACGTACAACTTCCCACAAAACCGCGTGACCGACCACCGTATCGGCCTGACAATCCAGAAGCTTGACCAGATTCTTCAGGGCAAGATGGATGAGATCATCGAAGCGCTAATTATGGAAGACCAATCTCAAAGACTTGAGAGTGCAAACAATGACTAATGTGAAAATATTTGAAGCCCTCAATTGGGCTTCTTCTTTTTTAAAAGAACATAAACGTGAGGAGTTCGCCGGTGAGCTTATGCTGAGACACTATTCCGGCCTGTCCCGAACGTCAATGCTCGCGATGATGCGTGACGAGCTTGATGGGGAAGTGTGGATCGAGTTTCAGACTGCCGTAAAAAGGCATGCTGCTGGCGAGCCGATTCAATATATCATTGGCTCAGAGGAGTTTTACGGCCGCCGCTTCAACGTGAATGAGCATGTGCTGATTCCCCGGCCGGAGACGGAGGAGCTTGTTTATGGAACGCTTCAGCGTCTGGAAAAGCTTTTTGCGGAGAATGATCAAACGGACCTTGTCGATGTCGGCACCGGCAGTGGGGCTATATCGGTTACCTTAAAGCTGGAAAAACCAGCAATGAAGGTGACAGCTACCGACCTATCCGATGATGCCTTGGAGATGGCACGTAAAAATGCCAGCGAGCTTGGTGCAGAAATCGAATTTATTCAGGGAGACCTGCTGCAGCCGCTCATTTTACAGGGGAAAAAGGTTGATGCTGTCATCTCGAACCCGCCATATATCCCGGTTGCTGACCAGGAATGGATGTCCGATATCGTGACGGAACACGAGCCTCATATGGCACTTTTTGCAGGCGAAGATGGACTGGACCTGTATCGCCGGTTCATGGAGGAACTTCCGCTTGTATTGAAGGAGAAGGCATTGGTCGGCTTTGAAATCGGCGCTGGTCAGGGAGAAGCAGTACGTGCGCTTCTGGAAAAAACCTTCCCGCATGCCAAGGTAGAAGTTGTTTTTGATATTAATGGCAAGGACCGGATGGTGTTTGCGGAAATGGACTCCTAAAAAAGGGGTCCAATTTTTTTCAAAATTACTAGTTTAAGAATCTATCAATCTGTCCACACTGTGACTAGTGAAGGGACGGTGCGAAAGATGATGATGAAAAAATCAGCAGCTATTTTATACATATTCTTATTATGTGCAGGTACCATTTTAAGTTTATATACACCAAAAAATGAAGTGACAGCGAAGGAAGCAATGGTCATCCCTAACGAGGCGATCCGACTGAGGATCCTCGCCGACAGCGATCTCGAGAAGGACCAGAATATCAAACGTCTAATTCGCGACGAAGTGAACAAAGAAATCACGAAATGGGTTCAGGAACTGACTTCAATCGAGGCTGCTCGGGAAGTCATCAAATCCAAGCTTCCAGAAATTCAGGCAATCGCAGAAAGAGTTGTCGCAGCTGAAGGCTCAAATCATTCTGTAAAAACTGAGTTTGACAAAGTCCAGTTTCCTACTAAGTTATATGGTCAATTACTTTATCCAGCAGGCGAGTACGAAGCAATCCTCATCACGATTGGTGAAGGCAAAGGCGCCAACTGGTGGTGCGTCCTCTACCCGCCACTATGCTTCCTGGATTTTTCAAACGGAGAAGCAACAAGCGAAGGCTTCGACGAAAACGACGACAAAGGCGATATAAAAGCTGATGCTGATGACGAGTCGGCCGATTCCAAACAGGATGATGAAAAAGAAAGCAAAAAAGGCAAAAAAACTGTCTATGAAGGCAGCGAAGAAGAAGAAGTGGAGGTAACATTCTTCCTAGTGGAGATTTGGAACAGGATTTTCGGCTAAAAACAGCCCCTGCGCAGGCCGCGGGGGCTGTTTTTAGCTATGCTGGCAAATATATTGGCGAATTTCCAAATATATCGGCCACTTTTTAAATTATATTGGCGGATTTTTAAATATATCGACCCATTTAAGGATATATCGACCACATTTTGGATTATATCGACCAAGTGAGGACATTCCGCTTGTATTTGGGCTTATCTATCGAAAGTTCAAACTTTTGCTCTTTTTAAATATTCTGCGCAAATCTCTCATCTGGAATCTTGTTGAGCATCACATAAATTGTGACTGGCTCTGTTCCAGTGTTTTTATAGGCAAGCTCTTCTGTTCCGCTCACATGTACTGTTTCATTCGCTGCAGCTACTACTTCTTCACCGTCAATAGTAAAAGTGCCTTCGCCCTGCATCGTTAAAATGAACACTTCTGTACCTGGATGTGTGTGCTTTGGCAGCTCCTGGCCTGGCATGAAGTTCAGCAAAAACACTGTGCTTTCCCCTTTTTTGAAGACAATCCTCTTAGTAAAACGTTCCTCGCTAAAATCCTGGTATTGTGTTAATGACTGTTTTTCCATCATAAATTCCTCCTTATTGTCTGTTAATCATGATTGGTGCAATCTGGCTCAAACGCTCGAACAGTGCCTTTCCACCATCAGTTTCGATTAAACACGTTTCCGTAAGTGTTTCGTGCATCAGCTTCAGCCACGCCTGGGCACGCATCGGCGTGATTTCGAATGGCATATGTCTCACTCTCATATTAGGCGGTCCAAATTCGTCGCTGTAAAGCGCGCCTCCGCCGGTCAGCTGCGTGAGGAACATCCACTGCTTCCGCTTGATTTCATCTATATCGCCTTCGAACAACGGGCTGAGCTCCTCGTTCTCATACACCTTAGGATAGAAAGTATCGACTATCCTGCGGATTGATTCGTCTCCGCCGATCTTTTCGTATATAGTTTTTATTTCCATGCCGTTCCCCCTTTTTGAGAAAGGTTTTCAATTGAATTAATTTTATTATAACCACATAAAACAGGCAGGATAGTGACTTAAATCACTCACTTATGAATTTTTCACTATGAGAAGCTAGGAAACATTAGCTAGCTTCTGAAGAAATACTTGGTAATTGAGGTAAAATACCCGTCAGAATTTCCAAAAATATTACAGTATTCGAACAAGCATATTACATTCCCTAGATACTAGTTTCAGGTTGGGAGATTCCGGATATTCAAGGTAGTGTAACATCAAAACTTAGATTTCAAGGAGGATGAGTAATAATGGCTAAAAACAATAACAATGATAAGATGTCACGTGAAGAACGAGGACGCATGGGCGGCGAAGCTACAAGTCAAAACCATGGCAGCGATTTCTATCAGGAAATCGGCCGTAAAGGCGGCGAAGCAACTTCCAACAATCACGATCAAGATTTCTATCAGGAAATTGGCCGCAAAGGCGGAGAGGCTACTGCTGAGAGCCATGACAGCGAATTCTACCAGGAAATCGGAAAAAAAGGTGGCGAATCAACCTCTGAAAGCCACGACAAGAACTTCTATCAGGAGATCGGCCGCAAAGGCGGAGAAGCGACTTCTGAAAATCATGACCGGAGCTTCTATGAAGAAATCGGTGAAAAAGGCGGCAATGCCCGCAACAACAATAACAATAATAACTAATATGGCGTAGAAAGCCAGAAAAAGCACGGCAGCATTCACTTAGTGAGGCTGCCGTGTTTTCTTTTTATCCTCTTATGGTTCTACTTTTTCATGTCTCTCATATCTATTTACTAGAATCTTATTTTTGAGGTGAAAGATATGACATGGAAAATCAGAAGTGCAAATCAAACGGATCTACCAAAGCTGGAGGCTTTTTTAACAGAGGCAGGAGTAAGCACGGAAGGATTAAATGATTCTATCAAAAACTTTTCACTGATGGAAAACCAGGACGGCGAGCTTAGGGCATGCCTTGGGGTAGAGCCAGTTGATAAAGCAGGACTGCTCCGCTCATTTGTCGTTTCTCCCCAAATCGGCCAGCCCGATTTGATGCTTCTTTTTAAACGGGCTTTCCTGACAGCGAAAAATCAGGAGCTTGATGAGCTATATCTGGTTACTAACAAGATGAGTGCCGTTTCCTTTTTCAGCAGCCTTGGTTTTGAAATGGTAAACCAATCAGATCTTCCAGAGACTCTCCTTGAAAAAAGCCATTTAAAACAAGTTCTAACTGTGGATAACTCCGTAATTATGAAAATAATTCTGTGAATTGTGGATTAATCCACAAAGTTATCCACGGTTTCGTTAAAGTTATACACAATTTGTGGATAAAAACTTGTGTTTGCCTGATTCTTCTTTTATAATTTCATAGAAATATACTAGTTTAGCGAGAAGTAAAAGGTGGATGTACATGCAAACACAAATGTGGACAGTGGATAAGAATGTGGATAATTTAAAAACATATCCACAAATCATCGAAGCTGCACAAAAACTGAAGCAAAATGAAGTAGTAGCTTTTCCGACAGAAACGGTTTATGGCCTCGGCGGCAACGCAGAAAGCGATGAAGCCGTCTTGAAAATATTCGAAGCAAAAGGAAGACCTGGGGATAACCCGTTGATTGTGCATATTGCAAATCGTGAGCAGATTCATTCTTTTGTAAAAGAAATCCCTGATCAGGCAGCGGTTTTAATGGATGCCTTTTGGCCGGGTCCGTTGACGATTATCCTGGAAAAAAAAGAGGGTGAGCTTTCTGAAAAAGCAACTGCTGGGTTGTCCACAGTTGCCGTCAGGATGCCCGACCATCCGATCGCACTGGCGATTATCGAAGCATCCGGTTTGCCACTGGCAGCCCCGAGCGCAAACCTGTCAGGCAAGCCGAGCCCGACGACTGCGAATCACGTTGCCGATGATTTGACGGGACGGATTTCCGGAATTGTCGATGGCGGAGCGACCGGAGTAGGCCTTGAATCCACAGTTGTCGATTGCACCGGTGAAATTCCTGCGATTTTAAGACCAGGCGGAGTAACAAAGGAACAACTGGAGAAAGTAGTAGGTGAAGTAGCGGTAGACCCGGCTTTGAAAGATTCAAACCAGGCGCCAAAATCCCCGGGAATGAAATACCGCCACTATGCACCGAATGCACCTTTCTATCTTGTGGATGGAACTAGAGAACAAATCCAGCAGCTGGTAAATGAAAAGCGGGTGGAAGGCCTGAAAGTCGGCGTGATGACGACGAAGGAAAATCAGGGTTTTTATGACGCTGATGTTGTGTTACCCTGTGGCGAAAGAGCAAGACTCGAAACAGTCGCCGAAGCGCTCTATGATACACTCCGGGCCTTCAATCAGGAAGATCTCGATATCATTTTCGGCGAAATTTTTCCCGAAATAGGCGTAGGCCAGGCAATCATGAACCGGCTGTCAAAAGCTTCAGGACTTCCGATTATTGAAAAATAATATTTTACAGAGAAGCGCTTCGGTTGTTGAAGCGCTTTTAATATTAAAGAACATTATTAGATTGCGGAAAATACCAGATGGGAACGAAATAAAACCACTTGGTCACGATTTAAAACCGGTTGGCACCATCTTAATACCAGTTGAACTGAAATTAATACCGGTTGAAGCAAATGACACTCCCTGAAAATATCCTTGTGGATAAAACTGCTAATCATTTCGAAAGCTGAAAATTCCATACTTCTAAATCCTTTTGGACGTGCATATGCTGAAATAGCAAGTCCGAGGGGGCGAAGACATGACAGCAATAGCCGGCGAATTATTCACACTTATGTTGATGGCATTTGCGTTGGGAATGGATGCCTTTTCCGTTGGTCTCGGAATGGGCATGTTCAGACTGACGAAAAGGCATATATTTAAAATTGGCGTCACGATTGGTTTGTTCCATGTGTGGATGCCGCTGCTTGGAATGGTGGCTGGGAGATTTTTGTCCGAGCAGTTCGGGGCAATAGCGGGATATATTGGCGGCCTGCTCTTGATCGTGCTGGGTGTCCAGATGATCTGGGCAAGCTTCAAGGAAGATGAGACAAGCGTGATTACCCCGGTTGGCAAGGGTTTATTTATTTTTGCCCTCAGCGTCAGCCTTGACAGTTTTTCAGTAGGACTGACACTTGGCATTTACGGCGCAAGGACGCTGCTTGTACTGATCTGTTTTGGTGTAGCGGCAATGGTCCTTACGTGGGCGGGCCTCCTGGTTGGAAAAAGAGTGCAGGGTTGGCTTGGTACATACAGTGAGGCATTGGGTGGCAGTATCTTGCTCGCTTTCGGGCTGAAATTGCTTCTTCCTTTATAAAACTTTTTTAAGCACCTGCTCGTCAGGTGTTTTTTTTACATAAAACTTTCATGTACCTGCCAGGCAGGTGTTTTTTCTCTAGCAAAATGAAAATGCTGGCCGATTATCATATAATGGAGAAAAGTTATTCACAGGAGGGACAAGCATGGCGCGCATCTTATTTGTCTGTACCGGAAACACATGCCGAAGCCCAATGGCCGAAGCAATTATGAAAAGCAAAATGTTGCCTGGAGTCGAGGTGAAATCGGCAGGAGTATATGCCCCGAATGGTGCGAAGGCTTCTGTCAACGCGAAGACCGTGCTCGAGGAAAACAATATCAGCCATGATCATCGCTCCTCGACACTAACAAAAGAAAACATCGACTGGGCAACTTTAGTTTTGACGATGACACAGAGTCATAAAGGCTTGATCTTGAGCCAGTACCCGGACGCTGCGGATAAAACTTTTACATTGAAAGAATTTGCTGATGAAAAGGGAAACCTGGATGTGGCAGATCCATTTGGCGGTAATGAACAAATTTATCGAGAAGCTTTTAAAGAAATTCAAAAAAGTATCGAAAGAATCTTAGATAAAATCCGATAATACTCTTGAGGAAGTTTTTATTAATTTTCAGGGGGATTATCAGTGGGGTCTAAACGCAGCTATAAAATGGGATTAAGAAAGAAAATGGTCATGCTGACGACTGTGTTGGCGATCATCACTTATTCAACAAGCGCATTTTTTATTTATTTCCTGTATCCTTTTGTTCAAAATTTCTTAGAGATCAATTCGGTCGTTTATACGGCAGCAGTTCTAGCTATGGGGATTTTCTGGTCAGGCCTGCTTGCGTATATGGCCGCCGGTCTGATTACAAAGCCATTGCAAAAGCTCGAGCAGTCTGCAATAAAAGCAGCGCATGGCGAAATTGGCGAGGATGCGGAAGTTTCAAAATCAGATGACGAGATTCGCTCTTTGGGACTGGCCTTCAATAATATGCTCTCAAACCTGCGTGAAATGGTCAGCCAAATTGATAGTAACTTCAAAGAGACAAATGAAAAGGTCATCCAGATTTCCGGGCAATCTGCCGCAGCATCAGAGCAGGCGTCGATCATCTCGACAACAATCAAGGAAATTGCCGCTGGAGCGGATTCTTCGGCATTATCTACACAGACAACAGCAGAGTCTGTCAATGAAGTTATTCGAATCGCCGAGAATGTTCAGGAAAAGGCAAGAACATCTGAATCTATTTCAGTAGAGATGGTTAAAGACTTGCAAGAATCGAAGAGTGCAATCCACTCGCTGATTTCCGGCATCGAGACACTTGCAAATGATAACCGTGAATCACTTGGGACGGTAAAAAGATTGGAAGAAAACGCAACAAAAGTAGAGCAAATCATCCAGCTTGTTGGCGATATCGCAGCACAGACGAATTTGCTCGCCTTAAACGCTTCGATTGAAGCAGCAAGGGCTGGTGAACACGGAAAAGGTTTCGCTGTCGTTGCCGAAGAAGTCAGGAAGCTTGCTGACCAGAGTGCGGACGCGGTCCAGGGCATTTCAGAACTGATCCAGAACATCCAGTCTGAAGTCCAGAATGTGGTCGGCCAGATCAGCAGACAGGTAGAAACGGCGAACGGAGAAGCGAAAAAAGGCGAGAAAACGAACCAGGTTATCGACGCGATGACCTCAACGATTCATGAGATGGCAGACGTCATTCATACCATCGCCGCCTTAGTTGAAACGCAAATGGAAACGATTCAGCACACATCAACCCAATCGCAAGAAATGGCGGCAATCGCAGAAGAAACATCCGCCGGAGCGATCAGCGTAGCATCAGCAGCTGAACAGCAGGCAGAAGTCATTGGGAATGTCGAGGAGTTAGCGGTAGAACTCAAGAATCAGGCGGAAAAATTAAAAGGTACGATCACGAAGTTTTCGTTATAGAATTTGGACCACAGCTGAGATGCTGTGGTTTTATTTTGTATAAAATGTTACTTGGTCGATATATTGGGGAATGTGGTCGATAAAATTGAAAATCCGCTGATATAATTCGAGATGTGGTCGATAAAATTGAAAAAATGGTCTATAAATTCAAAAATTCTGAAATAAATCAAAGTGTGTTCGATATCCTTTTCGATTTGAGGCATTTTCGGGTTGTCTTGTCACTTTTTATTAAAGCGATTTCATCTCTTCCATGCAAACTGACCCGTTTTCTTTATAAATCTCATCGAATATGAGAAAATAACGATAGATTTGAACGCCCCGCAAGCCGGGATTACATAGGAGGATTTTACAATGAAAGTTGCTATTGCTTCAGACCACGGCGGAGTGAATATCCGCGAAGAAATTAAGAGTTTGATGGACGAAATGAATATCCAGTACGAAGATTTCGGCTGCGAATGCGGTACATCTGTTGACTATCCAGACTATGCGCTTCCGGTTGCTGAAAAAGTGGCGAACGGTGAGTTCGATAAAGGGATTTTGATTTGCGGAACAGGCATTGGCATGAGTATTGCGGCGAACAAGGTAAAAGGAATTCGCTGTGCGCTTGTGCATGACGTATTCAGCGCAAAGGCGACGCGTCAGCACAATGACACCAATGTCCTCGCAATGGGCGAACGTGTTATCGGACCAGGTTTAGCGCGTGAAATCGCAGCTGCATGGCTATCTACGGAATTCGAAGGCGGCCGCCATGAAAACCGCGTTGGCAAAATTAAGGAGTATGAAAATAAATAACCCAACCTATTTTTAATCAAATACAAATGTAATGGAGGCGTTACAACTGTCTATTGAACAATGGGAAGCAGAATTGAACTCCATCCTTACTGAATTTAATGAGCAAGTCCAACTGAAAAAAGGCCAGGTGCTGGTCGTCGGCTGCAGCACGAGTGAAATCATCGGTCAGCGGATTGGCACGGCTGGTACAGACGAGGTTGCGGAAATGGTATTCAGGCAGCTCCGTGAACTGCAGGGGAAAACTGGCGTCCAGCTGGCTTTCCAGTGCTGCGAACATTTGAACCGCGCGATTGTTGTCGAGCGGGAAACGGCCGAAAAGAAGCAGCTGGATGAAGTGACCGTGATTCCGGTGAGGAAGGCGGGCGGCGCGATGGCAGCTTACGCGTACAAAAATCTTGATGACGCGGTGGTTGTAGAATTCATCAAGGCTGACGCCGGCATTGATATTGGCGACACGCTGATCGGCATGCAAATGAAACATGTCGCTGTACCAGTGCGTGTTCAGCAAAAGAGCATTGGCCATGCGCATGTTACTCTGGCGAAGACGAGGCCGAAACTGATCGGCGGCGCCCGGGCAGTTTACGAGCAAACGAAGGAAAACGAGTCTTGCTGATAGGGGAAAGGAAATGGAGAAAAACGCAGGACTGATATTCAGATCTACTTTTACCTTCAGCCTTTCCTTTCATTATAATATCGGCTAAAATAAGAATGAATTTTCTAATAAATGAACAAGGGAATACATATAAGAGGGGGAACTTAAGTGAAGCACTTGTCACAGCAGGACAGCCAACTGTACGCTGCAATGCAGCATGAATTGAAGCGTCAGCGTACGAAAATCGAATTGATTGCATCAGAGAACTTTGTCAGTGAAGCCGTAATGGAAGCGCAGGGGTCTGTACTTACAAATAAGTATGCAGAGGGCTATCCAGGCCGCCGCTACTATGGCGGATGCGAATATGTCGATGTTGCTGAAAATATTGCCCGCGACCGCGCGAAGGAAATCTTCGGCGCAGAGCATGTCAATGTCCAGCCGCACTCAGGCGCGCAGGCCAATATGGCAGTTTATTTCACAATTCTTGAGCAAGGAGACACTGTGCTGGGAATGAATTTGTCACACGGTGGCCATCTGACACACGGCAGTCCGGTCAACTTCAGCGGCATCCAGTATAATTTCGTCGAGTACGGTGTCGATGAAGATACACATACAATCAACTATGATGTCGTTCTAGAAAAAGCTCGCGAGCACAAGCCGAAGCTGATCGTTGCTGGTGCAAGTGCCTACCCGAGAGCGATCGATTTCAAGCGTTTCCGTGAAATCGCTGATGAAGTGGGTGCTTACCTGATGGTCGATATGGCGCATATCGCTGGTCTTGTCGCAGCTGGCCTCCACCAGAATCCGGTGCCATATGCTGACTTTGTTACAACGACGACTCATAAAACTCTTCGCGGCCCGCGCGGCGGAATGATTCTCTGCAAAGAAGAATTTGCGAAGAAAATCGATAAATCAATCTTCCCTGGAATTCAGGGTGGCCCGCTTATGCACGTGATCGCTGCTAAAGCAGTAGCGTTCGGCGAAGCGCTCCAGGATTCTTTTAAAGAATACGCCCAAAAAATCATTTCGAATGCCAACCGTCTTGCAGAAGGTTTGAATAAGGAAGGCATCGACCTTGTATCTGGCGGAACAGACAACCATTTGCTATTGGTTGACCTTCGTTCTCTAGGCCTGACTGGAAAAATAGCCGAAAAGGTGCTTGATGATATCGGCATCACGGTCAATAAAAACACGATTCCATTCGATCCGGAAAGCCCATTTGTAACAAGCGGCATTCGCATCGGTACAGCTGCGGTAACAAGCCGCGGCTTTGGGCATGAAGAAATGGACGAAATCGCTTCAATCATTGCCTTCACATTGAAAAATCACGAAGACGAAGCGAAGCTGGAAGAAGCAAGCAAACGCGTCGAAGATTTGACAAGCAAGTTTGAACTATATCCAGAGAGATAAGATTTTTACCCGGCGGCCCTTCATGAATGAGGGCCGCTTTTTCCGGGAAAAATCATTACACTGTAGCGGTTGCTTGTATGAGTGTTTTTCTGTAAAATTATACGAAGTGTGATTCAACAGATCTTACATATAACAGACAGGTGTTCACAACTCATTTACCTTTAAAAGGAGCGATACACATGGCAAAAGTATACGTATTTGACCATCCATTGATCCAGCATAAACTTACTTATATCCGCGAAAAAAGCACAGGCACGAAGGAGTTCCGCGAGCTTGTAGATGAAGTAGCAACGCTGATGGCGTTCGAAATCACGCGTGACATGCCGCTTGAGGAAATTGAAATTGAAACACCAGTCGAAAAGACCAAATCAAAAGTTCTTTCAGGCAAAAAGCTCGGCATCATCCCGATCCTTCGCGCAGGCATCGGAATGGTTGACGGCATCCTGAAGTTGATCCCGGCAGCGAAGGTGGGCCATATCGGACTATACCGTGATCCAGAAACATTAATGCCGGTTGAATACTATGTAAAACTTCCAAGTGACGTAGAAGAGCGCGATTTCATTGTCGTTGACCCGATGCTTGCGACAGGCGGATCTGCAGTCGAAGCGATCAACTCTCTAAAAAAGCGCGGCGCAAAGCATATCAAGTTCATGTGTTTGATTGCAGCTCCTGAAGGGGTAGAAACGGTAAAAGAAGCGCATCCTGATGTTGACATTTACATCGCTGCACTAGATGAAAAGCTGAACGACCACGGATACATCGTACCTGGACTAGGAGACGCAGGAGATCGTTTATTCGGGACAAAATAAGGAGTGTTTGAGTTGAACCAGCCAATTAAAGTAATGACAATTTTTGGGACACGTCCGGAAGCAATTAAAATGGCTCCGCTTGTCCTCGAATTACAGAAACACCCTGAACACTTTGAATCAATCGTAACGGTAACCGCCCAGCACCGCCAAATGCTGGACCAGGTACTGAACATTTTCAATATCACGCCAGACCATGACCTCAACATCATGAAGGATCGCCAAACTTTGATTGATGTAACGACAAGAGGATTGGAAGGTCTGGACAAAGTCATGAAGGAAGTCAAGCCGGATATCGTCCTTGTGCATGGTGATACGACAACTACGTTTGTAGCAAGCCTTGCGGCGTATTATAACCAGATTGTTGTCGGACATGTCGAGGCAGGATTGAGAACGTGGAATAAATATTCTCCGTTCCCTGAGGAAATGAACCGCCAGCTGACAGGAGTAATGGCAGACTTGCATTTCGCACCGACTTCCAAATCAGCGGCTAATTTGCTGCAGGAAAACAAAGCTGAAGAGAATATCTTCGTAACTGGTAACACAGCTATCGATGCACTGACGACGACGGTAAAAGAAACCTATCAGCATGAAGTTCTCGATAAGCTGGGCGATAGCCGCTTGATTTTGATGACGGCACATCGTCGTGAAAACCTTGGTGAACCAATGCGCAATATGTTCCGTGCCATCAAGCGAATCGTTGATGAGCAGCGTGATGTTCAAGTTGTTTATCCTGTTCATTTAAACCCAGTGGTCCGTGAACTGGCTGACGAAGTGCTGGGCAATGACCCACGCATCCATTTGATCGAGCCGCTTGACGTCATTGATTTCCATAACTTCGCTTCACGCGCGCATCTTATCCTGACTGATTCAGGCGGCGTGCAGGAAGAAGCACCGTCATTAGGTGTGCCTGTACTGGTTCTGCGCGACACAACAGAGCGTCCAGAAGGTATCGAAGCAGGAACACTGAAGCTTGCAGGAAACGAAGAGCAGCCTATTTTTGAAATGGCAACAGAATTGCTGACAGACCGCGTTGCATATGAAAGAATGGCCAAAGCATCGAATCCATATGGAGATGGCCGCGCATCAGAACGCATTTGTGAAGCCATTCGTTATTACTTCAAGCGCACAGAAAATCGTCCTGAACAATACAAGTAAGAACCTTTCTGGATAAAATAGGGTTACTGGTGCACCTCTTAAAATAGAGGTGCTTTTTTTCGTTATGGGATTAGAATGATTCTAGTTCGCGGAATTAAGGCATGATTTCGCGGAATTATGGAACCTTTTCGCGGAATTCAACACTTTTTCCGCGGGATTGCTCAGCCTTTTCGCGGAATAAAGGTAATCTGAATACAAAACTCCCTTAAATGAGACGCTAAGTTAAAAAGGGAGGGACTATTTTTCATGAAAAAGCGTAATTTTTTCTTAATTCTTCTATCAATAGCGATCCTCACTGCATTCGAACCGCAAAAACTGGAGCTCCCGCCGATTCCTCAAGAAGATCCCCAGACTGAAAAAGTTGCGATCGTGCTGACGGAGCAGCCGGTGGAAGAACAGCAAATCAAAAATCAGCTGAAAAACCTAAAGAACATAAAGCTCCGCCGCATTTTCACGCATGCGGTCAATGGATATTCCGTTAAGGGACCTATCTCTGAGCTTCAACAGCTTGAAAAATCTAATGACATCCAATTTTTATCCGAAGTAAATACGTACAAGGTTGAGAACTCAGCCCATCTGCCAAACCGCTATAAATCGAGCTCGAGCTTTATCGATAATTTTGAATTGATTGGAACGGAAGCAGTCCGCGGGCTTCTTGATGAAAAAGGCAATCGTCTAACGGGGAAGGGTGTGACAATCGGGGTAATCGACACGGGGATCGATTATGAGCATCCTGACTTGCGGAGAAGTTTTTCCAGGGGGCATGACCTGGTTGATGGCGATGATGATCCGATGGAAACGAAGGGTGCTGGCTTTAGAAGTACCCTTCACGGAACGCATGTGGCAGGTGTTATCGCGGCAAACGGAAGAATGAGAGGGATGGCTCCCGATGCAAAAATTGTTGCCTACCGGGCGCTGGGTCCAGGTGGCAGCGGAACGACAGAGCAGGTTATAGCTGCCATTGATGAAGCGATAAAGGATAAGGTGGACATCCTGAATCTTTCGCTCGGAAATGATGTCAATGGTCCGGATCTTCCTATCAGCCTGGCGCTCAATAAGGCGGTCGATGAAGGAATCGTCGCCGTAACTTCATCCGGGAATTCGGGTCCTAATCGCTGGACTGTGGGCTCACCGGGTACGGCTTCAAAAGCCATTTCAGTAGGTGCGTCAACACCTCCAATGCAGGTGCCGTATCTCAACGCCCCAGGACTATCTAAAGAAATACGGCTAGAACTTTTACAGGGTTCGGACAATTGGAACATTACTCAAAGTGAAAAGCTTGTATTTGCAGGACTGGGCACGAAAGAGGAGTTGAAGGGTGTAAGGGATAAGCTTGTCCTTGTCGAACGGGGTAAGCTTACTTTTACCGAAAAAGCGAAGAATGCACTTGAAGCTGACGCGATCGGAGTGATTATCTATAACAACACAAAGGGAACATTCTTTGGAAACCTTGAAGAGAACCTGCCAATCCCGGTGGCCGCGATCAGTAAAGAAGCAGGATTAGCGCTAAAAAAACATCTCGATAAAAACACGATGCTGATCCGTATGAATTTAATAGAAGAAAGAGATATACTTGCTGACTTCAGCTCCCGCGGGCCGGTGACTGTCACATGGGAAATCAAGCCGGACATCGTCGCTCCCGGCGTTGCGATCAACAGTACAATTCCAGGAGGCTACCTCCCGCTGCAGGGAACGAGTATGGCAGCGCCCCATATTGCAGGAGCGGCAGCCTTGATCAAGCAGGCCCATACAGACTGGACCCCAGCTGAAATCAAGGCGGCAATCATGAACACAGCCAAGGATATTAGCGACCGTGACGGCAAGAGGTATCGGACATTCGAGCAGGGAGCAGGAAGGATCCAGCTGGAGGCAGCGATCAATACGGAGAGCCTAGTCATTCCAGGGTCGCTTCAATTCGGTAAATTCCAGCTTGCCGATAATATGCATCGTCATAGTGCGAAGCTTACAGTCAAAAATACAGGTTCAGCCACTAAAACTTATTCATTTTCTATTCCAAAAAAAGAACAGGGAATAGAATGGGAGCTTCCAATGAGCTTTTCGCTGAAACCGAATGAAACGAAAAACTTGGAGCTAGCGATGAAAGCCACTCCGGATTTGATAAAAGATAAAATCCATGATGGCAGCCTCGTTATGGATGATGGGAAAAACAAGATAAGGATTCCATACTTGTATGTTCTGGAAGAACCGGATTACCCGCGGGTGATGGGCTTCGACTTCGCGCCGGCAGATAACGGTAAGGCTTATCGCTATGAAGTCTATTTGCCGGGAGGAGCAGACGAATTTGGCATCGCACTTTTTGATCCGGATCAATACCGCTTCGTCGGATTCCTTGATTGGGGAAGAAAGCTGGAAAAGGGGATGGTAGGAAAAGAAATACCTCTGGAAAAGTTGCCAGAAGAAGGACTTTACCTTGCCAAGGTATTCGCAAAGAAAAAAGGGCGAGAGAGCACGATAGACGCGATGATTTTTATAGGTAAAAATATAAGGGCCGGAGAAAGGTAATTCCTTTCCGGCCCTATATTATTTGCATTAAACTATTTGTTTTCTCCCAGTATCCCTGTCACACCTCAAAAAGGCATTAATGGAAAAAAACACTGAGAAAATTAAGGCAAAAATAAGCTTTTATAATATAATACTAGCATAGGGTTATTGGTATATATTTTAAGTGAAAACTTTGTGAATTTTTTCACCGCTATGGATTGACATTGACAATAGCCTATTGTATGCTTACAAAGGGCATAAAATGATAAGGTTTTCAATGTTGATATGCAAGCTTTTTTTGTGAAAATATTGTTTTTTCGGAAAATGATTTTTCACCCCCTGAAGCTCCCATTCTCAAAAGTGAGGATGCGTTTTTTATGCGCCGAAACAACCGCCACCCTTTTCAAGCGATGGCACTCATGTCCGCTATACTATCTCAATTGGTAGGCTCCATTTTAATTGGCATTTTTTCCGGAAGATGGCTGGACCAAAGTCTTGGTACAGAGCCACTTTTCTTAATATTCGGATTGCTGATCGGATTGGCGGCAGGTGTTTATGCCATGCTCCGCCTCATCCAACACTTCTTTTCGGGAGACTAGCCATCTATGGAAATTCAGGACTTGTTTATCCGCCAGCGCAAATACATATTCACCCTGTTGTCTTTATACGTACTCGGGTACGGCTTTACAAGCTATCAATCTGTTTTTGCCGGGTTGATCTTTGGTACAAGCCTGAGCCTTTTTAATTTATGGCTGCTTGCGAGGAAAATGAACAACTTCGGTGATTCGGTTGTACAGGGGAAGAAGGTGCGCTCGCTCGGCTCGTTGTCGAGGCTTGCTACCGGAGCGCTTGCTGTGATCGTTGCAATGGAATACCCCGATCGCATTGACCTTGTATTTACGGTTTTGGGATTAATGACAGCTTACATTGTCATTATGATAGATTTTTTTGTCCAGTCTTTTCAATCACGTAAATAGCGGGGAAGAGAGGTGAATAATTGATGCATCATGAAGCTCCATTATTAGATTTATTTGGGCTTACTTTTAACTTAGCAAATTTGCTGATGATCACAATAGCGAGCGCTCTTGTATTCATCATTGCAGTTCTTTCCACTCGTAAACTGGCGATGAAACCGACCGGGATCCAGAACTTCATGGAATGGATTATGGATTTCGTCAAAGGAATCATCAACAGTACGATGGACTGGAAAGATGGGGGAAGGTTCCATGTACTGGGAATCACATTGCTAATGTACGTGTTTGTTTCCAATATGCTGGGACTGCCGTTCTCTGTCGTATATGACAACTACTTATGGTGGAAATCACCGACAGCTGATCCGGTCATTACTCTGACTCTTGCAGTCATGGTAGTAGGACTTTCCCATTATTATGGCGTCAAGCTTAAAGGGACTGCCGAATACGGCAAAGAATTTTTTAAACCATTTTGGTTCATGTTCCCGATCAAGATCATTGAAGAGTTCGCGAACACGCTCACACTTGGTCTTCGTCTTTACGGTAACATTTACGCAGGTGAGATCCTGTTGGGTCTGCTTGCAGCCAGCCTCGCAACCGGAGTAGGCGGACACTTGGCCGCAGCACTTCCGATGCTTGTATGGCAAGGTTTCTCCGTTTTCGTCGGAGCAATCCAGGCATTTATCTTTACAATGTTAACGATGGTTTATCTCTCTCATAAAGTGAGCCATGACCATTAATATATACCTGTTCATTTAATGGACAAAACTCAAAAAAACATTTTTTCATACATTAAAGGAGGAACTTTATAATGGGTCTTTTAGCAGCAGCAATCGCAATCGGTTTGGCAGCACTTGGTGCAGGTATTGGTAACGGTTTGATCGTGTCACGTACAGTAGAAGGTATCGCTCGTCAGCCAGAAGCTCGTGGTATGCTTCAAACTACAATGTTCATCGGGGTTGCATTGGTTGAAGCGATTCCTATCATCGCTGTAGTTATCGCGTTCATGGTTATTGGTGGTTAATTCATTATAAGAATTTAAGATGGCGAAGATCATTCCGCGCGAACCTTCGCCATTCTATTATGTAGGCTTTCTGCCGGTTCAATCCGGCGAGAGCATACCTGAATTTGAATGCAAGCAATCGTTTGAAATAAAATCGGGCAAGCCTGGGATTTCTAACGGGCAGCCTTATGCGTTGGCTACTAGCCGTAGGCTTTTAGCGAGATGACGCATGTTGGACCTTTTTAATCATGGTACAACTCTTGAAGGGAGTGAATCGAGGGTGTTAACAATGAATTTTGTATTGGGAGCGGCAACCGGCCTTAACACGGGCGATATCTTGTTCCAGCTTTTTATGTTCCTTGTTTTGTTAGCATTGCTTAAGAAGTTCGCTTGGGGTCCATTGATGGGCATCATGAAGGAACGTGAAGAGCATATTGCTGGCGAAATCGGAGCGGCTGAAAAAAGCCGTGCTGAAGCACAGAAACTTTTGGAAGAACAGCGTGACATGCTTAAGCAAGCACGTACAGAAGCACAGGGCCTAATTGAAAACGCAAAGAAACAGGGCGATGTACAGCGTGATGAAATCATTGCATTGGCACGCACTGAATCTGACAGAATCAAAGAATCTGCGAAGCTTGAAATTGAACAGCAGAAGGAGCAGGCTGTTGCGGCAATCCGCGAACAAGTGGCTTCACTTTCTGTATTGATTGCTTCTAAAGTAATTGAGAAGGAAATCTCTGCGGCTGACCAGGAAAAGCTCATCAATGAATACATTCAAGAGGCGGGTAATGCCCGATGAGCAACTCGACAGTAGCAAAACGCTATGCCCTGGCACTTTTTCAACTCGCTTCTGAAAAGCAGGCTCTCCCGCAGGTTGAGGAAGAGCTTCGCACTGTAAAAGAAGTTGTTGTGAACAATCCGGAATTGACTGCCTTTTTAAAGTCTCCAAAGCTTCCGAACGAGAAGAAGAAAGAGGTTTTAAAGACGGCTTTCGGTTCAGTAAGCACATATGTCCTTAATACGTTGATGATTTTGGTTGACCGCCACCGCGAAGACCAGATCGCAGATGTTGCTGATCAGTTCATCGCCCTTGCAAATGATGCAAAAGGCGTGGCTGAAGCAAAAGTTTATAGTGTCCAGCCGCTCTCTGCTGAGCAGGCTGAAGCACTTTCAGCTTCGTTCGCGCCGCAGGTTGGTAAACAGTCACTTCATATTGAAAACATTGTAGATTCCAATTTGCTTGGAGGCGTAAAGCTTCGCATTGGAAACCGCATTTTTGACGGCAGCTTGCGCGGCAAGCTAGACCGCTTAGAACGTAAATTGCTAGGCTAAGATTCGTAGATAGGGGTGAAACTCATGAGCATCAAAGCTGAAGAAATCAGTGCGCTGATAAAATCGCAAATCGAAAATTATCAGTCGGAAATTCAAGTGAGTGATGTGGGTACAGTTATCAGTGTTGGTGACGGTATCGCCCGTGCTCATGGCCTCGACAATGTCATGGCTGGAGAACTTGTTGAATTTTCAAACGGCGTTATGGGTATGGCACAAAACCTGGAAGAAAATAACGTCGGTATCATCATTCTTGGACCTTTCACGGACATCCGTGAAGGCGACGAGGTACGCCGTACGGGCCGCATCATGGAGGTTCCTGTAGGGGAACAGCTTATCGGCCGCGTCGTAAACCCTCTTGGACAGCCAGTCGATGGCATGGGTCCAATCAATACAACTAAAACTCGTCCAATCGAGTACGCTGCACCAGGCGTTATGGATCGTAAATCCGTTCATGAGCCGTTGCAGACTGGTATCAAGGCGATTGACGCTCTTGTTCCAATCGGACGCGGACAGCGTGAATTGATCATCGGTGACCGCCAGACTGGTAAAACATCTGTAGCGATCGATACAATCCTTAACCAAAAAGGCCAGGACATGATCTGTATCTACGTTGCAATCGGACAGAAGGAATCAACTGTACGTAACGCGGTTGAAACTCTCCGTAAGCACGGCGCGTTAGATTACTCTATCGTTGTTACAGCATCTGCTTCACAGCCGGCACCACTTTTATACCTTGCTCCTTACGCTGGTGTAACGATGGGTGAAGAATTCATGTACAATGGCAAGCACGTGCTTGTCGTATATGATGATCTTTCAAAACAAGCGGCAGCTTACCGTGAACTTTCCTTGCTGCTTCGCCGTCCTCCAGGTCGTGAAGCTTACCCAGGGGATGTATTCTACTTGCACTCACGCTTGCTAGAGCGTGCTGCTAAGTTGAGCGACGCTAAAGGCGCAGGTTCAATCACAGCACTTCCGTTCATTGAAACACAAGCAGGCGACGTTTCTGCTTACATTCCAACGAACGTTATCTCAATCACAGACGGACAGATCTTCTTGCAGTCTGACCTATTCTTCTCTGGCGTTCGTCCAGCGATCAACGCAGGTCTTTCTGTATCCCGTGTAGGTGGATCCGCTCAAATCAAAGCGATGAAGAAGGTATCTGGTACACTACGTCTTGACCTTGCTTCATACCGTGAATTGGAAGCATTCGCACAGTTCGGTTCTGACCTTGACAAAGCAACTCAGGCAAAACTTAACCGCGGTGCCCGTACGGTAGAAGTTCTTAAACAAGATCTTAACAAGCCGCTTGCTGTTGAAAAGCAAGTAGCAATCCTATATGCACTTACTCGCGGTTTCCTTGACGATATTCCATTGCAGGATATCCGCCGCTTCGAAGGTGAATACCTTTCATGGTTAGACCACAACCATACAGAGGTGTTAGATCATATCCGTTCAACGAAGGAACTTCCTTCAGACGACGATATGGCTGCTGCACTAAACGCTTTCAAAAAGACGTTTGCAGTATCCGAGTAATTTAATTAGCGGAAGCGCTTGATCGCTGAAGCTTGATGAGGAGCAGTGCCAGCCATTAGCTGGTCCTGCCTGACCTTGGACTAACAATTCTTTTGTAAAAGGGTGGTGAGAACCGAAATGGCATCTTTACGCGATATAAAAAACCGTATTACTTCGACTAAAAAGACGAGCCAGATTACCAAGGCAATGGAGATGGTATCCGCAGCTAAATGGAACCGTGGAGTCATGAACGCGAAAGCATTCGTCCCTTACATGGAAAAAATCCAGGAAGTGACTGCCTCAATCGCAATGGGCAGCAAGGACTCCAACCACCCAATGCTGAACAGCCGTCCAGTCAAGAAGACGGGATATCTAGTGATTACATCTGATCGCGGACTTGCAGGTGCTTACAACAGTAACGTCCTGCGCCAGTTGTATCAGACAATCCAGCAACGCCATAAATCAAATGACGAGTTTGCGATCATCGCGATTGGGCGTGTCGGCCGTGACTTTTTCCAGAGCCGTGGCATGAACGTTGTCCTTGATATCGTAGGCATCGCTGACCAGCCGTCTTTCGCGGAAATCCAGGATATCGCCAGCAACACAGTTGGCATGTTCTCGGACGGAACATTTGATGAATTATATATTTACTACAGTCATTACGTCAGCGCGATCGCTCAAGAAGTAACAGATAAGAAGCTGCTTCCGTTAACGGATATTGGCGGAGCATCAACAAAGCTTACCTCTTATGAATTTGAGCCGAACGCTGAGGAGATCCTGGAAGTTCTCTTGCCGCAATACGCAGAAAGCTTGATTTACGGGGCACTGCTTGATAGCAAAGCAAGTGAACACGCTGCTCGTATGACAGCCATGAGAAACGCAACGGACAATGCAAAAGAGCTGATCAATTCCCTCAGCTTGAGCTACAACCGCGCGCGTCAGGCTGCTATTACCCAGGAAATCACCGAAATCGTCGGTGGAGCTGCAGCACTCGAATAGTTTTTCCAATAACAATCGGGGATGTGGCTTGATGCTGCATCCCATCATGATGTATATATTTCAACTAGTACGATAGGAGGGAACAAGATGAACAAAGGACGCGTTCTCCAGGTTATGGGTCCGGTTGTTGACGTTAAGTTTGAAAGCGGCAATCTTCCAGAGATCTATAACGCTTTGAAAATTGTAACCAGCGATGCGGATGTGAACATCGAGCTAACTCTTGAAGTAGCCCTTCACTTAGGCGATGACACAGTTCGTACAATCGCGATGTCTTCCACAGACGGCCTTAAGCGTGGCGTCGAAGTATTAGATACAGGTGCTCCAATCTCCGTTCCGGTTGGGGACGTAACACTAGGACGTGTATTCAACGTATTGGGTGAGTCAATCGACCTTGAAGCTCCAGTCGCTGCTGATTCACGCCGCGATTCAATCCACAGGGAAGCTCCAACATTCGAACAGCTTTCAACTGAGGTTGAAATCCTTGAAACAGGGATCAAGGTAGTTGACCTTCTTGCTCCATATATCAAGGGTGGTAAGATCGGATTGTTCGGTGGTGCCGGTGTAGGTAAAACCGTATTAATCCAGGAATTGATCAACAACATCGCTCAAGAGCACAGCGGTATCTCCGTATTCGCAGGTGTTGGTGAGCGTACACGTGAAGGTAATGACCTTTACCATGAAATGACTGACTCTGGCGTTATCAAGCAAACAGCGATGGTATTCGGACAAATGAACGAGCCGCCAGGAGCACGTATGCGTGTTGCCCTGACTGGTTTGACAATGGCTGAATATTTCCGTGATGAGCAAGGACAGGACGTTCTTTTCTTCATGGATAACATCTTCCGTTTCACGCAAGCAGGTTCTGAGGTTTCCGCGCTACTTGGCCGTATGCCATCTGCGGTAGGTTACCAGCCAACTCTTGCAACTGAAATGGGTAAATTGCAGGAACGTATCACATCTACTAACGTAGGTTCTGTTACTTCCATCCAGGCGATCTATGTACCAGCCGATGACTACACTGACCCGGCTCCGGCTACAACTTTCGCTCACTTGGATGCAACAACAAACCTTGAGCGTAAGCTTTCTGAAATGGGTATCTACCCTGCGGTGGATCCACTTGCTTCGACTTCACGTGCACTGACACCTGAAATCGTTGGCGAAGACCACTATTCAGTAGCTCGTCGCGTACAGCAAACATTACAGCGTTACAGAGAACTTCAGGATATCATCGCGATCCTTGGTATGGATGAGCTTTCTGACGAAGATAAGCTAACTGTACACCGCGCTCGCCGCATCCAGTTCTACCTGTCACAAAACTTCCACGTAGCCGAACAGTTCACAGGACAGAAAGGTTCTTACGTGCCAGTTAAAGAAACAGTTAAAGGATTCACAGAAATCCTTGACGGCAAATATGACCACCTTCCAGAAGATGCATTCCGCCTAGTTGGCCGAATCGAAGAAGTTATCGAGAATGCAAAACGTATGGGTGTAGAGGTCTAATAACGGACCAGGAGGGTAAAAAATGAAGACGATTAAAGTCAGTGTTGTTACTCCCGATGGGCCGGTGTATGAATCAGATGTTGAAATGGTAAGCACAAAAGCGAGCACAGGCGAACTTGGAATCTTGCCAGGCCACATTCCTATGGTTGCACCGCTACAAATTGGCGCTGTCCGTTTGAAAAATGGCAGCAATAACGAGTTCATTGCAGTCAGCGGCGGCTTCCTCGAGGTCCGTCCCGAGCAGGTAACCATCCTTGCTCAATCTGCAGAACAATCATCTGAAATCGATCTTGAACGTGCACTAAAAGCAAAAGAACGCGCTGAGCAGCGCCTGCATGAAAGAAAGCAGGAGAACATCGACTTCAAGCGTGCAGAACTTGCCCTGCAACGTGCGATCAACCGTATTTCAGTTGCAGAACGCAGAATTTAATTTTAATGATACGATCAACACCCTCCGGGACGCCGGAGGGTGTTTTTATTATGGAGAGTGAGGCGGCGAATCCGCTACCAAATTATTTGAAATTCTGGGGGCAGCTTCCGTTTCGCCAATAAAGTAGTGAAAATCGCCAATAAAATCTAATTTTCGCCAATACAAAATTTTTTTTCGCCAATAAATCGAAATTATCGCCAATAAAATTGTGAAAACCGCCAATAAAACTAAATACCAGCCAATTCACCCTCCGCTTTACAGAAGAATATCTCATCCTATCCACACTTTTTAAGTAATATCAGAAGAATTCAACATTCCATCAACAATTTTCATGCAAAAATCACAAAAAAATCGCCCAAAACAATTCAACATCACTCTCACCCAACAGATTGCCACAATGTTGACAAACGTCACTGACAACTTACCCCAAAATGTATTTAATATAAAATGTAACCGATTGTCTTATTTTAGGAGCAGTGGATACCGAAACAAGGAGGCTGCACACTCCAAATCGGTGGGCTGCCACGGCAAGAAAAAGCCTGGAGAAAACAATGAGAATAAATTGCCTTCCATACAACTAAGTATGGAAGGGGACGACTCTTTCCTCCGGTACATCCAGACCTCAATCAGAAACTATTTTTCTATTGAAAAAGGCTTGGAAGAAGGTTGCCAGATTGTTCAAAGGCTTGTCGACACACTATTGCAACAATGGTATAATTGTTATCGGTTACAAGATTAAAAAGTATGAAAATTTCACAACATTGGAGGGATGGGCATGGAGCAGTTGAATCTATATCAAAATAACTATTTGATAGTCTTTGTGTTCCTATGTCTCGGGGTATTGCTTCCGATCGTAGCCTTGTTTGCGGCTAAGCTTTTGAGGCCGAAATACAAGCAGGACGAGAGGAAATATACCACCTACGAGAGCGGGATGGAACCGTTCAGCGATGCGCGGGTCCAGTTTAATGTCCGTTATTATGTTTTTGCTCTTATGTTCGTTATTTTTGATGTAGAAACAGCGTTTTTGTATCCATGGGCTGTCGCCTATGAGAAGCTGGGAATCTTCGCATTGATCGAGATGCTGATTTTCGTCGTAATGCTTCTGATCGGACTCATCTACGCATGGAAAAAGAAGGTGCTAAAATGGATTTAAAATTGGATGATTTATCACCAGCAGAAGCTGCAGAACTCCAAAGAAATGTATTTGTGACATCTCTTGAGCAGGTAAAGGGATGGGCCAGAAGCAACTCGATGTGGCCAATGACTTTCGGTCTTGCGTGCTGCGCGATCGAAATGATGGCGTCCAGTTCGGCTCACTATGACCTTGACCGTTTTGGAACGTTCTACCGGAACTCACCTCGTCAGTCTGATGTCATGATTGTTTCAGGTACTGTAACGAAGAAAATGGCTCCGACTGTCCGCAGGCTGTACGATCAGCTGGCAGAACCAAAGTGGGTAATCGCGATGGGATCATGCGCGACAGCAGGCGGTCCATATGTAAAATCATACTCAGTTGTAAAAGGTGTCGATCAGATTGTGCCGGTCGATGTTTACATACCGGGTTGCCCGCCGAATCCAGCAGCATTGATTTACGGGATTAATAAATTGAAAGAGAAAATCCGTTATGAGGCGAAAACCGGGAAGAAGGTGATCTAACCGATGAGCGGGGAAAAGGATTTAGAGCAGATAAAGAGAGAAGCAGCCCAAAAAGCAAAAGAGCTTGCGAAGCAGCGTCAGGCAGCTAAACAAGCAGGGGAAGGAAACGACCCGAAAGAGGTTGCCGACCAAGTCGCAGAACCTGAAGTGAAGGAAACAGAGGCAAAAGCAGAAGCACCAGCAGGTGACGATGCTGAACTCGCTAAAAAGAAAGCCGCCGCAGCAGCGAAGGCAAAAGCAGCTGCACTGGCGAAAATGAAAGCGAACGCTCAGTCAGATGAAGCATCAGAAGCCAAAGAAGAAGTATCGGCTCCGGTAGAAGGTCAAGACGCTGAATTAGCTAAGAAAAAAGCTGCTGCAGCAGCAAAGGCGAAAGCCGCCGCTCTTGCAAAAATGAAGGCAACTGGCCAGGTGGAGGAAAACGCTGAAGTGGAAACTCCAGCAGCCACTGAAGCTTCAGCGGGCGACGATGATGATCTTGCGAAAAAGAAAGCCGCAGCCGTAGAGAAAGCAAAGGCAGCCGCGGCAGCGAAAAGGAAAGCAAAGGCAGAAGCAGGCGGAGAAGCAGATGCTCCTGCAGGCGACGACGATGACCTTGCGAAAAAGAAAGCCGCGGCCGTAGCGAAGGCAAAGGCAGCAGCGGCAGCAAAAAGGAAAGCCCAGGAGGCAGACGGAGGAGCAGACGCTTCAACGGACGATGATGATCTTGCGAAAAAGAAAGCCGCAGCCGTAGCAAAAGCTAAGGCGGCAGCAGCAGCGAAAGCCAAAGCCGCAGCCGGCGGAGGCTCAGCAGACGACGAGAAAGCGAAAGCGATTGCCGCAGCGAAGGCAAAAGCATCCGCTGCAGCGAAAGCTAAATCGGCAGCTGGCGCAAAAGCAGGAGCAGCAGAGCCTGTTGAAGAGAAAAAACCGTCTCCAAACCAGCCTTACTTAGATAAATATGTAAAAGCGGTTACAGACAACCTTGGTGATGATATTTTGGAAGATTTCTATATTAACCCTCTTTCAAAAGATGTCCCAACGCTTGTCGCGAAGAAAGAATCTTATTACCGACTGGCTGAATTCCTTAAGTACAACGAACGATTAGGTTTTGATTACCTTTCAGAGCTTCACGGCACGGATTTCCAGACACATATGGAAGTGTATGTTCACTTGTACTCATACAAAAACAGACAGTCAGTTGCGTTAAAGGTCAAGCTTGACCGCGATCAGCCTGTTACTCAGTCCGTCCAGCCACTATGGGCAGGAGCTGATTGGCCAGAGTGTGAAACGTATGACTTGCTTGGCATCAAATTCGAAGGCCATCCAAACCTCCATCGCATCATGCTTGGTGAAGACTGGGTCGGCCACCCGTTAAGAAAAGACTATGAACCGTATGATGTGGAGGTGTAGCCCGTGATACGCACAGAAGAAATGCTCTTGAACGTGGGCCCGCAGCACCCTAGTACACACGGTGTATTCCGCCTCGTTCTGAAAATTGACGGTGAAATTATCGTTGAAGCTAAGCCGGTCATCGGTTATTTGCACCGCGGGACTGAAAAGCTAGCCGAAGACCTGCAATATACACAGATCATTCCGTATACAGACCGGATGGACTATGTTTCGGCGATGACGAATAACTATGTAATCGTCCATGCAGTCGAAACGATGATGGGCTTACAGGTGCCTGAACGCGCCGAGTACCTAAGGATACTGGCGATGGAATTGAACAGGGTTGCCAGCCACTTGCTGTGGTGGGGAACATTCATCCTCGACTTCGGTGCGACAAGCCCATTGCTTTACGCATTCCGTGACCGCGAGATGATCCTGAACCTGTTGAATGAACTGTCTGGTGCTCGTCTGACGTTCAACTACATGCGTGTAGGCGGCGTAAAGTGGGATGCTCCGGAAGGCTGGATCGAAAAGGTGGCAGATTTTGTCCCTTACCTGAGAGGCCAGTTGAAAGGCTACCACCAGCTTGTATCAGGAAACGAAATCTTCCTTAACCGTACAAAGAACATTGGTACTTATACAAAGGAAGACGCAATCAATTACTCATTAAGCGGCCCGAACCTGCGCTCTACAGGCGTGAAATGGGATTTGCGCAAGGATGAGCCGTATTCAATCTATGATCGCTTCGACTTCAACGTTGTCACTCGCGAAGAAGGCGATGCCCTTGCCCGTTACCATGTAAGAATGGGTGAAATCGAAGAATCTCTAAAAATCATCGAACAGGCTGTGCAGCAATTCCCGAAAGACGGAGAAATCATAGCCAAGGTTCCAAAAATCATCAAGGCTCCAAAAGGGGAAGCGTTTGTCCGGATCGAAGGCTCCCGAGGTGAGATCGGATGCTACATATCCAGCGATGGAAAAAAAGAGCCGTACCGTCTCAAGTTCAGAAGACCGAGCTTCTACAATCTGCAAATCCTTCCTAAACTGCTCGAAGGAGAAAGTATCTCAAATCTGATTGCAATTTTAGGAGCGGTTGATATCGTTCTTGGGGAGGTAGACGGATAATGGTTCAGGATCTACTCGAATCAAGCGCAGGCCTCATGAATTTCAGTATCTTCTTCGTTCTAGCCGTCGTCCTGCTGTTCGTAATCCTTGGATTCGTAACCATGGCGATTCTGGCAGAGAGGAAAGTGCTTGGTTTCATGCAGGGCCGTTATGGTCCATCCCATGTCGGCGGTAAATGGGGACTCTTGCAATCCGTAGCCGACGTCGTAAAGCTTCTTGTCAAAGAAGACTTGATTCCAAAAGCAGCGGATAAGCCGCTGTTCATTATCGCACCAGTTATCGCGTTCGCACCGTCCTTCATGGTCATGGCGACGATTCCTTTGACTGACAAATTGCAATTTGCTGACTTGAATGTCGGATTTCTGTATTACATCGCTATATCAGGGCTGACGATCGTCGGCATGCTGATGGCAGGCTGGGCATCCAACAACAAGTACTCATTGCTTGGCGGTATGCGTGCCGCGGCACAGATGATTTCCTACGAAATCCCGCTTGTCATGAGTGTTATTGGAATCGTCCTGCTGACAGGTAGCCTCAATCTTAATGAGATTGTTGCAGCACAAGGTGACAATGGCTGGTTCATCCTATGGCAGCCAATCGCGTTCATCGTGTTCTTCATCGCTGCTACTGCCGAATTGAACAGGGTTCCGTTCGACCTTGCTGAAGCGGAAAACGAGCTTGTTGCCGGTTTCCACACAGAGTACTCTGGCTTCCGCTGGGCGATGTTCATGCTTGCTGAATATGTGTATATGTTCGCAATGTCTGCGTTGATCACTGTATTATTCCTTGGAGGCTGGCTGCCGCTGCCGTTCCTTGGCTTCATTCCAGGAGCTGTATGGTTCGCGCTCAAGTTCAGCTTAGTGGTCTACATCCTTATTTGGTTCCGTGCTACGTTCCCGCGTATCCGCGCCGACCAATTGATGGAGTTCGCATGGAAAGTGCTTCTGCCGGTAGCGTTGGCAAACATCTTCCTAACTGCTTTGATTAAAGAATTTTTTCTAAAATAGGAACGGAAGCAGCATTGCTTCCTGCATTAAAGGGGTGAATTACGTGCTAGGATGGACTAAAGGATTAGCTTATACCCTTAAACAATTGACTCGCGAAAAGCTGACTTACGATTATCCAAACGAACCGATTCCGCTTCCTGACAGATTCCGCGGGATCCAGAAGTTTTATCCTGAAAAATGCATCGTCTGCAACCAGTGTGCCAATATTTGCCCGACAGATTGCATTAACTTGACTGGTAAAAAGCATCCTGATCCAACGAAAAAAGGCAAAATCATTGATACGTATGATATCAACTTCGAACTATGCATCCTCTGTGACCTGTGCACAGAAGTTTGCCCGACTGAAGCGATCATCATGACGAACAACTTTGAACTTGCTGAATACAGCCGGGATAATTTATTCAAGAACCTGGAATGGCTTGACGAAAATGATGAGAATATACGGAAGGTGAATAAAGCATGACGTTAACAGGCGAATTTTTTGCGTTTATGTCACTTGCTTTAGTGGCGGTAATCGGCGGCGTGCTTTTATTGAACCTCACGAAGGTCATCCACATGGTCGTAGCGCTCGTCTTTACTTTCGTCAGTATTGCAGGTATTTATGTGCTCTTGTCCGCTGAATTCCTGGCGGTCATCCAAGTAATGATCTATTCCGGCGCCATCACAATCATGATGCTGTTCGGAATCATGCTTACCCGCCACCATGGTGACGATGCTGAACCAAAAGGCGGTATGCTGCGCAAGCTTGCATTGCTGCTCGGCGTACTCGGCTTTGGAGCAGCAGTATATTTCGGAATTTACGATTTGAATTTCGAAGCAGTACCAAATACACTGCATGAAAACAATACAGAACAAATCGGGGTATCGCTGTTCTCGCACTACATTATCCCGTTTGAACTGACATCCGTGATCCTGCTTGCTGCGCTTGTAGGCGCAATTGTACTGGCGCGCAAGGATGACGAAAAGGAGGGTGATCAGGAATGAGTTCTGTTCCGGTTTCAGCCTATCTAGCTCTTGCACTTATTCTTTTTTGCATCGGCCTCTACGGTGCCCTGACAAAAAAGAACACAGTTATTGTATTGATCTCAATCGAATTGATGCTTAATGCGGTCAATATCAATCTGGTAACCTTCAGTAAATACGGAGTGAATCCTTCGATCACTGGCCAGGTTTTCGCGCTGTTCTCCATCGCGGTAGCAGCAGCTGAAGTAGCGGTAGGACTTGCGATTCTGATATCGCTTTACCGCAACCGCAGTACGGTCAATATTGATGAAATGAATCAGTTGAAAAATTAGATTGATGGATTTTTCATAGGCGGCATTTGCCGCTGAAATCAGAAGATTTCTTGTAGCTGGACTGCCCCGTGAAAGACGGGCCTCAATCTGACGGGCGTATATATGGTAGATAGCGCACGTTCAAAAAAGGGGATTGTGATATTAATGGAGAATGCTTGGCTCATTCCGCTGTTCCCGCTTGTATCCTTTCTATTCCTGCTGCTGTTCGGTAAAAAGCTTAAAGAAGCGAGCGCATTCGTTGGGATTCTTGCGACGCTTGCCTCTCTTGTATACTCCATCCTTGTGCTGATCGAGCGCTTTTCGGAGTCTACATTCAAAGCTGAAGCCGTTTGGCTGACAATAGGGAATCTGGAACTAACTGCGGGCTTTGAAGTAAATCAATTAAATGCATTGATGCTGGTGATCGTGTCTCTTGTCAGCTTCCTTGTGCATACCTATTCAAAAGGGTATATGCATGGTGATGAGCGCTTCCCGGTTTTCTATGCTTATCTAGGACTATTTACTTTTGCAATGCTTGGTCTTGTAATCTCGCCGAATCTCTTGCAGACATATATTTTCTGGGAATTGGTCGGTGTAGGTTCATTCCTGTTGATTGGATTCTATTTTTACAAAGAAAGCGCCAAAGCGGCTGCAAAGAAAGCCTTCATCATGACCCGTATCGGGGATGTTGGGCTGCTGATCGGGATGATTCTTTTATTCTGGCAAACTGGCAGCTTCGAATATGATGAAATTTTCGCTGCGGTAGAAGAAGGCGCGATTTCCGGAACGATGATTACCCTTACTGCAATCCTGATTTTCATCGGTGCGGTTGGTAAATCAGGTCAGTTCCCGCTTCATACATGGCTTCCAGACGCGATGGAAGGTCCGACGCCAGTTTCTGCGTTAATCCACGCAGCGACGATGGTTGCGGCCGGTGTATACCTAGTTGCATCGCTGTTCCCGCTATTCAATGCGAGTGAGACAGCCATGCTGACTGTTGCGATCATCGGTGCTTTCACAGCGATTTTTGCAGCAACGATTGGCCTTGTCCAGACTGACATCAAGCGTGTTCTTGCATTCTCGACTGTCAGCCAGCTTGGCTACATGATGCTTGCATTAGGATCTGCCGGTTATGTTGCCGGAGTATTCCACTTGATGACTCACGCGTTCTTTAAAGCATTGTTATTCCTTGCAGCAGGTAGCGTCATCCATGCTGTACATACTCAGGATATTGAAAAAATGGGCGGGCTTTGGAAAAAGCTTACCTTCACTGGACCTTTGTTCCTGATCGGAACACTGGCAATCAGTGGTGTCCCATTGTTCTCAGGCTTTTTCAGTAAAGATGAAATTTTGATTGCTGCATGGGCACATGGAAATTACACATTGTTCTGGCTGGCAGTGATCGCGGCGTTCTTCACAGCATTCTATATGTTCCGCCTGTTCTTCATGGTATTCACTGGTGAAGCACGCAGCGAAATGAAGAATGTTCATGAATCGCCATCTGTCATGACTTTGCCTATGGTTGTACTGGCTGTACTGGCAGTTGTAGCTGGTTATGTCAATACACCTTGGTTCGGCTCTTTCCTTGGCGACTGGCTCGTTGAAGGCAACGAATCACTTGGCCACGGCCATATCAAAGGTCCTGGCTGGATCATGATCGTCGCTACAGTTGTTTCCTTGCTCGGCATCCTGCTTGCATGGATGATGTACAGCAAGAAGTCGATTTCTCGCGATTGGCTGTCCAGCAGAGCGCCACTTGCCTATGGCATCGTGAAAAATAAGTACTATATCGATGAGATTTACAATCAGAGCATCGTATTTGGAGCGAAAGCGACCAGCTTGTTCCTGCGGTTCATCGAGGTCTTCCTTGTTGAGGGACTAGTAAAGCTGACAACAGCAGTTGTCCAGGGACTTGGTAAAACCGGTGCAAAAATCCAGAACGGCCAGGTACAGACTTATGGCACGATCGCCTTCGTCGGCCTTGCAGTCTTGATTGTCATCTATGCGCTGACAGGGGGGTATTTATAATGGATTTCAACTATTTTCTTACCTTGCTGGTATTCTCCCCTTTACTAGGAATCCTGCTCTTGGCATTCATGCCAAAGGCGAATGAATCAGGCATCAAGATGCTTGGCGTATTGGCAACACTGCCGTCACTGATCCTTGCTCTGATCGCATACTTTTCGTATCGCGGCGGCAATGACCTTGCTAATTTTTCGGAAAAATTCCGCTGGATCCAATTTGGCGGCCAGGGTGCCGAGCAATCCGGCATGTTCTCAGTGAACTATGAACTTGGCATCGATGGATTCGGTTTGATCATGGTGGTTCTCACAGCAGTGATCGCGACGCTTGCAGCAATTGCATCTTTCCATATCAAAAAGGAATGGAAAGGCTACTACATGCTGTTCTTGCTTCTCGAAATCGGGATGCTGGGAGTATTCACATCAGAAAACTTGATTTTGTTTTTCCTTTTCTTCGAAATTACCTTGATTCCAATGTTCTTCCTGATTGGAAAATGGGGCTATTACGAAAAAGAAAAGGCTGCATACAGCTTCTTGATTTATAACGGTCTTGGCTCAGCAATCCTGCTGATCGTCATCATGGTGTTATTTTCAAGAACAGGCACATCCAATATCGAAATGCTGTCAGTCATGATGAACACAGACAATGCGCCATTATTCGCGCCGGTTTCTGAGTCATTGAAAATGGGATTATTGATCGCATTGCTTGTCGCATTCGGTGTCAAGCTGCCAATCTTCCCGCTGCACAGCTGGATGCTGCGCGTCCACGTTGAAGCACCGCCATCCATCGTCATGATCCACTCAGGGATCCTGCTGAAGATTGGTGCATTCGGTTTGATCCGCTTCGGGAT
Source organism: Bacillus sp. ISL-37 (assembly GCF_018613315.1). GTDB lineage: Bacteria > Bacillota > Bacilli > Bacillales > Cytobacillaceae > Mesobacillus. The sequence goes on along the minus strand of NZ_JAGGQL010000006.1, from coordinate 49,384 downwards.
GGGGATTTTCCCTGAACAATTCGCGGAATTAGCAGGGCTGCTTGCGGTATTGGGTGTCATTAACCTTTTATACGGAGCGTTCCTTGCTTTTATCCAGACAGATTTCAAAATGGTCCTTGCTTACTCTTCTATTTCCCATATGGGAATCGTTTTAATCGGACTTGGAGCATTAAATGAAGCAGGAATTCAAGGTGCTATTTTCCAAGTCGTGTCACACGGACTGATTTCAGCATTATTGTTCTTCCTTGTCGGAGTGTTGTATGAACGCACGCACACGACAACGCTTGCCAACCTGGGCGGCATGGCAAAGGGAATGCCGCTTGCATCAGGCTTCTTGCTGGCAGGCGCGATGGCATCGCTTGGATTGCCTGGCATGTCAGGATTCGTCAGTGAATTCATGGCATTCCTTGGACTATTCGAAGAAATGCCAGTCCTTGCAGCGGTTGGTACAATCGGAATCATCATGACAGCCGTTTACCTGCTGCGTGCAGTCCTTGCCATCACGTATGGCAATGCAGAACGAGAATTTGCCGGAGTTACAGACATCCGCTCATTTGAATGGGCTCCAGTGTTAGTGCTTATCGGCTTGATCGTCCTGATCGGTGTATATCCAGCTGTTCTTAGTGAACCGCTTCAGGCAACTTTAGAGACTATCTTGATGGGAATAGGGGGGTGATGAAGGATGGATCTAGATACACTTCTATCATTTGATTGGGGGACGATGACTCCGGAATTCATCATCCTTGGTATGATTGCAATTTTATCGGTCGCTGATTTATTCATGCCGAAGCAAGTCGACCGGAAAGTCCTTGGCTGGGCTGGCTTTGCAGGTGTGGTACTAGCGCTGATTTCACTCGTTTCGCTGATTGGTACTGAAACCACATCGATTTTATACGATACATTCCGATTGGATTCGTTCGCAATCGCCTTCAAGCTGATCCTCCTTCTTGGAGCGGCTCTTGTTATGCTGTTGGCGATTGACTACAGAACGAATGATGGACTTGAGGAATATAAGGGAGAATTCTTCTACCTGTTCCTCACTGCATTGCTTGGAACGATGTTCATGGCATCAAGCGGCGACTTGATCACATTGTTCGTCGGCCTTGAATTGCTGTCCATTCCGTCTTACGTCCTAGCAGGTATGCGCAAGCGTAACCTGAAATCGAATGAATCAGCAATGAAATATGTCATTAACGGTGGAATTTCCTCCGCAATCACATTGTTCGGTATGAGCTATGTGTACGGAATCGCCGGCACAACAAACTTAAGAGAAATCGCTCAAGTCTTTGGAGGTCTAAGTGACCCTCAGCACATTTACATTCTTGGACTGGCATTCTTCATGATTTTCGTCGGCCTGTCGTTCAAGCTGGCATCTGCTCCATTCCATATGTGGGCACCTGACGTATACGAAGGAGCACCAACTCCAGTGACAGCGTTCTTGAGCGTCGTCTCGAAAACGGCTGGATTTGTGATCATCATTCGCATCCTGCTGTCAATCTTCGGATACATTCCTGTTGCACAGGAGGATGGGCAGCCAATTCCATTGCTGTTCGCAGTTCAGGATTACATCGCATTCCTGGCGGGAGCAACAATGATCATTGGTAACGTCATCGCCTTAAGACAGCGCAACATCAAGCGCATGTTCGCCTACTCAAGTATCGCGCATGCCGGTTACATCCTTGTCGCTCTGACAGCTATGTCATTCGTGACCTTCGATGCAATCTGGTTCTACATGCTTGCTTACGTATTAATGAACCTTGGTGCATTCGCCGTGATCCAGGTGATCACAATGAAAACTGGCTCAGAAGATGTCAGCCACTTCGCTGGCCTTTACCGCCGCTCACCGCTTCTGGCAGTGGGAATGGGAATCTTCATCCTGTCACTCGCAGGAATCCCAGGTACTGCAGGCTTCATCGGCAAGCTGAACATCTTCATGGGAGCATTGATGGTCGACCAGGCACACTACGTCCTTGTATCGATCATGATTGCAACAACAGTCGTATCCTATTTCTACTACTTCGGAGTCATGACGCAAATGTTCTTCCGCCCAGCAGCAAGCGACGAAAAAATCCAGCTGCCAATCGGAACACTCGTCGTGATCTTGGTAACAGTCATAGGAACGATCCTGTTCGGAGTCATGCCAAACCTGGCAATCGACTTTATGCACAGTAATTTCAACCAGTTCGTCGATTTTATGAGATAAGTTTGTTACTTCGCGACCTTGAGTAAGAACAAGCTCAGGAAAACACGAATCATGTATGGATTTTGGGGAAAATCTACTCATGGAAACAAAGGGGTAATTCAGCTGGCCTTGCTTTGATAGCGGGCCAGTTTTTTTATTTTGTGCCCGTCGAAAGGTGAAACCGGGAACTAGGGTCACATGATTGTGGACATGTTTTTGCCCGCCAGAAGGTGAAATCAAGAATGACGGTCACAAGAAAGGGAAACATGTGCCCGAAAAGCGAGTGAAAAAAGAACGTTTATTACATGAAACTTTCCGAATTCTGATACGTCTAAAATACAGGTAATCATCACGTTTATGTTAAAATAAACATGATAAGGGGGGACAGATTATGATAACAGGTTTTGGCGGCTTCGCGCTGACCAGCATTCTAACACATCTTGTTTTTATCGCCATTTCATGGTGGGCTCTTCAAGCACTCCAATTTGATAAGCTGCTCCGGGCAAACCATGTGCTTCAAGCCCGAGTTTTATATATTCTTGCTTCCATCGCGCTAGGATCCACAGTAAGTAATTTCTTCCTTGATTACCTCCAATGGTCACAGCAGCTTCCGATGATTTTTCAGTAAGGCTTTTTTCGTAAACTTTGTCGCTTTCTCAATCTTGGGTTTTTACGAGTATAGTAAGCAATCTGTATTCAGAAGTCTCTCGAAAAGAGCGACGACAACTTTTATAACGTGATTATTAAACATATACGAAAAGCAGCAATCAATGCGAAAACAGCCTTCAGTAACAACTTTTAGCCCATCTGCTTTTAGTTCTAAACAAATTGGTAAAAAATTAGGTCTTCATACATGTTCCAAAAATGCAGAAATTCGAGTATGATTGTCTTTGTGCTTGTTTTTTGCATAAGCATGTTTGTTTTTTCACAAACAATGAACACCCGGCAAAGTTGGTACATAGAATGATGTCAAAAAGTGACGAGAATTCCCAAGTATGCGATTTGCTCTCCTGGTAAGAATGGTAATAAGGGGAGAGTGAAAGACATATGAAGAAGATTCCATTTATTTTATCAATTTTTGGCATTATTGGTTTTATTGTGCTTCAAGCTGGGAATAAGACGACTGTAGCTGACGCTGATCAAGAAATAAAAACTCTGGCCTCAGTTTTGCAGGACGAAAATATTTTGATCACTGGTTGGTCTATCTATGCAAGGGAAACATTGGAAGAAGAAAATGTCGAAGCTTTGGTAAAAGAATTGAAGGTCCAGCTCCCGGATTGGACATGGAACCACCGCAATGGAGAACTCACAGCTGTTTCGAATTCTTCTGAGATCCAGGAAAAAATTAAAATTGTTTCTACGGACACAAATGGCCCGATACATACGTATGTGATGTATGAGGTCAGAGGTCAGCATTGGAATAAAAATACAGAAACCTTTTTAAACAAAAATTTACCAGGCAGAATATTTGACATTTTTCGAGGAAATGCCACAACTTTCTCTTGTATTGAAGGCGAAATCAATGATAAGATAAAATCGGCTTTACCTGTTTATAAAACTAAATTGCTAAAGGCTTTTCAAGCCGAGGAAGTCGAAGGATTGGAAGAAGACTCATTTATTTCCACATCCGCCGTTTCGCCTTTGTTCGACAACTCTTTGAGCAATGACCATGAGATGAATATGCAGCTTGGATTACGGAAAACTGATCGATTGGGCGCAAAGACTACCCTCGTAGTTGGCACACCCATCATAACGATTGAATATTAATATAGAGAAATTGGACGCGGAGGGGAATACACTTGGAAAAAATCATCGTCCGCGGCGGACAAAGGCTAAGCGGTTCTGTAAAGGTTGAAGGAGCTAAGAATGCCGTCTTGCCTGTTATCGCTGCAACATTATTAGCTAGTGACGGAAAAAGCGTAATTCGTGATGTGCCAACTCTCTCCGATGTATATACCATCAACGAAGTATTACGTTCTTTAAACGCCGTAGTGGAGTTTGAAAATAACACGATTACAGTAGATGCATCCAGAGAGTTAAAAATAGAAGCACCTTTTGAGTATGTTCGTAAAATGCGTGCTTCTGTATTAGTAATGGGATCCCTGCTTGCCAGGAATGGCCGTGCTCGCGTAGCATTGCCAGGCGGCTGCGCAATCGGTTCCCGTCCTATCGACCAGCACCTTAAAGGCTTTGAAGCAATGGGTGCGACTGTCAAGGTAGGCAACGGTTTTATCGAAGCCGAAGCTGTCAATGGTTTGCACGGAGCTAAAATATACCTTGATTTCCCTAGCGTAGGTGCTACGGAAAACATTATGATGGCGGCAGTCCTTGCAAAAGGAACAACAGTCATTGAAAACGTTGCAAAAGAACCAGAAATCGTCGACCTTGCAAACTTCCTGAACAAAATGGGAGCGAAGGTAAAAGGCGCCGGCACTGGCACAATCAAGATTGAAGGTGTTGAAGTACTGTTTGGTGCTGACCACAACATCATTCCTGACCGAATCGAAGCAGGAACCTTCATGGTTGCGTCTGCCATCACTGGCGGAAACGTCCTTGTAAAAGGTGCTATATCAGAACATCTTTCTTCATTGGTCGCTAAGATGGAAGAAATGGGCGTTACCATCATTGAAGAAGAAGAAGGTCTTCGTGTCATCGGACCTGAAAAATTGAAAGCAGTCGACATCAAGACGATGCCGCACCCTGGTTTCCCGACAGATATGCAATCTCAAATGATGGCATTGCTATTGCGCGCTCAGGGCACAAGCATGATTACTGAAACTGTTTTCGAAAACCGCTTCATGCACGTGGAAGAATTCCGCCGCATGAACGCAAACATCAAAATCGATGGCCGCTCTGTCATCATGAACGGACCATCAAACCTTCAGGGAGCAGAAGTGGCAGCAACTGACCTGCGTGCCGCAGCATCATTGATCCTGACTGGACTTGTAGCAGATGGAATGACTCGCGTAACAGAGCTATATCACCTTGACCGTGGATACGTTGACTTCCATCATAAACTTGCAGCACTTGGCGCAGACATCGAACGCGTCAGCGAAGTAGAAGAACAGCCAGTAACGGATAAATTAGTCTCAGACATGAACGCATAAATATTACTACTCAATGAACCGGAGAATTGTGCTTAAACGTATAGTTCTGCGGTTTTTTGATTTAAATGGGCTGGTTAGAGCCTGAAAATTCATGTCCAATTTCGTGAATTTGTTTTGACCGACTTATTATGAGACTTTCGACAGAACTATATGCATTTTCGATTTCTGTCATAAAAGCTTGTCCGCCTCCATATGAATGAAATGAGACGGTTTTCGACCGGATTAATTTCATAATGGAGGCTTTTTCTATGTTAAAATTCAAACCACTCATCGTACTAGCTGCAATTCTATTCGCCGTCACACTCCTGATCCCATCCTTGCTCGTCCTCCCTTTTATGGAAGAAAAGGCAGGCGGAAAACTGGGGGAAGAGCTGCAAAGTGAGGCAAAGGATGTTGCCGCGGTCCCAACAGCAGACTCGGCTGTTGAGGTAGCCGTTTACCGGACTGCGTTGTCCAAAACAGAGAAGCTTCCGCTTGATGATTACTTGATTGGCGTTGTTGCTGCTGAAATGCCCGCTGAGTTCGAGCTAGAGGCATTGAAGGCACAGGCACTGTCAGCAAGGACTTATTATGTAAAACAAATGCTGAGCCCAAATAAAGTAGGCGTACCTGAAGGCGCCCAGTTGAATGATACAGAAATCCACCAAGTATTTAAAAATAAAGAAGAATTGAAAAAACAGTGGGGCGTCGACTACAAATGGAAGATGAAGAAAATAGCTGAGGCGGTTAAAGCAACGGATGGCCAGGTGCTTACCTATGATGGAGCGCCGATTGACGCCACTTTCTTTTCGACATCGAATGGCTTTACTGAGAACTCAGAGGAATACTGGTCAAACTCCCTGCCTTACCTGCGCAGTGTAGAAAGTCCATGGGATTTAGAGTCACCTAAGTTCCGCAGTCAGACAGTTATGACGATTGCTGAGGTGGAGTCTAAGCTTGGCGTCAAACTGCCGAACACTTCGGAGATTGGCAAAGTCATCTCGAGAACATCAGGAAACCGGGTTGCAAAAATCGATATCGGCGGCAAGGTCCTTACAGGGAAGGAAGTCCGTGAGAAGCTAAAACTCCGCTCCAGCGACTTCACCTGGGAGCTAAAAGGCAGCAACGTCGTCATCACCACCGAAGGCTTCGGCCACGGCGTCGGGATGAGCCAATACGGAGCCAACGGCATGGCCACAGAAGGCAAGACCTACCAGGACATCGTCAAGCATTACTACAAAGGCGTTGAGATCAGCGAGGCCGATAGCATGCTGACGAAGGTTACGGCGAAGAAATAAAATCGGGTTGCGCCCGTTACAACTGCAAACTGATTAATGACATGGCCAGGGCAAACAGCGCCCTGGCTTTTTAGCGCGATTTGGATGTGCGTCGGTAACTTTTATTTTTTCGCGGGATTGAAGAACGTCTCGATGTCAGGAGGTATGTGGTAGATGCGGCCTTTTTTGGTGCCAGTGTGGGGGAGATTCATGGAAAACAAAAGATCACTGGCAGTCTTGGATGAGATGCCGGTACATAATTCCCTGAATGTTTGACTTTTCATGGTTTGTTGCATCAGAAGGTATATCTCTTTTACAGTTTTGTAGTGTGCAGTTTTGGACTTATGACCGCAAACAGGACAGCGCCAAATCCATTTTTCACGATACATACCATAAGTAAAACAAGACGGGCATTGAATACCTTTTTGAAGGTCGTCTAGTGTAAGGGAATATTGTTTCATAATATCAGGGTGGTGGGGAGTATGCCTCTTTACTAGTAACTTTGATATCTTTCTTGTCTCTTTCTCGGTGAACACAGTATTTGAGTTGTACCCATCGATTTGGGGTACTCTGCTTAGCAAAACATCTCCTTTCACTATCAAATTATTCAAGGAACGATCGCTTACCTTAATAATAGTAGAGGGATTGCTGATCGCAACAAGTTGATATATGGGAGGGACAAAGAATTTATAGCTCTGCAGCCATCTTTTTAAGTGCCAGGCCTGCATTCGAACCTGATTAATGGGATTATCATAAGATTTTTCCTGACCATCTTTAGTTTGGATAATTTGCTCGGAGTCTTTGTCAAAGAAGAGCGTTCCCGCATAGTTTTTGGTTTCAATAAGGAGGATATAATGAAGAGTTAAAATGAGGGTATCAATCTGAAAGTGCCATTTTTCATCTAGAAGGCGTATATCCCGAAAGATGTGGTAACCTTTTTCAGGTAAAAAGCTTAAACGGTAATCCGTTTGCAGCTCACCCTTGTATCCCGCACGCCAAGCTTTGTAATCTTGTTCGATTAATAGGATTTTAGGGTGGTTTGGTACAATTCTTTCCATCAAAGCCTCATACATGAGAAGTCGTATCGGATATGTCCTTCCTTTTTCAATCAAATCGGTCACTTCCTTAATAGTTTTGAATACAAAATTCTCCGCCTGCAGACAAATTACCTACTGATTTGCATGTTTAATTATGAAATATTTATGTCAGAGCACAGATTGACGTGTTTATTTACGGTTAGAAGAAATGTATTACCGGTTGTTGATGTTTTATTTACGGTTATCGAGTTTTTATTTACGGTCGGGATTATAAGATAGGTATTTACGATAGAAAAGGGCTGGATAAGATGCTCTGAAAAACAAAAAAGCCAGCCCCCATAACAAGGCCAGCCCCTAAAAAACCGTAACTAATAACTATCTTAAAAACAAATCCAGCTAATATCCCCGAACTCTCTCCTCAATCCCACGCAAAATCTTCCCGAGCCGCGGGAACTTGCCGCTGAAGTATGCATGGTGAATGAAGTGTGAGGCCGCTAAAACCCCAATTACGTCTTTTATAAAATCAATCAGTGTGGCGGATCGATATGGGACGAAGCTTTGATGAACCTCGTCCAGCAGTCCGTACAGGATTGCCACGCCAATGAATGCAAAGCTCATCACCGGTGTGAAGCGCCCGGTCGTCAAGGCAGCCACGACGAGCAGCACATACAGGATCCCGAACTCAACGAGATGGAGCGATTCTTTTATAAAACGGTCGAGTCCCTGGTTCGGCAGCTCAACCAAGGCGTCTGCAGGATTACTGGACATGATCCAGATTGCTGCCATATAGAACAGCGGAAGAATGCGTAAAAACCATACTAATAACTTTTTCATGGTGATACCTCACTTTATAGTAGTAACTCGAATGGAGTGACAGACATAATTAAATGGTTAGAACACAATGGAGTAACTAACGTAATAGTTTGAAACCGTACGTGGTGACAAGCACGACTTATTCAGGCATGACAGGCTGTCCCAAGTCCAAAACTCAACCGCCCACCAACCCAAAAATCTTTTTTGCATAAAATCCTCAGCTTTGTCGAAAAATAAGCAGTAAAAAATTTTTCAACTCTATGTATATATTTTTTCGCTTCTGTTCAAACTGATTGCTGAGGTGATGAAAATGAGAGAGGAAGAAAAAAGATCTTCTCAAGACAAAAGCAAGAACAGCTTTTTCAAGAAGCGGTGGGTGTATCCAACAGTTTATATTGCTAGTGCCGCAATCATTCTAACTGGTGTCCTATGGTATCAAAACAGCGGAACCGAAAACCTGGATCAGTCCGAGTACAAAGCGACTGACATGCCTGGCAAAAAGATCAATGATCAGCCAGCAGTTGAGGTTAACCGCGCGATGGAGAACTTTGTAATGCCAGTGGTGAATGAAGACGATGCTGTCATCCAAATGCAATTCTATGACAATGACGGCGACGCGGCTGAGCAAGAAGCAGCTCTAGTGTTCTATGATAATACGTACCATCCGAACACTGGGTTAGACATTGCTTCAAAAGATGGCAAGGAATTTGATGTAATCGCATCACTAAGTGGTACTGTCACTAATGTCATGGAAGATGCAGTGCTTGGAAATGTCATCGAAATCGAGCATGACAAAGGTATTGTAACACAATATCAGTCAGTTAAAGACTACCAAGTTAAGGTTGGCGACGAGGTTGAGCAAGGACAAGTCATTGCGAAGTCCGGAACAAGCCTGATCAATGAGAAGGCTGGCAACCACGTACACTTTGAAATCCGCAAGGACAATGTCCCGGTCAATCCGCATGAGTTCTTCAACAAGCCTCTAAGCGCATTGCAGGATGCAAATGTGACAGAAGAGAAAGCTTCTTCTGATGCAGATGCAGGCAAGTCTGAAGATGCTGCCGAAGAAGATGTCGAAGGAAGCTCAGAGGAAGATGCTGAAGGCACAACTCCAGCGGAAGACAAGCCTGCTGAAGGCGGCTCTGATAAAAAAGACGAAGATAAGGACGCAGGAGAAGATAAAGACAAAGATTCTTCAACTGACTCTGATACTTCAACAAACTCTTAATAAAAAATAAAATTTTTGGAACCCGCCTAGCTATAAAGGCGGGTTTTTTTATTGGAATAATAAGAAATCATTCGGATTTATGCAAATGGGAAATCTATGGTAAAATCAACGGGAGGAGGGATACATATGAAACGTGTTTTATTTATAATCATGTCGGTCGTAATCGCCGCCATCATATCAGGCTGCAGCAAGGAACCGACTCCTGAAGAACGGTTTTTCCAATACGTAAAACTTTGGAACGACCAGAAGTTTGATGAAATGTATGGATTTTTATCAGAGAAAGCGAAGGATTCCATCACTAAGGAGGAATTCGTCAGTCGCTATAATAAAATTTATAAAGATTTGGAGATTGACCAGCTGAAGGTAAGCTATAAACAGCCTGAGGAAGAGCTAGAACATGAGGCGAACGCGGAACTTCCTTTTTCAGCTAAAATGAATAGCGCTGCTGGTCCGATAGAATTCGACCACAATGCTACTCTTGTAAAAGAAGAACGTGATAAAGAAACAAATTGGTATGTCGATTGGAATACGTCATATATCTTCCCGGAGCTTGAAGCCGGAGATAAAATCAGCTTCAAAAATGTCCAGGCAGAACGCGGCAACATCCTTGACCGTTCAGGTAATGGACTCGCGATCAATGGGACAGCTGTCCAGGTCGGAGTAGTCCCTGGTGAGTTGGCCGAGCCAAAAGATCAGACAATTGCAAAGCTAGCGGAACTGCTCGATATGCCTGAGGAAAGCATCAACAAGGCGATGAATGCAGGCTGGGTAAAACCTGATCTGTTTGTGCCGCTGAAAAAAGTTTCAAAGACGGATAAAGCTCTCCATGAAAAATTATTTGCGCTCGATGGAGTAACCAGCCAGATGGTAGGGGCAAGGGAATATCCTTACGGGGAAGCGCTGTCCCATTTGCTGGGCTATATTGGGTCGGTAACAGCGGACGATCTAAAAAAACTAGAGGGCAAAGGATACACAAGCACTGATATCATTGGCCGACGCGGTCTGGAGCAGGTGCTTGAAGAGAAGTTAAAAGGAACAAACGGAGTCAGGATTTCAATTGTAAAAGAAGACGGCACGGTCAAAACACTTGCTGAAAAACCGGTGGAGAATGGCCAGGATGTCCAGCTGACGATTGATGTCGTGGCCCAGCAACAGTTATACGACCAGCTAAAAGGAAAAGCGGGTACGGCATCGGCAATTAATCCGACAACAGGTGAGACGCTGGCATTGGTCAGTGCACCAGGATTCGATCCGAATGAAATGACGCTCGGAATCTCGCAAAACAAACGCAAAATTCTAGAAGAAGACCCATTAAAACCATTCCTTAATAGATTCAAGCTGACCTATGTGCCAGGATCTGTAATCAAGCCAATCACAGCGGCAATCGGCCTTGAAAGTGATAAGTTGAAGCTTGATACAGCATTTGAAATCAACGAAAAGCAGTGGCAGAAGGACGCATCATGGGGCAATTATAAAGTAACAAGGTACTCAGATATAAAAGGAAGCATCAACCTTGAAAAAGCACTGATCTATTCGGATAACATTTACTTCGCGAGGGCGGCGCTCGGAATGGGCCAGGATACTTTTACAGAAGGCCTGAAGAAATTCGGCTTTGAAGATCAGCCTGAATATCTCTATCCAATCGAGCCATCGCAAATCGGCAAGATTGACAGCGAAATCAGACTGGCGGACTCAGCCTACGGACAGGGGCAGGTTGAAATGAATATCCTGCATCTTGCAACCACTTATTCACCATTGGTTAACGAGGGCAACCTTATAAAACCGATTTTGAATATGGAGGATGAGCAGGGACAGGTGTGGCAGGAAGGCGTGGTCAGCCCCGAAAATGCAGCGGCTCTAAGCAACATGCTGACAAAGGTCATCACCGATCCAAAAGGAACCGCCCACAATGGCCTGATCGCCAATTATCCATTAGCCGGTAAAACAGGCACAGCGGAAATCAAAGAGAAGCAGGGCGAAAAGGGCAAAGAACTAGGATGGTTCGTCGCCTACAACCCGCAATCCACCGACATGATCGTAGCAATGATGATCGAGGATTCTGGTTCAAAGGATGTTGTCACACGAGTGAAGGAATTTTATGAGTTGAAATTACAGAGTGGAATGTAGAAAAGTCCGGCCGGAACTGGCCGGGCTTTTTCAATGAAACCAAACAGAGTATATTTACGTATTAAAATCATCATTAAACTATAAGGACTGATAAGGTGAAACATAAACGGAAGAATAATGATGAATTGTTATTTGAAATTTTCTCCAGATTACTTCTAGCTTTCTTTTTCAATTTTATTGGAAGTGCCATTCCCGAATGGTCTTCTTCCATATTTATATTAAATTTGGCCCTCATTTCCGCAGGAATAATTGTCTCCATCATTTTCTACAAGAAAGTTTCCGACTCCAGAACCATGTGGAACCGTGTTGGTTTTGTTTTATTTTTGCTGATGGGCTTCTTTTTGGTTACCCCTTTTTTGAGGATTGCTTATGGTACTTCGATATTTTGGGTTCTACTGGCAGCGTATCTCATCTACATTTTTAACTTTATTTTAAGATATCTAGATGTTTTCCATGGTGTTCAGGTCTCTGGGTTGACAACAAACCGGTATATGATGATTTGGGTAACTTTCCTATTATTCATAGGTTCATTTTTTCTCACAAATGAAAACGGAAATATAGTATTGCAGATTTTTGATGCCGATGCCCCTCCGCTTATATTTCCAATAGTTTTTTACCTTGGTGGACTATTAATGACATTAATGTCGTTTACTCTATTAGTTGATAATTAACTTTTTTATTTCGAATTTTCAGCTATTTTGCTATAATATTTCGTAAGACGAAAATATATTGGGGGAATCTAAATGTCTTTACATACATATCCTTATCCATCTCAGCGGATGGCGACGGTCGCGCGCAATGGGATGGTTGCTACGTCACAGCCGCTTGCTGCTCAGGCTGGGCTAGATATTTTAAAAAAGGGCGGCAATGCGATTGATGCGGCGATTGCGACAGCGGCTTGTCTGACGGTTGTTGAGCCGACTTCTAACGGGATTGGCGGCGACGCGTTCGCGCTTGTTTGGGTAAAAGATAAGCTGTATGGCTTGAATGCGAGCGGTCCTGCTCCACAATCAATTTCGATTGAGAAGGTGAAAGAGCTAGGCCATGAAAAAATGCCTTCACATGGCTGGATTCCAGTCACAGTTCCGGGAGCACCATCAGCATGGGCAGAGCTGTCGAGAAAATTCGGTCGCCTGCCGCTTACTGAGGTACTGCAGCCAGCGATCGACTATGCGCGCAACGGGTACCCACTCACTCCTATTCTCGCAAAATACTGGAAGGGCGCATATAACGCTTACAAGACTCGCTTTCAGGGTGAAGAGTATGATGAATGGTTCCGCATCTTCGCTCCTGATGGCAAGGCCCCTGAGGCAGGAGAGATGTGGAGATCCGAGGACCACGCGAACACGCTTCAGGAAATCGCGGAAACGAATGGGGAAAGCTTTTACAGAGGTGCACTGGCGGATAGAATCGCAGAAGCTTCTGAAAAAGCGGGTGCTTTCCTGAGGAAATCCGATCTCGAAAACTATCACCCTGAGTGGGTAGAGCCGATTTCTGTTTCATACCGCGGGCACGAAGTCTGGGAAATCCCTCCGAATGGACAGGGAATCGTTGCCTTGATGGCATTGAATATTTTAAAAGGTTATGAGTTTACCCATCGTGATGACGTCAACGGTGTCCACCTGCAGCTTGAAGCGATGAAGCAGGCGTTCACGGACGGTAAGGAATATGTGACCGATGCTAAGACGATGCAGGCGAAGGTAGGGGACCTACTATCTGAGAAGTACGGTGAGGAGGCCCGAGCTAAAATCAATGAGGAAGCACGAATGCCGGAACCTGGCCAGCTCCCAAAGGGTGGAACAGTTTATCTGTCCACGGCGGATGGAGAAGGCAACATGGTTTCGTTCATCCAGAGTAACTACATGGGCTTCGGCTCAGGGGTTGTCGTACCTGGAACAGGAATCGGCCTGCAGAACCGCGGCCATGATTTCTCGCTTGACCCGAATCATGCGAACGCACTTGCTCCGGGCAAGAAGACATACCATACGATCATTCCAGGTTTCATTACGAAGGACGGCCAGGCAGTCGGTCCATTTGGCGTGATGGGCGGCTATATGCAGCCACAGGGCCATGTACAGGTAGCGATGAATATGATTGATTTTGGCCTGAACCCGCAAGCTGCTCTTGATGCACCACGCTGGCAGTGGATCGAAGGCAAGCAAATCGAAGTGGAGCACAACTTCCCGAATCATATCGTCAAGGAGCTCGCCGCACGCGGGCACCTGATGAAGGTAGCATATGATGGCGGAAGTTTCGGCCGCGGCCAGGTCATCGTCCGCAATCCAGAAACCGGCGTTCTGACCGGCGGAACGGAAATGAGAACCGACGGTGCAATTGCCTGTTGGTAAATTATATTTAAATGAAGGAACACTCGCTGGAGAGTGTTCCTTTTACTATTCTGTAAAATCATTACAAACGATACAAAACTATGGGAAATATACCGCAACAGCTAAAAAATTTTTTTCGACAAACTCCTCTGGCTTATATCCCCGTAAATCCTTATGATTAGTCACATTTTTTCCACGACCGGAAAAATATCGACATAGAAAGCGATTACATTTTTTAGAAATAACGTATTGACCTGCCTGGACATTATATGGATAATTAAATTAAATTTTCTAAAGATTTAGTTAAATAAATATTTATTCACATCTATGCAAATATATCGTCATTAACTTTTAAACAGGAGGAATAAACGTGATCATTTTAATCGGCCTGCTGGTGATTACCGGCATAAGCCTTTTCCTTGGCTTAAAGAAAAACAAGTTAATTTTCCTGGCAGTCCCGTTCCTGAGCATATTTCTCTACTTCCTCATCCAGATCATCATGGTCCCGGCACCATTTTTCGAAACTTTAAAATTCATCTTCAGTCTTAGTTAATCCAGCCATTGCAACTCGTCAATTTGGTATCAACCTTGCCTGGCGCAAGGTTCATATATTTTAAATCAATAAAAAAAGGAGTGGAGAAAGCTTTCTAATGCAAGCTGTGTCTGTCATTCATGAAGGATTATACAAAGGGGATTAGCAAAACCAAAGGGGTGTAAATGTGAAGAAAATTGATAAGTCAGTTGCTGACGCGTATTTCCGTGAAAAGACCCGTAACATGATCATTTATTTCATCATCTGGTTCCTCGTTTCGTTCGGCGCGGTGATGATAGCCGAGCCATTAAGCGAGATTTCAATCGGCGGCTTCCCGTTCCACTATTTCATGGGAGCGCAGGGTGCAGTAGTAACGTTCATCATCCTGCTGTTTGTCAATGCCAAACTTAGTGATGGAATTGACAGGAAGTATGGAATCGATGAAGAGAAGAACGTCAAGCTGAGCGAAGGAAAGAGCCTGGACCACTAAGTCACGGAGAAAGAAAAAAGAGCGTTTGAATAAGGGGGAGAACTTTGGATACACAATTCTTGGTCTCATTATCTATTATTTTAGCTACATTTGGTTTGTATATCGGGATTGCGATTTACAATACGGCTAAGCAGACGTCTGATTTCTATGTTGCCAGCCGCGGCGTTCCGCCAATTTTTAACGGGATGGCGATTGGCGCTGACTGGATGAGTGCTGCATCCTTTATCGGGATGGCCGGTACCATCATGCTGCTCGGCTACGACGGCCTGGCGTATATCATGGGCTGGACGGGAGGATATTTGCTTTTGACCTTCCTGCTTGCGCCACAGCTCAGGAAGTACGGCCGATACACGGTTCCTGAATTTATCGGTGACCGATACAACAGCCATACAGCGCGCGTTATCGCGGCGGTTTCAACGATCATCATCAGCTTTACCTATTCGATCGGGCAGCTTTCCGGTTCCGGTGTGGTTATCGGGCGACTGTTCGAAATCGATGCGAAGCTCGGCACGATGATCGGTGTAGTCCTGATTGCGACATACGCTGCTTTTGGCGGTATGAAGGGGATTACATGGACACAGGTTGCACAGTATATCATTTTGATTATTGCGTACTTGATTCCGGTCATTTTTATGTCTCTACAGGTTACAAGCAGCGCGCTTCCATGGCTTTCTTACGGGGAGCTTGTCGGTAAAATGGGTGAACTGGACAGAGAGCTTGGTATCTCTGAATACTTCGCGCCATTTACGAACGGCACGAAATGGCAGTTCCTTGCCCTTATGTTTACATTGATGGCCGGTACGGCGGGTCTTCCGCACGTAATCGTCCGTTTCTATACTGTATCAACGATGAAGGCTGCTCGCTGGTCAGGCGCCTGGGCACTTCTTTTCATCGGGTTGCTTTACCTGTCAGCGCCTGCTTATGCGGCGTTCTCACGCTTCATCCTAATGACAAAGGTTGCAGGCAGCAAAATCAGTGAACTTCCTGCCTGGACCAAAACATGGGTTGATACGGGAAAGCTTCAAGTTGCCGACGGAAATGGCGATGGAGTCCTTCAGTGGAGTGAATTGATCATCTCCAACGATATCGTCGTTATGGCGACACCTGAGATCGCAAACCTTGGCGTATTCGTCATCGGTCTTGTAGCGGCAGGCGCTATGGCCGCAGCTCTTTCTACAGCCGGCGGCTTGATGATCGCAATATCATCAGCTTTTGCGCACGATATATACTACCGTGTCATGAAGCCAAACGCTACGGAAAAGACTCGCCTGAATGTCGCGCGTATTTCAATTGTTGTCGCTACATTGTTTGCAGGCTTGATTGCCCTTAATCCTCCGGGAGCGATCACGCAAATCGTTGCCTGGGCCTTCGCGCTTGCCAGCGGAACGTTCTTCCCAGCCCTGATCCTTGGTGTATGGTGGAAGCGTTCGAATTCACAAGGGGTCATCGCAGGTATGCTTATCGGTCTTGCTGTGACGCTCGGATACATTTTCGCAGCAAAATACGGCGGTTTCACGATTCTTGGCATCATCGATACCGGTGCTGGGGTATTCGGCGCGACAGCTGCATTCCTTGCGAACGTCATTGTTTCACTTGCGACTCCGGCTCCATCGCAAAAAATTCAGGAGGAAGTACTCGACCTTCGCTATCCTGAACAGATGACTTATAAGAACGGCGAAGTTTGGATGAATGACGATGCAACAAAAGCTTAATAAGGAAATTTGGAAGGCTGTGCAGTTCCATCCCCTGTTTCAGGGGGTGGATGAACGCACGGCCCTTTCCCTTGTCGAGGAATGCGAAGCTCTTACCTATGTAAAAAAAGAAATGATGCTCAAGACGGACACACCACGTCAGGGGCTTTTATTGATTTTACAGGGAATTGCTGAGGTGTTCGTGAAAAATGCCGCCGGCCAGGAAGAAGTCCTTGAAGTCATCCGAAAAGGTGAAATTGTTGGGTTTTCAAGTCTGGCAGAGTTCCTCGGATTTACGAGTGCCGATAAACCACAGGCCAATGTCGAGGTCAGGTCTGTAGACGATGTTCAGGCACTGCTGATTCCTTTTTCCGTCCTGGCAAAAAGGTGGGATGATCAGGATGTCCATGATTACCTGCTGTCCCAGGTTTCGATCAGGCTGAAAGATGTTTATGGATCACTTGCGGAGCAGGTGAAAATGGCGAAGGGAATTGGCGAGGGAAAGACGATTTTAGCGAGGGTCCAGGATCTGATGACTGAAGAAATAGTATCAGTTTCTCCAGTAACAAGCATCAAAGAAACTGCGCAGAAGATGGCTGATTCACAGACAAGCTCGGTACTTGTCGTGGAACAGCAAGAGTTAAAAGGAATCATCACCGAACGGGACATCGTCGGCCGAGTGGTGGCGAAGGGAATTTCTGTTGAAGAGCCATCCAGGCTAGTGATGACGGAGGAACCCGTAACGATATCCAGGTTCGCTTACTATTACGATGCATTATCGAAAATCTTACTGAAAGGAATCAAGCATCTTCCCGTGGTCGATGATGGGAAAATTTCCGGGGTTGTCACACTAACCGATTTGATCCGGAAAAAGAATGATAGTGTGATGAGGACAATAAAGAAGATTGAAGAGACCGATGAAACGAGCCTTCCTGAGATCAAGGCAGCAATCTATGAAATTACCGAAACGCTGTTGCGAGACCGTGTTCCGCCTCTAGCATTGCTCGATATCATTACGAAATTATACGATCGGTTGATATGGAGAGCAGTCGAATTATCTCTTACGGCACTCCGCGAGAAAGGGCTGAAGCCACCTGCACCTTTTGCGTTTTATTTAATGGGATCCGCAGGCCGTGGAGAACAGTTCATGTTGACGGACCAGGATCATTTCCTAGTGTATGGAGATACGAGTGAACATGGCTACTTTGAAAAATTAGGAGCGGAGATCACTGCAAGGCTGGAGGCAGCCGGCTACGCTCGCTGCAAGGGCTTGATGATGTCGAGCGAGAAACAGTGGAGAGGGACGCTGCTGCAATGGCAGGATCGCGTCAGGAAGTGGATGCTGCAGTCCACGAATGATAACCTGCTGCTGGCGCATAACTTTTTTTCCTATCGTTTCGTAGCGGGGAGCGAAGTGTTAGACGTGGAGTTCGAAGCAAAAATTGCAGAGCTGCTTGACCGCTCAAAAATCTTCCTGTATCGGATGGTCCAGGCAGAACGTGAGCAGGAAATCCCGACGCTGGATGAACCGATCCGCGCGCTGTTCAAGCTCGGAAGGAAGAGCATTGATATGAAAAAAGAAATCTTATTTCCCTTCCACCACAGCCTGCAAATCCTATCACTTTATTACGGAGGAATCCCGGGAACGCCACTAGAGAAAATCGCTAGTTTAAAAGAAAAGGGTATCTTTACCGAAGGGTACACAGAGGACCTCAAAGAAGCCTTCAGCCACGTGTTAGACCTTTATATCAGGCAAAGGTGGGGCAATAACGGCGGCAGCTCCGTCCTATCATTTGCCACCATGTCGACCAGACAAAAAGACGAACTCATCCTAAGCCTGCGAACACTCCGCGAACTCCAGGGAATGGTTTTTGCTAGATTTTCAGTATGATATCGTTCGGCAAATGTCGGGTGATGACAGGCACTTCGGGATGTTATATGGGTAGCGGAAACTATCATCAATGATGAATTCGACAAAATTCGGACGGTAACAGGCACTGTTACACCATGAAAGGAGGCTGGCATGTTTTTTCAACGGAAGAATATTTCCTGCCCGCTTACGTATGAAAAGATTCCTTTATCGACTAAAATCGATGATCTTACGTTTGTTGTTTTCGACACGGAGACGACGGGATTCCAGGTGGCGACCACTGACCGGCTCATTGAAATTGGCGGTGTGCCGGTAAGCGGGCTGAAGGTGATGGAAAATGACCGTTTCCAGACATATGTTAACCCGGAGCGACAAATTTCTCGGGAAATAATTGAGTTGACATCGATTACGAATGAAAAAGTTGCAGGAGCACCTGTGGCATCAGAGGCGATACATGACTTCTTTGATTATGTTGGGTCACACGAAGCGGTATGCCTCGTCGGGCATTATGTCGGCTTTGATCACCTTGTGCTGAAGAGCGAGCTGAAACGTGAAAAGCTTGCGCTGAAAAAGGTATTCACCATTGATACACTCGACCTGATTGGCTTTATTGCTCCATCATATGATATGCGTGACCTAGAGCGATACGCGATGGCATTCGGCACACGCATATATGACCGCCACAGTGCGGTGGGCGACACATTGACCACAGCCTACCTTTTCATTGAACTCTTACAGCAGTTCAAAGACCGTGGGCATTCCACCTGGGGTGAGCTGATCAAGGCTACAGAAAGCCAGATGAGGTCGATGCAGTTTTGATAGACGTATATGATTATGATATGGTAGGAATATGTGTATTGTAATAGGCAGTTCATTTATATATGAACTGCTCTTTATACTTTGTTTGTGCCTTGACATGTAAATGGAGGAACAGCATGGGTGCTGTCCAAATTGTCTTTTTGATATTGTTTTGGGGTATACCGATTGTCCGTTTTATATGGATTTATAGGAATCTAACTCAAGTGGATTTATAGGAATCTAACTCAAGAGGAGCAGACAGGAATAAAAGCTGGTTTAAAAAGTCCATCTTTTATACTTGATGATGGATTTAGGCATATCGGTCTGCTCTTGATATTCAGCGGGATGATTACATTTATGCCCGTCATTCAGTACATCGGTGCAGCGTTGCTTTTTATAGGATGGTTTTATGGTGGTCTCGAACTATTGGACATGAGCTATAAGAAAAGTGCTGGAATGATGTCTTTCTCCTTAATAGCAGCAGGGCTTATTACTTCTTTTGGATATAATATTTTTAGAGAAAGGATGGTAACATGTTAAGAGTCCAGAATTTAATACCTAGTCTCTCTGTTACTATGGTCTTACTTATTATTTACGTCTCTACTATTCCAGCATACATAAAACTAGTTCTGGCCGTTTTTGCAATTACATTTTTAATCCCAATCGCGAGAGAGGTTATGTTTGAAAATAAACTAAGAAAGATAAGAGTTGCTTTATACACTTCACTTTCTTTCTCGTTTGGTTTCCTTCTTTTTTCTGCTGTGCAGAGTTTTGCTTCTGTTGAATACGAAACTTTTGTTGGGTTTATGCTTGTTTTTTTCTTTAGTTCTATAGGGATTTTCTGTTACGGAATACCAGCTTCCATCATTGCGGAGCTTGTTTCTCGAAAATCTAACAAGTATCGTACACTGCTGTCCGGTTCAATTCACATTGGTTTTGGCCTTTTAACGGTGATTTTTGGACTGTCAAACTACCTTGATCCCGGTATTTTCATATTGCCAACATTATGTGCGATCATTTTCTTTCTGATAGATGAATATACAAGAAGGTCAATAAAAAATGCTTAGGGTGTTGTGACACACTCTAAGCATCTTTATTACTGAATGTTAATCAAAGCCCCATTTTTAGAATAAACAAGAACTCGCTGTCCTTCCAAATCAGCATAAGCCCTAGCCGTCCCATAAGAAACTTTTAAAGGAATGGCTTTTCCATCATTCTCAACCTCAATCGTAAAATTATCAGCCGCTCCGTTAATGGTTGCTTCCATGAATTCAATCTCGCCTGGAATAACCAGCTGCTGGTTGATCAGCACCATGTCTTCCTTCAGACCATTAGCTTGCTTTATTTCTTTCAAGCTTACACCGAATCGCTGGGAGATATTGAACAATGTATCCCCTGGATTGACGACGTAAACTCCTTCATTGTTTTCAAAGCCATGTGTTGGTACTGAAAGGGCTTGTCCAACATAAATGGAGTCACTGCCCAATTTGTTTTCCTTCTTTAGATCTTTCACGGTGACACCGTATTTTTTTGCAAGGGAGAACAATGTGTCTCCTTTTTTTACAATATAATTTCCCGCTTCAGCCTCTACAGGTACCTCGAGTTTCTGTCCTGTTTTAATGATATCTGAAGGTAACGAGTTAACCTCCTTCAGCAGTTCTACCGATGTATCATATTCCTTAGCCAGGCTGTAGAGTGTATCTCCTTTTTTAACGGTATAAGAGGACCCTACTGCATCTGTTTTCTTTTGACTGATACCAAGCATCAATCCTGCCGCTACCGATCCGGCTACCGCTACGCCGATCAATTTTCTGTTTCGATTCAAAGTCACTTTGCGCTTTTGCTCTCTGATTCTCTGTTTTCTAGTCTGTCTGTAGGTAATCAAGTCTGCTTCTCCCCCAATGAAAAATAACTCCTTAACAGAAATTCGATAAAAAACAGGTTTTTATGTACATAAATATGGGTATATAGGAAAGTTTTTCTGCTTTAAAATAGTTGTATTTTTCAAAAAACTTTACTATACCTTGTCCCTATTGCTTTTTTCGTGCATATATCCTCAACCAAGCTAATAAAATGTTACAAACCTGACAAAGAGAGTGTTTGAGGTGAGGAGTCGTTTGAACAATATGAGGATTCAGCCGGGGACATGATTAATCTTAGTAATATACAGAAGGAACAACCTTCTGCCGCAAGTGAGTATTTTTTGCGGGATGCAGTATTGGCAGATAAAAGCGAGTCTCATTTCACACTTCTCACATCCAATTTAGGGAGGGCGAGTGGTGTGCACGATTACATCAAAGAGAGAACAATCAAGATTGGAAAGTATATCGTGGAGACGAGAAAAACAGTTCGCGTCATAGCGAAGGAGTTTGGCGTATCCAAAAGTACAGTCCATAAAGACCTGACAGAAAGATTGCCTGAGATCAACCCTGACCTTGCCAATGAAGTAAAAGAAATCCTTGATTATCATAAATCAATCCGCCATTTGAGAGGCGGGGAAGCCACGAAAATGAAGTACCGCAAAGAGGAAAGGGAAGAAGAGCCGGTTAAGTGAAAAAGTATTGAAACTAACAGATTGGGGGGACCGTAATTCAGCTGTGTGATCATTGCCGACAACAAAATGAAAAATGCCCAGCTTAGATTCAGAAAAGCCGGGCATCGCCACAAAAGGCGTGTATGATTCTGCTTTTATACATAGCGGGGGCTGCCGCCTTTTTATTATGGAAAAAAAAGACAAGCCGGTAATGCCGGCATGCCCTGTCATGTTTACCGTAACCCAGTATTTTTCAATCGTGCTTCCCTTTCAGCAGCCGCCCGTTCTGCGGCTGCCCGTTCCGCTGCCTCGCGAGCCTCTTCTTCTCTTCTTATTTCATTTGCTGCTGCTACAATATCGGGGCCAATCGAAAAAAGAAGTGTCTGAAGTTCGGAAATTTCCCTGCTGATACTGTTGATGGCGTTATTGATATAAACCATCTCCTGGGCCTGCCATCCGCTGTTTAGATTCCCCTTGAAGTCCTGCAGCCTGCTTTTGATATCGTTTAGATCTTGCGCGTAATCACTGATTCTATTCGCCTGTGAATACGCCTGGCCAACATTAATCTTCATCTGGATCACCTGCTCGTTTTAGATTCTTAGATTATATTATGTTATTGAAAAAAATCCCAGTAATAACACAAGGGAAATGTAAAATTCAAGGTGGATATTTGGGATATTTTAGATAGATAGAGGTTTAAATTGTATTTTATGAGGGTAAATTGAACTAGTTTTACTTTTGGCTATATATAAGTTCCGACCTGAAAACCATTTTATCCGAAACCACTTAATGCTCAAATAGGACTTATATCCCTATTTTTCCAATTAAGGGGGTAATTAGTTGAATATAATTCCTGATATTGTAAGATATTTATATATTTAGAGATGAACCAAAGGTTTGATGTAAATTTACACTTTTTGAGCTAAAATGGTAAAAAATATGAAATTACCACTATATATACTATAAGAATAGAAATATTTGGGCTGGGGAGGTATGGATTTGATTCTCACACTTTTTGACCGCAATCGGGCGTTTGACCTCGTGCTGCCCGAACGGGTAACCGGGAGATACATACTGAATACTGAAGATAAGGACCATAACCCAGTAGATATGCTGGCTGTTGAGGCGGAAGATGGCCGCTGGTACTTAAAATCTAATAAACATGCATTCTTGAAAGATACCGCAAACGAAATACAATCAAAGGTCCTCATAGAACCATTCAAAACATATAGTATTCACCGCAACAATGATCAATCCGCGCTAGTTTATGTCGAGCCGCAAACGGCGGATCGCAACGAATTCACAAAACATATCGCCACCAGCAATGTCATTAAAATCGGACGCTCACAGGACAGTCAAATTTGTTTTTCGAATAAACTTGTATCCGGCTCACACTGTGTCATTGAATACAGCAGCGATGGCAAGGCTGTCATCAAAGATTTCAACAGTTCAAATGGTACCTATGTTAATGGTGAGAGAATTAAAGAGAAGGTGCTGGGTGTAGGTGACGTCATCTTCATCATGGGTCTTAAAATCATTTTCAATGGCCGCCTATTGTCGCTGAATAATCCCCATAAATCCGTGTTTTTAGACCGTAACACGTTTAACTCTTTTATTGCTGAAAAGCCGGTAGTTGAAAGAGAAATCAACCTCGATGAAATACATATTGAAGAAGAAAATGATCAGCTGTTTTACCGTTCCCCGCGCTTCAAGCGGGATATAGAGGAAACGACCATTAAAATCGACCCACCGCCACAGCAGCAAAACCCTGACGAAACGCCACTCATGCTATTATTGGGACCGTCGATCACCATGGGGATGGCTTCCTTGTTCACAGGACTCCTGATGTTACAGAACGTCATGAGCAGAGACGGAGATATTATTCAAGCGCTGCCAATGCTCGTTATGTCGATCAGCATGATGGTTGGGACTGTGCTCTGGCCGATCCTGACAAAGAAATATGAGAAAAAGCGCCGCATCAAACTCGAAGGCATTCGCCAGGAAAAATATCTGAAATACCTTGCGGAAATGAAGCAGGTAATTGCGGATGAATGCAAGCACCAGAGTGAAATTCTGCTGGAGAATCACGTCACGCTGGAAAACTGCCTGACGAGGATAAAGCGCCGCCAGCGGAACCTGTGGGAACGCGGGATAGGACAGAATGATTTTCTGAAAGTGCGTCTTGGAATAGGTGACCTGCCCTTAAACGCAGAAATCAAGTATCCGGAAAAACGCTTCATGCTTGAGGACGATAACCTTCAGGATGAGCTTTACCAGATTGTTGATAAGCCACAAATCCTCAAGGATGTTCCGGTCACGGTTGACCTGACAGAGGAACGGATCACCGGAATCATTGGCAGACGGGAAGAAGTGAAGAGCTTCGTCCAGGGGCTGATTTTTCAGCTGACAGCACTGCATAGCTATGACGAGTTAAAATTGGTGTTCATTTATGACGAACACGAGCATGATACGTGGAACTTCGTGAAGTGGCTGCCGCATGTTTGGGATGATGGCAAGACAATCCGTTTCGTTGCCACAGATGCAAATGAAATCAAGGAGCTCTCGGCTTATTTTGAAAAAGAAATCACTGCGCGCCAGGTGCTCGCGGAGGAAGACCTTGCAGAAATCGACCAGCATTATATTGTCTTCTCGATGAGCAAGAGCCTAGCTTCTAAGGCGGAGATGATAAATCTTATTTTAAAAGAAAAGAAGAACATCAAGTTCAGCTTCATTGCTCTTTATGACGAGCTGAAAAACCTGCCTAAGGAATGTAGTAATGTCATCGAACTAGACAAGAGTTTTTCGAAGATCTATGACAAGGATGATATCTCTGGTAAGTATGTAGGCTTCAATGCTGACAGCTATTTGGAGGAGGACGCTGAAGATCTTGCCGTAAAGTTAGCCAATATCCAGCTAAATACCTCACAGAGGGCTTATACCCTGCCTGATATGCTGACATTCCTGGAAATGTTTGGTGTCGGTAAAATCGAGCATCTCAATGCGCTCACGAGATGGAAGGAAAACAATCCTGTCCATACGATCGAAACTCAGATCGGCGTCGATACGCAGGGCGATCCATTCATGATTGATCTACACGAAAAATACCATGGCCCGCACGGCTTGATTGCCGGGATGACCGGTTCTGGAAAAAGTGAATTTATCATGACGTTCATTTTATCGCTTGCGGTCAATTATCACCCGGATGAGGTAGCGTTCATCCTGATTGACTATAAGGGCGGTGGTATGGCGAATGCGTTCGAAGACTTGCCGCACCTTGCTGGGACGATCACGAACCTGGACGGAGCCGCCGTCAACCGATCGCTGATTTCGATCCAGAGTGAGCTGAAGCGTCGCCAGGCCATTTTTAGCGAAACGAGCCGGGTTGTTGATCAGAGTAACATCGATATCTATAAATATCAGAAACTATATCGCGAAGGACTGGTAACAGAGCCGCTGCAGCACTTGTTCATCATTTCCGACGAGTTCGCTGAGCTGAAGGCACAGCAGCCTGAATTCATGGATCAGCTTGTCAGTGCAGCGCGTATCGGCCGAAGCCTTGGCGTCCACCTGATCCTGGCGACGCAAAAGCCATCAGGTGTCGTCGATGACCAAATCTGGAGCAACAGTAAATTCCGTATCTCTTTGAAGGTACAGGAAAAAGCGGACAGTATGGAGGTCATTAAGCGTCCTGATGCCGCAGAACTGAAGCAGACCGGACGTTTCTATCTCCAGGTCGGCTTCAACGAACTGTTCGAGCTAGGACAGTCAGCGTGGGCCGGTGCGCCTTACTATCCGTCTGACAGGGTTGAAAAGCACAAAGATGACAGTGTTGTGGTTATCGATGACCTCGGACGCGTCATTAAAAATGCCCGTATCGACAAGCGCAAAACGTCGGTCAAGAATCCGCCGAAGCAAATCGATGAAATTACGGAATATCTTGCAAAGATGGCACAGCAGGAGAGTATCAAGGTCCGTCAGTTGTGGCTCGAGCCGATTCCTGAGCTCATATACGTCGACAAGCTGAAGAAGAAATATGGTGTCGTCCAGCAAGGTTTCGAACTGAACCCGATCATCGGTGAATATGATGATCCAGCGAACCAGAGGCAGATGGTGATGCGGATGCCGATCACCCATGAAGGCAATGCTGTTATTTATGGAATCGCTGGCAGCGGAAAAACGACCTTCCTGACGACGATGCTTTACTCATTAATGGAAGAGCACACGCCGAACGAATTGAATTTTTACCTGCTGGACTTCGGTTCCGAGACGCTGGTCTGGTTCCGTGAAGCACCACATGTTGGGGATGTCATGCTGTCGCATGAAAGCGAGAAGATTCACAATCTGTTTAAGATGCTGGCAGGTGAGATTGAACGACGGAAGAAGCTGCTTTCAAATTACGGCGGAGATTTTATCACATACAACGAGATGTCGGGTGAGAGCCTGCCATCGATCGTTGTAGCAATCCACAACTACGCAGCGTTCTCCGAGATGTTCGAGGAACTTGAGGAAGGGATTTCATTCCTGACGCGCGAGGGCCTGAAGTATGGCATATACTTCATCGTCACCGCAATCAATACAGGGGCGATACGCTACAGGCTGCTTCAGAACTTTAAGCAGATGTATGTGCTCCAGCTGAATGACCAGACTGAGTACTCGGGCGTACTGGGCAATACAGACGGAGTGTATCCTTCCAAATCGAAGGGCCGTGGCATTTTCAAGAGTGATACAACATATGAATTCCAGACGGCCCATATCACAAGCGATATAGACAATATGTATACCTTCATTACTGGTTACAGCAGAGATCTGCGAGAATCTTGGACGCAGCCGGCCGCAATGCGGGTACCGATCCTTCCTGAGAAAGTCGATCTGAACTACCTGCGTGATGAAGCGAAAAATATGAACAGTAACAAGGTGCCAGTCGGCATTGAGAAAAACTCGCTGAAAACAGCTCATTTCGATTTCCTTGGCAACTATGTAAACGTGGTTACTGCACTGCAGAACGATCAGTGCTCAAGCTTCATGCAGGGAGCCGCCGAAATTTTCACAGCCTCAGAAGGCAGGGAACTGATCGTCATCGACCCTAATGAGCACTTTGCGGCAGGCCGCACGCAAGATTACAAGCATATTTGCGAGTCATCTGAATTTGAAGATACTATTATCTACCTGTTCAACACGCTCGTCCACCGGAATAACACGACGAAGGATGCAATTGAAGCAGGCGAGCAGCCGCCAGTGTTTGGCAACATCACCTGCATCATCGATTCCTTCACTGATTTGATGATGTATCTGTCGCCTGACGGCCAGGATAAGCTAAAGGTCTTCCTTGAAAAAGGCAATGGCCTCAACGTCAACCTGATCATTTCAGACAGTGCCGACAAACTGAGCTCCGTCTCCTTCGAGGCCTGGTTCAAGCAGCATGTATCGCTAAGCGATTTCATCTGGGCAGGCAACGGCATCACAGACCAGTACGTCATGAAGCTCAGCAAGGTGACAAACGATATGTACCAGGAAATCCCGCCAGGCTTCGGCTATGTTGTGACAAAAGGAAAACCAACACTCGTGAAGCTGTTATCCTCACTACAAAGCAAGCAAGAGGAGGTAGCGTACCATGGATAAGGTGCTCGTAGAGGTCTTCATCCCCGCCTCAGAAAAATCATACGACGTCTTCCTGCCGCTCGAAAGCAAGCTGCACGAAGTCGTCTACCTGCTCGCCGGAACCATGACCGAACTGTCACAAGGATACTTCTCGGCAACAACTGACACCATCCTCTGTGACCGAAAGACCGGCACCATTTTAAACATCAACCAGACCGTTGAAGAGATTGGGTTGATGAATGGTGCGAAATTGATGCTGATTTAGGGACATGGGGACGGTTCTCGTGTCTCATAGAATTTGAATATTGGATCAAGGGGCGGTTATCAAAACCGGACCGTCCCTGTTTTAAACGGAAGGTGTGGAGAACTTGAAGAAGTGGATCAAGCTGACTGCGGCAATTTTATTCGTGATTATGGGAGGTGCGGGGTGTATGAGTTCGGAGAGTAAGGTTATGGAGCATTTGGAAGAGAAGTATGGTGAGAAATTTGAAGTTGAAAGTATAAAAGAAGGTAGTGTCATTTTTCCGGAAATGTATGGAAAAGACAAGGTTATAGCATATCCCGATGGGAAATCAGAATTAGTTTTTCTTGCTGGTGAGAGCAGGAATAAAGACGATGTGTACTATGATACTTATCCTCTCTCCAAGTGGTCGGTTGAGCTTGATAGAAAGTATAAAGACAAAATTTTGGAGCAGTTTGGAAAAGAAATCGAGTATAAGACAATCGTCTCGGCTGAAAGAGATACGTACGATTCAATCAAGGGAAATATTTCATTCGATGAGTTTATGAAAAAGGGAATTGAAAATGTTGATGTCACTATTGATATTGCCGTCAAAACTGTAGGTGAACCAAATGTTGAAGAATATTATGAACCCATATATAACTTACTAAACATGTTAAAAGAAGAAAATACAGAGTACTATGGTGTCGCGGTGGGATTCGTAGATGAGTCTGAAAATATTTCTGATTATATCAGGACGGCCAATGTAAACAACCTCCCATGGTCAAATCTTGATGCTAATGTATATGGAGCAATTCTGGTCGATAATCTGAGAGAAATAAATTCGCCTCAAGACATAGCTGATTATTACGAAAAGTTTGAGGAGTGATCAGGATTGTCTATCGACAGATTAACCGAAGAAGAGAAGAACATATTGTTGATGCTGTCCTATTATGATTTGCCGCCAAAAAAACTTCCAGATAATTTGACCATTAAGCAAGTATGGGATCTAGCTAAAAGAAATGCAGATCCAGATGAAGCAAGTTATATAGAAATCAATGCTTTTATTAATGGAAACAAATTAGACACCTCAAATCTAAATAATATTACCTTGAAGGGTTACCAAAACTATAATCCTAATGAAGGTAATAATGTAAAAGGTGAATCAAATTCTGGCTTTGTAGGATATGCATTTGAAGATAAGGAAGGCAATGCCACAGCAGTCTTCAGGGGCAGTGAACCGATGGGGGATATGGGTCACTTAAGGACTGATTGGACCTCCAACTTTGAAGCTTCAATGGGAGTGGAAATCAAACAACAGAAAGAAGCCGATGCATTTTATCAAAAGTATCTGGCGGATACATCAGGTGAAAGGCTGCTGCTCGGCCATTCAAAGGGTGGCAATTTGGCGGATTACGTCTTCATCAACAACCTTGATGATAATACCAGGGCATATGTGATAAATGCCGCCCCGTTATACTGGTGGTCTTTATCCAAGAAGGAACAAGAGGCGTTAATGGGAGAACGGCATGATTTTATCGTCTATGCGTATGATCCAGTCTCGCAGCTTGGCAAAGTGCCATATGTCGATAAAACGGTAGGCATTAATGAAGATTATGATATAAAGAAGCCGTTTTATCCTCACTCACTGACGAGTAGTGCTGGGTTTGATGAGAATGGAAATTATAAGGTATACGAGAATGGTCAATCGTTCGGCAGGTATGTTCTAAACAATATGATATTTGAGGACATCTTCCATGAACTCTCTACCTCCAGTCCGATGAGGGCTTATAAGGCAGCTTATGTTGTCGCCAATGCAGCAATAAATGTCATGCATTATACGGCCAAGGCAATGGCTGTGGCTGCCCATTTAATCCGGGAGCAGACTGTAAAGCTTGTCGTTGGACTGGCAAAAGCAAAAAAGGAGTTCGAGGAAAAGGTAAACTCATTCTTTGCCGAGCTTATCTCAAAGGCCGCTGTTAAAATCGGTGGTTTTATAGACGGCCTGAACGGCAACAACTTCCCAATTGAGCCCTATATAAAAGTCGACATCCCAAGGCTGTTCTACTACGCCAACCGGCTTCGCTCGGTACAGAGGCGTGTCGCCCAGCTGAACGATATGATCGATGATCTGTACTGGGAAGCGGGTGTCATGGGACTGGATAATGTCCTCGCTGCGGATATCGCCTCATCTTTTGATATCCGGATTCCAGAGAGCATCAACTACCTTAACCGCACGGCGGAACTTTTACAGCAGAGTGAAAGGTATCTTGCCGGAAAAGCCGGTTCGATCAGGGGGTAAAAAATGGATCCGAAAGTAAGAAGCAGGATTAATAGAATTGCAGCTGAAGCGAATGCCATCGCCCGTGAGTTGGAGGATATCTCGAATGGCCTCAGCAATGAATTCAAAGGAATCGGTTCGGTAAAAGCCGCCTCAGGATTGCGACGATCCGCGGAAAAATACCGCTATGTAAGCTACAAGTTACGTAGAATATGACTCTTTGGGGACATGGGGACGGTTCTCGTGTCCCAGGTGTGACTTGGGAACGGTATTCGGCCTCACGATGTTTGAAGATAGAAGAATATGACTCTTTTAGAGTTCATATATAAACACCGCTTTAAAGGAGGTGAAGAGAATGGCAAGATCAATCACTGTTGAACCAGCAAAGCTTGAAACGACTGCTAACAAAATTGACCAGCAGGCAGCTGACTACGAAAGAAACTACAAAGCTCTTTTCAGCGAAGTTGAAGCCATGGCTGCTGCTTGGCAGGGTGCTGATAACCAGGTATACACTGCGCAAATCAAGGGTTTCATGGACGATTTTAACAAAATGACTCAGTTGATGAGACAGTACTCTGAGTTCTTGAAAATGAGCGCGAAGACATACCGCGACACTCAATCTGAAGTCATTAACCAGGCTAAGAGATTGAGCAACTAATCCACAACATAACGCAGGAGGTGAAATACATTGGCAGGAGATGGAATCAAAATCTCGCTCGGCGAGGTTAGCAAAACGGCGGGCCAAATCCGCACCCTGAACCAGCAATTATCCACTAGATTAGAAGAAATCAAGAAGGACATGAACGCACTAGCGTCATCATGGAACTCCGACGCATCCAACACCATCCGCGGCAACTTCAACTCACTTGCACCACGATTTGAAGAATATCGCCAGGTCGTCGACAGCTACGCCAAATTCTTGGATAACACTGTCACAAACTACAACACTGCAGAAACTGCGATCAACAACAACGCCAGCTCTTTTAAGTAATTACTTTTACAGAGGGGAAGGGGCAAGCGGCTGGTGCAGTTTGCCCTTCTGTAAAATATGCCCCTGCAACGTGGGAAAAGCACCAACGGGAATTATCCGTCACTCAATGGGGATTATCCAGCACCCAACGGGGATTAACTGCAGTCTAACGGGGATTATCCTCATGGCAACGGGGATTAAAAATGCGCTGGTTACGGATAACCCTAGCTAAACCATGATCAACCGTTTAAAAAAGCTCTGCAACCGTTAAATAAATTGAGCTAACCGTTAAATAAAGTGCTGCAACCGTTAAATAAATTACTCTAACCGTTAAATAAGGCCTGAAACCGCTAAATAGTGTGCTCTAAATGTAAGTAAATAATATAAGTCCTGAAAACGAGCCCTTTTCAGGAGGATAAGCATACATAAATTCAAAATTGGAGTCGAAGCGCGATGATCAAACATGCGGATTTTAAATTAGAAAGCTATGGAATTTCGAAATTCCTTTATTTTCATGCTGGAAGCAAGGCAGACATCGATGGCAGCCAGGTTGAGCTTTTGAGAACGAGCCGAATTCCGGGAATTCTCCCATGTGCTGCGATTCTTGAGGGAGATAACTGCTTTCTTCGCTATGACATGATTTCCGATAACACGCTTGAAATGCTGAATTCCACGCCAGCAACGAAAGAACAGCTATACAATAGCTTCCTCAACATTGCTGAAACACTGGTGGATGCCCGGGAAAGCGGCCTGGATATCGAGAACTTCGTGTTCAGCCAGCGTGACATCTTTATTGATAATTTTTCAAACAGATTAGTTTTTATCTACCTTCCTGTAAAAAATAATGTTTTTGAAAAGGTATCACTTAAAGACTTTCTGCGTGAATTGCTCTTGTCGGCTCCTTACGATGAAAACGATGATGCCGCATTTTTTATCAAACTCCATAACTATCTGGTCGAGACAGACGAAGTCTCTCCGGAACACCTGCTGGAAAAAATGAATGAACTGGTCGGAGATGAAACACTCGTACGGCAGCCTTATAAGATGCCGGAAAAACCGAAGCAGGAAGCGGCACTCCCACTAGCCAAAGTGGTTGAGGAAAGCGTGGAGGAAGAACCGGAGCTTGAAATCCCGGCAATCAATCCGAACTTCTACAGCCCCGGCAGTGAGGTCCACACCGTGAAAACGAGTGTCGACAATGGCGTGCTGACTTCCGAATATACAAGCCAGAAAAAGGATGTAAAAACGGGTCGCAAGCTTGAAATCGAGGAAGAAGTTAACTACAAGCGGATTACCAGGGCGGAGCTTGGAGAGAACAATACGTTGTTAAAAGATGCGGCGAAACTGGGTGGCGGAACATCAATCAACATACAGCCGGCTATCGCCAGCAGTGAACCAGAGCACGAAGGTACAACAATACTTGGCGTGATGGCAAATGAGGACGAGGGAACGACGACTCTTGGCCATTCCAGCCGCAGGCCGTTTTTGCTGGCAGTCTCAAAGAATGAAAAAATCACGATTGCCAAGGACTTTTTTAAAATTGGCCGGGATCCGGTGAGAGCGGACTTTGCCTCTGAAAACAAAGTAATCGGCCGGGTGCATGCTCACGTGATCATTTCGAACGGCGAATACTTCCTGGAGGACAATCACTCAACCAATGGCAGTTACGTCAACGGCGTGAAGTTGTCACCAAAGGAAAAAGTCAAAATCAAGCACGAAGATAAAATCAAGCTCGCGAACGAGGAATTCGTCTTCAGGCTTTATTGAGGGGGGGAACAAGGATGACATTTCAAGTGGCCTACCATACGGACATTGGAATAAAGAAGAAGACAAATCAAGACGGCCTGTTATTAAAAACAGCCAGGACCCCAGAGGGTGAAATCGGCTTGTTCGTCATCTGCGACGGCATGGGTGGCCTTTCCCACGGCGAGCTAGCGAGTGCGACGGTTATTAGAGGGATGTCCGACTGGTTTGAAAATGACCTTCCGGAAATGTTGGAGGCAGGCATCGCGGAAAGTGATATTCCTGGCCGGCTTGAGGAGCGCATTCGCGAGCTGAACAAAAAAATCATTGATTACGGTGAGACTTCGAACATCAAGCTAGGGACAACAATCACGGCTTTGCTCATTCTCCACGAGCAGTACTTCATTTTGCAGATTGGGGACAGCAGGGCG
This sequence comes from Bacillus sp. ISL-37, assembly GCF_018613315.1. GTDB lineage: Bacteria > Bacillota > Bacilli > Bacillales > Cytobacillaceae > Mesobacillus. The sequence goes on along the minus strand of NZ_JAGGQL010000006.1, from coordinate 16,150 downwards.
TACCGCATCAATGACCAGCTTGTAAAATTGACCGAAGATCAGACGCTCGTCGAACGCGAGTTGCAGCGAGGTAATATTACCGCGGAACAGGCGAGGATTGACCCGAGACGGAATGTGCTGCTCCAATGCGTTGGCGCATCAAAGGACATCAATGTCGTCATATCCTCCGGTGAAGTAAAAGCAGGAACAATGTATATGCTCTGCACCGACGGCTTTTACCATGAAATCAGCGATGAAGAAATGCTCGCAAATCTGAATCCGCACAATTTTACCGAAGAAAAAAGCATGAAAGCTAAGCTCGTAGAACTAGTAGAGCTCGCAAAACAACGCCAGGAAACAGATAATATATCGATTCTACTGGCAAAACGGGACATGGGGACGGTTCTCGCGTCCCAATAATTGGGGTTTTCTGGAACCACCCCCGCGTTTCTGGGAGGAATGACTTTGATACAAAATGGCACGATCATTGATGACAGATACGAAATATTGAAGGAAATCGGGCGCGGCGGCATGAGTGTCGTCTACTTGGCGATGGACAACCGGCTGAACAAATCGCTGGTCGTCAAGGATATCCGCAAGCGCAGCAACAGCAATAATGAGCTTTTGATCAACAGCCTGGTCGTCGAGGCGAACATGCTGAAGAAGCTCGACCATGGTTCCTTGCCAAAAATCTATGACATCATCGAGTCCGAGGGCGACATCTACGTGGTGATGGACTATATCGAGGGAGAGTCGCTCAAAGAAAGGCTCAAACGCGATGGCAAAATTCCCGCAAAAGAGGTCATCGAGTGGGCGAAGCAGCTGAGCGATGTGCTCGGCTACCTGCACACCCGCAAGCCATACCCGATCATCTACCGCGACATGAAGCCTGACAATGTCATGCTCACCCCTGAAGGTAAAATCAAGCTGATTGACTTCGGGATCGCGCGTGAGTTCAAAACTGAAAATCTATCAGATACGACGAATCTCGGTACAAAAGGATATGCGGCACCCGAACAGATTTCTGGCCGACAGACGGATGCAAAAACCGATATTTACAGTTTGGGAATCACACTTTACCACCTTGTCACCGGGAAAAGCCTGAGCGAGCCGCCATTTGAGATCAGGCCGATTCGTGAATGGGATTCATCTCTGCCCGAGGGCCTTGAGCATATCATCAAAAAATGTACACAGGCCGAGCCGGCGAATCGCTACCAGAACTGCGAGGAGCTGAGCTATGACCTTGAGCACATCAACAGGCTGACGAAAGGCTACAAGAACATGCTGATCAAAAAGCTGGCTATGTTCGTTGTTCCGGCAGTGCTGTTCCTGGCGTTCTCAACAACCTCCGCCCTCGGCTACAAAGGTATGAAAAACGAGCAATTCCAGGATTATGTAAATCTCGTAAATCAGGCAAGCATTGCGTTGATGGACGGTGAACAAACCGAGGCCATTAAGCTTCTCGAGAGCGCGACCCGCGTTGACAAAGAACGTCCGGAGGCGTACATCAATCTGCTTGATTTATATATTAATAGAAACCAGACAGACGAAGGGCTCGCCAAGATGGAATCATACATACTGGATAAATACGGGGCGGTCCACGAGAATAATGAAGTTCTTTTCAAGATGGGGATGACCTTTTTCGATGTGAAGAGGGATTACAACAACGCGCTGAAATACTTCCAGCAGATCGATGAAAAAGAACTGCCGGATGCGAAATATTACAAGTCGCTGGCAACAACAATGAGCAGCCTGAACGTTGATTATACGAAATTTGCCGGAGGCCTTCAGGAGTTCCACCAATACAATGACGGCCTGGCGAATGACAGCAAGAAAATCGATAACTATAACTCTCTTGCAAATATTTATATCTCTTATAAGAGCCAGATTCCTGAATCGAACACCCAGGCGATAGAGATTGTCCAGAAGGCGAAGGAAATCCTCGCCAAGCTTGAAAATGAACAGCTGCAATTCAAATATGAAATGGAATTCGAACAGAAACTTGCCCAGGCATACTACAGCCGCGGCGTGAATTCCGAGGACAAAGCGAGTGCCCGCGACGATTACGAACAGGCAATCGAACATTGCAACAACCTCCTTGATTTGAACGTCGCAGACCAGGAGGATGTCTATGTCAAAATTGGCGTCATCTATCAGGAAATGGGTGAATTCTCTCGTGCAGTCGAGCACTTCCGGAACACGGTGCTGAAAAAGTTCCCTGACAGTATCAACGCCAATGTCAAGCTAGGCAATCTCCTCCTCGACATCGAACAAAACAAAGAAGAAGGCAATCGGAACTACGCCGAAGCGAAAAAAGTCTTTGAAAAAGCAAGCACCCTGCCTGGTGCCAAAGACGACGAAGGATACAAAAAGCTCAGCAGGCGTATGGAAAACTTGAATATTTTATAGAAAGAAGCAAAGGGCTTTCCCTTCGCTCCCGAAAGCAGAAGCAGAGAGTACATCCCTTTGCTGCTGAAAGCAGAAGCAGAGAGTACATCCTTTTGCTCCTAAAATCAGAAGCACAAGGTACGTCCCCATGCTCCTAAGGAAGGCAGTTGAAGAAAATTGGCATACCAGATCATGTTTTACGGCGGTTTGGCAGGCGCGGTGATCGCGCTCGTGATTGCGGTTCTGACCTACGTGAAACTCAATATTGCCCAGGTCATTACGGATCTGACGGGCTGGAATTTTCCAGGTGCAGGGAGAAAAGCCCGGAAGAAAACGACCAGCACCCAGGCCGATACAAGTACAAAGCCGACGACAAAGGAAATCCATGTCCGCAAGAATGTCGATAAGGAAGTGGCTGCCGGTGAGTATGTGGATCCAACGGAGAAAATGGCGAGCGGCCAGCTTGAGCCAACAGCTCTTTTGAGCCAGGAGAGCTTCCGAAACACAGACTTGCTTAAACAAGAAGGGTTGGAGCCGACGGCATTGCTATCTCCAGAAGGACTCGAGTCTACGACATTGTTAACACCAGAAGGACTCGAGCCGAAGGCTTTGTTGAAAGAAGCTCCAGTGCGAGAACCAGTTGCAGCAACAGTTTCATCCAACCAGGGCGTTTCCTATGAGTCACCAACCGAGACAACCATATTGTCCGATTGGAATGAAACGACCGTCCTGACTGCTGACCATGATGAAACGACTTTACTTGGCGAAACAACACTATTGAATGGTATCGAAGAAAGAGAAGAAGAATCACGCTTTAAAAAGCAAGTTGATATTATCGTGGTTCATTCAGAAACAATCATTTAAGTAATGTGTATCACACTTAACACGAGCTTGAATCACTATACGCACGATGGTTATGGTAATCGATGAGCATTCCACAACGTGCCGATCAATATATACCCGTGGACCTTCCGCCAGAATCGAACAGTTAACTGTCCACTCCAAAACTACTAAATAAAAGGAGAATAAGAGATGCTCGAACCGAGGAAAAAGAAGAAGCGCCCAGGCAACAAATGGGCTGCCGTCATCCCAATTTTGTTAGTCTTGATTGTGTCTGTGGTGATCTTTAATGGCAAGGCGCTTTCTACATTAACGAATGTTGACAAAGTAATTGAATTCCAGGGCCAGGAATGGAACATGGCGGAATCGTTTAACAAGGATTGGCAAACCAACAACAATCCTGTTACATTCACTGTTGATTTGCAGGATGATTTCAGTAAAGCAAATCTCCAGGGACAAAATGTTCAGGCACCGTTTAATATCACGGCTGACCAAAACGGGAACCCAATTTCAGTTACAGACATTGTCCCTGTAGGCGGCACAGATTTTGCTGGGAAGTATATCGTGAAAATCCCAGTCAGTACTGATGGAGAAATCGATATCAAAATAGAATTTATAAATGATGAGTCATGGAAACTCGATTCGGAGACTAAGACATTCACCATCACACGAGACACAACCGCTCCTATTGTAAAATTGTCTGGAGCAGATAATGGCACTCTGTCAAGCGAGGGTGTCAAAATCGATGTTGAAGTGATAGAGGAGCATTTTGCTGCCGAAAAAGTAGAAGTTACTGTTTCAAAAAACGGCAACCCATACAATTTGGGTGACTGGGGGTCGGCAAAGAGCAGATCTTATTCTTTCAGTGAAGAAGGCGAGTATCTTTTCACAGTAAAAGCGTCAGATAAGGTCGGAAACGAAAGCAGCCAGGAACAGCTGGATTTTGCAATCAGAATCAAGGCTCCTGAGCTGGCTGTGTACGAAGGCGAGAACCCAATTTCGAGAGGAGAAGTTTCCAAGACGGACAGTGTTAATCTTAAGATTTCAAGCAAGATCAAGATTGACAGTGCGTCGGTAACAGTTCTTAAAGATGGGGAACAAATAGAGACAAAAACTTTCCCTGCCGGTGATTGGGAAACGACCCTCAACTACCTAACACCAGGTGAAGGAGAGTACGAATTCCAGGTGAAGGTTAGGGAAAAGCATGCAAAGGGCGAGGAACATTCACTTCCATCATTTTCTTTCACTGCCGACAAAACGGCTCCAAAGCTTGCAATCCTGGATGTGGAAAATGGCGGATTATACGAAACTGACAAGGATATAAAAGTGACAGTTGATGAAGAACATATGGGCAATGCTCACTTTGAGATCAAGAAGAAAGACATCAATGGTGAAGAAACATCGAAAAGTGTTGATGTGAAAGACGGAAAGGCCAGCTATAAAACCAAAGGCGAGGGTGAATATACCGTAATATTGAATGCGACGGACGCTGCTGGCAATAAGGCTGCAGAGAAAAGCGTTACGTTCAAAGTCGACAAAGATGGTCCAATTCTCTCCATTTCAGAAGATGTGAATGGGAAGTATTTTAAGACAGACAAGGAGCTGACATTCTCAGTAAAGGATATCAGTCTTGTAAAAGCAAATCTAAATGTGAAAAAGGATGGAGAGCCGTATACAATCGGCACTTTCATTGAAAAATTGTTCACTTCCACGGTTATGCACAATTTTACGGAGGAAGGAACCTATGAAGTTGATTTAAACTCAAAAGATGGAAAAGAACGAGAAAAATCGCATCCTCCAGTGACATTCACAATTGATAAGAATGATCCGGTCATCGCAGCATCAGCTGCTGAAAAAATAAAGGATGAAAAGAAATATTATGAACTGACCGTTGATGTAACTGACAAGTATATTGACTGGAACAACACGAGCATGAAAGTATTAAGGAATGGCCAGATGCTTTCCGAAATCACAGGAAAAGAAGTGGCTAAAACACACGTGATTGAAGAAGATGGCGAATATGCCTTCGAAATCACAGCGGCAGACAAAGCTGGCCGTGTCACGACCAAGAATGATATGAAATTCACCATCGATAATACCGAGCCCGAACTGTCCATCAATGGTGTAGAGAATGGAGGGTATTATCAAAAACTCGAAAATCTCGAACTAGCGATCGAGGATTTAACTTTCGTAATCGGAGAAACGAAACTGGAAGTACTGAAGGATGGGGAACCATACGATATCGGAAAGGATGAGTGGACTGTCCTGACGAAAGGCGGGCTCAAGAGAGCAGTCAAGAAGCTGAGCTTCGACAAGGACGGAGATTACGAGATCAGACTGATAACGACAGATTTGTTTGGCAATAAAAATACCCTTGAACCAGTCAAGTTCACAATCGACACAATCCCGCCTGAGTTAAAAATTGAAAATGTATCGGATGGGGATGAAACGGGAAAGGATCTTGATGTAAAAGTTTCTGTTACTGATAAAAACATGGATCTTGATGAAACATTCCTCAATGTAACAAGGAATGGAGAGGGGTATCTGGCTGAAAAAGGACAGAAGGTTTCTGGCGTCCATCCATTCACAGAAGATGGGATTTATGTCATCCACCTCGAATCAACAGATAAAGCAGGAAACAAAAAGAGCCATCAACAACTGACATTCACTGTCGATAAGTCGAAGCCAACACTTGATATTACAGGCTTTGAAGATGGGGAGCATTATCAAATGCTTGAAGGTGTCGAATTATCCGTAGAAGACTTGACTCTCGACTTAAAGGAAACGAAGATCGAGGTACTAAAAGACGGCAAGCCGTACGAAATTGAGAATGGCGAATGGAATGAAGCTTCAAAGGGTGTTCTCAAAAGGGCAACCCGCAAGCTTAACTTTGACAAGGATGGAGATTATGAAATCAAGTTGACCTCTATGGACAGGGTTAAAAACCCACATTCCTTTGGTCCTGTCGAATTCACAATCGATAACACAGAACCTGTCATCGAGCTAAGTGGAATTGACGAGGGAGATTTCGTACAGAAGGGCAAGTCACTCAAGGTGAAAGTATCTGAACATAATTTCAACGATAACAAAGTGACCATCGAAGCTACAAAGGACGGAAAGCCATACGATTTCGGTAAATGGGAAAACAAGGATGAAGTCACTGAGTTGAGCCACACTTTTAACGAGGATGGCGATTATCAAATCACGGTAAATGCAATCGACCGTGCAAAAAAAGAAGCGAAGTCCCAAACGCTGAACTTCACTGTCGACAACATCAAACCAGCAATCAAAGTCACTGGTGCAAACAATAATGCTTATTACAACAGTGACAAAGAGATCAAGATTGCGGTTGAAGAGCATAACTTCGCAAATAACAAGGTAGATATCAAGGTGACAAGGAAAGTTGAAGTTGATGGCAATCCAGTTAACTTCCCAATCAGAGAATGGAAAAATGTGAAGGAGCTTTCTGAAATAAGCCATGAGTTTGACAGTGATGGTGAGTATCAGATTACCGTAGAAGCGAAGGATGCTGCCGGAAATGCTGCCGATACGCAAACGCTCCTGTTCACTCTTGATTACATCGAGCCGGAACTGAGCATCACAGGTGTGAGTGATGATGAACATTACCGTACAGACAAACCGGTCAGCATGAAGATTGCCGATCGCAACATCGACCTGACCCAGACAGAACTTAAGGTCGTGCGAAATGGCCAGCCTTACAAAATTGGCAATCCGGAACTGAAAGGCAAAACAGCTGCTGAGAAGGTTTTCAATTTTTCGCAGGAAGGCAGCTATGTGATCGACCTGAATACAACGGACAAAGCTGGCAACAGCAAGAAGCATGACCGGGTTACTTTCATCATCGACAAAACCAACCCGGGCGTGAAAATTGATGGAGTAGAGAACAACTCATTCAATCCAGAAAACAAAAATGTGACCATATCAATCGATGAGTTAAATTTTGAAACAAACGATGTAAGCATCAGCGCAACAAAAGATGGTGCTGCATTCTCGATCGGGAGCTGGAAGAACACCGGAAAGCTATCTAAATTAGGATACAATTTTAACAGGGATGGCCTTTACACAATCCAGGCAACTGCAAAGGATAAAGCCGGTAACGGACCTATCGCCGAGAAAAGGACGTTTACCATCGACAAAACCAAGCCGGAAATCGAGATTGCAGGTGTCGAAAATAATGCCTATTACAATGTTGATAAGCCAGTTAACGTTACTATTAAAGACGTAAACCTTGATATCAACAAAATCACGGTGACAAGGAATGGAGCACGATATAATGCTGGCGGCTTCTCTGTGAATGGAAACACCGCTTCGCTCCGCCATAACTTCAGCGGCGAAGGGGAATACAACATCTTGGTGGAAGCAACCGACAAAGCGGGCAACAGCTTCAGCAAGACGATGACATTCACGATCGACAAGACGAAGCCGGTCATCACTCCGAAATTCAAAGGGCAGAATCGCGTCATTAAAGACGGAGAATATATCAATGAAGTATTCACTCCGGAGTTTGCCCTCGCTGAGGCAGAGGATATGATCGTTTCTGCGACTCTGAACAATGGAGCAAACCTTGGTAAAAACATTCCTGTTGCCGCAAGGGAAATGAAGTATATTTACAAAGTTCTCGCCCGCGACAAAGCAGGCAATGAATCAACACTGGAAATCAGCTTCACGCTTGATACGACAAAGCCGATGCTGAATATTTCCGGCATACTTGATGGTTTCTTCAACAAGGACATCATCCCGAAAGTGACGTATTCAGATATCCATTTGGATCGAAGCAAGACATCGGTAACCTTGAACGGCAAGCCTTTCGAAAACGGCACTAAGCTTGAGTACGAACAGGATTATATTTTTAAAGCCGTCATTACTGACCTGGCGAATAATGTCTCATCAAGAACGATCGTCTTCACCATTGATAAAACAAAGCCAGTCATCAAGTTCAAAGAGCCGATCTCAAATAGGTATTTCAACACCGATCTGTTGCCTCAGCTTTTAATAGAAGATATGAGTTCTTACGACATCATCGCGATGATGCTTGACGGAAAACCTTATGAAGCTGGCGATCCGATCAAAGAAGAAGGAAAGCACGTCATGTTCTTCGAAGTAAAGGATAAGGCTGGCAATATCCAGCAGTTGAGCGTCGAATTCATCATCGACAAAACCGCGCCAAAGGTAGTTTATGAAGGTGTGAAAAATAAAGAAAAGTACTACGACCCAGTAGACATTGCTATCCGTCTGGATAATCCAAATGACAAAATAAAATCCGTCATGATCAACGGTGAAATGTTCAATGGAGACGTGGTAGAAGAGAATGGCTACCAAGTCATCAAAACCAAATTGGCTGAAATCAAGTCATACATCATTGAAGTAACTGCAAATGATGAAGCAGGCAACGAAAAAACAACCGTCATTTCATTTGAAATCGTTGAAAAAGGCGCTTTAGTGAAGTTTTATGAAAATAAACCTTTGCTCGGCGGGACGGTTGCTGGTTTGGTTGGACTGCTTGGAGCAGCGGCAACAGTGCTGGTTAGAAGACGCAAATTTAGAGTAGAAGAGGAATAATAGCTTTTGAAATTGGACCCGGAATTGAGCTAGTGCTCCCGGGTCTTTTTATTGGAAAAAACCTTTTGTTTTTTCCAGTTCGCGGAATTCCGGCAAAGTTTCGCGGAATTAATATCATTTTTCGCGGAATTATGAATGAGTTTCGCGGAAATAGTGCTGAAAATCGAGGGAAAATCACTTACCAATGTTAAGAATTGAGAAAAGTAGCGCTGAAGAAACTAAATAACAGAATATTAGGTAGTGCATTACCGATTCAACATAAGATATTTTCAATCAGATTACGTAATCTTATATAATGTGACAAAATCAAACAAATTGTTTCAAATTTTTCATCATTCGGTTACTTATTTCCTATCATTGTGATAAAATAAACAATTAGGGTAGAATATGGTTCGCAGATTGCGGCAGCGTCTGTGTAATCTCGGACATCGTGATCTATTTTACATAGATGAGGCTTTTCGTCAGCTGAGATAACGAGGCTTAATCAGCCGCAGCCAGCCATTTGTCAAGGAGGAAAAAGCAAAATGTTTGCAAGGGATATCGGGATTGACCTTGGTACAGCCAATGTGTTGATCCATGTAAAAGGTCGAGGAATAGTCTTGAATGAACCGTCTGTTGTGGCGATTGATAAGAACACGAACAAGGTTTTGGCTGTTGGGGAAGAGGCGCGCAAAATGGTTGGGCGTACACCTGGCAATATCGTAGCGATTCGCCCGTTGAAGGATGGAGTAATCGCAGATTTTGATGTAACCGAGTCAATGCTTAAGCATTTCATCAATAAATTGAATGTAAAAGGTTTCTTGTCGAAGCCACGCATCCTGATTTGCTGTCCAACGAACATCACGAGCGTTGAGCAAAAGGCAATCAAGGAAGCTGCTGAAAAGAGTGGCGGCAAAAAGATTTATCTTGAAGAAGAGCCAAAGGTTGCGGCAATCGGAGCTGGTATGGACATCTTCCAGCCGAGCGGAAACATGGTTGTTGATATCGGTGGCGGTACAACTGATGTAGCCGTACTATCAATGGGCGACATCGTTACATCTCAATCAATCAAAATGGCGGGCGACAAGTTCGACGCTGAAATTTTAAATTACATTAAACGTGAGTACAAGTTGTTAATCGGTGAGAGAACAGCTGAAAATATTAAAATCCAAATTGGAACTGTCTTCCCAGGCAGTCGTAATGAGGAAATGGATATCCGTGGCCGTGACATGGTATCTGGACTTCCGCGCACGATTACTGTTCGTTCTGAAGAGATTGAAAAGGCTCTAAAGGAGTCAGTTGCTGTGATCGTCCAAGCGGCAAAAACAGTACTGGAAAGAACCCCTCCTGAATTATCCGCTGACATCATTGACCGCGGTGTCATTCTGACTGGCGGCGGAGCATTGCTTCACGGCATCGACCAGTTGATGCAGGAAGAGTTGAAGGTGCCTGTATTGATTGCGGATAACCCAATGGATTGTGTTGCAATCGGCACAGGTATTATGCTTGATAATATCGATCGCATCGCAGGTCGTCGCGGAATCATCTAAAAATAAAAATCTGGAAATTCTTCGGTGAAAAATGCTGAGGGATTCCAGATTTTTTTGTATTTCATCCTTTTTTTCTGGAATAAAACCCAAAATCCTACATTTTCCTGCAAATTTTTAATGTTTCTTGCCGATATATTTCTTATAATAGAAAGTAGTGAAAAAATTTCCTGTTGTTCAGGGATTTTTCCAATAAAGGGTGTGGAAATATGTTTAAAGGATTTTATACAGTAGCTTCAGGTATGCTTGCGCAGCAGCGCAGGACGGAAATGCTGACGAATAATATGTCCAATGCCAATACGCCTGGATATAAGGCGGACCAAGCGGGAATGAGGGCGTTCCCGGAAATGCTGCTTCAGCGTTTTGACAAGCAGCAAATTCCGACAGAGAACGGTCTGAATTTGCCGTTCAACAAGGAAACTGGCACAATCAATACAGGTGTTTACATGCAAGAAGCGATCCCGAAATTCATCCAGGGTGATTTACGCGAAACTGGACGGAAGACGGATGTGGCATTGCTCGATATAAATATGCCAGAAAATGGCTCAGTATTCTTTACTGTGCGCAACACAGATGGCACAGTTCGATATACAAGGAACGGAAATTTCACGATTGATGCGCAGGGATATTTGACGACTGGCAGCGGCCATTATGTGCTGGATTCAGCAGGCCAGCAAATCCAGCTCTCGAGTGACCGTTTTACAGTCAACGAAGGCGGTGTCCTGACAGGTGAAAACGGTGAGAGTGCTAATCTTGGTGTTGCCTATGCAAACAATCCGCTGCGAATGATAAAAGAAGGCGACGGACTGTTCCGTACAGAAGATGGCGGCGAACTGCCTAATGCCTTTGGCGCAGCTGGTGTTCAGTTCAGGACTCAGCAAGGATTCCTGGAGCAATCCAACGTCGATATCAGCAGGACGATGACCGACATGATGTCAGCTTATCGAGCGTTCGAAGCGAACCAAAAGATTCTCCAGGCTTATGATAAAAGCATGGAGAAGGCAGCGAACGAAATCGGAAGGCTATAGTATTCTGGATCAAATTTTAAAAGGAATCGCACTCCTAACATGGAGGCGCATTGAGGTATAAAATATGAACAGAACCATGATCACTTCAACCAATACATTATCCCAGCTGCAAAAGCAGATGGACATGATCAGCCACAATCTTGCAAACATTGATACGGCTGGATACAAACGTCGTGAAGCTTCTTTTACCGACCTGCTTGTGCAGGAATATCGTAACCAGCCGAATAACGCGCTTGAACCGCAGAATCGGATGACACCTTTTAACATTCGCCAGGGCAATGGGGCCAGATTAGGGCAAATACAACTAACTCTCTCACAGGGTAGTTTAAAGACAACGGACAGGCCATTGGACACTGCCTTCACGGCAGAAGGTCAATTTTACCGGGTGATGGTACAGAATGAGGACGGCAGTTCAGCGATGCGTTTGACACGCAATGGTGCACTATACCTGTCACCGCTTACTGATAATGAATCAATGCTAGTCAACAGCGACGGGCATGCGATCCTTGATGAGAACAACCAGCCAATCACAATAACAGGTAATGTGAAAAACTTTAATATCAATGAGTCAGGCCTTTTAAAAGCTGAAATGTACGATGGAACAAGCCAAGAAGTGAATCTTGGTGTAATATTGATAAATAAGCCTCAATTTTTAGAGCAAAAAGGGGAGAATCTGCTTGGATTGCCAGACAACCTGGCTGAGCTTGGCGTAACGGAGGAAGAAGTAATGACCAATCTGACCGGTCCTTTAAGGAATCAAATCGCTATCCAACAAGGTACCCTTGAGCAATCGAATGTAGATATGAGCAAAGAAATGACGGATTTAATCAATGTACAGCGGAGCTACCAGTTCCACTCGAAATCCATAACACTTGCCGACCAGATGCTCGGACTAGTGAACGGAATCCGTTAAGAGGGGAAGAACAATCAAAATGGCTTTGAACAAGAATAATCAAGAAGCAATAACGCGTGAAGAAGTGAAAAAGGAAAAGAAAACACGTGAAAAAAAGAAAAGAATCCGGGTTCGCCTTATTCCAATCTGGCTTCGGGTTATTATTGTGCTCGTTCTTTTAGCAGCGAGCATCGTGCTTGGCGCAATGTTCGGTTACGCTGTAATGGGCAGTGGCAAAGCGAAGGATGTTTTTGAGAAGTCAACCTGGACTCATATTATAGATCTAGTTAACGGAGAATAATTTTTCGGAAGGAAGGGAGATTTCCCTTCCTTTTTATTTAGGTTTTTTAGTACAATGGTTAGTAAGTATTAGTAGGAGGTACTAAAAATATGTTGGACGTTACCCAAATCAAAGAAATTATCCCGCACCGCTATCCATTTTTACTTGTTGATAAAATTGTTGAAATTGAAGAAGGTAAAAGGGCAGTCGGTATCAAGAATGTTACGGCAAACGAAGAATTCTTCAACGGCCATTTTCCTGATTACCCGGTCATGCCAGGTGTGCTGATCGTGGAAGCATTGGCGCAGGTCGGAGCAGTTGCCGTTTTGAAGCTTGAAGAAAACCGCGGCAAAATTGGTTTTTTTGCTGGAATCGATAACTGCCGCTTTAAAAGACAAGTAAAGCCAGGTGATCAGCTGAGGCTAGAAGTTGAAATGATCAAGCTGCGTGGCCCGATTGGAAAAGGAAAAGCAGTTGCTACAGTAGATGGCGAGCTGGCTTGCGAAGCAGAGATTACATTTGCGATTAAATAAAATTCGGAGAGGTCCCGACGCCATGTCGGGTTCTTTTTTTACATTATTAGGAAAAAGGGGAGATTCCGAGCGGTTTTCGAGAGGTTTTGAATGATAATTGAGAGAGTAACGAAGCATTATGAGAGATTATCAACCAACTTCGAGAAATTAACGGCTGTAAGTAAGAGAATAATTTTTTCAGTTAGGCTGATGGCTCCGATTATCATGAAAAAGAGATCAATATGGTATTATAATTTGGACATTTAACATTTTTCCCACGAAAAAATCTTTCCCACATCAAAACCGGGTAATTTTTACAAAAAAACATGCAAGTTTTTTTCATTGATGGGCAATATAACAGCAGACCCGTGCAACAGGTCTCAAAAATACCTATTAATGAAAGGGGCTTTTACTCATGAAGAAAAAGCTATTAATGTTAATCGGTGGCTCATTGCTATCGGCTATGTTCCTTGCTGGCTGCGCGAATGATCAGGATCCTCCTCCGGATGACGATGTGGATATCGAGAATCCAGCGGACGACAATGGCAATGTCGACGATGATGGCATGATGAATGACAACAACGGCGAAAACAACGACATCAACACTGAGAACGATGGTGACATGATGGAGGACAACAACGAGCCTGGCGAAGACGCGGTTGAAGACAACCTTGATATGAACGACGAGGATAATAACGATCAATAATGAAAAAATGGGCAGGGATTGATTCCTGCCCATTTATTTTGCATATCGAAAAATTTTGCTGGTTGATTAGCCATATCATTGCACATAAAAAGCTCAGCCAGCATAAAAAAACTCCAGCCAGTCAGCAGGAGTTCGGTTATACTTTCTTCGGCTGCAAAATCTGCGGCCTTGATATGATTTTTTCCTTGAATTCGGTAAGCAGTTCTTCGCCTTTGTAGCCTTTATCAAGCAGGTACTCCAGCAGTTTTTCTGGATAATCGCTCTTCGGTTTGGTGAGTTTTCCTGTTAAAAGAATGCTGGCATGTGTCTTCAGCTTCTTCACGCAGCATACTTTTGTCACGAATGCTGCCGGGTCGTTCTCACGTTTGGTGATGACGACTTGGACGATGATTTCCTTGTCGTTATCGCACGCATCTTGGAAATAGGGAATGTATTTATGATCAGTAAAAACTTCGACGAGCCACGTGCCTTTTTCATCCTCTTTATTGATAATCAGGCCGTCTTCCATTTCGATATCCACTAAAGCATCATCATCAGCAAGCTGCATTGAAATCAACTTAAACGTCTTCATGTCAACCACCTCCCGTAATTCTTGTCCAAATTATAACACAGGATGAATATAAAACGAAAAAAAGCAAGTTTGTCGAAAGAAATATTTCTGAATTGGTAAAAATCACTTTTAGGTCTATGACATGTGTCAAAAACTCAATTTTTCATAGGGAAACCGTTTATGCGCCACAGTTTTTACAGTCAAGAAAACGATTTTCGACATTTTACTACAGCGCTAAAAAGGAATATCATCGGGTTATCAAGGAGAAAGGAGATGAAAAGGTGATCAATCAAGTAACGCTAGTAGGCAGGCTGACGAGAGATCCAGATCTTAGATATACGCCGGACGGCAAAGCAGTGTCGAATATAACACTTGCGGTTAATCGGCATTACAAAAATGCCAGCGGGGAAATCGAGGCTGATTTTGTCCACTGCATCCTCTGGGGCAAAACAGCTGAGAATACATCCAACTATTGTAAAAAGGGCTCAGTCCTGGGAGTCACCGGGCGTATTCAGACACGAAACTATGATAACCATGAAGGCAAACGTGTCTATGTTACCGAAGTTGTTGCCGAGGGAGTTAGATTTTTAAGTACAAAGCCAGCAGGCACAAGAGAAGCCCAGCAGGCATCGCAACCTCCTCGGCAACCGGAAACTGTTCCCCCAGCACCACCGCAAAGAGAGGAGCTTCCTTTTGCATAACGAAACCGAGTCAATCGATAAGCTGCTAGTCAGCCTGATTAAAATGGTTGGAAAAAACAATGAGAAGGTCGACGAACTCACCAAGCGTGTTCGGCAACTCGAAATCGCCTCCAAAGAACAGCAGATCAACCGCGTCTACTCCTTCATAGCCGAGCCACCAAGACCAATTTCCAGCAGAAAAGAATATGTTAGGAAATAAGTAAGAAAATACACACAAATGAATTTCCTCGTTACCACCTCACTAAGGGACTTCGAGAGAGAAATTCAATAAACGCATCTCCAATACACCCTCAAATTTTGCGCCGGCTGCGATAGCCGGTTTTTTTATAAAAAAACCAGCACCTGTTGAACTGTGCCCCCGTTTACGGACAGTTTAAAAAAAGCGCCTATGCAGCTAATAAGTGGCCCCGGTATTGTACCGGGGTCATTTTATTTAAGCCCCATTGATAACGATGATTATTATATTCTTCGATTACACGATCAACTTCTTTCTTTACATCCTTTATATTATCCAGTGATTTATATTCTGCTAAGTCTTTAAAATGTCCAAAGAAACTTTCCATAGGTGCGTTATCCCAACAGTTTCCCTTTCGGGACATTGATTGATTTAAGCCCAGTTTTTTCACTTTGCTTTGGAATAGAGGATGCGTGTAGTGCATTCCTTGGTCAGAATGCAACATGGCTTCTGGATGAAAGTGATTGCCAACGGCTGCTTTTAACTTTTTTAACGTTTTATAGACGATATCCATCTCTAAAGACGTGGAAAGGTAGTAGGCTAATATTTCTGTTGTAGCGCCGTCCTTTACGCAGGATAAATATGCTTTTTGGCCCTTTCCATAATAGAGATAAGTAATATCAGTAAGCAGAACTTTTCCGGGTACTTCCTGATTGAATTCACGGTTAAGAAGGTTAGGGCAGGTTCGATGTTCCTGGGTTGCCTTGGCCATCTTACGATATGGATTGGCTTTCCTTATCTTAGTTACAAGATTATACTTTGCCATTAAACGCCTAATCTTCTTGTGGTTCATGACAGCTGAATAATCATTCTCCATGATCATTTTAATCTGGAGGGCACCTACTTTTTCTCTTTTGCTTATGAAAATTTCTCGGATTAACTCTATATCCAATTCATCCTGCTCGTCACGTTGTGCCCGTAATGGTGCCGCCT
>NZ_JAGGQL010000062.1 GCF_018613315.1 Bacillus sp. ISL-37 | reverse complement strand
ATCAAACTCTCCAAAAAAGAGTTATGAGTTAGCTCATAAAGTTAAAACGTTGGCTCATGTTCTTATAGAAGAAACATGATCATTTATTGTTTGTTGACGCTTGTTTGTTTAGTTTTCAAAGAGCAAGTTGTTCAGTTCGTCGCCCAGAAGCGACTTTATTAATATAACACGCTGATTTGTTATTGTCAACATCATTTTTGTTTTTCTTTTTCGTGAAAACTGATGTTTATTTTTTCAATTCAACGTTGTTTTCCTGAAGCGAGATTAAATATACCATGGATAAAATATGTTTGCAATATAATTTCAAAAGAATTTTTCACAATGAGAGAGTTCTTTTTGGTTTTCCGAGTTTCTTCTTATTAAATGCTTTTATTAATAATTTCTCGCTTGTACTCATATAATGCTTTGGACAAACTAATTTACTGAGGTGAATCTATTTGCTGCAATCAATTGCACTTTATCTCTCACTAATCATGGCGATACTATTATTCAGTATTGCCTACATTGAAGCCATTAAAATCGCAAACGCTGAAGGAAAGGTTCACGGAGAAACTTTAATTTTATCCACCGTCTGTGCATTATTGTTCTCAAGGTTCACTTACCTATTCATTTAAAAAAGTCCCCTCTTTAAAGGGGATTTTTTGTTTGTACCTTACAGATTTGCACCTATACTCTTACAGTTTTTCTATATTAGTCTGGTGCAGCAACTTTAAATCTCTCCATATATAAGCCACTTCGATATATTCCTTGCCTGCAATTTTCACAACTTCTTCTCCAGCTTTTTGTGGCTGAAGGCTTTCATAAAATTTTCGGCTTTCATTATCAGCTAACACCCAAACGAGCATGGATTCATAATCTTGCTTTAGCAAATCATCCAAACCCGCTAAAAGCAGCCTCAGGCCCAGTTTTCCTCTTTGGTACTCTTTAAGGATATAAATCGCGTACAATTCTCCGTCGGCATTAAACTTCCCTGATCTTTCTTTACCAAAAGATGCAAAGCCAACTATCTCTCCCTCTGGATTAACTGCGACAAAAACTGGAGATGTATCAGCACTTTCTGATAAGCTTTTTTCCCATAAAGGTTTCCTGTCCTCTACCTTTAAAGAATCCAAGTAATCCTGGCTTATCATTCCCTGGTAAGTTTCTTGCCAGCTTCTAACGTGAACCTTGGCAATACCGCTCGCGTCATCTTTCGTAGCTTTTCTAATTTGCACTTTCATCCCCTACCCCGAGATTGATTTGATTTCGGCTTGATTTTTTAGCTTCATCTTTCTTTCATCTACTAAAAACAATGTTATCCCCGCAATAACAACTAATCCTCCGATCACCTGTGTCAAAATTACTTTTTCACCGAGCAGGTAGAAGGCCAATACGGTTGCGTCAACTGGTTCGAAAAGTATGGCCATAGAAATGACTGAGGCGCTGATCCATTTTATAGACCAGTTAAACAATGTATGGCCAAGCAAAGTTGGGATCAACGCAAGGAGGATGAAATAAACCCAATCACTTGTGGGATATGGGTAGAACGAATCACCCACTGCAATTACATAGAAGAACAAAGTAATTGAACTGATGCTATAGACGATAAAAGTATAGGTTATTAAAGACATTCTCTTTCTGACGGTTTGGCCAAATAAAAGGTAGACGGTTACCAAGGCGCATGCAACAATCGCCAAAAAGTCTCCAAACAGTGCGCTTCCACTAATTTTAAAATCACCCCAACTGATGATGACACTGCCGCCGATTGCAATTACTCCGCTTAAAATCGCTTTAACGGATACACGTTCCTTAAAAAACAGGTAGGCCCCAACAAATGCAAATAACGGTTGCAGAGTCACCAGCACAGTTGAACTTGCTACTGAGGTATAGTTTAGTGATTCAAACCAGAGGATAAAATGAAAAGCCAGAAAAACACCGGCTATCCCTGTGAATACCCAATCCCGTTTCGTAATAAGACGAAGTTCAGAAACATACTTTATAAGAAACACCGGCAGCATTAATAGTACAGAAAAGAATAATCGGTAAAAAGCTATGACTCCTGATGGTCCAGATGAGACTTTGACAAGGATCGCAGAAGTTGAGACTGCCACCACGCCGATTGCTACCGCCATATAAGGATTTACTTTAGGTGATTCCATTTCCATTCTCCTTTAAGTAACACAATGTGAATTATATGTATTTTACAATGAAATCGAATTTTTATCTTGAATAAAATTTTATTTTATCAATGAGAAGTTTAGTCCGTCATTTTTAGGGAAAGTAAATACATCTTATCAGGGGCAGGAGAAACGACATGTATTATTCAATTGATATGGAAATTTTACTTAAGTTGGGGATATCCGCTTTCTTGGGCCTGGTCATTGGGCTTGAAAGGGAAATAAAAAGAAAACCTGTTGGCCTTAAAACGAGCTTGGTTATATCGATTGTCAGCTGTCTTTTGACGATTGTATCAAGTGAATCAGCTTATATGTTCCCAGGGGATGAAGACGTTAATATCACGATGGATCCTCTCCGTTTGGCAGCCCAGATCGTATCAGGTATCGGGTTCCTCGGTGCCGGGGTTATTTTACGAAGAGGGAACGACACGATTTCAGGACTGACTACAGCCGCGATGATTTGGGGTGCTGCAGGAATTGGAATCACGGTAGGCGCGGGATTTTACTGGGAAGCCATTGCAGGTGTTGCTCTACTTATCGTAAGTGTGGAATTCATACCGTTCCTAATGACTTTCATAGGTCCAAGACAATTAAGGGAAAAAGAGATCCGTCTGCAGTTCAATGTCAATAGCCGGGAAAGCATTGCCGATATCATTACCAGGATTAAAGGGGAAAAAATCGCCTTGAAAAACGTCCGCATTAAGGATCTGGCAGAAGGAAACCAGCTGGTACAATTGATTGTAACCGTGGACTTCCGCAGAAAGACTACTGATGTGTATGAAGCGGTATCGGAAATCGAAGGCATTAACCGGGTTGAAATTGAAGGTTTATAGGAAAGCCGCTCAATCGCGGCTTTTTTTAGTTTACCAATAAAATTTTGTCTTGCATGTCCAGCAAGATGGTTATATAATCTTTCTTGTACCTTATCTATTTAGATATGGGGGATTAGCTCAGCTGGGAGAGCGCAACGCTGGCAGCGTTGAGGTCAGGGGTTCGAGCCCCCTATTCTCCACTTTCTAAAAAAGCCGTAAAACCTCAATTGGTTTTACGGCTTTTTTTCGGTTGTCTTATCAATATGCTTTATATGCGCTTAATTCTACTTCTTTAAATCGGTTCCATCCATTCTCCTCAAGTAATTTACAGATAGCAAAGCTTCTTCCTCTATTAACATTATTCCTCTCTGCTGAAGTTACACTATACAACTATTGTCTCTGTATTTCATAACGCATTTATATTGCTATGTTGATTCAACTTAGCATTAACTGCCGTAACTCCCTACATTTCATGGGATTTTACCTTTCATATCCTTTTCCCGTTTCACTTACCCAGGCAATATGCATTTTTTGTAATAAAGTAAGGAAAAATATCCAATGATTCCTCCAATAATTTTGTTTGATGATTCAACGCTTCCAGGTCAGACGAATTGGTTAAATAATAATAAGTAGTTGAGGTGACAAGTACATGCCATTGTTGAATATGAAAAGTGCCAGCCTGTATTATACTGTAAAAGGAAGCGGAACTCCGATCGTTTTTATTCACCCGCCTGTATTGACTTCAGTGAACTTCAAATATCAGTTAGAAGAACTCTCGAAAAATTTTCAGATCATTACGTTTGATATCAGGGGCCATGGAAATAGCCCCTACTCCCCCGAACCAATAACCTATCCACTGATTATTAAGGATATCATTCGACTATTGGACCACCTTAATATAAACAAAGCGTTTATATGCGGATATTCGACGGGCGGTTCTATTGTTTTAGAATTTATGCTGACGTTTCCTGAGAGAGCTTTGGGAGGAATTTCGGTTGGGGCAATGCCCGATGTGAATGACGATTACTTGAGAAAGAAGATTTCTTTAGGAATCAAGCTTTCAAGCAAAGGAGCCATAAACTTATTAGCCTGGTCCATCTCCTGGAGTAATTCAGCTAATATAAAGCTGTTTAAAAATATGTTTTCAGAAGCAAGAAAAGGGGATTACCGCAATATTGAGCAATATTACCGCTATAGTCTAAAATACAATTGTGTCAATCAGCTAGAGGAGATTGATCTGCCAATCTTACTGGTTTATGGCAAGAAGGATAAGCCCTTTCACTCTTATGCAAAGCAATTGCATGAAAAACTTCCTCAAAACGACCTTCATTTTATCGAGAATGTTGACCACCGTGTCCCCACTAAGGGTGCGAAAGAACTTAACCAGCTAATTTATCAATTTGTAAATAAAAATGACAGGTATCATTAGGTACCTGTCACCATTTTCTAGTTTTCTCTTTCTCTTCATGAGTATTCATCCTCAAAAACCTCAACTCCCCAGTCCTTGCATTCCTCCCAGCCTTTAAACATCAGATATATGATCTTTTAGTAAATCCTATATACATGCTCTCAGTATGTGTCTTTAATACTCCTCTTTATTATAATTAGTGAACCAGGAGGTTAGCCTAGGTTAACCATTTTTTCACGAGTTAACTTTGGTACAAATAACGATAAAAAGAAAGAACGAGATAAACTAAATAGGATAAACGCCATCCATAATCCATGATTTTGATACAGAGGCACACATAACCAAAGAGTAATTAAAAAGACAATTAAAGCTAATGCAATGGAATCTCTGATCGATTTTGCTTCAGTAGCACCGGAAAAAATTCCTTCTAGCTGCAAACCCCAGAAACCCAATATTGGAAACAGCATCATCCACATCAGGAAATCCTTTGTTAAATCTTCCACTTCAGCAATTGTCGTAAATAAGGAGATAAAATTTTCACCGAAAAAAAGTACGCTTAAACTCAATAGAACTGCCGAAGCAAATCCCCACTGAGCCGAAAGGCTAATTGCCTGCTTATACAAATACTGATTTGCTCCACCAATAGCTCTGCCAACCAAAATGCTAGAGGCATTAGCAAACCCACCAAATAAATAAGCTATTATATAGTGAATTTGCAGCAAAATAGCATTAGCTGCTAAAGTTACTTCGCCCATACTTGCACCGATAGAGGTAAATATTACGGTCATCGTGAGTAAACATGCAGTCCTCAGAAATAAATCCCGGTTCATTTTCATCATCTTTAGAATGGGTTCTGTATCCAGTAACATCGTGATCTTTATATCAGCTAGTTTCTCTCTATTAGTGAAATATAGAAGCCACGCCCCTAACAGTACCGCACTAACTTCAGCTATAAGGGTTGCATAAGCAACGCCTTTTACTCCCATTCCTAAACCTAAGACAAAAACAAGGTCTAATAGAATGTTCAATACATTCATCCATATTTGAGTAGCCAAAGCTAAGCGAACCTTTCCCATTCCAATCAGCCAGCCAATAATGACGTAGCTTAATAGAATAAAAGGTGCTCCCCATATTCGAATCGAAAAATAGGTGGATGCAAAGGATGATACTGCTTCACTTCCTCCAATCAAAGATAGTGCAATGGATAGGATAGGAGCTTGTAAAAGAATAAAAATTATGCCAAACAATATAGCTAAAATCATTGGCCTAACTAAGGAAAATATCATTTCAGTTTGATTATTTGCTCCTTCTGCTTGAGCGGTAAATCCGCTTGTACTGACACGAAGAAATCCAAGGAGCCAGTACATCGTATTAAAGATAACAGCCCCAACCGCAACTCCGCCGATTGAAGCCGGATCAGGAATTCTTCCCACTACTGCAGTATCAACAGCCCCTAAAATTGGTGTTGAAATTCCTGATATTATAAGTGGAATAGCCAACATTAAATACTCCCTATGACTAAAGGATGCAGTACTATTTAAGGCCTTTAATGATTCAGTTGCCAACTTCATAAACTCCTCCTATCCAGACATGACTTATTCTAACGAAGCTGCTTGAATAAGGGCTTTTGTATAGGGATGACGTTCCCTGTGATAAATGTCATCCATTCTGAACTCATCAACCATTAAACCGTCTTTTAGAACGATCATTCGCTCACATAAATACGCAACAGCTCTTATGTCGTGAGAAATAAAAAGAATGGTCATGTTGGTTTTCCTTTGAAGCTCCTTGAGAAGTTGCAGGATTTGAACTTGTACTGTTACATCTAAGCTAGCAGTAGGTTCATCACAAACCAGAAGTGAAGGTTCAAGACTAATGGCTCTAGCAATACTAACACGCTGCTTTTGTCCCCCACTTAACTCCCCTGGATAACGATTAATCATTTCTTTTTCTAATCCAACTATTTCTAAAAGCTTCTCTGCCTTTTCCAATTTTGTAAGACCTTGTTCCAGAAATGAAGGTGAGGCTTCTTTATAATTATCCAATGGTTCTAGTAAACTTTTCCATACTGGCAATTTAGGGTTTAATGTGCTGGTAGAATCCTGGAAAACCATTTGGACACTCTTACGGTATTCGCGTAACGAACTTCGATTTTTTGGGACGATTTGCTTCCCTTTATAAGTGATAAAACCTTCTTTATATGGTTCCAATCCTAATAGAATACGGGCTAACGTACTTTTTCCGCTGCCACTTTCTCCAACTATGCCAACACATTCACCTTCTGGAACTGTGAGGGAAATATGCCTTAACGCTTGAGTACCCTTGGTGTACTGTTTTGAAAGACCTTCTATGATCAGGCTCATACTGAATACGCTCTTTTCTCTTGTATTGACTTCTCTGCAGGGAGAGCCAATAAGCAAGAACAAAGTTTTTTTGTATAAGGATGTTTATGATGACAGCGAATTTGTTCAGGTAAACCTTCTTCGACTATTTCTCCTTGATTCATGACATACATACGATCTGTCCTTTTATAGGCTAATGCTAAATCATGAGTAATCATTAAGACAGAGCAACCTGTATTATTCCTTATTTGATCAATATAATCTAATACTCTTTCACCGCTCATTACATCCAGTGCTGTCGTCATTTCATCACAAATGATTAAATCTGGTTTTAAAGCTAGCGACATCGCTATAGCTGCGCGCTGAACCTGTCCTCCACTTAGTTGAAAAGAATAGCTTCCATAAACTCGTTTTGATTCTAGTCCCATTTCTTCCAGAACATTAAGAGCAATATTTTTTGCTTCTTTTTTAGTCATCTTGTAATGTGTTCGAATTGTTTCGATCATCTGATTACCAATTTTAATAAAAGGAGTAAAGCTGCCTCTGTAATCTTGAAAGATCATACCTATTCCACTTCCAAGTAAATGACGGTCCTCTTTAGGATTGACCGCCAGCATATCAGTACCTTTATAAAAAATTTCCCCACTAACTTTCATATCTGGGGGGAGAAGTCTCATGACAGCTCTAGCGGTTAAACTTTTTCCGCTGCCACTTTCTCCAATAAGACCGACAATTTCTCCCTTTTCAATCTCTAAATTGACATTGCTAACTAACACCTTCTCTTCTGATTGACTAGTAATCCGCAAATCTTGTATGGAAATCAAAGAACTTTTCATCATTAACCCCTCCTTTTGCGAATATCAAAATAGTTTTTCAGTCCATCACCTAGCAGGTTGCAGCATAATACCGTTAACATAATGGCGAGACCTGGGTAAATCATTAGAGAAGGTACGACTTGAAAGTATGAACGCCCTTCATTCAACATAGCTCCCCATTCTGGAATAGGCGGCTGTGCTCCGAGACCAATATAAGAAAACGCAGAGATGAGCAGAATGACCTTCCCCACATCAATGGCAGCCATGACAATGATATCTGGAAGAATTTGCGGAATTAAATGCATCCTTATTGTTTTGAAGGCACTAGAAAACGAGACCTTGGAAACTAGCACATACTCCTTTTCTTTCTCAGCCAGCACCAATCCACGCACAACTCGTGCATATACGATCCATCTCACTAAAACGATCGCTATGATTAAATTTGTTAAGTTAGGTCCAAGCATACCAGCAATGGCAATAGCAAGAATAAAATCGGGAAACGACAATATGCCGTCTACAATTCTCATTAAGAAAGCATCTACTCTTCCACCTATAAAACCTGAAAAAAGACCAATTGGTACGCCGATAACCACAGCTATCATAATGGCAAATACACCGAGTCCGATGGTTAATTTTGCACCATAAATAATTCTTGAAAATACATCCCGCCCTAATTGGTCTGTACCAAACCAATGGTCCAAGGAAGTTCCTTGTAATCTATTATTCATATTTATTTGAAAGGGATCGTGTGGAAGAAGCCATCCACCAAGGATTGTTACCCCGCCTAATAGCACAACAAGGAAAAGTCCTATTGTCATATTAGGATCATGGATAAGTTTAAATGCTTTAGCTTTTATCAAAGCCGGTTCCATTACACAGTCTCCTTTCCTTGTTTGATTTGAGGATTAACAACTAAATATAATAAATCGACAATTAGATTGGTAAGCACAACTAAAAAACCCACTATGAGAATGTAACCTTGTATGACAGGATAATCACGTTGTTTTACCGAGCTCACAATAAGCTCTCCCATTCCCGGCCAAGAGAAAAGGATTTCAATTACCGTAACTCCTCCTAAAAGGCTTCCAATACTCAAGCCAAACATAGTAAGCAACGGTATTAGACTTCCTCTTAAGGCATGAAAGAATAGGATCCGTTCTTTACTTAATCCCCTTGCCCTGGCTGCCTCAATGTACGAACTTTGTAATGTAGAAATAAGACGCTCACGTAAGAGTCGAATATACATTGGAGCCATAGCAACACCTAGTGTGATCGAGGGCAATACAAAATGGGCTAACGTCCCCTTTCCCATTACCGGTAAAAGATTAAGTTTTAAGGAAAAGAAATAAATTAACAATAGACCCAGCCAAAAACTAGGAATAGAAGCACCTAACATGGCCACCCATCTGCTAATAAAGTCTGGCCAACGACCTTCATAAACAGCACCTAGAGTTCCAAATGAAATGGAAAGTAAAAACAGTACGACCATGCCACCAGTCGTTAAGGAAATGGTCGCTGGCAATCTGCTAAGGATCATTTCCTTAACTGGTCGTTTGGAAATAATAGATTCTCCCAAATCAAAATGCATGACATTCAAAATCCATTTTCCATATTGAACGAAAATTGGCTTATCAAACTCATATTCTATCTTTAACCTTTCCTCATCAGCTTTTGTTGCAACAACATCATCTACATTTAGCAAATCCCGAATGGGATCACCAGGTGTGACCTTAATTAATACAAAGGTCACAAAAGAAAGGATTGAAACCATGATGAATAATTGAACAAGCCTTGAAGCAACGATAGACAAAATTTTTCTCACCCCAGGCACCTCCTATACACTGAAAAGAACAAGAAAAGTGAAAGTATCGTAGACACTTTCACAATTCTTTCTTATTCAACATCTATTGAATTCGTAATCGAATAATACTCTTCTGATCCTGGGCTCCAATTTTTCACCCGTTCATTTACACCGACAATGATATGCGGGTGTAAAATAAAGGATTGCGGAAGCTGTTCTTGAATAATAGCCACCGCTTTCTTTTGTAAAGCAATTCGTTCTTGTTGATCGGCTTTTTCATTTAGTTGTTCCGTTAATTCGTTTACTTCCGGAATGTTGATTTGTCCAGGGTTTAAAGAACCCTCTGGCAAGTAAGCAACGTTAAAGAAGTATCCTCCATCCCCTCTTGGAGCTGTTAAATTAGAATATGTCGCCATATCCCACTCATTTTGTTGTTCCCACAAATAAGTATCAATGTCCTCAACCGTTACTATGTTGATATCAATCCCTAAACTAGCTGCTTCTGCTTGTAGATATTGAGCCATTAAAGGCAATTCAGGTCTTCCCTGATAAGTGGCAATTGTCAGCTGAAGAACTTCACCATCTTTTTCAAGTTTTCCAGCTTTGTTTTTCTCATACCCCGCTTCTTTTAGTAAAGATTTTGCTTTAGCTGGATCATAGCTAGCCGGATCAATATCTGAAGCAAATGGGAATGAAGGATTAAAAGGTCCATTTGCAGCTGTAGCATGGCCATTCATTATCTCATTTACCATCACAGGCCGATTCACCAGTAAGTCTAATGCTTTTCGAACCTTTCCATCTTGCAAGGCTGGCTTTGCTGAGTTATACAAGATAAAATGAACCCGCAAGCTTGACACCGACTCTACTCGAAGATTGTTACTGTTTTCAATTGCACTAAGTCCTTCAGGAGGTAAATGATAGGCAATATCCGCTTCACCCGATTGAAGGGCTAGCGCACGGACATTCCCATCGGAGTTGAATTTAATGGTTGCTTTATCAATATTTGCAGCGCCATCCCAATAGTCAGCATACTTCTCTAACTTGATTTCAGACTCAGGTAAAAAATCCGCCACTTTAAACGGACCTGTAGCAATTGGCCTCTCGCTTATGTTATCTGCATCCACCTTAATAATGGAAGCATTAGTGTGCACAAGTTCCGATAGAAATGCTGGGTATTTTTCCTTTGTCACAAACGTAATTTCTTGACCGTTTGCTTCCATTGACTCAATTTTTAGGCTAGAGCTAATAGAATCGTTTACACTTAAGGCTCTTTCGAATGAGGCTTTCACCGCTTCTGCATTCATTGGAGTACCATCATGAAACGTAATCCCCTCTCGCAATGTAAACGTCCATGTTCTATCATCCACTTGTTCCCAAGATTCAGCTAACCACGGCTTGATCGTAAGGTTTTCATCAATTTTAACTAAAGTCTCTGCAATGCCTGCACGGACACCCATCCAATCTTGATGAGGATCAATTGTTTTGGATGCAAAGCTGAACAATAATGTAAGTGATTTTTCCCCTGATTCTGTTGATTTAGGTGAGACTTCCTCTTTCATTGAATTACTGCTTTTCTGTTGATTGTTACATCCTGATACAAAAATAAAGATGATAGCTATTGCCATAAGCGTAATAAACTTTTTAAGCATGTATTCCACTCCAATTTCAATTTAATTAACTTGCTGCTTTAAAGAAACCATTGTGTTCTTTTGTCTTGACAAAATGATTGAGACCGCGATAATTAGTGCACCACCCATGACAGATAAAAAACTTGTTGTCTCACCCCATATGACAATCCCCACATGATATTGAAAAAAATACCTATGTATCGCACCACTTCAACAACGATAATGTTCTCATGTGTAAAGGCACTCGTTAAGACGATTTGCCCTATTAGAGAAACAACACCAATACAGATAAGATAAAAACACCCTATTAAGCTAGGAAGAACAAATTCATTCCACATCAGAGGTGCAGATACGATTGTTCCAGCTGCTAAAAAGTAAAAAAACTTCTTACGTTTAACACCTTGTTTCACTTGATAGACCCCTAGTATAGGAGACAGCTTTAAACTCTCTAAAAGGAAAACCAGTTTTGATTTCTTTAAATAACCTTTAAGAGTGACAGTATAAAAAATTTAATCAATAATCGTAATCATTACGATTTATGAACTATTTATTAATATAGCTTCTTTTTCTGAGTGAGTCAACACAAATCGTAACCATTACTATTTATATTGTATTTGAATACTTTTAAGTAACGTTGAGATCATGGGTTCTAACTCCCTATTCTCCACTTAACAATAAAGCCGTAAAACCAATTGGTTTTACGGCTTTTTTATTTGTCCATATATGATGTACATATCATTTACATCTCCTGAAGATCGTTTACCGTGGTAAATTTATATCCTTCTTTACTTAATGTCTGCAATATTCCCTCAAGTGTTTTAAGCTCTTCGCCTGTCTCATCATACATAGGATGCAATAAGATAATGGATCCCTGTTTCACATTTTTCTTTACATAATTTATCTTGTCAGATGACTTGGTGTAATAGGAATCGGGTTCCAGATTCCAGGTGATTGTGTCAATATTTTGCTTGTCCAGGTAATAAGGAAGGGCGAGCAGTTTTTTTCCATTAGGCGGCCGGAAATCTATTTCACCGGTAAAACCGGCGTTTACTATCAGCGTATTGGTTTTCTCGATTTCCTCTTCGATAAAGGAAGGAGACTTCAATACCATCCTATTGTGAGAGTATGTGTGATTCCCAATTTGATGACCTGCACGGACAATCATCTGTGCCTCTTCTGGATTTTTTTCAATTTTGTTACCAATCAAGAAGAATGTTGCCTTAGCATCGTACTTCTCTAGTATTGGCAAAATGTCTCCCACTTGTTGTGTGGGGCCATCATCAAAGGTTAAAGCCACTACTTTTTCGTCGGTATTTACTTCGGCTGTCAGTCCTCCGAACAACTGAAATGTTCTTGAATTCATTAATTTATAAGTCCCAAGCAAAAGAAGGAATATGATTATAGTTATAATTCCAAAATAGATGATTCTTTTTTTCATAAGTTACCTCTTAATAAACTAATTTTTTCTCCACTATTCTCGCTCATTCAGTTGTGTGATGCCCCTGCTTTATACTCAAAGCTTCTCCTTAAACAATCCGATCCGCTTTATTTCTTCAAGATGAATCTCAGATAGACCCTCGAGGATCTCCATTCCTTTAGCGGTTACATCTACAAAGACACTTCGGCCGTCTTCCGGGTTTTTCCTGCGTGAGACCAGTCCTGATTTTTCACTACGGTCAATCAGGCCAACACATGAATGATGGGTGATTTGCAATCGTTCTGCCAGCTCGCTCGGTGTAGCATAATCCCTTTCCGGGTACCCTTTTATGGCTAGCATTAATTGGTGCTGCTGAGCTGTGATGCCCATATTTTCAGCTGCTGTTTCACTGAACTTCTGGAACTTCCTCAATTGGTACCGAAACTCACCAAGGTATTCATATACGTCTTTACTAAGCAAAAATTCCACCTTACTTTCTTGTTGATAAATATATCTTAACACGATATAATTAAAATACAAAATATCGCAATACGATATTTCTATCTAAATAAAGGGGTGCTTTTTATGGATCTTTTACATTATCTTTCTCCAAACTCAATTTCGGGCGTCATTTTTTTCATTGCTGGAAGTTTGTTTACTATTTATTTGCACTTAAAAGTTTATAAACTTTAATACGGGATTAAATCTATATACAAGAATCTATCTTTTTGAGTGAAATAGTCCTTTGTCACTTTTTCCTCGCCTAATCTATAATTGATGGGGAATGTAAAGTTAGGTCCATCGAACACAAATGAATGGAATTCTCCATTCTCTCCGCAAATATCATGGTCTTTCGGATACTCCATGATAAATTTTCTATCATATACTTTACCTGCATAGGACGGCTCCAGACTTTCTAAATCAACACATGTTAAAACCGTTTTGAATCCAAGTTCAACAAACTCACGACTTACTTCCTCAACAGGTAATCCCCAGAGAGGAAAGATAGGGGTTATTCCCGATGCTGATAACATACTTTCTCGATATTCCCGAACATCCTGAAGATGTATATCGCCAAAAGCGATATGGGTAACTCCGTCTTCTCTCATACCAGCAACAGTTTTCCCCATTATTTCTTGATACTTTTCATCCGGACAGTCCTGAGGAAGCCATACCTCTCTTAATGGAATACCTAATGACTCAGACTGGAGCTTCAACAGCTCGTAGCGGACTCCATGAATCGATACGCGATCGAATCCTTCTGTCAGGGTCACGAGCAGTGAATCAACCTCAAAATCAGGATTGTTTTGAATTTTGTATAATGCTAGCGTAGAGTCCTTCCCGCCACTGAACGAGATTGCGATTTTCATTTTGATCCTCCTAAACTACGACTTCCAACCAAATCTGCATTGCAAACAAGAAAATAACCCTATAACAAAATAGACCCGGATTTCCTTAACAAGTCCTTCAACTTATTATAACAGACCCATGGGTTTCTACTCATATAAAGAAGGATCCACTAACACCGTATAAGCTAAGTAAACCACCATACAAATGGCCATTGTGATGAATCCCCAGCCGAGGATAATCTGGTCAACTACTAGATAATTATTGCATAGCTGGTCGTTTGCTTGAATATATAACCAGCCCATCCCGAAAAAAATCACTGTAAAAAATGCAATGGTATAATTTTTTCGATTCTTGCTGAGTTTCTTCCAGGAATCTCTTAGAGGCACTCCCGCGAGGAATGGCAAACTGATAAACTTGAATAATTCCACACTATTTACAGTCAACGCTTCATCCATTGTGCGCGGCAGCATCCAATAACCCATTATAATGATAAAGAGGAGGATTCCTGGGATTCCCTCTTGATTATATTTTGAAAAGAAATGAGGAAACCTCTGCTGGAAAAACTGTCCCATGAAAAAACCGGCAATCACTAGCATAGGCATTTGCATATGCATGTGAATGATCATGACGGATTCCATTAAGTTTGCAACAGGAGGAAGCATTAAACCGATTAAAAGGACAAGCCCGATAAGAAACTGATTCATCGTTATTTCCCCCAGTCTGTTTCTAGAGTCTCTATCAACTTATCTGCCGCATCATTTACCTGTGTAAAATCCATTACATCCACTAGCGCTCCTTGCCGGTCCACTAAATAAAACGCTGAATTATGTGCGAAGTTCCCATTTCCATCTGGAATTACAATGACGCCAAACTTCTTCAGTAAGGTATCTAACTGATCCTGGTCCGGAATCCTTGCCATTCTCCAAGTCTCTCCGTCACTTCCGAATAAATCCTTATACTTGTTTAACGTAGCAGGATCATCTTTGCCTGGATCAAAGCTTATGCTTAAAAAGACAATATCCTTGCCTATATACTCACTGGGAAGCAGATTGTACACCTGCGACATGTTTTCCTCTAGTTTTATGCAAATAGTGGTGCAACCTGTATAAATAAAAGTGATAAATACATACTTACCTTCGAATTCAGATATTGAATAGGTCCGACCCTCACTATCCTCAAAGGTTAATTCCGGAAACTGGGGCTGTTCCTCAACCAGCTTTGTCACTCTTGCTGTCTCTGCTGTATAAGCAGTGAATCCGTCTGTTCCTGTATAAAATAAAAACAGTCCAAACACCAATACAACTATGCAAGAAACGGTCGTTTGCCGATTTTTGATCAAATTGATCACATCCCATTTTTTCAGTGATGATTCTTCAATAGATTCCAATTTCACATAGTGTGCTGATTTGAAAGAGATAGCCCTGAATGTAGGAGCTATCTCTTTGCTTACATTTAAAAAGGTAAGAAAGTTTTTGAACCAACATTAGTGTCCAGCTCCAGCGCCTAGCTCCTCGATCGTTTCGGTCCGCCCAATGAAGTCAAAGAACGACTTCACCGGTCGGCCCTCCAACGCTTGTCGGGGCTGAACAAGGCGCTTGCGCTTTTCTTTTTACCACGTTTTAAATGGCGGCGAGCCAGGAGGTGCATTCATAATCATGTCTGCGATTGGCAGGACATATGCCATTGAAACAACCAATAGCATGAGCACCACCCAGATTCCCCAGCGCTCTGTCCAGTATGGTGTTTTCGCTGCTCCTGCTTCCTCTTCTGCAATTGGAAACTCTGTTACTCCCTTTGGAGCAAAGAACATGAGATTGAAAACCGCATAAACTTGCATGATGACGGCCACTAGCAATAAACTTGCTCCAATGCCTACTGCAACCATATATGGATTCCATCCAAGCGTTTCTGCAAAATTTCCATAGGTTGTGAATGAAGTTCTTCGCGGAGAACCGAAAAGACCCACGATATGCATGGAAATCGCCATGATCACCATCCCTAAAGTCCATATGGCGGTTTGAATCACTCCCAATCTATTCATGCCGGGAGTCAACACCCGTTTTGAAAGGTATGGTACCAGCCAGTAACTGATGCCGAAGAAGGTCATGATGACAGACATACCAAGCGTTATGTGGAAATGACCTACCACCCACATCGTATTGTGTACAACCTGGTCTAATTGGTTCGTACTTTGTGCAATTCCGCCAGCTCCAGCGGGAATGAATGCTACCATGGCGATAAACGGTGACAGGAATCGTACATCGCCCCATGGCATCTTTTTATACCAGCCAACTAAACCTTTTCCGCCTTTCGCTCTTGCCGTACGTTCAAAAACCCTGAACATCGCGTACGCGGTCATTAAAGAAGGAAATCCGATTGCAAGGCTCATGAAAACGTGCATATATTTGATGGACTCGGAAATACCCGGGTCAATGATCTGATGGTGAAATCCGCCGGTAATGTTCATGATCACTAACGGAATGACAACCATACGAGTTAAAAGATCATTCCAGCGGTTTCCGCCGATTATTTTTGGAACGATTACATACCATGCTGATACAGCTGTCAGATACCAAATGTTAACGGCAGTATGGCCAAATGCCCAGAAAAGTGTACGCGCCAGCAATACGTTTATGCCGTCAGTCCAGCCAAGTGTCCATGGAATGATCATGAAAAGGACTTCTACTGCAACAAAAGCTGTTGCGCCGACTAACAGGACAAAGACACCAGTTGCAAAGAAGGCGAGTATCGGGAGATGTTGTCCCTTGTGGTTCCTTCTCCAGTTCGCTACCTGTGTAAATGCTCCCAATGAAAGCATCCAGATGCCTAATACAATGAACACTAAGCCAAAGTAAAACATTGGCGATGCAGCCATTGGCGGGTAGAAGGTATACATGACGGATGCTTCATTCTTTAAAATTGGAATGACGACCAATACAAATCCGAAAATTTTTATCCAAAAGCCGATCCATGCCATTTTCCTTACTTTAGGCAGCAATCCTCCCAGTGTATGAGAGAGTCCGGCATAAAAATACCCAATCGTGAAAAACGCGGACAATACAACAACTAACAGGATTCCATGAGCCGTCAGCACCTGATAATAGTTAAGCCACGGCGGCAATTGCAGGACACCAGCACGATTCAACCCTTGTAACAATCCAAGAAAACCGCCGAGCAGCAATGCGATAAATGCGATAGATAAGTATGATTTCGAAATCCTGGCATCTTCCTGGCTGATTCCTAATATTTGATTTGTTTTCTGTTTAAATGAAGTTGATCTTATTGCAGACTGCACATTGTTTCCCCCCTTTTTATTTTACGATGATCTTCGTGCTCATAGCCTGGTGCCCTGCACCGCAATACTCATTGCATAACACCAAATATTCACCCGGTTGATCAAACTTTTGAGATATTTTTTGGATATGCCCCGGCATAACCATTGCATTTAAATTCGTATTTGCCACCTGGAAACCATGAACAACATCTTTTGACGTTAACGTGAAATGGACGGTTGAACCAGCTGGGACTTCGATTTCCATTGGTGTAAAACTAAACACCTGCAGGGTCATGACAACTTCATACTCATTTTCACCGATTTGTTTTATTCCCGGCTCATCAAATGGAGCTGTTTCATCGACCTTTTGAGGATCGATCGTTTCTTTATGGCTTGGGGGCCCCATTCCCAAAGCCACTGCTTGATACCCAGTAAAAATCATGAAACCCATGATCATTCCAAAACTTAAAAACAGCCAGATTTTTTCATCTAAATGCATCTTTTTCGCTCCCCCTTCTAAACTCTTGCCATATAGAGTCCAAATAGAATAAAGTACGTAGCAAGAATGACTGCTCCTACTACTCCAACAGATATCCAGGTTCCTACCTTCGATTTGTCGTCACTGGTAACCTCTACGATTTCATCCTGAACTTCTGCCTGGGCCTTTCCGTCTGTCACTTTCAACCAAATCCCCTCCTTTGATTTCTTACCTTCATCTTAATTGCGAATGATTATCAATGTAGTGAGTCAAATCACATATAAAACCCCTAGGAGTACCTGAAATTTATCTTTTTTTTTTAATACTTCAAAACTTAGGCAAACAAAAACCCTCGCTAATCATGCCGCGAGGGTTTTCCATTCTTTTAATATTGAGTTGACACCGTAACTTTCTATTGCACCTCTTTTAGGATTAATCAATAAATCCCGCTTCCAAAAGGTACTCCCGAGCAGTCTCCTCAGCCGACTTCCCTTCTACATTCACCTGGTAATTCATTTTCCGCATTTCGTCATCTGTTATTTTACCGGCTAGCTTGTTGAGTGCCTTAACGATTTCCGGATATTTCTCTGCTGTTTCAGCTCTCAAAAGAGGCGCACCCTGATATGGAGGGAATAAGTTTTTATCATCTTCAAGCACGACGAGTTTGTATCGCTGGAGTTCACTGTCTGTTGAGTAGGCATCTACAAGGTTTATTTCGCCATTTTTGACCGCTCGATATCTTAGTTTTGGCTCCATTGTGATCAGGCTTGGAAGCTTTAGTCCGTAGAGCTTTTTGATTCCTTTGTAACCATCTTCTCTATCTGAAAATTCTAGTGTGAAACCTGCCTTTAGCGAGGATTCAATCGCTTTTAAATCGGAAATGGTTTTCAAGCCATTTTCAATTGCCAGCTGTTTTGGAACAGCTAAAGCATAGGTGTTGTTATAGTCCATAGGCTGAAGCATTTCCATCTCGAACTCTTTTTTCATCCCTTCTTTTGCCTGCTGGTATACTTCTTCCCGGCTTGTGCTGCTGGCCGTTTCTTTTAAAAATTCCGAAATGGCCGTGCCGGTAAATTCGGGATAGATGTCAATATTGCCATTTTCCAACGCCGTAAAAACAAATGAAGTCTTCCCCAGCCCAGGTTTCATCTGGACAGAATGGTCCGTTTCTTCTTCAATCAGAAGTTTATACATATTGATTAAAATCTCAGGTTCGGAACCCAGCTTTCCCCCAATGACGATCTCTTCTTCATTTTTCCCGCCTAAAAATGGAATGACCATTATTAAAAGGACTGCTAAAGATATGGCACCAATGGTGATAAGAGATTTTTTAAAGGAAACAGTTTCGAACCTTCTAAGCACAATGTCGAACAGGATGGCAAGCAAGGCGGCGGGTATTGCGCCAAGTACAATTAAAGCCGTATTATTCCTGTCGATTCCGAGAAGGATCAGGTCTCCCAACCCTCCTGCTCCAATCAGCGCAGCAATCGTCGCTGTTCCGACAATCAAAACCATAGCCGTCCTGATGCCAGCCATAATGACCGGCATCGCCAAAGGGAGTTCGACTTTCATCAGACGTCGCTTGCTGTTCATTCCCATGGCACGAGAGGCCTCAATTAGCGATGGATCCACCTCATTGATTCCTGTGTATGTATTCCTTAATATCGGCAGCAGCGCATATACCACGAGGGCGATGATGGCAGGGACTTTCCCTATTCCGAATAGCGGTATCAATAGACCAAGTAATGCAAGCGAAGGGATCGTTTGCAGAACAGCTGTTACCCCAATGATTCCCTCCGATATTTGCTTCTTTCTGGTAAGATAGATTCCCAAAGGTATGGCAATTAGGACAGCGAAAAACAGTGCTATAAATGAAATTTGGATATGTTCCAGAAGAGAACTTAAAAGATCGTCCTTTCTATCTATGAATGTGGAAGTCCAGCTATTCATATCATCCCCTCCATCTGCCTGGATAAAATCCGGATCATTCCACGCCTGTCTATGGTCCCGATTATTTCATCCATGTCTTCAACCGCCAGCTGTTCATGCTCACTCAATAACGAAAGAATTTCATTTATAGATACTGTTGAGGGAATTACAGGCAGATTGTTCAGTTCATCAGCGGCTAACGGTTGGATAGCTTCCCGCACATCTACCGTAGTTTGATTTCCCTGATCTATCCCCACAAATTCACGGACAAAATCATTTACAGGTTGTTGGATCAGCTCTTCCGGAGTTCCTGTCTGCACAACTTCTCCATTCTTCATCAGGCAAATCCGTTCTCCGAGCTTTAGTGCTTCACTCATATCATGGGTCACGAATACGATAGTTTTCTTTATGTTCTTTTGCAGTTCGATAAGGTCATCCTGAAGCTTCTCCCTGCTCAGGGGATCCAAAGCGCTGAATGGCTCGTCCATTAAAATAATCGGCGGGTTGGCCGCCAGTGCGCGAGCTACACCAATTCGTTGCTGCTGTCCTCCCGATAATTCATGAGGAAGCCTTTTACGGTACGTCTTTGGTTCAAGTCCAACCATATTCAGTAATTCATCTATACGGTGATCAATCTTTTGCTGCTCCCATTTCTTCATTTCCGGGACAACCGCAATATTCTCTTCAATCGTCATATGCGGAAATAGCGCAATTTGCTGAAGGACATATCCAATGTCCCAACGAAGCTCATGAATATCATAGTCACTGATCATCTTATCCTTGATTTTAATGTAGCCTTCCGTAAGAGGAATCAATCGATTGATCATTTTTAATGTGGTCGTTTTTCCCGAGCCGCTGGGACCGATCAGGACAAGCAATTCCCCTTCATTGATATGTAAATTAAAATTTTTTACTGCATAGGTTCCATCGTCATATTTCTTCGATACATTTTCAAAGCTGATCACTTTTTTCACCCCAAAGTCTCTTTTCATCTTTTCTTATAAGATATTGTTCTCTATGAAGATTTCTTAATATTAGTTAGGCTTTCACGAGAATATAAACTAAATACTATCAAAAGAACAGTCGTATTGAAAAAAAGAAGGGCTATTGAGCAGGTACTTAGATAGGTGAACATAACGCCTTTCTCCTAACCGGCTATATCACTTCTTATATGACCCGTTTCCGCTTTACTACCCTTAACCGGTCACATCCCCTTCCTTAATGTGACCGCTTTTCCTCTACCTTTACCCATGCTCAAGAAAAACATTCCAATAAAAAAAGCCGTAAAACCATTTGGCTTTACAGCTTTGTTTGAATTTCTTATTTTAAGATTTCATCAATCATATTTAATTCTGTTTCACTGAAATCAAGACGATTCAAAGCAGCGACGTTTTCTTCAATTTGGCTGACCTTGCTCGCGCCAATAAGCGCTGAGGTAATTTTCTGTTCCCTGAGCACCCAGGCAAGTGCCATCTGGGCAAGGGACTGGCCCCGTTCCTGGGCAATCTCATTTAAACTTCTAACCTTTCTCAGGACTTCTTCAGATACATCTCCTTCATTCAGAAAGCTGTTTGGCTTCAGAGCTCTGGAGTCTTGTGGAATTCCATTGATATACCTGTTGGTCAGCAATCCCTGAGCCAATGGAACAAATGCGATCGATCCGACTCCTTCGTCTTTGAGCAAATCGGTCAGGCCGTCTTCTACCCAGCGGTTAAACATAGAGTATGCAGGTTGATGGATCAGCAATGGAGTACCCAGCTCTTTTAAAATTCCAATAGCTTGTTTCGTTTCCTCTACTCCATAATTAGACAATCCTACATACAGAGCTTTCCCCTGCCTGACAACATGATCTAGCGCCATCATTGTTTCCTCTAAAGGAGTTTCTGGGTCCGGTCTGTGATGGTAGAAAATATCGACATAATCAAGTCCCATCCTTTTCAGGCTCTGATCCAGGCTGGATACGAGGTATTTCCTTGAACCCCAGTCACCATAAGGCCCCGCCCACATGCCATAACCAGCTTTCGTAGAAATCACCATTTCATCACGGTATCCTGAAAAGTCCTTCTTAAGAATTGCACCAAAGTTCTCTTCTGCTGATCCTGGTGGGGGACCATAGTTATTCGCAAGGTCAAAATGAGTGATGCCAAGATCAAAAGCTCTTCTGATTAACGAACGTCCATTTTCAAAAGTATCCTGGCCACCGAAATTGTGCCATAGCCCTAAGGAAATTGCCGGCAATTTAAGGCCTGATTTTCCGCACCTGTTATAAGTCATCGTTTCATAGCGGTCGTTGCTTGGTTGATATGCCATTTGTTTTTAAACCTCCATAAAATACTCTATTTTTTTACCATCCCAACGGGTCAGCTTGCAGCTTTTGTTCCCAAATCTCCTCTATGTTCTCAGCATTTTCAACTGAGACCCTTTTACCTGAAGCAGATAAATTCTCAAACAGCTGCTCGAGATTCTTGTTTCCAGGAATGACGGTAGTGACCTCCTGATAATAAAGAATATACCTTAAAGCCAACTGGACCAGGGATTCACCAGGTTCCAGCATTTCCCTAAGAACAGGCAGGAGCTCTGCTCTTTTTTTAAGCTGTTCCCGGTCCCAACGACTCCGGATGTCTGTAAAAATACTGTTTTCATCATATTTGCCTGATAGCCACCCAGAATCAAGCGGAACTTTAACGATCAGCCCTACATTCTTTTCTGCAGCCAGCTTGAATGCTCTCCTCGGCTCTTGATGAAAAATATTGAACATTACCTCAATAACCTGGCTTCCGGTATTCCGAAGCAGCTCGTCAATTTCTCTCGCAGAGTCCACTGAAGCTCCATAAGCCCGGATCTTGCCCTCCTGCTTGAGTGACTCCAATACTTCAAAATGATCTGTGCTACCAGTCAAGATTTCAAACGGAGGGTTATGCAATAAAATAGAATCCAGATAATCCGTTTTAAGACGACGTAAGCTATCTTCAACCGAACTGCGGATTTTCTGCGAATCAAAATTGAGGGTGTTATCTGGATGATGCCCAAACTTGCTATTAATCACCGCCTCGCTCCTTCTTCCAGAAAGAGCTTTTCCAAGCAATGACTCACTATTACCTCCGCCATAATTAGGAGCTGTATCAAAGAAATTACAACCCTGATCAAGCGCTTCATGCACCAGCCTGATTGCATGATTGTCCTCCATGCCTTCCCAGTCCCTGGCGTTCCCGAGCTGCCATGCACCAAACCCAACTTCCGACACCTTTATCCCTGTGCTTCCAAGCTGTCTGTATTTCACCTTCTTGCCCTCCTCTCAAAAATCAACGATCATGCTGTTTGTACCCTTTCATCAACCAGTACCTTCTTCTCCCATACACGGCTTCTCCATCTGATATACATGATGATTCCTCTGAACCATTCATCAACTATAAAAGCCATCCAAATCCCAGAAAGACCAAAACCCATTTTAATCCCCAATAAATACGCGAGTGGAACACTGATTCCCCACATCGAGACAAAGGCCATTTTCACTGGGAATACCGCATCTCCGGCTGCCCGGAGAGAACTGATCACGACTATATTGAAGGTTCGGCCAGGTTCAAGGATTAAGCAAAGAAGCAGAACCTTGCTTCCTTCCCTGATGATTTCCTTATTATCGGTAAAGACCCCTAGTATAGGTTCTCTGATTGCAACGATAACCACGGTGATCGCCATTGTGATGATGATACTTAGTTTCAAGCTTTTTAATAGCTGATGATAGGCTTTATCAAATTCTCTGGCTCCTACTTTGTATCCAATCAGTATTTGCGTGCCCTGACCTATCGCTATTCCGAAAAGCATCATGAATGACATGATGTTAAATGTGTATACCCTTGTTGTCAATGCCATAGCCCCCAGCAAACCAATAATGACTGTGATTGCCATCTGGCTGGTGTTATACACAACATTTTCGCCTGCGGAAGGAACACCTATTTTCAATATCTTTTTGATAAAAGATTTTTTGAAGTTCAGATAGTCTTCTAAAGCAATTCTCATAGGGAGCCTGCGGTATAGTAAGCGGAATATTAGAATCACTGCGATTGCACGAGATATGGCTGTCGAAATAGCCACACCCTGAACACCCATTTCCGGGACGCCGAATAGTCCATATATAAATAGGCTGTTCCCAACAAGGTGAATGACATTCATTATAATTGAAATGAACATTGCCTCTTTCGTTAACCCATTTGCCCGCAGTATGGCCGACGCAGTAACAAGGAGCGCCTGGGTAAAAAGTGTTCCGCCAACAATCGTCAGATACTGTTGAGCAAGACGGTGTATTTCGGGCGTCAAGTTGAACATTTGTAAAAATAAATCATTGAAACCGACAACAATTACACTGACCAATACCCCAAATATAAGATTAAGAGATAGCGAGAGACCAGATATCTTCCTTGCATCCGCTTGAAGTCCAGCCCCAAGATTTTGCGATACCAAAACCGCAGTCCCTGTCGCAACGAAACCAAATACGAGAATCATGAAGAATACGAGCTGATTGGCTACCCCTACAGCCGCAACGGCCTCATCCGAAATATGGGACAGCATGAAAGTATCCGTGCTGCCCATTAACATGTGCAAGAACATTTCTATAAAAATAGGCCAGGTAAGTGCTAATAAGCCAATCTGTTTAGGTAGACTGTTGTTTTTCTGTAAATTCATACTGCATTTCCACCTTTAAGAGTTCACTATGATGGTCAGGATTACGCTGGCCATGTTATATTCAACAGCAATTTGCTAAAGCATTTTTCGAAATTCAAGGAAAAGAGGCAGAATTAAATTCTTGTTCTGCCTCTTAAGAACTTAATTTTTTGTGATGCTTACATTGTCCAGATAGACATTTGTTGCCGCATTGCCATCTAAAATATTGCCAAGCTCGAATACGATCTTGCCATCGGCATACGTTGCTTCATTCATTACAAAGGTATAACTGTACGTTTGCATCTCTGAAGTTAAATTTACTATTTTCGTTGGCATATAGTAAATAAACCATGGATCAAAACTTAATTCTTTTCCAATATTGACATTCATTTTCCTTGGCACGTCTGCTCTTGCCTCAAACGTGACAGTATAGCTTGCACCATTTTCAAAAAG
The DNA here is from genome assembly GCF_018613315.1 of Bacillus sp. ISL-37. Lineage (GTDB taxonomy): Bacteria > Bacillota > Bacilli > Bacillales > Cytobacillaceae > Mesobacillus. The sequence goes on along the minus strand of NZ_JAGGQL010000062.1, from coordinate 10,173 downwards.
CAAGCCCTTCTGAAAAACCTGAGGGGCATACGATTGACCGCCAACCTGTGAAATCGCAACCTTCAGTTCTTCGTTTTCATCAGTCATTGTACCTGCACCATATCCGCTCCACTGGTCGCCCCACCATTCGGACCATCCATTTGTTCCATCTGAAAAAGTTCCATTATCAATGCCAGGTGTGGAAACAGGCTCCGGCTCTGGGTCTTGCTCGGTCGGTGCGTCCTTAACCTTCAAGACCACATTATCAATGAATACATCATGTGCGCCGACTGGTGACGACGCATTTTTGCCAAGCAGCATCTTGAAGGCAGTAATGTCATCGATAGGCATCTCGAATTCATATTTGTATTGCTGCATTTGGTCACTAAGTGTTATGGACTCACTTAAGAATCTTGTGTAAGCAGCGTTTTCCACCGTAACCTCAGCCTTCCTCTCCTTTGTAGAACGAGCGGCAAAGCTAAGCTCATAGACTACTCCTTTAGCAAGGCTTAGATTACCTTGTTCCAAAAGGACACTCCATGTTTCATTTCCTTCACTGCCAATAATTGCTTTTGCTTCTCCGTTTTCCACTTTAACTTCGGCACCTGCATCATAATGCACATAACTTCCCCATGATGATAAACCGTCTGAAAAATTACCATTTTTCAATGGGTACAAGTCAATGTTTCCATAATCCGGGATGTTTGAAGTCTTAAGCAAGACTACATCATCCAGGTAGACATCACCAACTTCGTCCCCAAAACTAAAGACAAGTTGAGCCTCTGAATCAGAAACTTCCTCTGGCATTGTAAATTCAACTATTTTCTCTTCCATATTTGAAGTGAGCTCAATCGTGTTAATTCCAGAGTAATCAGATGTACCTGCCTTATTCAAAAGTACAGCTTGAATCGTTCTTGATTCGTCTGCTCTTGCTTTAAAGCTAAGCTTATAATCATTTCCCTTAACTAGATTAACCCCTTGTTGGTCAAGCTTGATGGCTTCAGGATGGCTTCCTTCATCTTCAATCGACACACGGAGCTCTCGAGCGTCTTCAGAAACAGATGCCGTTGCAGCTGCATCACCGACTGAGAAGTTCCAGAACATGAGACGATCCATGCCGCCCTGGTCAAACGTGCCATTATAGACATGATTTCCATCTGGAAGAGGCTGTTTTGGACCATCCTGGTCTACAGAAGCCCCAGTGATATCCTCAACTTTTACATTACCGATCCAGACTGGGTTCGTTCCGTTCCCGCCAAGATTGAATTCAAGTCTTGATTCAATATCTGTTTCATTGAGCATATCAAATGTAAATTCATATCTTTGCACGACACTCGTTAGCTTGAATGATTCTTCATTCGAATATTTCACCCAGCCTCGAGAAGGTCCAGCCCCAGCTTTGACCATTATATTCCTTGGTGATGTTGATTTAGCGTCAAAGCTGACTTTATATTTCCCGCCATTGCCAAGTGAGATGTTTTGAATCATTTGCAAAGAGTACAGCTGTGTTCCAGGATTTGAAATATCTGTTCTCGCAAAATTCTTGCCATCAATCTCTTCCACTTCTAAGCTTCCAGCGCCTCCGAACTCTGGTAACTTCACAAAGTTCCAATACATAGGATCCAGCTGTTTCTCAGGCTGATCCACAACGGTAATCTGCTTTTCATAGTTTTGGTCATAAATCAAGTTGCCATCTACAGGCTGTTTAGCATCTGCAGGCAACTCCACCGGCTCTCCCACTGGCTCAACCGGTTCACGGTAATCACGTTTTTTCAGATCATACACCCTGACATAATCTACTTCCATCTGGCTTGGGAATTTTGTCGTCTCATCAGGGTCCCCGTCAAACCAGCCGCCAACTGCTAGATTCATAACTAAATAGAATTCCTGATCGAAAGGTGCTGGATAAGAAAAATTCGCAGCATTATCCGTTCCTTTCGAATACCATTTGTTCTGAGTTTGATAGAGTTCTCCATCTACATACCAGCGGAGCTCTCCCGGTTCCCACTCAAGCGCATATGTATGCCACTTGTCGATGCCTCTATTTTCAGGAAGCTCGAATTCCTTGCCAGTATACTTGTTATTTGGCCATCCTTCTCCATAATGAATTGTTCCTGCTACTGTATGAGGTTTGCTGCCCCATGATTCCATAATATCAATCTCACCCGAGGCTGCCCATGTACCATATTTATCTTCTTCAGGAAGCATCCAGATGGCCGGCCAAAGTCCCTTACCAACAGGAAGCTTTGCTTTGATTTCATAGCGGCCGTATTTTTTGCTGAACAAGCCTTTTGTTTTCAGCTTTGCTGAAGTGTAATCATAAGTTCCGAACTCATCTGTAACTTGCTCTTGCTTCGCTTTGATGACAAGCTTGCCATCTTCAATGAAGGCGTTTTCACTTGAATCCGTATAATATTCCTTTTCATTGTTCCCCCAGCCAGGGGCTATTCCATTGCCATCCTGGTCGACTATCCAGTTCCCAATATCATAGGTCCATTTGCTGCGGTCGATTTCAGTACCGCTGAACTCATCTGACCATACGAGGGACCATTCTGATTTGTTCTGTTTCATATCGTTCTTCGGGGCGGCATTTTCATTTTCTTGTTTGATGTCAGTGCCTGCGAAACTTGCACCAGGCAATATCATCATTGCACTTAATAAAATGGCCAATGTTTTTTTCAATCAAATTCCTCCTCTATCATTTTTTAAAAAGACAGAATCACTTTCCTAAAAAAAACACCACCTCCTTTTCGTAACATCCATTTAATAAAAAATCGATTATGCCATGACAAGGAGGCGGTCCACTTTAGTGACTAATATATCGTTTTCTAGCTTTTTATAATGAAGGTAGTAATAGAGTGTTCTGGCAACTCTGCTTTCGTTACATTGCCTTCTAGTGAAATACTGATTGATTCTGACTTGTCTTCGTCATTCATCACGACTGCAACTATCGAGCCATCCTCGTTCTGAAAGGAAACCGACTTTAATGTGGGGTGATTTAGTTCATGTGCAATCCTCACTGCATTCGGCTTGATGTATTTGCTGAAGTGTCCAATATAATAAAAGGAGCTATTATAGTGAATTTCTCCAGTCTTTGTATCGACGATTACCGGTGCATCGCAATAATTGCCTACATGGTTCGGTCCACCCTGTTCATTCAGGACGATATTCCAGTCAATCCAGCCTTCTAGCCAGTTGTTGATATCCCCCATGATGTTCCTTGCGTAACGTTCTCCTGTATGCCAGGCGCCAAGCTGAACTCCGCCTTCGATGCATCCTTCTGTAAAAATTAGGTGCTTATCCGGAAAATCTTCATGAATCTTGCTTAAGTTCTCGAACTCCTCAGAAACATACCAGTGCAACCCAGTGCCCCAAATATATTTTGAAGCTTCAGCGTCTGATAAGATCGTCTTTGCCCGCTCATAAGCAATATCCCGATTGTGGTCCCAGATGATGATTTCCTTATCACCCAGGCCTTCCTGCTCCATGACAGGTCCCAAATGATTTTTCACAAAGTCACGTTCTTCTTCCGCTGTATATCTGCAGGAATCCCAGACCTGGGTTGCTTCCGGCTCATTCTGGACAGTGATTCCCCAAATCGGGATTCCTTCTGATTCCATCGCCTTGATGTATTTCGTGTAATACAAAGCCCATGTGCTATAAAACTCAGGCTTCAGCTTTCCGCCGTTATTCATTTCATTATTTGTTTTCATCCATGCCGGAGGGCTCCATGGAGAAGAAAGAATCGTCAATTCTTCTCCTCTTGCCTTCACAGCATCCTTTATGAGCGGAAGTACATATTTGTTTTCACGTTCGATTGAAAAGGTTTTAAGTTCCGTGTCATTTTCTTCAACATAAGTGTAATTCTCCAGGGCAAAATCGCAGCTATGAATATGGGTCCTGCCAAGGTTGTAACCAAGACCTGTCTCCTGGTTAAAATAGCTGTCGATTATTTTTGCGCGTTCTTCCTCGGGAATTTGTGCCAGTGTGTAAGCAGCTGCCTCTGTAAAAGCTCCGCCAAATCCCATGAAGGTTTGATACTTCGTTTCTGGATCAAGCTTCATTACAAGATCTTGGCCTGTCTCATCTGTAAAAGAAAGATTGCCCTTGTCAGCAAAACGTTCTCCGGTATTCTTAGCACTCTGAATCATTTTTAATTCCATGTGTCAGCACCTCATCTATTAATCTAGGTAAACATCTATCTTTGAAACTTTTCCTTCCCTAACAGCTTGTGCGTAGGATTCTTGCAGGTGGTCGCGAGGAACCTCAACCTCTTCTCCATTCATATGAAGTACATACTTTACTGTCTTTGCACCTTCTTCACCGAAAGTATTTCTCATTGATGGATTGTGATAGGTTACTTGAATCTTGCCCAACATTGTAAATTGCACCTTGCCCTCTGAATCGAAAAGCCATGAAGGAAGAATCGGATCAAGCTTCAGCGTCAAACCTTCTTCGTTTACGTCAAAAAGCTTTTTCCCCATCATCATCATTTGCCAGATGCTTAAGAATTCTGCTGTTGTTCCACTCAGCCTTGCAACAAATCCTTGTCCATGGAGGCTGGAATCAGGATTCACACTGCTTGCGATAAAGGATGAATTTTCAAGGACGCTTCTTCCGTAAACTTCTGCATCCATGAATGGCGGCATCGCATAGTTGATATCTTCATAGAACTCATCATATAATCCAGACTTCAGGACACTGAGCAGATATTTGAATTCCATATGCATGAAGATGGATTCGCGCTCAAGCCAGCCCGGGGTGAATGCCCTCGCCCGGCCGATATCAAAGGTTTGGTCTTCAAGAGAACCGGAAGTTTTGTACATTTTCAGCTTGCTGTCGTAAATTTCAGAGTTTCTAACATGCTGATATGTCGACAAGGCTGTTTGATGGTCTGCAGTCTTCAATGCCCTTGCAGGACCTTCAAGGAAATGAGGAAGAACAGACACTTCAAAGCTATTGACCTTGACTAACGGCAAGCCCTTTTTATTCAGTTTTTCATTTCCGCTTTCATCGACAACCTTTTCCCAGTCAACTGCTTCGAAAGAGAAATAAGTAGGAATCAGCCCATTGCCAAGCTCGGTTGCCTTGTCAATTCCTGCTTTAGTCTTAAGAAGCATTTGATTAGCATAAGCAGTAAGCTTTTGTAACTCAATGTTCTTTTCTGTACCTTCGAAGCCGTTTTTCACTAACTCGCGATATTTTTCACGAGCAGCCGCTGTTTGATTCCAGTAGCTGTAATCATCCAGCTCGCCATTTTCAAATTGATTCAGTACTTCTACAACTGACTCAGCCAGATCGACTACTTCTGCAGGAAGAGTAACCTCCAGCTCGCCAGTCTCTCCAGAAGATATGACAAATTCGAGCAGACGTTTCAGCTCTAATGTCTCACTCATTGCTGAACCGAAAATTCCTGGCAGGCCATTCATGGAGTCATTCCAGCCTGGCTTATTCGCTTCCATTTCCACACCCATTCCATAAGGGTCCAATGTGGAAAATTTCAGCAATGCTAGCGAGAACAGTTTGCTGTAAAGGTTGGATGTAAAAAATTCACCGTCAGGCTTTCTCACCCAATTTGATCCTTGCTGATGACCAAATTCAGTGATGGCATCGTATTGGCGGACCTTGCCATTAGCCAGTACATATTTTTCAGAACGCGGATTCACAAATACAGGACTGTGGAAGTATTTGTAGCTATAATCATCGAACAATAGCTGCGCTTTATTTTCCGGATAAACCTTCAAATAATTTTCAACCAGATCAAGATTGTACGTCCAGTGGTCCATCCAGTAGCCTTCTCCAAACTCCGCTTCAATGTTCTGGGAGCTCCTTGAAAGGACTTTTTTCAGGAAATCCGGAAGTGTGGATGTAAGCTGAATATCGCTGTCCGAAATCGTTTGTAGTAAATCGCCTGGTGTATAGGTTCCGCTCAGCTTCTTTTTAATGAATTCAGCGTCATTCTTCAGAGGAGCCAGTTCATCCAGCCATCCCCAATCAGACTGATCTCTTAGTTCAAAGCTTGCTCCTTTTACAACGAGCGGGTTATAGCCATCCGGCTGGATCAGGCTCATGAACAGCTTGATATTGTAGTCTCCCGTCTCAGGATGGAAATACACATCATTCCTGCGGTTCTGGTTCACATCACGGAAGTTACCATTTCCCTGCGAGAAGTATTCAGGCGCAAGCGAGAAAAAGTTATAATCCCGCTCCAGATCTCCGTGTTTACGGGAAAAAACATAATAAGTAAAGGCTGAATCATCCGTCTCCAATTCAATTGGAAAACCGCCACGCAGCACATTGTCAAGGTAGCTTTGGTTTACATAGGCATCAAATAGCGGGGACGCTGTCTTTGTTTCAACATCCCTCGTAATCTCCGTAACAAGACTTTGCGCTTCTTCGTATTTTCTTTCCATATATCCGGCAGCTCTAATCTCAGCTGCTTTTTTATTGATAATTTCAATGTCCTTCACATGGCCGATCAGTGTATGGAAACTCAGCTTCCCACCTTGCTCAAGCACTCTGCCCAAACCAGAGAAACCGCAAGGAACTTTATTTGAGGTTACCGGCTCAGCTGCTGATACCTCTTTAACGGATACTTTCTCAAACTCGTCAGGATAAGACAGCGAACTGTTCGAACCAAAAATCAAATCCGCGTCCACAATTGGTTTGATCAGTTGGCCTTCATCATCAAAGCTTAAATAAAAGTGCCCCTTTGACACCTCTTCAACTTCCGCCGAATCATTCGTTGATGACCGGACTCGGTAGTACGGAATGCCATTTTCAAGATTGAATACATCCATCCAGCTTTTCAGCGTATTTCCCACTGCTTTATAGGCAGCATCATCAATTCCGAACGGGATGATTGCAGGAAGCCCATCAATGACCTCGAGTTCAAACGGACCATCAGAAAGATTCTCGACTTCCACCTTTCTCGCAAGAGCTCCAAAGTTCTCATTCGGAAGCGTGAAATACGTTACTACTGTTTTCACGCCATATTGATAGTTGATTTCTTCCAGCTTCATTTCATTTTCTTTTATAGACATCGTTCTCTTTCGGTCTTTTTTGCTGCCGTATGAAGAGAATGGCTCGAAAACGGTACTTCCATTCAGCTTGATAAATGTGCGGAAACCATTGGTTCCTACTCGCTGATATGCCTGGTTCGCAGGGAAAAATTCAGTTATAGCATGATTTTTATCCTGCACACCAAAGCTGACGATTCCCTGCCCGCGGTTGACGTAGAACGCCCAGATTGGTATTCCGTATAAACCTGCCAGGCCAGGCAGGAAGCTTGAGAATGTTTTTGCCTGGTCGAATTCCTCGATTATAAGATATTGATTATCATCAAAGCGGTATCTTTCCATAATTGATCACTCCGAAGTCATTGGATTTAGATTGAACGGTTCCTAATTATTTCTGCATAACGGTAACCGCTTTCTTTAAGGATTCTTTCCTGAGTTTCAAAATCAACATACGTGATCCCAAAACGTTTGTCGTAGCCAAATGCCCATTCAAAATTGTCGAGCAATGACCATAAATAATATCCAGCGATGTTCATGCCCTCTTCATTAAGCTCGGCAACCGCCCGAATATGCTTTTCAACATAATCCTGCCTCTCAGAATCATGGACACGATGGTCATCAGATACGTGATCATCGAACGCCGAGCCATTTTCGGTTATATAGATTGGCAGATTCGTATACTCCTTGCGCAAGCGATGTATCAGCTCTTTAAATTCAGCCGGGGAAATATCCCATTCCATTCCTGTCTTCGAATAATCTGAGTATGCACTCTTGAACAGGAAGTCCGATGCTGCATTGAATTCAACAAGACTGCGATTATAATAGTTGATTCCAAAGAAATCACACTCAATCGAAATCTTCTCCAAATCACCTTCCTGGATAAAATCAAAGGAGTGGACGTATTTGGAGAACAGATTCATCATGTCGACTGGGTAAGACCCTTTTAATACAGGATCAAGGAACCAGCGGTTTGTATAGCCGTCGGCATTATTAGCCGCCAGTCGATCATTTGCAGAATTGCTTGCCGGATACGTCGGTGACAGGTTCAGTGTAATCCCGATCGGAGTTGCTGAAGCAAACTTTCCTTTCAGCAGGGAAACCGCCTCACCATGGGACAGAAGTATATGGTGGACAGCTTTAAGCGCTTCTTCCATATTTGTATGTCCCGGAGCATGTACACCCTGGTGATAACCGAGGAAACCTGCGCACCACGGTTCATTATGGGTAATCCACATTTCCACATGCTCATCAAGTTCCTCGAAGCATTTCTCTGCGTACTCCATGAACCAATTTACAGATTCTCTGTTTGTCCAGCCCCCCTGTTCATGGACCCACATTGGCAAATCCCAATGGTAAAGAGTAACAGCAGGCTTGATTCCACTTTCGGTCAGGCGTGCAATAAGCTTTTTATAAAAATTCATTCCAGCTTCGTTATATTTCCCCTGCTCTGGGAAAATCCTTGGCCAGGCAATCGAAAACCGATAGGAGTCCACACCAAGCGTTTTTAATATCTCAATATCCTTTTCATATAAATGGTAATGGTCACATGCAATATCCCCGTTATCCATATTGAAGACCTTTCCGGGAGTCCGGGAGAACGTATCCCATATAGAAAGACTTCTGCCATCTTCCTGATAGGCCCCTTCAATTTGATAGGACGATGTTGCTGTGCCGAAAATAAAATCTCTTGAAAATCTAGTCATCCATTTCTCACCTCAAATGTTATTGATCTTCTCTCTTGTAAACTTTGATGTAATCAACTGTCATTCGCTGTGGGAACTGTGTTGTTTCATCAGGATATCCCGGCCATTTTCCCCCGACAGCAAGATTCAGCTGCAGGTAAAACTCACGGTCGAATGGCGCAAACCCAGCTTGCTGTTCCTCTGATTCCGGAGCCTTACTGAACCATTCAGTCTGCCTTGCGTACAGGAGATCATCTACATACCATCTGAATTCGCCTGGTTCCCAATCGAGGGTGAAGACATGGAAATCATCAGAGAACTTCTTACCTTCAGGAAGAGTGAAGTTGTCTCCTGTGTAGGTATGAGGCATGCCATAATGGAGCGTTCCATAAACCGTACCAGGTTGATGGCCGATACTCTCCATGATGTCGATTTCCCCGCAGGCTGGCCATCCAGTATACTTTTCCATATCCTCTGGCATCATCCAGATTGCAGGCCAGATTCCCTGGCCTTCAGGCAATTTAGCCCGAAATGAGAATCGTCCGTATGTCCAGGCTGCCTTGCCTCTGGTCGTCAATTTCGCGGATGTGTAATCCATCCCTTTATACTCCTCATTCCTGGCCTCAAGCACCAGCATGCCATTCTCGATTCGAGCGTTTTCATTCCGTCTTGTATAGTACTGGGATTCATCATTCCCGAAGCCAGTGCCGGCCTCAACAAAATTCCATTTGTTTTCATCTATCTCAGAAAGATTAAAGTTCTCTTCCCAAACTAACTTCCACTCCGCTTCAGAATTTGAAAGCGTCACCATTTCTTTGCTTAAATTGCCCTGATTTTTTGACTCCACCTAAACCGCCCCTTTCTGAAAAAACTCGTTGCTGCGAACAAAATATATCTCAATTCCTATTCTACCTGTGCCAGTCCTGCATCTTGAGATAGAGAATTTTGTTTAGGGTGTCAATATTTTAGAAGAGCGTAATTCTGCGTGAAAGCACTTCCAGAAACTCCTAAAAAGGTGGGTAGTTTTATGTGATGCCGGCAAAAATGGAGCCATTCCGTTGAGTTGTCCGAACTTGTGGTTACTTCGGACAAATTGTTATCGCGATTACGAGTTTTTGTCCGAACCTGAGATGACTTCAGACAAATTGATAGCGCACCGGCGGCCTTTTGTCCGAACCTGGGGCGACTTCAGACAAATTGAAGCCTCATCGTCAATCTTTTGTCCGAACCTGAGGTGACTTCAGACAAATTGAAGCATCATCGTCAATCTTTTGTCCGAACCTGAGGTGACTTCAGACAATTTGATAGCGCACAGCCGAGCTTTTGTCCGAACTTGGAGTGACTTCAGACAAATTGATAGCGCACCGGCGGGCTTTTGTCCGAACCTGGGGCGACTTCAGACAAATTGAAGCCTCATCGTCAATCTTTTGTCCGAACCTGGGGTGACTTCAGACAAATTGAAGCTCCTCCCGCGAGCTTTTGTCCGAACCTGG
>NZ_JAGGQL010000061.1 GCF_018613315.1 Bacillus sp. ISL-37 | reverse complement strand
GAGAGTTTCTCGACAGCCTGATGGCAGAAATACTGCCATCTTATTTTACTAAGGCTCTTAATTTTTAAAGTGATTTATTTTAGACTAATTGATATACCTTATTATATTTTTCGTATAGGTAATCTACCAGGTATTGGGCGTTGAGTCCCTCACCTGTTACATCTGTCAAAATTTCAAGGGGCTTTTTCATTTTTCCATGTTTATGGACGTTCTCCGTCATCCATTCTTTAACAGGCTGAAGATTACCTTGTTCTAGTAATTCCTCATAATTCGGTAAATCTTTCAGCATGGCATTCTTGAGCTGAGCGGCATACATGTAGCCTAATGCATAGGAAGGGAAATAGCCAAAGCTGCCTCCTGCCCAATGGACATCCTGCAGGACTCCCTCTGCATCATTTTCAGGCCTGATTCCGAGATACTGCTCGTATTTATCATTCCAGATCCGTGGAAGATCCTTAACTTCTATTTCATCGTTGAACAAGCCTTTTTCAATCTCATATCGCACCATTACATGCAAAGGATACGTTAGCTCATCGGCCTCAATCCGGATCAAGCTTGGTTTGGACTCATTGACTGCACGATAGAAATCCTCTACTTCCACTCCGGAAAACTGACCATCTGAATACTCCTGCAGCAAGCTGTAGTTGTGCTTCCAGAAAGAGTAATTGCGCCCAACAAAGTTCTCATAGAAGAGCGACTGTGATTCATGGATTCCCATGGATGTGCCAGAACTCAAAGGAGTGCCGACTAGCTCTTCAGAAATATTTTGTTCATAAAGAGCGTGTCCGCCTTCATGAATTGTACCGAAAACAGCTGTCCGGAAATCGGATTCATCATATTTTGTCGTAACCCTTACATCTCCAGGGTTAAGCCCCATCGCAAACGGATGGACCGTTTCATCAAGACGTCCAGCATCAAAGTCATAACCCATTTGTTTCAGGATTTCGAGGCTGAATCCACGCTGCTTGTCTTTAGGAAAGTTCTTGAACAAGAATCCTGTTTCAGGTTTAGTTGTTGAGCTGGAAATTTGATGAACGAGTGGGACAATTTTTTCACGAAGGTCGCCAAATACCTGATCGAGAACCTCGACAGTAACACCAGGCTCATACATATCTAACAGAGTATTGTACTTATTTCCTTCAAATCCCCAGTAACCAATGAATTTCTTTGTCGTATTAACTAGTTTTTCAAGATAAGGTCTGAACATTTCAAAGTCGGACTCAGCCTTCGCTGCTTCCCAAACTGTTTCTGCCTTTGATTGAAGAATCACATATTCTCGATATTCATCTGCAGGGATTTTCTTATTACGGTCATAATCCTTCCTGCACTCGTCCAGTGTTTTACGGGTAATTTCAGATAAACTTTGTTCATTTGAAAGTCGTGCTATGTATGATGCCATTTCTTCTGAAGTTGACATGTTAAACAGCTCGGAAGAAAGTACCCCGATCACTTCTGAACGCTGCTCTGCCCCTTTTTTCGGAGCTCCTGTCCTTAAATCCCAATAAATTAATGATAGCGCCTCACCATAGGCAGCCATTTTTTTGACATAATCCAAAAATTTCTTTTCTGTCTGCTTTACATCACTCATCATTTTCACCTCATTTTTCTCTTTCCTGTTTATCTTATCATACTTTTCTGAAATTTAGGTTTGCGAATATCAAAAAGCGAAAGCGCCTTGGTCAACCCCGACATGCGCTGGAGAGCCGACCGGTGAAGTCGCTCTTTGACTTCACCTGAGCGGATTGAAGCGACTCGAGGGGCTAGGCGCTGGAGCTGGATTAATAAGTCTTCTTGCACTATTCACAACTTAACAACTAAGTATTTTAAACAAAATAAAAACAACAGGCGAACCTGTTGTTTCAGAGTCAGAAGATGTTTTTTTTTATTGGTTACTTCGTTTTTCCGATTGCCACACGCCATGTTTCTGGGCCTTCTTCAAGGTACTCCCATGAAAATGCTTCCGGACGCTCCATCATGAATTGGTATTGAAGCGGTCTAGGGTCATGATCATTGACGATTTGCATGAATTCTCCCTTTTTCAGAGAATCAAAGTTTTGGAATATTGTAGGGTGCTTTTCCCGTGGTGCATAGTCAGGTACATTGATAATTACGTTGAAAGTCATTTCCCTCTCTCCTTTTTTTACTGATTTCCTTTACATTTTCATTATAGAACTACCATTATCCCTTTGTAGTGAGCGCGGTCACAGTTTGACTATGACTTCTTTCATTCAAGAGGATAAGTAATATTTGAGAATTCATCCGTCAAAAAAGAGGAACTTTTGTGGTTAGAGAGAACTCTAAAATGGGAGGGGATTTTTTTGAAAGAGTTAGTAGGCAGCTGCGATCGTTGTGGAAAAGAGATTTTTTGCATGGATGGTTTTTTGAATGGTGTACATAAAGATGGGAAAGTACTTTGTTTTGAGTGTGAAAAAGAAGATGAAGACAAAGCATAATAAAAACCGCAAAGCGATGACGCTTTGCGGTTTTCCTATTACTCTTCATCAACAGCCAAATCTTTTACTGGCAGCTGTTCTCCTTCTTTATGTGTCACTTTACGGAGATTGAAGAGTGCTTTTACGCTAAATATTGCCAGCGCTGCAACACCAATCAAGAAAATTGTATCAGGGATTGCTCTCAGTGTCAGCAGCATTTCAACCGTTTCCTGCTGTAAGAACTGAGATGAACGTGATGCTGCATAACCATTGAAGTATGCCTCTTTTAACTGTAGGTATCCCACTGGCAGCAAGGACAGGAATACCATGCCTGCCAAGCCTACGTTCAGCATGATGACAATGAATTTAACCCACCTGTCGCTCCACTTTTCAGGCTTTACAATATTGCGCAATGAGTAGACCAATACTGCCCCTGCGAACATACCGTACACACCCATCATCGCTGCGTGGCCATGGGCCGGTGTCAGGAACTGACCGTGCTCAAGGAAACTCACTGCAGGCAGGTTGATCAGGAAGCCGAGTACACCTGCACCAACCAGGTTCCAGATTGCTACAGAAATCAAGAACCAGAAAGTTCCTTTATAAGGGAAATCAACTCCCCCATCTCTCATCATTTTGTACTGCTCATATGCTTCCAGAATCAGCAAGGTCAAAGGGATGACTTCAAGAGCAGAGAATACAGAACCGAGCGCAATCCAGACTTCGGAAGAACCATTGTAATAATAGTGGTGCCCGATACCGATGACGCCTGCTCCCATCAGCAGGATCAACTGGAAGTATAATGCCTTTATTGTTGATTTTTTCGTGACAAGCTTCATTTGGACCATCAAGAAACCAATGACAACTACTGCGAAAACTTCGAAAATCCCTTCAACCCAGAGATGGATGATCCACCAACGCCAGTAGTCAGCAAAGGTATAGTGTGTACCTGGATTGATCATGAAAGCAAAGAAGTAAAATGCTGGAACAGCGATTGCTGAGTAGAACAATAGGTGAATCAAGCCGCCTTTATCAGATTCCCTCTTCAAACCACTCTTGATGCCACGGAAGACGATGAACAGCCAGATCAGCATTCCGGTCGCGAGAATGAACTGCCATAAGCGTCCTAGCTCAAGGTATTCCCAGCCCTGGTGGCCTAGCAGGAACCAATTGTTTCCTAAGTAACCGTTAGCACCAAGCCATTGGCCAATCATGCTGCCTGCTACAAGGACAACTAATGCCCAGAAAAGGATGTCAACCAGTAATCCCTGGCGCTTTGGTTCATGTCCGCCAACCAGCGGAGCGATGAAGATACCCATCCCAAGCCACGCTGTCGCAATCCAGAAGATAGCGAGCTGCAGGTGGAAGCCTTTTGTAATGTTGAATGGCAGGATATCATGGACCCATTTCATTCCAAAGAAACTATCAGGCTCGATATAATAGTGCGCCAGCAGCGCTCCGAACATTGCCTGGACAAAGAACAGCACAGATACAATTGCAAAATATTTACCTGTCTTTATTTGTGAAGAAGTAAGCGGCAGCTTCCTCAAATCAATTTTAGGGAAGTTACCATTTGTATAAGCCTCATGCATTCCCAGGTGATAGCGATAGAAGACAAACAGGATCAAGCCTACGAACAAGATCAATATGGTCACACTCGCCCCGCTCCACCAGATTGCCGAGAATGACATTGTGTTTCCTACGTCCTCATAATATGGCCAGTTATTTGTATAAGTGATATCATCGTCTGGCCTTTCTGTACTTGATAGCCAAGCTGTCCAGAAAAAGAAATCAGCGATTTGTTCAATCTGGTCGCCCTTCGAAACCCAGGCGCGTTCACCGTCCGGCATATGCTTTTCCTGGATTAACCCTGGTTTTAGACCCCACTGGTCACCTTCAGTAAAAATAGTATGATAGAATTCCCTTACCTTTTCATGTCCATATATTTGCGCATCCGTCAGCACCAGCTTATCTGTATCCGGCACATAACGGTTTTCACGCATTTCCTTCATGACATTGTCCCGGATGATTGTTTGTTCATCACCCGATAACTCTTTGAAACCTTTACTATATTTTTCTTGTGCGCTGAAGTCATGCATTCCATCAGTATAAATCTTCAGTGCCTCTGCCGTATAATCAGGCCCCATATAGGATCCATGCCCTAATACAGTTCCATAATCCATCAAACCATATTTCTGGAAGACAGCCTGCCCTCCCATGATACTCTCTTTTGTTAAGATGACCTCTCCCTTTTCGCTTGTGACTTCAAGCGGCCTCGGAGCCATATCTTTAAAGATCCAGTAACCTCCTGTCAGGAGTACTGTAAAGCTAAGTAATAATGTAATGATGAGTACGGATTTCAACAGTGAGTTTCTATTTTTCTTGACCACTGCCTTCGTGGATGTCCCTTGCTGGATTTCCATCGACCATACATCCCCTTCCCTGTTTGATTTACAACCTAAGCATAAAGGGAAACAGATGTTGAGTTTGTGAAGTTCCTCATTTGTCGGGTGTGATTTTTCACACAGTGATGATAATTATTTTCATAAAAACGTCAAAATATGATTCAGGTCACTTTATGCTCCCTGATAGGTTGATAAACTTCATAGTAGATACTTAATCCATAATATTGAGGAGCAGATTGATATGCATATATCCCAAATCAGGCAGCAATTAAAAGAGGTTCCTATTTTCAAAGAATTATCACCAGAGGAGCTGGATCCGATTGTTGAAATCGCCCAGCCAAGATTCTTTAAAAATAAAATGTATGCCTTCATGCAGGGAGATCCGCTTGACCGGGTTTTCTTCATCTATTCAGGTAAGGTGAAGATTTATAAAACAGATTCATCAGGCAGGGAACAAATCGTTTCCGTCCTTGAGACTGGTGAAATGTTCCCTCACGCCGGCTTCTTCAGGAAAGGCCAATATCCAGCACACGCGGAAATAATGGAAGACACACAAATGATCATCGTACCTATCTCAAAATTTGAAGAAATCCTGGTTGCCTACCCCGAACTTTCTATTAAGTTATTCCGTGTCCTTGGCGAGAAAATTGTCGACCTGCAGGCCAGGCTTGAGGAGCAGATTCTTCATAATACTTACGAACAGATCATCATGCTGTTGCTCCGCCTATGCAAGACTAATGGAGAAAAAAGAGAACATGGGTTTAAATTGACGACCCATTTTACCAATAAAGAATTCGCCAACATGATCGGTACCTCCAGAGAGACCGTCAGCAGAACCATCAACCATTTAAAAAAGAAAGATTACTTAAGCTTGGATCCTGACGGCTTCTATTTAATAGACCATGAAAAATTGCATCAGGAATTGTTTTAGCAGGAAGCCACAGGTTCTTGCAGAAAAATTAATTTTCTGCTGTTAAGTGATGCGTATCACGGAAGAAATGAATGAAAATGATTATCATTTAATCATACCAACTATAGTACCGAGGAGCTGAACGATATGGAACACAGAACGATTGAATTGGATGTGCGTGAGGATATCAATAATAAGCTGGAGCCTTTCCAAAAAATCATGGAAGCCATTGGAGATTTGGAATTGAATGACAGACTGGTCCTCCATGCTCCTTTCAAGCCCGTCCCCTTGTATGGTGTTTTAAAAGCAAAGGGATTTGAACACGAAGTCGAAAAAATCGAGGCAAAACATTATAAAATCACTTTTACCAAAAAGGGAGGGAAATAGGATGATACTGGACAATAGAGGTCTAGAACCGCCACAGCCGATGATGAGGACGCTGGCAAAGCTTGAAGAGCTTGAGGCAGGTCAGACGCTTATCATTATCAATGACCGCCGTCCGATGTTTCTGTTCGAGCAGCTGGATGAACTTGGGTTCATATATTTGACCGAACAGCAAGAAGATGGCAGCTATCGCGTGACTATTTCCCGAAAAGCGGGGTGATTGAAGTGTTTCAGCAAAGCAGTGGTAACGAAACAAATATAAAGCTTCCTTTTTCATTCATCGGCTTCAGCATGCTGGCGTTAATACTTTCACAGCTGCTGATCCTGCTGAACGGTGACCTACTTGTTTCCGGCGTGTTCCGATTGCCGGCAATCTGGTCTGCTGCACATCTTTTCGTGCTCGGCTGGGCCCTGATGGTCGCTATGGGGGCGATGTACCAGCTGGTGCCTGTCGCATTCCTGACACCGATTTGGAACGAGAAATTCGGCTTTTGGCAATTGGCGGTAACGACTGCCGGTATCGTATCTTTCGCTTCGGCACTGTATCTTCGCCCACAGGATGCCTTGATTCCAGGAATCCTGACATTGATCGGAATTTTGATGTTCATTTTTCAGATGTTCATGACTCTTAAGAGCCAGGCAAAACCAAATATCCTAACTTTGTTCGTCGGTACTGCACTTTTTTCTCTCCTGGCTACAATTACACTCGGGATCACACTGGTCCTGAGTATGAAGACAGGATTTGCTTCGGAATATTATCAAGCTATTTTTAAAACCCACATCCTGCTGGGTACAGTTGGCTGGTTCTCATTCTTGATCTTTGGCTTTTCTTATAAGATGGTTCCGATGTTCTCACTTTCACATGGCTACTCGATGAAACCTGCACCATATGTATTCGGTGTTTATGTTGTTGGAATGATCATTTTGATCTCTTCCTTCTTAACGGGCAGCCATCTGTTTGAAGTGTTGGGAACTCTCATGCTATTTGCCGGGTTCATGATTTTCACCTGGCATGTCAAAATGATCATTGATAAGCGAGTGAAGAAGAAGCTTGACCGTCCATTCATGTTCGCCTTATTTGCGATTGGCTGCGGGGCTTTAATCCACTTTGCCGCTTTTGCAGGAAGTGCCACAAATCTTCTTTCAAAAATGGCAGGGCCGATTATTTTATTATATTTAGTCGCCTGGATTGCATTCACTATCATTGGTTATCTATATAAGATCGTACCTTTCCTGTGGTGGACTCATAAATACAGCAAGGAAATCGGTAAAAAGAAGGTTCCTGCGTTAAAAGACATGATGGATGAGAAGCTGGCACTGCCGCTTTTCATCATGTTCTCTGCAGGTACGATGCTTCTTTTACTGTCATTCATTGTCAAGCTAATGCCTGTCTTTTACATCGGCCAGGGTTTGATTGTTATCGGGGCTATCCTATTCAGCTATATTATCGCCAAAGTGGTAACTATATAAGGAGGAGTTAGAAATGACTGAATTAAAGGAAAAAATCAGAGAAAATTTAAAAACTGTGATAGATCCAGAATTGAATATTAATGTTGTGGACCTGGGCTTGATTTATGAAATCGACGTTCCAGAACCTCGAACAGCAAGAATTTTAATGACACTCACGACTCCAGGCTGCCCTCTTCATGACAGCATCGCCAGCGGCATTAAGTATTGCGTACAAGGCATGGAAGACATTGACCATGCAGACGTACAATTGACTTGGGAGCCAGCCTGGACTCCAGACCGCATGACGGAGGATGGAAAAAGACTGCTACAGGGATTTTAATTTAGACGTCCAAATGCATCAGAACCTATTAGAGTAATATATGAAGTATTCATAAACAAGGGCAAAAAAAGAAACGCTTGTAATCCAAGCGTTTCTTTGTATGTTTATTTTGCGTTTGAAAGGCCAAATGACAATGCCTGACGAAAGTTGTTTTCCGCTTCCTGCAATTCTGCCAGTTGGAGTTCATCAGCCTGGAATTCATTACGCAAAGCCTCTGTACTAGTTGAAAGAGCTTTTGAGATCCGTTGAAAGTCAATAAAAGAATAATTCATTGCCATCCCTCCATTTCATAAAAAATGCAAGTATAAATGTATTTTATTCCCCTGCATCCTTATTTATTCCAGGAAAATAATTGGTCATTGTTTTTCCAACATGTGCCTAAAAACAAACAAAAGCCTCCTGTTCAGTAGGAGGCTTTGTCTTTATTTCTCAACTCTTGGAGGGCGTTTGCCCCAGTACTGATAGTAATCGGTCCGGATGAACCCATTGAATAGCTTGCGTTTCTTAGTTGCCGGTTTTCCGTATACTTGTTCAAAGTCCTCATTGGATGTCAGGATATAGATGGACCATGTGTCAAGTGGAGCAAAGGCTTTGCCCATCTGGCTGTACATTTCTTCAACAGCTTTCTTTTCACCCAATCGCTCACCGTATGGAGGGTTGCCAACAATGACACCATACTCTTTTTTTGTCGTAAAGTCCTGCACACGCATTTGTTTGAATGAAATCAAATCGCCAAGCCCTGCTTCAAAAGCGTTCTCTTCGGCAATCTTCACCATGCGATGATCGATATCCATGCCGCTGATATCCAACGGCTGGTCATAATTTGCAAGGTCCTCTGCTTCCATTCTTACCTCGTCCCAAATGGAATCAGGAAAAATGGCCCAGGCTTCTGAAACAAATTCTCTGTTAAAACCCGGCGCAATATTTTGACCGATTAACGCAGCTTCGATTGGGATTGTTCCTGACCCGCAAAACGGATCAACGAATGGTTTGTCTGGATGCCAATTTGTCAGCTGGATCAGGGCAGCTGCAAGTGTCTCCTTCAAAGGAGCCTCCCCCTGGCCAGATCTATATCCGCGCTTATGCAGGCCACTTCCGCTGGTGTCGATTGTCAAAGTCACGACATCCTTTAGCAAGGCAACCTCTATTTTGAACAATGGCCCGTTCTCTTCAAACCATGTAGTCTTTTTATAAGACTTTCTCATTCGTTCAACAATAGCTTTCTTAACGATTGCCTGGCAGTCAGATACACTGAAAAGCTTGGATTTTATTGACTTACCCGAAACAGGAAATTTAGCATTTTCTGGTAAAAATTCTTCCCATGGAAGGGCCTTCGTCTTTTCAAATAATTCGTCAAATGTATAGGCTTTGAATTCGCCAATCTTGATTTTGATTCTGTCTGCCGTACGTAGCCACATATTGCTTCTGGCTATTGTTCTGGCATCACCTTTATAAGTGATCTTCCCATTTTCTACTTGGCATTCATACCCAAGGTCACGGACTTCCTTTGCGACGATTGCTTCAAGCCCCATCGCAGAGGTCGCGATTATATCAAAATTCTTCATCGTTTCACCCTTTATATCTAATATCTTATGTATTTCATTATTAAGTTGCCCAATAACACTTAATATACATAAAAAAAGCTCTCCTGGCAAAAGGAGAGCTTTAGTAAACACTCATACAAATCCATTAATAACGTTCTGTAAGCCATGTTTTGTACCTTTGTACTGCAAACGACCAAAGGTCTCGTACTCCGGTGGTAATCATCTATCTACAGATGAGAACTCATCTGTCCTTCCCTTTGTTCAGTTCCTCCAGGAAGGTGCCCCTACCATCGTTTGGGTTTCTCGCTCGTGGGGTTTACCTCGTTCCACCCTTCCGATTTCTCGGAAGGCTCCGTCACTGTGGCACTTTTATAGGTATTCATGCCATATCGTTGCCGACTTAGGCATTTTCCCGGCCGTCAGCCGCGCGTGAGCCCGACTGCCCTGGCTTATGAATTGGCCAGGCACGAACACTACAAGCATCTCAGCCTGTGCGAGCATGGACTTTCCTCTGCAGCAGAACTGCAGCGATTACCCGAACGTTATTAACAGCTACAAGAAACATTATATGAAATATAGGTTTGAAAAGCAATGGTAATACATTTCAAAAATTAGCAGATACTGGATTAATCGTAAAGTTTATCCCCGAAGACATGCTTTTCTAGATTCGAAAGCCTCTTAAGGATATCGAAGTTTGTTGTACCAGCTGCCTGTGTGCTTGGTCGGCGCGAAGCTTCATCAAGCTGCTTTTTAAGGCGCAGATTGTCCTGTTGAAGCTCTTCAATCTCCTGCTGCATAAATTCATAGTCCTTGATGATCGTATCAAGAAACTTATCAACATCTTCTGGCTTGTAACCACGCATAGCTGTTTTGAACTCTTTTTCTAAAATATCTTTAGCAGTTAACTGTATTTTATCGGATAGCATTCCATTCACCTCAATATACACCAATCGTCACATTTATTTTTTCAAAAACAAGGCGATTTGTCAATTTTTCTTTTATTAAACTTGTTTATGTGGTTCTGCAAGCAATATTCATGGTTAAAAACCCTGCTGCTTCAATTGTTCCTCTTCAACCACCATTTGTAAATCGTACAATGTAATTAATCTTATTTCATATTCGTTTACTTCTTGATATTTTTTTGCTGTTTCATATATAAATTTTGGGCTGCCTTCTTTTTCAGGATCATAAAGCAGGACCAACAGGTCGCTTTTCTCTAAAAAAAATTGATTCTTCAGCCTGAATTGCCACGGTTTTTCGTAAGGTTTTTTAGTGATGGAATCAACATGGTCAGCTCCAGCCATCACTGATTCATACCACTCCTTATTGGCTTCTTTCCAAGTTTCCTCCTGATTCAGGAAAGGAGTGAATACAGAAAGTTTTAGTTCAGGATATTCTTCCTGGAGCTCGAAAACCGCCTCACCAGCCCATAATTCGACACCTAGCTGTCCGCTTATCATCACCCATTCCAGACCTTCCTCAATTAAAGGAAGCAAGCTTTTTTTTATCGCTATTTTTATGTATTCTGCTGACGGATGATCATGCTGGAATACGCCAAGTTCAAAAGGTTTATACCCAGATATCGCAGCTACTTTTACCATATAATCTCCTTTGAAACTTTTATTAAGGCTGTTTTCGTAAGGATTGTTGTTAAAATCCTAAAGCCGATTTTAACGTGATATATCCCCATTTTGCAGGTCAGTATTAAGTTTGCAAGCTCTTTTCTCACAATAGAGTCAACTTTACGAAGAAAAATAGGTCATTAAATCCAATTTTGTAGTCAAATACCAACAAAGTTTGAGAAAAGAGCCTTTATTAATCAGAACTCCATAATGAAGGTATTCCCTTTAAGCAATAAATATTACACCTGAAATTTTCAAAAAAACAAGGGCTGCAAGAGCCCTTGTTGAAGTCATTTTATCGACCAAATCCTGGACCGCCAAATCCTGGTCCACCAAATCCTGGACCGCCAAATCCCGGTCCACCAAATCCTGGACCGCCAAATCCCGGGCGCGGTCTAGGTCCAACTGGAGCCACTCCGCCTGGTACCGGACCAGGTCCACCATAATGATTCTGATGTGTCACCTGATTAACTGTGGACTGTGTCTGCGGGAAATAATGGACATGATCGTAATTGATGTGGTTTACGTTTGTAGTGTGTGTTGGATGAACATGCGGAACCACATTATTTGTAAAGTTATGGTTTGTACAGCACTTTGTAGGATGAACTACTGTTGGCAATACATGTGTCGGTTTGCAGTGCATAGTGCATAACTCCTTTCATTTAGACTTATTGTTTACATTATCAGCCTATGAAGAAGTGATGCGTCTTGTACTAATGAAAACACCTATTTTTTCAAGAAAATTGCAGTGCAAGCACCTAGTGATTTTTATAAATCACCTAGTGATTTCTATTAAATCATCTAATGAAATTCTTAGAGGAATGTGTAAAAGTTGTCCTTCAACCCGCTGAAAATAACAGCAATGAGGGTGATCACAACAAAATAGAGAACTAAAACCGCTTTATACATCAAACCCGCCCCGTAAAATTATATTGTTTTTTTAACACCATACAATTTTACATTTTACAACGTCTAAACCATACATACAACAGGATATTACAGGTTTTGAAAGGATAAATGTTAAAATTTTGTTACAATTCAAGGTTACTTGACGAATCCTAGTATAAAACCAGTTTATTTTGGCGAATTTTGCGCTTGCCCGGGAAATTCTTTTCGGGAAATCCTCTGTATCCTTTTTTCGAGCTCCTGGATAAAAATCATGTCTTTTTTTGTTGTACCCTTTTCCTCCTGATGAAGCTCTTGAGCAAGACGGCAATACTCTAGAGCCAATTCAAGCTTTTTTTCACGATGTTCGAAATGCTTGGCCAGCTCGATACATGCTTCTTTACGCTGCATTTTTGTCCCTTTGGCTGCACTTTCTTCCCATAGAGCGACTGCCTTATCCCATTCTTTATTTTTTTTATGCTCAAAAGCAAGTGCATGCTTAGCTGAAACCTCTTCTTCATTTCCACCGTCCAGAAGACCAGTGAATGCTTGCTTTGCTTTATCTGACTCACCTAGGTAGGAAAACCAGCGTCCCACCTCGTAAGTTTCCCGTGGTGTTTGGGTCTTGTCCCTTCCGAGAATCTGGAAGGTTAAATGTGTATAGAGAGTCAATAATGACAGGATATCCGTTTCATTATGCTTAATGACACCCAGCAATCCTTCTGGGTTCTTCCTCTCCAGGAAGTCAAAATAAATCATTGGTGCCAAAAAGCCTGGAATGTCATCCTTCCTTTCAAGACCCAATATCTCCTGTTCCACTATGCTCAATTTCATCCGCTCGATCTTATGCTTCCATAATCTTCTCGCTGCATGATACAAATCAAAATGACCAAATGAAGGCAGCTTTGGCACATGGTCACGGACAAGGGTATGCCTCGTTTTGACTTGTGGCCAATCGAATGCCTTGCCATTGTATGTAACCAATGTCGTGTAATCGGCATTCATCAAAAAGCTCTGGTAAAGAGCCACTTCTGCTCCCGGATTCGGCAGGATATGCTGTTTCAACTTCACTGTATCCCCTGATATGGACGCATGACCAAGCAGGAAGATGGTGTTGCCAGCCCCTCCCCCAAGACCGGTTGTTTCGGTATCAAAAAACACCAGGTCCAAAGGGGTGTGCCCGGCTGCAGAGAGCGGATGCTTAGTTCCCTCCTTGTTCCAGAGCGAAACAGCCTCGAGCAAATCGCCGAATCGGTAATGCCCATGCTGGTGATCAAGCGGATAACTTACTTCCCTGACTAGACAATATTGTCCATCAAAATAGAAGGGGGAAACCTGTTCCTGCTCCCAGACGTCAAGAAACGGGATTTCTGGAGTTTGTTCAGCTTTGACCGGTTCGGCCTTTGGCTTATCGATCCCGCTTTTTATATGGGGTTTCAACCTGTTCAGTTTATTCTTGAGACTCATATTCCCCCTCCTTTCCTAAACAGCAGCTTTAAGGAATAAATCCAGTAATTTCACAACGTCATTTTTAGAATGGATGGATGTAGTATCCGTTCCGATGCAAGACGGGCACCCATCGGAACACTGGCAATTCTTGACCATTTGTTTTGTTTGGTTCAGAATTTCTTCTATTCCTGAGTAAATTTTTTCGCTTAATCCTATCCCCCCAGGATAGCGATCATAAAAGAAGATGGTTGGCTTTTCGTTATGGGCCGCCTTGACCTGAGGGACTACATGGACGTCAGATGGGTCGCACATCACGAATAATGGCGCAATATGCTTTAGTGCCTGAGAAGTACCGATCAATCCTTCCTCAAGACGGTCATGACCAAATTCGGATAACTCTTTGTTCAGTGATATCCATGCTGAGCTTGTGTGAAGCTCCTCTTCCGGAAGATAAATCGGTCCAGAACCGATATTCTCATGGGTTTCAAACCTGATCTTCTTGAAAATCGTTGCCATTGCCCTTACGCTGACATCTCCGTAGCCGATTTCTGTTTCTTCATTGCCTCTGTGCTTGTCTTCCTCCAGCACACTGAGCTGAACGGCGAGATTGGCATCGGTAAAATAATCAACATCGACTTCACGGACAAACGCCTTCTTTTCCTCCCAATCTAGCTTTTCCACCTGGAATTGAATCCCTTGATGCAGATAAATCGCTTCTTCATGCAGCAGCGTCATGGCTGAAAAAGTATCCATTTCGCCAATCACTCTGACATTGGCTACATCTGACTGGTCGATGATCACTACATTTTCCTGTGATGCTGAACGCAGACTGATATTGTGAGCCGGGAATGCATCATTCATCCAGAACCATTTGTCTCCGTTTTGGTGAAGAATACGCTCCTCAGTCAAATATTCAAGTATCTCCTCAATTTCTGCAGCACCAAAAGTGTCGCCCTTTTTGAATGGCAATTCATAGGAAGCACACTTGATATGGTCGATTAGAATAATCAAATTATCGGGATTGATCCTTGCCGTTTCCGGACTGCGGTTGAAAAAGTAATCAGGATTCTGGATAACGTACTGATCCAGCGGACTGGAGCTGGCCACCATGATGACAACCGACTCCCCGTGGCGGCGTCCTGCCCGTCCTGCCTGCTGCCAGGCACTTGCAATCGTTCCCGGGTAACCGTTCATGATGCATACCTGAAGCTGGCCGATATCGACACCTAGTTCAAGAGCATTCGTGCTTACTACCCCATATATGTCACCTGAACGGAGGCCCTTTTCGATTTCGCGCCTTTCTGTCGGAAGGTAACCGCCCCGGTACCCCCTGATTGCTTTTGGGCCAAGCTTGTGTTTGACCAACTCCTGAAGATAAGTCAGCAGTATTTCGACCCGGACTCTGCTTCTTGCAAACACGATGGTCTGGATCCTATTTTTCAAAAATTCACCTGCGAGCCTCCTGGTTTCAAGTGTTGCACTTCTGCGGACATTAAGCGGTATATTGACAACTGGAGGATTATAAAATAAAAAGTGCTTCCTGCCTGATGGAGCTCCATTATTATCGATCAGCACCATATCCTTTTCAGTCAGTCCCTCAGCCAGTTCCAAAGGGTTCGCAATCGTCGCTGAAGTACAGATGAAAACAGGATCGCTTCCGTAATAATTGCAGATTCTCTTCAGTCTTCTGATTACATTTGCCACATGGCTGCCGAAGACTCCCCTGTAAATATGTAATTCGTCGATTACGACATACTTCAGATTCTCAAACAGGGAAACCCACTTTGTATGGTGCGGCAGGATCGCAGAATGGAGCATGTCCGGATTTGTAATAACGATATGCCCTGCCCTCCTGACCTTCTGACGGATATTGGAAGGAGTGTCCCCGTCATATGTATAGCTATTGATAGACAGCTCCGCCTCCTGGATCAGCTCGTTGATCTCACTCTTTTGGTCCTGGGCCAGTGCTTTTGTAGGGAACATATACAGCGCTCTAGCATTCGGATCATTTATGATAGATTGAAGTACTGGCAGGTTATAGCACAGTGTCTTTCCCGATGCAGTCGGTGTGACAGCCACAATGCTCTGCCCCTTCATGATTTGATCATAAGAAGACTTTTGATGTGTATATAGGCGGGAAATTCCGCGTCTTTCTAATGCTCTTTTCAGAATCTCGCTTAATTCTTCTGGCATTTCTTCAGACTGTGCTTCTTTCTCATCAATCGTATGCCAGTGGACAATATTTCTCTTTACCGATTCACTAACCTTTAATTCTTGCAAAATTTCTTGCATGCTTTTCCGGACTTTCATAGCGTTCACCTCGTTATTATTATTTTAGCGAATAAACGTTCGTTGCAAAAGATAAAAGTTCAATAAATCAAATTGCTATTTTTTGGCATACATCTTTTGATATCCACAATTCAACCACCCTCGAAACAATCAGTTATGTCATTTAATACAACCTTTTGCTAAAATAGAGTGGACAGACAGCTAATAGAGGTGTTTCTTTTGGATAAAAATGA
The DNA here is from genome assembly GCF_018613315.1 of Bacillus sp. ISL-37. Classification (GTDB taxonomy): domain Bacteria; phylum Bacillota; class Bacilli; order Bacillales; family Cytobacillaceae; genus Mesobacillus. Next base: position 3,238 of record NZ_JAGGQL010000061.1, on the reverse strand, counting down.
AATTAAAAGTGTCCTAGCCAGGTTTTCACTGTTCAGGGACCTTGATGACCATGAACTTGAAAAGATTGTAGATATATCAATTTCACGAGAATGGAAGAAAAACAGCCATATTTTCATGCAGGGCGACCCGCTTGAAAATGTGTATTTTATTAATGAAGGAAAAGTGAAGGTCTATAAAAGTGATGCCAATGGCCGGGAGCAAATAGTGGCTATTCTTAAAAAAGGAGAAATGTTCCCGCACGTAGGGTTTTTCAGAAAAGGCGGATATCCAGGTTATTCCGAAGTATTGGAGCAGGCAAGTCTTGTTGTCGTACCGATTTCGCAATTCGAGAAAGTTTTGGTTGATAACCCTCACTTAAGCATCAAGGTGTTCAAGGTACTTGGAGAAAAAATCGTTGACCTCCAAGAAAGGCTTGAAGCACAAATCCTGAACAACACATACGAACAGATTATAAAGCTTTTGATCAGGCTAGGTGAACTTCATGGAGAAAAACAGGAAAATGGCACGATTTTGTTAAAGGCTGATTTTACAAACAAAGACCTGGCCAATATGATTGGGACGACCAGGGAAACGGTTAGCAGAACGCTGACCAAAATGAAAAAGGACCAACTGATTACCACTGATTCAAATGGGAACATGATATTAGACCCGGACGTATTGATGGATGAGCTTGTTTAATTTTCATAGACTTTGTAGTTAACTCGAACAATCTCAAGTCATAGGTAAATCCCCCAATAGAAGTTTTTATCAAGTAATAATCAATTCGAAAGCAACCAGAACAAAAAGCGGAAGCACCTTGGTCAGCCCCGACAAGCGCTGGAGGGCCGACCGGTGAAGTCATTCTTTGACTTCATTGGGCGGATCGAAATCGAAATGTATAGCCGACTGTCCAGAAACGCAGAAACTGGAGACTCCGACAAAGAAGCGCTTTTTGCTTCTGCCGGCGGAGTTGAAGTTTCGGAGTTTCTAGGAGGCGAAACTAGACAATTCGAAAAGCGGAGGCGACTGCCCAACTCCGACAAGCGTTGGAGGGCCTGACAGTGAAGTCGCTCTTTGACTTCATTGGCAGGACCGAAACGTCTCGAGGAGTTAGGAGCCGCAGCTAGACAAGCGACTCGAGGGGCTAGGCGCTGGAGCTGGATTAAGAAAACCCATATAGTTATTTACATCGAAATAATTTTATAATTTACTAGAAAATAATAAAACGCCCGAAGCTATCTGCTTCGGGCGTTCATATTATTATTCAGTTTTACTTAATCCCATCATTGTTTCCAAATCTTCCTGTGCAGTTGTGATCAACTTCAGGTTGAAGGTTTCCTGAAGAACTTCCATCACTCCGTCAGAAATGAATTCTGGCGGCTTAGGCCCAATGCGGATATCCTGGATTCCAAGACTGAACAATCCAAGCAGGATCGCTACAGCCTTTTGCTCGAACCAAGAAAGAACGATACTTACAGGCAGCTCATTCACATCACATTCAAACGCATCAGCTAATGCCTTCGCGATTTTTACAGTGGATACAGAGTTATTACACTGTCCAAGATCCAAATATCTAGGGATGTTCGTTCCAGGAACCACACCATAATCCACATCATTGAAACGGAATTTTCCGCATGAAGTTGTCAGGATAACAGCTTCTGGAGGAAGCGATGTTGCAAGCTCCCGGTAGTATTCTCCGCCTTTACCAGGTGCGTCGCAGCCAGCAATAACGAAGAAGCGCTTAATTTTACCAGTTTTTACTGCATCGATAACCTCTGGCGCCAGGCCGATCACTGTTTCATGGTGGAAGCCTGTCACTAATGTCTCTTCAGATTCCATATTTGCTTCAGGAAGCTCCAAAGCTTTTTCAATAAGCAGAGTGAAATCATCATTTTCTATTTTTCTTACATTCTCTAGGCCTGTAACCTTATAAGTGAACATACGGTCTGCATATGAACCTTTGATTGGCATTACACAGTTTGTCGTAGCCAGGATTGCCCCTGGGAACTTTTCAAACAGGCGGCGCTGGTCGAACCATGCTTTCCCGATGTTCCCCTTAAGGTGCGGGTACTTCTTCAATGCCGGATAGCCATGGGCAGGTAGCATCTCGGAGTGAGTGTAGATGTTGATGCCTTTTCCTTCTGTTTGTTTAAGCAGCTCTTCAAGCGCGAACAGATTATGTCCTGTTACGACGATACATTTTCCTTCAATCTTATTCTGGCTGACTTTTACCGGCTGAGGAATACCAAGTCGGCTCGTATGCGCTTCATCCAGAAGCTCCATCACGCGAACCGCTGATTTTCCAACCTTCATTGCCATATCGATATGTTCTTGCACATTAAAGTTAGAGTTGGTTAATGTCATATACAATGCTTCGTGGGTTGTTGCATCAACAAATGAATCTGTGAAACCAAGCTGGTTGGCATGGGTTCTATATGCTGCGATCCCCTTTAAAGCAAAAATCATTGTGTCCTGTAGACTTGCGATTGTTTCATCTTTTCCGCATACACCAACAACTGTACATCCTCCTGTTGGCGTTTGTTCACATTGGTAACAAAACATATGTGTATTCCCCTCTTCTGCGTTATTTACTGTTTCAGCATACCGAGGATGAAATTCCGGTTATGTGACCTAAATCACACTAAAGGCATTTTTCACAAAGTGTTCAAAAAGGTAAGGCGAAGTAATGAAGTGTCACCAAGGTAAAAGTAGCTCAATCTTGAACAGGGACATTCTTCTCAACATAACCTATTATAAGAATTTCTTCAGAGGAGGATGTGCATCGATGGCAACCAACCATCCTGACCGCCCAAAAAGACAAGAAGCCCTTGAACAATGGTTTAAATCCATGAACCAGCTGATGCAGGAAAAGCCAGCAAAAGGCATACTGCAAAGAATATATTGTGACAGCAGAATTGCCCGGAGTTAAAAGAGAACAGATTTCCATAAATATTATTAATAATTCGCTGACAATACTGGTCAATCAAACTGACGTTACTTCGGAAATCAATGATGTCGCAAAGACAGCGAGGCACATGGCTTCGGCGCAGCAATTAAGCAGAACGATTCCCTTTTCGGTTCCGGTCAATGAAAGAAAGACCCGTGCTTCCTATCGAAACGGCCTGCTTGAAGTCAAAATCGCAAAAAAGCAAGGCAAGAAGATTGATATTTTAAGTGATCAAGATTGATGTTGCGATCCCATAAAAATCAAAATAAACAAGCAGGCTTAAATTGCCTGCTTCAGCTTGTGGAGAAAGG
>NZ_JAGGQL010000060.1 GCF_018613315.1 Bacillus sp. ISL-37 | reverse complement strand
AATGCACCCTTATGAGCACCGGCATCGCGACATAAAGGCCTGTTTACTATGGAACAAAACGACGACATAAGTGCGTGTTTAATAAAAAAATCCCCGCCTTCGATGGAAGACGGGGATTCTTGCATATAATAGCTTAGATATGCTGCTCAAGGCGTCCTGCAAGTGCTTCTTTTGGTTGGAAACCGACTACTTTGTCAACAGGTTGACCATCTTTAAGTACAAGTAGTGTCGGGATGCTCATGATGCCGTATTGTGCAGCAGTTTGCTGATTGTCGTCAACATCAAGCTTCACGATTTTCACTTTGTCGCCCATTTCTGAATCTAGTTCTTCAAGCACAGGAGCGATCATCTTACAAGGTCCGCACCAAGGTGCCCAAAAGTCAACAAGCACTAGGCCTGATCCTGTTTCGTTAGCAAAAGTTGCGTCAGTAGCATGTGTAATAGCCATTTAAATGCCTCCTAAAAAAATCTGAATACTAACGTCAGTATATCATCGTTTACCAATTGATGCTATTTATCTGCTCTTGTTGTAATTTACCCTTTTTGCATGTGGATATTCCATGTACAGACAAAAAAACAGACGAGAGTGTCGTCTGTTTTTTTAAAACTCAAGTATATAATTAAGCGTTGACTTTCAGCTTTTTGAATTCTTCAGTAAGCATTGGAATAACTTCGAATAGATCGCCAACAATACCGTAGTCTGCGACTTTAAAGATATTCGCTTCTGGATCTTTGTTAATCGCTACGATGACCTTGGAGTTGGACATACCTGCAAGGTGCTGGATTGCTCCGGAAATACCGGCAGCGATATATAAGTCTGGAGTTACGACTTTACCTGTCTGGCCGATTTGCAATGAGTAGTCACAGTAGTCAGCGTCACATGCGCCACGGGAAGCTCCTACAGCTCCGCCTAGAACGTCAGCAAGTTCCTTAAGCGGCTCAAAGCCTTCTTCACTCTTTACACCGCGTCCGCCTGCAACAACAACTTTGGCTTCAGAAAGGTCTACACCTTCAGTTGCCTTACGGACAACATCTTTGATGATTGTTCTCAGGTCTTTGATTTCTGCAGAAACAGTAGAAACCTCTCCGGATTTCCCTGCATCCTTTTCAAGTGGAGCGATGTTGTTTGGACGGATTGTCGCAAACACTAGTCCATCGGTAACAATCTTCTTTTCGAAGGCTTTACCAGAATAGATTGGACGAGTGAAAACAAGATTTCCGCCTGCTTCTTCAACTGCTACAGCATCAGAAATCAGGCCTGAACCTAATTTGCTTGCGATTTTAGGAGCAAGGTCTTTTCCAAGTGATGTATGTCCAAAAATTATACCTTCTGGATTTTCCTGTTCAATAACAGCCATCAAAGCTTGTGAATACCCGTCTGGTGTATATTGTGAAAGCTTGGCATCTTCTACTGCTACAACTTTGTCAGCACCATACTGGTATAGGTCGTTTCCTAATGAATTTACAGACTCTCCGATCAATACTCCAACTACTTCTCCGCCCTCAGCAACTGTTTTTGCAGCTGCGATCGCTTCGAAAGAAACGTTTCTAAGTTGTCCGTCACGTGCTTCTCCCAATACTAATACTTTTCTCGCCATTTGATTTACCTCCTGCGTATTTATTCTTCCTATATGTCTTAAACGACTTTTGCTTCAGTATGAAGCAGGTTGACAAGTTCCTTGACCTGATCGGCTAGTTCGCCTTGAAGGACTTTTCCTGCCTCTTTTTGCGGAGGAAGATAAATTTCAATTGTCTTTGTCTTAGCTTCTACATCGTCCTCATCCAGATCAAGATCATCAAGTTCAAGCTCATCAAGAGGCTTTTTCTTTGCTTTCATGATTCCTGGAAGAGATGGATAGCGAGGCTCATTCAGACCTTGCTGTGCAGTTACAAGAACAGGAAGGCTTGTCTCAATGACTTCTGAATCCCCTTCTACGTCTCTAGTAATAGTTGCAGTCGTTCCATTGATTTCTAGTTTAGTAATCGTTGTTACATAAGGCATTCCAAGCTGTTCGGCAACGCGAGGTCCTACCTGTCCTGATCCGCCATCGATTGCGACATTTCCGCCAAGGATGAGGTCAGCGTCCTTATCCTTAAGGTATTCAGCAAGGATTTTCGCAGTTGTGAACTGGTCGCCGTCTTCAACATCATCCTCGATATTGATCAAAACAGCTTTGTCTGCTCCCATAGCCAAAGCAGTGCGCAGTTGCTTTTCTGTTTCTTCATTGCCAACAGAAACAACAGTAACTTCGCCGCCCTGAGCGTCCCTCACCTGGATTGCTTCCTCAATCGCATATTCATCATAAGGATTGATGATGAATTCAGCGCCATCTTCATTGATCTTGCCGTTTGCGATCGTGATTTTTTCTTCTGTATCGAATGTCCTTTTCATTAGAACGTAGATATTCATTTGTTCCCCTCCTAAGTATTCAAACATTTTAGCTGTTCTAAAGATTAGAAATATTTATGATAAAAAAATTTGATGCTAAAAGGTTTGCTTATCTGCCTTTAAAATCCGGTGACCTTTTTTCCAGGAATGCCTTGATTCCCTCCTGGCCATCCTCTGACAGGAAGACATCGCCGAAAAGCTTGGCCTCTTCCTTAACTCCTTTGTAGAAGGATTCGTGCTTGGAATAGTTCAAGAGTTTAATAGCCGCACCAATGGAAACTGGACTCTTTTTCGCAATTTTTCCAGCAAGCTTGTATGCGTTTTCAAGCAACTGCTCTTCAGGATAAGCGTGGTTGGCCAATCCATATTGGACTGCTTCCACACCTGTGATTGGGTCGCTCGTAAACAGCATCTCTGCCGCTCTTGCAACGCCCACAAAACGCGGAAGACGCTGGCTGCCTGCAAATCCTGGAATCAGTCCAAGCTGCAGCTCTGGCAATCCCAATTTCGCGTTTTCAGCTACAAGGCGGAAGTGGCACGCCATCGCAAGTTCAAGTCCTCCGCCCAATGCCGCGCCATGGATGGCAGCGATAATAGGCTTTGGAAAATGCTCCATGCGTTCGAACAAGTCCTGACCGTACTCAGCAAGCTGAGCAAAATCTTCGCCTGTTTTGATCGTAGTGAATTCCTTGATATCTGCTCCTGCTGAGAAGAACCTTCCTTCACCATGAATTAAAACAACCCTGATTTCTTCATTCCCTTCGATTTCATCCAATACTCCTGAAATCTCTTTCAGCAGCCCGGATGCAAGGGCATTTGCCGGCGGACGGGCAATCGTGATTGTTGCGATCCTGTCCTCCGAAGACCATTTGAGATACTCCACATTTTCCCCTCCTTTTACATGAAGGCATATTTCGCATTCAAATATAACACCTTTTAGCGAAATACGCCTTTTAAGCGCCTTTTCCAATATCCAGGCAGATCAAGCAGCCAGAATACTGGAGAGGCCAGATTAAAGGACCGGTTTGGCACCATGGTATCCGCAGCCGCTGATCAGCAGCTGGTGTACCGCTTTAGCCAGGTCAGTAAGATTGTATTTCTGTTCATTCATGACCCATGAAGTCGCAGTTTCATCTACTGTACCAAAAATCATCTGCCTTGCAAGACGCAAATCCAGGGAGCTTGAAAACTCTCCATTCTCTATGCCTTCCAAAATGATTTTGTCGATCAGCATTAAGTAGCCCTTAAGCACCTCGTTGATTTTATGCCGGAGATCCTTATTTGACTGCCTTAGCTCCAGCTGGGTTACAATTGCAAGATGCCGGTCATCTGAAAGAATCTTGAAATGCGTTTCGACCAACATATATAATTTCTCTGTTGCTGTTTGTTTTCCTGCAATTTTTTCTTCAATACTTCCCACGAAGTAACCCATTTTCTCCTGGAACAGAGAAATCAGTATGTCTTCCTTATTCTTGAAATACAAATAAATCGTCCCATCAGCCACTCCAGCCTGCTTTGCTATTTTAGACACCTGCGCCTGGTGGTAGCCGTTTTCTGCGATAATGACCACTGCTGCGTCAATTATTTGCATATATTTCGGCTTGTTTTTCTTCATTTCTTTCACTCCCGCTCCAGGAAAAGCACAAGCATTAAATGCTACAATGGCACACTCCCGTTTACGAATTTTTGTCTGCAATACTTTTTACTGAATGAATCGTCATTCATATTTTTATAATAGTATTCACTCACATTTCTGTCAAGGAAATGTGTTTCATTTGGACAACCCTTCTTTATCAAAAAGAAAGAGCCGATATTGAGAGCCGGCTTCTAAGTTAAGCGCGCTTCTGCTGGTCTTCCTGATTCTTAGCTTTTTCTTCATCAACTAATGCTCTTCTGAGAATTTTACCTACCGCGGTTTTAGGAAGTTCTTTCCTGAATTCAAATAATCTCGGCACCTTATATGCAGCAAGATGTTTACGGCAATATTCATTCAGCTCTTCTTCTGTCGCTTGTGCACCCTCTTTAAGAACAATATATACTTTTACCGTTTCACCCCGATACGGGTCTGGGATCCCTGCTGCCACTACTTCCTGAACCGCTGGATGCTCATAAAGAACTTCTTCTATTTCACGCGGATAAATATTAAATCCTCCGGCAATGATCATGTCCTTCTTCCGATCGACAATGTAGAAATATCCATCCTCGTCCATATATCCAAGGTCGCCAGTCAGCAGCCAGCCATCTTTAAGTGTTTGCTCTGTTTCTTCGGGCCTGTTCCAATATCCCTTCATTACCTGTGGCCCTTTGACTGCTATTTCTCCAACTTCTCCAGGAGGCAGCGGTTCACCGGTTTCCATTGATAGGACAACAGAATCAGTATCTGGCCAAGGTACCCCAATGCTCCCTTTCACCCGTTTTTTATCCCAAAGGAAATTCGCATGAGTGACTGGGGAGGATTCAGTTAGACCATACCCTTCAACAAGCTTCCCTCCAGTGATCTGTTCGAATTTCTCCTGTACCTCTACCGGCAGTGGAGCTGAACCGCTAATACAGGAATCAATTGACGATAGATCATATTTTTTCAAGTCGGGATGATTCAGCAGACCGATATAGATGGTAGGTGCTCCCGGAAACAGTGTAGGCTTCTGCTTCTGAATTGTCTTTAATGTAGTTTCAGGGTCGAACTTCGGCAATAGGACCATTTTCGACCCTTGCATCACCGATAGAATCAGGACGGCAGTCATACCGTACACATGGAAAAACGGCAGGATTCCCAGGACTGTTTCTTCGCCCTCTTTGCATTTATACAGCCAGGCATTGCTCATCGCCGCATTCGCAATCAGGTTTTTATGAGTCAGCATAACCCCTTTCGGAAATCCTGTTGTTCCGCCAGTATATTGTAATAAAGCCAAGTCTTCTTCAAAATCATAATCGTATTCTTTAATTTTACCCGCAGGCTGTTTCATAATTTCAGTGAAAAGATGGTTCTGGCCTTCATGCTTCACATTTACGATGATGCCATACTGTTTTTTCTGGATGAATGGATAGACAAGATTTTTAGGGAAAGGAAGATAGTCCTTGATAGCGGTTACAATTACATTCTCTAAATCCGTGTTTGCAATGACCTTGGAGACTCTTGGGAATAAAATGTCGAGCGTGATGATTGCCTTCGCACCAGAGTCCTTCATCTGGTATTCTAGCTCCCGTTCCATATACAGAGGGTTGGTTTGGACGACAATTCCCCCGGCCATCAGAATTGCATAGTAACTGATGATAGACTGAGGAGTGTTCGGCAGCATGATCGCAACCCTGTCCCCTTTTTCAATTCCCAGGTCTTGCAAATAGGCAGCCAGTTTTTTCGCATAGTTGTAGACTTGCTTATACGTCAACTCTTTCCCCATAAAGTGGATTCCCACCTTATCAGGGTATTTCTCAGCAGTCTGCTTCAAATAGTCCTGCACCGTTGCTTGTTGAAGATCCAAATGAGCAGGAATTTCCGGAGGGTATTGCGACAGCCATGGCTTTTCTACTTCCATCTTGTTGCCTCCTTATTTAAAATTTTTTGAAAATTCTATCTCTCATTATAATATAATGGTCTTTTTATGACAATTAGAATAGTTTTTTGGAGGATTATAGGGACAAACTCCCAACTTTATTACCTAGGTTTCTATTTCTTCTAAAATGCACGGAAGTGAAAAACCAGCTTTTCTACAGTTTTTATTTTGATTGGAGGAAAAATGGGACTGTTGATTTCCGTTCCATGCGCTTCGCTTTCCGCGGGGAAGAATTATGAAAAAGCCTTACTGCCGGCTTTTTCAAAGATCGAATTCTTCCTTGCAGTCCGGGAGCCTCCTCGGCGCTTATAGCGCCTGCGGGGTCTCCCGTGACTTTCTCATCCTGCAGGACATTGAATGAGCTCCCCGAAACTGCCCACGCACGATGAAAATGCGTTAGCATTTTCGGAGGAGTCTTCGCGCCTTCCACTACAATCAACAAGTTGTAAAAACAAAATTTGGCTTTAACAGGGCAAAATAAAAAACCGCCAAGTAGGCGGCTTTAACGATTATGCAAAAAACATCATATAGACAATGCCGACTAACAGGAACACTCCACATAGAATCAGCAATATTTTAGCCAGTTTTTCCACTCTTTTAGATCCCCCTGTTAAATTCCTGCTCCGATGATATAAGACAGGCCGATAGAAATGACCATGGATATCAGGCCTACTGCGCGGTTGTCGTTTTCTATTTCTTTATCTATGTTGAACTTGGGTGTCAGGAATTCAAAAATAAAGTATCCAATCAAAAGCAAAACGAAACCGAAAACTCCCCAGCTGATCATCGTGAGCAGTGAATCATGCTGATTGATGGAATAGCGGAATATATTGGCTACACCGAAGATTTTCCCGCCGGTGGCCATCGCAACGGAAATATTCCCTTTTTTGATTTCTTCCCAGTTGCGGTATTTTGTCACCAGTTCAAAAACAGCCAGAAATACGACGATGCAGAGAATCGATACACTATAATAACCAGCTGTAACTATATATTCATTTTCCCAAAAATGATCCATATCCATTCTCCCTGAAAAGATTTTACCCCACTGCCTATTATAAAGTGTTGTGATGGGGATTTGCATTATTTTGCATGCGTTACTACTTGAATTCCACTACAGTCACGCCTGTTCCGCCTTCACCTGCATCTCCGAATCTTATTTTCTTGACTGACCGGTGATTGCGGAGGTATTCCTGGACTCCCTGCCTCAATGCCCCGGTTCCTTTTCCGTGAATGATATTGACTCTTGGGTAGCCGGCAAGCAAGGCATCATCGATATATTTTTCTACTCTCATAAGGGCATCTTCATAACGCTCTCCCCTGAGGTCAAGCTCCAGTCCAACGTGGAAGTCCTTGCCTTTCACTATGGCTAATGGTTTTGTTTCTACCGGCTTAGGAGAGTTAATATATTCCATATCTGTTTCTTTCACTTTCATCTTGAGAATGCCAATCTGTACTTGCCATTCTTTAGCACTAACCCGTTCAACAAGGTGTCCTTTTTGATCAAAGGTCAGAACCTTGACCTCATCCCCTGGCTTGAACTCATGTTTCGCAGGGTTCGCTTTGCCTCCGCCTTTTTTCACCTGGTTGAGTTCAGGAGTCGCCTCGCTCAGGCGCCTTTTGGCGTCGATCAATTCATGCTCTTTGATCTCGGCACCTTTATCAAGACGCAGCTTCCGAAGGTCACGGATGATTTCTTCCGCCTCTTCTTTTGCTTTTTCCAAGATTGAAGCAGCTTTTCCTTTTGCCTTTTCGGCCAGTTCTTCTTTTTTCTGATAATACTCTGCCATCTGCTTTTGCAAATCCTTATGCAGGTGTTCTGCATCTTTCATCAGCTGGTGTGCTTCTTCACGGTCTCTCTCCGCTTGCTTACGGCTGGACTCAAGGGAAGCAATCATGTTTTCGACCTCATTGCTGTCTGCGCTGATATAGGATCTTGCTGTAGTAATGACAGATTCTTTCAAACCTAACCTCTTGGAAATTTCAAAGGCATTGCTTCGGCCTGGTACGCCAATCAATAGTTTGTAAGTCGGGCTCAATGTTTCCACGTCGAATTCTACGCTGGCATTGGTGACGCCTTCCCGATTGTATCCATAGGCCTTTAGCTCTGGATAGTGGGTTGTCGCGATCACTCTTGCACCAAGCTGATACACTTCGTCCAGTATTGAGATTGCCAGTGCAGCTCCTTCCTGAGGATCAGTGCCGGCACCAAGCTCATCAAATAGCACAAGGCTATTGTGGTCAACCTTTTCAAGGATTTCCACGATATTGACCATATGGGATGAAAAAGTACTCAAACTTTGCTCGATCGACTGTTCGTCACCTATATCCGCATAAACTGACCCAAAAACAGCCACTTCTGATCCGTCAAGTGCGGGAATCTGCAATCCTGCCTGGGCCATTAGCGTACAAAGTCCGACTGTCTTCAAAGTAACGGTTTTACCCCCGGTATTCGGCCCCGTGATGACAATCGTCGTATAATCACTCCCTAAAGTGACACTGTTAGGAACAACTTCATCCATCGCGATCAGTGGATGTCTTGCCTGGAAAAGAATGATCCGGCCCTCATCATTGACGATTGGCTTTGAGCCCTTGATTTTGCTTCCATATCGCGCCTTCGCAAACATGAAATCAAGCTCGCCCATAATGCTGACGATTTGCAATAGCTCATCATGATGATCTGCGGTAAGTGCTGAAAGCTCTGAAAGGATTCTTTCAATTTCCTGCTGCTCTTTTACCCGGATGCTCTGAAGTTCATTATTCAACTGGACAACAGATTGCGGCTCAATGAACAGAGTCTGCCCGGAAGAACTTTGATCATGGATGATCCCGCCATAATGCGAGCGATATTCCTGTTTTACAGGAATGACAAATCGATCGTTCCTGATGGTGATAATGGCATCCGAGAGCATTTTTGACGCGTTGGATGAGCGAATCATGCTTTCCAATTTTTCACGTACTCTTGCTTCTCGCGTGCGCATCTGCTGTCGAAGTGACCTTAGTGCTTCACTTGCACTATCAAGAACCTCGCTGCCTTCATCGATCGCGTTTCTAATCGATTCTTCCAAATTCGCAAGGACGATGATTCCCTCTGTATAGCTCAGTAAGATAGGAACCTCGGTAGCTTCCTGCAAATCATCGACAAATCGCTTCATCTGTCTGCTAGCATGGACAGTGCTTGCCACCTGAACTAGTTCACTTGGACTGAGCATGCCGCCGATTTGCGCCCTTTTTACATGCGGCCTTATATCATGAATACCGCCTAATGGTACATTTCCTTTAAGTCTTAGAACCTTGGCTGCTTCATCTGTCTCTTCCTGTAAACGGGATACTTCCGAAAAATCAACGGAAGGCATCAACGCAATTGCTTTTTCCCGTCCTAGTGAAGATGATGCGTGTTCAATCAACTGGTTCCTGATTTTATCAAATTCAAGTGTTTTCAAAACTCGCTGCTGCACAAAAATTTCCTCCTTCTTCTTTAGCGAAGGTTCTCTTATTAGGCTCCTTTGCAATAGAAACCCCTTATTAATTACGGCCATGCAGGAAATCTAGCAATCCGTTCAGATCCATTGCATTGAGGACGGATGATTCCTTAATCCAGCCTTTTCTGGCGGCTGTTACGCCTATATCCATATGCTCTAGCGTATCCACTTTATGCGCGTCTGTATTGATGACAAGCTTGACACCTTCATCCTGAGCTTTCCTTAAATATTCTGATGCTAAATCAAGTCTGTTCGGATTCGCATTCAACTCAAGTGCTGTATTCGTTTCTTTTGCCAGCTTGATCAGCATATCGATATCAACTGAATATCCCTCACGACGGCCGATCAGCCTGCCCGTTGGATGCGCGATGATATCAACATGAGCATTTACCAGAGCAGTCTTCAAACGATTCATGATTTTTTCGGTTGGCTGGGAGAAAGAAGAATGGATCGATGCAATGACCAAGTCGAGGTCTGCAAGCAAATCATCTTCAAAATCCAATGTACCATCCGGTAAAATATCCATTTCAATTCCTGTCAGAATCGTGAAATCATCGAATTTCTTGTTCAGTTCCTTCACTTCTTCCATTTGCTTCCGCAGGCGTTCCGGCGTCAGACCGTTCGCTACCTTCAAATACTGGGAATGGTCTGTGATCGCCATGTATTTATAGCCTCTCGCGATACATTCCCTTGCCATTTCCTCGATTGAATGGCCGCCATCGCTCCACGTTGAATGCATATGAAGATCGCCTTTAATGGCTTCCAGAGTGATGAGTTTCAAGTCTTCTTTATATAATTCGACTTCAGAGCCGTCTTCCCTTAACTCAGGCGGAATGAAAGGAAGGCCGAAATACTGATAAAATTCTTCTTCCGATTTGAATGTGGTGACTTCACCTGTTTCTACATTCTCTACACCATATTCGCTGATCTTTTCTCCCTTTTCCTTCGCAAGCTGGCGCATTCTTACATTATGGTCTTTTGAACCAGTGAAGTGATGGAGCGCAGTTGCAAATTCCTCAGGGTCGACAAGGCGGAAGTCCACGTTCACATCATAATCGAGACCAAGTGTGACAGAAACCTTCGTATCTCCTGCTGCAATTATTTCTTTTATGTTCGGCAGTTTGACCAGCTCGTCCTTCACCGCCGCCGGATTTTTTGAAGCAATGATAAAATCCAGATCCTTGATCGTCTCTCTCATCCTACGCAAGCTTCCTGCTTTTGAAAATTGTTCGATTTCCTCTATCTTTTGAAGATATGATTCAATTAATTCTGCAACCGGGAGCATGTATGCTAGCGGCAGTCTATCTGGCCTTGTGCCAAAGTTTTCAATTGCCGCAAGAATCTTTTCTTCGCTCTTTTTGCCAAAGCCTGCAAGGTCACGAATTTTCCCTGACTTCGCGGCTTCCTCCAGGTCGTGGATACTTTCTACTCCCAGCTCCTTGTAAAGCTTGGCAATCTTTTTCCCGCCCATTCCCGGCAGCTGCAAGAGTGGGATCAGCCCGCTCGGTACTTCTTCCTGCAATTCTTTCAGCTCAGTTGATTGCCCTGTCTCCATGAATTCCTGGATGACTCCGGCTGTGCCTTTGCCGATTCCTTTGAGTTCAGTCAAATCGCCCATTTCTGACATGCTGCGCTCATCTCCCTCAAGAGCCGCTGCAGCCTTTCGGAACGCAGAGACCTTGAATGGATTTTCACCTTTTAATTCCATATATATAGCGATCGTTTCAAGTAATTGTACGATATCTTTTTTATTAACAGACATGATGTCCACCTGCCTTAAAATTCTCGACCGTCTTAGCCGGACGTAGTCATTGTCTTCTATTTTATAGAAAACAAGTCCCACTGTGAAATTAAATGAAAAAATATTATGATGATGAGTTATAAACAGCCTGAATAAGTGCTGTGTTTATAGTTTTGAGTGTTGCTGCTTTTCCAGCCTTACACTCGATAGAATCATGAGATATCGTTAAAAAAAGAAAAAACTTCTCCGCAACAGAGAAGTTATGCAGCCATGTATTCAATCCAAAGTTGTTTAATTTGCTGGGAAAATACTGGGGTATTTTTTATGATATTTTCGGCTAGAATTGAATCGTTCAGTGGCCCCTGGATCGCCTGGATTGGCAGTAAAGCAGCAATGTAGAGAACAATAAATAAAAGCAGGTAAACTTCAACAAAGCCAAGGAACCCTCCTGCCCAAACGTTCAACTGCTTCAGGATTGGAAAGTGAGCCACAAAATCGAGCATCGAACCGATGATTTGAAGCAGGATTTTCACTGCGAAGAAGATGGCTGCAAATGCAATCGCCCGATAATATGCATCTTCTAAATTGGCATTCTCAAATAGAAGATTCAACGTCGCATTGCTGCCAAGATTCGGATATGGAATCCATAGAGTCAGCTTTGGCGCCAACTGGTCATAATATAAGTACGCAACGATGAAGGCTGCGATGAATCCAGCCAAATGGATGGTTTGCAGGATGAACCCCCTCTTCAATCCTACAATGAAGCCAACAAACAAAATAGCTAATACAGCAAGATCAAGCATGCATTTTTCAGTCCTTTAACCTTTTAATTTCCGCTTCGAGCGATTCAACACGATCTCTCATTTTTATGTAATCATTAACGGCATTTACAGCAGTTAATACAGCTAATTTACTAGTATCAAGTGAAGGATTCGCTGAGCCGATCTCACGCATTTTATCGTCTACCATCGAGGCAATGAGCCGGATATGGCTGGTGCTTTCTGTGCCGACGATCGTATATTGCTGTCCGTATATATCGACAGTCGACTTATTTTTTTTTGTGTCTGACAACATTTATGCCCCCATTCATAAGAATCCTATTTTATACTATAACATGAACGTAAAAGGCTGGGAAGTATTTGCCTGTCAGATCTGTATGATTTTTGGAAGAAAATGTCTAACTGTGAAAATGTAAAACAGGGAGTGTAGAGCAATGGGAAATAGTGTCCTTCAGAAAAGTCCGGAAGAAGTCAAAAAGATGAAAGAGTATTACAGTAAGTTTCTTATTGATAAGCTTCCGCCTGGCAGCGTTTTTGCCGCCAAAACACCTTCCTGTGCAATCACTGCTTATAAATCAGGAAAAGTATTGTTCCAGGGAAAAGATGGGGAGGCCGAGGCAGCCAGGTGGGGAACGGCACTGATGCCTTCTGCTAAAAAAGCGGCTGCACCAACTCCTGGCTCCCATCTGCCAAAGAATATTGGCGAGATTTCCATCATCGGTTCTGATGAAGTGGGAACTGGCGACTATTTCGGCCCGATCACAGTCGTCGCAGCCTATGTCAGGCGGCAGGATATACCCGTATTAAAGGAGCTCGGTGTCCAGGATTCAAAGAATCTCAAGGATGATAAAATCATCGAAATCGCCAAGCAGCTCGTAACCTTTTTGCCGCACAGCCTGCTGACACTGCATAATGAAAAGTACAACCAAATACAAATGAAAGGCATGTCGCAGGGAAAGCTGAAAGCTCTGCTGCATAACCAGGCGATCCATCATGTTCTTGAAAAAATCGCACCTGAAAAACCTGAAGCTATTTTGATCGATGAATTTGCAAAAGAGCAGATTTATTACGCCCATTTGAAAGGTCAAAAGAAGATTATCAGGGAAAACGTTCTGTTCAGCACAAAAGCAGAAGGAATTCACCTGGGAGTGGCTGCAGCGTCGATGATTGCGCGGTACGCCTTTGTCCGCCATTTCGAGAACCTCAGCAAACGAGCAGGATTCACGATTCCAAAAGGTGCTGGTGCGGCTGTTGATAAAGCGGCTGCAAGGCTGATCCTCGATAAAGGTATAGATGTATTGCCAGAATTCGTTAAGCTGCATTTTGCCAATACTGAAAAAGCGAAGAAGATCGCGAGGGTTTAGGGCGATTTTCCTGGAAAAAATGAGCTGTTTTTTCCAGTTCGCGGAATTATAGCAACTTTTCGCGGAATTATATGTGTTTTTCGCGGAATTCGCAGAGAATTTCGCGGGAATGTCCGCCATTATCGCGGAATTCATCGGATTTGCCACGTGTCAACGCTATTTCTGCCGGATTCCTTCTTGATTTCACGGCGTATGCACAATAATTCGCTCGGTTTTCTCACAGGTTTTTAGCGAAATTCACATGAAAAAGGCAGCCTGCGGGCTGCCTTTTTCAAATTTATCCTCTTAATACCGCTCCAGCTTTCTCTTCAAGAGCTGCAAGGACTTTATTGTGTGCTTTTGAAATGTCTTCGTCTGTAAGTGTTTTTTCTGGATCGAAGTATTTCAGTGAGAACGCAAGGGATTTCTTGCCTTCCTCCATTTTTTCACCTTCGTAAAGGTCAAAAACATTTACTTCTTTTAATAATGATCCACCAGTTTCCGTGATGATCTTCTCCAGGTCGCCGGCAGCAGTTGCTTTGTCAACAACAAGCGCAATATCCCTTGTGATGGACGGGAAGCGCGGGATTGCTGTGTACTGAAGAGGTGCTGTTTCTGCTTCCAATAATGCTTTTAGTGATAACTCGAAAACATAAGTTTCTTTCAAGTCGAGTGATTTTTGCATAGTTGGGTGAACCTGGCCGATGAAGCCAATGACATTACCATTCAGCAAAATTTCAGCCGTACGTCCAGGGTGCAAACCATCAAGCTCAGCCTTCACGAAATCTAACTGTCTTTCAAGTCCCAGCTTTGCAAATAATCCTTCAACGATACCTTTAAGAACGAAGAAGTCAACAGGCTTCTTCTCACCCTGCCAAGGATGGCTTTCCCATAGGCCAGTAATGGCTGCGGCAAGGTGTTCGCGTTCTTCAGGAAGGTCTTCATTGCTGTTTTTCAGGAAGACTGCCCCAGTTTCATAAACAGCGAAACTCTCGGTCTGGCGAGCGATATTGTATTTCAATACTTCAAGCAGCTGAGGTACGATGCTTAAGCGCAAAAGGCTGCGGTCTTCGCTCATTGGCATTGCCAGTTCAACAGGCTCGCGCTTATCCAATGCGTACTGTGTTGCTTTCTCTGCGCTTGTAAGGGAATACGTGACTGCCTGGTAAAGACCTGCGCCTTCCATGTAACGGCGGACAATACGTCGCTTTTTCTGGTAGTCAGAAAGGTGTCCTGGTGTTGACTCTCCTACAGGTAGAGTTGTTGGCAGGTTGTCATAGCCATACAGGCGGCCGACTTCTTCAATCAAATCTTCTTCAATTGTGATGTCCCCACGGCGAGTAGGTACTGTTACTGTGATTGTGTCATTATCAACAGCTGTTTCGAACTTCAGGCGGGCAAAAATGTCCTCAACCTGATTCATTTCAAGGTCTGTTCCCAGAACTTTATTGATTTTTCCGAGTGTAGTTGAAACAACAGCTGGCTTAACATCCAAAGCATCAGCTTCCGCTTCGCCGCCAAGAACTTCTCCACCGGCAAGCTCAATCATCAATTCAGCCGCACGTTCTGCAGCCGGGCGAACTCTTTCAGGGTCGACACCTTTTTCATAACGTGAGCTAGCTTCACTGCGCAATCCATGGTCCTTCGAAGCCTTGCGGATAACTCCACCTGTAAAATAAGCGGACTCGAGCAGGACTGTTGTTGTATCGCTGCCAACTTCAGAATTTGCTCCACCCATTACTCCAGCAAGCGCTACTGGCTCTGTTCCGTTCGTGATCACAAGGTGGTCAGGAGTCAGTGTCCTTTTTACATCATCAAGCGTTTCAATCACTTCGCCATCCTTCGCGCGGCGGACAAGGATTTCTTTTGAGCCAAGCTTATCGTAATCGAATGCGTGAAGCGGCTGGCCGTACTCCAATAAAATAAAGTTCGTGATATCAACTACGTTATTGTGAGGGCGGATGCCTGCAGCCATCAATCTTGTTTGCAGCCAAACTGGTGATGGACCGACTTTTACATTCTTGATTACCTTTGCAACGTATAGAGGGTTATCTTCTTTTGCCTCAACTGTTACGTTGATATAATCACTAGCTTGCTCTGAAGATGTTTCAGGCTGTGGATTCGGCAGTTTGATGTCCTTGCCAAGAATCGCTCCAACTTCATATGCAACACCAAGCATGCTCATCGCATCAGCACGGTTTGGCGTCAAACCAAGTTCAAGGATCTCGTCATCCCTGTTTAATGCTTCTAAAGCGTCCTGGCCGATTTCTGTGTCCGGAGTGAAATTGTAAATTCCCTCAGCATATTCCTTTGGTGCAATCTTCCCTTCGATTCCAAGCTCCTGCAGCGAGCAAATCATCCCGTGGGATTCTTCACCGCGAAGCTTTGCTTTTTTAATCTTGAAGTTTCCAGGAAGAACTGCTCCAACTGTCGCAACGGCAACCTTTTGGCCTTTGCCGACATTAGGCGCGCCACAGATGATTTGAACCTGTTCACCATTGCCAAGATCAACTAGTGTTTTGTTCAGTTTTTCTGCATTCGGATGCTTTTCGCACTCAAGGACATGGCCGACAACTACGCCCTTCAAACCTTCATTTAATTTTTCTACGCCTTCTACCTCGATGCCGCTTTTGGTGATTTTTTCGGCAAGCTCTTCAGCAGATACGCCATCCAAATCGATATATTCCTGCAGCCATTTATATGATACCAACATGGTTTACCCTCCTAATCCTTATTCTTCAACTGAAAATTGCTTCAAGAAACGGACATCGTTTGTATAGAAATGACGGATGTCATCGACTCCATACTTGAGCATCGCGATACGCTCAGGTCCCATACCGAATGCAAAACCAGTGTATTTCTTCGAATCATAGCCTGCCATTTCAAGAACATTCGGGTGGACCATCCCTGCACCAAGGATTTCAATCCAGCCTGTTCCCTTACATACGCTGCAACCTGATCCGCCACAGATTTTACAAGAAATATCCATTTCGACTGATGGCTCAGTGAATGGGAAGAAGCTTGGGCGCAGACGGATTTCACGGTCTTCGCCGAACATTTTCTTTGCAAAAACTTCAAGTGTTCCTTTCAGGTCACTCATTCTTACATTCTCATCAACAACAAGCCCTTCAATCTGCATGAACTGATGTGAGTGAGTTGCATCGTCGTTATCACGGCGATAAACCTTGCCAGGGCAGATGATTTTTACAGGACCCTTGCCCTGGTGTTTTTCCATCGTCCTTGCCTGCACAGGAGATGTATGTGTGCGCATCAATGTTTCTTCTGTGATGTAGAAGGAATCCTGCATATCACGAGCCGGATGTCCCTTCGGAAGGTTCAATGCTTCAAAGTTATAGTAGTCTTTCTCGACTTCCGGGCCTTCCTCTACTGTGTACCCCATGCCGATGAAAAGATCCTCGATTTCCTCGATGATGCTCGTAAGCGGGTGATGGCTTCCAGTTCTAACAGGTCTCCCAGGAAGAGTGACGTCGATTTGCTCAGCTGCCAATTGTTTCTGAACCGCTGCTTCCTCGAGTTCCTTCTGCTTTACCTCAATCTGGCCTGAAATCGCATCACGGACTTCATTTGCCAGGGCACCCATTTTCGGCCTTTCTTCAGCCGATAACTTGCCCATTCCTTTTAGTACTTCTGTGATTGGTCCCTTTTTTCCAAGATAGGAAACGCGGACATCATTCAATTCTTTTAGGTCAGCTGCTGCGGCAACTTTTTCAAGTGCCTCTGCCTGCAGTTCTTTCAAACGATCCTGCATTGGTAAATCCTCCTTCAAATTCTTCTTTTTTGAACACAAAAAGACCTCAACCCTGATAAAGGGACGAGGTCTTGGTTTCGCGGTACCACCCTTTTTAACAGGCAATACAATATGTATTACGTGTTCGCTTCATTGAGATAACGGCTTTGTGCCGATGCATCTTTACGCTTCTGTAAAAAAGCGGTCCCGATGCCAACTCAGGAGGTGAACTTCGCTTGCCTGCTCCATAAAAATGCTTCCAGTCATCGGCATTTTCTCCCTTAATGGCCAGCTTCAAGCTACTTTTCTCCGTCATCGTTTTTGAAATATTATTTTTGCTGTTTATTATATTATAATCTTGGCGCAGTATCAAATGGTTTTAGCGCCTATTTTGCTGTTTTTAAATAATATAGCAAAATACCTGCAGCGACAGCGACATTCAGTGATTCGCTTTTGCCGTAAATCGGGATATAAAGATTTTGTGTTGTTTTTGCCAGAAGCTCTTTATTTACACCGCTTCCTTCATTTCCTACGAGCAGGGCGAAGGGTTCTCCTTTTTCAGCCTCTGTAAAAACGACTCCATTTTCCAGAGCAGTTCCATAAACCGGGATGTTCTCAACTTGAAGTTTAGTGACCCACTCGGAAAGGTCGCCACTTAAAACTGGCATATGGAAGTGGCTTCCCTGCGCAGAGCGCAAAACCTTAGGATTATACATGTCGACACTGCCCTTCCCAACAATGACAGCATCAATCCCGGCAGCATCAGCTGTCCGAATCATCGTGCCAAGGTTACCCGGGTCCTGGACTGAATCAATCAACAAAAAGGTTTTTCCATTTGTTTGAGTCTGCTTGGACTGCCGGCATACGGCAAATACGCCCTGAGTTGTCTCCGTATCAGCAAGCTGCTTGCTGATTTCATCCGTTACAACCGTAACAGGAATCTCACCATAATCCAGACCAGGCGGCAATTCGGTTTTTTCGCTTAAAATGATTTCTTCTACATCTTCTTTTTTCGTGAGTGATTCTTCAACTAAATGGAAGCCCTCGACAAGGAACATACCTGATTTGTCACGTTCTTTTCGCGTCAGTAATTTCTTCCACTGCTTCACTTGCGGATTTTTATCAGATTGAATGTACTTCAACTCTGGCTCTCCTTTGTTATGGCTTGTTCAATTTTACTATTATAGCTCAAAACTGATACATAATAAAACCAAAATTGTTCATCCTATAACCATCTTGGTAATTTGAAAGGAGTTTGAGCAGAGGATGAACTTAAACCTTAGGAATGCAGTTATTACAAATGTAGCAGGAAATTCACAGGACGAGCTTAAAGATACGATCGTCGACGCAATCCAAAACGGCGAGGAAAAAATGCTTCCAGGACTTGGAGTTTTGTTTGAAGTGATCTGGCAGAACGCCTCTGAGGACGAAAAGCAGGAAATGCTGAACGCATTGGAAGATGGATTGAAAGGGATGCAATAAATTTGGAAGAACTCCTCCATTTTGAGGAGTTCTCAGGCTGTCGAGAAACTC
>NZ_JAGGQL010000059.1 GCF_018613315.1 Bacillus sp. ISL-37 | reverse complement strand
GCCACAGGACGTGGCGTTATAAGGCGGGCAGCGCTTGTCGGCGCTGACCAAGGCGCTTGCGCTTTTTGTTTCGTGCAACAGCAGGCAAGGCTCCATAAGGGGGAACTATAAATTGGGCAGCATCCGCAGATACTTAAAATTCGTCAAACCATATAGGCTGCAAATCATTGGAACAATCATCATCGGCATCTTTAAATTTGCGATTCCGCTGTTGATTCCACTTTTAATTAAATTTGTCCTAGATGATGTCATCGGAAATGAAACACTGGACAAGGATGAAAAAATAGACAAACTGGTCTGGGTAATGGGTGTCATGATTGTTGTTTTTGTCGTGCTCAGGCCGCCTATTGAATACTATCGTCAATATTTTGCGCAGTGGACAGCGAGCAAAATCCTATATGACATAAGGGACAGACTGTTTACCCATATGCAGAGGCTCAGCTATAAATATTATTCCAATACAAGAGCGGGAGAGGTCATCTCAAGGATGATCAATGATGTCGAGCAAACCAAGACTTTCGTTGTTACTGGACTGATGAATCTGTGGCTTGACGTTGCTACGATTATGATAGCAGCTGCTATCATGTTCTCGATGGATGTCCAGCTTACATTTGTCTCATTGATCCTGTTTCCTTTTTACGCTTTTTCGGTAAAATTTTTCTTCGGGAACCTTCGGAAGCTTACGAGGGAACGTTCACAGGCACTCGCGGGGGTACAAAGCTATTTGCATGAGAGAGTGGCTGGAATCTCGGTCATCAAAAGCTTTGCGATTGAGGATTATGAACAAACACAGTTTGACCGGCAGAATAAAAACTTTTTAACAAAAGCGCTTGAGCATACAAGCTGGAACGCAAAAGCATTTGCAGTAGTCAATACGATTACTGATATAGCGCCTCTGCTTGTTATTGGCTTTTCGGGCTACCAGGTCCTTCAAGGCAATCTCACCATCGGGGAAATGGCCGCTTTCATCGCATATATTGACCGGCTTTATAACCCTCTGCGCAGGCTGGTGAATTCATCGACTACATTGACTCAGGCGATTGCATCAATGGATCGCGTTTTCGAGTTCATGGATGAAAAATACGATATCAAGGATTCTCCTAATGCCATTGAACTGAAAAAAGTGCACGGGGATATTTCTTTTAGAAATGTAAGCTTCTCTTATGAGGAAGACGGGGAGACGGTACTTAAGAATTTGAACATCGAGGTTAAAAAGGGAGAAACAATTGCCCTGGTCGGAATGAGCGGTGGCGGAAAATCTTCGTTTGTCAGTCTGATTCCAAGGTTCTTCGATGTTACCGATGGCGAAATTCTCCTTGATGGGAAGGACATCCGTTCCTTCAAGGTCCGTTCCCTGCGCGATAAAATCGGCATGGTTGCACAGGATAATATTTTGTTCAGTGAATCGGTCAAATCGAATATCCTGTTGGGCAGGCCGGGAGCCAGAGATGAGGAAGTCATTCAAGCGGCCAAGGCAGCAAATGCTCATGATTTTATTATGAATCTGCCAGAAGGCTATGATACGAAAGTCGGGGAAAGGGGTGTCAAGCTTTCGGGGGGTCAAAAACAGCGTGTTGCAATCGCGCGCGTGTTCCTGAAGAATCCGCCTATCCTAATTCTTGACGAAGCAACATCTGCGCTAGATCTTGAGAGTGAGCATCTTATTCAGGAAGCGATAGAAAAGCTGGCAAAAGACAGGACAACATTTGTTGTAGCCCACCGTTTATCCACGATTACACATGCCGACAGGATTGTCCTGATCGAGCACGGCGAAATCGTCGAAGACGGCAGCCATGATGAATTGATGGCAAAGCAGGGTGGCTATCATAGACTCTTCCAGGTCCAACAGCTAGAAAATTAGATAATCTACAAGAAACCGGGGCATTGCGCTTCGGTTTTTATTTTGCCTATCGCTACATACCAATTCCCGGATTTTGTCCGGGGATTTTCTTACAAACAAAACTTTATACAAGAAAATCTTCATATTTCTAAAGTGTCATAATTTATCAGCTTTTGACATACAAATAGTACCAAGTGCCCAATACTATTCTAAATTATTATTATATTTAAATAATTAAGAAAAATCAGTGGACTATCTCGGTGCATTTAATATAAAATGTTTTACACAGACATAAGTAATTTTTATTCAACAATAATATTTCGGTAATAGAAAGGAGTAGAAAAGTGGTACATGCTCCGGTTTTAGATGTGAAAAATTTAAAGACTTCATTTATCACAAAAGATGGTGAGGTTCCAGCAGTAGATGATGTCAGCTTTTCAGTTAACAAAGGAGAAATCCTTGGGATAGTAGGAGAATCGGGTAGCGGCAAAAGCGTTACTTCCTTATCAATCATGAAGCTGATTCCCCAGCCTCCGGGAAAAATTGCGGGTGGCGAGATCCTTCTCAATGGCGAAGACTTGGTACACGCTTCAGAAAGAAGAATGCGGGAAATCCGCGGAAATGATATCGCGATGATCTTCCAGGAACCGATGACTTCGTTGAATCCATTATTCACAATTGGTGAACAGCTCGTGGAGGCTTTGAAAATACATAAGAAGCTGGGCAAAAAGGCTGCTTATCAGCAAGCTGTGGAGATGCTGAAGCTTGTTGGACTGCCAAGAGCAGAACAAATCATCAAGGAATATCCTCATCAGCTTTCTGGTGGAATGAGGCAGAGGGTCATGATTGCAATGGCTCTCAGCTGCCACCCGCGGGTGCTGATTGCTGATGAACCGACAACGGCGCTTGATGTGACCATCCAGGCGCAAATTCTGGCGCTGATGAAGGATCTGAACGTAAAGCTTGATACGGCGATTATCATGATCACCCATGACCTTGGAGTTGTCGCAGAGGTTTGCCAGCGTGTCGTTGTTATGTATGCCGGAAAAATCGTCGAGGAAGGGCTTGTAGAGGATATCTTCAAAAACCCGAAGCACCCTTATACTCTCGGATTACTTAAATCGATTCCTGATATCAGGGATAAACAGGAGCGCTTATACTCTATTCCCGGTAACGTCCCTAAGCCAGGTTCGATTAAGGTTGGCTGCAGGTTTGCGGCAAGATGCGAGTTTGTCATGGACAGATGCCTGAGCGAAGATCCTGAACTCTATGAAACTGGCAGGCCAGGCCATACCGTACGCTGCCTGCTGCATGAGAAGGAGGGAGCAGCCAATGACAGAAGTACTGTTAAAAGTTGATGGATTAAAAAAATATTTCCCTATTACTGGCGGTATCTTTGGAAAACAGACGGGTGCTGTGAAAGCTGTCGATGATATCAGCTTTTGGGTGAACAAGGGTGAAACACTTGGACTGGTTGGCGAGTCAGGTTGCGGCAAATCAACTACAGGAAGAATGCTGATGCGCCTAATCGATCCGACAGAAGGGCAAGTCGTTTTCGAAGGGAAAAACCTTGTGACACTTTCGGACAACGAAATGAGGAAGGCGCGTAAGGATATGCAGATGGTCTTCCAGGATCCATTTGCCTCACTGAATCCAAGGCATACAGTCGAGAAAATCCTCGAGGAACCTTTGATTGTCCATGGAATAGGAACCAAGAAGGAACGCAAGCAGATGGTCAAAGAAATGCTTGAAGTAGTCGGCCTCAGCAGCTACCATGCCAAAAGGTATCCACATCAGTTCAGCGGCGGACAGCGCCAGAGGATCGGGATTGCCCGGGCGCTAATGACAAGGCCAAAGCTGATCATAGCCGATGAACCTGTATCTGCACTTGATGTTTCCATTCAATCGCAAGTATTGAATCTTCTGGAGGACCTGCAAAAGGAATTCCAGTTGACTTATATATTCATAGCCCATGACCTTGGAGTTGTAAGGCATATCAGTGACAGGGTCGGAGTCATGTATTTAGGAAGACTCGTAGAGATAACTGAAGCCGATAAGCTGTATGAAAAACCGCTCCATCCGTATACGAGGGCTTTGCTTTCAGCGGTACCAATCCCGGATCCGGATGTGAAAAGGGAACAGGAGCTGCTGACAGGGGATATTCCCAGCCCGGCGAATCCGCCGCAGGGATGTGCCTTCCATACAAGATGCAAGGAATGTATGGATATTTGTAAGACTGATAGACCTGTATTGAAGGAAATTGAGCCTGGTCATTTTGCTGCCTGCCACCTTTATTAATCTGGAACAGAATTATATTCCAGATAGGGATGTGTGCAGGATCAACAGCATAGATGATAGATATTATGGACTGGATACATAAAACCAGTCCGAAAAAACAAGGGGGAAGAATATGAAAAGGCGTTTTGGATTAATGTTTTTTGCTTTTATCCTTATCCTTAGCTTGGGGCTTGCCGGCTGTAATAATGAATCCGGCGGTAAGAAAACAGGCGGGGAGTCTGGTTCTGACGGCGGTTCATCGTCTGGCGGAACTCTTGTATTTGGGCGCGGCGGTGATTCAACATCACTTGATCCAGCTGTAACAACGGAAGGTGAAGCTTTCAAAGTAACAAAGAACATCTACGAAACTCTCATCGAGTTTGGTGAGCAGGATACAGAAATCAACCCGGGCCTTGCCGAAAGCTGGGAAGAATCTCCTGATGGCCTGAAGCACACATTAAAATTGCGTAAGGGTGTTAAATTCCATGACGGCACTGATTTCAACGCCGAGGCTGTAGTCTTCAACTTCGAGCGCTGGAAAGCCGGTAATAAAGAACAATTCTATTACTATAACTCGCAATTTGGTGACGTAATCAAGGAAGTTAAGGCAGTAGATGAGCATACAGTCGAATTCACATTGAACCGTATTCTTGCTCCATTCTACAAAAACCTTGCAATGTCTCCATTCGGTATCGCAAGCCCTGCTGCAATCGAGAAGCATGGTGATAAATTCATTGAAAATCCAGTAGGTACTGGACCATTCAAATTCAAGGAATGGAAGCGTAATGACAGAGTAACACTTGTGAAAAATGAAGATTATTGGGAAGAAGGGCTTCCTAAGCTTGATGAAGTCATTTTCCGTGTCATTCCTGAAAACTCTGCACGTTTGAATGCATTGAATACTGGTGAGGTAGACATTATCGATGGAGTAAACTTCAGTGATGTTGAAGCGATTGAAGGAAATGCAGACCTGCAAACCTTCTACCGTCCTTCTCTGAACGTTGCTTATCTGGGATTGAATAACGAACGCGGACCAATGAAGGACAAAAAGGTTCGCCAGGCATTGAACTATGCGGTCAATAAGCAATCGCTCATCGATGCTTTCTATGCTGGTGCTGCTGAGCCTGCGAAAAACCCAATGCCGAAATCGGTAGCTGGCTACAACGATGATGTAGAAGCTTATGAATACGACCCAGAGAAGGCAAAGGAACTTCTTAAGGAAGCTGGATATGAAGATGGTTTTGAAATGGAACTATGGGCAATGCCAGTTGCAAGACCTTATATGCCAGACGGAAAGAAAGTTGCTGAAGCTCTTCAGAAAGACTTTGCTGAAGTAGGAGTAAAAGCAAAGATTGTTTCTTACGAGTGGGCAACATATCTTGAAAAGGCACGTACTGGTGAAGCAGACACATTCCTTCTAGGCTGGACTGGTGACAATGGTGACGCTGATAACTTCCTGTATGTCCTTTTAGACCAGGATAACATCGACAGCAATAACTACGCACGCTACGCTAACCAGGAAGTACATGATCTGTTCATCAAGGCTCAGTCTACAAATGACCAAGCTGAACGTGAAAAACTGTATAAAGAAGCTCAATTGTTAATTAAGGAGGATGCTCCTTGGATTCCGCTTGTACACTCTGAGCCTGCCCTTGCAGGAAGAGCAGACGTAACTGGCTTCAAGGCACATCCAACAGGATCTGACCTGCTTGCAACCGTTGAATTCAAAAAATAATGCATCTGGAAAAGGGAGAACATATGCATTCTCCCTTTTCTTTTGAAAAATGAAAACACAGTATCAATGAAATTTTTAATTAAAACAGATAGTATATTTCAATTTGAGTAATGTCTAGCTACAGCGCCTAGCCAGACCAAAGCGCTGTAGCTTTTCATCAAGAAAAGAGGTGGGAAGGTGTTTGCCTATTCTATCAGAAGGATATTTTCACTAATTCCTGTACTTTTGGGTCTTTCACTTATTGTATTTTTTATGATCAGAGCAATCCCTGGGGATCCCGCCCAAGTCATTCTCGGGCAGCTGGCGACTAAAGAAGCAATTGCGGATTTAACGAGAGAACTGGGGCTTGACCAGCCTTGGTATGTACAATATTTTACATATCTTGGAGGGCTGCTGACTGGTGATCTTGGGGAGTCTCTAAGAACGAAGTCAGCGATCGGCACTGAAATATGGCCGTATCTTGCAGCAACAATGGAACTGTCTTTTGTTGCGATGTTAATTGCGATAATCATAGGAGTCAATGCCGGAATCGTCAGTGCATGGTTCCAAAATTCCTGGTTTGATTACGGGGCGATGGTCCTGGCACTTGTCGGTGTATCGATGCCGATTTTCTGGCTCGGTTTGATGGAACAGTGGCTGTTTGCCATCAACCTTGATATCCTGCCGACTTCCGGGCGTGAAGAAGTGCGGAATCCAGTCGAGGCAATTACGAACTTTTATATCATTGATACCCTGATCCAGGGGCGTACAGACCAGTTTGTTGACGTCCTGAAGCATCTGGTGCTGCCGGCGATGGCTCTGGCGACAATCCCGATGGCTATCATTGCGAGGATTACTCGTTCCACGATGCTTGAGGTGATGAGGTCAGATTTTATCAGGACTGCAAGGGCAAAGGGTTTGAGCATGTTCTGGGTTGTTTATAAGCACTCCCTTAAAAATGCTATAATTCCTGTTTTGACTATAATAGGATTGCAGACGGGTCTCTTGCTCGGCGGCGCGATTTTAACAGAAACCATTTTCAGCTGGCCGGGAATTGGCCGATATATTTACGAGGCGATCAATTATCGTGATTATCCTGTTATCCAATCCGGAATCCTGATTATTGCCCTGATCTTTGTACTTATCAATCTAGTAGTTGACCTATTGTACGCAGCAATTGATCCTCGGATCAAATACCGTTGATGGAAGGGGAGAGACAGATGGAGATATCAACTCAAAAACAAATGCCGCCAACCGTGCAGGTAGAGGAAAAAGTGGCGTCTCCCTGGGCAGAAGCATGGTATAGCTTTAAAAAGAATAAATTGGCTCTCGTTGGAACAGCTATCGTCCTGTTTTTTATCCTGCTGGCAATTTTCGCACCATTGATTGCGCCAGAAGGGATCAATGATCAGAAAATGGAGGTTCGTCTTCAGGCTCCTTCAGCTGACCACTGGCTTGGCACAGATGATTTTGGACGAGATATCTTATCCAGAGTGATATATGGTGCTAGGATTTCCTTATGGGTAGGGACCTTTGCGGTAATGGGTTCAATCGTTGTCGGCTGTCTGTTGGGAATTCTTGCTGGATACTACGGCAGATGGGTCGATACCATCATTTCAAGAGTATTTGATATTATGCTGGCATTCCCAAGTATCTTATTGGCGATTGCGATTGTAGCCGTTCTTGGACCTTCACTGCGGAATGCGCTGATTGCGATAGCGATTATCAATATTCCGAACTTCGGGAGGTTGATCCGTTCAAGGGTTCTTAGTGTAAAAGAAGAGGAATACATCATGGCAGCCAAGGCTGTCGGGATGAAGGATAGCAGGATTTTATTCCAGCATATCCTGCCTAACAGCATGGCTCCGATCATCGTTCAAGGCACTCTTGCAATTGCCACGGCAATCATTGAAGCTGCAGCTCTGGGGTTCCTTGGATTAGGTGCAGACGCTCCAAATCCAGAATGGGGTAAGATGCTGGCCGATGCGAAAGACTTTATGATCCAGGCACCTTGGACAATGATTTTCCCAGGGCTTGCAATCATGCTGACAGTATTGGGATTCAACCTGATGGGCGATGGCCTCAGAGATGCATTGGATCCTAGAATGAAGAGTTAACGTGATTATATGGGTAAGAAAAAAGCAGCTGATAACCCAGCTGCTTTTAAATTTCCGTATTTTGTTCCATCGTTACATTGCTATCATCTTTATGGTAGGACTGGAAGCTGGTTACGAGGGTATCCAGGTGCTCGACCTGCTCGCCATATTCCATGATGATCGACACGAGCTGCATGACATGATAGAGCATTTGGCTGTTCGTTTGAGCCAGCTCAGTTCTCTGTGCTAAAAATAATTCAAACAGCTGCTCTTTGTTCAGGCAGACCTCACCCTCAATATAGGATGCTTCAGGTCTTACTTTGCCAACGTACTTAAGCATCACCTGCTCATGGTGATTAATCAGGCAATCAAGCTGATGCTGGATGACTTCCTGGAATTCAACAGGAAGCTGATTGAATTCATTCTCATAGCGGTGAAGCCTTTTTAACGTTTCAAGTGATTTTTTTACCGTGTTGATCATCTGCCTGAAAATGACAAGCTTTCGTGATTTAGCAAGTGGATTATTTTTAAAATAATCACGTTCTTCCTTATACATCATATATAGCTGATCCAGCTTGATGATGGCCTCGCGTAATTTCTCGATATCTGCCTTCAGGAGCTGATGCTCGGAGGCGTGGCGTGTGCTCAGCCTGATCCATTTCGTAATTTCCTCTGATAAAATAGAACTCTTATAATACAGCTTATTTTCATACTTTGGCGGCAGGAACACGAGGTTCACAATGAATGCCGATACAACCCCAAGCATGATGGTCGAGAACCGGATCAGCGCGAACTGGATGAAATCATCACCAGGTGTCTCCATGATCGCAATCAATGTGACAAGAGAAAGCGATATGGTGTTTCCCAGTTTCAGCTTAAGGTTTAAAGTAATAACAAGTACTGCGGCAAGGCCGATAATGAAAATGCTGTTCCCGAACGCCATAACGAATAAAACAGCGGTAGCGGCTCCAATCAGATTGCCCTGGATATGTTCAATGATTGATTGATAAGAGCGGTATACAGTTGGCTGCAGGGCGAAAATCGCAGCAATTCCGGCAAATACCGGAGATGGAAGATCAAAAATATGCGATAAAAATAAGGCAAGTGTAATGGCAATTCCCGTTTTCAGTATGCGGGCACCAAGTTTCATGGAAGTGAATTCCTTTCATTCAGAGACAGAAAATCTCATTCATTAATTAATACTTTAAACCATTTTGTTCAAAACTAAACAATTATGTACTATACAACGGAAAAGCAATAAGTTCAAGCGACAATTTAACGAAAAACAAGCCTGTTTTAAATGTAAGTGGTTACAAGTCTATTAGACTGGAAGTCCACTTATTCCGAAATAATTGAAGGATCTTCTTGGATAGGGGGGATATATTCAATTCGGGCTTATGGAATCTGTCTATGAGCCCTTTTTCAAGATCAAGCCTCAATTCGGGCTTATAGAATCTGTCTATGAGCCCTTTTTCAAAATCAGACCTCAATTTGGGTTTATAGAAACTGTCTATGAGCTCTTTTTCATGTTCAGACCTCAATTCGGGCTTATAGAATCTGTCTATGAGCCCTTTTTCATGATCAGACCTCAATTTGGGTTTATAGAAACTGTCTATGAGCCCTTTTTCATGATTAGACCTCAATTTGGGCTTATAGAATCTGTCTATGAGCCCTTTTTCATGATCAAACTCAATTTTGACTTATAAAATCTTCATAATTTACTTTTTCCAGAGGCTGGAACGAAAATCTAATAAAATTCCACTGGAGATTACTAATTAAGAATCATACTAAGAAAAATTAAATGGCCCCGTTTCAGCGGGGCCACTAACTTCAAATCATTCAGTTGATACTGCTGGGTCTGCCTGCTCTTTAACAGGAACGACTTGGATGAAGTGATCTTCAGGATGTTCCAGTAAAAGGGCGAGGTCGGCAGCTTCGCTTTCCTGTCCATGGTTTTTAACGATTTCAATGTAGTTGGCCAGTAATTCTTTAACATCCTTGATGCCTTTTGCTGACAGCGTCTCGATGGAAACTTTGGCGCCTTTGGCGACTCGGCGGGCGATGGCTTCTTTTGTCAGTCCCATCTCCGGCTGGTGTCTCAGGTAAACGACACCGCCTGTCATGCCTGCGCAAATCCAAGGTCCTGGATCACCGAGAACAAGTCCGCGGCCGTTGGTCATATATTCAAAAGCGAAGCCTTTGATATTAGCATTTGTTCCGATATTGCCGAATTCTTTTTCAGGAATTGGCTTTTTCACTAGGCCGCCAATGATCATGTCAGCACCTGATAAACGGATTCCCGCACGAGCATCTGCATTGCCCTGTGCTACGAGCAAGCCTTTTTGGGCACCATAGCCAAATCCTTTACCGACAGAACCGTTGTAGAAACCGCCGTCCTTGCCAGGCGATTTTGCGATTAAGATCGCGCCGCCGAATGAAGTCTTGCCGACTCCGTCCTGGCTGCCTCCATCAATTTCAATGGTGATGCCATCCGTGTTGTAAGCCCCGAGCCCATTACCAAGGATGGAACCTCTGTAACGAAGTGAGACTGGCTGAAGCTTTCTGTATGAACCATCAAGACGTCCGCGAACCCTGTGGCATGAAACCCTGCTTGCAAGCACTCTCTGCTCGGCAGTGACGGCTTGGAATTCCCGTGACTGATGAAGCTCCTCATCGACAGCATCAAGATATTCAGCACCTGCAGCAACCTGAAGCTGTGCAGAAGCAAGGGTAGCGGCTGATTCTTTTTGATGCGTGATTTGGCCAATTTCAAGCGGCTTCAATAAATATGTTAAATCAAGCTGATCGTTTCCTTTGATTTGTTCAAGAAGGTCTGAGCGTCCGACTGCTTCCTGCAGGTTCTTGATCCCCGCAGAAGCGGCAAGGGATTTAAGTTCGTTGCCAAATGCAGTGAACAAGTTCATGATACCTTGTACGGCAAGGTCGAACTGGCGCGGTACGAAACGGCGCAGTCCATGTTCCTTTGCCTGTGCTTCTGAATCGATTTGTGTCGCGATTCCGACATGGCATGTATCAAGATGACAGCCACGGCAAGTTGTACATCCGATCGCTAGCATCGATAATGTACCAAATCCGACACGGTTTGCTCCAAGAAGCATATATTTGATAACATCCATGGCACTCTTTACGCCACCGTCTGCCCAAAGCTCAACATTGTCACGCAATCCTGCTTCAAGCAGGGCATTGTGCGCGGCTTTGATGCCGATTTCAGCCGGGAGGCCTACATACTGAAGAGCATGAATACGGGCAGCACCAGTACCGCCGTCGAAACCGCTCAATGTGATGATGTCCGCGCCTGCTTTTGCGATACCTACAGCAATCGTACCGATATTCGGTACAACAGGAACCTTAACGGCAACGCGGGCCTGGTCATTGGCTGTCTTCAACTCGTGGATCATTTGTGCAAGGTCTTCGATTGAATAGATATCATGGTTATTTGATGGTGAAATCAAATCTGAACCTATTGTCGCGTTCCTTGCTTCCGCGATTTTAGCCGTAACCTTCGAACCAGGGAGGTGTCCGCCCTCACCAGGCTTCGCGCCCTGGCCAATTTTGATTTCCAGAAGGTTGGAGGAGTTCAGCAATTCAGCATTCACTCCGAAACGTCCGGACGCAACCTGCTGGCCGCGCGTACGCGGGTACTTGCCAAGCATATCCTTGATTTCCCCGCCCTCGCCGTTCATGCTGACCATGTTCAGGCGATCAGCACCTTCAGCATAAGCGCGGAACGCAATTTCGTTTTGTGAACCGAAGGACATTGATGCGATGACAAATGGCAGACTGTGGTCGCCTACACCAATCTCAACTTCCTCTGGTGAAACTCCTGTCTCAGCCTTCTTCAATCCAGTCAAATGACGGATGGTAGTCGGGTTGCTGTCTTCCTGTTCGGAAATTTTCTCGCGGTAAACGCCGTAATCTCCTGTAGAAGCAACCTCGCCAATCGCCTTCCAGATACGAGGGAAGAGGTGGAACGTTTTGCCGATCCGTTCTTTTTCGTTCTGGAAATCTTCTGCTCTTTTTAATGCATCTTCTTTCATTGCTTCGAAATTGTATGCAAGTTCATTGGAACCAAAGAAGTTCACGATCACTAAATAATCTGCTACTTCATCGTTTAGGCCTATGCTTGAGAATAAACGTCCGTATCCTCGCAATTCATGGATACCAATAGTAGAAATGACTTTTTCAAGGCCTTTAGTCAAGGCGCTGTATAGATTAACGAGCGGCTTGACGGACTCATCTAACACTGTCATGAACATATAGTAAGGGCTGACTGCGTCTGCACCCAGACCAAGCGCAACAATGATGTCATGCAGCGATCTTAATGATGCGGAACGCAGCAAGAGAGAGCAGTCACGGCGCAAGCCTTCTTTTACAAGTGCCTGGTCGATCGCCGAAACGACAAGGTGCGGGTCGAGCCAAAGTGCATTTTCCTGGTGGGCCATTGCGTCATCAAGAACAAGCAATGTTTTGCCATCTTTAACAGCAACAATTGCTTCACCAGCAAGCCTTTCAAGTGCTTCCTTAACAGTTTCATCATTGCGGAAAACAATTTCCAGGTATGCTGCAAGTTTATCATCCTGGTAGCACTGGATGACCTGGTCCATGCTTGGCTGCCCAGTTTCTAATGAAACCTCGTATCCCGCTTTTCCTTCTACAAGAAGAGGCGTGATCAATTCTACGACTTTACCTGTCTCGGATTTGCCGAAAAGGGTAGGGCGCTTGCCGAGTACCGTCCGGGTCGAGAAATGTTCAGCTTCACGATCGCGGTCTATTGCGGGATTAGTTACGACAGCAACACTTTCTTTTATAAAATCTGCGATATTCTTGCGTTCCGGATTCATCGCGGCAAGTGGAGCGTCGTGTCCAAGTGAGCGGATTGGTTCCGCTCCTTTTTCAGCCATCTGTTCGACGAGCTGGACGTGGTCTCGCTCCCAGCCAAATGCTTTATATTGTCCGTTATGGATTTTATCCGGATATGTCATTGTAACCGTTTTGCCAAGCTGTGGACCGCCTAGGCGATGGCGGGCTTCCTGAAAAGCAAGGCGCTTTGAAAAACGCTTGTAAACTTCACCCTGGAATTGGTTCATTTCAAACACTTCAATTGTATCGCCGTTCCACATCAGGCCAACCTTCTCGCCTGGTGCTAGAGGTTTCGGGTCACCTGTGTACTCAGTTGAAGGGATAATTCCTGGCTCTGATGAAAACAGGTATGAACTTTCTGTTTCTACCATCCATAGCGGGCGCAAGCCTAGTGCATCTACACTAAATACTGCTTCATCAGCAAAGCGTGAAATGATGCCTGCAGGTCCCTGGGCAAAATGGCCCCATGCTTCGCGTATATAAGTATATAAATCTTGCATATGTTCAGGGTAAGCTTTGATTTCATTGATGATCGGCGGGAACATCATGTCCATCGCCTCAAACAATGAATATCCGTCACGACAAATAAACGTTTCAAGTGTACGGCTAAGATCCTGTGAGTCACTGCCGTCTTTTACGAGCGGAACATTGACCATGCGCGCTTCATCGCGAAGTCTTGCAATCGTATTGATTTCACCGTTATGGCCTAGGACGCTGAACGGCTGGACACGGAAAAAGCTTGATAGAGTATTAGTTGAATAGCGGTTGTGTCCAAGTGTCATTGTGGATGCAACGAGCGGACTGGCCAGGTCATGATAGTATTTCGGAAGGATGTCTCCTGCACCCATTACCTTATAAACTGCATGGTATTGGCTAAGGGAGGCGACATGAACCTGATCGTTTTTCTCGAAATCTACAATCATATTAAACAATTTGCTGGAAAGATCCTGACCTGCTTCGTTTGAAAAGCATGCGAACTGCCAGAATACAGGATTCTCCTGAATCGCAATCGGGCCGAGTGCTCCGGAGTCAGTGACATCGATCGATGAAAAAATCACCTTCATGCCCTGCTGTGCAAGCTTTGCCTCAAGCTCATCCTGAATCGCTTTTGCCTGCTCAGACCTTGTGATAAAAACATGTCCGACCACGAAGTTTTCTTTATCGACGGCATTAACATCTGCACCCGCTGCTGAAAGCTTTTCTTTCCAGAGAGCGCGTGGAATGTCAATGTGCACACCAACACCGTCGCCCTCGCCATTAATAAAACCAGCGCGGTGGTTCATCGTGACCAGGCCGTTGATACAGTGAAAAATATTCTCGCGTGTAGGGATTTTCTTCTTTTCAATGCTGGCAACGATCCCGCAGGCATCATGCTCAAATCTTGAAAAGTCTTTGAATTGGGAAGGGTTCCATTGTGTTGTCATAAAAATCGGCTTATAAAGGATTCTTTTAAGCCGTTTCACCTCCTGAAAAAATAATCTATGATCTGTTGTTTGATAGCTTGGTACATGAGGGTGTAACTCTAAGACGGGAATTTAAAGCAGGGATTTTAAGCGGCCACTTGAATGGCGATTTTAAAATATTAATAGCAATCATATCATAAGAATTTTCAGAAATCAATTAATTATACATTAATTTGGATGGAGGAATATTACAGAAGTGAAGATAGGAATAAAATACACCCTGAAATGTAAACGGTTTCATTTCGAGTGATAAAAATAACAGGCACCGAGCTGGCACCTGTTATGTATAAAAAGATGTATATTTATTCATTGGCCATTGAATAAAATGCCTGATCAACTGCATGAAGTGTTGCTTCGATATCCTCCTGGGAGTGGGCGATGGTCACGAACCAAGCTTCATATTTGGAAGGTGCGAGGTTGATTCCTTGCTCAAGCATCAGATTGAAGAAGCGCGCGAACATTTCGCCATCTGTGTTCTCAGCCTGCTCATAATTCTCGATTCTTTCAGTTGTAAAATAGATGGTCAGTGCACCCTTCAGGCGATTAATCGTGATAGGGATGCCGTGCTTGCTTGCTGAAGCGGTGATGCCTTCCTCGAGCATCGCGCCGAGCTGGTCAAGATACTCATAGACACCATCCTGTTTAAGGACCTCGAGGCAAGCGATGCCTGAAAGAATGGAAGCCGGGTTTCCAGCCATCGTGCCAGCCTGATAAGCAGGACCAAGCGGTGCAACCTTTTCCATGACTTCGGCACGTCCGCCGTAAGCACCGATCGGCAGGCCGCCGCCAATGATTTTGCCCATAGCCGTTAAGTCTGGAGTAATACCCAGCATGTCCTGTGCTCCCCCATACATAAAACGGAAAGCAGTGATAACTTCATCGAAAATGATCAGCGAGCCAGCCTGATGGGAAAGCTCCTTTACTTCCTCTAAAAAGCCGGGTTTAGGCTCAACGATTCCGAAGTTGCCGACAATCGGCTCCACAAGGACCGCTGCGATTTGGTCACCCCATTTTTCAAGAGCTTCCTTGAAAGGTTCAATATCATTGAATGGTACCGTGATGACTTCCTGGGCGATGCTTTTTGGGACACCCGCCGAGTCTGGAGTTCCAAGAGTAGCAGGTCCAGAGCCCGCCGCAACTAGTACCAGGTCAGAATGGCCATGGTAGCAGCCTGCGAATTTGATGATTTTATCCCGGCCTGTGTAGGCACGTGCCACACGAATCGTCGTCATCACTGCTTCTGTCCCAGAGTTGACAAAGCGCACTTTATCAAGAGCCGGCATTGCTTCCTTCAGCATTTTGGCGAATTTGACTTCATGTGGAGTCGGTGTTCCGTAAAGGACTCCTGTCTCAGCGGCTCTTTTGATTGCTTCTGTTATATGTGGGTGAGCATGGCCAGTAATGATCGGGCCATACGCAGCTAAATAATCGATATATTGATTGCCGTCCACATCCCAAAAGTATGCGCCCTGGGCACGCTCCATCACGATGGGGGCTCCGCCGCCGACCGCCTTGTACGAACGGGATGGACTATTGACACCGCCGACGATATGTTCAAGAGCTTCGCTATGTATACGCTCGGAATTCGTTCTTTGCATCGTAAAACCTCCTATAAATATCTGCTTTTCTATTTTATCATTATTTCTGTTTTTTACAGGTTGTTTCACTTTTCGTTCATCTTCAATGAAAAAAAGCTCAAAAAGTATTTAACTACTTTTCGAGCTTGGGCGGCCAGAAAAAGGCCTTTTTGTATTTTGTGTAATGAAGGAGGGGGGACTGTTTTAGGAGCTCTTGGTCGACAAAAGGTATGATCATTTTTTGTGAGATATCAGCCTGGGCTCTTTGTAGTTCCCATTTTGTGTGGTGGATGTCCCCGCGGAAGATTCTGCTGCCGCGTTTTGTCCAGAGACAATACCTCTCAGTCAGCCAATGCTCGAGTGTCCCTGGTTCTGCAAAAATCACTTCTGTTTCAGGTTTATATAATAGCTCCAATTCGGCGTTCCTGTGAGGAGGCTGTACACGGCTGGAAATCATCTCAAAGTGGTCTTTTTCCCTAAAGCTGATGTTGGCTTGTTTGTAATTCAGGCCGAAAATGGCTTTTGCTCCAAGAACTGCCAGCAAGTGATTGGCATCCAGCGAAAAGAAATAGACGCCGGTCCTGCCGCCGTATTTAACATATGTCCTCACATTTACCTCCAGGTAAGAACTAACGCCGGGAATCGCTGGAGTAAACCGTCCTCGTGTGTTCTTGACCTGGAACGGCACAATCGCAATCCAAGCGCTGCCATCAAAAGTGTCGATTTCCAGCTCTAGTGGAACATACTCTCTTAATGAAGAGAGGGGAACAGGCCAGTGTACGAATAATGTATGATGCCATTCTTGTGTCATCATCCAATTCATATCCGGTAAAGGATAGGGGCGGTGGTTCTGGACGGGCAATTCCTTGTTCAATCAACATTCCTCCTTTTTCTGGTTAAACTACCCGTGAACAAGCACAGTTAGTCAGGCATAGCATTTGTTTTAGCGTGGAGGATTGGCTAAACTGTTTGAGTGACCAAAGGAGGAAGTTATTATGAACGCCATTGAAGTGAACGGGCTGCGGAAGGAATTCAAGGCATATTCAAGCCGTTCCGGGTTATCGGGTGCATTCCGCGACCTTTTTACGCGCAATTATAAAATAGTACCGGCAGTGAACGATATCAATTTTAACGTCAAACAGGGGGAAATGGTCGGTTACATCGGTGAGAATGGAGCCGGGAAATCGACGACAATCAAAATGCTGACTGGGATTCTGACACCGAGCTCAGGGAGTGTTATCGTAAATGGAATGAATCCTCATAAGGAAAGGGAAAGATTTGTCCAGACGATCGGCGTCGTTTTCGGACAGCGTTCCCAGCTCTGGTGGGACATCGCCGTCCAGGAATCATTCCGCCTGCTGAAAAAAGTGTATAAAGTTTCAGATGCGGATTATAACGAGCATATGGATCATGTTATTAAAACACTTGATCTTGAGCCATTGCTTGATAAGCCCGTAAGGAAGCTTTCACTAGGACAGAGGATGCGCTGTGAGCTTGCGGCCGCCTTGATCCATAACCCGCCGCTTCTTTTCCTTGATGAGCCGACGATTGGTTTGGATGTCCTTGTCAAATTGAAAATCAGAGAGTTTTTGAAGGAAATCAATGAAAAATACAACACGACAATACTGCTTACGACCCATGATCTAACTGATATTGAGGCATTATGTGAGCGGGTCATCATGCTTGATGAAGGAAATATCATCTATGATGGCACGTTGAAAAGCCTGAAGGAAAGATGGGGCGAAGGAAAGGAAATCAGCTTTGAATTCCTTGAAAAAGCAGATCTAAGCCGTCTTGAGTCTTTGACGGGCGACCTTGATATCAAATGGGAGCTGGATGAAAGGAAACAGATTTTTACTGCGGTGACAGGCGATGACGAGGAAACTGTATCGCAGGTAATCGCCCGTACAGTTGCTGCCTATAAGGTCAGGGATGTAAAGATCAATGAGCCATCCACAGAAGAAATCATCCGCAATATCTACGATAAAGGGATGTTGCAGCATGGATAAATATATCGAAATGATCCGCATCCGATTTTTGATGATGCTGGCATACAGGACCAATTACTACACAGGAATCTTGATCTACAGCATCAATATAGGAGCTTATTACTTTCTTTGGAATGCGATTTACAGCGGAAAAAGTGAAATCGAAGGCTTGAGTGCCATCCAAATGACGACCTATGTGGCAGTTGCCTGGATGGCAAGGGCGTTTTATTTTAACAACATTGATCGGGAAATGGCTACGGAAATCAAGGAAGGCAAGGTAGCTGTTGAATTGATCAGGCCATACAACTATCTAGGGATGAAAACAATGCAGGGTCTAGGCGAAGGGATTTTCAGGCTGTTCTTCTTCTCGGTGCCTGGCATGGTCATTGTCGCCTTGATATTCCCTATTGAGTTTTCAGCGGATGCCGCGACATGGGGATTGTTCGCGATTTCGATTGTGCTCAGCTTTTTTATCAACACACAATTGAACCTGCTGACAGGAATCACCACTTTCTTTCTATATAATAATACAGGCCTTATCCGGGCCAAGCGTGTCCTGATTGACCTGTTTTCAGGCTTGCTGCTTCCAATCAGCTTCTTTCCCGGTTGGGCGCAGGAAGTCATGGGATTCCTTCCATTCCAGGGGATCAGCTATATTCCGAGCATGATTTTCACGAATGGCTTTACTGGGAGCGAGGCGGTCGAAGGGCTTATGCTCCAGGCTGCATGGGTTTTGATATTGGTAATCCCTGTTCAGGTTCTTTGGGTCATTGCTAAAAAACAGTTGATTATACAGGGAGGGTGACGAATGTTTTACATCAGCATGTTTTTTCAATATGTCGCCCAGTATATGAAAACAAGGCTTGAATACCGGGCAGATTTGGTTGTTGAGATCTTTTCAGATTTATTGTTTCAGGCCGTCAACCTGATCTTCATCCTTGTGGTTTTTGATCATACCGAATTCCTTAACGGCTGGAGCCGTGATGAAATCATTTTTATATATGGATTTTTCCTGGTGCCATACGCGCTCTTTTCGTCCTTTTTCAATATCTGGGATTTCAACGAACGGTACATTGTAAAAGGAGAGCTGGACAGAATCCTGACAAGACCGATTCACAGCCTGTTCCAGATTATCCTTGAGCGGATGGAACTGGAATCATTGTTTGGGGCAGTGACCGGGCTGGCAGTCATGTTTTATGCTGGTAGCCGCCTCGGTCTTGAGGTAAGCTGGTCCGACCCACTGTTGTTCGTTGTGTTCGTTCTTGGTGGTGTCCAAGTATACGCCGGCATTTTCGTGATGATCGCCTGCATCAGCTTCTGGGCAGATGCGCGGACCTCGATCATGCCGATGATGTACAATATAGGCAACTATGGACGCTATCCTGTGGATATTTATAACAATGTCATCCGATTTGTCTTGACCTGGATCTTGCCATTCGCTTTCGTCGGAGTCTACCCGGCAGCCTACTTCCTGGGACGTGATGAGTGGTACGGTTACTCGTTTTTGACACCAGTGATTGGGCTTGTGTTTTTCAGCCTGTCTGTTTTCATCTGGAATGAAGGTGTGAAAAGATACCGGGGAGCCGGGAACTGAATATATAACCAGTAAGACCGCAGCCATAAACGTGCTGCGGTCTTTTTGTGTCGGTTCGAGTTCAGACAAGTTTGGGTGTGAAAGGAGATAAGCTGTCAAAAGAAGGGGCAACTTCAGACAGGTTCGGGCGTGGAAGGAGAAAAGCTGTCAGAAGAAGGAGCAACTTCAGACAGGTTCGGGTGTGAAAGGAGAAAAGCTGTCCGAAGTAGGATCAAGTTCGGACAGGTTTGTGGGCAGAGGAAGAAAAGTTGTCAGAAGAAGGGGTAACTTCTGACAGATTTGTGCGTGGAAGGAGAAAAGCTGTCAGAAGAAGGGGCAAGTGGAAGGAGAAAATGTTGATTACTTCAAACGAATCGGACTTGCTTGCATACTCCTATTTTCACGAGCGTATAGTTGAAGTGAGAAGAGATGCGGGAAATGAGGCCGGGGAAATGCAGTTTTATATATCAATCGTTTTAATTATTGTGGCAATTTTATTTAGTTTGCGGACATTGTTCATTCCTCACAAGATAAAAGGTAAACAAGTATCGTTTGAAAACTTTGTGACGCTTGCGTTAATTTACGCGACTGTCATGGCTGGTTTCGGGCTGTTGTATTATCTGCTGGATTTAAGAGGGATTTGGGTGCTTTCCGACGTGAGCATGCGTCAGAGTACCTCTTCATATGAAAGGAT
This sequence comes from Bacillus sp. ISL-37, assembly GCF_018613315.1. Taxonomy (GTDB): domain Bacteria; phylum Bacillota; class Bacilli; order Bacillales; family Cytobacillaceae; genus Mesobacillus. The sequence continues at coordinate 5,878 of NZ_JAGGQL010000059.1, read as the reverse complement.
GTCCACTAGCCTGTACTTCAGTGCAATTACGCTTTTTTCTGTAGGTTATGGCGATATAGCACCGGTTGGAATAGGGCGGGCGATCGCTGTTTTGGAAGCGCTCATTGGCTACACGATTCCAGCCGCCTTTGTGACGAGGGCCATGTTTGACCAAAAACGATCATGACGCATTCCTTTGATTTGTATTCTAGCCCAAAATTAGATAGGCTAAAGATAATAGATCTGATTTTGGAGGGATACATAATGGCATTAGTAATCGGAGAAAAAGCACCGGAATTTGAACTGCCGGCCAGCAATGGTGAAACAGTCAAACTTTCTGATTTTGCAGGGAAGAATGTAGTGCTTTATTTTTACCCAAAGGATATGACTCCTGGGTGCACAACGGAAGCGTGTGATTTCAGGGATCACCATGAGAGTTTCGAAGGAGTGAATGCTGTCGTTCTTGGTGTCAGTCCGGACCCAATCAATCGCCATGAAAAATTCATCGAAAAGCACGGATTGCCATTCCTGCTTTTGGCTGATGAAGACCATAAAACCGCCGAGGATTACGAAGTTTGGAAGCTTAAAAAGAACTTTGGCAAGGAATACATGGGAATTGAACGTTCAACCTTCATCATTGATAAGAATGGCAATCTCGTTAAGGATTGGCGGAAAGTAAAAGTGAAAGGTCATGTTGAAGAGGCCCTCGAATATATAAAAGAAAATCTTTAATCTGAAGACAGCCAGGAGAGGCTGTCTTTTTGCTGAATTGGAGATAATTATAAGCTATAATAGGGTATGATAATAAAACTATGACCAGTCAGTCATTTATTCGTATTTTTTAAAAGTTGGGGGGCTTAAGGGTGAAGGAAAAGGAAAAAGCAATTATCGAAGCAGCGATTAAGCTCTATGCGACAAAAGGGTTTGCTTCCACCTCAATCCAGGAAATTGTTTCAGAAAGCGGAATTTCCAAGGGGGCATTCTATTTATACTTTAAATCCAAGGATGCTTTGTTGATCGCAATCCTTGAATATTACTTTGATTATATTGAAAAGAAGCTGGAAGTGTACGAACATGAACAACTGTCTCCTAGAGAAAAGTTCGCATTACAGCTTACAGCGTTATTCAATACGATGCTTGAACATAAAGAATTCATCATCATGCAATCAAGGGAACAGGCAATTCCTTTGAATGAAGAGGTAAAGGAATTAATGATCCGCAAGTATTATGAAGCGCAAGTGTTTTATCAAAACAGTCTGCGCGCTATATACGGAGAGAAAGCTGAACCACATCTTTGGGACTTAGCTCTCATGCTTGAAGGATTTTTTAATTCATATATGAAGCTGCTGTTATTCAGTCCGGACGGCTTCAAGATTGATGAATTAGTGGAATATATTCTGAGAAGAGTTGACTCACTAGTGTATGGCCTAGAGGGAGAGAATCCTATAGCCTCTGAAGAAAAAGTCAAAGAACTTATTAATAAAACAAAGGCGTACTTCCTTGCGGATGGCCAGGATATTAAAACAATCCTCAAAAAAATGAAACATGCAATTTCCAATCTTGAAAATAACGAAGATTTGAATATTTCGCTGGAAGTGCTTGAAAGTGAACTAGAAAGGGAATCGCCGCGGATTCCAGTGATCCAGGGGATGTTATCAAACTTCAAGGACGAACAATCTCTGGACCCCTACCGAGAGGCCATTGCAGAGTTCTATGGTTTGAAATGATAAAATGAGCCGCCTATTTTTTTCAATACAGGCTTCTGTCCATTCATTTTAGCTCTAACTGAATATCATTGTATTAGGGCATACCTCCTCAAACGATTTAGCGGGCTACAACAGCCCGCCTTTTTTTTATGATTTTTATAGGCTTGTAAGTTGTTTAATAAAGTGAAAATTAATACAATTATTAATATGACAATAGAACGAAAGGTTTGGTCTGAATGAAAATATACTCCTCAATTCTTCCTGCAGAGGCTTTGCAGGAAGATGTGAAGAAGGAATTTCCCCAAGTCAGCTTTGAATTCCACAAAGGAATCAATGAAGAATTATTTTTGGATGCAGAAATTTTCCTTACATACGGCGAGGATTTAACTGAAGAACTAATTTATAAGGCTGATAAATTAAAGTGGATCATGGTCATGTCTGCCGGACTGGACAGAATGCCATTCGAGGCTTGCAAGAAGCGGGGGATTCTTGTGACCAATGTCAGGGGTATCCATAAAATTCCGATGGCTGAATTTACAATTGGCATGATGCTCCAGCATGTTAAACAAATGAGATCCCTGTGGACTAATGAGCAATCCAAGGAATGGGAGCGTAAATTGCCGATGGGAGAATTATACGGCAAGACATTGCTCATTCTAGGTATAGGGGCAATTGGCGGAGAAGTGGCGCGACTGGCAAAAGCCTTCAATATGAAGACAATTGGTGTGAACCGTAGTGGCCGTGAAGCTGAATGGGCTGACGAAATATATACGATGGGCAACTATCGAGAGGCCCTGCCGGAAGCGGATTTCATTGTCTCTGTAATGCCAAGCACGAACGAAACAAAGCATTTTCTTGATGCTAGCGATTTTGAAATAATGAAGGATGCTGCGGTTTTTATTAATATTGGCCGTGGGGACTTAGTGAAAGATGAGGTTTTACTAGCTGCACTTCAGGAAAAAAAGATAGCACATGCTTATTTGGACGTATTTTACGAGGAACCACTGAAAGAAAGCCACCCATTCTGGATGATGGAGAATGTAACGGTAACGCCCCATATTTCAAGCCTTACGAAGAACTATCTGCCAAGATCTTTTGAAATTTTTAAACATAATCTGCATACATATATTAAAAAAGGTTCGGATTATCTCAATGTAATAGACATGGACAGGGGGTACTAGGAGATGAAGATTTACACAAAGACAGGTGATAAAGGAACAACTTCGCTTATTTATGGAACAAGGGTAGCCAAGAATGATAAACGTGTAGAAGCTTACGGTACATGTGATGAAACGAATTCAATGATTGGGCTTGCTTTAAGCTATTTGAACGGAGAGTATTTCAGCGGCAAAGAAGAAATGCAGGAAATGTTCCATAAAATCCAGACGGCATTGTTTCATGTCGGTGCAGAACTTGCTACACCTTCTGGGAAAAATGTGAAGTGGACTCTTGAGGAAAAAGACATTGAAGAGTTGGAAGTGAAGATTGACGCTTGGGATACGGCACTTCCGCAATTGACCAACTTTATTCTCCCTGGAGGCCATCAGGCCGGCGCGGCGCTGCATGTAGCAAGGACTGTTGCGAGAAGGGCAGAGCGCCAGGCGGTTGAACTGGGCGAAGAGGTTAACCCGCTTGTCCTTTCCTATTTGAACCGACTTTCTGACTTCCTGTTTGTCGCAGCGAGATATGTGAACATGCATCTGGGGTCAAAGGAACAGACCTTGCATCAAAATTAATACGAATACTGTAATTGTAAATGTTTGTGATGTGGCAATATTGACAAAAGTGGAATGAAATTAGTACACTATTTATAAATATTATAAAATAAGAATTATAATTTTAAGTAAAGTGAGGTGCATGGCGGTGGTACAGAGTCAGTTAAAAGAAGCCCTGGATACCTTGAAGGATACAGGAGTCCGTATTACTCCGCAACGTCATGCGATACTCGAATTTTTAATAAACTCAATGTCGCATCCAACAGCTGATGAAATATATAAAGCGCTTGAAGGAAAATTCCCTAATATGAGCGTCGCGACAGTTTATAACAATTTGAGAGTATTCCGTGAAGTTGGATTGGTAAAGGAATTAACATATGGAGATGCATCAAGTCGTTTTGACTTTGTGACTTCCCACCATTATCACGTTATTTGTGACAAATGCGGGAAGATCGTTGATTTCCATTACCCAGGCCTTGACGAAGTAGAACACCTGGCTTCCCATGTAACGGGTTTTAAGGTCGGTAACCACAGAATGGAGATTTACGGCACCTGTCCGGATTGCTCTGCGAAGGAAGTTCATTAACTGCTGATGGCAAAAGCTATCAGTTTCTTTTTTTTGAAATTAAAAAGAACTCGGCTTCAGCCGAGTTCTATTTTTGTTGTTTACGATTGTATTGTTCGTCAAACTCCTTGCCTTCCAGAGATTGGTCAAGAGTTAACGGTTCATTGCAATACATGCAAATATCCACCCGGCCGAGCATTTTGGTTTGTTTACCACAGTTAGGACAGACGACCTGAACAGTTTTTGTCGATAACATTCCAATCCAAAAGTAAACACCCGTGCTCGCAATGATGAAAAGCAATCCCAGAATCATGAAAATTGTCATGACCAATGGGGAATTCCGAAAGAAAATACCTGCGTACATAACGATGAAGCCAATGAAAATCAGGCTCAGTGCAAAGGTACGGATTTTATTTATTTTACTAGAATATTTAGCCATTGGAATTTCCCTCCCTAAAATCTAACTATATCATACCATTTACGGCAAGATAATCATAAAAAAGTCTAAGCCAATGTCGAAAATTGTCTAGAAGAAATGCAGGAGATTTTATATAATTGTCGAACATATATGCTAACAAACAAATGGAGGAGTTTATTATGGAGGATATCCTTCGTTCAATTTATCAAGAACGCGCAAGTCATCCTAATACAGTAGGAGTAGTCGTGGTTGAGAAGAGGCAAAAAGCCGTCGCTGCCACCGATACTTTTGATGTTATCCTACTTATTGTAGTAAAAGAAAATAATGACCCAGTTTTTGTAAAACATTACTCTTATGAAGATAAAAAAGCAGCCATGCATATTGTGACAGAAAAACAAATCAATGATTGGCTGTTAATAGGCAATAACAAAAAAATATTTGATTGGCTGTACAATGGGAAGATTGTTTTTGACAGGAATGAACGGATTGCCAATCTAAAGCATGAACTCAGGGAGTTTCCTTTCTTTGGCCGGAAAATCAAAATGGGCATCGAGTTTGCCAAATTGATCAGAAGGTATTCTGATGGGAAAGTACTCTTTGACAACTTTAATTATTTGGATGCTTATAATCACGTTGTGCATTCGCTTCATCACTTGGCAAGGTTAGCGGTAATCGAAAATGGTTTCCATCCAGAGGTTACAGTGTGGCATCAAGTCAAACAGATCGAACCGGAGATATATAAGTTATATGAAGAATTGATTTGCAGTGAAGAGTCCATTGAAAAGCGGTTGGAGCTATTATTCCTGGCCAGTGAATTCTTGATTCATAAAAGAACGAAGGTTGGCAGCCAGCATTTGCTTGAGGTAATGGAAAGTAAAGAGCACTGGTCATTCAATGAACTGATGACACATCCCGAGTTATCGCCATACTCTGTAGACCTGGGTATTCTTGTGGAATATTTGATAGAGAAGAAATTCCTTGATGTAGTCAATGTTGAAACAAAAGGACAAGGTATTTTCCACAGATATTATAAAACTGCTGAAAAATTATCCTAAAAAAATAAAAAACCCTATTGACCATTTAATTATTACTTGGTATATTAATAACCGTCGCTGCGGAACACAGCAAAAACATTTTCGCGGCAGACGGTTGAAAACTTAAAAGTGCTTTTCAGTCGACAACATTTCTTTTTAAAAAAGTTGTTGACAGAAAAAACACCAGATGTTATATTAGTAAAGTCGCTTCTGGGCGGCGTGCTAACTAACTTGCTCTTTGAAAACTAAACAAACAAGCGTCAACAAACAATAAATGATCATGTTTCTTCTATAAGAACATGAGCCAACGTTTTAACTTTATGAGCTAACTCATAACTCTTTTTTGGAGAGTTTGATCCTGGCTCAGGACGAACGCTGGCGGCGTGCCTAATACATGCAAGTCGAGCGGATCTTCATTAGCTTGCTTTTGAAGATCAGCGGCGGACGGGTGAGTAACACGT
>NZ_JAGGQL010000005.1:270244-453047 GCF_018613315.1 Bacillus sp. ISL-37 | reverse complement strand
ATGACAGTATGGTCCTTATGTACCAAGTCTTCAATAAAAACAAATTCGGCTTCATTTTGTGATTGTCTTTTCGGTTTGAACATCCAATCCACCATCCTAGGTATTATTAGTTATATTATATCAAATTAACGCGGTGAATTGATAAAGTTAAATGATAAAAATAAAGGCTGTCGAGAGTTTCTCGACAGCCTGAGCATGGATTATCCATGCTTTTTTTCTTTTGGTTTAGCTTTGATTGACCGCAATAGAGGGTTAAATAGGATTGATTATTGAAAAAACTGGTTTTTGTGTGCTAGACTAGTACAAAGCAAACGTTTACCGAAGGGGAAAAGAATATGATAGGACAGAGGCAGGGAATCATCGTCTGGCTGTATTCATTAAAACAGGCCAAGATGCTCAGAAGATTTGGAAATGTTCATTTTGTCTCGAAAAAATTGAAATATGCAGTCATATACTGCAATCTCGATGAGGCAGAAACGCTGATGGAAAAAATCAGTTCATATTCGTTTGTTAAAAAGGTGGAACCTTCCTATAAACCATTCTTAAAGATGGAATTCGAAAACTCTTCCCCTGATAAGGCAAAAGAATATGATTATAAGATGGGAATATAGAATAAAAGCATATGTCAGCAAAAAAGGTGAGGGATACCCTCACCTTTTTTATTTAGAGTTACTGAAGTGGTGGTATATAGTGGTTCAGCCTTAAAATTCCAATGAGGTGTTGATAGTACAGTTCTTTTTCGGCGAACATCGTTGATGGTTTAGCATCGAATTCAATGATGGTTTTGCCCAGGTCGGCAGCTAGTTCTGCAAACAAGTCATAACGTTTGTTCTTCAACATATGTGGATTCGGAATGCCTTCCCTGCATACATAAAGTGCCTGGAATTTCCCGGGGTGTGTTGGCTTTAGCACAACGACAAGGGAGCTTACATCTTTTTTATTTACTTTTGTATGGATTGCCATCAAATGCATCAATCGATGCTGGTTTGCCCTGGCGGTTTCTATCAATTCGTAAAGGTCTGAATATCCTTGTCCAAGCTCAATAAAACGTTGAATCAATCTAAATTACCCCTTCCAACTTATCTTCCATCATACTTTATCATTTGTGGTCGAGAAATTGAAGCGTTAGTCAGACTCAATTTCTTCTTACAAATTTAAAATTTTATCTTACTCTCGAGCTTTGTATTTGCTATTTTATAGTAGTAGAGATTGGAGAGTAATTCAATGAAGAAAGTGTCTTTCCTGTTGACCACAGGATTATTCATAATTATATGCGCAGCCGTCATTTGGCAATGGAGTGCTTTTCAAAAAAACAACGACCAGCCAGCTGCTGTATCAAAAGGAGATATATCTCTTATTGTGACGGTGAAGGTTGAACAGAACGAGCTTCAAGTGAAGCAGTCCTTTGATCATCTTGATATGAACCAACAATATCATGCAGTCATACCAGCACATGCTATAGAGGTCAAGTGCACAGGTGCAGATGGGAATACATGCGAGGAAGGACATAAGCCAAAAGGGGATAAGATGTATTTTGAATACACGATAAAATCTGGCCCCGGGCTTTCGATGCTTTTGAATGATTGGATGATTGTTCTGAAGGATGCGGCGGTCAAAAAGACGAGAATCGAGTTAGTAGATCAATATCATAGCAGGGGCACATGGTCGGCCGGACTCCCGTTGAAAGGTTATAAGCAAACGGAGTTGCTGCACTATTATGTTTTTGAAGGAGCGAATCCAACTCCTTCGCTATATTGGCAGGAAAAGCCCCTTATCAAACTAACAGGCCAAAAGGGAATCGATTACTATACCACTCAAAAGGAACAGGTAATTTACAAGTTTGACAGTCTTGAGTCCTTTTCTGACAACCACTTATCTGTAGTGATCATTGATGGCCAAAGGACTGTCCGCGGTAACGGGCTCCTGCTGGCAGGAAGCGAGTTGACCGATAAGGAGTTTGAGCAAGAATTGACATTGGCATTTTTGTCTTCGAAGTTTGGAGCAGACGAGGAAGCAGAAGGGTGGATTCTTGAGGTATTGGCTTCACTGGTAACAAAGCAGGAGTCAGAAAATGAAAAGAGCAGGGCGATGGTTGAAGAGTTGGTAAAAACTTTGACTCAAGACGAAATAGCTTCTTTTATCACCTATTTATCCAAACAAGGACACATTGATGGCAACTCTCTTGATGGGTATTTGTTATCAATCAAGGGAATGGAAACGGACTTCTTTTCAATGAACAGCCAAAAGGGACGAGGAATTTTACCATTGCTATTTACAGACGCAAGAAGCGTCATAGTGAATGGAGATGAAAAGGAAGAACTGGCAGTTGTCATCAAAGGAGATCAATATCTGTTTCCTTTAGTGCCGACTATGAATGCCCTAGGCTATAAAACAACATTAGGAACTGATTTTACATCATTCGAAATTTCATCTGAGAGCGACACTTACAAATTCAACGTAAAGAATAAAACATTCATTCATGATGGCCAAAGCTTCGGGCTCCTTGAAAACCCATTCCAGAACCTGAATGGGGAATGGTATTTAGAAAAGCACTGGTTAAATGCGATTTTTAATGTGCAGGTTTCGAAAAGCGAAGAATCGATTACTCTTGGGTTGTAGGTTTTTTACGATCATTATCAAGGCAAAAAAAAGCCCTGCAGTTTCTGCAGGGTCCTTCTATATCCCGTCAAAAGGATAGAAGGCAAAGGGAGAGGAGAAACCGGAGGAAGAACTTATGGGGAAACGTAAGTCTTCTCCGCGGTTGGCAACAACATCCTCAAATTGATGTTGTTAATCATCATTATTTCCACATTAGGAAGGGATATACACTTATTTGGTTAATTTTTTATATGTGTGGTAGGATAAGGGAGTAATTTACATAATGAAATGCTGTTTTCGTAAAGATTGTTGTTAAAATCCTAAAGCCGATTTTAACGTAATATCAAGCTGTATTGTTGGTCGGTATTAAGTTTGCATGCTCTTTTCTCATAACAAGAGTCTACTTTGCGAAGAAACATAGTTCATTCACTTCTATTTTGTGTCAAAAGCAACAAAGTTAGAGAAAAGAGCCTAATGAAAAAGCTACAAGATTGAGGAGTACATAATATGAGAGTTGTATCAGGTGATTTGAAGGGCCGCGTCTTGAAAGCGGTACCGGGAACGTCCACAAGACCTACCACTGATAAAGTGAAGGAATCACTGTTCAATATGATTGGGCCTTATTTTACAGAAGGATTGGGCCTGGATTTATTTGCTGGAAGCGGAGGTCTCGGGATCGAAGCTCTAAGCAGGGGTCTGGATAAAGTTATTTTTGTTGACCGTGAAGGCAAGGCGATACATATCATTAATGAAAACCTTAAATCGTGCGGGTTGGAAGAAAAGGCAGAAGTATACCGAAATGATGCTGTCAGGGCGTTGAAAGCAATTCAAAAAAGAGACTTGAGGTTCGATTATATATTCCTGGACCCGCCCTATAAAAAACAACAGCTGGTCAAGCTGTTGGAAACGATTGATAAAGAGAGACTTGTTCATCATGATGGCCTGATTGTCTGTGAACATGCTTCTGAAATCACTCTGCCAGAAAAGGTAGGAAGACTTGTGCAGACAAGGAACGAAAAATATGGAATCATAGGAATTACTCTTTATAAAGTTGATGCAGTAGATGAGGGGGAAGTATAAGTGGCAAGAGTGGCTGTGTGTCCGGGCAGTTTTGACCCGATTACATTGGGGCATTTGGATATCATCACAAGGGCGGCAAAGGTATTCGATGAGCTTTATGTAGTGGTTTTGAATAATTCTTCAAAGCAACCATTGTTTTCTGTAGAAGAAAGAATTGAACTTATTGAACAAGTGACAAAGAGCATCCCGAATGTAAAGGTGGATTCATTCCAGGGATTGCTGGTTGATTATGCAGAGAGCGTCAACGCCGATGCCATTATCAGGGGCTTGCGAGCTGTTTCGGATTTTGAGTATGAAATGCAAATCACATCAATGAACAGAGTGTTGAGTGATAAAATCGAGACTTTCTTCATTATGACAAACAACCAGTATTCATTCTTGAGTTCAAGTATTGTCAAAGAGGTTGCAAAGTATGATGGGAATATCTCTGAATTAGTTCCTCGCGAGGTTGAAGAAGCCTTACTTGAAAAATTCAATAACGAAGAAGAGAAATAACGGGCAGAAATTTGCCCGTTATTTCTCTTTCAATATGCGATTTCCAAGTAACCATACATAAATGAGCAAACTTCCGATTGTAATAAGCGGTCCGGCTGTGGTGAGCATGTTATGCGCTGCTGCGAGGCGGCTGCCTTCCGAAGTAAGATATTCCATTACCGGCAGAGCATTGGATGGCTGGCCATCTTCAAAAAAGCGTACATAAACCGGCTTCCATAAAATGAAAGCATAAAATGCTGAAAAGATGCCGTGAATGATCCTTGCAAAAAAGAAAGGCTGAAAGCGGATGTCTGTCTGGGCAAGAATGCTGGCAACCTGAGCCTGGACACTAAAACCGCTGAAGGCGAGTATGAAGCTGGTTATAACAGCCTGATGCATCAGGGAAGCTTCCTGGATCTGGCTGGTCATCTGGCTTCCGAGAGTAATTTCGAAGAGGCCTGAAATGAATGGCAAGCTAAGCATATCTGTCATGCCGAGCATCACTAGCATTATTTCAAGGAATTCAGCCAGGAATGAGGTAATGTGAAGATGGAATAATAGTTTGTTAATAACTGAGAATAAGATAATGAACCCGCCGATCATTAACAAGGTCTGGATGGAAGACATCACAGCGTCACCTAGCAGTTTTCCTATCGGACGATTGTCTTTTATCCTTGTCCTGTGCAAAGCAGCAAACGCATCCCTGATCGTCAGGTTTCGTTCCTTTTCCTTTGTGGCATTTTCTTCACTTCTGCCATAGAACCTCATAATCAATCCAACGCTGATGTTTCCAAGGTAGTGGGCAAGGGCCAGAATAACACCGAGCTGAACATTATAAAAGAAGCCAACTGACACAGCGCCAAAAATGAATAACGGATTGGATGAATTAGTAAACGATACAAGCCGTTCTGCTTCGATCTTAGACAGCTGCCCTTCCTGGCGCATTCGGGCCGTCAGCTTTGCTCCTGCAGGGAAGCCGGAAGCCATGCCCATTGCCCAGACAAAACCTCCTACACCCGGTACCCGGAACAGTGGCCTCATTAAAGGTTCCAGCAAAACACCAATAAAACGTACTACACCAAATCCAATCAGCATTTCTGAAACGATGAAAAAAGGAAGGAGTGAGGGAAAGACAATTTCCCACCACATATTCAAGCCTCTAATCGAAGCATCAAAGGATTGCTGTGGAAAAGAAATGAGTGAAGCAGCCAGAAAAGTGACGGAGGCTGCAAGGAAAATTGTTTTTATTCTAGATTTAATCACCTATATATCCTCCTTCCTGCGGTCTTGCTGTGAAACTTTTTTAAATCAATGGTAAAATAGAAGGAAACTCACCAGAGGGGTTATTTTCCATTTATCTTCCGATTCTATGTACCTTCCATACAGCCATATATGTGGAAGGGCCTGTTATGATTTCAATTTAATTCAACTGATTATTTGGTTTAGAAAAATACATAAATAATGATTAGTTGTCAGCCTTGTCCTCATATAAATCAATATACTCGCTGAACTTCAAATTAGACCAAGTTTAGTCTGTACCCGAAAAAATCATGGTTTTAAGGGAGGAAAAAGCTTTGGCAAGTCCAAAGATAGGTTTAGCTCTAGGGTCAGGTGGAGCACGGGGATTTGCCCATCTGGGTGTGATAAAAGTTTTAAGAGATGAAGGCATACCAATCGATTTGATTGCCGGAAGCAGCATGGGTGCACTGGTAGCATCATTTTACGGTGCGGGCCTTGACGTCGACCGTCTCTATAAACTATCGCGTGTGTTCAAACGGAAATATTATCTTGATTTTACGGTACCAAAGATGGGATTTATCGCCGGGAAAAGGGTTAAAGAGCTCATCAGGATTTTTACCCATGGAAAAATGATCGAGGAATTGGATATCCCGATTGGCATTGTTGCCACAGACCTGATGTCAGGGGAGAAGGTCGTCTTTAAAAAAGGACCTGTAGCGGAAGCTGTAAGAGCTAGCATCGCGATTCCGGGTATTTTTGTCCCGGAAAAGCTGGATGGAAGGTTGTTCGTCGATGGCGGAGTTGTTGACCGGATTCCTGTATCAGTTGCTAAGGAGATGGGAGCAGATATCGTTATCGCAGTTGATGTATCCAGCGTGAAGAAGAACGAGGATGTTACCTCAATTTTCGATGTGATCATGCAGAGTATCGATATCATGCAAATGGAGCTGGTCTCAAATCGAGAGGTCGCTTCCGATGTAATGCTCAGGCCTCCGGTCGAAATGTTTAATTCCAAAGCATTCACTAATATAGAAGAGATCATTGCGATTGGCGAAGAAGAAGCAAAAAAACACATCGATAAGATAAAAAAGTGCATTGAACAATGGAAGGAGCCTCAATCAGAATGAGCAGAAAAAAGTCTATAGCTCTGTCTATATTGGCAGCTATATTATTAATGGCCAGCGCTCTTTATTACTTGCCTTACTATGTTACCAAACCGGGAATGGCTAAGGAGCTGGAACCGATTGTCGAAGTTGAAGACGGGTACGATGAGGAAGGAAGCTTCATGCTTACGACAGTCAGGATGGGCAGAGCGAATATATATGCCTATATCATTGCCAAACTGAGCAAATATCAGGAAATCTATCCTGTAGAAGATATCAGGGCTGATAATGAGTCTGATGAAGAATACAATATCCGCCAGCTGCACATGATGGATAATTCGAAGACATCGGCAATAGAGGTGGCCTATAAAAAAGCTGGTAAACCAGTTAACTACACCTATAAGGGAGTTTATGTGTTAAGGATCATGGAAGGGATGCCGGCTGAAGGCAAACTTATGCCTGGCGATCTAGTTTTCCAGGTCGATGATAATGACTTTGAATCATCTGAAGAGTTCATTGAATATGTCAGTTCAAAAAAACCAGGTGATAAAGTCGAGCTTTCCTATAAACGGAATGGGAAGTCAAATTCAGTTAAAATACCTCTAAAGGCACTTGATGATGGAAGCGACCGACCGGTAGTAGGAATTCAGCTTGTGGATGACAAAGAAATTGACGTTGAGCCAGATGTAACAGTACAATCTGATGAAATCGGTGGTCCATCTGCTGGCCTAATGTTTTCGCTGGAAATTTACAATCAATTGATCGAGGAAGATTTGACCAAAGGTTATGAAATAGCTGGTACAGGAACAATGAGTTCCGATGGAACAGTGGGAAGAATCGGCGGGATCCAGCAGAAAGTAGTAGCTGCAGATAAGGCAGGTGCAGAAATCTTCCTTGCTCCGTTTGAAAAAGGTGCCAAGGGCTCGAACTATGAAGAGGCGCTGATCGCCGCTAAAGATATTGAGACGAAAATGAAAATAGTCCCTGTAGATACTTTTGAGGAAGCTGTATCCTATCTGGAGAATTTAAAAGAAAAATCAAGCTGAGACCAGCTTGATTTTTCTTTTTTATGCGGATTTGTTACGTCTTTAAGACGCTCCAGGGATTTTTCATGATTTTAACATGATTGGCGGCCGTGCGAATTCTTCTGTTAGCAGCTGTTCTTGTCCATAGCCCTTTAGGCCGAGAGCATATATCCTTGATGCTTTGATATCCAGGTCAATATCAGGATCGGAAAAAGCAGAAAGCTTTGAAACAAGTGGCAGGCTGAAATCCTTTTTCATATAGTTCAGGTAGGAGCGGCCTTTTTCCGTTGCGCCTAATAGTCTCAAATAATTCACTGTTTTTTGACTCGTTTTCATCGTGTCTTTGCTTGTATTGGTTAAAATATGAAGGCAGACTCTCTGCAGCCTTGTCCAAGTGTAACGCTTGGTTTTGATTGATTCCATGAATTGCTGGAATGAGCCTGAGGAAGCTGCTGCTGCAAGCAATCTGTTCTCCAGACCTTCTTCAACTTCATAGAAGCCTCTTAATTCTGATGGTTTGCTCTGAAGCAATTTATATTTCAATAATGGCCAGTAATTTTCCCATGAATGTAAACCGCCATATTGATCTCTGTAGTTTATAAGCTGTTCGTAGGTCGTTGCTGGTACGTACTGCTTAATATTTTCTATTTCTCCTGCGGCTCCGAATAGGGCTTTGCGTATGCTCGTAGCGCTGGCAATCGTGGCAGAAGCAAAATGCTCATCATGGTAACCGGCGTTCTTTCTGGTGATCGTATCAGCTTTCATTGAGCTTTTTTGCCTGATGATCGCCTGTATGTAATGAAGACCGAGGATGTTATTCGGCCTTGAAATATCGATGTAGCTTTCATCTGGAGCAAGATATTGAAAACTTAGGGAGATTGATTTAGGGTAACTATATCCTTCTCCAGTGTAAAATCTTATTCTCTCCTGGAATTTTTCATTGTTTTCTTCAAGAAAGGCGATCGTCTTATTGAAAGCATCCAAATCACCTGATTCACTGCCAAAACAAAGAGTATCGCAGCCAGCAGCAGAAAGAATCGATACTGCCCCTTCTGCAAAGGTTTCCGCATGCTGTGTCGCAAAACGATAAGGAAGCTCGAACACGATGTCAACACCTGCTTCTAGAGCCATCTGTGTCCTTGCCCACTTTGAGACAAGTGCAGGCTCCCCGCGCTGCAGGAAGTTCCCGCTCATCGCCGCAATAGAGATATCTGCCCCAGATTGTTGCTTTGCCTGTTGCAGGTGGAATAAATGGCCATTATGGAAAGGATTATATTCAACAACAACGCCAACAGCTTTCATTCTTGTACTCCTTCATGTTAAGATGGATAGTGCATTGTCTTGAAGTTTAATTTAAAGTATTTATGTAAATTATAGTGTAAAGAAAAAATATTGACAAATGATTACGCGAAGGTCTATAATTACCTTTGTTGCCTTGGGGTGATTCTATGAAATGGACAATAAGTCAGATACAAAAACATCGAAACAAGGACTTTCTGATTGACGAGTTTGTCCGAATGGACTCGATTAAGGAAATAGATCCGACAATCCGCGAGGTATCTCCCATCCATCTTACTGGAAGGGCAGACATCAGTGCCACGAGAGTGACATTCCATTTCCGGGTTGATGGACATCTAGTCCTTCCTTGTTCACGGACACTGGTTGATGTAAAATATCCAATTGATGTGGAAACTACTGAAACTTTCATGTTAAACAGCCACGATTATGAGGCTGTTGAGGAAGTTCATCAAGTAACAGGCGATGTCATTGACCTTGAACCAATCATTAGGGAGATCTTGCTAGTGGAAATTCCAATGCAAGTATTCTGTGATGATAGCGCTGGTCAAGAAGGCGCACCCCAGTCAGGTAAGGATTGGGAAGTAATCGAGGAACAGGAGAAATCCGAAAAACTCGATCCCCGGCTTGCCGGACTTGCAAAATTCTTTGAGGACTCTAAGGATTCCTCTGACTAATTGATTAAAAAAGAGCGTGGAGGTCCAGAAAAGGACTGGCCTTCATAAACTTTCTTATTCCTTTTAAGGAGGTGGGAAGAATGGCTGTACCATTTAGAAGAACGTCTAAAACTGCGAAAAGAAAACGCCGTACTCATTTTAAATTACAAGTTCCGGGTATGGTAGCATGCCCTAACTGCGGTGAAATGAAACTTGCTCACCGTGTGTGCAAAGCTTGCGGAACATACAAAGGAAAAGAAGTTGTAAACAACTAATTTTCTAAGAAAAAAGCACAGGATGCATCCGCATCCCTGTGCTTTTTTTCTTTTGCGTGAAATTCATGTTTTTCCTGCAAACTCTTTTACACGCTAATTTTAGTCACTCCAGAAGCTTCAGCACTTTTTAAATGTACAGAAGATTGATAAAATTTAGTGGACGAGAATTATAGGAGGCAAACAATGGATCCATACATAATTTCAAAAGAAAAAAATGGAGTGCTGCTTTTTACGATCAACAGGCCCGATAGAAGAAATGCCATAAACTATGAAGTAATGTCCGGACTTGAAAAAGCAATCGATATGGCTGCAGGAAATGATGTTAAAGTCTTTGCTATTACAGGGGCAGGTGACCAGGCATTTTGTTCTGGTGGGGATTTGTCCGCCTTCCACAGTTTAAAAACAGAGACACAGGCGTATGGGATGCTCTCAAGGATGGCGGGTATTTTATATAAGCTTCTAGTCCTGCCGAAACCGACGATTGCCATTCTGAATGGATCTGCTGTAGGCGGAGGTTGTGAAATTGCTTCTGCCTGCGACTTCCGGATTGGAAGAGAAGGAATGAAAGCTGGATTTGTCCAGGGGAACCTCGCCATTACGACCGGCTGGGGAGGAGGAACGATCCTATTAGAGAAACTTCCACAGAATATTGCGATGAAAATGCTCCTTGATGCAAAAATTCACACTGCTGAAGAACTCAGGGATTTTGGGTTCATCCACCAAATTTATAAAGATGATCCGATAGATGCCTGTCTCTCATTTATGAGTGGGAGCTTGGATAAAGAGACAACTGTATTAGAAGCATATAAAACAATGTTGAATAAAAAATGGAAGCTATTATCAATGAGAGGAAGGATGGAAGAAGAGGCTGCAAGATGTGCTGTCCTTTGGGAGGATGACGCTCACCACAAAAAAGTGGACGAATTCATGAACAAAAAAAATAAAAATAATTAGCAGGGTATTAGGTGTTATCAGTCTATCTTTCCTATTAGATGCATATGAATGAATAAAAAACAATAGGAGGGATTTATTGATGCCATTAACCCGTCAGGATGCCTGGTCACAGGATGAAGATTTATTGCTTGCTGAAGTTGTACTACGAAATATCAGAGAAGGCGGTACGCAACTGAAAGCGTTTGAAGAAGTAGGAAAGCAGCTTTCGAGGACAGGAGCAGCTTGTGGTTTTCGCTGGAATTCCTATGTAAGAAAACAATATAAATCTGGTATTGAGCTGGCGAAAAAGCAGCGGAAGGAAGCAAAAAAACAGGCAAAGACACAAGAGAAGGAAGAAGTGGCTGCGGCACCAGTAAGCGAAGCGCCAAGTAAGCCTTCAGAACAAGAGGAGAAGCGTTCAAACCTTAGCATAGAAGCAGTAAAGCAATATCTTGACGATCTCTATGAAAAAGCGGGGGTTGCAGACAGCCAGGATGTTAATAAAGAAAAAATCCGCGGACTGGAAAAGCAAATCTATTACTTGTCTGCCGAAAATGAAAAATTAGAAACACAATTGCGTTCCATGGAGGAAGACTATCGTGCCCTTATTGATATCATGGAGCGTGCGAAAAAAAGAGTAGGCCCTAGAGGCGAGGACCATCAGCAAAAAATGAACTTCCAAGTTGAAGGAAAAGGAAATCTGGAGAAAGTCGAAAAATAGGCAATAAGAAGCGCCTGCCGGACATGGCAGGCGCTATTGTTTTGACTATAACTATTGAACCTGTTCTGTGACACCAGCCGGATACCAGACAAGCGGATTCTCGCCACGGTCTCTCTCTACATCATAATGAACTGGCGTGAAGCCCATTTTATCCCAGAAGTCCTGGGATTTGACTCTAGGATTTGTTTTGATTGGCAAACCATAACTTTTGGCGAATTCAACAAGTGCTTTTCCATAACCCTTGCCCTGGTAATTTGGAAGAACTTCTAACTTCCAAAGCTCAAGATAATCCTGGGGAGGTTCGAAATAGCGGTCAAATTGCTTCTTGACCTGGTAAAGGCTCATACGGGCAACAAGCTTGTCACCGAAATAGATTCCGTAGAACGGTGAATCGCTATCATTTTCAACAATGTTCGCTTCCAAGTCCTCAAGCATCGAAAGTTCCTGGTGGCCATACTCTTTGAATTTCTTGAATTCTTCTAATGTCTTATAATTGATTTTCAGTTTCTCCACTTTATTCACCATAAAACAATCCCCCGATCAAGCCGCCAATAATTCATTGTACATTTACCCGAAATATGGAATATTTAAAGGCAGCTGAATATATTTGTTTTTTATAGCCTATTTTTATTATATTATAAAAACATGAAAAATTCTGCATTTGAATTTTAGAAAGCGGTTCCAATTTTTGCAGGAAGTATACAGAATATTGTAGAATTTTATATAGTGAGCGTATTTTTTTACGGGAAAGGGGAAATAGCGTGCAAAAAATATTAATTGCGAACAGAGGAGAAATTGCGCTTCGTATTATCCGAACTTGCCGCGAACTTGGGGTTAAAACAGTAGCTGTCTATTCTGATGCGGATAAAGAGCTGCCTTTTGTAAAAGAAGCTGACAGCGCTTACCGGATTGGCGAGCCACCTGTTCAAAAATCATATCTTAATGCAGATGAAATTTTAAGAATTGCAAAGGAAGAAAAGGTGGATGGCATCCATCCTGGTTATGGCTTTTTATCAGAAAACGCAGAGTTTGCCCGTAAAGTGAAGGAAGCAGGTTTGACTTTCATTGGTCCTGCTCCGGATACGATTGAAAAAATGGGTGATAAAATCGTCGCAAGAACAACGATGGAAGAAGCAGGTGTACCTGTCGTTCCGGGCAGTGACGAGGGATTAAAGACGCTGGAGGATGCTGTCAAGCTTGCAGATGAAATAGGCTATCCTGTCATGCTAAAGGCGAGCGGGGGCGGCGGAGGCATTGGCATGGTGCTTTGTGAAAATGAGCAAGCGCTCGCTAAGAATTTTGATTCTACGAAGGGCAGGGCAAAGGCTTACTTTGGTTCTGATGAAGTATTCATTGAAAAATACATCAAAAATGCTCGGCATGTCGAGGTACAGATTTTTGGCGATACTCATGGCAACCATGTACATATGTTCGAACGTGATTGCTCGATCCAGCGTCGCCACCAAAAAGTGATTGAAGAGGCACCTTCGCCATTCCTGAAGGAAGAAGCACGGCAGAATATGTATGATACAGCTGTAAAAGCCGCTAAAGCAGTGGACTATGTGAACGCAGGAACTGTGGAATTCATTGTTGATGAGAACGAAAACTTTTACTTCCTTGAAATGAACACAAGACTGCAGGTTGAACATCCAGTCACAGAAACCATTACAGGCCTTGATCTTGTAAAGTGGCAGATTCTCGTCGCCCGTGGGGAAAAACTGCCGTTGCTCCAGGATGAAATTGAAAAGAAGGGTTGGGCCATTGAATTCCGTTTGTATGCGGAAGACCCAGTAAGATTCCTGCCTTCACCTGGTAAGATCAATGAGTTTTCATGGATGGTGGCAGAAGGCGTTCGGGTGGATTCTGGTTATGAATCCGGTTCGACTGTAACCCCATTTTATGACCCTATGGTGGCCAAATGCATTGTAGGGGGCAATACTCGGGAAGAAGCAATTCAGCTAGCGCAGGAATTTTTCGAGAACCTGAAAGTCGAAGGCATTAAATCCAATGCCCCGTTGTTTGCGGAAATTTTAAGTGAAGAGGGCTTCAAATCGGGCAGCTACACGACAGCCTATTTAACAGAAAGAAAAATGGCATCTAAATAGAGGAGGAAGAGAACATGAAAGAAATTACAGCAAATATGGCAGGTACAGTACTTAATGTGATGGTAGCAGCGGGAGACACGGTATCAGAGGGGCAGGAAGTCCTAATGCTTGAATCAATGAAGATGGAAATCCCAGTTGAAAGCCAGGGTGCTGGAAACGTTGCTGAAGTGAAGGTTAATATCGGAGACTTTGTAAACGAAGGCGATGTCCTGCTTGTTTTAGAATAATAGATTTTAAGGAGGAGTAGAATGACTACCGCAAAGACTTTAACTGATACATTACAGGAAAAAGTTCAACAAATCGAAGCTGGCGGACAACAGAAATATCATGACAAGCTGGCTGAACAAAATAAATTGTTTGTACGTGAGCGCTTAAATCTATTATTTGACGAAGGAGTCTATGAGGAAGATGGCAAATTTGCCAACTTCCAGGCTGGCGACCTTCCGGCAGATGGTGTCGTAACAGCGATTGGCAAAATCGGCGGCCAGACAGTATGTGTCATGGCGAATGATTCAACAGTAAAAGCGGGTTCCTGGGGAGCCAGGACGGTTGAGAAAATCATCAGAATCCAGGAAACAGCCGAAAAGCTGAAAGTGCCATTATTGTACCTCGTGGATTCTGCTGGAGCCAGGATTACAGACCAGCTTGATATGTTCCCTAACAGAAGGGGAGCAGGCAAGATTTTTTACAATCAAGTGAAATTGTCTGGAGTAATCCCGCAAATCTGCCTTCTTTTCGGCCCTTCTGCAGCTGGAGGAGCATATATCCCTGCTTTCTGTGATATCGTCATCATGGTTGACCAGAATGCATCGATGTATCTGGGGTCACCAAGGATGGCGGAAAAGGTAATCGGCGAGAAAGTAACGCTTGAGGAAATGGGCGGAGCCCGCATGCATTGTTCTGTCAGTGGTGTAGGCGACATGCTCGTTTACAGCGAGGAAGAAGCCATTGAATCAGCGAAGCGCTATTTGAGCTATTTCCCAGCAAATTTCCAATCGAAGACAGAAGTGGTCGAAGGAGTAGCTCCTAAGGCTGGAAGAAGTCTTGAAGAGATTGTTCCATTGAACCAAAACGCTCCATTTGATATGTATGAAGGTATTGATTCACTGATCGACGAGGGAAGTTTCTTTGAAATCAAAAAGTTGTTCGCTCCAGAGATCATCACTGGGCTTGCGCGTATAGACGGAAAGGCAGTTGGAATCATTGCCAACCAGCCGAAGGTGAAGGGCGGAGTATTGTTCGTAGACTCTGCCGATAAGGCTGCTAAATTCATCACGCTCTGTGATGCCTTCCATATCCCATTGTTGTTCCTTGCTGACGTGCCGGGATTCATGATAGGTACGAAGGTTGAGAGAGCCGGTATCATCCGCCATGGTGCGAAACTGATTGCTGCGATGAGCTCAGCTACCGTACCGAAAATCTCTGTAATTGTCCGTAAGGCATACGGAGCTGGTTTATACGCAATGGCAGGACCGGCATTCGAACCAGATTGCTGCATCGCCCTGCCGACTGCGCAAATCGCGGTAATGGGTCCGGAAGCTGCTGTCAATGCGGTATACTCCAACAAAATCAATCAAATTGAAGACCCTAAAGAGAAAATCGCTTTTGTCCAGGAGAAGCACCAGGAGTATAAAGAAAGTATCGACATCTATAAGCTCGCTTCCGAACTGATCGTTGACGACATTGTTGCAGCAAACGACCTGAGGAATGCACTGATAGACCGATTCAAGCTATACGAAACTAAAGATATGGAATTCAGTGTAAGGAAACATCCTGTATATCCGGTATAAAAACAAAAAGCGCAAGCGCCTCGAGGGGCTAGGCGCTGGAGCTGGATTAAGACAACCCATATAGTTATCCACAATGTAATTATTTTATAATTACATTGACAAAGCAAAACGGAGATCCTATTGGGTCTCCGTTTTGCTTTTACGGGTGGGAAAAGATAACGTTCTATCAAAATTAATTTAAATAACCCTAATCCCTTCTTCCTAATAAGCAATAGTTTCTGCTAAAATATGACTAAAGTCATTGTAATATCGGTGTATAATATAATAGATTTTTTCCAATAGACATGAATGCCCTTTAGGGCAGGATGTGGGGTTTTTATGAAAATAGGAATAATCGGCGGCGGGTCAATAGGTTTATTATTCTCTTATTACCTGAGCATGGATAATAATGTTTCTATCTACACAAGGACACGGGAACAAGCAGACTCAATTAACGAACATGGTCTTCATCTTGTAAAACATGGAATAGAGCATACTCCTGCAAAGGTAACTGCTGTCCCAATCCAGGAATGGAAGGGGAACGATGATTTAACAGTTGTTACGGTGAAGCAATACCAGCTGGAAAGTTTAATATCTGATATAAAAGTTAAAGCCAAAGGGAGCATCCTTTTTCTTCAAAATGGCTATGGCCATATCAAACTGCTTTCCGAATTGGAAACAGCTGAAGTTTATGTCGGGTCCGTTGAACACGGAGCTGTAAGAAAGAACGGCTTTACAGTTCAGCATAATGGGGTGGGCGTAACAAGAACAGCGGTATATAAAGGAGAAGATGACCTTCTTAGAGAATTATCTACTATAGCTCCTTCGGGTTTTCCGTTCATCCTTGAACCAGATTTCAAGGAGATGCTAATCAAAAAGTTGGTGGTCAATTCGGTTATCAATCCATTGACAGCAATTCTTAGAGTTAAAAACGGTGAACTGATCCACAATCCATTTTACTTTGAAATTTTTAAGCAAATGTTTGATGAGTGTGCTCATGTACTTGATTTGCCTAATCGGGAACAGTACTTCCAAAATCTTATGACAGTTTGCGAAAAAACAGCAAATAACCATTCATCCATGTATAAAGATATTGAAAATGGCCGACAAACTGAAATTGACGCCATACTCGGGTATTTGCTCGAATTATCTAGAAGCAAAAATATAAAAGCTCCATTAATACATAATTATTATCATTGCATCAAGGGGAAGGAGCACGAAAGGGAGGGAGCATGATGCCGGGATTCTTCTCCGCACTTGTTGCCGCATTGATCACAGTTCCAATGATTGGCTACCTCGCTGTGTTCATCATCAGTAAGCAAATTACAGGCAACCATCGGCGTTCGGTCAATCTGGCAATTGATTTCAGCACCTTTTTGCTGGTGCTGTCTGTCCATTTTTTGATCATCACCATCTGGGAAAAGTCTTTACTGTGGCTGATTTTGATCATTTTATTTGGACTTGCGGCAATATTTGTCTGGATTCATTGGAAGTACAAAGAGGAAATCTTACTGCCGAAAGTATTTAGAGGCTTTTGGCGATTCAATTTCCTGCTTTTCTTTTCTGCCTACATCGTCCTTGTGTTGTATGGTTTGGTTAAGCGCCTGACATTTTTGTTTGCTTAATCTAGTGTTGGACCGTCCTTTAGAAGGTCCAGCATTTTTTATTGTCAGTAGGGATGAGAGAGAAGAGGCAAAAAGCTGTCAAGAGACCATTCTGATTTTGACAGGCTTCGTGGAGAAAGTGCTAAAGCTGTCAGGAATCCATCATAATCATGACAGGTTTCGTGGAGAAGAGGCTAAAGCTGTCAATAAAGCAGCGTAATCATGACAGGTTTCGTGGAGAAGAAGACAAAGCTGTCAAGAAACCATCGTAATCATGACAGGTTAGAGGTAAAAGAGGCTAAAGGTGTCAAGAAAGTATCATAATCATGACAGGTTAGAGGTAAAAGAGGCCAAAGCTGTCAAGAATCCATCATAATCATGAAAGGTTTCCTGGAGAAGAAGCTAAAGTTGTCAAGAATCCATCATAATCATGACAGGTTAGAGGTAAAAGAGGCTAAAGCTGTCAAGAAAGCATCGTAATCATGACAGGTTTCGTGGAGAAGAAGCTAAAGTTGTCAAGAAACCATCGTAGTTAAAACAGACATTGCTTGCAAAAGTACCAAATGAAAATCTTGATTTTAGAAATTTCGTAAAGCAAAGTTTTTTTCTTTTCATTTCAAACAATGCTATACTCATAACAGTGAAAATTGCTTACGAGAAAGGAAGTACAAGTTAATGGAGATGTTGAATCTCTCTCTTCCGGCAGCGAACCGGTTTGCGACAGATTACCTGGCTGGAAGCCCTGAATTGCAGAGCTTCTTTCATTATAATTTTACAGACGAAAATTCTTATATTCATCGCCTTGATGAATTGAAAAATAGAAGCTTTATGAGGAATGAGCTTGCAGACCATATCCAGTTCTTCATGTCTCGTTATGCCAAGTCGGACAAAATCACTGATAATATTGATAAGCTCAGAAAAGAAAATAGCGTTGCAGTCATCGGAGGGCAGCAGGCAGGGATTCTGACTGGACCGCTATATACCATTCATAAAGTGATTTCGATTATCAAGCTTGCTGAACAAAAAGAGGCGGAGCTGGGCGTCCCAGTCGTACCCGTATTCTGGATTGCCGGAGAAGACCATGATTACCAGGAAGTTAACCATGTGTACGTTATGAAGGACAATAAGCAGGAAAAGTGGGTTTATCCTGAAAGGAATCTAGAGAAAAAAATGATTTCAGAGGTGTGTATCAACATGGATTTATGCTATTCCTGGGTTGAAGAAATCATGGAAACATACGGAGAAACAAAGCACACGAAAGAAGTATTGGCATTTGCATTAGAATCTTTGGAGAAAGCGGAATCCTTCGTTGATTTTTTTGCGATGATTATCTTGGAGCTTTTCAAGGATTCAGGATTGCTGATTGTGGACTCCGGAAATAAAGAACTGCGCAGGCTGGAAAAAGAATATTTCATCAATCAAATTAAAAACCATCGGGAAGTTACAACTGCTGTTCTTGGCCAACAAGAACAGACAATCTCGGCAGGCTTTGCAAATATGATTGATATTAACGAGAATGCTGCGAACCTTTTCTTTTACGATGAAAAAGTAAATGAGCGGATTTTGCTTCAATTTGACCCACAAAGTGGCGGATTTTCAGGTAAGAATGGAGAAGTCAGCTTCACATATGATGAGTTGATGGAGATTGCGAACGAATATCCTGAGAAGCTTAGCAATAATGTCGTCACACGTCCTTTAATGCAGGAGTGGCTTTTCCCAACGCTTGCCTTCATTGGCGGTCCTGGTGAAATTGCCTATTGGGCAGAATTGAAACTCGTTTTCGAGCACTTTGGTCTCAAGATGCCTCCGCTTGTCCCAAGACTCAACATCACACTGCTTGAAAGGTCGATTGAGTCTGACCTTGAAGAACTGAACCTCGATTTGAAAGAAGTTTTAATTTCAGGCACTAGCGGGCATGCACTCAAATTTATCGACTCATTAAAGGATCGTGAAGTAGAAGAACTTTTCGAGAATGTAAAAACAATGCTGGCAGATCAATATAAAGTCATCCGAGAAAAATCTAACGGAATTGACCCGGTACTGATGCCCATGCTGCAGAAGAACGAATCCATTCTGATAAAGCAGGTTGGTTTTATGGAAGATAAAATCGTAGAGGCAATCTGCCGTAAGCATGACCATATCCTGAGGAAATTTACAAGAGTAGAAAATGCGTTAAAACCAGGCGGATCACCGCAGGAAAGAGTCTGGAACCCATTTTACTATTTGAATAAGTACGGATTAGATTTAATACCAGAATTACTAAAGCTACATTATGAATTCGATGGTACCCACAAAGTTATTAAAATGTAAGATCAAGCTTCATCCTACGAGGATGGAGCTTTTTTCTTTTTAAAAAAATCGACCACCTCTGCACTGCCCGAAAAGAAGGGGGAAGATGATTTACGGTAAAAGCAGTGGCTCTGCATTACCCGAAAAGAGAGGGAAAGATGAATTATGGTAAAAGCAGCTGCTCTGCATTACCCGTAAAGAAGGGAAAGATGAATTATGGTAAAAGCAGCTGCTCTGCATTACCCGTAAAGAAGGGAAAAGGTAAATTATCGTAAAAGCGGCACTTCTGCATTGCCTGAAAGGAAGGGAAACGACAAATTAAGGTAAAAGCAACTTTTTTGAAATGAAAGAAATTCATGGAAATGAATATTTCTGGGAGGATTTCATGTGCGGGGGGAGAATATTTAAAATAAGGTGGTGAAAAGTGGGGGAATGTGGTACATTGTATTTAGAAAGTGGGGGTAGTGGCATGTTCATGGGTGAATACCATCATAATGTTGATAGCAAAGGCCGATTGATCATCCCTGCCAAGGTCCGTGAAAACCTGGGAGAAATGTTCATTCTTACCCGTGGACTTGACCAGTGTTTATTTGGCTATCCCGTTTCTGAATGGTCAGTGATCGAAGAAAAGTTAAAAGGACTTCCGCTGACTAAAAAAGATGCACGAGCATTTACCCGTTTCTTCTTTTCGGGTGCTACCGAGAGTGAAATTGACAAACAGGGGAGAGTCAATATTCCTTCCCCGCTGATGCAGTACGCCAAGCTTGAGAAAGAATGTGTGATTTTAGGTGTTTCCAATCGAATTGAAATTTGGAGCAAAGCCATCTGGGAAGAATATTTCGCAGAATCTGAGGAATCTTTTGCTGAAATTGCGGAAAATATGATTGGATTTGATATTTAAGGGTAACATTATTCTGATATAATATTACCTGCTCCTCGATTGGAAAGGTGGATCATAATGTTCAAACATACAACAGTTTTACTGGAAGAAACAGTAGACGGGCTCGATATCAAGCCTGACGGTACATATGTGGATTGCACTCTCGGTGGCGCAGGCCACAGTGAATTGATTTTGTCCAAGCTTTCGGAAAAAGGAAAGCTATACGCGTTTGACCAGGACGATATCGCAATTGCGAATGCAAAAGAGAAGCTTGCTGCTTATGGCGACAGGCTGACAATCATTAAAAGCAACTTTCTTCATTTGAAGGAAGAGCTTGAAAAACATGGTGTAACTGAGGTTGACGGTGTGCTATATGACCTTGGAGTATCATCTCCACAGCTGGACACGCCTGAACGAGGCTTCAGCTACCATCATGATGCTCCGCTGGATATGCGGATGGACCAGGACGCACCATTGTCCGCTTACGATGTAATTAATGAATGGCCATATGAGAAATTGGTCAAAATCTTTTTTCGGTATGGGGAAGAGAAATTTTCAAAGCAGATTGCCAGAAAGATCGAGGCGGCAAGGGGAAGTAAACCGATTGAAACCACAGGTGAACTTGTCGAGTTGATTAAGGATGCAATTCCTGCACCTGCAAGGAGAAAAGGCGGTCATCCTGCAAAGAGGGTTTTCCAGGCAGTGAGAATTGCTGTTAATGATGAACTAGGTGTGTTTGAAAAATCACTTGAGCAGGCTATTGACATGCTTGCTGTAGGCGGAAGAATCAGTGTCATCACCTTCCACTCACTTGAGGACAGGATTTGTAAGGTTACCTTGAAAAAAGCGAGCGAAACACCGCCGCTGCCGCCAGGGTTGCCAATCATTCCGGAAGAATACCAGCCGAAGTTGAAGCTGGTCACACGAAAGCCAATTCTTCCTTCAGAGGAAGAGCTTGAGTTCAATAACAGGGCAAGATCTGCAAAACTGCGTATCGCTGAAAAAGTTAAAAAATAAAAATATAAAATATAATTTCAGGAGGGAAAATGATGAGCAATCTGGCTAGAAAATTGCAGCAAGAACAACAGCAGCGCACTGTTCAGGCACCGGCAAAAGCGCCGGCAAAACGCCATTCTATACTGACGCCCGGCGAAAAAATCCTGATGTTTGTTTTCGGGGCAATTGTTTGCTTCGGCGCAACATTCATGGTTTCAAAACAGGCAGCCATTTACGAAGTCAACAAAGAAATACAAATCATTGAAGGCAGCATTCAGGAGCAGCAAAAGGTTAACAGTGACCTTGAAATCCAGATTAGCGAATTAAGTACCTATGAAAGAATCAAGAAGGTAACAGAAAAGCTCGGTTTAACATTGAACGAAGACAATGTTAAAGGTGTGGAAAACTGATGATCAAGAAACAGCCAAATATGAATGCAGGAGCAGCGGTATTATTCGTAATATTCAGCCTGCTCTTTTTTATCTTGATTTTCAGGTTCATTACAATCCAGGTCACCGGGGAAGTCCATGGACAAGCTCTGGCTGCAAGGGCCCAGCAAAAGTACTCGAATGAAAAAGTAATCGAGGCGACAAGAGGAACGATTTTTGACCGAAAAGGCGAAGTTGTTGCTGAGGATACAACTGCCTACACGCTTGTCGCTATCCTTAATGAGTCGGTGACAACGAATAAAAAGAAACCAAAGCATGTGAACGATCCTGCGAAAACAGCAGCGGTCCTTGCGAAGTATATCGATATGAGTGAGTCGGAAATCTATAAAAGACTGACGAAAAAAGGCGCTTGGCAGGTTGAATTCGGAAAAGCTGGCCGAGATATTTCCCATCAAGCCAAACGTAAGATCGAAGAGGAGAAGCTGCCGGGAATTACTTTTTTACGAGATTCAAAGAGGTTCTATCCGAACGGTGTATTCTCATCCCACTTAGTCGGTTTTGTGGAAAAGGAAGAAACAGAGGACAATAAAACGGTTACTTCCGGACAGCTGGGAATAGAAAAAACACTTAATAATGAATTGACTGGTAAAAATGGCTCCCTTTCATTCGAAAGTGATTTATGGGGATTCCTTTTACCTGATGGGGAGAGAAAAGTCACTCCTGCACAAGATGGCAGCAATGTGTTTTTAACGATTGATAAAAAAATCCAAACGTTCGTGGAGGATGCGGTCGATCGTGTAGACAAAGAATACAAGCCAAAGAAAATCATTGCAGTTGTCGCTGATCCGAAGACAGGGGATATCCTTGCGATGGCACAGCGTCCGAGCTTCCACCCGACGACAAGAGACGGGCTGGATAATAGCTGGCATAACGAGGTGGTAGAAACACCGATCGAGCCAGGTTCGACGATGAAAATTTTCACTCTTGCAGCGGCAATTGAAGAGAACAAATGGAATCCGAATGAGTGGTATAAGTCTGGTTCCTATAAAGTTACCGAAAACTCCAAGCCGATTCGCGATCATAACGGCAGCGGCTGGGGCTCAATTACCTATCTTGAAGGAATCCAGCGCTCCTCGAACGTAGCAGTGGCAAAGCTGGTAAATGAAAAAATCGGTACGGAAAAATTCAGGGAGTACTTAACTGATTTTGGCTTTGACCAGCCTACAGGCATTGACCTTCCAAACGAAGCAGCTGGAACTATTGTCTATAGATGGCCGATTGAGAAAATTACGACATCATACGGACAGGGAACAACTGTGACACCAATCCAGATGATCCAGGCAGCAACAGCAGTAGCAAATGATGGGAAGATGATGAAACCGCGAGTGATCGATAAGATAGTCAATCCGAACACTGGTGAAGTGATCACACAGGAAGATCCGAAGTCCGTTGGTCAGCCTATATCAGCTGAAACAGCAAAGCAGGTGCGAGATGTTTTAGGGACAGTTGTAACTGGTGAGCATGGTACAGGGAAATCATACGCAATCGAGGGGTACGAGGTAGCTGGTAAAACAGGTACTGCTAACTTAACGGCCAACGGCAGTTATTTAGATGGAGCGAGTGATTATCTGTTTTCATTCCTTGGAATGGCTCCAAAAGATGATCCTAAACTAATCGTTTATGTCGCCGTTCAACAGCCGGAAATCGATCATTATTTTAAAGGCTCTATTCCAACGTCTATGATCTTCAAATCTGTGATGAAGAGCAGTCTTCAGTATTTGAATATCAAACCTGCTTCAATGGAGAAAGCTGATTCCATACCGGTTCCCGAGGTAACCGGTATGAATTCAGCAGAAGCAAAGAAGTTGCTTGAATCCAAAGGGTTTGAAACAGTGATTATAGGAGACGGAAACCAGGTTGAGGAGCAGTTGCCAAAGGTAGAGATAATGGCTCTCGAGGGAGAAAAAGTCTTTATCAAGGCTTCGGGAGTCATGACATACCCAGACATGACAGACTGGTCACTCAGGGACGTCATGAAGCTGGCGCAAATTACAGGGATTAAGCTTAACAAAGCCGGCAGTGGTTATGTCACAAAACAAAGTCTTAAGCCAGGGGTACCAATCAATAAAGGGGAAAACCTTGTTGTCGAGCTAGAAACCCCGCTGCAGCAATTTGAGAAATCATTGAAAACTGAAGAAGATAATGAAGAAACAGAGGAAGTGGGCGGATGAGCCCTTCCTCTGTTTTTTTTTAAGAAGACTCTTTTGTAAAACCCTTAGATTCTGACAAGTCTATGCTTATAGTTGCCGGATAAAAATCCAGCCGGAGCTTCTGTTTTTGTCCGAAGTCCCACCAGGTTCGGACAAAACCAGAGCCGGAGCTCCCAGTTTTGTCTGAAGTAGTCCTAGGTTCGGACAAAACGAGAGAAGGAGCTCCCCAATTTGTCCGAAGTCGCATCAGGTTCGGACAAAACCAGAGTCGTAGCTCTTCCTTTTGTCTGAAGTAGCACCAGATTCGGACAAAACCAGAGCCGGAGCTCCCCGTTTTGTCTGAAGTAGCACCAGATTCGGACAAAACCAGAGCCGTAGCTCTTCCTTTTGTCTGAAGTAGCACCAGATTCGGACAAAACGAGAGAAGGAGCTCCCCAATTTGTCCGAAGTCCCATCAGGTTCGGACAAAACCAGAATCGGAATTCCTTAATTTGTCCGAAGTAGCCCTAGGTTCGGACAAAACGAGAGAAGGAGCTCCCCAATTTGTCCGAAGTCGCATCAGGTTCGGACAAAACCAGAGTCGGAGCTCTTCCTTTTGTCTGAAGTAGCACCAGATTCGGACAAAACCAGAGCCGGAGCTCCCCGTTTTGTCTGAAGTAGCCCTAGGTTCGGACAAAACCACAGCTGGGGCTCCTAAGTTTGTCCGAAGTAGCCCTAGGTTCGGACAAAACGAGAGAAGGCGCTCCCCAATTTGTCCGAAGTCGCACTAGGTTCGGACAAAACCAGAGTCGGAACTCTTCCTTTTGTCTGAAGTAGCCCCAGGTTCGGACAAAACCACAGCCGGAGCTCCTAAGTTTGTCTGAAGTTGCATCAGGTTCAGACAAAATCCACTAGTATCCCTCAGAAGTTGTCCGAAGCATCC
The DNA here is from genome assembly GCF_018613315.1 of Bacillus sp. ISL-37. GTDB lineage: Bacteria > Bacillota > Bacilli > Bacillales > Cytobacillaceae > Mesobacillus. Next base: position 428,483 of record NZ_JAGGQL010000005.1, on the reverse strand, counting down.
TAGGCTCAGGTTCTAAACAAACCGCAGCTTGTCTCTACTTCTTGTTATATTCGAATTCGTACAAGCATATATTTGAACGAGTGTCTGAGAGTATCTTAGTTTACTATTGGAACAACTATAGAGGGAGGTTCGTTCAATATATGCGTGTATCAAATGTGACGGTCAGAAAGAGGCTGGCTCTCGTTCTGGTGGTTGGGATTTTGGTGTTTTTCATCATAGATGTCCGGCTAGGCTATGTGCAATTTATGCTGGGGGATTTTTTGACAGGAAAGGCTAAGGATTCGTGGAGCAGGAACGTCCCATTTGAACCTCAGCGCGGGGAAATAACGGATAGGAATGGAGTGGCGCTCGCAACGAATATTAGTGCACCTACTGTTTACGTGGTGCCTCGCCAGGTGGAGGATCCCAAAGCTGCGGCGGAAATATTGGCAAAGGCTTTAAATATGTCTAAAGAGAAGGCCTATCAACATATTACAAAAAAGGCGATGATTGAGAGAATTCCAGAGGGCAGAAAGATTTCTCACGAGAAAGCGAAGGAAATCAGGGCGCTCGATATCAAAGGTATATACATCGGTGAAGATTCAAAGCGCCATTATCCATACGGCAGCTACCTATCCCATGTCCTGGGTTTTGCGGGAATCGATAACCAGGGATTGATGGGACTGGAACTCTACTATGATAAGGAATTAAAAGGCCAAAAAGGCTCGGTCCAATTCTATGCGGATGCTAAACAACAGCGAATGAACAATATGGCTGATGACTATGAGCCGCCGGTGGATGGGCTCGACTTGAAGCTGACGATCGACAGCAGAGTACAGACGATCGTCGAGCGGGAGTTGGATATAGCCCAGGCAAAATACAATCCGGATGGCATCATTGCGATTGCCATGAACCCGAATAATGGGGAAATCCTCGCAATGTCGAGCAGGCCTGACTTTGATCCGGCTAACTTCCGCAATGTAGCACCGGAAGTCTATAATCGTAACTTGCCGATATGGAGCACATATGAGCCAGGATCCACTTTTAAAATCTTGACCCTGGCGGCAGCCCTTCAGGAAGGAAAGGTCGACCTTGAAAAAGATCACTTCCATGACTCAGGTTCAGTAGAAGTGGCTGGAGCGAGAATACGCTGCTGGAAAAAGGGCGGCCATGGTAGCCAGACTTTCCTTGAAGTTGTCGAGAATTCCTGCAACCCTGGATTCGTTGAGCTTGGGGATAGGTTGGGGAAAGAAAAACTGTTTAAATATGTGAAGGATTTTGGGTTTGGCGAGAAAACTGGCATTGACCTTCAAGGGGAAGGCAAAGGAATTTTGTTCAACCTGGACAGAGTCGGTCCGATCGAACAGGCAACAACAGCTTTTGGGCAGGGTGTTTCCGTCACACCGATCCAGCAGGTCGCTGCGGTTTCAGCAGCAGTAAATGGTGGAATACTTTATACACCTTATATTGCTAAAGAGTTGATTGACCCTGTTACAGGGGAGGTTGTCATGAAGAAATCCCCACAGGCCAAAAGAAGAGTAATCTCTGAAGAGACTTCAAAAGAAATCAGGCATGCTCTTGAGAGTGTCGTAGCTAAAGGTTCAGGTAAAAATGCTTATGTAGACTCTTACAGAGTTGGCGGCAAAACTGGTACTGCCCAGAAGGCAAAGGATGGCCGTTACCTCGAAAATAACCATATCGTTTCATTCATAGGTTTTGCACCTGCGGATGATCCGCAAATCGTTATTTATGTAGCAGTTGATAACCCGAAAGGTACAGTACAGTTTGGTGGGGTAGTAGCAGCGCCTATCGTTGGCGATATCATGGAAGACAGCCTGCGCGCTATGGAGGTTCCTCCACGGAAGGACCAGATTGAAAAAGAATTGACATGGATGGACACACCTATGGTGGCGGTGCCTGACCTGATCGGTTTATCTAAGCAGGAGCTCAGGCAACAACTTATAAATTTTAAGCTTGATATTGCAGGTGATGGGGAGAAAGTTGTGAAACAGCTTCCTTCACCAGGGGTGAAAATTAAGGAAGGATCAACCATTAGGGTTTATATGAATGATTAACTAAGAGCTATAATTAAAACATAAACCTATGGTGAGCAGGCGGCGGCAGGATAATCATCTGCCGCCTGCTTTAGGATACTTGGCTATTTCGCTTGTTGAGGAGCAGCCCCAGTCTAACTCGTGTAAAAAGGGCTTGCTCTTTTCATCTCAACAATGGCTAATTTCAGCCTAATCATGTAAAATAAGAGTCGCCATGTTGTTTGAGAGGATTTGATATTTATGAAATTACACGAATTGATTGGTTACTTACACCCGTTCGTGGATTACAAGGGAGAAAATCCCGAAATTACTTCAATTGAAAATGATAACCGCAGAGTGACTCCTGGAAGTTTATTCATATGCATAAAAGGTTATACAGTTGATGGTCACGATTTTGCTGGATCAGCCGTGAAGAATGGAGCAGCAGCCGTTCTCTCCGAACGAGAATTGCCTGTGAATGTCCCGGTAATTGTTGTAAAGGACACGGTACGGGCAATGGCAGTGCTTGCGGATGCATTTTACAGCCAGCCTAGCCAGAAGCTTCATCTGGTTGGAATCACAGGTACGAATGGAAAGACGACGACCAGCCATATTATTGAACAGATTTTCAAGGATGCTGATCAGAAGACCGGACTGATTGGAACGATGTACACAAAGATCGGCGAGCAAATCTTTGAAGTGAAGAATACAACTCCAGAGAGTCTGACTCTACAAAAGACGTTCAAAAGAATGGTCGACGAAAAGGTTGATACAGCGGTAATGGAGGTATCTTCGCATGCGCTTGTTTATGGCCGTGTCCATGGGACGGATTACAATGTTGCTGTTTTCACAAACCTGACGCAAGACCATCTGGACTACCATAAGACAATGGAAGAATACAGGAAAGCGAAGGGGCTTCTTTTTTCACAGCTTGGAAATGCCTTTAACCATGAGAAACCGAAATTCGCAGTCTTGAATTCAGACGATCCGGCAAGTGATGAGTTTGCTATGCTGACAACTGCCCATATACTAACATATGGGATTGACAACCATGCTGACCTGCAGGCAATCAATATTGCAATGACGGCCAGCGGAACATCATTTGATTTGGTCAGCCCGTTTGGCGTGAAAAAGGTAAACATCCAGTTGATCGGAAAGTTCAGCATTTATAATGTACTTGCGAGCATCGGAGCTGCCCTCGTTTCTGGCGTGCCTTTAGAGGCTATTATCGCATCTGTTGAAGGTGTTAAAGGAGTTTCGGGAAGGTTTGAAGTAGTCGATGCAGGACAGGATTTCTCTGTGATCGTTGACTATGCCCATACCCCTGACAGTCTTGAAAACGTCCTGAAAACAATACAGCAATTTGCACAGAAGAGGGTTTACTGTGTAGTTGGCTGTGGAGGCGACCGGGATCGAACTAAGCGTCCGCTTATGGCGAAAATCGCTTGTGAATATTCTACAGATGCCGTCTTCACATCGGATAACCCGCGCAGCGAGGATCCGGCAGAAATCATCAAGGATATGGAAGAAGGAGTAAAGGGCGAAGTTTATACTTCGATTATTGACAGGAAGGAAGCTATCCAGCACGCCATAAAAAATGCGAAGTCTGGGGATGTGATCCTGATTGCTGGGAAGGGCCATGAAACATACCAGCAAATAGGTGACAGGACATTCGATTTTGATGACCGGATTGTGGCACGCGAGGCGATAGAGGAGAGGTAATATGCTGACATACCAGGATGTTTCAAGTCTATTTTCAAGAGCAACTGGAATAAGGGATGAGAATATCCACTTTCATACTGTAAGCAGTCTGGCTGGTGCTAAACAGCCTAAAGGGCTATTTGTGCCGGTATCGAATGATTCCGGAACTTTACAGGAGGCGATTTCAAATGGTGCTGTGGCAGCTGTCTGGCCTGAAGGCAAGCAGGTGCCGGCATATGCGCCAAACCACTTCCCGATTTTTTACACACAAGATAATTTGAAAGGCTTAGAGAAAATTATGAACTCATACTATGATTACTTAACACAACAAGAAGACATCAATGAAAGAACTAAATTCATTTTCCTGAACAAAGCACTTCTTAATGAAGTTGATGAAACATATGATATAGCTGTGATGGCCGAAAACATCAATGGTTTTGGCAGCAATCGTAATAAGGCAGGTGAGGAATAGAATGCTGGAGCAAGTTATCTTTTTCACAATATTGATGGGTTTCCTTATCACTGTTCTGCTTTCTCCAGTGTTTATTCCTTTTTTGAGAAGGCTTAAATTTGGTCAGAGCATCAGAGAAGAAGGACCTAAATCACATCAGAAAAAAACAGGTACACCAACGATGGGCGGCGTCATGATCTTAATCTCAATCACAATCACGACACTTGTGATGACAGGGAAGTTCTCACAGCCATCAGTGGAGACATATCTATTGTTATTTGTAACTTTAGGATTTGGCTTGCTAGGCTTTATGGATGACTTCATCAAGGTTGTCATGAAACGGAACCTTGGCTTGACTTCGAAACAAAAGCTGCTTGGCCAGATTATTATTTCCGTTATTTTTTACTTCATATTCAAGCAAAGTGAATTATCAACAGTCATCAGCATCCCGTTAACGGACATTTCCTTTGATTTGGGATGGGGATATGCGCTGTTTATTATTTTCTGGATGGTCGGGTTTTCGAATGCTGTTAACCTGACGGACGGGCTTGACGGGCTGGTTTCCGGAACAGCTGCGATTGCATTTGGTGCATTCGCTGTACTTGCCTGGAGCCAATCTCAATATGAGCTTTCTATTTTTTCAGTCGCGGTGGTTGGCGCTGTTTTAGGATTCCTTGTATTTAATGCACACCCTGCTAAAGTGTTTATGGGAGACACTGGTTCCCTCGCTCTTGGTGGTGCAATTGCAACTGTCGCGATCCTTGCGAAGCTTGAGATTATTCTGATCATCATTGGCGGAATATTTGTGATTGAAACATTATCCGTTATCCTTCAGGTTATTTCATTTAAAACTACTGGGAAAAGAATATTCAGGATGAGTCCGCTTCACCACCACTATGAATTGATTGGCTGGTCAGAATGGCGTGTTGTTGTCACGTTCTGGACTGTAGGCCTTCTTTTCGCTATCCTTGGAATTTATATTGAGGTGTGGATCTAGATGAAAGATATCAAAACATATCAACATAAAAAGATACTAGTACTTGGCCTTGCCAAGAGTGGAGTCAGTGCGGCTGCTCTACTACATAAACTAGGGGCTTTTGTAACTGTCAACGATAGTAAGCCTCTCTCTGAAAATCCCGAAGCGCAAGGATTGCTTGAGCAGGGAATCAAGGTTGTTTGTGGAAGCCATCCGATCGAATTGATGGACGAAGGCTTTGAACTCGTCGTCAAGAATCCCGGAATTCCGTACTATAATCCTATGATTCTAAAAGCGATTGAAAAAGAAATTCCGGTAATTACCGAGGTTGAGCTCGCATACCAGATTTCTGAGGCACCGCTGATTGGTATTACAGGAACTAACGGAAAAACAACTACTACCACGTTAATATTCGAAATGCTTGAGGCAGGAAACAAGCATCCATTGATTGCAGGCAATATCGGTACGGTAGCATCAGGTGTTGCTCAGGAAGCCACAGCTGAAAATACGATCGTTATTGAACTGTCATCATTTCAATTGATGGGAATCGACCAGTTCAAGCCTCGGATATCCATTATTACAAATCTGTATGACGCACACCTGGATTATCACGGTACAAGAAATGAATATATTAGTGCAAAGGCTAGGATTACACAAAACCAGACTGAAGAAGACTTCCTGATTGTCAATGCCGACCAGGAGGAATGCATGGAAATTGCCCGCAATTCCCGAGCGCAAATCGTTCCTTTTTCAACAAGGAAGGTGCTTGAAAGTGGTGCTTATGTGAAGGATGGCTGGGTTTGCTTTAACGGGGAGCAAATTATTGAAACAAAGGATATCGTCCTGCCGGGCAAGCATAATTTGGAGAATATACTATCGGCTGTAGCGGCGACGCTGCTTTCAGGTGCAGATAAAGAGGCCATCAGTAAGGTGCTTACTACCTTTGCAGGCGTTCGTCACAGGCTTCAGTTTGTGGCCACTATCGATGAACGTAAATTTTATAATGACTCAAAAGCAACGAATATTTTGGCTACTGAAAATGCCCTCGCAGCTTTCGATGCACCAATCGTCTTGCTGGCCGGGGGTCTAGACAGGGGCAATTCTTTTGATGAGCTTGTTCCTTCATTAAAAAATGTGAAGACATTGATTACTTTTGGAGAAACAGCTGAAAAAGTTGGACAGGCTGGCCATGATGCAGGAATAAAAACGATTTTGCGGGCCGATAATGTGGAAAAGGCCGTTCCCGTGGCATTTGAACATTCAGAACCCGGTGATGTCATCCTGCTGTCTCCAGCATGTGCAAGCTGGGATCAGTACAAAACTTTTGAGGTCAGGGGAGACATGTTTATCGAGGCCGTGCATAAGCTTAAGTAAGGGCTTGTCTTGAACAACATGACTCAGGTTGCTTGGCCTAATTGCAGGCTGGATGGGAAGCGGCATATGAGCCCTAAATCATACAGCCGAGGTGTATTGCTTTGCCAACGAAAAAATCTACTCCAGACATTTTTCTAATGATTGTTACATTTACGCTTTTGGCAGTGGGCTTGATCATGGTCTATAGCGCAAGTGCTGTCTGGGCCGACTATAAGTTCAATGATTCTTTTTTCTTTGCGAAAAGGCAAATGCTGTTTGCAGGTGTCGGGATCATCGCGATGTTTTTCATCATGAATATTGACTATTGGACATGGAGAACATGGGCAAAGGTCATTTTGATTATTTGTTTTGTCCTGTTGATCCTTGTTTTGATTCCTGGAGTCGGGAATGTGCGGAATGGATCAAGGAGCTGGATTGGAGTAGGTGCCTTTTCGGTTCAGCCGTCAGAGTTCATGAAGATTGCGATGATTGCTTTCCTCGCGAAATTTTTGTCAGAGAACCAGAAAGCAATCACTTCTTTTAAAAAGGGACTTTTCCCTTCTTTAGGGCTTGTGTTTTTGGCATTTGGCCTCATTATGCTTCAGCCTGATTTAGGAACAGGAACAGTCATGGTCGGTACTTCTGTTGTCATCATCTTTATTGCTGGTGCCAGGATTAGCCATTTTGTCGGACTCGGTTTGCTGGGAGTCGCCGGTTTTGTCGGACTAATTATTTCTGCGCCATACAGGATGAAACGGATTACATCGTTTCTAGACCCATGGCAGGATCCTCTCGGAAGCGGGTTTCAAATGATCCAATCGCTATACGCAATCGGTCCTGGGGGATTGTTCGGTCTTGGCCTGGGACAAAGCAGGCAAAAGTTCTTTTATCTGCCTGAACCCCAAACAGACTTTATATTCGCAATTCTCGCTGAGGAGCTTGGATTCATTGGCGGTTCATTGATTCTTCTTTTATTTTCCTTACTGCTTTGGAGGGGAGTAAGGATTGCGCTTGGGGCTCCTGATTTATTCGGAACATTCCTGGCCACCGGGATCATTGCAATGATTGCCATCCAGGTCATGATCAATATCGGTGTTGTCACCGGCCTTATGCCTGTTACTGGTATAACGCTCCCATTCCTGAGCTACGGAGGCTCATCCCTGACACTGATGCTGATGGCCGTCGGAGTGCTGCTGAATATCAGCAGACATTCGAGATACTAATAATGAAATAAGAGACCCTTCTGCAGGGTCTCTTATTCGTTGTAAAACATTCCTGTGTATGTGAATATGAATAGGAATATACTTCTGTTCATGCTATATTACATTTAAATAACAATATCTTTAAAAACTGTTCTTAAGTTTAGAATATAGTAGAATAGGGTAAAACCGGGGAGTGCCTTTTTTATAGGCTCCTTTTCACAATTCTTATTCACATCACGCAATCCGGAAAAACCTGGTGTGTAAATGCATGCGTGATGGACGCGATTAAAAAAGAGATAAGTTGTTGAGGTGTGGAAAATGAAGATTGCAGTTAGCGGCGGCGGTACAGGTGGACATATTTACCCTGCGCTCGCACTAATAAGGGAAATTCAAAAAAAGGATGAGAATGTCGAGTTTCTCTACATAGGGACGAAAAAAGGGCTCGAAAGCAAGCTCGTGCCAAGGGAGAACATCCCGTTTAAGTCCATACATATCACAGGGTTCAAACGAAAGATTTCATTTGAAAACGTAAAAACAATCCTGCGTTTCCTAAAAGGTGTCAGGGATAGTAAAAAAATGCTCAAGGAATTCAAGCCAGATGTGGTCATTGGCACTGGGGGCTATGTTTGCGGTCCTGTGGTCTATGCGGCTGCGAAAATGGGCATACCTACAATTGTCCATGAACAAAACAGCGTTCCAGGTTTGACGAATAAATTCCTGAGCCGTTATGTTGATAAAATCGCGATTTGCTTTGAAGAAGCCAGGGAATTCTTCCCTGATCAAAAGGTTGTGTTGACTGGTAACCCTAGAGCATCTGAGGTACTTGGGCAAGATGGAATCAAAGGCAGATTGTCTGCCGGTTTAAAACTTAAAATTCCTACTGTGCTCATTTTTGGTGGAAGCAGGGGTGCCAGGCCCATCAATGAAGCAGTCGTAAAAAGCCTCACGGAATTAAGCGGTAAACCATATCAAGTTCTATATGTTACGGGCGATGTTCATTTTGAAGATGTCCAGAAGGAAGTTGAACTTGTCGGTAATCCCGAAAATGTCATCATCAAACCATTTATTCACAATATGCCCGAGGTGCTATCCGGTGTTGATTTAACTGTAGCAAGGGCAGGAGCGACTACCCTTGCTGAACTTACTTCATTGGGGATTCCCAGCATACTGATTCCGAGCCCATATGTAACCGACAATCATCAAGAAAAAAACGCACGGGCATTAAGCGAAAACGGAGCAGCAAGGCTGCTGCTTGAAAAAGATCTTACAGGGCCTAAGTTGGTCGAAAGTATTGACCACATACTGAGCAATGAAGAGAAGCTGGCCGATATGAAAAAGGCGGCAAAAAAACTAGGCATACCTGACTCAGCCCAGAGACTGTACCGTCTCATGGAGGAACTGGCGAAAAAGTAGCCTATAGGCATGCAGCTGCATAAAATGGTCAAAATAGCTGTATCGTGAAAGGAAGGTAATTATGAAGGATCTAGCTAACAAACTTAGGGAATTGAACATCGGTTCTGTAAAGGAAAATGAACCGCTGGCAAACCATACATCAATGAAAATTGGCGGACCTGCTGACATACTTATTGAACCTTCATCAATAGAAAATTTAAGAAAAGCTGTTGAAGTCATTAAGGATTCTGATGTTGAATGGACCGTGATCGGCAGAGGGTCGAATCTCCTCGTTTCAGATAAAGGCATTGAAGGTGTTGTGATTAAACTCGGTTCCGGGCTTGATGATTTGGAGATCGATGGCACTAGAGTGACAGCTGGTGGAGGTCTTTCGCTGGTCAACTTTGCGATCACCATTAGCCGAAAAGGACTTTCAGGGCTTGAATTCGCTGGCGGAATTCCTGGGTCGATTGGCGGTGCGGTTTATATGAACGCAGGGGCCCATGGTTCTGATATCTCACAAATTCTGGAGAAAGCCTATGTGCTTTTTGAAGATGGCTCTCTTGAATGGCTCACTAACAAAGAAATGAAATTCTCTTATCGGACATCTGTCCTCCAGAAAGAGCGGCCAGGTGTAGTCGTAGGAGCCATTTTCCAACTTCAAGAAGGCAATAAGGATGAAATTGTAGCGGAGCTTCAAAAAAACAAGGATTATCGCAAAGAAACCCAGCCATATAACTTTCCAAGCTGCGGCAGTGTCTTTAGGAATCCCCTTCCCAATTATGCTGGGAATTTAATCGAAAAATCAGGTTTGAAAGGCCATCAAATCGGCGGGGCACAAATTTCGGAGCTTCACGCGAATTTCATTGTGAACAAAGGAAATGCAAAGGCTGAGGATGTACTTGGTCTGATTCAGCATGTAAAGGATACAGTCCTTGATTTACATGGTGTAAAAATGGAGACAGAGGTAGAAATTATAGGTCGGAAATAGCAGGAAAATGGTTCAAGCTGTCAAATTCTGTGATATAATAATTCATTAGATTAGGATGCTGTCCGGATAAGAAACGGCATGATAGATTCTCATGCCGTTGGTTCTTCTCTTAATATGTGCAGTTGTACATACTTATTGTTTTCAATTCCAGGGAAAGCTTCTGATTCTAAATTTATTATAACGATGGCTTTAACCTGCAAGATTAAAAAAAAAGATGTTATTCTTATTGGAAAAGGGTTCAGCCGATAAAGAGGGGATTGAAAATGGACAAGAGGAAAATCGTCTCAATTGAAGATCGGATTCCAAAGTTAAAACATCAAAGACGCAAGAAAGCTAATCGAAGGCTTATCATGCTTCTGGCTTTGTTTTTTATATTAATAGCCGGTGTTATCTATTTTCAGTCACCGCTAAGCAAGGTGAAAGAGATTACTGTTTCAGGAAATGAGTCCTATTCCTACGAGCACATCGTGGAAAAAAGCGGGCTCAGCTTCGAGTCAAATGTGTGGAAAATCGGCAAAGGCGAAGTTGAAGAAAAACTGGAGAAAATCCAGGAAATCAAACAAGCTACTGTGAACGTAAAGTTTCCAAATAAGGTCGCCATTGAGCTTGAAGAATATAGCAGGCTTGCCTACATTTCAAAGGGAAAGAATTTCTACCCGGTCCTTGAAAATGGAAATATTCTTGGAGAAAAACAGATTGATGAAATTCCTGTCAACGCGCCAATCTTAATAGGCTTTAAAGAAGGGAAGGTCCTGGATGAAATGATCGCTTCACTGGAGGAACTGCCTGAAGTTGTCATCAATTCAATCTCTGAAATTCACTCACAGCCAGTAAAGACGGATAAATATCTTGTTAAGCTGTATATGAATGACGGTTTCGAGGTAAATGCTACTCTCAGGACTTTTTCTGAAAAAATGGCACATTATCCTTCAATTGTCAGCCAGCTTGACCCTTCTAAAAAGGGTGTCATCGATCTTGAGGTTGGCTCTTATTTTAAAGCATATGAAGCAGAGGAAGCTGAGGAAGTTGAAATTGAAAAAGAAAGTGAACAGTAATCGTGTAATTCTTTCAATCGTTTTCCTGGTACTTGGCTTTATGGTCGCTTTTTCATTCCGTGTCACACAGGACGAGGGTGAGAAAGGCCAGGGCTTGACGGACAGGCAATGGGAGAAGCATTTAAGTCTGAGAAACGACTTGATAGAACAGGAAGAAAAAAACCGTGGGCTTCAGAAAGAGTTGAATGCCAAGCAGGAAAAGGTAAGGGAAATTGAGGCCAGCCTTTCCAAAGAAGCGCAGGTTTTCTTTAATATGGCTGAGGACGCTGAGAAATACCGAATGTTCCTTGGCAAGGTAGAGGTCAGTGGTAAGGGAGTAAAGGTAACTCTGGCTGATGGAGAATACGATCCTGATGAGGAGAATATCAATAATTATCTTGTCCACGAGCATCATGTATTCAAGGTGATCAATGAACTGTACATTTCAGGAGCAGCAGCTATTTCTGTGAACGGGCAGCGGATTTCTCACAAATCATATATATTGTGTACAGGCCCTGTCATTACTGTTGATGGCTACCAGCATCCTGCCCCATTTGAAATCACTGCTATTGGTGACCCCGATGTTCTTTCCTCCGCTCTCAATATTACCGGTGGGGTAAAAGATCAGCTTGTGAATGACCAAGTTGTTTTTTCGTTAGAGGAAAAGGAAAATATTAAAATGGATCCGATTTTGGGGAAATGATGACGACCGTCGCTTTCTTTCCAAAATACGAGTGCCGTACAAGAAATAGGTTAACAGGCTGTTTAGAATGGGATTGAATGAAAACCACGAGAAATGGCCTAATAGAAAGCAAGGTGAATGCATTGGGCCGACCTAAGAATCTCAGCTTCAGTATTATAGCTGCAATTATTGGATTAATGGTCGCCATTCAGTTTCAAACCGTCAGGGAACCAGAAGTCAGGGATACACGTGACACTTGGCAGCTTCGTGAGGATTTAATGAAGGAGAAGGAATTACAGTCCAAGCTGCTTCTTGAAATCAGGTCTAATGAGGAAAAAATAGCTAAGTATGAAACTGAGCGGCAGCAAAGCAAGGAAGAGGTACTGCGGGAAACCCTCGCAGAATTGAAGGATGAGGCTGGACTGACCGAGGTCACCGGACCGGGGATCACTCTCTTGATTAAACCTGCTTTCAACTTGATTGTCGAAGGTGACAATCCGCCTTCGGTTTCTCCAGATATGCTTAAAAGGCTTTTGAATGAATTGAACCTGTATGGCGCGAAGCATGTTTCCGTTGATGGCGAGAGGGTCATAAATACTACCGTCATCCGGGATATAAACAGGGTGACAAAAATCAATGGACATTCTTTAAATCGTTTTCCTATTGAAGTTCGGGTAATTACGGAAAATGGAGATTCAGCCGAAAAGTTATACAATCGTATGAAGGTTTCCACGGTAGCCGAGGATTTTTTCATCGATAATCTGGAAGTGATCGTAAACAGGCCTGAGAGCATGTTGGTTGTACCTGCATATCAAGATACAATCAGGATCAGGTACATGGAACCCGTTAAAACAGACAAAGGGGGAGGCAACGGATAATGTGGCTTCCAATTATGGGGTTGGTCATCGGTGTAATCATTGGGCTATTGACCGATATCACAATTCCTGAAGAATACTCCAACTATTTATCAATCGCGATCCTTGCAGCCCTCGATACTTTGTTCGGAGGGATCCGCGCCCAGCTGCAAAATATATATGATGAAAAAGTTTTTGTATCAGGATTCTTTTTTAATATAGTATTAGCAGCAAGTTTAGCTTTTCTAGGTGTCCATCTTGGTGTAGACTTGTATTTAGCAGCAGTTTTTGCCTTTGGGGTAAGGCTGTTCCAGAATATAGCCGTCATCCGGAGAATAATATTGACGAAATGGTCAACGACAAGTGAAAAGTAGAAAAAAAAATGATATTTTAAAAGGGAAATATTTAATTGTGACGAATAAAGTAATGTAATTAAAAAATGAAACGCAATTAGATAGTGGCAAGAAATTGTTGTTCAAACACTAGGAATTGTTGAAGGAGGTGCCACAGAATGAACAGCAATGATATATATGTCAGTCTTGACATCGGTACATCCAGTGTGAAGGTAATCATTGGGGAAATGGTCAACGACACTTTAAATATAATTGGTGTTGGCAATGTAAAGTCCGAAGGGTTAAGAAAGGGCTCCATTGTTGATATAGATGAAACCGTTCATTCTATTAAAAGGGCAATCGAACAAGCTGAAAGAATGATAGGTTTAAAGATTAACCAGGTGATTGTAGGTGTCACCGGAAATCATGTTTCCCTGTTGCCATGCCATGGTGTGGTTGCAGTTTCCAGCGACAATCGTGAGATCACAAATGAGGACGTAGCGAGAGTCATTGATGCTGCACAGGTGGTATCGATTCCGCCTGAGCGAGAGATAATAGACGTGATTCCAAAGCAATTTATCGTTGACGGTCTTGATGAGATCAATGATCCAAGAGGCATGATCGGTGTTAGGCTTGAAATGGAAGGAACGATCATTACCGGATCAAAGACCATCTTACATAATACTCTTCGTTGTGTTGAGCGTGCTGGACTTGAAATCGTGGATATCGGCCTACAGCCGCTTGCTGCAGGAGTATTCGCGCTTTCAAAGGATGAAAAGAATATGGGTGTCGCGATGATTGATATCGGCGGCGGTTCATCAACTGTCGCTGTGTTTGAGAACGGACACTTAAGAGGTACATCTGTCATTCCGGTTGGAGGAGACCATATCACCAAGGACTTATCAATCGGTTTGCGCACGACAACTGAAGAAGCGGATCAATTGAAATTGAAGCATGGACATGCTTTTTATGAATATGCATCCGAAGAGGAAGTATTCGAGGTTTCAATCATCGGCAGCGACCAGCAGCAGCAGTTCAATCAGCTGGAAGTAGCCGATATCATTGAGGCAAGAATGGAAGAAATCTTCTCCCTTGTCCAGGATGAATTGAAACACATGAACATAAGGGACTTGCCAGGTGGTTTTGTCCTGACAGGTGGAACAGCCAATATGCAGGGTGTTCTGGAGCTTGCCCAGGATATTTTCCAAAGCAGGGTAAGAATCGCCATTCCGGATTATATTGGCGTAAGAGAACCCCAGTACACGACAGCAGTCGGCTTAATCCAATTTGCTTATAAAAACGCAAAATTAAAAGGAAAGAAAATGGAAGCTGCTTTTAGTGAAATGGAACCGAAAGAAAAGAGAGTTCAAAAACAGCCGCATCCAAAATCGAAGCCTGAGAAACAGCCTGAAGAAAAAGTCACCTCAAGAATGAAGAAATTTCTTGGCTACTTTTTTGAGTAATCAGAGCTAACAGGAAATCGGCGAATTAGGAGGATTTGTCATGTTGGAATTTGATACAAATTTAGATTCACTTGCTACTATAAAAGTTATCGGTGTTGGCGGCGGCGGAAATAATGCGGTTAACCGAATGATCGAACACGGCGTACAAGGTGTGGAATTCATCGCGGTCAACACAGACGCACAAGCATTGAACCTTTCAAAAGCTGAAATCAGAATGCAAATCGGTGCGAAACTAACGCGTGGACTTGGCGCTGGCGCTAATCCTGAGGTCGGAAAGAAAGCGGCCGAAGAAAGCAAAGAACAAATCGAGGAAGTGCTAAAAGGCGCTGACATGGTATTCGTTACTGCCGGTATGGGCGGAGGAACAGGTACTGGTGCAGCTCCAGTTATCGCTCAAATCGCCAAGGATCTTGGAGCGTTAACAGTGGGTGTAGTTACACGTCCATTTACATTTGAGGGACGCAAGCGTGCTGGACAGGCTGGCGGTGGAATCTCATCGATGAAGGAAGCAGTAGATACTTTGATCGTGATTCCTAACGACCGTTTGCTTGAGATTGTTGATAAGAGCACTCCGATGCTAGAAGCTTTCCGTGAAGCGGATAATGTTCTACGCCAGGGTGTCCAGGGTATTTCAGACTTGATCGCTACACCTGGTTTGATCAACCTTGACTTTGCCGATGTCAAAACAATTATGTCCAATAAGGGTTCAGCATTGATGGGAATTGGTGTCGCTGCGGGTGAAAACCGTGCTACTGAAGCAGCCAAAAAGGCTATTTCCTCACCGTTGCTTGAAACTTCACTTGATGGTGCTCAAGGTGTTCTTATGAATATCACTGGCGGAACGAACCTTAGCTTATACGAGGTACAAGAAGCTGCTGACATCGTCGCCACTGCATCAGACCAGGATGTAAATATGATCTTCGGTTCTGTCATCAATGAAAGCTTAAAAGATGAAATTATCGTTACGGTGATTGCAACAGGCTTCAATGAGGAAGTCGTCCAGCCTAAGCCAACAAGACCAGGTTTTGGAGGGCAGCAAAAGCCAGGTATGGGTGCGATCAAGCGCGAACAGCCTAAACGTGAAGAAATCCAGCAGGAAGCACCAAGAAGCAATCAATCTCCACAGGGCGATGATGCTCTTGATATCCCAACATTCCTGCGCAATCGTAACAGAAGACGCTAATTTATACTTCAGAAGGGCATAGCCGAAATGGCTATGCCCTTTTTATGTTATTTTTAGAAATCTACTAAACAACATACATTAGAATATATGACCTACTAAAAATTCAAGCATCATTTATTCCTAAAGTTAATAATCTGAAAATTGACAAAATCCGAAGGGAAAAGTGAAAATCTCTGTTGTTTTGGTGCCAGATTATGACACACTTCATAGGCCATAGACGATATACTTTTCCGTAACGGAATGATAGAGCAAGAAGCAAATCGGTGATCACGTGCTTCAACAGTGGTTGCTAAACTTTGCTCGA
This sequence comes from Bacillus sp. ISL-37, assembly GCF_018613315.1. Taxonomy (GTDB): domain Bacteria; phylum Bacillota; class Bacilli; order Bacillales; family Cytobacillaceae; genus Mesobacillus. The sequence goes on along the minus strand of NZ_JAGGQL010000005.1, from coordinate 412,553 downwards.
CGCCAGGTTGTTTTTTACCATCCAAAGTAGTTTGGGCGGTTTGCCAGATTGAACCGTTAATTAGCCGTTGGCATGCTTGATCATTTCAAGCAAGAGGGATGAAGATTCTGAATCTGAGTCTGACACAGCACTTTCAGCTGTCAAACAAGGCGCATGCGAATTCTGTACCTGTATAAGCGTATAGAGTTTATCACTTGATTAGTGTCTAGCTCCAGCGCTTAGCCAGTTTTCATCACTGAAAGTGCTTCTTCGAGTATCTTGCGAGAAGCGTTAGCTTTGAGCAGCTCGAGACGTTTCGGTCCGCCCAATGAAGTCAAAGAACGACTTCACTGGTCGGCCCTCTGAGGCACAGGACGTGCAGACCCGCAGCCACACGATGTGTCGTTTTAGGCGGGCAACGCTTGTCGGGGCTGACCAAGGCGCTTACGCTTTTCTTAGGAGGATGATAGGTGAAGGTCTATCTGGATGTCATCTGGGCATTGAATTTATTATTTGATACGTTCCTACTCTACTTGACTGCCATCATCCTGAAAAGACAGGTTAAGCTATGGCGGCTATGTTTGGGAGGGGCTATAGGTTCACTGCTCATTATATTATCAATTACTCCGTTTCATGCTGCAGCGGGGCACCCAGCGGGGAAACTGTTCTTTTCGATATTGATGGTCCTGGCAGCTTTTGGCTATAAAAGATTCCGTTTTTTCTTCAAGGCACTTATGACATTTTATGTAACGACCTTTCTGCTTGGAGGCACTTTGACAGGAGTACATTACTTTATCCAATTTGATATGAATCTGGCATCGAATGTGGCCATGAACCATATTAAAGGGTTTGGCGATCCAATCAGCTGGTTGTTTGTATTGCTGGGGTTTCCGCTCGCCTGGCATTTTTCGAGGAGAAATATTGAACAATTCGAAATGACAAAGATTCAATATGAATCACTGGCAAAAGTTGAAGTGCAGTTCATGGAGATGGATTTTAACATGAAAGGACTGATAGATAGCGGCAACCAGCTTTATGATCCTATCTCAAAAATGCCAGTCATGATTTTATCCATAGCAGATTGTTTGGATCGTATGCCAAGTGAAATCAAAAGAATTGCTGAAAATCCCGATTGTGTTTTGTCAGGTGATGAAAATTTTTCGCAGCAGCTGGAAAATCGAATGAGAATCATTCCATGCAAGGTAGTCGGACAAGAGCATCAGTTAATCATTGCCTTTAATCCTGACAAGATCAAGATTCATACAGACCAAGGAACTTATATTGCAGAAAAGGGGTTAATATCTTTTACTGCGCAGGAACTTTCGGCTGATGGCAGTTTTCAATGTATTATCCATCCAAAAATGATGGCAGGGATGGCAAAACAAGAGCCAACGGTGAAGGTAAGCTAATATTACTATACTCAGAAATACATAATTTAGAAGGAGGACAATCAATGAAAAATTTGCGGCTTCGGATATCCTATTACTGGTATAAATTATTAATGAAACTGGGCTTGAAAACAGATGAAATATATTATATCGGCGGTAGCGAAGCGTTGCCACCTCCTTTAACGAAAGAAGAGGAAGAAGTGCTTTTGAACAAACTTCCAAATGGGGATAAAGCGGCAAGGTCGATTCTCATCGAAAGGAATTTGAGACTCGTTGTCTACATCGCGCGAAAATTCGAAAACACGGGCATTAATATTGAAGACTTAATCAGTATCGGAACAATCGGATTGATTAAGGCGGTCAATACGTTCAATCCTGAGAAGAAAATTAAGCTAGCGACCTACGCTTCTAGATGTATTGAAAATGAAATCCTGATGTATTTGCGAAGGAATAATAAACTGCGGTCGGAGGTTTCCTTTGACGAGCCTTTGAATATTGATTGGGATGGAAATGAACTGCTTTTGTCCGATGTTCTTGGAACAGATGACGATATTATCACAAAGGACCTTGAGTCCAATGTGGATAAAAAATTGCTGGTTAAAGCGCTGCAGCAACTTTCCGATCGTGAAAAGCAAATCATGGAATTGCGTTTTGGTCTTGGGAGTGGCGAGGAAAAGACACAAAAGGATGTAGCGGATATGCTAGGAATTTCACAATCTTATATTTCACGTCTGGAAAAAAGAATCATCAAACGTTTGCGTAAAGAATTCAATAAAATGGTATAGCAGAAAAATTTTCTATAAAAAAATTTTTTTCTCTCTGATAAAAGTGATAACTTGGCGGTTTTCCTGGCTGATTCTTCCTGAATCCAGTCCAGGCTTTAGGTAAATAGTGCATATTTTTCCTTCCTGCGGAGATACTGATTTTTGACAGCAGCTCCTGTGAGGAGGGAAAAGATTGACACGAAACAAAGTTGAAATTTGCGGTGTTGATACATCAAAGCTTCCCGTTCTTAAAAACGAGGAAATGAGAAAACTTTTTAGAGAAATGCAAAGCGGTGACATCACAGCAAGAGAGAAACTTGTGAATGGGAACCTGAGGCTTGTTTTAAGTGTAATCCAGCGTTTTAACAACCGGGGCGAGTTTGTTGACGACCTATTTCAGGTCGGATGTATAGGTCTTATGAAGTCCATTGATAATTTTGATTTGGGACAAAATGTTAAGTTTTCCACCTATGCCGTCCCGATGATCATCGGTGAAATTAGACGGTATTTACGAGATAATAATCCAATCAGAGTCTCGCGCTCATTAAGGGATATAGCCTATAAAGCGCTTCAGGTACGCGAAAGGCTGATGAGTGAGGCATCAAGGGAACCAACTGCGGAAGAAATCGCCAAGGTTCTAGAGGTACCTCACGAGGAAATTGTCTTCGCTCTTGATGCGATTCAGGATCCCGTGTCCTTATTTGAACCGATCTATAACGATGGCGGAGATCCAATCTATGTGATGGACCAGCTAAGTGATGAACGGAACAAGGATACAAACTGGATTGAAGAAATCGCCTTGAAGGAAGGTATGAGACGCCTGAATGAGCGTGAAAAGTTGATTCTAAGGAAGAGATTCTTCCAGGGTAAGACACAAATGGAGGTAGCCGATGAAATCGGCATCTCACAAGCCCAGGTGTCCCGTCTTGAAAAAGCAGCCATCAAACAAATGAATAAGAATATCCAAAGCTAAGCTGCCTTTTGGCAGCTTTTTTATCGTTTAGGAAATTATAAAAATTATTTAGTTGGATAAATACATGTAGTATTTTTAATCCAGCTCCAGCGCCTAGCCCCTCGAGTCGCTTCGGTCCGCCCAATGAAGTCAAAGAACGACTTCACTGGTCGGCCCTCCAGCGCTTGTCGGGGCTGAACAAGGCGCTTGCGCTTTTTTGTTCTTTGTTTTATACAAGGGCATTACGAAGTAGGACGACTCTATAAAATTCAAGATCCACTGAAGTAATTCATACATCTGTTTCCCCTTCATATATTTTATATAAGGGCTAATTAATGCCAAAGCGAAATCCGGAGGGATCTATATGGTTAAGGTGACAGAATTTCAAGTTAAAGATGTCGTGAATGTTTCGGATGGAAAAAGGCTTGGTAATATAGAGGATTTTGAAATCAATTTAAATACGGGTAAAATCGAAGCTGTTGTGATTGGGAGTTCAGGTAAGGTGCTGGGATTCTTCGGAAAGGAAGATGAGGTTGTGATTCCCTGGACAAATATCCTGAAAATAGGTGAAGATGTCATTTTAGTCCGGTATAAAGACAGCGGGGGATATCTGCAACAAAAAAGTGACGGTGATGAGTAACATCGTAATACTGTTGTATTGCGGTTTGTATGTGATAAACTAGACAAAAACGTGTGAGGTAAAAATATGGAACCATTCATCTTAGAAAGCCAGGAATATTTTAAAATTAAAGAGTGGATGGAGCGTTATCCTGGGCTTGAGGTTGGGTTCACAACGAAGAACGGTGGCGTGAGCCAGCAGGATGCTTTTTCGGGTTTGAACTTCGGCTTTCATGTAGGAGACGAGCAGAATGCTGTTTGTGAAAATCGTCTCCTGCTGGCCGATAAGATCGAATTTCCCCTTTCCAGATGGGTTGGAGCAGAACAAACTCATGATATCAGCATCGCCAAAATCGGAAAATCGGATCAAGGAAGAGGCTCAACGACCTATGATACTTCTTTTTCAAGAACGGATGGCTTTCTGACAGATGAGCAAGGGATCCTGCTGACACTTTGTTTTGCAGACTGTGTCCCGCTTTATTTTATTGAACCGGAGACCAGGCTGATCGGGGTCGCTCACGCTGGCTGGAAAGGCACTGTTCACGGTATTGCGGCGGAAATGGTCAGCAAATTTCAGCAAAATGGCGCAAAAACAGAAAAAATTTCTGCCATTATAGGCCCATCAATATGCAAAAAATGTTATATTGTTGATGAGAGAGTCATCAATTTAGTGAAAAATATACTAGATGGTGTCGATATATTACCATATAATCAAGTTAGTGAAGGTCAATATTCTCTCGATTTAAAGGAATTGAACCGTCAGATTCTGTTAAAGACAGGGGTAGAAGACGGGAATATACATGTAACCGATTATTGCACTAGCTGCCATAGTGAGCATTTCTATTCCCACAGACGGGATAAGGGTAATGCAGGCCGAATGATGGCTTATATCGGCTGGAAGGAGGATAGCCATCCATAATGAAAGTCAGAGAAAATCTGGAGGTTATCCAGAATCAAATAGCAGATGCCTGTAACAAAGCCGGGCGTAATCCAGAAGAAATCAAGATTATTGCGGTAACTAAATATGTTTCACCAGAACGGGCACAGGAAGCCGTTGATGCTGGGGTCACCCATCTTGGCGAAAATCGGGATGAAGGACTGCTTCATAAAATTGGCCAATTAGGGGACAAGCCGGTCTGGCATTTTATTGGGACGCTGCAAACGAGAAAAGTGAAAAACATCATTGAGCATGTTACATATATCCATTCATTGGACAGGCTGTCACTTGCAAAAGAAATCAATAAACGATCAGGTTCAAAAGTGAGATGTCTGATCCAGGTCAATGCATCCGGCGAAGAGAGCAAGCATGGGTTAAAACCGGATGATGTCATTGGTTTTGTAAAAGAACTGAAGCAGTTTTCCAATATTGAAATCAGCGGATTGATGACGATGGCCCCTTTAACGGAGGATGAGCAAGTGATCAGGGATTGCTTCAGGACAATGAAAAGGCTGCAAGCAGATATACAATCGCGGAAACTTGAATTTGCACCATGTAATGAACTGTCAATGGGAATGTCAAATGACTTTCAAATAGCTGTTGAAGAAGGATCAACAATGGTGCGTATTGGCACTGCCTTGGTAGGCAATGAATCGGAGGTGCATTAATATGAGCTTAAAATCAAAAATTAAGACATTTTTTTTCCTGGAAGATGAATATGACTATAATGATGAGGAAATGCTCGAGGGAGAAGCTGAGCCTTTCAAGCCCAATAAACAGCCTGTTCAGCAAAAGCAGAATGTGGTAAGCCTGCAGAGTGTGCAAAAGTCTTCGAAAGTGATCCTGATGGAACCTAGAATGTATGCGGAAGCACAGGATATTGCTGATCATTTAAAAAATCGCCGGGCAGTTGTTGTGAACCTGCAGCGTATCGAACAGGATCAGGCAAGGCGTATAGTAGATTTCCTCAGCGGAACAGTCTATGCGATCAGCGGGGATATCCAGCGGATCGGCATGAATATCTTCTTATGTACCCCGGATAATGTAGAAGTAACAGGAAATATTTCTGAACTGATGCAGGAGCGGGATTACCAAGAGTCGAGGTGGTAGAGTAAATGGATTTAGTAATAGGCATAATAGCTCAGATAGTCAGTCTTTATCAGTGGGCCTTGATTATTTATATTTTCATGTCATGGTTCCCTAATGCCAGAGAAACAGCAATCGGACAATTTTTAGCACGTATTTGCGAACCTTTCCTGGAGCCTTTCCGACGGATTGTTCCTTCAATCGGCATGATTGATATTTCGCCAATCGTTGCGTTCCTTGTATTGCGTTTTGCTGTCAGTGGATTGTATCAGCTGGCTGCATGGTTTTAATAAAGATCATTTCTTGTCTTGCAGGGTCTGAATCAGACCCTGCTTATTTTCTATTAATGTTTTAAATGTAAAAGGAGTACAAAATGAGTATTTACCAGCATTTCCGTCCCGAGGAACGGGAATTTATCGATCAGGTCATTAACTGGAAAGAGTATGTTGAACAAAACTATGCCCCGAAATTGACTGATTTTTTGGATCCGAGGGAGCAGCAAATCTTGTCTACCGTTATCGGCAAGCATCCCGATGTTAAGTGGGAACTGTTTGGCGGTGCACCAGGTACCGAGAGAAAACGGGCATTTCTTTTTCCAGAGTATATGGAAGTTAAAGAAGATGATTTCCAGGTAAAGCTTTTTGGTATTGAATATGCAAAGAAGTTTGTGAATATCGAACACCGTCAAGTTTTGGGCAGCCTGATGTCACTTGGCTTGAAGCGTGGGAAATTTGGAGATATCCTGATTGACGGAGATGTTGTGCAATTTTTCGCAGCTGAGGAAATCGCCGATTACATCGGGCTTCAATTAGAATCAATCGGCAGAGCTTCGATTGGCTTGTCAGAGCTTCCGCTTGAAATGGCAGTGGGAATTACTGAGGAATGGAATGAAATGAACACTACCGTTTCGTCATTGCGTCTGGATACCGTCATGTCCGCACTGTTCAATATCTCAAGGCAAAAATCTCAGTTACTCATCCAGCATGGCCAAGTAAAGGTTAATTGGACTGCGATTGAAAATACTGCTTTTGAATGCGGTGAAGGTGATGTTATTTCAGCACGTGGTTACGGGCGTGCGAAAATCATCACAATTGACGGGAAAACAAAAAAAGATAAATATCGAGTTATTGCCGGGAGAAAAAAATAATTATATAGTAATAGAAGAAGGATTTTTAGTTTATTTGTCGAATCATTGCTTTAAGTACATAAAGGATTATAACTTAATGGGAGGTGGCGTAATGCCTTTAACGCCGTTAGATATACACAACAAAGAATTCAATAAAGGATTTCGCGGGTATGATGAAGATGAAGTAAATGAGTTTCTTGACAATGTGATCAAGGACTACGAACTAATTATCCGTGAAAAAAAAGAGATGGAAGAAAAGCTAAATGAAATGAATTCCAGGCTTGGCCATTTTACAAATATAGAAGAAACCTTGAATAAATCAATCGTGATTGCCCAAGAAGCTGGGGAAGAAGTTCGCCGCAATGCGCAAAAGGAAGCAAAGCTGATCGTCAAGGAAGCGGAAAAGAACGCTGACCGGATCATCAACGAATCTCTATCCAAGGCACGTAAAATCGCCCTGGAAATTGAAGAATTGAAGAAGCAGTCAAAAGTATTCAGAACAAGGTTCAAGATGCTGATCGAGGCGCAGCTGGATATGCTGAACACCGATGATTGGGATCATCTGCTTGAATATGAATTGGATTCAACAGAATTGAAGGCTGCTGCAAGAGAAGAAGAAGATTCACTGGCTTGACGCGGGGACGTTATTTCGCATATAATTTCATAACAAAGTGCAATACATGACAGAAACGATGACAGGGACAGTATGGCGTTCCAGTTGCTTGCTTTTCAGCGAAATGGGGAAGGTGGAAGCCCATTGCAAGCGGATAGCCAGAAAATCACCCGATAGTTCCGAGCTGAACATCCTTTAGGATCAGTAAGCACAGGCGTGACATTCGCGTTAAGAATGCTAAGAGGACAGGATGATGAATCCTTGTCTATTTAGGGTGGTACCGCGGGAATATAAACCTTCTCGTCCCTTTTCAGGGATGAGGAGGTTTTTTTATTTTCACTATTGTTTCTTTCGTGATTGCAACGGTAAAAATAGGAGGATCAATCTAATGGAGTACAAAGATACTTTGCTCATGCCGAAGACCGAGTTTCCAATGCGCGGAAACCTTCCGAACAGGGAACCTGAAATTCAGGCAAAATGGGAAGAAATGAATATTTATGAAAAGGTTCAAAAGCACACAGAAGGACGCCCGCTGTTCATCCTGCATGACGGACCTCCATACGCTAATGGAGATATCCATATGGGTCACGCACTTAATAAAATCCTCAAAGATTTTATCGTCCGTTATAAATCAATGAGCGGTTATTGTTCGCCATATGTACCTGGCTGGGACACTCATGGATTGCCAATCGAGCAGGCATTGACGAACAAGGGTGTAAAACGCAAGGAAATGACTGTAGCTGAGTTCAGGAAGCTATGTGAAGAATATGCATATGAGCAAATCAATAACCAGCGTGAACAGTTCAAGCGTCTGGGAGTGAGAGGTGATTGGGAAAATCCTTATATCACTTTGAAGCCTGAATATGAAGCACAGCAAATCAAAGTATTCGGCGAAATGGCCAAAAAGGGATACATCTACAAAGGGAAAAAGCCTGTTTACTGGTCACCATCAAGTGAATCAGCACTTGCTGAAGCTGAGATTGAATATCAAGATAAGCGTTCTGCATCGATCTATGTTGGATTCCCTGTTAAAGACGGCAAAGGAGTTCTTGACCAGGATGTTGAAATCGTCATCTGGACGACAACACCATGGACGATTCCGGCAAACCTTGGAATCTCCGTTCACCCAGAATTGACATACGTTGTTGTAGAAGCTGACGGTAGGAAATTCCTTGTTGCTGAAGAACTTTTAGAAGCAGTTACGAATGAAATCGGCTGGGAAAATACTTCAACAGTTAAGAAACTTGCTGGTAAAGAGCTTGAAGGTGTCCTTGCAAAGCATCCATTATACGACCGCACTTCACTTGTCATGCTTGGCGAGCACGTAACGACAGATGCTGGTACAGGATGTGTCCACACTGCACCAGGACACGGGGAGGATGACTTCCATGTTGGCCAGAAGTATGGACTTGAAGTTTTATGCCCTGTAGATGATAAGGGTGTTATGACAGCTGAAGCAGAAGGCTTTGAAGGTTTATTCTATGATCAGGCGAACAAGCCAATCACAGAAAAGCTTGAAGAAGCTGGCGCTTTACTGAAGCTAAGCTTCATCACACACTCCTACCCGCATGACTGGAGAACTAAAAAACCTGTTATCTTCCGTGCGACAGCACAATGGTTTGCGTCGATCAAAGATTTCCGCGGCGAATTGCTAAAAGCTGTTGAAGAAACAAAATGGGTACCAGCATGGGGCGAAACAAGACTATTCAATATGGTCCGTGATCGCGGTGACTGGTGTATCTCCCGCCAGCGTGCATGGGGTGTTCCAATTCCGGTATTCTATGCAGAAAACGGGGAAGAAATCATTACGGACGAAACAATCGACCATGTCTCAAACCTCTTCCGTGAGCAAGGCTCTAATATCTGGTTTGAAAAAGAAGCGAAGGAATTGCTCCCTGAAGGATTTAGCCACCCTGGCAGCCCTAATGGACAGTTTACGAAAGAAACGGACATCATGGATGTTTGGTTCGACTCAGGCTCATCCCACCAGGCAGTTCTAGTAGAGCGTGATGACCTCCAGCGCCCTGCAGACCTTTATCTTGAAGGATCTGACCAATACCGTGGCTGGTTCAATTCATCATTATCTACAGCAGTTGCAGTAACAGGCAAAGCACCATACAAAGGTGTCCTGAGCCACGGTTTCGCACTTGATGGAGAAGGCCGCAAGATGAGTAAATCAATCGGTAACGTTGTCGTTCCTGCGAAGGTTATGAACCAGTTGGGTGCCGATATCCTGCGTCTTTGGGTTGCATCCGTCGATTATCAATCCGACGTACGTGTTTCTGACGCGATCCTGAAGCAGGTTGCTGAAGTGTACCGTAAAATCCGTAACACATTTAGATTCTTGCTTGGCAACCTTTCTGATTTCAATCCTGAAACTGATGCCGTGCCATTCGAGCAGCTTCGTGAAGTTGATCAGTTCATGCTCGTGAAGTTGAACAAATTGATCAAATATGTAAACAATGCTTATGACAATTATGAATTTGCCGGTGTCTACCATGCGGTCAATAATTTCTGTACTCTTGACTTAAGTGCATTCTATCTGGATTTTGCAAAGGATGTCTTATATATCGAAGCTACAGACAACTCTGAGCGACGAGCTATCCAGACAGTATTACACGAGAGTTTGCTTGCATTGGTTAAGCTGACTGCACCGATCCTTTCTCATACAGCTGATGAGGTTTGGGCATTCATTCCTTCAGCGAAGGAAGACAGCGTCCAGCTGACAGATATGCCTGAAGCAAAGGAAATCGCAAATGCAGAAGCACTTGAAAACAAGTGGAATGCATTCATGAAGCTACGTGACGATGTCCTGAAGGCTCTTGAAGAAGCTAGGAATCAGAAGGTCATTGGTAAGTCCCTGACTGCGAAGGTTTCTTTATACGTAAACGACAGCACAAAAGAGCTTTTGGATTCAATCTCTGAAAACTTAAGCCAGCTGTTCATTGTTTCAGGGTTCGAAGTCGCAGGAAGCTACGACCAGGCTCCTGATCATGCGATCAAACTTGAAAATACAGCGATTGTTGTTACAAAAGCTGAAGGCGAAACTTGTGAGAGATGCTGGGTTGTCACACCAGAAGTCGGCAAGGTTGAAGAACACCCAACATTATGTGAACGCTGTGCAACTGTTGTAAAAGAAAATTACTAAACATCTCTTGAACTCCGGAATTTTATCCGGAGTTCTTTTGTTTTTTGCCAATTATCATCCTGCTTGGGAAATCCTGCAGTACATGTAAAAAGTTTAGCTGAGTCAGCAAATTGTTACGGGAAATAATAGCTGTAAACAGGAACGGGGGCAGATATATGGAAGGTAATCTTGATTACATTTACAATGAGCTCCGCGAAACGAGAACAGAATTGTTAGCGTACCTGAATGACGGCCAGAAAGATGAGAGGATTTTGCAATACATTGTTGATGAATTAAACGATATCGAAACAGCATTGGAGAAAATGGAATTTGGTGAGTATGGGAAGTGTGAGATATCTGGAGAATATTTACCCTACGAGTTTTTGCAGAGAATTCCTACAGCTAGATCAGCGAGTGAATTGGAGCAAATAGAACAATACTGTCGAAAACCAATCTATTCGTGAGTTTTCATGCATTCCGGATTTATTGGTTCAAGGAAAAAAGCTCGGCAAGAAAGCTTTTTGAAGCTAAGTAACTGATTTCCACTCAAAGTGTAATGGGAAAATCACTGAAAATTTCCAAGTCGCCAATAAAAATTGATTTTCGCCAATAAACAGCTCGTTATCGCCAATAAAATCAATTTTTCGCCAATAAAAATTGAAAATCGCCAATAAAAATATTTTTTCGCCAATAAACCATTTTGACAGTTCAGTTTCTGATAAAATCATGATCCTAGACCTCTATTTTTAGTTAGAACTTTTCTGTTAAAAGGAGTTTTTTTACTAAAACTTATAATATCTGTCGTTTTATTAAAAAAAATTAGAAAGGATATTTTAAATCTAGAGAATTGTCCAGCTCCAGCGCCTAGCCCCTCGAGTCGCTTCGGTCCTGACAATGAAGTCAAAAAGCGACTTCACTGTCAGGCCCTCTGAGGCACAGGACTTGCAGACCCGCGAGCCACACGATGTGGCGTTTTTAGGCGGGCGGCGCTTGTCGGGGCTGACCAAGGCGCTTGCGCTTTTCCTAATATGTGCTAAAATTCAAAGGTAGTGAATTGATGTGGAGGTTACCTTTGTGTTTTATTACATAATTGCACTGTTTGTTATTTTGCTTGACCAGGTTACTAAATGGTTTATTGTCAAAAACATGGAGCTTGGAGAGAGCATAAAGGTCATAGAGAATTTCTTGTATATTACTTCGCACCGTAACCGTGGTGCTGCATGGGGAATCCTGCAGGGACAAATGTGGTTCTTCTATGTCATTACCATTATCGTGGTAATTGGCCTTGTCGTCTATATTCAAAAAGCAGCTAAAGGTAAACTTCTGCTGGGTGTTTCGCTTGGTTTCATGCTGGGCGGGGCGATTGGGAATTTTATCGACAGGGTATACCGAAAGGAAGTTGTTGATTTCATCAACACCTATATTTTTGGATACGATTTTCCTATCTTCAATATCGCGGATTCTGCGCTGGTGATCGGTGTAGGATTACTGATGATTGACATGATCAGGGAAGAGAGAGAGGCGAAAAGAAAAGCTTATGGAGAAAATGGAACACATCATCAGTGAGGAACAGGCTGGTGACAGAATAGATAAAGTAATTTCGACACTTGATGCAGAATGGTCGAGAAGCCAGGTGCAGCAATGGATCAAGGATGGAAGCGTCCTTGTCAATGGAGCTAAAGTCAAAACAAATTATAAATGCAGCTTGAATGACAAGCTGGAAATCACCATTCCGGAGCCAGAAGTGTTAGATGTAATTGCTGAGGAAATGGACCTTGAGATTTATTATGAAGATGCAGATGTTCTTGTTGTGAACAAACCTAAGGGAATGGTCGTCCATCCAGCGCCTGGACATATGACGGGAACGCTTGTTAACGGGCTGATGGCGCATTGCAAGGATTTATCAGGCATTAATGGCGTTCTCCGCCCGGGAATCGTCCATAGGATTGATAAGGATACATCTGGACTCTTGATGGTTGCCAAAAATGATATGGCACACGAGAGCCTGGTAAACCAGCTCGTAGCCAAAAGTGTTACTCGCAAATACAAGGCACTCGTTCATGGAATTATCCAGCATGATCATGGTACAATCGATGCTCCGCTTGGGCGCGATCAAAAAGACCGCCAGAGCATGACAGTAGTCGATAATGGCAAACATGCTGTCACACATTTCAATGTACTCGAACGTTTTAAGGACTTTACTTTTGTTGAGTGCCAGCTTGAGACAGGCAGGACACACCAAATTCGTGTTCATATGAAATACATCGGTTATCCCCTGGCTGGTGACCCTAAATACGGCCCGAAAAAGACGCTCGATCTTGGCGGACAGGCATTGCATGCTGGGCTGCTTGGTTTTGATCACCCAAGGACAGGGGAGTATATAGAGTTTGAAGCTCCGCTACCTGGATATTTCGTTGAGCTTTTAAACGATTTCAGAGAAAATCGTTGACAAAGTTCAACATCTATTTTAAGATGACTATAGTTTAATAAGTCCTTTAAAGACAGTCCCGTGAGGCTGAGAAGGAAACGGATTTGCAACAGGCATATGATGTATGCTTTGCTGCATGCTAACACCACACGTTTACCCTCTTGCCGATGCAGACAAGAGGGTTTTTTATATGAAACATAAGACGTGCTGAACTTCCGTTTTCATACCACAGACAGAGAAGGAGTGAAAACAAATGGCTGAAAAAGCGGTTGTGCTCGACAACCAGGGAATCCGCAGGGCACTGACGAGGATTGCCCATGAAATCATCGAAAGAAACAAAGGGATCGAAGACAGCGTCATTGTCGGTATCCGAACCAGAGGGATTTATATCGCCCAAAGGCTTGCGGAAAGGATCCGTGAGATCGAAGGTGCAGATATCCCGGTAGGTGAGCTTGATATCACCCTGTATCGCGATGACCTGACGAAGAAGACGGATGACCAGGAGCCTGAGGTAAAAGGCTCGGATATCCCAGTCGACATCTCGAATAAAAAAGTGATTCTGGTGGATGATGTCCTTTATACAGGCAGGACAGTCCGTGCGGCGATGGATGCATTGATTGACATCGGCCGGCCGGCGACGATCCAGCTTGCTGTGCTGGTCGACAGAGGACACCGGGAGCTGCCGATCAGAGCAGACTTTGTGGGCAAGAACATCCCGACCTCAAGTGCGGAAAGAATTGTCGTTGAACTGCAGGAAGTAGATGAAGAAGAACGCGTAAGCATCTTTGAAAAATAAATAAAGCCCTTTTAAATGCAGTCCAGAGAGGCTGAAAAGGGGGAACGCATGGCTGATGGCTTTGTGCGGGTTTTTTTAGACCCATACCCTCTTTGTATCTACTGGCAAAGAGGGTTTTTTTGTACAAAAGAGAGGAGATATAAAAATGAATAAACCAATCCTAGACATAAAAGATGTACCATCACCATTCCAATGGTTCACACTTAGTCTTCAGCACTTATTCGCCATGTTTGGCGCGACAATCCTTGTACCTTATCTGGTCGGCTTAAGCCCGGCAATCGCTTTGATCTCAAGCGGACTTGGAACGATCGCTTTCCTGATCATCACAAAATTCCAGGTTCCGGCTTACCTTGGATCATCCTTCGCTTTCATTGCTCCTGTCATAGCCGCTAAAGCAGGCGGCGGTCCCGGTGCCGCGATGATCGGAACATTCCTTGCTGGACTGGTTTATGGAGTTGTAGCTCTAATCATCAAGAAGGCGGGCTACCGCTGGATCATGCGCTTGTTGCCGCCAGTTGTAGTCGGCCCGGTCATCATTGTCATCGGACTCTCACTGGCAGGAACAGCTGTCAGCATGGCAATGAATGTCCCTGGAACTACAGAGTATAGCTTGATTCATTTCTCTGCGGCTTTAGTAACTCTTGCAGCGACAATCGTCTTCTCGATTTACGGAAAGGGAATGCTCAGCATGGTCCCAATCCTTGCCGGAATCATTGTGGGTTATCTTTACTCAATGGCAATAGGCATCGTAGACTTCAGCGGAGTAAAAGAAGCAAATATTTTCGAGATGCCAGACTTCATCTTCCCATTCGTTCATTACAATGTAAGCATCAGCTGGGAAATCGTCATGCTGATGGTTCCAGTAGCAATCGTTACATTGTCCGAGCATATCGGCCACCAGCTTGTACTGAGCAAGGTTGTCGGCAGAGATTATATCAAAGAGCCGGGTCTTCACCGCTCCATCATGGGTGATGGTATGGCGACAATGATTTCCGGTCTGATCGGCGGACCGCCAAAGACGACATACGGTGAAAACATCGGTGTCCTTGCGATTACGAGAGTATACAGCGTGTATGTCCTGCTTGGCGCAGCAATTATCGCGACAGTATTCGGATTTATCGGTAAAATTACGGCATTGATCAGCTCAATCCCTACACCGGTGATGGGCGGTGTCTCCATCCTGCTGTTCGGAATCATCGCTTCATCTGGTCTGCGTATGCTTGTAGACAGCAAAATCGACTTTGGCAACACAAGAAACCTGGTCGTCTCATCAGTCATCCTCGTAATCGGGATTGGCGGAGCATTCATTAAGTTAAATGAAAACTTTGAAATACATGGCATGGCTCTGGCAGCACTAATTGGTGTCATCCTTAACCTAGTACTGCCTGGACGCCCGGAATTAGAAGAAGATATGTTTGAAATGGAAACGGAAAAAAAAACTGAGAAAAAGAACGATGTAGCATAGTACCACCTTTTAATAAAGTCCAGAGAGGCTTAAAAGGGTGTTATGAGCGAACCGGCTTATTCAAGATGCACGCAAACCCGGTATTACCGGGATTATGCCGGCAAGCTCATAGTCAAGCACCCTGTTGAACATAAAACAGGGTGCTTTTTTTCTTGAAAAAATGGAGGGGGATCAGCCATGAAATGGGATCTACTGACGACTTCACAGCTTAGTGCAACAGAAATACAGGAAATTATTTTGTCCGCAAGTGAATTTGCCGGAGGGAAGATTTGGCAGCCAAAAGAGAGGCTGTTCATCAGCAATTTATTTTACGAGCCAAGCACGAGGACGAAGTCGAGCTTCGAGATGGCTGAACGCAAGCTGGGACTTGAGGTGATCCCGTTTGAGGTCCAGACATCCAGTGTACTAAAAGGCGAAACGCTGTATGACACCGTTAAAACACTTGAAGCGATTGGCACTGACGCTGTAGTCATCAGGCATAGTGCAGACAATTATTTTTCAGTACTAGAAAAAGGGATTTCAATCCCCATCATCAATGCTGGTGACGGAAAAGGGCATCATCCAACACAATCATTGCTCGACCTTATGACAATCCAGCAAGAATTCGGAAGTTTTACAGGTCTTACAGTCACGATCATAGGTGATATCCTCCACAGCCGTGTTGCGAGGTCCAATGCAGATGCACTTGTGAGACTTGGAGCAAAAGTTGTTTTTTCAGGACCAGAGGATTGGTTGGATCAAAGTGAGCTTCCTGCTGGCTGCTGCTATATGTCAGTAGACGAGGCGATCGAGTTGGCTGATGTGGTCATGCTCCTACGAGTTCAGCATGAACGGCATGATGGCAAGCTTCTGTTTGATAAAAATAGGTACCATAAATCGTATGGATTAACGCTTGAAAGAGAAAAGTTGATGAAAAAGGGTAGCATTATTCTCCATCCAGCACCGGTCAATCGCGGCGTCGAAATTGCAGATGAATTAGTTGAAAGTCAGAAGTCACGGATTTTTAAACAAATGGAAAATGGTGTGTACATTAGGATGGCAGTATTAAAAAGAGCACTTGAAAATAGGAATGGGGGAATGGAGTATGTCGATGCTAATCAAAAATGGCAAACTAGTTACTGAAAACGGGTTTGAATCAGTAGATATTTTAATAGAAAACGGAAAAATCACAAAAGTTGGTCCTCAAATATCTGCAGATGCTAAGCAAATTATTGATGCAGAAAGTAGGCTGGTATCTCCAGGGTTAGTAGACCTGCATGTTCATCTGCGCGAGCCTGGTGGAGAGAAGAAAGAGACAATTGCAACAGGGACACTGGCTGCTGCTAGGGGCGGCTTCACAACAGTAGCTGCAATGCCGAACACAAGACCAGTTCCAGACTCAAAAGACCAGATGGAATGGCTTCAGAGAAAAATTGAGGAAACATCTTCTGTAAGGGTTCTGCCATATGCATCAATTACAGTACGTGAACTAGGTCAGGAGCTAACAAATTTTGCAGAATTGAAGGAAGCCGGTGCCTTTGCTCTGACTGATGACGGTGTGGGAGTCCAGTCTGCAGGAATGATGCTAGAGGCAATGAAAAGGGCAGCACAGCTTGATATGGCAATCGTCGCTCATTGCGAAGACAATACATTGATCAATAAAGGCTCTCTACACGAGGGAAGAAAAGCTGCTGAACTGGGACTCAACGGAATCCCGTCAGTGTGTGAATCTGTACATATAGCAAGAGACATCCTGCTTGCAGAAGAAGCAGGATGCCACTATCATGTCTGCCATATCAGCACGAAAGAATCGGTCAGGGCAGTCCGAGACGCAAAAAGATATGGCATTAAGGTCACAGCGGAAGTAACTCCGCATCATTTGCTTTTAAATGAAGATGACATAACAGGAAATGATGCCAACTATAAGATGAATCCACCACTTAGAAGCAAAGCGGACCAGGAGGCATTGATCGAAGGACTGCTTGACGGGACAATCGATTTTATCGCCACTGACCACGCACCGCATACGATCGAGGAAAAAGCAGAGGGAATCCAGCTAGCGCCTTTCGGGATTGTCGGGCTTGAAACAGCGTTCCCGCTCTTATATACGCATATGGTCAAAACAAACATCATTACCTTAAAACAGTTGCTTGAGTTTTTGACTGTCAAACCAGCGAAAGCATTCGGATTGCCTTATGGAGAACTGAAAGCTGGCGCGCCGGCCGATGTGGTATTGATTGATCTTGATGAAGAAAAGGAAATCAATCCAGATGAATTTTTATCAAAAGGAAAAAATACACCATTTGCAGGCTGGAGCTGCAAGGGTTGGCCAGTAATGACGATTGCTGAAGGAAAAATAGTCTGGAAAAAGGGAGTTGTGACGGCATGAAGAAGCAGTTGATCTTAGAGGATGGCACGGTATTTGTTGGAGAAGGCTTTGGAAGTGAGACAGCGACGATTGGCGAAGTTGTCTTCAACACAGGAATGACTGGCTACCAGGAAATCCTGTCAGATCCATCATACTGCGGGCAAATTGTCACCCTGACATATCCGCTAATCGGAAATTATGGAATCAACAGAGATGATTTTGAATCAATCAGTCCTGCTGTCCGGGGTCTCGTCGTGAAAGAAAATGCCGAGTATCCATCCAACTGGCGCTCAGAACTGTCTTTGGACGCTTATCTTAAAATGAAAGACATTCCGGGCATAGCTGGAATTGATACTAGAAAGCTGACAAAAATCATTCGTAAACACGGAACCTTGAAGGGTTCAATTTGCCGGATCGATGAAAATCCCCAGGAGATTATTGCGGCTCTTAAAAGCAAAATCCTGCCGAACAATCAGGTAATGGAAGTATCAACGAAAACAGCTTATCCGAGTCCAGGTCGCGGCCACAGGGTTGTGCTTGTTGATTTTGGCCTGAAGCATGGGATTTTGAGAGAACTGAATGATCGTAATTGTGATGTGGTTGTCGTCCCTTACAATACGACTGCTCAAGAAATTCTCAGTTTGAGCCCGGATGGCATCATGCTGTCAAATGGACCTGGGGACCCGAAGGATGTTCCAGAAGCAATCGAAATGATTCAGGGCTTGCTGGGCAAAGTTCCATTGTTCGGGATTTGTCTCGGCCACCAGCTGTTCGCACTTGCTTGCGGTGCAAATACAGAGAAAATGAAATTCGGACATCGCGGCTCAAACCATCCTGTGAAGGATTTGCGAACAGGGAAAGTAGCGATGACCTCGCAAAACCATGGATATACAGTTACTGAAGACTCTGTCGCAGGGACCGAGCTTGAGGTTACGCACATGGCTTTAAATGATGGAACGGTTGAGGGTCTGGCCCATAAAAACGCGGCGGCATTCACTGTCCAATATCACCCGGAAGCGTCACCAGGACCGGAGGATGCGAACGGATTATTCAACCAATTCATCGAGCTAGTAGAAGCAGAAAAAAAGGAGGCTGTCACAAATGCCAAAGCGTAAAGATGTTAACAGTATTTTAGTCATAGGATCAGGACCAATCATCATCGGCCAGGCAGCAGAATTCGATTATGCAGGAACACAGGCATGCATCGCGCTGCGGGAAGAAGGCTATAAGGTCATCCTCGTCAATTCGAATCCTGCAACCATCATGACTGATACGGAAATCGCAGATGTCGTATACATAGAGCCGCTTACTCTTGAGTTTGTGGCAAGGATCATCCGAAAGGAACGTCCGGATGCCATCCTTCCAACTCTCGGGGGGCAAACAGGATTGAACCTGGCTGTTGAGCTGGCTAAATCAGGTGTTTTGGATGAATGTGGCGTGAAGATCCTTGGTACAAAGCTAGAAGCGATCAACCAGGCGGAGGACAGGGAGTTATTCAGGAACCTGATGAACGAGCTCGGACAGCCGGTCCCTGACAGCGACATCATCCATAATCTTGAAGAGGCTTATACCTTTGTGGAGAGAGTCGGATATCCAGTAATTGTTCGCCCTGCTTTTACGATGGGAGGAACAGGCGGAGGCATCTGCAGCAACGAAAAAGAGTTGATTGAGATTGTTACAAGCGGAATTAAAAACAGTCCAGTCGGTCAATGCCTGCTTGAAAAGAGCATTGCTGGATTCAAAGAAATTGAATATGAAGTGATGCGTGACAGCAATGATAATGCCATTGTCGTATGCAATATGGAAAACTTCGATCCGGTCGGAGTCCATACAGGAGATTCCATCGTCGTAGCGCCAAGCCAGACATTGAGTGACCGCGAATACCAGCTGCTGAGGAATGCCAGCCTGAAAATCATCAGGGCCCTGAAAATCGAAGGTGGCTGCAATGTCCAGCTCGCACTTGACCCTGACAGCTTTAACTATTATGTAATCGAAGTGAATCCGCGAGTCAGCCGATCCTCTGCCCTGGCATCGAAAGCGACGGGCTATCCAATTGCCAAGCTTGCAGCGAAAATCGCTGTTGGATTGACACTTGATGAAATGCTGAACCCTGTGACGGGTAAAACCTATGCCTGCTTCGAGCCTGCGCTTGATTATGTTGTAACAAAGATCCCACGCTGGCCATTCGATAAATTCGAATCAGCAAACCGGACACTTGGAACGCAAATGAAAGCAACTGGTGAAGTTATGGCAATCGGCCGTACTTTTGAAGAGTCGCTGCTAAAAGCAATTCGTTCGCTGGAAGCCGATGTGATCCACCTTTCTTTAAATAATCAAAGCGAAATCAACGATGAATTGCTTGAAAAGAGAATCCGCAAAGCTGGTGACGAGAGATTATTTTACCTTGCAGAGGCAATCAGAAGAGGCATTTTCATTGAAACTCTTCACAGTTGGAGCAAAATCGATTTATTCTTCCTTCATAAATTAGAGAGATTAATAGCTTTTGAGCAAGAGCTTGCTGAAAAGAAGTTTGACCTGGAAACAGCCAAATCAGCAAAGCAGAAAGGATTTTCTGATAAGGTAATAGCCAATCTGTGGAATGTGCAAGAACAGGAAGTATACCAGTGGCGGATTGAGAACAGTCTGACCCCTGTTTTTAAAATGGTGGATACCTGTGCGGCTGAGTTCGAGTCGGAAACGCCGTACTTCTATAGCACATATGAAGAAGAAAATGAATCAGTAGTGACAGAAAGAAAAAGCGTCATTGTACTGGGCTCCGGGCCAATAAGGATCGGTCAGGGCATCGAGTTCGATTATGCAACTGTCCACTCCGTAAAAGCGATTAAAGAAGCAGGTTATGAGGCCATCATCGTCAACAACAACCCTGAAACGGTCTCCACCGATTTCAGCATTTCGGATAAATTGTACTTTGAACCGTTAACCATTGAGGATGTCATGAACATTATCAATCTCGAAAACCCAATTGGCGCTGTCGTCCAATTCGGCGGTCAAACAGCGATTAACCTGGCTTCAAAGCTTGTTGACAGAGGTGTGAAAATTCTCGGAACAAGTCTGGAGGACCTGGATCGTGCTGAGGACCGCGACAAGTTTGAACACGCACTAACTGATCTTAAAATCCCGCTGCCGAAGGGAAGCACGGCTAAGTCAGTTGAAGAAGCAGCGTTGATTGCGGCTGAAATCGGCTACCCAGTTCTTGTCCGTCCATCCTATGTACTTGGCGGAAGGGCAATGGAGATTGTCTATAAGGAAGAAGAACTTCTGCATTATATGAAAAACGCGGTGAAGGTCAATCCGGAATATCCGGTGCTGATCGACCGTTATCTGACTGGAAAAGAAGTGGAGGTCGATGCGATTTCAGATGGTAAGAACGTTCTGATACCGGGAATCATGGAACATATCGAAAGAGCTGGCGTCCACTCGGGTGATTCGATCGGTGTCTATCCGCCACAAAGCCTTAGCGAGGAAATTAAACAGAAGCTGGTGAACTATACAATCGATTTGGCAAGAGGGCTGAACATTGTCGGTTTGCTAAATATTCAATACGTCATTGCAAATGAGGAAGTCTATGTGCTCGAGGTAAACCCGCGCTCTAGCCGTACGGTACCATTTCTGAGCAAAATCACGAATGTTCCGATGGCGAAAATCGCTACGAAGGTCATCCTTGGCCAGAGCCTGCCTGAGCAGGGGTACGAAACCGGACTTGTACCTGAGCAGGATGGAGTTTTCGTAAAGGTACCAGTGTTCTCTTTTGAAAAATTACGCCGCGTAGACATCACGCTCGGACCAGAAATGAAGTCTACCGGGGAAGTTATGGGCAAGGATACAACACTTGAGAAAGCTTTGTATAAAGGCATGATTGCGGCTGGTATGAAAATACAGGAATTCGGTACAGTCCTGCTTACAGTCGCAGATAAGGATAAAGAAGAGACATTGGCACTTGCGAAAAGATTCTCGAATATAGGCTACCAATTGATGGCGACAGAAGGTACAGCACAATACCTGGAAACTGCCGGCATTAAGGTGAAAACAGTCGGAAAGATCGGCTCTGAAGGCCTGAACCTGATTGATGTGATTCGAAAGGGAGAAGCACAGATGGTCATCAATACGCTGACAAAAGGAAAGCAGCCAGAGCGTGATGGTTTCAGGATCCGCCGCGAATCTGTGGAAAATGGAGTACCTTGCCTGACTTCACTGGATACTGCAAAAGCGATTTTAAGAGTCATTGAATCTATGACATTTTCAGCTGATGCCCTAAAGCCGATGGAGTCGGCCAAAGAAGGTGTGCTTTCATGATCAAGCAGGAAAACTGCAAGATAGTCAGCAACAAGCAAGTTGCAGACAACATTTTTGAACTAGTCGTGGAAGGTAAGCTTTCCGGTGAAATGGCACAGGCCGGCCAGTTTGTTCATGTAAAGGTGGCAGACGGATTCGATCCTTTGCTGAGGAGGCCGATAAGCATCGCTTCAATCAATGATGGGTCGTTCACGATAATTTACCGGAGGCAGGGAAAAGGAACCTCCCTGCTTGCCGATAAATACATAGGTATGAGTGTCGATGTCCTGGGACCATTAGGCAATGGCTTTCCTGTGGATGAAGCGAAGCTGGGACAGATAGCTGTCCTGGTGGGCGGCGGCGTAGGTGTTCCACCGATGTATGAGCTTGCTAAGCAGCTGGCACGTAAAGGAGTAAACGTCATAAGCATTATCGGATTCCAGTCATCTAACGCTGTTTTTTACGAAAAAGAGCTAGCTGAATTCGGAGAAGTTTACGTGGCGACTGTTGATGGATCATATGGAAG
The DNA here is from genome assembly GCF_018613315.1 of Bacillus sp. ISL-37. GTDB lineage: Bacteria > Bacillota > Bacilli > Bacillales > Cytobacillaceae > Mesobacillus. The sequence continues at coordinate 390,108 of NZ_JAGGQL010000005.1, read as the reverse complement.
AAAAGGATTTGTCACTGATATTCTTGATGGATTAGAGGTTCAAGCAGATATTGTCTTTGCTTGCGGTCCGACACCGATGTTGCGGGCAATCGAGAATGGTCAGTATGCACCGAAAACATATTTGTCGTTAGAAGAGCGGATGGGATGCGGAATTGGAGCTTGCTTTGCATGTGTCTGCCATACACAAGAAGACCCAAAAGGTTTTTCTTATAAAAAGGTCTGCAGTGATGGGCCAGTTTTCAAAGCAGGGGAGGTTGTCATATGAGTTCGCTATCGATCCAGCTGCCAGGGCTAAATTTGAAAAATCCGGTAATGCCGGCTTCAGGATGCTTTGGTTTTGGGAGAGAGTTCAGCCAATTATATGATTTGAGTGGGCTTGGGGCAATCATGGTAAAAGCGACGACTCCTGAACCGCGATTCGGGAATCCAACTCCAAGAGTTGCCGAGACGCCGGGCGGAATGTTGAATGCAATTGGTCTGCAAAATCCTGGACTCGATAAGGTCTTCAATGAAGAGCTTCCATGGCTAGAGCAATTTGATGTGCCAATCATTGCGAACATCGCCGGTTCTACAGAGGATGATTATATAAAAGTAGCAAAACAATTGTCACAGGCCCCTAATGTTCATGCACTCGAACTAAACATCTCCTGTCCAAATGTCAAAACAGGCGGGATCGCATTTGGCACGGACCCGGAGATGGCCAAGGCACTTACCCGAAAGGTAAAAGAAGTGTCTGAAGTGCCTGTGTATGTGAAGCTTTCTCCCAATGTATCTGACATTGTAAAGATCGCCAGGGCAGTTGAGGATGGCGGTGCGGATGGACTTACGATGATCAACACTCTACTTGGCATGAGAATCGACCTTATGACAGGGCAGCCAATTCTTGCGAATAAAACCGGCGGCTTGTCGGGTCCTTCCGTGAAACCAGTTGCCATCAGAATGATCTATGAAGTCAGCCAGCACGTATCGATCCCGATCATTGGAATGGGAGGAATTCAATCCGCTGAAGATGTCATTGAGTTTTTCCTTGCCGGTGCAAGTGCTGCTTCCGTTGGAACACAGAACTTTGTTGATCCATTTATTTGTCCAAAAATCATTGATGAATTGCCAGAAATGCTGGCTAAGCTGGGGGCAGACCATATTTCTGAATTAACGGGAAGGAGCTGGAAGAAGAATGAAAGACTCGCTTATTATCGCCCTTGATTTTCCTGGAAAAAGCCAGGTCATGGAATTCCTGAAGCCTTTTGAGCAGGAACAGCTATTTGTGAAGGTCGGAATGGAGCTTTTTTATGCCGAGGGACCGTCAATCATTGAGGAGTTAAAGAAGCAGAATCATAAAATCTTCCTTGACCTGAAACTCTATGACATTCCTAATACGGTAAAAAGTGCGATGAAGGTGCTCGCTGGACTGGGATGTGACCTTGTCAATGTCCATGCTGCTGGAGGTTCGGAAATGATGAGCGCGGCACTTGAGGGACTTGAATCTGGCACAGCACCTGGACAAAAGAGACCCTGCTGTATAGCAGTCACCCAGCTCACAAGCACGTCTGAAATCCAGGTTAAGCAGGAACAACAAATTGCAGTTGGTTTGCAGGAATCGGTGTTGAACTATGCGAAACTTGCAAAAAGGTCTAGCCTTGATGGGGTAGTTTGTTCTCCGCATGAATCTGGTTTGATCCATGACAGGTTAGGCACAGACTTTATCACCGTCACACCTGGCATCCGGCCGGCTGAAAGTGCGCTAGAGGACCAGAAGCGTATAGCTACGCCTGAATTTGCAAGGAAACAAGGTATATCCGCAATCGTTGTCGGCAGACCGATTACACGTGCCGCCAATCCCCTTGAGAGCTACCTGGCGATTAAAAGTGAATGGAAGGGTGTATATCAATGAAAAAAGAAATAGCAGAAGCATTGCTTGAAATAGAAGCCGTCAGCCTACAGCCGGATCAGCCGTTTACATGGTCTTCTGGCTTAAAATCCCCTATTTATTGTGACAACCGTCTGACTCTGTCATACCCGGCAGTTCGCAGGAAAGTTGCCAAAGGACTGAAGCACTTGATTTCAGAACACTTTCCTCAGGCAGAAATGGTCGCCGGTACTGCTACAGCCGGAATTCCGCATGCTGCATGGGTCAGCGAATTGCTTGATCTGCCAATGAGCTACGTCCGTTCGAAAGCAAAGGGACATGGAAAAGGGAATCAGATTGAAGGAAAGGTGACCGAAGGCCAGAAGGTCGTCGTTGTAGAGGATTTAATCTCCACTGGAGGAAGTGTCATTGAGGCAGTCCAAGCATTGCGAGAAGCAGGCTGCGAAGTACTCGGGGTTGTCTCGATTTTTACATATGAACTGGAGAAAGGAAGGCAGCAGCTTAGCGCCGCTAATATCAAAGCATATTCTCTGACTGACTTTACGAGTCTTGCAAACTTGGCAGAGGAAAAAGGGCTGATCACGAAGGAAAATCTTGATAGCCTGGCAGAATGGCGGAAGGATCCATCTGAATGGGGAGTAGCTGAGCATAAATAAAAAACATGCAGCCATGAAAGGCTGCATGTTTTTATGTCGATAATATAACAGTAGACCCAATGGAACTTGTCAGTTTTTTACTGGCTATTTGATAACTCATCTTTATCATCGGCCATCGGTGGCCGCTCAAGCCATCCATTTTTTATTAACAGCTGAGCCCCATCTTCTGCATATAACCCGATTTCTGTGACAAGTCCTGTATACTCCAAAGCAAGGTCCCGCCTTTGTGATACTGACAAACCTGCGCTATAAAACCCAACAGCTGCAGAAACTAATGTGACGATGTGGAATAACATCAGTTTGTCTGAAAATGGAGATACAGTTGAATTGCTAACTTCTGATATCCATAAATTTGGAGAAGATAAATTGTCTTTAATTAAAAATGACCTAAAAGTCTCGAAATGTTTCTTACAGATATCTCTTCCTCTGTTAAAATACTTTTGGAGTTCTTTTGATTGGCAGACTTGTCCAAATCCAATTTCCAGCACAACTTTTACTGCTGTCTTTTGCATATTGAAACTAAGTCCGCTAATTTCCAATGCATTTAATGGACGCTTTTTTCCAAACCAGCCAGCTAAATAACTTTTATTGTCTACAAAATCTGCTTTTTCTGGACTATTGATACGTGGTGTTCTGCTGTATATTCCTTTTTTTAGCATTAAGTGAACAGTTCGTTCGTATAATGCCATAGCTTCATTATTGCATTCTATAAAATAGGTGATTTGGTCTGCGCGAACTGAAGTTCCTACTGCTCCGGCATAGCCTGTCATCCCATGTAATGTCATGATATGCATATAAACCAACATAAAAATATCTGAAAATAAGGGGGGGAGCATTAAGATTAATATCTTGTTCTATTGTAAACCCTTTTGGAACCGGGTATTTTTCTTGCTTTAGAAACTCTGTGATTTTTTCAATATGAGGTTCGGCAATGCTTAGGGCAAATTGAAGGATTTCCTTGATGTCTTTATCTTGTACATTTTTGATGGAATGATTTAGTACACAAATAGATAGTGAGTCATTCATGTATTGAGTCCAGAGGTTCGCTAATTCCCCTGATGTCAGGCTAACGTTATGGTTAATATCTTCCACGAAAAAAACCTCCAACTGTAAATCACATTTAACATTAACGTATGTATTTTAAAGATGATAATGTGACGTTATTATTTGAAGATAACTATCTTTTTATCCAATAACATTTTCTGCTTGTATTCTGTGTTTCAAGGTGAGTAGAATAATGAACAAAGTTGCGTGGGTAAACATTTTTAATTACAAAAAAGAATCAGTCTGGTCTTCTATTTGGCAAACTGACATAAGAATATGTTTCAATAGATATATAGCGAAATATTTATGTACAGGAGTTCTAGTAGGGGGATGGACTAATGGATCAATTCATTCAGTTGCTGAAAAACATTGATAGTAGTCTCCACTACTATATTGATGAGTTTGGAGCAGCCATTTATATCATGTTGTTTTTGATGGTTTATTTTAAAACGGCTTTTGTAATCCTGACATTTTTGCCAGGGGATTCAATGGTCTTTGCGAGCGGTACTCTGGCGGCTACGGGAGATTTGGATTTTAAAAGCTTGTTTATGCTCTTTGCGATTGCAACTGTTTTGGGTGATAGCCAGAATTTCTTCATCGGTAAGCAGCTTGGGAAATTACAATCTCATAACCATTTTCTAGATCGAATCACTTCAGATAAATCGATTGGCAAAGCAAGAACATTTCTGTCTGACTATGGAAGAATAGCCATTACGGCCTCAAGGTTTGTACCGCTCATGCGAACCTCGGTACCGTTTGTCTCAGGTTACACAGGATATGAGTACAGAACATTTTTAAGCTACAATCTTATTGGAGGAATCGTATGGACTGCGTTCTGGTTAACCGCAGGATTTTTACTAGGAAATATTGCCTGGGTAGAGAATAACTTATTCCTTACTTTATTGATGGTATCTTCTACTGCTTTCATTCCTGCCATCATTGGTTTTGTGAAACAATATAAAAAGAAAAAAAGAGGCGATAGCCTGATAGCATGACAGATATGAGTTTAACAAAACCCGCCGGTGGATTACCTGGCGGGTTTCTTGATGCTAGTGTTTCAATTTCAGAATCATATCTTCATCCGGCGTGACGTATACGGTCTGCTGCTGTTCATAAATAACGAACCCAGGCTTTGCTCCGGCTGGCTTCTTCACATGACGCACCTTGGTAAAGTCGACAGGAACTGAGCTGGAATTCCGTGCTTTGCTGAAGTAGGCCGCAATCTGTGCTGCTTCGAGAATCGTTTCTTCAGATGGCTCTTTACTACGGATGACCACATGCGATCCCGGGATATCTTTTGTGTGGAGCCATATTTCATCGCGTGCAGCTACCTTGTTTGTTAGGTAATCATTTTGCTTATTATTTTTCCCGACAAGGATTTCTGTATCATCGGAAGAGCGGTATTTTTCAAGAAGCGGCTTTAGGTTTTGCTTGTTTTTATTCCCCTTTTTCTGACGGGCGCGTATATATCCGCCCTCAATCAACTCTTCCCTGATTTCTTCAATATCCTTTGGTGAAGCGGCTTCAACCTGCTGCAGGAGGGAATCGAAGTAGGAAACCTCGGCTCTGGCTATTTCAATTTGTTCTTTTACAATATTGACGGATTTCTTCGCCTTTTGATACTTTGTGAAGTATCTTTGGGCATTTTCCGAAGGTGTTTTCCTAGACTCCAGTGGAATCGTGATTGATGCACTATCTTCGTCATAATAATTAACAACGGTAATTTCCTTCATGCCCTTTTCGACCATAAAAATGTTCGCGGTCAGCAGCTCTCCATATAATTGGTACTGTTCAGCCTTTTTTGCATCTTCAAGAGTTTTTTCTAGTTTTAAGATTTTCTTCTCATTCTTCTCTTTTTCATTAGCGATCAGACGTTCTAGGTCATTGCCCTGCTGTTTGACGCGGTCCCGTTCCGCTTTGCCAAAATAAAAACGGTCGAGCAGGCTGCTCAGCGAATCAAAGGATTTTGCTTCACCCTTCAAATGTTCAATCGGAATCAGGTAGAATGCTTCTTTATTGCTCCCATTAGTAATCGAAGGTTTGTAGTTGTGTTCTCTGAACTCACTCATCACGGAGATGAAGGTCTTTGGAAGGGTCGTACGGTTTGCTAGGCCAGCTTTAAAAACTATTTCCCTTGCCAATACCGGTGACACTCCGGCGAAATTTGAAACTAGCTGCTTGTCGAGTTTGCCTGCATTAAAATCGATTACTCTTAGCACATCTTCTTCCTGGGCCTCAAACGGGTTCATTTTCTCCTGTTGGGGAGGCAAGACATACTCTTGCCCTGGCATAATTGCCCTGTGCGTATTAACGGCAAATGAAACATGCTTGATGCTGTCAAGGATCATGTTCCTGCTTTTATCGACAATGATAATGTTGCTGTGGCGTCCCATGATTTCAACAATCAACTGCTTGTAGGATATATCGCCTATTTCATTTCTTCCTTTTACTTCAAAAATAATCATCCGATCAAGTCCGGCCTGTTTAATATCTTCTATTATGAATCCTTCAAGGTGTTTGCGCAGAAGCATGCAGAACATTGGTGGTTCGTTAGGGTTATCATATTGCTCGTTTGTGATTTGGACTCTGGCGTAGCTCGGGTGAGCAGACAATAGCAGCTTATGGTTAACTCCGTTTGCCCTCACAGCCAGGATAATTTCATTTTTATAAGGCTGGTGAATTTTATTGATTCGTCCCCCTTTTAGAAGGGAGGAAAGTTCGTTTGTGATGGCTCTTGTAAACAATCCGTCAAATGACATATGAAATACATCCTTTTCTATTTATCTGAAGCCTTGTCTGGTTTGACCAAGGCGGTTCCGCTTTTCTATTGTCCAGCTGCGGCTCCTAACTCCTCGAGACGCTTGTCTAGTTTCGCCTCCTAGAAACTCCGAAACTTCAACTCCGCCGTCAGAAGCAAAAAGCGCTTCTTTGTCGGAGTCTCCAGTTTCTGCGTTTCTGGACAGTCGGCTAAACTTTCCGATTTCGGTCCTGCCAATGAAGTCAATGAGCGACTTCACTGTCAGGCCCTCCAGCGCTTGTCGGAGTTGGGCAGTCGCCTCCGCTTTTATATCTATAAACATCTTATCATTTTTTTGGACAGGGCTGAATAAGCTTTCTTTAGAGTAGGACAAACAAGGAGGAAGTGTGATGGCCCCATGAAGTTCCATGAGATGAATGAAAATGAAATAGCTAGTGCCTTAAGAACAGATTTTACAGAAGGATTGGAAGAAAAGGAAGTAAAACGCAGACGTGAACAGCATGGATATAATGCATTGGCCGAGGGGGAGAAACAATCGGCCCTGTTATTATTCTTCAGCCAGTTCAAGGATTTCATGGTACTGGTGCTCCTTGCAGCAACTTTGATATCAGGCCTTCTCGGTGAAATGGTCGATGCGATCGCCATTATAGCCATTGTTCTTGTAAATGGAATTTTAGGTTTTTTCCAGGAAAGGAAGGCGGAAAAATCACTTGATGCCCTGAAAGAGCTTTCTGCTCCGCAGGTCCATGCTTTGCGTGATGGAGAGTGGATCAAGATTCCATCAAAGGAAGTCGTACCTGGAGACATCCTTAAATTTATAAGCGGGGACAGGATTGGTGCGGATATCCGCTTGGTTGAATCCAGAAGTCTGGAAATTGAAGAGTCAGCGCTTACGGGAGAGTCAGTCCCAGTACAAAAAAACACAAGTCCGTTGAGGATTCCTAACCCGGGACTTGGTGATATGGAAAATATGGCGTTCATGGGCACGATGGTTACAAGGGGAACTGGAACCGGTGTTGTTGTTGCTACAGGTATGAAAACAGCAATGGGCCAAATCGCTGACTTGCTCCAGACGGCCGAAACACAGGAAACACCGCTGCAGCGCAGACTGGAACAGTTGGGCAAAATCCTGATTACAGCAGCTCTTTTCTTAACACTATTGGTAGTAGGGATTGGAGTGCTTCAGGGGCATGATCTATATACGATGTTCCTTGCGGGTGTCAGCTTGGCGGTAGCCGCCATCCCGGAAGGGCTTCCTGCAATTGTAACGGTGGCATTGTCACTCGGTGTCCAGAGAATGATCAGGAAGAATGCGATCGTCAGGAAGTTGCCGGCTGTGGAGACACTTGGCTGTGCGTCTGTTATTTGTTCTGACAAAACAGGGACGATGACGCAAAACAAGATGACGGTCACTCATCTTTGGAGTGGCAATAAAACTTGGACAGTCGACGGTGTCGGATACTCACCGACAGGGTTGTTCTTTTATAATGATAAAAGCGTGGACCCGCAAAATGAAAAATCTCTGCAGCAGCTGCTGACATTTGGCATGCTTTGCAACCACGCTGAAATGATTGACAAAGATGGTGAGTACGCAATTGATGGTGACCCAACTGAAGGTGCTCTGCTGGTTGCCGCAATGAAAGCCGGCTACAGAAGAGAGAATTTGCTCAACCAGTTTGAAATTGTAAATGAGTTCCCATTCGATTCCCAACGAAAAATGATGAGCATGATTGTGAAAGATCATACGGGACGTAAATTCGCTGTTGTAAAAGGCGCACCGGATGTTCTGATTGGATTAAGTGATTCAATCCTTTGGGACGAAAGACAGCAGCGCCTGACAAAAGATTTGACTTCTAAAGTCCAGGGCGCGATTGACGAGCTGGCTGGCAACGCATTAAGAACGATTGCAATTGCCTTCAAACCGATTCCTCAAAACACTGTAGTCCTTCATGAAAATGAAGCCGAAAAAGACCTGGTTTTCATCGGATTGCAAGGTATGATTGACCCGCCGCGACCTGAGGTGAAGACAGCTGTAAAAGAATGCCGCGACGCAGGGATCAAAACGGTGATGATTACTGGTGATCACGTCATTACAGCAAAGGCGATTGCGAATCAGTTAGGTATTTTAACCAAAGGCAGCAAAGTATTGGATGGAAAAGCGTTATCAGAGATGTCCGTTTCTGAGCTGGAGGATATCGTCGATGATGTCTCCGTTTTTGCGCGAGTTTCGCCAGAACATAAACTAAAGATCGTCAAGGCCCTGCAAAACAGAGGACATATCGTCGCTATGACAGGCGATGGCGTAAACGATGCACCAGCAATTAAGGCTGCAGATATTGGTGTGGCTATGGGGATTGCTGGTACAGATGTAGCGAAGGAAGCTTCTTCACTCGTACTTCTGGATGATAACTTTGCGACTATTAAAGCAGCAATAAAAGAAGGCCGGAACATTTATGAAAATATCAGGAAGTTCATCAGGTACCTCCTTGCTTCCAATGTTGGGGAGATATTGGTCATGCTTTTCGCGATGATCATTGGTTTACCGCTGCCACTAGTGCCGATTCAAATCCTGTGGGTGAACCTGGTAACAGATGGTCTGCCTGCGATGGCATTAGGGCTGGACCAGCCTGAGGAAGATGTCATGAAAAGGTCTCCGCGCCATCCTAAAGAAGGGGTATTTGCCAGGGGGTTAGGCTGGAAAGTCGTTTCAAGAGGCTTCTTGATTGGATTAATGACTTTGTTCGCATTTATCATTGTCTATAATAGAAATCCGGATGACCTGGTATATGCCCAGACGATTGCATTTACTACACTCGTGATGGCACAGCTCATCCATGTATTCGACTGCCGAAGCGAGAAATCAATCTTTGCCCGCAACCCGTTTGAGAACAAATATTTAGTTTGGGCTGTCATTTCATCGTTGGCCATGGTCCTTGTGGTTATTTATTCACCTGCCCTGCAGCCAATATTCCATACCGTACCAATCCTGGCCGGTGACTGGTTATTAATCCTTGGCTTATCGGCAATTCCTACATTTTTGCTTGCAGGAACATTTTTTGCAAGAAAAACAAAGAGAAATATGATATAATCCGTTAGGTAATAGAGAAGGCTCTATTGCCTTTCTTTTTTTTCGTAATACTTTCTTGCACTTACTGCTAAAAGTTTTATGAAAATGAATACGTTCTTGGTCTCGAGATTCCCTTTCGAGGTGAGCGCGAGAAAAAACAAGTATTAGAGATTACATAAATGAATAAGCCTGTTCCACGGGTCTACAGGAAACTCGACTTTTTAGAAGGCTCTTTTCTCAAACTTTGTTGCTATTGGCTACAAAATAGGATTAAATGACCTATGTTTCTTCACAAACAAAGATTATTAAGAGAAAAGAGCTAGCACACTTAATACCGAACTACAAAATGGCATTTATCACGTTAAAATCGGCGTTAGGATTTTAACAGCAATCTTACGAAAACAGCCTTTTAGCAAGAATGGATGTGTCTGAAATGGTCGTCAGTATGACTGGGTTTGGAAGGAGCAGGGCTGAATCAGAGAGGTTCAGTGTCACAGTCGAGGTAAAAACGGTCAATCACCGTTTTTGTGAATTCCATATTCGCATGCCCCGACAGCTCCTGAAAACGGAAGAAAAAATAAAGAAGAAACTTGGCGAACACATAAAAAGAGGGAGAGTCGAAGTATTTGTAACTTTGGAGGGCGAAGGCATAGTTAGCCGAAGTGTACATATTGACTGGAAAGCCCTGGACGAATTAGTCCATCACATATCAGAAATTAAAAACAGGTACAGCATAACGGGGGATATGGAGCTCCGTGATATTGTCAGCAGGGAAGAAATCATCCATATTGAGGAAATAGAAGCTGAAAATGAAGAACTCGAACTTCTTGTCCTTTCTGCCGTTGAGGATGCAGGCAACCAGCTGGTCCAAATGCGCAGGCTGGAAGGATCAGCACTTGAAAAGGATGTATTGCAGCATATCGAACAGCTAAAAGAGAACATTTCGAGCGTGAACAAGCTGGCGCCGAATGTTGTAGAGCAGTACCGCGAGAGGCTTCATAAGAAAATGGCTGAATTTATGGATAGCCAGGCAGATGAGGACAGAATCCTCACTGAGGTTGCCTTCTTTGCAGATAAAGCTGATATCAGTGAAGAGATTGCCCGGCTTGAAAGCCATGTAAGTCAATTCCAAGAAATAGTGAAGGCGAATGAGCCTCTTGGAAGGAGACTTGATTTTCTGCTTCAGGAAATGAATCGCGAGGTCAACACGATCGGTTCCAAGGCGAATGATTCAAGAATTGCCAGGGAAGTTGTAGAAATGAAAAGCCTCCTGGAAAAGGTTAAGGAGCAAGTACAAAATATAGAGTAGCGTTTAGAAAGGGTCTTTAAAGGCCAAAATAAATAACTGATGATTGGGGGACCATCATGGCAATAAAGCTTATAAATATAGGCTTCGGCAATATTGTTTCAGCTAACAGGATCATTTCGATCGTAAGTCCTGAATCAGCTCCAATAAAACGGATCATCCAGGACGCTCGCGACCGAGGATCGTTAATAGATGCTACATACGGAAGAAGGACGAGGGCTGTCATCGTCATGGACAGTGACCATGTCATTCTCTCTGCGGTACAGCCGGAAACGGTAGCTCACCGCCTGAATGACCGTGATGATATTATTGATGAAGGGTAGGACTATTTAATGCAGGAAAAAGGTTTGTTGATTGTTCTTTCAGGACCATCAGGAGTTGGCAAAGGCACAGTCCGGAAAGAATTATTTTCCCAGCACGATACAGCTTTTGAATATTCCGTGTCCGCGACAACGAGGCTGCCTCGTGAAGGTGAGCAAAATGGAGTGGATTATTTCTTCAAGACAAGGGAAGAGTTTGAAGAGATGATCAGAGAGGACCAATTGCTAGAGTATGCGGAGTTTGTTGGCAATTACTATGGAACTCCAGTTGAGTACGTCCGCGAAACGCTTGATGCGGGAAGGGATGTTTTCCTTGAGATTGAAGTTCAGGGAGCAAGCCAGGTAAGGAAGAAATTCCCTGAAGGGCTTTTCATTTTCCTTGCGCCGCCTAGCCTTTCAGAGCTTGAAAACCGTATCGTGACACGAGGAACTGAAACGGAAGATATCATCAAAGGCAGGATGAAAGCTGCAAGAGAAGAACTTGAAATGATGGAATTATATGATTATGTGGTTGAAAACGATCATGTTGAAAACGCAGCCGATCGAGTTAAGTCAATCGTTGTGGCGGAGCACTGCCGCAGGGAACGCGTTCAACATCGTTATAAAAAAATGCTGGAGGTAGAATAAATGCTTAATCCTTCTATTGACTCTTTAATGACTAAAATTGATTCAAAATATTCATTGGTATCGGTTGCTGCAAAGCGCGCGCGCAGCATGCAGGTTCACATGGATGCTAAATTAGACAAGTATGTTTCCCACAAATTCGTCGGCAAGGCACTTGAAGAAATCAACGCAGAAAAGCTTCACTTCAAGACAGCAGGAAGCCATGAAGAGTTAAATATCAACGAATAACACCGCGATAACAACCTATTTATTGGGTTGTTATTTTTTATTTAGGACTTTCAGGCACATTTTAAGTATTCTATAAGCCCGAAATGGGGTTTTTGCTAGTAAAAGGTCCTATAGAAACATTCTATAAGCCCGAAAAGGGATTTTTGTTAGTAAAAGGTCTTATAGATAAGTTCTAAAAGCCCAAACTTGGAATTTTTTCCGCAAAAAGGTCACATAGACAAACACAATAACCTAATAAACAGTGACCCAGTCAAGGTAGGTCATTATGTAAGACTCTGTTCATGTCCCAGCGATTTATTAAAGTAGCTACCTTGCCTTTTTCATGCTTAATCTGTGAAAAAATGTTATAGTTCAATCATAATGATAGTTTGTTGTAAAATGGGGGTTCTCTGACATGCTGAACGGTAAAAAAATTCTTTTGTGCGTGACCGGTGGGATCGCTGTATATAAGGGTGCTGCGCTGACGAGCAAGCTTACCCAGGCTGGCGCTGAAGTGAAGGTAATCCTTAGTGACTCAGCGGCTAAATTCGTAACTCCGCTCACTTTTCAGGCATTGTCCAGAAGTGAAGTTTATACAGATACATTCGACGAGAAAAATCCTGAAAATATCGCCCATATCCATTTAGCTGATTGGGCTGATTTGATTATAATTGCTCCGGCAACTGCCAACATCATCGGCAAGCTTGCGAACGGGATCGCTGACAATATGATATCTACTACGCTCCTGGCTGCGACTGCGCCGGTATGGGTTGCACCAGCGATGAATGTACATATGTATCAACATCCTGCTGTCAAGAAAAACATGGAAACTCTAAGGAGCTTCGGTTATGAATTTATTGAACCGGGAGAAGGGTATTTAGCATGTGGATACACAGGTAAGGGCCGTCTTGAGGAACCTGAGACAATCGTAGAGCTTGCAAGCCAATTTTTTAATAACCAGGGCGGGGGACTTTCGGGGAAAACCCTTTTGATTACCGCGGGCCCTACAAGGGAGAAAATCGACCCTGTCCGTTTCCTCACCAACCACTCAACTGGCAAGATGGGGTATGCAATAGCAGGAGAAGCTGTGAAAATGGGAGCAAGAGTAATCCTTGTTTCCGGGCCAGTCAACCTTGAACCTCCAAGTGGAGCTGAATTGATCAAAGTTGAAAGTGCTGAGGACATGTATCAGGCTGCACTAGCACATTTTGATGAAGCAGACGTCATGATTGGCACCGCAGCAGTCGCAGATTACCGTCCGAAATATGTATATGAAGAGAAAATGAAGAAAAAAGAAGGCGACCAGGCTCTTGAGCTTGAAAGAACGAAGGATATCCTTTTTGAGCTTGGTCAAAGGAAAAAGGACCAGGTGATTGTGGGATTCGCGGCTGAAACGAATAATGTCGAAAACCATGCAAAGGGCAAGCTTGCCAGAAAAAACGCAGACATGATTGTGGCGAATAACGTTAAGCAGGAAGGGGCTGGCTTTGGTGCTGATACAAATATCGTCACCATTTACAAAAAGGATGGTGCGAACATCGAACTGCCACTGATGCCAAAAGCAGATGTAGCCCGGAATATCCTTACCGAAGTTGTCCAATTGCTAAAAAAGGATGAAAGCTTATGAATATAGCAAGTGTTATTGTCGATGTGCCTGCAAAGCAAACCGACAAAACTTTTGACTATAAAATCCCTGAAAAATACAAAGATGTGATCAAGCCTGGGACAAGGGTGATCGTCCCCTTCGGTCCAAGGAAAATCCAGGGCTTTGTCAGGGACCTTAAGGGAGAGTCCAGTTTTTCGAAGCTGCGGGCAATCATCGAACCTCTTGATTTGACACCGGTATTGAATGAGGAGCTTCTACAGCTGGGTGACTGGTTGACTGAGCATACATTAAGCTATAAAATCTCCTCTTATCAGGCAATGCTTCCAGCAGCATTAAAGGCTAAATATGAAAAGAAAATTGTCCTGGCAAAAAGAACGGAGATAACCGACCTGTCTGGGAATTTAATAGAGTTATTCAGAGGAAATAGAGAAATTAAATGGGAGGATGCCGTTTCGAAGGGGCTTGTCCAGCAACTCCAAAAGGAGGCGGCGTCTGGCAGGGTAGAAGTTGTTTACCAGGTGAAGGACAGAGTGCGCAAAAAGCTGCTCAAGCATGTTTACCCAGCAATTGATACTGAACAGCTGAAGGAGACACGGGATAAACTTCCACCACAGGCGTCAGGGCAACAATCTGTAATCGACTTCTTCCTTGAACATCCGGAGCCTGTGGAACAGAGGCTGATACTCTCCACTCTCGGAATCTCCCAGGCATCAATTCAATCTCTTGTTAAAAAAGGCATACTGAAAGTTGAAGAGCTGGAGGTATACAGAGACCCATATTCAGAACGGGAATTTGAACGGAAAGTTGCTCTGGAACTGACAGAAGAACAAGAAAAGGCTATTAGCCCGGTCCTTTCTGCTATTGAAAAGGATTTGCATGAAGTCTTCCTATTGTATGGTGTTACAGGCAGCGGGAAGACGGAGATCTATCTGCAATCCATCCAGGAGGTCTTAAGGAAAGGCAAGGAAGCGATTGTGCTTGTGCCTGAAATTTCATTAACGCCGCAAATGGTCACGCGTTTCAAAGAGCGGTTTGGTGATTTGGTGGCTGTCATGCATAGCGGACTGTCGGCTGGGGAGAAGTATGATGAATGGCGAAAAATCCAGCGCAAGGAAGTAAAAGTTGTTGTAGGTGCGAGGTCAGCGATCTTTGCTCCCTTTGAGAATATCGGGATCATAATTATCGATGAAGAGCATGAAACGAGCTACAAACAAGAGGAAAACCCGAGATACCATGCAAGGGACGTCGCGATTCAGCGGGCTAAAACAAATGCTTGTCCAGTTGTCCTTGGCAGTGCAACTCCTTCACTTGAATCATTTGCACGTGCGCAAAAAGGAAGGTACACTCTGCTGTCTCTGCCAAAGCGGATGAACAATCAGGCGCTCCCAACAGTTGAAATCGTCGATATGCGTGAAGAATTGCGGACGGGAAACCGATCTATGTTTTCGGTAAAGCTTTTTGAAAAGATAAAAGACAGGCTGGAGAAAAAAGAGCAGACTGTCCTGTTTTTGAATAAACGCGGGCATTCGTCGTTTGTGATGTGCCGTGATTGCGGATATGTCATGAACTGCCCGCACTGCGATATTACGCTGACATACCACCGCTATAATGAGCAGATGAAGTGCCATTATTGCGGCTATGAAGACAGGGTGCCGACCATTTGTCCTGAGTGTAACAGTGAGCATATCCGCTATTTCGGCACCGGGACTCAAAAGGTTGAGGAAGAATTGTTGAAATTGATTCCTGAAGCGAGAATTATCAGGATGGATGTCGATACAACTGGCAGGAAGGGTTCGCATGAAAAGTTACTGACTGCTTTTCAGGAGGGCCAGGCAGACATTTTACTCGGAACGCAAATGATTGCGAAAGGGTTGGATTTTCCAAACATTACATTAGTAGGTGTTCTTTCAGCAGACACAATGTTGAATCTGCCTGATTTCCGCTCCTCGGAAAAAACATTTCAGCTTTTGACGCAGGTTAGCGGGAGGGCTGGAAGGCACAAGCTTCCTGGAGAGGTAGTGATTCAGACCTATACTCCTGAGCATTACAGTGTTGAACTTGCCGGGACACAGGATTACGACCGGTTTTACCAGCAGGAAATGCTGATCAGGAAGGTTCATCAGTACCCGCCGTTTTATTACCTTTCCCTGGTAACTGTCAGCCATGAAGAATTGATGAAAGTCGTATCAGTTACTGAAAAGATCGCCAAATTCATCTCCTCAAGGCTGACGAATGAAGCAGTCGTTCTGGGTCCTGTAGCATCACCAATCCCACGGATCAACGATAGATATCGCTATCAATGTCTGATAAAATACAAAAAGGAACCAGAACTTAAAAATGCCTTAAAAACAATACTGGATCATTACCAGCAGGAAACAGGCACAGGAGCGTTGCAGATTTCTGTCGACCTGAACCCTTATATACTGATGTAAGGATATTTTTAAACTTTTGCATTGATTGCTGCTTTCCGAGCAATAAAGTTTACGGAATGAGCCTTCAGGAAAGTTTACGAAAAAAGATGATTGAACAAGCTAATACTAATATTTAAATGGATTTATTGGAGGATTTATTTTGGCAGTAAGAAAAATAGTTAATTACCCAGCAGACATTTTGGAGCAGGAATGCGAAAAGGTGACAGCTTTCGATAAAAAACTGGCAAAGCTGCTGGATGACATGTATGATACAATGATTGAATTTGATGGTGTTGGCCTGGCTGCCCCTCAAATAGATATAAAGAAGCAGATTGCGATTGTCGATATTGATGATGAGCACGGTACGATTGAATTGATCAACCCGGTGATTCTCGAGACTCGCGGTGAGCAGACTGGACCTGAGGGATGCTTAAGTTTCCCGGGATTATACGGAGAGGTCACTCGCCCCAACTATGTGAAGGTAAAGGCACAGGATCGCAAAGGGAAAAGCTATGAATTAGAAGCAGAGGAGTTTTTGGCAAGAGCGATCCTGCATGAGATTGACCATCTGCACGGTGTGTTATTCACCACTAAGGTGTCAAGATATATCGAAGAAGCTGAGTTAGAGGAGTTGAACCAGGAATGACAAGAATCGTATTTATGGGGACTCCGGACTTTTCTGTCCCGGTTTTGAGAAGATTGGTCGACGAGGGCTATGACGTCATAGGAGTCGTTACCCAGCCCGACCGCCCAGTTGGAAGAAAAAGGGTCCTGACACCGCCTCCAGTAAAATCAGAAGCGTTGAAACATGGCATCCCGGTTTATCAGCCAGAGAAAATCCGCCAGCAGGAAGAGCTGGATAAAATCCTGGCACTTAATCCGGATTTAATTGTCACTGCTGCGTTTGGTCAAATCTTACCAAATCAGCTCCTCGAGGCACCGAAGTATGGCTGCATCAATGTCCATGCATCCCTTCTGCCAGAGCTTCGCGGTGGTGCACCAATTCACTATGCCATCATTGAAGGGAAAGAAAAAACAGGAATAACTATCATGTATATGGTTGAAAAACTGGACGCTGGCGATATCCTGACCCAGGTGGAAGTACCAATTACCGAAACAGATACAGTTGGATCATTGCATGATAAAATGAGCACAGCTGGTGCAGACCTTTTGTCAGAGACGCTCCCAAAGCTGTTAAAAGGAGAAATCACTCCTGTTCCACAAAACAATGAAGAAGCTACATTTGCATGGAACATCAAGCGCGAACAGGAAAAAATCGATTGGAACAGAGCTGGCGGCGATATATATAACCATATCCGCGGCATGAATCCTTGGCCTGGTGCCTATACCACTATGGATGGATCGGTAATGAAGCTATGGGGTGCCGAAAAAGCAAGCCATAAAGGAAGCGACCAACCTGGGACGATCGTAAAAGTTGAAGAAGATGGTTTTGTTGTTGCGACTGGTGATGAAACCGCAATAAAAATCACAGAACTTCAGCCAGCCGGCAAGAAAAAGATGGATGCGAAGCAATTCTTGCTTGGGGCAGGGGCAAACTTAGAGCCAGGTGTTAAGTTAGGAGACATCAATGAGTAAAAAGAAAAATGTAAGAGATACTGCCTTGCAGCTCCTGGAAACAATTGAAAAGAACCAGGCGTACAGCAATCTGCTCTTGAACAGCGCGATAGATAAAAATGAAATCAGTCCGATCGATGTAGGGCTGCTTACAGAATTGGTATATGGCACCCTTCAACGCAAAATGACCATCGATTTTTACCTAAAGCCTTTTATCGAGAAAAACAAGAAGCTTCAAAGCTGGGTCATTAATTTGCTTCGCATGACAGTTTACCAGATGGTTTACTTGGATAAAATCCCGGAAAGAGCCGCTATATATGAAGCAGTGGAAATCGCAAAACGCAGGGGACATAAGGGCATTGCCAGTCTTGTGAATGGAGTGCTCAGGAGCATCCAGAGAAATGGATTACCTTCACTCGATTCCATTGCCGATCCTGCGGAAAGAATATCCATTGAGACCAGCCATCCATTGTGGCTTGTAAGAAGGTGGTTAGACCAATTCGGTGAGGAAAAGACAAGGGAAATGTGTGAAGTGAATTTAACTGCACCGCTGCAGACAGGCAGAGTCAATCTGACGAGAATTTCTCGTGATGAGTGCCTCGAGCTTCTGGAGGAAGAAGGTTTTGAGGTAGAGCCGAGTCCGATTCTGCCAGAAGCAGTCAAGTGTCTGAGAGGCAATCTGGCCTCATCTAAAGCTTTCAAATATGGGTTGTTGACCATCCAGGATGAAAGCTCCATGCTAGTTGCCAACGCACTAGGCATTCAAGAAGAAGAAGTGATTCTTGATGCATGTGCTGCACCTGGAGGGAAAACTACTCATATCGCCGAGAAGCTTGGAAATAGCGGGAAGGTGATATCACTTGACCTTCATGAGCACAAGGTGAAGCTTATCTCTGAGAATGCTGAGCGTTTGGGTCTCGAAAATATCGAAGCTCAAAAAATGGACAGCCGCCAGGCAGCCACCCATTTTGAAAAAGAATCAATTGACAGGGTATTGCTGGATGCTCCCTGCTCTGGTCTTGGAGTAATGAGACGAAAGCCGGATATGAAGTATACTAAGAAAGAACAGGATTTATCACAGTTGCAAACCATTCAGCTGAGCCTGCTACAATCAGTCGCCCCTCTTTTGAAAGCTAAGGGGACACTGGTATATAGTACATGCACGGTTGACCGTGAAGAAAACCAGGAAGTAATCGAAAAATTTTTACGCGAGCATCCGGAATTCGAAGGAGATACAACATTTGCAGAAAGAATGCCAGTGGCTATCAAACCATTGATCAATGGCTATGATGTGCAAATTCTTCCGCAGGACTTTGGCTCTGATGGGTTTTATATTGCTTGTTTAAGAAAGAAGGTGGAATAACATGGAACAAGAAAAAACAACTAGAAATGAAGCAACCGAGGATACAGCAAAAAAGTCCATTTATTCACTTCAGCTTGAAGAACTGAAGGATTGGCTGAAGGATCAAGGAGAAAAACCGTTCAGGGCAGAACAAATATATGACTGGCTCTACAAAAAAAGAGCAGCTTCTTTTGAAGATATGTCCAATTTGGCTAAGCCTTTGAGGGACAAGCTAGACGAGCATTTTGTCCTGACAACCCTGAGTACAATCATTCAGCAGACATCATCTGACGGAACAATCAAGTTTTTATTTGAACTGCAGGATGGAGTATCAATTGAAACGGTGCTCATGCGGCATGAATATGGAAACTCTGTCTGTGTAACCACGCAGGTTGGCTGCAGGATCGGCTGTACTTTCTGTGCTTCTACCCTTGGCGGTTTGAAGAGAAACCTGGAAGCAGGAGAAATCGTTGCCCAAGTCGTAAAAGTACAACAGGCACTAGACGAGACAGACGAGAGAGTAAGTTCGATTGTTATCATGGGGATTGGTGAACCATTCGACAACTATGACCATATGCTTTCTTTCTTGAAAATTATGAACCATGACAAAGGCATGAACATTGGTGCACGCCATATTACCGTATCTACAAGCGGGATCATCCCTAAGATCTATCAATTTGCGGATGAAAATATGCAAATAAACTTTGCGATTTCCCTGCATGCTCCAAATAATGAATTGCGCAGCAGGCTGATGCCGATCAACCGCGCATACAAGCTTCCTGATTTAATGGACGCAGTCCGTTACTATGTGAACAAGACAGGAAGAAGAATCAGCTTTGAATACGGTCTGTTCGGGGGTGTCAATGATCAGGTTGAGCATGCTGAAGAGCTTGCACAACTGGTTAAAGGTTTGAAATGCCATATCAATTTGATTCCGGTCAACTATGTACCTGAACGTGATTACGTAAGGACACCAAAGAGCCAAATCTTCAATTTTGAACGTACTCTTCGCGACCGTGGAGTGAATGTGACAATCAGAAGAGAACAAGGGCATGACATTGAAGCAGCTTGCGGACAACTTCGGGCGAAAGAAAGAAAAGAAGAGACGAGGTGACAAGATGAAAGCTGTTTTCATGACAGACAGGGGAAAAGTCCGCCTGCATAATGAAGACAATGGCGGCATCTTTGTAAATCCTCACGGTCAGCGCCTTGCCATCGTAGCAGATGGCATGGGCGGCCACCGTGCGGGGGATGTTGCCAGTGAAATGACAACCAATCATTTAAAAGACCTTTGGGAACATTCAACACAGATACATACAGCAGAAGAAGCAGAAAAATGGATGGAAGAAGCGGTATTGCAAGTTAACAAGGAAATATTTGAGCACTCTATGAAAAATACCGAATGTGAAGGCATGGGCACGACAATCGTGGCAGCCATTTGTACGAATCTGTTTGCTACCATCGTAAACATAGGGGACAGCCGTTGTTACTTATTAAACGAAACGGGATTCAAACAGTTAACTGAGGATCACTCTCTTGTTAACGAACTCGTTCGTTCTGGACAAATTTCAAGGGAAGATGCCGAGCATCATCCCCGGAAAAATGTCCTCTTAAGGGCGCTCGGAACTGAAGAGTCGGTTGAGATGGACGTGAAAACAATCACCTTTGAAGAGGAAGATGCATTGCTGCTTTGTTCAGATGGCCTTTCCAATAAAGTAAGCCAGGAAGAAATGGAAAGTGTTATAACTAACAAAGAAATGTCCCTTGAAGATAAGGCAGCAGAATTTATCAAAAGGGCAAACCAGTACGGCGGCGAAGATAATATTACTCTTGCTATCGTCGAATACCAGGAATTCAACGAGGGCAGGTGAAGAATATGATTATTGGAAAAAGAATCAGCGGGCGTTATAAGATCAAGGATATGATCGGCGGCGGAGGCATGGCGAATGTCTACCTTGCCCATGATATGATTCTCGACAGGGATGTAGCGGTCAAGATGCTTCGTCTTGATTTTGCCAATGATGATGAATTCATCCGCAGGTTCCATAGAGAAGCGCAATCCGCAACTAGCCTTGCCCATCCGAATATCGTCAGTATTTATGATGTCGGTGAAGAGGACGGGCTATACTATATTGTGATGGAATATGTCGCCGGACAGACATTGAAGCAGTACATACAGCAACATGCACCTGTTCCAGTTGAAGAAGCCCTGGACATCATGAAGCAGCTTACATCGGCAATTTCAGATGCCCACCATAACCATATTGTCCACCGGGATATCAAGCCACACAATATCCTGATCGACAGTAACGGTACAGTGAAAATTACCGATTTCGGGATTGCGATGGCTTTGAGTGCGACCAGTATTACTCAAACCAATTCAGTGCTGGGTTCTGTTCATTATCTTTCTCCTGAACAAGCAAGAGGAGGCATGGCGAATAAGAAATCGGATATTTATTCGATTGGGATTGTCATGTTTGAATTGCTCACCGGCAGGTTGCCGTTTTCAGGTGAATCTGCCGTTTCCATCGCCCTTAAGCATTTACAGTCCGAAACTCCTTCCTTAAAAAGGTGGAATCCGCAAATTCCTCAAAGCGTTGAGAATATTGTCCTCAAGGCGACTGCGAAGGATCCATTCCATCGCTATGATAATGTCGATGAAATGGAAGATGATTTGCGAACAGCGCTTGACTCAAAGCGTTTGAATGAAGGAAAGTTCGTCATTCCGGAAGATGATGAAGCTACAAAAGCGATACCAATCATAACCAATGACCGGCCTTATCATAATCTTGATGAAACAATCGTAAGGAAAGATGCTCCCACTTCACAGGAACTAAATGGAAAGCCTGAGAAAAAAAAGAAAAAGAAATGGCCAATTATCATGACGGTTTTGTTTTTGTTGATCCTGACTGCGGGAATAGTAATGGTGACAATGGGTCCTGACTTATTTGGGCCGAAGGAAAAGGAAGTGCCTGATGTAAGTGGCATGGAAGTAGAAGAAGCAGTCGCTGAACTCATGTCCGCTGGGTTTATCATTGGAGATAAAAAAGAAATCAGTGATGATGAAGTCGAAGAGGGAAATGTCATCCGGACTAATCCTAAAGCAGGAAAGATGATCAAAGAAGGTAATGAAATTGATTTGTATATTAGTACAGGTAAAGAAAAAGTAGAATTATCGGATTATACTGGCAGGACGTATGACGATGTCGTCAAACTGCTTGAAGGTAAAGGCTTCAAGGATTTCATAAAAACCGAAGAACATGACGATAGTGAAGCGGGTACAATCCTTGAGCAAAATCCATCAGGTGGTGAATCCGTCATTCCTGAGGAGACAACTTTGGAATTCAAAGTCAGTAAGGGGCCAGAATTGGTAACGTTGCGTGATTTAAAAGGATACAACCAAGGCAACCTTGATGTATATGAAGAAACCACTGGCCTCGTCATTGAGAGAACTGAGGCGTTTCATGATACGATACAAGCCGGGTCGGTTATTTCCCAAAAACCTGAAGCAGGCACTCAACTGCCGCCAGGGAGTAAGGTAAGTGTTGTTATTTCGATAGGACCTGAGCCGGTACCGAAAAAGGAAACAAGAGAAGTGCCCATACCCTATCAGCCTACAGAAGAAGGAGTACCTCAAGAAGTCAAAGTCTTCATAGGTGATATGAACAACAAGGAAGAGGTTCCTGCAGACACCTTTGAACTCACTGAGGATATAATTCTTAATCTTGATTTTCTGATTGCTCCTGGTGAAAAGGCTACCTATAAGATTATGCGGGATGGGAAAATCATTGATAGTGGCACCGTGGATTATCCACAAGACTAACAGACAGGGAGTGTTGCTATGCCTGAGGGCAAAATTATCAAGGCACTGAGCGGTTTTTATTATGTTGCGAATGAAGATGGGGTTGTCCAGTGCCGTGGCCGCGGTGTTTTCCGCAAAAACAAGGTAACACCGCTTGTAGGTGACGAGGTCGTTTTCCAGGCTGAAAATGACACGGAAGGTTATATCATGGAAGTCAAAGGTCGGAAGAATGAGTTAGTCCGGCCTCCAATCGCGAATGTAGACCAGGCAATCCTTGTATTTTCAGCTGTAGAACCCGACTTCAGCTCAGCCCTGCTCGACCGGTTCCTGGTTCTTGTTGAATATAACCATATCGAGCCACTCATCTGCATTACGAAAATGGATTTAACCAATGGAGAGCAAAAGTCTCGACTTGAGGAATACGCAGAGGATTATCGGAAAGCAAGCTATGAGGTGATTTTCACCTCCTCTGAAACTTCAGAAGGTCTGGAAAAATTAAAACCCCATATCGAGGGGAAGATTTCAGTATTTGCTGGACAATCCGGTGTTGGAAAGTCATCACTGCTCAATGCGATCCGTCCAGATCTGGAATTGAAAACTGATGATATATCTTCACATTTGGGCAGGGGCAAGCACACGACAAGACATGTCGAGTTGATTACCATAAATAATGGCCTAGTTGCCGACACACCTGGTTTCAGTTCCCTGGAATTTACCGAAATTGAGGCTGAAGAGTTGAATTCATGCTTCCCGGACATTTCTGAAATCAGCGAGGATTGCAAATTTCGGGGATGCCTCCATATGGCTGAACCTAAGTGTGCAGTTAAAGCGGCAGTCGAGTCTGAAACTCTGCCTGAATACAGATATTCGCATTATAAGGACTTTTTGTTAGAAATCAAAGATAGAAAGCCGAGGTACTGAAACATGGTGAAAATAGCGCCTTCAATCTTATCAGCTGACTTTGCCCGCCTGGGGGAAGAAATTAAGGACGTCGAGCGGGGCGGAGCTGATTATATTCATGTGGATGTAATGGATGGGCATTTCGTGCCGAATATTACGATTGGCCCGTTGATTGTCGAGGCAATCAGGCCAGTAACGAAACTTCCGCTTGATGTACACCTGATGATCGAAAATCCGGACCAATATATTGAAGCATTCGCTAAAGCTGGAGCTGATTACATCACGGTCCATGTAGAAGCAAGCAGGCATCTGCATAGGACAATCCAGCTAATTAAATCCACTGGTGTTAAGGCAGGGGTTGTCCTGAATCCTGCAACTCCAGTGGATAGCCTGAAGCATATCATCGAGGATATAGATATGGTGCTGCTTATGTCTGTCAATCCGGGCTTTGGCGGCCAAAAATTCATTTCCTCAGTACTTCCGAAAATCAGGCAAGTAAAAGAGCTCGCTGACTCAATGAACCCTGAACTAGAAATTGAAGTCGATGGCGGAGTGAACGAAGAGACCGCCAAGCTTTGTGTAGAAGCAGGGGCGAATGTACTCGTTGCAGGTTCAGCTGTTTTCAATAAGGAAGACAGAGGAGCAGCCATCGCAAGCTTAAGACCATAAAATAAAGCCAGCCGTAACAGCGGCTGGCTTTATTTAGCTTACTGTTTGATTTAATCAAACTGATTCTTGATTTGTAAAAAGGAGATTGTCTTCATGAAAATAAACTTAGTAGCAGGAGGACCGGCAAACCTGATACCTGATTTCCAATTGTATGATGGAACCGATGTAATCTGGGTTGGGATTGATAGAGGTGTATTTTATTTATTGAAAGCGGGATTCAAGCCAGCAGCAGCTTTTGGAGACTTTGACTCTGTTTCAGAAGCAGAAATGGCTGAAATAGAAAAAGTGGTTACTGACCTGAAAAAATTCAAACCTGAAAAAGACGAGACAGATATGGAACTAGCTTTAAATTGGGCTCTTGAACAGGAACCAGAATCCATAACGATATTTGGCGCAACCGGGGGAAGGCTTGACCATTTAATGGCTAACATCCAGCTTCTCGTCAAACCTCTCCAGCAGGGTTCTGCACTCCATATCGAAATGATTGATGCAAAAAACATTTTATTTGTTAAAAAACCAGGAAGCTACACCGTCAGCAAATTGGACGAGTATAAATATATTTCCTTCCTCCCTGTTACACCAGCAGTCTCCGGAATGACACTGAAAAATTTTAAATACCCATTAAATGACTGTCATATTCCTATGGGATCGACACTATGTATTAGTAATGAACTTATTAGAGGTCATGGTACTTTTTCATTTTCTGAAGGCATATTATTAGTTGTAAGGAGCAGGGATTGAAGGTCTTCTTACACAGCTCTATTCATGATTTGAATTCACGGATTCACATGTAAGGAGCAATTTTTGCATACCCGCGAATATACTATACGGATGCAGAAAGTAGACTGGTTTGCGAGAGATGGTGAGGAGGGACGGTATGAGATTCTATACAATCAAACTACCTAGGTTTTTAGGTGGCCTCGTACGGGCAATGTTAGGTGCGTTTAAAAAAGATTAGAACTGATTACAAAGAATTAGAAGGAAAGTATACTCTTGGGCACCCTGGAAACGGGGTGCTATTATTTTGCCGCCATTTGGGAAGAATGAGCATAGAGAAATAAAAACCTATTACAAAATAAAAAAGGCACCCACATGGATGCCGTGCAGTTTCCTGCCGGCTACTCGAGCCAGGCAGAAGGTCTGCAACTTTTTTAATTATACGCGTTCAACTTTACCTGATCTTAGAGCTCTTGCAGATACCCAAACACGCTTAGGCTTACCGTCTACAAGAATACGTACTTTTTGAAGGTTAGCACCCCATGTACGCTTGTTAGCGTTCATTGCGTGAGAGCGTGCGTTACCAGAACGAGTTGATTTACCAGTTACTACACATTTACGTGGCATATGATTTCCCTCCTAACTGACAAAAGCTGAAACTATTTTTTGCTGCAATTATTTGCATATCGTCAGAACTGCGATTTAACAGGATAACCTTTTCTCTGACATACTTTAATAATTTATCATAGAAATTTCCCATTTGCAATAGTTCTGGCGAAAGCTATAAAGAAAAAAACCTTGACATATAGTTGGGATTCTTGCTGAATAATAAAGGGAAGTGCGGAATAACTTTAAAAATTGATTGGTTTATAGTAAAATAACTGTAGCATAACGCTATTTTTCCAAAGGGGGAACGAATCATGTCCATCGAGCTAAAAACGAAGTACGGACAAATTGATATATCAAATGATGTCATTGCAACGATTGCAGGCGGCGCAGCAGTCGATTGTTATGGTATTGTCGGGATGGCTTCAAAGAATCAGATCAAGGACGGATTAACAGATATTTTGCGCAGGGAGAATTTCACTCGCGGAGTAATCGTTCGCCAGGAAAACGAAGAAGTACATATCGATATGTATATTATTGTGAGCTATGGGACGAAAATTTCCGAGGTTGCCCACAATGTCCAGTCAAAGGTAAAGTACACTCTTGATAAAACTGTAGGGCTGGCAGTTGACTCGGTCAATATTTACGTTCAGGGAGTTCGTGTAACGAACCCGTAAGAGGAGGAAAGATTTGTGTCTATTAATGTTCTAGACGGAAAACGTTTTGCGGAGATGATCATCCAGGGCGCCAACCATTTGGGGGCGAATGCCAAGTATGTCGACGCGCTGAACGTCTTCCCTGTTCCTGATGGAGATACGGGAACAAATATGAATTTATCCATGACTTCCGGAGCTAAGGAAGTAAAGAACAATGTACAGGAGCATATCGGGAAGGTGGGTTCCGCGCTTGCTAAGGGCCTGCTTATGGGAGCAAGAGGAAACTCCGGTGTTATCCTTTCCCAGTTATTCCGCGGGTTTGCAAAAGCAATCGAAAGTAAGCCAACTGTGAACTCTGTAGAGTTTGCCGCTGCGTTGAATGCAGGTGTTGAAACAGCTTATAAGGCTGTCATGAAACCTGTGGAAGGCACGATTTTAACAGTAGCAAAGGATGCTGCCAAGCATGCTGTAGCTGTTGCCAAGAACCATGAAAGCCTTATTGGTTTGATGGAAGAAGTGCTGAAAGAAGCGAAGGCATCATTAAACCGCACTCCAGACTTGCTGCCAGTCCTAAAGGAAGTAGGAGTAGTCGATAGTGGCGGACAGGGTCTTGTATTCGTTTATGAAGGTTTCCTTGCAGAATTGAAGGGAGAAAAGCTTCCTGATTCCCCATCTGCCATGCCGAACATGAATGAGCTTGTCAGCGCTGAGCACCATAAGAGTGTTCAGAGCCACATGAATACTGCAGATATCGAATTCGGCTATTGTACTGAATTCATGGTTAGGCTTGAAGGGAAAGAAGCGTTCTCTGAGGAAAATTTCCGCCAGGACTTGAGCAAATATGGAGATTCTCTTCTCGTTATTTCAGATGAAGAGGTTGTAAAGGTACATATCCACTCAGAACAGCCTGGAGAGGTTCTGACTTATGGACAAAGATACGGAAACCTGATCAATATGAAAATTGAAAATATGCGACAGCAGCATACTGATATTGTCGGAGAATCGACAACCCCTCTTCGAACACAGGCTAGTGAGCCAAAGAAAGAAAAGAGGGAATACGGAATCGTCGCTGTCTCAATGGGTTCCGGAATTGCTGAGCTTTTCCGCAGCATTGGTGCCAATGCGGTAATCGAAGGCGGCCAGACAATGAATCCGAGCACAGAGGATATCATTACGGCGATCAAAGAAGTAAACGCGCGCAAGATAATCATACTGCCGAACAATAAAAACATCATCATGGCCGCTGAGCAGGCTGCTGAGGTAGCGGAAGAAGAAGTGGTGGTCATTCCTTCAAAGACTGTTCCTCAGGGAATGACAGCGTTGCTATCCTTTAACCCATCAGCTGAAGCTGGTGACAACAAAGAAGCAATGACTGAAGCCATGCAGCATGTGAAAACGGGTCAGCTGACATATGCTGTCCGTGATACAAGTATTGACGGTCTTGAAATTTCAACAGGTGATTTCATGGGTCTTGCCGATGGGAAGATCATCCTCAAGGATCAGGATAAAGTTAAGGCGGCCAAGGACCTATTGGATCAGATGCTTGATGAAGACTCTGAAATCCTGACGATCCTAAAAGGTGAAGACGCTTCAGATGAAGATGTCGATTCAATCGTCGAGTTTGTTGAAAGCAATTACGGCGATGTGGAAGTTGAAGTCCATAATGGAGAACAGCCATTATACGCCTTCATTTTCGCGATCGAATAAATTAATCCAGCTATGGAAATTCTCTCGCTGGACAAGTAAAATTGTAATATGGTACTAAGAAATAGAAGGGGACTCCCCTTCTATTTCATTTTGTATATAAAGAGGTTTTTATAGGTTATTTCACAATTTTAGATAAACGCAATAGCAGCTGCTTTACCCGAAAATGAGTGGTATAGGAGAAAACAGTAAAAGCAGAGGCCCTGCATTGCCCGAAAATGAGCTGCATAGGCGAAAACGGTAAAAGCAGAGGCTCTGCATTGCCCGAAAATGAGCTGCATAGGCGAAAACGGTAAAAGCAGAGGCCCTGCATTGCCCGAAAATGAGCTGCATAGGCGAAAACGGTAAAAGCAGAGGCTCTGCATTGCCCCAAAATGAGCAGTGCAGGCAATAAAGGTAAAAGCAAGACTCCAGAAACAGCGTGAGGAGGGGGAGCGGCAACACCGATTGGCCGGGAGCTGGAGGTCAGAATTTTCGGTATACCGCTTGATAATCGTGAATGAACAACTAAAGCAAAAGCAACCAGTAACAGCTGTTAAAGGGATCGGCAATGAAATGGCGGATACTCTGGCAGATATGCAAATCAGGACTGTCGGTGACTTGCTTGAATACTTCCCGTACCGTTACGAGGATTATCGCCTAAAGGACCTGGCTGAAGTCAAGCATGAAGAGAGAGTCACGGTTGAGGGGAAAGTTCACAGTGAACCTTCTGTTGTTTATTATGGCCGTAAAAAAAACCGCCTTACAGTCAGGCTGCTTGTAGGCCGGTACTTAATCATTGCCACTTTCTTTAACCAGCCGTATTTAAAGCAAAAAATAAATGTTGGGGAAACCATCACTGTAACCGGGAAATGGGATCAGCATAGGCAGACAATTACCGCTACACAAATGTCCCCTGGTGAACATGCGATAAGCCAGGATTTTGAACCTGTGTATGCTGTTAAAGGGAAAATGACCGTAAAAACGATTAGAAGGCTGATCAAGCAAGCATTTTCGCAATTCGGCCATGAAATAGGTGAAATACTTCCATCAGAGCTTCTGCAGAAATATAAGTTGATTAACCGAAGAGATGCATTAAGGATCATGCATTTTCCATCAGGGTCTGATGAAATGAAGCAGGCGAGAAGAAGATTTGTTTACGAGGAGTTTCTCTTATTCCAGCTTAAAATGCAGTCATTGAGGAAGCTGGAACGTGAACAGAGTCCAGGAATTGCCATTTCATATGAATTGGACAACCTAATGGCATTCATCACAGGACTGCCTTTTCCATTAACAGGGGCACAAAAACGAGTGGTAAATGAAATCCTTGGTGATATGAAATCACCTTACCGCATGAACCGTCTGCTTCAAGGGGATGTAGGCTCAGGTAAAACAGTAGTTGCTGCGATAGCTCTCTATGCAGCAAATTCTGCTGGTTATCAAGGTGCATTAATGGTCCCGACCGAAATCCTGGCTGAACAGCACTCGCAGTCACTGACACAGTTGCTTGAGCCGTTTGGAATAACAGTTGCTTTGCTGACCAGCTCTGTTAAAGGCAAGCGAAGAAGAGAGATGCTTGAACAGCTAAAACTTGGTGAAATTGACGTATTGATTGGGACACATGCTTTGATTCAGGATGAAGTGGATTTTCAAAACCTTGGTCTCGTTATCACGGACGAACAACACCGTTTTGGCGTTGAACAAAGACGGGTTCTTCGGGAAAAAGGGGAAAACCCTGATGTTCTGTTCATGACTGCAACTCCAATACCAAGAACTCTGGCAATTACCGTATTCGGTGAAATGGATGTCTCCGTGATCGACGAAATGCCTGCTGGCCGTAAAACAATCGAAACATATTGGGCCAAACATGAGATGCTTGAGCGAGTACTAGCCTTCATGGAAAAAGAGCTCGCTAAAGGAAGACAGGCCTATGTCATCTGTCCCCTTATCGAGGAGTCTGATAAGCTGGACGTCCAGAATGCAATTGATGTCCATAGCACATTAAGTTTTTATTTTAAAGAGCGCTACAAGGTCGGGCTTATGCACGGACGCCTTCATTCAGATGAGAAAGACCAGGTCATGAAGGCTTTTAGCGAAAATGAGGTGCAAGTCCTCGTTTCGACTACAGTTGTAGAGGTAGGAGTCAATGTCCCGAATGCGACTGTCATGCTCATTTATGATGCTGAGAGATTTGGTCTCGCACAGCTTCATCAATTAAGAGGCAGGGTCGGCCGTGGCAGTGACCAATCGTACTGTATATTGCTTGCAGATCCTAAAAGCGAAGTCGGAAAAGAGAGAATGAAAATAATGTCCGAAACGAATGATGGGTTTGTTCTTAGTGAAAAGGATTTAGAGTTGCGGGGTCCCGGCGACTTCTTTGGTAAAAAGCAAAGCGGACTGCCAGAATTCAAGGTAGCAGATATGGTCCATGATTACCGTGCGTTAGAAACAGCAAGGAATGACGCGACCTTGCTCGTCCAGTCAGAAGCATTCTGGAAGGGTGAAAAATATAGATTATTGCGGGAGTATCTAGCGGAAACAGGTGCTCTTGCCAATGAGAAACTGGATTGACCTGACTGAATCTATTTACTCTTACAAGATTCATAGCATGGACGGAAGCAGATTCAGTTTTGAATCTGCTTTCGGTTATTTGATAATATCAGAATTTATATAAATTCACCTCGAGAATTGTCCAGCTCCAGCACCTAGCCCCTCGAGTCGCTTGTCTAGTGTTGCCTCCTAGAAACTCCGAAACNNTATACATTTCTATTTCGGTCCTGCCAATGAAGTCAAAGAACGACTTCACTGTCAGGCCCTCCGAGGTACAGGACGTGCTAGACCCGACAGCCACAGGACGTGGCGTTTTTGTCGGGCAGCGCTTGTCGGGGCTGACCAAGGCGCTTGCGCTTTTCTTAGGTATATTTTCTTCTTGCAATCTTTTTTTATAATATATATACTACTATTAGTACCTAGTCTTAATAGCTCGGGCGGTGTTAAATAAATGAAACGCAACAAAAGAGAACGGCAGTCAATGTTGACTGAGACGATAAAAGAAAATCCTTTTATAACAGATGAGGAACTGGCTGAAAAATTCACTGTCAGTATCCAGACTATAAGGCTGGATAGACTAGAACTATCTATTCCAGAACTTAGGGAAAGAATAAAGAACGTGGCAGAAAAACGTTTTGAAGATGAAGTCCGTTCATTGCCGCTTGAAGAAGTAATTGGAGAAATCATTGATATCGAACTTGACCAAAGTGCTATATCAATACTTGATATAAAAAGTGAACATGTATTTAGACGAAATAAAATCGCCCGGGGGCACCATTTGTTTGCGCAGGCGAATTCATTGGCGGTAGCAGTCATAAATGATGAATTGGCATTAACGGCTAAAGCGAATATCCAATTCACAAGATCGGTAAAAGAAGGTGAACGGGTAATAGCCAAAGCGAGAGTCGAAAAAATCGATGATGACAATGGCCGGACCCATGTAGAAGTGAAGAGTTATGTGAACAATGAGCTTGTTTTTAAAGGTGAATTTGAAATGTACCGTTCTAAAAATGAAAAGTAAGGGATGAAATGCGATGAGGCTAGCAGTAGATGCGATGGGCGGAGACAATGCACCAAAAGAAATCGTCCTCGGAGCAATGAAAGCTATAGAAAAATATAATGACATACATATCGTGCTTATCGGCGACGAGAGTAAAATCAGGGAGTACCTGACGAATGAAGAGAGGATTGAAATACATCATACAGAAGAAGTAATCCTCGGAACAGATGAACCTGTCAGAGCAGTGCGCCGAAAGAAAACAGCTTCTATGGTCCTTGCAGCCCAGCTAGTTGCAGACGGAAACGCAGATGCCTGCATTTCTGCCGGAAATACAGGAGCATTGATGGCTGCTGGTTTGTTCGTGGTTGGAAGAATAGAAGGGATCGAAAGGCCGGCACTTGCGCCGACTCTCCCTACAATTGGTGGAGAAGGCTTCCTGCTTCTTGATGTAGGAGCTAATGCTGACGCTAAGCCTGAACATCTCGTCCAATATGCGATCATGGGATCGATTTACAGCGAGAAGGCAAGAGGTATCACAAATCCGCGTGTTGGCCTGTTGAATATTGGCACAGAAGAAAAGAAGGGTAATGAGCTTGTACGTAACACGTATGAATTATTGAAGGATGCAGACATCAACTTCATAGGTAATGTGGAATCAAGGGACTTGCTGGATGGAGTAGCTGACGTTGTAGTGGCAGATGGCTTTACCGGAAATATGGTCCTGAAGACGATTGAAGGTACTGCAATGTCGGTGTTTAAAATGCTTAAATCGGCTTTGACTTCCAGTCTTAAAAGTAAGATGGCTGCCGCTGTTCTGAAGCCGGACCTGACAGTGCTCAAAAATAAGATGGATTACACGGAATATGGCGGTGCTGGTCTTTTCGGCCTTAAGGCTCCCGTAATCAAAGCTCATGGATCATCTGACGCAAATGCGGTGTTTAATTCGATCCGCCAGGCGAGAGAAATGGTTGAAAAGGATGTTTCCGGAACAATCAAAACTGCCGTAGAAAAATGATGAAGTGAAAAGTAATTGAAGCTATGATGAACATTAAATAACGAGTTAAAGGGGAATCTTTCATGGGGAAAATCGCGTTTTTGTTTCCAGGACAGGGATCGCAGACAGTTGGGATGGGACAGGCCCTTGCAGGTTCAGAACAATCAGTCTCAGAAACTTTTAAAAAAGCGGACGAGGTTCTGGGTGAAAGCTTAAGCAGCTTGATTTTTGAGGGACCGCAAGAAAAGCTGACGCTCACAACAAATGCTCAGCCTGCTCTTTTGACGACTAGTATTGCAATCTTGAATTATTTTAGCCAATTTGGAATCAAGCCGGATTACACTGCCGGGCATAGCCTGGGTGAATATTCTGCATTGGTCGCTTCTGGTGCTATCTCGTTCGAAGACGCAGTGTATGCAGTCCGTAAACGTGGTGAATTCATGGAAGAAGCTGTACCGAATGGAGAAGGAACCATGGCTGCTGTCCTCGGCATGGACCGGCAGAAGCTAATGGATGTAACCGAAACAGTTTCAGCAGGCGGAAAACCTGTTCAGCTAGCTAACTTGAATAGTCCAGGACAAATCGTAATTTCCGGTTCAAAAAGTGGTGTGGAAGAAGCTTCAGTAAAAGCAAAGGAAGCTGGGGCTAAACGGGTTATTCCTCTTGATGTCAGCGGTCCATTCCATTCAGCGTTAATGAAGCCGGCAGCAGAAAGATTTGAAGCTGTATTGGACAAAATTGCAATAAAGGATGCGACTGTCGCGGTGATTGGAAATGTAACTGCTGAACCGATGACAGAAGCTTCCGAGTTCAAAAAAAGACTAGTGGAACAACTTTATTCTCCGGTTCTATGGGAGGATTCAGTGTCGAAAATGCTGGAACTCGGCGTCGATACTTTTATCGAAATCGGCCCAGGTAAGGTTCTGTCAGGACTGGTTAAGAAAGTTGATCGCTCGGCAAAGACGTTCGCAATATATGACGCAGAAACTTGTGCAGCCGCTGTTGCTGCTCTGAAGGAGGAGAAGGAATGAAACTAGAAGGTAAGGTGGCGATGGTAACAGGTGCATCACGTGGGATTGGGCGCGAAATTGCTTTAGAACTTGCCAGGGAAGGCGCGTCTGTTGCTGTCAACTATGCAGGCAGTGAAGCAAAAGCGCTTGATGTGGTTGATGAGATCAAGGCGATGGGACGGGATGCTTTTGCCATCCAGGCAGATGTTTCCAACTCTGATTCAGTGACTGATATGGCCAAAGAAACAATCGAGCGTTTCGGAAAGATTGACATACTTGTTAACAATGCGGGTATAACAAAAGACAACCTATTGATGAGGATGAAAGAGTCCGAATGGGATGATGTAATCAATATCAATCTAAAAGGTGTCTTCTTGTGTACGAAAGCAGTTACAAGACAAATGATGAAGCAGAGAAGCGGCAGAATCATCAATATCTCTTCAATTGTAGGCGTCAGTGGGAATCCAGGTCAGGCAAACTATGTTGCTGCAAAGTCCGGAGTAATCGGCCTTACAAAAACAACCGCGAAGGAACTTTCGTCTAGAGGCATCACAGTGAACGCAGTAGCTCCGGGCTTTATTACGACAGACATGACCGATAAGTTAAACGAGGATGTAAAAACAGAAATGCTGAAGCAAATACCGTTAGCCCGTTTCGGAGAGCCAAAAGACATTGCAAGAACAGTCATATTCCTGGCATCCGAAGACAGTGCATATATGACAGGCCAAACCCTCCACGTAGATGGCGGCATGGTGATGTAGGATATCTGGAAATAACCAGTGTAAGAATTATTGATAATTTGGACACTCTTTGGGTGAGAGTGAAAGAATTTTTCTTAGTTAAAAAATTATTACAGCCATTTATTAATTAAATAAAATCAACTATAATGGCTTGAGGGGAGGTGAACAAGCATGGCAGACGTTTTAGAACGCGTAACAAAAATTATTGTTGACCGTTTGGGAGTAGAAGAATCTCAAGTAACTTTAGAGGCATCTTTTAAAGATGATCTTGGTGCTGATTCCCTTGATGTTGTTGAATTGGTTATGGAATTAGAGGACGAGTTCGACATGGAAATTTCTGATGATGATGCTGAAAAAATCGGTACAGTTGGTGACGCTGTTAACTACATAAATAGCCAAGTGTAATTGTTCGATTTACTAAGAAGCTCCGTTTTTATAAACGGGGCTTTCTTCTGTACATGGTCATCTCATGCTCGCTGCCGGATTAGAACGTGTATAAGGCTATGGCGGTCATGAAGAAGAAGCCTGTTTATCCGGCAAATATTTTTATACGAAAAGCGACCATCCCCGCGAAAATAGCTTCTGTATAAAAAAACTCCCTATGTTTTCCTTATAATTAAGTAATCTGCTGGAATTAGTCCAAGTTTTTTTGCTTTATATACGTTATTTTTTGTAAACTGTTATTAGTCTGTATTGTTTTGTAAAATGCATAATCATTTCAAACAACAATTCATGCAATCGCAGCTTTAAATTATGAGCAAGGTGGAATAAATCATGCGCAACAATGGAAGAGAAAGAGAAAAAAAGAATTTCCGCGCAAAGGAGCAGAAATTCAAAGAATTCCAGGATAATATTGGTATTCATTTTGATAGTGATAAGCTTTTAAAACAAGCTTTTACACATTCATCCTATGTGAATGAGCATCGCAGGAAGCCCCATGAAGATAATGAGAGGCTAGAGTTTCTTGGTGACGCTGTTTTGGAACTGACTGTATCCCAATTCTTGTATAAAAAGTATCCAATGATGAGTGAGGGAGAGCTTACAAAGCTGCGCGCAGCTGTAGTTTGTGAGCCATCGCTGGTGGCCTTTGCCAACGAGCTGTCCTTTGGTGAAATCGTATTGCTTGGCAAGGGAGAGGAAATGACTGGCGGAAGAACAAGGCCGGCTCTTTTGGCTGATGTCTTTGAAGCCTTCATCGGTGCCTTATACTTGGACAAGGGAATTGAAACAGTCACTACCTTTCTAGAAGAAATTGTGTTTCCGAAAATCAATGACGGTGCTTTTTCTCATGTGATGGATTTTAAGAGTCAGCTTCAGGAGCTTGTACAGCGGGATGGTGCAGGCTCACTTGAATACCGGATTATGAAGGAGATTGGTCCTGCGCACAGCCGTGAATTCGAATCCCGTGTCTTCCTTAATGGGCAAGAATTAGGAACAGGGACAGGGCGCTCGAAAAAGGAAGCGGAGCAGCATGCTGCCCAGATGGCACTTGAAAAATTGAAGTCCCATATGGAAGCGAACATGGAAGCGGGCGACAAATAGAACGGTTCTCGCAAAAAGAAGATATATCTAGAAAGTATCAAAACTGTCTAGCTCCAGCGCCTAGCCCCTCGAGACGCTTGTCTAGCTACGGCTCCTAACTCCTCGAGACGTTTCGGTCCTGCCAATGAAGTCAAAGAGCGACTTCACTGTCAGGCCCTCCAACGCTTGTCGGAGTTGGGCAGTCGCCTCCGCAATTCGATTTGTCTAGTTTCGCCTCCTAGAAACTTCGAAACTTCAACTCCGCCATCAGAAGCAAAAAACGCTTCTTTGTCGGAGTCTCCAGTTTCTGCGTTTCTGGGCAGTCGGCTACACATTTCGATTTCGGTCCTGCCAATGAAGTCAAAGAACGACTTCACTGTCAGGCCCTCCGAGGCACAGGACGTGCTAGACCCGACAGCCACAGGACGTGGCGTTCTTGTCGGGCAGCGCTTGTCGGGGCTGACCAAGGCGCTTACGTTTTTCTTGTCATCTTAGAAATAGTTTAACTGGAAAGGGAGAGCCATATTGTTTTTAAAACGATTAGATGTGGTCGGCTTTAAATCGTTTGCCGAGAGAATTTCAGTAGAATTCGTTCCTGGTGTGACCGCTGTCGTAGGTCCTAATGGAAGCGGGAAAAGCAATATTACTGATTCCATCCGCTGGGTTTTAGGGGAACAATCAGCCAAGTCGCTCCGTGGCGCAAAAATGGAAGATATCATCTTTGCAGGAAGTGATTCGCGGAAGCCGCTGAATTTTGCGGAAGTAACTTTAACCCTCGATAACGAAGATCAATCATTGCCGCTCGATTACAATGAAGTGAGCGTAACAAGGCGTGTCTACCGTTCAGGTGACAGTGAATATTTGATCAATAAACAGAACTGCAGACTTAAGGATATTGTTGATTTATTCATGGACTCCGGACTTGGCCGTGAAGCTTTCTCCATCATCAGTCAGGGCAGGGTTGAAGAAATTCTCAACAGCAAGCCGGAGGATCGCAGGACGATATTTGAAGAAGCTGCTGGTGTCCTTAAATATAAATCCCGGAAGAAAAAAGCAGAAGGTAAGCTTTTTGAAACGCAGGAGAACTTAAATCGTGTAACAGACATCATACTCGAATTAGAAGGCCAGGTAGAGCCGTTGAAGATTCAGGCTTCGATTGCAAAGGATTATCTACAGCAAAAGGAAGAGCTTGAACAGATTGAAGTTGCGCTTACTGCTTATGAAATCGAAGACCTGCATGGCCGATGGGAACAGCTGTCCAAGCAGCTTGAACAGCATAAAGAAGATGAAATCAAGCAGTCTGCAGTCCTTCAGAAAAAAGAAGCAGAAATTGAAAAAATGAGAGACCAGCTTGCAGCGCTTGATGAATCGGTAAGCGACTTGCAGAACGTGCTCTTGCATGCAAGTGAGGAGCTTGAAAAGCTGGAAGGCAGAAGAGAAGTTTTAAAGGAACGAAAGAAGAACGCTTCACAGAACAAAGGTCAACTCGAAAAGAATATCGAGGAACTGACTTCTGCTGTTGCCTTGCTGGAAAAACAGAAGGCTGAGTACCAAGAATCTGTAGCTGTATTATCAGCGGAAGCTTCTGCTCTTCAGAAAGAACTTCAGGAGAAACAGGAGCAACTAAAGCTTTACAGTGAAGATGTCGAGCTTAAGATCGATTCAATCAAAAGCGACTACATCGAGGTGCTGAACGAACAGGCCGGCGCTAAAAATGAAAAAATCTATATCGAACAACAGCTGCAGCAGCAAGCAGCCAAGGGGTCAAAGCTGGACATTGAAAATGATCGATTTGTCTCGATTCGCGATGAAATCAATGAAAAGAAAGCAGAAATAGAGAAAAAGGTCGTTTCTTCACAGCAGCAATTGGAGGAACAGGCAAGGATCTATTATGAAGAACAGAAGAAGCTTGAATCTTTTAAAAATAACTATGAGAAACAAGAAAAAACACTCTATCAGGCATATCAGTACCTCCAGCAAGCTAAATCAAAGAAGGAAATGCTTGAAGAAATGGAAGAAGATTATTCTGGCTTTTTCCAGGGTGTAAAAGAAGTGCTGAAAGCCAGGGACACTCGTCTTCAGGGAATTGAAGGAGCGATTGCAGAATTAATCCATGTTCCTAAACAATATGAAACGGCAATTGAAACAGCTCTTGGCGGTGCAATGCAGCATATTGTTGTCCAAAACGAAGAGAATGCCAGAGCTGCAATTCAGTTTCTGAAGCAAAAATCCTTCGGCAGGGCAACCTTCTTACCTCTCAGCATCATCAAAGGCAAGTATCTAGCCTCATCACAGCTCGCGCTTCTTTCAGGGAATAGTGCGTATATCGGCACTGCAGCTGATTTGATTCAATTCGATCAAAAGTATGCTGAAGTCGTAAAAAGCTTGCTTGGCAATGTTGTGATTGCCAGGGACTTAAAGGGTGCGAATGAAATTGCCAAAATGCTGCAATACCGCAGCAGAATCGTCACGCTTGATGGAGATGTGGTCAATCCTGGTGGGTCTATGACTGGAGGGGCAGTAAAACAAAAATCGAGTTCATTGCTTAGCCGTAAAGGCGAATTAGAAGAATTAACAAATAAGCTAGCTGATATGGAAGAAAAGACAAACTTGCTTGAATCGAAAGTTAAATCATTAAAGTCTGAAACGCAATCCAGTGAAGCAAGGTTGGAAGAACTGCGAAAAACAGGTGAAGAGCTTCGTTTTAAGCAGCAAAGCTTGAAGGGTGACTTGCGGGAAGTGGAGCTGGAACAGAAGAATATCAATGAACGCTTATCGGTATACGATTCCGAAAAGACCCAGCTCGAGTCAGACAAGGAAAAGCTAGAATCCAGACTGGTTGAACTCGACGGCTTATTAGCTAAGTATCGGCAGGACCTTGTTCAATTTGATAAAGAAATAGTGCGTTTGACTGAGCTGAAGAACTCGAATTCTACTTCCAAGGATACTCTTATTTCGGAAATCAGTGAATTGAAGATCAGCCTGGCATCAAAGAAAGAACAGCTTTCACATGTGAAGGAAAAGCTGGATTCTGCAGTTTTACAGGCAGAAGAGCAGTCCAAAAAATTGGATATTCTTAAAGAAGATCTATCTCTTCTATCCTCTGAAATGACCGATAGCTCCTCCGGAGAAACGCAACTGGAGGAAGCTGCAAAAAGTAAGCTCCAGGATAAAAATGAAACGCTTAAGCTGATTTCTTCACGGAGAAATGAGCGGCTTGACCTTCAGAATAAGCTGGAAGATCAGGAGTTAGAATCCAAGGAGCTTAGGAGATTGCTTAAGGGCATTAATGAAGTGCTCAAGGACGAAGAAGTGAAGCTGAACAGGCTTGATGTAGAATTGGACAATAAGCTTGCCCATCTTCGCGAAGAATACCTGCTTTCATTTGAAGCTGCAAAGGAACAGTATCCTTTGTTAATTCCTGCTGATGAGGCAAGAAGAAGAGTGAAGCTCATCAAAATGGCGATAGAGGAACTGGGAACGGTAAATCTAGGTGCAATTGAAGAATACGAGCGTGTATCTGAGCGTTATGAATTCCTGTTGGAGCAGAGGAATGATCTCCAGGAAGCAAAGGACACATTATTCCTTGTCATTGAGGAAATGGACCACGAGATGAAAAAACGATTTGAACATACATTCACTGCCATCCGCTCACACTTTGAGTCTGTGTTCCAGGCGTTGTTCGGTGGTGGAAGAGCGGACCTGCGGCTGACACAGCCTGAAGACCTGCTGAACACAGGGGTCGAAATTGTCGCCCAGCCTCCAGGAAAGAAGCTGCAAAACCTCGGGCTATTATCAGGCGGTGAGCGGGCGTTGACCGCGATTGCTTTATTGTTCTCCATCCTGAAGGTCCGTCCAGTACCATTCTGTATCCTTGATGAGGTTGAGGCTGCATTGGATGAAGCCAATGTATACCGTTTCGCTCAATACCTGAAGAAATACCGTGATGAAACACAATTTATCGTCATCACACACCGTAAGGGTACAATGGAGGAAGCAGATGTCCTATATGGTGTAACCATGCAGGAGTCAGGAGTATCCAAGCTGGTATCCGTCCGGCTTGAGGATTCAAAAGAACTAGTGAAAACATAAGTAAAACGCAATCACCTCGTTCCGTTTCGAGAAGTCAGGAGCTGCAATTGGTCCATTCTTGAAGCGGAACGAGATATTTTTGAATTAAGTAGGAAGGCGATGGAACCATGAGTTTTTTTAAGAAATTAAAAGAAAAGTTTTCGACACAGACTGAGAGTGTCACAGAGAAATTCCGAGATGGCTTGACGAAAACTAGGGATAATTTCTCTAATAAAGTGAATGATCTCGTATCACGATACCGGAAAGTGGATGAAGAATTTTTCGAAGAACTTGAAGAAATCTTGATCCAGGCAGATGTAGGATTTGACACAGTAATGGAACTTGTCGAGGAGCTGAAAAAAGAGGTTAAGCGCCGCAACATTCAGGACACAAAAGATGTTCAGTCTGTTATTTCCGAGAAGCTAGTTGATATCTATGAGGCCGGAGCTGATGATGACTCTTTCCAGCTGAACATCCAGGAAGATGAGTTGACAGTCATTTTATTCGTCGGTGTCAATGGTGTCGGCAAAACAACGACAATCGGTAAATTAGCCCATAAATTCAAAAGTGAGGGAAAGAAGGTCCTTCTTGCGGCAGGAGATACATTCCGCGCCGGTGCAATCGAACAGCTTGAAGTCTGGGGTGATCGCGTTGGTGTCGACGTCATCAAGCAGGCAGAAGGTTCTGACCCCGCTGCTGTTATGTATGATGCTGTCCAGTCTGCGAAGTCACGAAAGGCAGATATTCTAATTTGCGATACTGCCGGCAGATTGCAAAATAAGGTCAATCTCATGAAGGAGCTTGAGAAGGTAAAGCGTGTAATTGAGCGCGAGGTTCCGGGTGCTCCTCATGAAGTCCTGCTTGTGCTTGATGCAACGACTGGCCAGAACGCCCTGATACAGGCTAAAACCTTCAAAGAAGCAACTGATGTGAGCGGCATCGTCCTGACTAAGCTTGATGGAACGGCGAAAGGCGGAATTGTACTCGCGATCCGCAATGAGCTGAACATTCCGGTTAAATTTGTAGGACTAGGCGAAAAAATGGATGATCTACAGGAATTCGATGCTGAAAGATATGTTTATGGACTGTTCGCTGACCTTGTTGAGGAAGAGGAAGCAGCCGAGGAATCTTGATATACCAACAAATCGCTGTAAAGAACTTTTCTTGACAGAGAAGATGATCGTGTGTAAACTCTTAATGTAAAGGTATTTCACTTAACATGGGGGAATTCAAATGCTTGAGAAAACGAACCGCATGAATTATTTGTATGACTTTTATCAGGCATTGCTTACTCCAAAACAAAGCAGTTATATGGCTCTATACTATCTTGATGACTATTCGCTCGGGGAAATTGCTGAAGAGTATGATGTTAGCCGGCAGGCTGTATACGACAATATCAAACGGACGGAAGCGATGCTTGAGGAGTACGAAGAGAAGCTGTTGTTGTTCGAGAAATTCCAGAAAAGAAGTGAGCTTATTTCAAAAATGAAAGAGTTTATGGACAATGGAGAAAACAACCACGATTTTAATGAAATGATAGCCGAGCTTGAGAAATTAGACTAGGGAGGCACATTATATGGCATTTGAAGGATTGGCCGACCGACTGCAAAATACGATGCAAAAAATCCGCGGAAAAGGCAAGGTATCTGAAGCGGATGTAAAAGAAATGATGCGAGAGGTCCGTCTGGCTCTACTTGAGGCTGACGTTAACTTTAAAGTTGTAAAAGACTTCGTTAAGAAAGTCACTGAAAGGGCAGTTGGCCAGGAGGTTGTAAAAAGCCTGACGCCGGGCCAGCAGGTCATCAAGGTTGTTAAAGAGGAACTTACCGAGTTAATGGGTGGCGAGCAAAGCAAGATTGCTGCTGCAAATCGCCCGCCGACAGTCATCATGATGGTCGGACTTCAAGGTGCAGGTAAAACGACTACAACCGGAAAGCTTGCGAATCTCCTGCGTAAAAAATACAACCGTAAGCCATTGCTTGTAGCGGCGGATATCTATCGTCCAGCTGCCATCAAGCAGCTTGAGACGCTCGGCAAGCAATTGAGCATGCCAGTTTTCTCACTTGGAGACCAGGTCAGCCCTGTTGAAATCGCAAAGCAGGCAATTGCCAAAGCGAAGGAAGACCATAATGACTATGTTCTGATCGATACAGCTGGTCGTCTTCATGTTGATGAAAACTTGATGGATGAGCTTAAGCAGATCAAGGAGCTTTCAAAGCCTGATGAGATCTTCCTTGTCGTCGACGCGATGACAGGACAGGATGCCGTCAATGTTGCCCAGAGCTTCAATGAACAGTTAGGCTTGACTGGTGTCGTCCTGACAAAGCTAGACGGTGATACACGAGGCGGTGCCGCGCTGTCAATCCGCGCTGTTACCAATACTCCAATCAAATTTGTCGGTCTCGGTGAAAAGCTTGATGCTCTAGAGGCTTTCCACCCTGAAAGAATGGCTTCAAGAATTCTCGGTATGGGTGATGTCTTAACGTTAATCGAGAAGGCCCAGGCAAACGTCGATGAAGAAAAAGCGAAAGAGCTCGAGAAGAAAATGCGTACAGCATCATTTACCCTTGATGACTTCCTGGACCAGCTTGGCCAGGTAAGGAAGATGGGACCGTTGGATGAAATCCTAAAAATGATGCCGGGTGCGAATAAAATCAAGGGCATGAACAATCTTCAAATCGATGAAAAACAGATTTCACATGTCGAGGCGATCATTCAGTCTATGACAGCAAACGAAAAGACTCATCCGGAAATCATCAACGCCAACAGGCGGAAACGGATTGCAAAGGGAAGCGGAACATCCATACAGGAAGTCAACCGTCTGCTTAAGCAGTTCGAAGATATGAAAAAGATGATGAAACAGATGACGAACATGCAGCAAAAAGGCAAGAAAAAAGGCGGTTTCAAGATGCCGTTCAATCCTTTTTAACTTGTAAATTCAGGAATTTTCAGTCTGTAAAGAAAAAACCCTTTACAAGCTGTTTTCAATTTGATATTATTCTATCTTGTGTGAAACTATTCGGAGGTGCTTATTTAAAATGGCAGTAAAAATTCGTTTAAAGCGTATGGGAGCTAAAAAGTCTCCTTTCTATCGTATTGTAGTAGCTGATTCCCGTTCACCACGTGACGGTCGTTACATCGAGTCTATTGGAACTTACAACCCGGTTGCTCAACCAGCGAAAGTTGAACTTAACGAAGAGTTAGTTCTTAAGTGGTTGAACGACGGTGCAAAACCATCTGATACAGTGCGTAACTTGTTCTCTAAGCAAGGTATCATGGAAAAATTCCACAACGCTAAGCTAAGCAAGTAATTGTGGACACGCCCATGAAAGAATTAATCGAGACGATCGTGAAGCCACTTGTTGATTTTCCTGAAGATGTCCATGTAAATGAACATGAAGAGGATCAGCGCGTTACCTATAAGCTTTCCGTCAACAAAAGTGATATGGGCAAAGTAATTGGTAAGCAGGGACGCGTTGCAAAGGCGATTCGAACAGTAGTCTATGCAGCAGGTTCATCACAGCAAAAGAAGATTTTCTTGGAAATCGTCGAATAACAATCAGATACGATAATACAATATGATTGTTTGAAAAGGGAGGGGTAACCCTCCTTTTTTCTATTTGTAGAAATTAAGGTATAATAGATACTTGGAATAATGATAAGTATTAAGATGCAATTGTAATCTGGAACCAGCCTTAAGAAAGGTCTGGAACCTGCCTTGCAAAAGGTCAGGAACCAGCATTGAAAAGGACTGGAAATCCAGCTCGGAAAAGGTCTGGAAAATAATGCTGTGATAAGGTTGGCTTTAAGGAGGAAATGCTTTGAAGGTACTGCAAACCATCATTGTCAAACAGGTGCTGACAGAAGAAAGCAAGGAAAGAATCCACCAAAAATATCACTCCAGAAAGCTTCAGCTGCAGAAAGAATGCGATCAACTGAGATTTGAATTGAAGAAGCTGGAAAAATCCAGGAAGTTTCCGCCTGAAACATTGAAGAAGCATTTTGAACAAGAAATTAAAGTCCATAAAGAAAAAATCAAGCTCCTGGATTTTCAAATAGAACAACTACATATTCTTCCGCTTGGGAGTGAAATTAAAGAAACGGAGCTGCAGGGTGTCGTCGAAGTAAGTGTAGGTGAGCAATGGGATGAGTTTCTTTCGGGAAAGACTATTATTGTGAAAGATGGCATCGTAGCCGAAATTCGCGAGAGGTGATTGAGCAATGGAAAAATATTTTAATGTCGGAAAAATTGTAAATACACATGGGATACGCGGGGAAGTTAGGGTGATATCAAGGACTGACTTTCCTGAGGAACGCTACAAGATAGGGAATTCTTTACTTTTATTCATGC
The DNA here is from genome assembly GCF_018613315.1 of Bacillus sp. ISL-37. Taxonomy (GTDB): domain Bacteria; phylum Bacillota; class Bacilli; order Bacillales; family Cytobacillaceae; genus Mesobacillus. The sequence goes on along the minus strand of NZ_JAGGQL010000005.1, from coordinate 346,055 downwards.
CTGGTTCAAAGGATCCGGAGGAATTGGTAGTGAAAAGCCATAGGACTCACAAGAATTTCAACCTGCTGACCTTTGAAGGTTTCGAAAATGTCAACGAGGTAGAAAGAATGAAGGGCGGCATCCTCAAGGTTCCAGAAACGCAGCGAGGTGAGCTGGAGGAAGGCGAGTTCTATTTCCAGGATGTTATAGGCTGTAACATGGTAACAACGGAAGGTGAAGAACTAGGCAAGGTAATCGAAATCCTAACTCCCGGTGCCAATGATGTCTGGGTTGTCAAAGGAGCAAATGGAAAGGAACTCCTGATTCCTTATATCGAGGACATAGTGAAAAAAGTCGACATCAAGGAAAAGCATATTGTAATTGAGCCGATGGAAGGGCTCCTTTCATGATGAATATCGATGTCCTGTCTATTTTTCCGGAAATGTTTGAGGGTGTGTTCGGCTCTTCAATCCTGAAAAAGGCTGCTGAAAAAGGGGCAGCACAATACAATGTCGTCAATTTTCGGGACTTTGCCGATAACAAACACCAGACGGTGGATGACTATCCATATGGCGGCGGTGCTGGCATGGTGTTAAAGCCTCAGCCGATTTTCGATGCTGTGAGTGATTTGAAAGAGCGCGCAAAAAGCACTTCCCCGAGAGTGATCCTCATGTGCCCTCAGGGTGAACGGTATACACAGAAGAAAGCGGAAGAACTGGCAAAGGAAGAACATTTGATTTTTATCTGCGGCCATTATGAGGGATATGATGAGCGGATCCGTGAACATGTCATCACCGATGAGATTTCGATCGGAGATTATGTCCTGACCGGCGGAGAGCTTGGAGCGATGGTCGTCATCGACAGTGTCGTGCGCCTGCTTCCAGGTGTACTGGGCAGCGAAGAGTCGCATATCCAGGATTCCTTCAGCACCGGCCTGCTTGAGCATCCCCACTATACAAGACCCGCTGACTTCCGCGGATTAAAGGTCCCTGATGTTTTGGTTTCCGGGAACCATAAACTGATTGATGAGTGGCGGATGAAAGAAAGCCTTAGAAGGACCGTGCAGCGAAGGCCCGATCTTCTCGAAGAAGCAGAGCTGACAGAGCAGCAGAAAAAATGGCTTGATGAACTGATAAAACTTAATGAATAATATTGCAGTCAGGCCCTGTTTATGTTAAGATACTTCTTGTGGCTAAAAGCAAACGTGCTGAATGCCGCTTATAACAATGTTCCGCTGCAATGAAAGTGTGCAAGAGCATTCGTGGGAGGAGTTGAATACGATGCAACAATTAATCGAAGAAATCACAAAAGCACAACTTCGCACTGATCTTCCATCTTTCCGTCCTGGTGACACAGTACGTGTACACGTTAAGGTTGTCGAAGGAACTCGCGAACGTATCCAGTTGTTTGAAGGTGTAGTGATTAAGCGTCGTGGTGGTGGAATCAGCGAAACTTTTACAGTTCGTAAGATTTCTTACGGAGTAGGCGTTGAGCGTGCTTTCCCTGTTCACACACCAAAAATCGCGAAGCTTGAAGTTATCCGTCGCGGTAAAGTACGCCGTGCGAAACTTTACTACCTACGTAACCTACGTGGTAAGAAAGCGCGTATTAAAGAAATTCGATAAGAATGAATGTCAAAAAGGAGCTTGCCTAGCCAAGCTCCTTTTTCATTCAAATTCTTTTCCTGGCGAAATGCTAATAAAATGCAACCGCATATTGAAAGGCATCGTGGCTCTTTTCAAGGAGACGTTTAAAATGGTGTGGTATATATACTCGTAAAAACCCAGGTGCCGGTTTTTACTTTTGATTGTGCCAAGCACATCGTTTATGAAAAGGCATTATTAAATTTATTTTAAAAATCATTGCCCATCGTGTTTATCTTGTCTGACTTATGTAAAATAAAGTTATGTACTCAAACAACATATATTTTGGAATGGTGGGAAAAGAATGGCCGAGAAAAAGAAGAATGAACTATGGGAATGGACGAAGGCACTTCTGATTGCTGTCGTACTGGCAGCGGTTATTCGATACTTTTTATTTGCACCAATCGTGGTGGACGGTTTATCGATGATGCCTACACTCCACGACCAGGACCGAATGATCGTGAACAAGCTTAGCTATAAAGTTGGGGAGCCCGAAAGATTCGATATCATCGTCTTTCATGCACCCGAAAACAAAGATTACATAAAAAGAGTAATCGGCCTTCCAGGCGATAAAGTAGAATATAAAAATGACACATTATATGTGAATGGGAAAGCATACGAAGAACCATACTTGGAAGAATATAAAAAACAGGTGATTGATGGGCCGCTGACAGATCCTTTCACACTGGAGGAGAAGATCGGCAGGGAGACTGTACCTGAAGGCCATCTTTTCGTTATGGGTGATAACCGCCGTTTCAGCAAGGATAGCCGCCACATTGGCACTGTACCTTTTGAAGAGGTGCTGGGAAAGACCAGCATCATCTATTGGCCTATTGAAGATATTCGTACAATAGACTAGGACATGACAAGATCCCAACAGGCATACGGGAGATTGCTAAACAGATAGGAGGTGGCTGCTTTGACGATCCAATGGTTTCCAGGCCATATGGCTAAGGCTCGCAGAGAGGTCACGGAAAAATTAAAGCTCGTGGATGTTATCTTTGAATTGGTGGACGCGCGGATACCGTATTCGTCCAGGAACCCTATGATTGATGAAATCATCCAGCACAAACCAAGAATTGTTTTACTGAATAAAGCAGATATGGCGGATAAAGCCGTTACAGAACAATGGCTGCGCCACTACCGTAAAAAAGGAATTACCGCACTGGCAATCAACTCACAGGCCGGTACTGGTCTAAAGCAAATCGTCCAGGAGTCCAAGGTCCTCCTAAAAGACAAGTTTGACCGCCTGAAATCAAAAGGTGTCAAGCCAAGAGCTATTCGGGCAATGATTGTCGGCATCCCGAATGCTGGTAAATCGACCTTGATCAACAGGCTTGCCGGTAAAAATATCGCCCAGACCGGGAATAGGCCTGGAGTGACGAAATCTCAGCAATGGATCAAAGTAGGCAAAGAGCTCGAACTTCTGGATACTCCGGGAATCCTTTGGCCAAAGTTTGAGGACCAGCAGGTTGGAGTCAAGCTCGCAGTTACCGGTGCGATTAAAGACACGCTCCTTAATCTTCAGGACTTGACTGTATATGCGCTAAGGTATTTGGAAAAACACTATCCAGAGCGCCTGCAAGAAAGATATAAGCTGTCTGAATTGCCGGAAGACATTGTGGAGCTTTTTGATCAGATTGGCGATTTTCGCGGCTGCAGAATGTCTGGTGGATACGTTGACTATGACAAAGTCGCAGAGCTTGTGATCAGGGAAATACGGACAGAAAAATTAGGTCCGCTATCCTTTGAACGACCTGAGGATTTGACCTCTGTGGAAGAAAAAGAAAATGACACTCAAAAATAAAGGTCCTGAGTCCAGGGCCTTTATTTTTGATTTAAACTGCCGATACATAATAAAGAAGTATTACTAGGAGAAATTTTATGGAGAAATATACAATTGGTGAAATTGAACAACAGCTTTTCGGGAAAGAGGAGGTAAACAATGAATTCCTGAAAGCCTTAAAAAAAGATAGTCGCAAGGGTGTGCAAAAACTTGTCCTGAAATGGGAAAGGCAGGAAGAGCAAAAGAAACAAGTCCATGAACAATTCGTCAATATGACTTCCTTTGAAAGAAAATATCGATCGGAAGGGTTCGAGTATATTGCCGGGATTGATGAGGCCGGACGAGGACCTTTAGCTGGTCCAGTGGTTGCAGGGGCAGTCATCCTGCCGGGGAACTTTTATCTTCCAGGTCTCAATGATTCTAAGAAACTGACAGAATCAAAAAGGGATGAATATTTTGAGGTCATTATGTCTGAAGCCCTGGCTGTCGGAGTAGGACTGATCAGCGCTGCGGAAATAGATGAAATCAATATTCTCCAGGCCAGCAAGAAAGCGATGCTTTCAGCTGTGAATCAACTAGGGATCACTCCCGATTTTCTTTTGATTGATGCCGTCAAGCTGGACACACCTTATCCGTTTGAAGCGCTGATTAAAGGTGATTCCAGAAGCATATCCATTGCGGCAGCTTCGATTATTGCCAAAGTAACGAGGGACAGGCTGATGAAAGAACTCAGTATCGAATTCCCGCCCTATGGATTCGGGGCAAATATGGGGTATGGAACCGCGGAACACTTAAGAGCTATCAAGGAGCATGGTGTCACTGATCATCACAGGAAGACATTCGCTCCCGTAAGAGAGTATATTCAGTAGAACTTGGTAAAGCAGGTGAACCATGGAAACAGGAGCGCTGCAAGGCTTATTTAACCAAAAAACAACACAGCAAGTTAAAACAGCTGAATTCCGGCCCGGCCAAATCATTAATGGGAAAATCCTGAAGCTCTATCCTGATCAAGTAGCAGAAGTGCAAGTCGGCAACCAAAAAATGATTGCAAAATTAGAAACTCCATTATCTGCAAATGAGCGGTACTGGTTCCAGGTTCAGCCTGGTGAAGGAAAGGTTCATTTGAAGGTGATTGGATCAGGTAGTGAGGATAAGGCCCAGCCGGGAAGCATGGCAAAGATTCTCGGAGAATTTGGGATGCACCCGACAAAGGAAACCATTGAACTTATCCGTTTTTTTATCAAGGAGCAGCTTCCAGTAAACCGAGAACTTCTAAAGCAGGCGGCAGAGTGGCTGAGTATGGCGGATTCCCGCAGTGCTGGTCAAGATGCTATAAAATTGATCCTTACTAGAGGGTTTCCTGTTACACAGGCCTCGTTTGATGCCCTCTACACCATCACCAAGGAACAATCTCTGGTCCAGTTGTTAGATAAACTTGAAAAGACTTTAGACACGGCGTGGAGTTCTGGGGCAAGTACAAGTCTTAAAAAACTTTTGAATGAAATGCTGCCATCCAGTAAAATAATGAATTCTGAAGCAGCCGTGAATAATCTAGCGGCAATATGGCTTAAACGGGAAGGCCAGGAAAGCCAAGTTGCTCTGGAACTGCTTAAACAGTTTGGTGCGATTGCTTCGAAAGGCAGTGAAAGCAATCTTTTACAGCAGATGCTGGTCAGGCTGCAAAGCTCAGGCACAGTCGGAGATGAACTGCCTGATGGGCTGAATTTCGCCAAAAATATCATAACACTCATAGAAAATGGCGACAGTTCTACAGCCAGACAGATGATTTCAAATTTCGTCACTGAAAAAACATTCCCAGCTAATGAGCTGGCAGAATCACTTAAATTGTTATTCTACCGAACTTCTGGAAAAGAAGCGGAGGCAAAGCAAGGACTTCAGGCTTTCAAGCAGTTAATTTCAATGGTGAGTGATGGAGAGTTCCTATCCGTCCTGATGGGAGAAAAGGATACGTGGCGACAAGCTGGAGTAGACTTGCTTAAGGTTGCGGGACAGCCTCAATCCGGAAATTTAACAGGCCTGCATGCACAGCTGCTCTCTGAAGCAGTTGCCAAAGCAGAACAGCCAGCTCCGCTGCAAGAAACTGGCACCGCACTGCTCACCGATACAAGGATAAAACAATTCCTATCAGCCCTGGGTCTGTCTTACGAACAACAGCTTAGCGAAGTTTTAAAAGATGGAGAGATTGGAAAGGCACAAGTATCAGAGACACTTAAATCCCTTGTTCTGCGCCTGTTGAACGAAAATCCTCCGCCTGCTGTTAAAGAAGCCGCAGAATTGGTCTTAAACAAACTCACCGGATTCCAGCTGCTTTCCCAGGAAGCGGGTCCAATCCAGCAGCTCGTTGTGCAAATACCCTTTATGCTGGGTGGAAAAACGAATGAACTTACGATGCAATGGAGCGGGAAGAAGACTGAAGACGGAAAAATAGACGCTGATTTTTGCCGTGTGCTCTTTTACCTGAAACTTAAGCATTTAGATGATGTTATCGTTGATATGCAAGTACAGAATCGAATTATGAGTGTCCAGATTTTTAACGAAAATCCCACTCTGAGAAAAATGGCAGAAGAAATGACACCGATATTGAAATTGAAGCTAGCGGAAATTGATTATCATCTGTCCTCTGTTCACTTCCATGTTCCTGGCCAATCCCAGACAGGGAGAAATCAACGTAGCCTGGCAGATTTATATGGGCAAAAAGAATATAGCGGAGTGGATATTAAAATATGAAACCAGCTAAGCATACAAGAAAATCAGCTGTTGCCCTGGGTTATAACGCTGGAAATATGGACGCTCCTAAAGTAATGGCGAAGGGTAAGGGTCTTGTTGCTGAACAAATCATTGAAAAAGCGAAGAATCATGAAATCCCGATCCAGGAAGATCCTTCACTCGTTGAAGTCCTGAGCCAACTGGAACTAAATGAGCGAATTCCAGAAGAACTGTATCAAGCAGTAGCCGAAGTATTTTCCTTTGTCTATCATTTGGATAAACAAGCAGGAAAACAAAAATAATATTTTCACAATGAAAACCAACAGAATGAATATAGCTTTTTTAGCATGGATTTTTATTGTCAAAGCCGGGAAACGCAATGATTCCGGCTTTTTATATTCGTAAGCTTTATCTTCGTTATTTTTTTGCAATATTTAAAATGGCGAAATATTTAAATCATAAAGGTAGACAATCAATAATTCATTATATAAAATGAAAGCGCAGTCTATTTTTAGTAAATTTAAATGAATTATATTTTCTACTTAGGAAAATGAAATTACGGAGCGGGTCGCTTGGCGATTCTCTATTTTTTGTTCGTTTTTCTAATAGATAGGAGGATGGGAAATGAATGTCCATGAGTATCAAGGAAAAGAAATCCTCAGAAAATATGGGGTAAAAGTACCGAATGGGAAGGTTGCTTTTACAGTCGATGAAGCTGTTGAAGCAGCTAAAGAGCTTGGCTCGGGAGTAGTTGTCGTAAAAGCTCAAATCCATGCTGGCGGAAGGGGTAAAGCCGGCGGTGTCAAGGTTGCAAAGAATCTTGATGAAGTACGTACATATGCATCTGAGATTTTAGGAAAGACACTGGTTACTCACCAGACTGGTCCAGAAGGCAAGGAAGTAAAACGCCTATTGATTGAGGAAGGCTGCGACATCAAGAAGGAGTACTATGTAGGCCTTGTGCTTGACCGTGCTACTTCACGTGTTGTCCTTATGGCTTCTGAAGAAGGCGGAACGGAGATCGAAGAGGTTGCTGAAGCGACTCCTGAAAAAATCTTCAAAGAAGAAATCGATCCTGTAGTAGGTCTTATGCCATACCAGGCTCGCCGTATCGCATTCAACATCAACATCCCAAAGGAACTAGTCAACCAGGCTGTAAAGTTCATGATGGGCTTATATAGCGCTTATGTCGAAAAAGATTGCTCAATCGCTGAAATCAATCCGTTAGTTGTAACTGGTGACGGGCAGGTAATGGCACTTGACGCTAAATTGAACTTTGATTCAAATGCGCTATACCGCCAGAAGGATATCGTTGAGTACCGAGACCTTGAAGAAGAAGATCCAAAGGAAATCGAAGCATCGAAATATGACCTCAGCTATATTTCTTTAGATGGAAATATTGGCTGCATGGTTAACGGTGCCGGTCTTGCGATGGCAACTATGGATATCGTGAAGCACTATGGCGGAGACCCCGCCAACTTCCTTGATGTTGGGGGCGGCGCAACTGCTGAGAAAGTAACGGAAGCTTTCAAAATTATCCTTTCAGATCCAAACGTAAAAGGAATCTTTGTTAATATCTTCGGCGGCATCATGAAGTGTGATGTAATTGCTACCGGTGTTGTGGAAGCTGCCAAGCAGGTTGGACTACAAGTTCCCCTTGTCGTTCGTCTTGAAGGTACTAACGTTGATCTTGGAAAACAGATTCTTAATGACTCTGGGTTAAATATCATTGCTGCTGAATCTATGGCAGACGGCGCTGAAAAAATCGTTTCATTAGTTAAGTAGGATCGAAAGGAGAGAATTTGACGTGAGCGTATTCATTAATAAAGATACAAAGGTCATTGTTCAAGGGATTACGGGTTCTACAGCCCTTTTCCATACAAAACAAATGCTTGAATATGGTACAAAAATTGTTGGAGGAACATCTCCAGGCAAGGGCGGTACAGAAGTAGAAGGCGTTCCTGTATTCAACACAGTACAGGAAGCTGTTGATGCAACAGGCGCAAATGCAACAGTAATCTATGTACCAGCACCATTTGCTGCAGATGCGATTGTCGAAGCTGTTGATGCAGACCTTGATTTGGCAATCTGTATTACTGAGCATATCCCAGTATTGGATATGGTCAAGGTTAAGCGCTACATGGAAGGAAAGAAAACTCGCCTTGTTGGTCCTAACTGCCCGGGTGTTATCACTCCTGATGAGTGCAAGATCGGTATCATGCCTGGATATATCCATACTAAAGGCCATGTTGGCGTTGTATCCCGTTCTGGAACACTGACATATGAAGCGGTACACCAGTTGACTCAAGCTGGTCTCGGCCAGTCTACAGCTGTGGGAATTGGCGGAGATCCGGTTAACGGAACAAACTTCATCGATGTCCTGAAGGCATTCAATGAAGATCCTGAAACATATGCTGTCATCATGATTGGTGAAATCGGCGGCACTGCTGAAGAAGAAGCAGCTGAGTGGGTCAAGGCTAACATGACGAAACCAGTTGTTGGCTTCATCGGCGGAAGAACTGCACCTCCTGGAAAGCGCATGGGCCACGCTGGTGCGATCATTTCAGGCGGCAAGGGTACAGCAGACGAAAAGATCCGCGTAATGAACGAGTGCGGCATCCAGGTTGCTGAAACTCCATCCGTAATGGGCGAAACGCTAATCCGCGTTTTGAAGGAGCAAGACCTTTACGACAAGTGCAAAACACACTAAAACTTTCAATCAGACAGTCCCTCTTAACAGAGGGGCTGTTTATTAATCACAGGGGGAAGCATATGGATGAATTAAAAAAGAAACTGATCCAGCTTGTCCATAGCAGGTATGCTAGCTGGAAAGCGATTTACTCAATCCTCAAAGCAAATTCTGCAATAAGTAATAATGAAGCTGCAAATTATTCCTCTATTAATCCTCGAGTAGAGCGACTCAACAAAGACTATCAATTTATTTCCACCGACAAACTTCTCAATGACTACACCACACAGAATATTCACCTAATCACTATATTTGACGAAGACTACCCAGACAGGCTTAAGACTATCTATCAACCTCCATGGATGCTGTTTGCCAGAGGAAATCTATCTTTGTTAAAGAACAGAGAAAGTCTTGCTGTGGTTGGATCAAGGAACGCCACAGCATATGGCATTGGGGCAATCGACTATTTATTTCCCTCATTAATACATAAAAATGTATTGATTGTTAGTGGTCTCGCAAGGGGGATTGATGCCCATGCCCATAAAGCAGCTATTAAATTGGGCGGGAAAACAATAGGTGTCATAGCTGGCGGGTTTCATCATCTTTATCCGAAGGAAAATGTTAAATTGGCAGAGTATATGATGGAAAAACAACTGGTGTTATCAGAATATCCACCAGCAACAATGCCTGCGAAATGGCAATTTCCAATGCGAAATAGGATTATCAGCGGTCTTTCAGTGGGTACACTTGTTGTTGAAGCGAGGAAAAAGAGCGGTTCACTGATCACGGCAGATTTTGCATTGAATGAAGGCAGGGATGTATTCGCTGTCCCCGGTAGCATTTTGAGTCCGGATTCTGGGGGAGTCCATTATTTAATCCAGCAAGGAGCCAAACTGGTTAAAAGTTCAGAGGATATTTTAGAGGAACTCGGGATGTAATGTGGAATAATATTGAGATAACTGTATAAAATGCAAAAAGCAGTAACCTAAAACGAATTGATATATTTCTTGGATTGAGGTTTATTAAAGAGTTTGATGGACAGAGAATATAGGCAGAAGCTTAGCAGCTTCATTGGTCCAAAATGGTAGTGTTGAGGTGGAAAAAGTTTTGAAAATATACTTTTTTAGCAAGTTGTTTTTATATTTGAATTAGGCTCTTTTCTCAAACTTTTGTTGCTAATGACTACAAAATAGGATTTAATGACCTATGTTTCTACACAAAATTAAAGCTTATTATGAGAAAAGAGCTTGCACACTTAATACTGACCTGCAAAATAGCGTTTTATCACATTAAAATCGGCTTTAGGATTTTAACAACATTCTTTACGAAAACAGCTTTTAATTAAAATATGCATCAAAAAGGTTGAAATAATTTTCAATCTGTTATACATTTTGCATCAGGTATTTTAAAATTTATAAGTTAGATGAAACCGTTTACTTTAATGGTTGATTTGACAACATTATGATATGTTGATAATAATTAATGTAATTTTATACCTCTAAGGAGGACAATTGGATGTCGGATTTTTTAGTCATCGTCGAATCGCCTGCAAAGGCTAAGACGATTGAGCGTTATCTTGGAAAAAAATATAAAGTGAAAGCCTCTATGGGGCATTTGATAGATTTGCCTAAGAGCCAGATGGGAATTGATACGAAAAATAATTACACCCCTAAGTACATTACAATCCGGGGTAAGGGACCAGTACTAAAGGAACTGAAATCTGCAGCTAAAAAAGCAAAGAAAGTCTATCTCGCGGCTGACCCCGACAGAGAAGGGGAAGCAATTGCATGGCATTTGGCCAAAAGTCTTGACGTTGATGTCCATTCTGATTGCAGGGTTGTATTTAATGAGATAACCAAGGATGCCATCAAGGAATCTTTTAAACATCCCCGGGCGATCAATATGGACCTCGTAGATGCCCAGCAGGCACGTCGTGCTCTGGACAGACTAGTAGGATATAATATCAGCCCGCTGCTTTGGAAGAAGGTCAAGAAGGGGCTGAGCGCAGGACGCGTACAATCTGTTGCCTTAAGGATGATCATTGATCGTGAGAAGGAAATCGCTGCGTTTGTTCCAGAAGAATATTGGACAATCGGTGCAGAATTCCTGAAAGGAAAAAGTGCTTTTGAAGCTTCTTTTTACGGAATTGGCAAACAAAAAACTGAATTGAAATCAGAAGATGATGTCAAGAACATCCTTAAACAAGTAAAGGGGAACAAATTCACTGTTGAGTCGGTGACGAAGAAAGAACGTAAACGTAATCCTGCACCGCCGTTCATTACTTCTTCTTTGCAGCAGGAGGCAGCAAGAAAGCTTAACTTCCGTGCCAAAAAGACAATGATGCTTGCGCAGCAGCTTTATGAAGGTATCGACCTGGGAAAGGAAGGGACAGTCGGTTTAATCACCTATATGAGAACGGACTCTACCAGGATTTCTGAAGTTGCACAAGGTGAAGCAAGGGAGTATATCACTGCTCAGTATGGAGAAAAGTTCATTCAGACCGAGGCAAGGAAAGAGAAGAAACAATCCAATGCTCAAGATGCCCACGAAGCGATCCGGCCAACAAGTACATTGAAGGTTCCTGAGACGATAAAGGAATTCCTTTCAAGGGATCAATACAGGCTTTACAAACTTATTTGGGAACGGTTCGTCGCGAGCCAGATGGCTTCCGCTATTATGGATACGATGAGTGTTGACTTAAAGAACGGGGAAGTTACTTTCCGTGCGACTGGCTCGAAGGTTAAATTCCCAGGCTTCATGAAGGTTTATGTTGAAGGTTCAGATGACCAGGTGGAAGAAAAGGATAAATTCCTTCCTGACCTAAAGCAAGGTGACGAGGTCACGAAGAAAGATATCGAACCGAAGCAGCACTTTACACAGCCGCCTCCAAGATATACAGAAGCTAGGCTCGTCAGGACACTTGAGGAAATGGGGATTGGACGGCCATCAACATACGCACCAACCCTGGATACGATCCAAAAGAGAGGCTATGTATCACTTGATAATAAGCGATTCGTGCCGACAGAACTTGGCGAAGTAATCCATGAGCTGATGCTGGAATTTTTCCCGGAAATACTTGACCTTGAGTTCACCGCCAAAATGGAACAGAATCTCGATAATGTCGAAGATGGGAAAATCAATTGGGTCAAAGTCATTGACGAATTCTACCGTGATTTTGAAAAGAATCTTGAAGTTGCGGAAAAAGAAATGCAAGAAATTGAAATCAAGGATGAACCAGCTGGGGAAGATTGTGATCAGTGCGGTTCACCGATGGTATTCAAAATGGGGCGCTACGGCAAGTTCATGGCCTGCAGCAATTTCCCTGACTGCAGGAACACGAAGGCAATAGTCAAGGAGATAGGGGTCAAATGCCCTAAGTGTGAAGAAGGCAATATCATTGAGCGGAAGAGCAAGAAACGCCGGATTTTTTACGGCTGTGACCGTTTCCCTGAATGCGATTTCCTTTCATGGGATAAACCACTTGCAAGGAAATGCCCTAAATGCGAAAATATGCTAGTTGAAAAGAAGCTTAAAAAGGGCGTCCAGGTTCAGTGTACAGAATGCGACTATAAAGAGGAACCACAAAGCTAGAGTGAGCCCTTGGGCTCACTCTTTGATTTTGTTTACCGTTAAATTGAGAATTTAAACCGATTGTGAAACTTTTTTCTTTCTTTTTCGTAAAGTAAAGTGCAAAATGGTACAGGAATCAGGGTAAAGTAAGTAAGATTGAGTATATAATAGAAGCTTTATGTCAAGGCAGATGTTATAATAATTCTTTTGGAAAGGCAGTTGCTTATTTTTGCCTGTTAAGATCATATCAGACATGGCAACTTGGATTAGAATAAGCAAACGCGTTACTCTTAATAGCTACTGGAGGAAATAGAAATGACTGAAGCTACAGTAAATGTAGTTGGTGCCGGCTTAGCCGGAAGTGAAGCCGCATGGCAGCTTGCCGAAAGAGGCATCAAAGTGAACTTATATGAGATGAGACCGGTAAAGCAGACGCCTGCTCACCATACAGATAAATTTGCTGAACTGGTATGCAGTAACTCTTTGCGTGCAAATACATTAACAAATGCAGTTGGTGTATTAAAAGAAGAGATGAGAAAGCTTGACTCTGTCATCATTGGAGCAGCTGATGCATGTGCTGTGCCTGCAGGCGGAGCTTTGGCAGTTGATCGCCATGAGTTTGCGGCACATGTCACTAGCCGTGTGAAGGAACATCCTAATGTTACTGTATTTAATGAAGAAATCACTGAAATACCACAGGGGCCGACCATCATCGCCACGGGGCCTTTGACAAGCCAGACGCTGTCCCAACAACTAAAGGAGCTTACAGGGGAAGAATATTTGTATTTTTATGACGCTGCAGCTCCCATTATTGAAAAAGACAGCATCGACATGGATAAGGTCTATCTGAAATCCCGATATGACAAAGGAGAAGCAGCATACCTTAACTGTCCGATGACAGAGGAAGAATTCGACCGTTTTTATGAAGCGTTGATCTCTGCTGAAACAGTTCCGCTTAAGGAATTTGAAAAAGAAATCTTTTTTGAAGGTTGTATGCCGATCGAGGTCATGGGCCAAAGAGGAAGAAAGACAATGCTTTTCGGACCGATGAAGCCGGTTGGCCTGGAGGATCCTAGAACTGGAAAGCGTCCTTATGCCGTAGTCCAGCTTCGCCAGGATGATGCTGCTGGTACACTTTACAATATTGTAGGCTTCCAGACTCATCTTAAGTGGGGACCGCAAAAGGAAGTCATTCAACTGATTCCTGGTTTGGAAAACGCTGAAATTGTACGGTACGGTGTCATGCATCGTAATACCTTTATCAACTCACCTAAGGTTTTAAAAGCAACATATCAATTCAGGAATAGAGAAGATTTATTCTTTGCAGGACAAATGACTGGGGTCGAAGGGTATGTAGAATCAGCAGCGAGCGGCATGATTGCTGGAATCAATGCTGCACGTCTTGTAAAAGGCGAAGAGCCGGTGGAATTCCCGCATGAAACAGCAATGGGAAGCATGGCCAGATATATTACAACAACGAACGCGAAAAACTTCCAGCCGATGAATGCAAACTTCGGGCTTTTCCCTGATCTTCCAGAGAAAATCAAGGCTAAGCAGGAACGTAATGAGAAGCATGCTTCCAGAGCATTGGAAACAATTCAGAAATTTGTGAAAAATTTGTAATTTATATTGCGAGGGCTATATAAATATGATACTATTTAGTAGCCCTTGTGAGGTGACGAGATGGATGCAAATGTGAACAATTCTTTAAACTTATTTATTGAATATTTACAAATTGAAAAAAATTACTCACAATATACAATTGAACATTATCAACATGATATTAGGGGATTTTTTTTGTTCATGTCTGAACAAGGACTGACTAGCCTTGATGCTGTTGAGTATGCTGATACAAGGATTTACCTCACGAAATTATTTGACCAGCAGCTCTCCAGAAAGTCTGTCGCCCGCAGGATTTCATGTATGCGCAGCTTTTATAAGTTTTTGCTTCGTGAAAAAATGGTAGGAGATAATCCTTTTTCCCTGGTATCCATACCCAAACTGGAAAAGCGACTGCCAGATTTTTTTTATGAAGAGGAACTTTCCCAGCTGTTTAACGCATGTGAAACCGAAACTGCGATTGGGAAAAGGAACAAAGCCCTTTTGGAACTGCTTTACGCTACAGGAATCCGTGTAGGTGAGTGCTGTAAAATCCAGATGAAGGATATAGATTTATCTCTATCCACAGTTTTAATTCATGGAAAAAGGAAAAAGGATAGATATGTGCCTTTCGGAAGTTTTGCTCAGGATGCGATTGAAGACTACATAAAGAATGGAAGACCAGAGCTTCTGAAGACTAAAGATGATCATGGCCATTTGTTTTTGAATTTCCGGGGTGGGCCTCTCACGGACAGAGGAATCAGGGAAATCCTGAATAAGCTGATCGAAAAGTCTGCCCTGACTGGGAAAATCCATCCCCATAAACTGCGCCATTCCTTTGCTACACATATGATGAGCAATGGAGCAGATATGAGGACTGTCCAGGAGCTAATGGGCCATGCCTTCCTGTCTTCAACGCAAGTCTATACCCATGTTACGAAAGAGCACTTGCGCAATATTTATATGTCACATCATCCGAGGGCTTAAGCCAAAAGGAGGACGAAGGTATGTCAGAATTCCATGCCACAACGATATTTGCTGTTCAACATAAAGGCCAATGCGCAATGTCAGGCGATGGCCAGGTGACCTTTGGGAATGCTGTAGTGATGAAACACACAGCAAAGAAGGTCCGAAAGTTGTTTAATGGTAAAGTAATTGCAGGATTTGCCGGTTCAGTCGCAGATGCATTCACCCTGTTTGAGATGTTCGAAGGTAAGCTCGAGGAATATAACGGAAATCTCCAAAGAGCCGCGGTCGAA
Source organism: Bacillus sp. ISL-37 (assembly GCF_018613315.1). Taxonomy (GTDB): domain Bacteria; phylum Bacillota; class Bacilli; order Bacillales; family Cytobacillaceae; genus Mesobacillus. Next base: position 330,803 of record NZ_JAGGQL010000005.1, on the reverse strand, counting down.
CTTGCAAAGCAATGGAGAAGTGATAAAGTCCTAAGGAAGCTCGAGGCAATGCTGATTGTATTGAATGAGACTGATATGCTTCTTATTTCCGGAACAGGCGAAGTCATTGAACCTGATGATGGCATTCTGGCGATTGGTTCTGGTGGTAATTATGCCTTGTCTGCTGGCCGTGCATTAAAGCAATATGCTGGAGACCATTTAACAGCAAAAGAAATCGCGAAGTCTTCATTGGAAATTGCTGCTGACATTTGTGTTTACACAAACCACAATATTATCGTGGAAGAACTGTAACGGAAAAGGAGTGTTGAGTGTGAAACAAACGACAAATTTAACTCCAAGGCAGATCGTGGAAAAGCTGGACCAGTATATTATCGGTCAAAAGGATGCTAAAAAAGCTGTTGCAGTTGCTCTCAGGAATAGATACCGCCGTGGCTTGCTCGCTGAAAATATCCGGGATGAAATCATCCCTAAGAATATCCTGATGATTGGACCTACTGGTGTAGGTAAAACTGAGATTGCCAGAAGGATGGCTAAGTTAGTTGGCGCTCCTTTCGTAAAGGTGGAAGCGACTAAGTTCACTGAAGTCGGTTATGTTGGCCGTGATGTCGAATCCATGGTTCGGGATCTTGTTGAAACCTCAATCAGGCTTGTAAAAGAGGAAAAAATGGAGCGTGTCAAGGAACCGGCAGAAGAAAATGCAAACCGCCGTCTTGTCGAACTGTTAGTCCCTTCAGCGAAAAAATCAGTGAATTACAAAAATCCACTTGAAATGTTGTTCGGTGGAAGCCAGCAGCAGCCTGATCAAGAGCAAAACCAATCAGAAGATTTAGGGTTATTCGAAAAGCGTAAAGTCATCAAGGAAAAGCTCGAAAAAGGTGAACTTGAGGATGAGTTGGTAACCGTCGAAGTCGAGGAGCAGACGCCTTCCATGTTTGATATGCTCCAGGGTTCTGGAATGGAACAAATGGGAATGAATATGCAGGATGCTTTGAGTGGCTTGGTGCCTAAGAAACGCAAGAAACGAAAGCTGCCTGTACGTGAGGCCAGGAAGTTATTAATCAATGAGGAAGCCCATAAGCTGATTGATATGGATGAGGTGACTCAGGAAGCTACATTCCGTGCTGAGCAGGCCGGCATCATTTTCATTGATGAAATTGACAAGATTGCAAGCAAGAACTCCGGAGGTTCCAGTGCGGATGTTTCTCGTGAGGGTGTTCAGAGGGATATACTCCCGGTTGTGGAAGGGTCTACTGTAAACACGAAGTACGGTCCGGTCAAAACAGACCATATCCTATTTGTCGCTGCTGGTGCTTTCCATATGGCAAAGCCTTCTGATCTGATACCTGAATTGCAAGGGCGTTTCCCAATCAGGGTAGAGCTTACTAAGCTGACAGTTGAGGACTTTTACAGGATTCTTGTTGAGCCTGATAATGCACTTACAAAGCAATATGAAGCTTTATTGGAAACAGAAGGTATACAAATTGAATTTTCTGACGATGCTATTCGTAAGATAGCTGAAGTCGCTTATGATGTGAATCAGAATACGGATAACATCGGAGCGCGAAGACTGCAGACAATTCTTGAGAAGCTGCTTGAAGACCTGAGCTTTGAAGCTCCAGATATCAATTTGGAGAAGGTAGCGATTACTCCGCAATATGTAGAAGAAAAACTTGGTGCTATCTCAAGAAACAAAGATTTAAGCCAGTTCATATTATAATGGTTACTCGTTTTAATGCATACTCAATAGGGTAGACAAATAAAGACTGCTTATTGTGCTTAAGTATTGAAACTAGCCAGGATTAAAATAAATGTATTTTTTGTTGAAGCAAATAGGAGGAAGAAACAATGGACTTACTATCAAAAACTAGAAAAATTAATGCCCTGCTCCAAAAAGCTGCCGGTAAACCGGTAAACTTTAAAGAAATGTCAGAAACACTAAGTGAAGTAATCGAGGCCAACATCTTTGTGGTAAGCCGCAGAGGAAAGCTTTTAGGCTTAGGAATCAATCAGCAAATTGAAAACGAGCGTATGGTAAAAATGCTCGAAGACCGCCAATTCCCTGAAGAGTATACGAAGAATCTTTTCAATATCCAGGAGACATCACCGAACCTGGATGTTGAGAGTGAGTACACAGCATTCCCTGTTGAAAACAAAGAACTTTTCAAAAACGGCTTAACAACAATCGTGCCGATCATCGGCGGTGGTGAACGTCTGGGAACATTGATCCTTGCCCGTCTTGAAGAACAATTCCACGACGATGACCTTATCCTTGGAGAATATGGCGCAACCGTTGTAGGAATGGAAATCCTTCGTGAAAAGGCAGAAGAGATTGAGGATGAAGCAAGAAGCAAGGCTGTAGTCCAAATGGCAATCAGTTCATTATCCTACAGTGAACTTGAAGCGATCGAGCACATCTTTGAAGAACTTAACGGAAAAGAAGGTCTTCTAGTTGCTTCCAAAATCGCTGACAGAGTAGGGATCACACGTTCCGTAATCGTCAACGCACTACGCAAGCTAGAAAGCGCAGGTGTTATCGAGTCCCGTTCCCTTGGAATGAAAGGAACTTATATCAAGGTATTAAATGACAAGTTCCTATTTGAACTCGAAAAGTTAAAAAGTAACTAAAGCAAAAATCCGCTGATCTTCAGCGGATTTTTTTGTGTTTTTTTACATCTTGTCTAACAGGACCGTAAAATAGTGGCGGCAGGACAATAAGGTTTTTAACAGATAAATATTACAATTTTGTTTCGGGTTTTTTACACGCTTCTAATTTTACTGTCAAAGGTTATGCTTATTTGGTAGAAAAAAATGGAAAAAATGACTTTTTATATAGGTTTTTTGACCTAATAAAAAATAATAAACAAACCATTTTGTGATTCTTTTTTCTTATATTTTTTAAAAAACTTTACAGAAACATAAGGTTAATTGGTAAAAAAAATCAATAAAGCAAACTTATAGGTCTTTTATACCATTTTTAAAAATGAGCATAATGCATGATAAAAATTAACTGAAAGTACATAGACAGATTATTTCAGATTCTTTACAATTAGGAATATAATGACGAAATTCAGCAAGGAACTACAAAATTCACCAAAATAATCCAGTAGGGCAATTGCGAGGTGCTATAATGAAGTTGTTTTCAAACACTGTATCAACCCTAGAACATGCGTTGAACTATTCTTCTGCGAAGCAAAAAGTCATTTCGCAGAATATCGCGAATGTTGATACACCGAACTATAAAGCAAAGGACGTGTCCTTCAAGGCTGTATTTCAGGATGTGATGGGCAAATCCTTTCAAGCGAATAGATCAGATGCCCGCCATTATGATTTCAGCAGCAAAGCGAGTCGTTTGCCTGGAGTCGTTACTAATCCGAACGTGAATTATAACGAGAATGGGAATAGTGTTGATTTGGATAAAGAAATGGCCGATCTGGCTACAAACCAAATTTACTATAATGCGCTGACCGAGAGGATTAATGGAAAGTTCAACTCTCTCCAAACAGTCATTAGGGGAGGTAAATAAGCATGAGCATGTTTCATAGCATGAACACGACAGCATCTGCTTTAACCGCCCAGCGCCTCAGAATGGATGTCATTTCTTCCAACATGGCGAATGTAGATTCTACAAGAGGCGTAAATGGAGAGCCGTACCTCAGGAAAATGGTCGTCCTGCAACCTAAGGAAGGAAATTTTTCTTCATTCCTAAATAAAGCAATGGGGAAAACAGACGGATCAGGGACGGGAAATGGAGTTAAAGTATCGAGAATAATAGAGGACAGGGAAAATCCTCTTAAGATGGTATATGATCCTGAACACCCGGATGCAAATCAAGAGGGGTATGTTGCGTATCCCAATGTCGATCCATTAAGGGAAATGGTGGATTTAATAAGCGCGACACGATCTTATGAAGCAAATGTCACAGTTTTCAATGCTTCCAAAGGCATGATGATGAAAGCCCTCGAAATAGGAAAATAAGGAGAGAACTAAATGAACTCAGCTGGGATTAATTCTGTTAGCCAAATGGTCAGGCCATTTGATACAAAAGTGTCTACTCCCACACCTACACCATACGAAGCGCAAAAGAGTTTTTCGTCCGTACTTAAGCAATCTATTGATAATTTAAATAAAACACAGCTTCAGTCAGATGCAATGACGGAAAAACTAGCTCGTGGGGAGAACGTTGACCTCCATCAGGTAATGATTGCGAGCCAAAAGGCGAGCATTACACTGCAGGCTACAATGGAAGTCAGAAACAAAGTGGTTGAAGCATATCAGGAAATGATGAGAATGCAAGTTTAATAATATGAGCTAAAAACTAAGATTATATCGGTTATTAGCTATATAAAAAGAAGAGACTTAATAACCGGGGGATTGAAATGAAAGAAACCGTTCAAAAGTATATACATACAATGAAGGATTTCTGGCAAGGGCGCACCAGAAAGCAAAAAATCAGTCTTGGTGCGTCTATTTTCTTTGTTTTGACAGTAGCCGTCCTTACAGCCTTTTTTACCTCGAGGACATCCCTTGAGCCGCTTTATAGCAATCTTTCTCCAGCCGAGACTGGAAGTATCAAAGAAAGCCTTGATGCAAGGGGCATAAAATCTGAAATTGCAGATGGGGGCAATACCATCCTTGTTCCGAAAGAATCGGTTGATAGCTTAAAAGTTGAGCTGGCAGCTGAAGGAATTCCTAAATCAGGAAGTATCGATTATTCATTTTTCAGCCAGAATGCCGGCCTCGGTATGACAGATAATGAATTCTTTGTTTTAAAACTGGATGCTATGCAAACAGAGCTTGCTGATTTGATGAAAGGAATCGATGGCGTCAATGATGCGAAGGTAATGATTAACCTGCCTGAAAAAGGGATTTTTGTTAGCGATAATGAGCAGCCTGCATCGGCATCCATCGTGCTAAATACAAGCCCAGGTTATCAATTCAAGGAAGATCAAATAAATGCACTCTATCACTTAGTAGCTAAAAGTGTTCCTAACCTTCCTACAGATAATATCGTCATCATGAATCAATATTTTGAGTACTTTGATCTAAAAAATGAAAATAATTCCAGTGGAGCCTCCTTTGCTTCTCAGCATCAGATCAAACAGCAAATTGAGAGAGATGTGCAAAGGCAAGTCCAAAATTTGCTAGGCACTCTTATGGGGCATGATAAAGTAGTTGTTTCCGTTACCGCCGATGTAGACTTTACCCAGGAAAACAGAGAAGAAAACATCGTTGAGCCTGTTGATAAAGAAAATATGGAAGGAATCGCAATCAGTGCCCAGCGAATTACTGAAACCTTCACTGGGAATGCAGATCAGGCAGGAGGAATTCCCGAGGGAGGAAACCCTGGTGAAACCACTGGTGCTCAATACCTTGAGGGCGCAAACGGCAACGGAGATTATGAGAGAGTCGAAGAAACAATAAATAATGAGGTCAGCAGAATTCGCAAGGAAATCACCGAGAGTCCATACAAGGTGAGAGATCTTGGGATTCAGGTGATGGTCGAACCGCCAACTCCAGATGACCGTAATTCATTGCCGCAGGAACGTGTAGAGGATATTACAAAAATTCTTGGTACCATCGTCAGGACGACCATTGATAAGGGTTCGTTAGGCGAAGAGCTGACAGATGAAGTCATCGAAGATAAGGTCGTTGTATCCGTGCAGCCGTTCAATGGTAAAGTCACCTTCGATAATAATAATACTGTAGAGAAGCTGCCTTGGTGGGTATACCTTGTTGGCGGATTATTGCTAGCAGGTATTGTAGTCTTATTACTTCTATTTATGAGATCGAGAAAGAAAGAAGTAGAAGAAGAATATGTAATGGAAGAAAAATATGAGCAAATTCGTGTTCCTGATGTGAACAAGGAATTTGAGACAGAAGGCACAATGAAGAAAAAGCAGCTGGAAAAAATGGCGAAAGAAAAGCCAGAGGATTTCGCAAAGCTATTGCGAACTTGGATTTCTGAGGATTAGGAGGAGGAACAATGGTGAGGAAAGACCAAAAGGAATTAACAGGAAAACAGAAGGCAGCAATCCTCCTGATCTCGCTTGGCCCAGATGTTTCTGCTTCTGTTTATAAGCATTTAAGTGAAGAAGAAATCGAGAAGCTTACACTTGAAATATCAGGTGTGAAGAAGGTTGACTCTCTGGCAAAGGAAGAAATTCTGGAAGAATTCCACAGCATCGCGCTTGCGCAGGATTATATCACCCAAGGTGGAATCGGTTATGCGAAGACGGTGTTAGAAAAAGCATTAGGGACCGACCAGGCCGCTGTGATCATCAATAGATTGACTTCATCACTGCAAGTAAGGCCATTTGATTTCGCTCGAAAAGCGGATGCTGGGCAAATTCTCAATTTTATTCAAAACGAGCATCCACAAACAATTGCACTTATACTTTCTTATTTAGATTCGGCACAAGCAGGCCAGATTTTATCTGAACTGCCGCAAGACGTCCAGGCAGATATTGCACGCCGTATTGCAGTGATGGACAGCACATCACCAGAAATTATCAATGAGGTCGAGCAAATCCTGGAAAGAAAGCTTTCAGCCACTGTTACTCAAGACTATACGCAAACTGGCGGTATTGAGGCTGTAGTGGATGTATTGAACGGAGTGGACCGTGCAACCGAGCGCACGATTCTTGATGCTCTAGAAATCCAGGACCCTGAGCTTGCAGAGGAAATCAAAAAGCGGATGTTCGTGTTTGAAGATATAGTCACACTTGATAACCGTGCAATCCAGCGTGTTATCCGAGATTGTGAAAATGAAGATCTCATGCTTGCTCTTAAAGTTTCAAGTGATGAAGTGAAAGAAATTGTCTTTAAAAATATGTCTAAGCGTATGGTCGAAACCTTCCAGGATGAAATGGAATTCATGGGCCCTGTAAGGCTTCGCGATGTTGAAGAAGCACAATCCAGGATTGTAGCAATTATCCGTCGTCTGGAAGAAGCTGGTGAAATCGTCATTGCCCGTGGCGGAGGAGATGATATTATTGTCTAGGCTTATCAAATCCCACTACACCAGTAATATGCCTGCAGAAAAGAAGATCATCTCTATCCGGGTGTTAGAATCATCGGAACAACAAGAAGTCCCACAGGTCTTCACTCATACTGAAGATGAAAGAAGGCGAATCCTCGAGGGTGCTGTAGCTGAGGCGGATAACATTGTGTCAAAGGCCATTGAGGAAGCAGAGCAGATTCGGCAGCAAGCCCAACTGGAACAGCAAGAATGGGATCAGCAAAAATCTTTATTGGTTGAAGAATCCAGGCAGCTGGGCTTTGAACAAGGCTATCAAGAGGGTAGAACCCAGGGCTATGAAGAGTACCGCCAAACAATCATGTTTGCCCAGGAAACGGTAGATGCGTCGAAAAGAGATTATGAGAATCATATTGAATCATCAGAAAAGGTGATTCTTGATCTCGGGGTGAAAATAGCTGGGAAGATCATCGGGGAAAAATTGGCTGCAGATGAAGCGTTCCTTCCCCTGGTAAAAAGGGCGTTAAAAAACTCCAGGGATTATAGGGATATTCAGCTTCATATACATCCGAAACACTATCAAGAGCTGCTTAATCAAAAGGATGAACTGATTGCCATCTTTCCAAAGGATATTGATTTCTATATTTACCCGGATGAAGACCTTGAGGAGACATCGTGCATCATCGAATCTGAAAATGGCAGGGTCGACGCAAGTGTAGACAGCCAATTGGAAGAAATCAAAAATAAGCTGTTTGAAATGCTGGAGAGTGAACAATAGTGAAGGCCAAAGATTTATTGGAACATGTCGACTTTCTGGATAGTTTTAAACGGTATGGACGTGTAAAAAGAGTTGTTGGCTTGATGATTGAGTCACAAGGGCCTGAAAGTTCAATAGGCGATGTCTGCTTTATTCATGTGGGTACAAAGAAAAAGCGGAAAATCCAGGCGGAGGTTGTCGGTTTTAAAGATGAAAACGTCATTTTGATGCCGTATACATCTCTTCATGATATATCACCAGGAAGTCTCGTTGAAACGACAATGAAACCACTTGAAATTAAAGCAGGCCCGGGATTGATTGGCAAAGTCGTTGATTCGCTAGGTGTTCCATTGGATCAATCCAGCCTGCCAAAAGGATTGGCGTCAGTTCCTACAGAACAAGACCCTCCCAACCCTTTGAGCAGACCGCCAATCTCGGAACCGATAGAAGTCGGAGTCAGGATGATTGACAGCCTGCTGACAGTTGGCAGCGGCCAGCGTGTTGGGATATTTGCCGGTAGTGGTGTAGGGAAAAGTACTTTGCTGGGAATGATCGCGAGAAATACTACAGCAGACCTGAATGTTATTGGGTTGATTGGAGAACGGGGTCGAGAAGTCAGAGAGTTCATCGAACGTGATCTAGGGCCTGAAGGACTAAAGCGTTCGATAGTAGTTGTTGCCACTTCAGACCAGCCTGCATTAATGCGGATCAAAGGAGCCTATACAGCAACAGCCATCGCAGAGTATTTTCGTGATAAAGGATTGAATGTCATGCTGATGATGGATTCAGTTACACGAGTGGCTATGGCGCAGCGTGAAGTAGGTCTCGCAGTGGGAGAACCTCCTACCACGAAAGGCTATACTCCTTCAGTGTTCGCCATCCTTTCAAGGCTTCTAGAAAGGACAGGGACGAATGAATTTGGATCAATAACAGGCTTTTATACCGTCCTTGTAGATGGTGACGACATGAATGAACCTATTGCTGATACAGTAAGGGGAATCCTGGATGGACACTTTGTGTTAGACAGGGACTTAGCCAATAAAGGCCAGTACCCTGCAGTGAACGTGTTAAAAAGCATAAGCCGAATCATGAACAATATTGTCGCAGATGAACATGTCAAAGCGGCTGAAAGATTGAGGGAATTACTAAGTACCTACATCAATGCTGAGGATTTGATTAATATCGGGGCATATAAAAAAGGTACTTCTGCGGAGATAGATGAAGCGATTATGAGATACCCTCAAATCCTTAATTTCTTAAAGCAAGGCACCAATGAAAAAGTCTCAATAAATGAGAGCGTTCAGGCTTTATTGCAGTTAGTAAGGAAAGGTTGATAGATCAATGCGGTATCAATTCAAGTTTGATAAGATCCTTTCACTCAAGTCGAGAGAAGTGGACGAAGCACAAGTCGTATACCAGGATTCAGTAAAAAAGTTCGAAGAGGCGGCTGACAGACTCTACCATCTTCTGAAGAAAAAAGAAGATCTTGAGAGCTTTCAATCAGACCGGCTGCTAGATGGTTTGCCGGTCCAGGAAATACGACACCATCAACAGTTTATCGGCAATCTTGAAAAATCGATTACCCACTATCAGAAAGTCGTGATGAATGCGAGAAACATCATGAATTATCAACAAGTGCAGCTGATGGAAAAAAATCAGGAAGTAAAAAAGTATGAAAAAATCAAAGAGAAAGACCATCTTCAATTTCTGGCAGATGAAAAGTATGCAGAAAGCAGGATGATGGACGAAGTCTCGATTCAGCAATATATGAACCGGGAAATTAGGTGATCAGCGTGGAGGAAAAAGAAAATCAGGATGGAAACAAGTTTCAATGGTTTTTATATGTGATAGCAATTCCAACCTTGTTTGCAATTGTTATAGCTTTGGTTGCGCTTTCGATTCTAGGTGTCAATATTTTTGACACGGCGAAGGACATCGGTGGTAAAGTACCCTTTATATCTCAGTTTGTAAAGGAAGAAAAGCCGCTATCCATTGAAGAATTTGAAAAAGATATCATCAGCCTTGAAGCAGAAATTAAAGACCGCGAAGCAAAAATGGAACAACTGCAGTCTAAAGTCGAAAGCAAAGATACTCAGCTAAAACGAATGGAACTGGAAAAAGCACAGCTCCAAGCACAAATAGAGGAACTGACCGCAATCCAGGAGGAAAACAAGCGGGCCTTCCGGGAAATCGTCAAAACCTATGAAACGATGTCAGCAAAGAGTGCCGCTCCAATTATTACTAAAATGGATACAGAGGAAGCAGTGAAGATTCTGACAAACATTAAGCCAGAATCACTTGCAGCCATAATGGAAAAACTTCCTGCCGAAGAAGCAGCAAAGTATACAGAGATATTGACGAACGAAGCTAACGGTAATTAGTTGACGAGAATTTGAGAGGAGGTGAAAAAATGGAAATAGGAGGTCTTGGATTTTTTAATACCATTGACACGGGGAATCAGAAACTGTCCGATAAGGCAGGGAATGGGGGAAGCTTTGCCGGGTTAATGTCAACAGTCTTATCAGGAAAAACAGAGTCAATACCATCAACTGAATCTGCGCATTGTGAAAAAAAACTTGAAAGTCTGGGTGCCCTGACGGATATGATCAACATAAAAGACCTTTTAGACTTGGAAGATGGACTGAAGTTGCTGGATGTATTGAATTCAGACTCTGAAAATCTATTAACTAAGGCGCTGGCACATTTTGGGATCAATAAAGAAGATTTGAAGCTTTTTATCCAAAAATGGACCGGTAACAGTGAAAATGATATCGAGAGTGCCTCTGAAGATGAGCTATTGTCATCCTTAGCGGCAATAATAACGGGAATCGCCAATCAAAATGGAAATCAATTACTGGTGAAGTTAGAACAAAATGATTTGCAGACATTAAAGGCATTAAAGCTTTTGGAGTTAATGACTAGATATGCTGATGGGAACGAATCTAAAGGCTCTGATTCTGTTAAAGAATCACTGAAAAACCTTGGTGAAGAATTAAAGAACCTCTTAGATACCGGTAAACCAAATTCTCATACAGATTATTTACAAAAAAGATTTACCCAGTTAGCGAGTGATCTAAACCTTGCAAACTCAAAAAAAATAACTTTTACAGAGAGTAGCTCAGGATTAAAGACGGACGGTCCAGCTGGAACAGTTGCTTATCTCCCACAGATGACAAAGGCTGAGCAATTGATGTTAACGATGAATAGCCCTGAAAGACCGGTTTCATCTGAACAATTAATGAAGCAATTTGAATCGATTCTTTCAAAATCGCATTTCATGAACAGTGGGGGAACACAAAAACTATTCATTAAATTATTCCCTGAGCACCTGGGCAGCATCCGTATAGAGCTCTTCCAAAAGGATCAAACGATGATGGCCAGAATCATAACTACATCTGGCACGGCAAAAGAAACGCTGGAATCCCAGATTAATGGTCTCAAGCAGGCCTTTGCGGCACAAAACCTTTCGGTAGAAAGAATTGAAGTGACTCAGCAGCAGGCCCAGCAAGAACGATTCATGAATAGAGATTCTCAGCAACAGGAGAGGCAGCCTGACAGAGGGAAGCAGGAAAAGAAAGAAGAAAAAGGAGATTTTAACCTTTCCTTCGAAGAAGCACTGCTAAATACTGAAGTATAGGAGACAGACCATGGTGAATAGTATTAATTCTTCTTATCTGCTGTCGAATCTTCAAAAGGACAGGAAAGCTGGTTCAGATATTCTTGGGAAAGATGATTTTTTAAAAATCTTGATGACCCAGCTTCAGAATCAGGATCCTATGAATCCGATGCAGGATAAAGATTTCATAGCTCAAATGGCAACATTTTCGACACTTGAGCAAATCACGAATATGGGGAAATCAATCGATCGATTTGTACAGGCTGAACAGCAAAATAAAATGATTTCCTATAGCCAGTTTGTGGGCAAAGATGTCACATGGCATAAGATTGAAACAGCAAATGGCGCCGAAACCGTTCAACAGGGAAATGGCAAGGTAGCATCTGTACAATTCAAAGAAGACACCGTTTCATTTGTGCTTGAAGATGGCACGACCCTTGAACCGGCGAACATTTCTCAAATCAATGAGTTATCCAGTGAAAATCATATGTTGCAGGCGAGTATGCTGATTGGGAAAACAATTACTTATCTTGATGAAAATAAACAAGAAAAATCAGCTAATGTCCTGTCTGTTTCATTTAAGAATGGCAAAACATCTTATTTACTAGATGATGAGAATAAAACAAGCATCGTTTCTTCACAGATCACCAAAATTCAATAACGTAAGGAAGTGATGTAATGGATAAAACAAACTTTCATCCAATTCATTCACTGCCTGTTAACAGGACACACCATAAACCTGTAAAAGCCAACAAATTAACACAAACACCTTTTTCCTTGCAATTGCAAAGTGCTATCCAATCAAAGAATGGACTAACAATAAGTAAGCATGCAACTGAACGGCTGGAGCAGCGTGGAATCAATATATCGCAGGAGCGCTGGAACAGGATCGAGGAAAAAGTTAGTCAGGCTAAGGCCAAGGGCGTGAGTGATTCGCTTGTCCTGCTGAAAGACGCGGCGTTGATAGTCAGTGCGAAAAACAACACTGTCATTACAGCAATGGGAAGGCAGGAAGCAGCTGAACAAATATTCACCAATATAAATGGAACCATCGTTATGGAAAATTAAAAAATAAAAAGGCTGGACCTTCACGGAGGCCTGGGCTGTGGACCGATTGAAGCAGCCCCCAAATCGAAAGGAGTTTTAAATAATGCTTCGTTCAATGTACTCAGGAATCAGTGGGATGAAAAACTTCCAAACAAAACTTGATGTAATTGGAAACAATATTGCCAATGTAAATACATACGGCTTCAAAAAGGGCCGTGTTACTTTTAAGGATACTATGAATCAAACAATCTCGGGCGCAAGTGCTGCTACAGAGAACAAGGGCGGCAAGAACCCAATGCAGGTGGGGTTGGGCTCCACGATTGCGACCATCGATATGATCGACACTCAATCAAGCTTGCAAACAACAGGACGCGCACTTGACCTTGCAATTTCAGGCGATGGATATTTTGTTGTAAAACAAGGACAATCCCAAATGTATACCCGTGCAGGAAACTTCTATCTAGATGATAATGGGACATTGGTTACTGGTGAAGGTAATAAAGTGCAATCACTGAATGCGAATGGCCAGTTAGAGGATATAACAGTGAATGTAAATGCATTATTACCTGCAAAGGTTACAACTGAATTAGTCATGAAAGGTAACCTGCCAAAAGATGCTAAAGGGGCTTCTGAACTGCTTCAGCAACTAAAAATAGTCGATAATGATGGAATAGAGCATGTTATTGACATGAAAATTTCCCCTGTAACTGCGTCTACAGGTGACTGGAAATTGTCGTTCGTAGATAAATCATTACCTGTTGATCCCAACGATCCTACCGCAAATGTAGTAGAAGTAGATATTAAAGTACCAACAAATGATATTGAAAGTGCTGGCCTGCTGATTAACAAAGGAGGCGTAGCAACGCCCTTCACAGTAGCCCTGCCATTAAATGCTCTGACTATTGATGGGGGCAGCCTAGACGCTAACGCCTACCCTGACGGCAACACTCAGGGCGCTCTCGAAAGCTTCAACATCGGCTCAACGGGTGAGATAAATGGTGTATTCTCAAATGGTTTAGTATTGACTCTTGGACAGCTTGCACTGGCTAAATTCAGTAACACATCAGGACTTTCCAAGGTAGGGAATAACACATTCCAGGAGTCAGTCAACTCTGGTACAGCTAATATCAATGTTGCTGGTGAAGGTAGGGGTTCCATCGCAGCGGGAGCACTTGAAATGTCCAATGTAGACCTTTCGGAAGAGTTTACCGAAATGATCACGGCTCAGCGTGGTTTCCAGGCAAATACCAGAATCATTACAACATCTGATGAAATCCTCCAGGAGCTCGTAAACTTAAAACGATAGACTAGGAGAGGAGCAGGGCTGAAAGGGTAATCCTTTTAGCCCCTGTGAATTATTGTGATTAAAGTAACTAAATTAAACGGTAAAGCATTTAGAATTAATTCATTATTTATCGAAGTGGTTGAAGCTTTTCCGGACACAACGATTACATTAACCAATGGGAGAAAGTATGTCGTAAGGGAAAGTGAAGATGAAGTGAGCAAATTAATCCAGGAATTTTATCAGAGTGTCGGCCTTCTTGGAGGGCGAGTGTTGGAGGAACAGAATCATGAAGAATAATAAGCTGGTAATGATTATGTCGGTCATGCTGGTAGCCATATTGCTCGTAGGGACTATAGCAGTTGTAGCGGTTATGAAGCTTAGTGCTGAGGATGGCGAAAAAGAACCAAGCATCGATGAGGTACTGGAAGCTTCGGTGGACATCCCAGAGGTAACAACGAATTTGGCATCGAATGATTTTATTAAGATTTCTTTTAAGATTGAAACAGACGGAAAAAAAGCAAAAGAAGAGTTGCAAAAGAGAGATTTTCAGGTGAAAAACCTGATTATTTATGAATTATCCGAGAAAAAGGCGGAAGAGCTGCAAGGCAAGGAAGGCAAGATGAACCTTGAAGAAACCCTCAAAGCAAAGCTGAATGACCTGATGCAGGATGGAAAAATCAATAAGGTCTATATAACGGGTTCTCTCATCCCATAAAACAGAATGAATTAAATTACCGTAACCACATGGAGGTGAAGAGAATGTCGGGAGAGGTATTATCGCAAAGCGAAATAGATGCTTTGTTATCCGCTTTATCAACAGGAGAAATGGATGCGGATGAATTAAAGAAAGAACAAGTAGAAAAAAGGGTTAAAGTATATGATTTTAGAAGAGCTTTGCGTTTCTCGAAAGACCAGATCCGCAGCCTTACCCGAATTCATGAAAACTTTGCCCGGCTATTGACGACCTTTTTCTCAGCTCAGTTAAGGACCTATGTCAATATTAGTGTCGCGTCAGCTGATCAGATTCCTTATGAGGAATTCATCCGGTCCATTCCCAAGATGACAATCTTGAATGTATTCGATGTAGAACCTCTGGAAGGCAGAATCCTGATGGAGGTTAATCCGAATATTGCATACGCGATGATGGACAGGTTGCTTGGTGGAAAAGGGACAAGTCATAATAAAGTCGATAGCTTGACTGAAATCGAAACCAGGATCATGTCCAATATGTTCGAGAAAGCTTTTGAAAATTTCCGGGAGGCATGGGGCTCGATTTCTGATATCGATCCGCAGCTTTCAGAATTCGAAATCAATCCGCAGTTCTTGCAGATGGTTTCGCCAAATGAAACCGTCGTAGTCATTTCACTGAATACCACGATCGGAGAAGCAAGCGGAATGATCAATATCTGTATTCCTCACGTGGTCCTTGAACCGATCATTCCTAAGTTGTCAGTGAAATATTGGATGCAGTCCGATAAGAAACAAAGCTTGCCAATCGAAAATTCAGTATTGCAAAGTGAAATCCAGAAAGCTGATGTTTCAATTACGGCTGAAATTGGTTCATCTGAAATATCGATCCAGGACTTCTTAATGCTTGAGATCGGCGACGTGATTGAATTGAATCAGCAGATTGATAAACCATTACTGATAAAAGTCGGAGATATCCCTAAATTGGTAGGACAGCCAGGGAAAATTAACAAGAAGTTAGCCATTCAAGTGTTTGATACATTTAAGGGGGGAGACGATGATGGTGAGCGATGACATGTTATCTCAAGATGAGATTGATGCGCTTCTAAGAGGAAGCTCTGATGAAGCGGAAGAAACAGAAAGTACGATTAACGTAGATGACTATTTTTCTTTTATGGAAAGAGATGCTTTAGGAGAAATTGGCAATATATCATTTGGTAGTTCAGCTACCGCACTATCAACTTTATTGAACCAGAAGGTGGAAATTAATACCCCTACGGTTACAGCTGTGCATAGGTCAAAACTTGAAGAAGCTTTTCCCGATCCTTATGTAGCAGTGCAGGTATACTATACCGAAGGATTTACCGGCAGCAATATGCTTGTGATCCAGCAAAATGACGCTGCGATTATCGCCGATTTAATGCTAGGTGGCGATGGATTGAACCCAAGGGATTTACTTGATGAGATTCAGCTGAGTGCCGTACAAGAGGCTATGAACCAGATGATGGGATCTGCGGCAACCTCGATGTCGACAGTATTCAGTAAAAGAGTCGATATTTCACCTCCGAATATCAATCTGTTGAATGTCGTTGAAGGTGAAGGTACTGATTCAATTCCTGAAGACGATATTTTGGTGAAGGTATCATTCTCGCTAAAGATTGGCAATTTAATAGATTCGAATATTATGCAGCTTTTGCCCGTCAGTTTCGCTAAAAGTCTGGTTGATGAATTATTGAATCCCGGTGGAGCACAGGCTCCGGAAACTGCACCTGAAACTCAAGCGCCACCTATACCGCAAAGCAATCAGGTTGAACTTAATCATTCAATTACATCACAAGAACAGCCAAACTACGCCCAAACTCAGCCGATGCAGCAGCCAGAATACCAGGTGCAGCAGGAGCCGGCTTTTTATCAGCCACAAACCAATCAGGGCGTTCAACAAGGATACGGCTATTCACAGCCGATTCAGCCAGGACCGCAGCATATTGGCAATGTGATGCCGGGTGCGCAGCCAACTGTTCAACCTGCAGTATTCTCTAGTTTTGAGACAGTACAGACACAGCAGGCTGAGACAAAGAACCTGGATATGCTGCTTGATATCCCGCTGCAGGTCACAGTTGAACTTGGCAGAACGAAACGTTCGGTTAGGGACATCCTCGAGCTGGGGTCGGGTTCAATTATCGAACTAGACAAACTAGCTGGAGAACCAGTCGATATTCTTGTTAACAATCGCCTGATTGCACAAGGTGAAGTAGTTGTGATTGATGAGAATTTTGGAGTCCGTGTTACGGATATAATCAGCCAGAGCGATCGCATTAAAAAATTGAAATAACCTACAGGAGGAATTCCAATGGCAAACAAGATTTTAGTCGTAGACGATGCGGCTTTCATGAGAATGATGATTAAGGACATTTTGACAAAGAACGGCTTTGAAGTTGTCGCAGAAGCAGCAGACGGTGCACAGGCACTTGAAAAATATAAAGAATTCCAGCCTGACCTTGTCACAATGGATATCACAATGCCGGAAATGGACGGCATCACTTCTTTAAAGGAAATCAAGAAGATCAATCCGAACGCAAAGGTCATCATGTGTTCAGCAATGGGCCAGCAAGCGATGGTCATTGATGCAATCCAGGCAGGAGCCAAAGATTTCATTGTAAAACCATTCCAGGCAGACCGCGTTATTGAAGCGATTTCTAAAACACTGAGTTAGTGAACTTTTATCATTTAGAGGGTGCGGCAATTGTTAAGATTAATCCGAACTGCCTCGACAATTCTTTTCTTATTAGCTGCTCTGTTCGGTCCAATTGGTTTGGCGAGCGCAGAGCAGCTTAATAAAAGCGTGCAGGATTGTATGAAAAACCCTGAGTCGTGTGATGATGGACAGGCAGATAAGACAACAAAGCAATCAGACGATAAGAAATCCCAAGTAGGGGTCGGTTTCCTTGATTTTCTCAGGATGATCCTTGCTACCGCCTTTGTGGCAGCATTAATTTACTTTCTCCTCAAATTCATCAATAAGAAGAGCATGTCATATAAAAGCTCCCAGCTTGTTGAGAATCTCGGAGGCACAAGCCTTGGCGCTAACAGGTCAGTCCAGATTGTTAAAGCGGGCAATAAGCTGCTCATCGTTGGTGTGGGAGAAAATATACAGCTTTTAAAAGAAATAGACGACCCGGAAGAGTACAGCCAAGTCATTCAGGAATATAACAATAAAATGGAGCAGCTTGTACAGCCAAGCGATATTGTGACAAAGTTGCTTAAAAGAGCGAAGAAAGATGGCGGCAATCAGCGTTCAGAATTTTCCGCGTTACTGAAGAATCAACTGAGTGATATGGCGAGCGGAAGAAAGAAAATGCTTGAGGAGATACAAAAGAAAGGGTCAGAAAAAGATGAATGAGTTTATGGAGTTTTTCAACAGCAGTACTCCTGAGAGTGTATCGACATCCGTAAAGCTGATGCTCCTGCTGACTGTACTTTCTATTGCGCCAGGCATCCTGATTTTAATGACAAGTTTTACAAGGATCATCATCGTTCTTTCCTTTGTCAGAACGGCGCTTGCAACACAGCAAATGCCGCCCAACCAAGTGCTGGTCGGACTTGCGATGTTCCTGTCATTCTTCATCATGGCCCCTACTTTCCATGAAGTGAATGAACAAGCTCTGACGCCTTTATTCAATGAAGAAATCAATTTGGAGCAAGCGTATGAAAGGGCATCTATCCCTTTTAAGGAATTCATGAGCGCTCATACGAGGCAGAAGGATTTAGCGTTATTCCTTGAATATTCAAAGGCTGAGACGCCCGAATCCGTTCAGGATATCCCTCTGACAGCCCTTGTCCCGGCATTTGCCATCAGTGAAATCAAAACAGCATTCCAAATCGGGTTCATGATATTTATCCCTTTTCTGGTGATCGATATGGTTGTGGCTAGTGTCCTGATGTCCATGGGTATGATGATGCTGCCGCCAGTCATGATTTCCCTTCCATTTAAAATTTTGCTTTTTGTCATGGTAGATGGATGGTATTTAGTCGTGAAATCATTATTACAAAGTTTTTAAGCAGGTGAATGAAAATGACATCAGAAGCGGTTATTTCGATAGCTGAACGAGGAATTTATACAGTTTTAATGATTTCAGGGCCTTTGCTGATACTTGCGCTGGTAGTTGGTTTGATCGTCAGTATTTTTCAGGCAACTACGCAAATCCAGGAACAGACACTGGCTTTTGTCCCAAAGATTGTGGCCGTCCTGGTCGGAGTCGTTTTCTTTGGTCCGTGGATGTTAAGTTATATGCTGAGCTATGCGAGTGAAATATTTTCAAATCTTACTAGGTTTGTAGGCTGATGAGATGCTAGATTTTATTCCATCGTTTCCGGCATTCCTGCTGATTTTTGTAAGGGTGACGTCCTTTTTCTTGATGATGCCTTTATTTTTCATATCGGACGATCCCTGCATCACATAAAGTAGGGCTGGGATTCATGCTTTCTATCATCATGTTCACCGCAATAGGTGCTCCAGAAATCGCAGTAGATAGCACGTATTTCATGCTGGTCATCAAGGAAGCAATGGTTGGGTTATTCATAGGCTTCATTGCGGCGTTAATGATGGCTGCCATCCAGATAGCAGGGGGTTTCATTGATTTTCAGATGGGGTTTGCGATTGCGAATGTCATCGATCCACAAACAGGGGCACAAAGCCCGCTGATGGGACAGTATTTATATACGATTGCTCTTTTGTTTCTGCTGACAGTCAATGGCCACCATTTGTTGATGGACGGAATATTTTACAGTTATGATTTTATCCCGATTGATCAGGTGATGATTCCGTTTGGGAACGAAAATATTGCAGAGTTCATCATCCTGGCTTTTAACAAAATGTTCATTATTGCCTTCCAAATGTCCTTGCCGGTTGTCGGCAGCTTGTTCCTGGTTGATGTTGCGCTCGGGATTGTAGCGAGGACCGTCCCGCAATTGAATATATTCGTTGTCGGATTGCCGGTTAAAATTGCTGTCAGCTTTCTCGTACTTATTGCGGTAATGGGCGTGCTGATCATGGTTATAACGGATCTATTTTCCACCACTCTTGCAACAATGAGAGGATTGATGGAATTGATCGGAGGAGCTTAAATGGAATTTTTAAGGTTAGACCTGCAATTCTTTGCGGGCGAGAAGACAGAAAAAGCGACTCCTAAAAAGAGACAGGACGCACGGAAAAAAGGACAGGTTGCCAAAAGCCAGGATGTCAATACAGCTATTGTCCTCCTTGCTGTGTTTTTGTTTTTGATGTTTTTTGGCAGTGTGATGATGGAGAGACTTATCGGAATTCTTCGCCACTCCTTGCAGAATTATATGTTGATGGATTTGACAGCAAATAACATTGAATCCATTGTAATTGAAATTTTGGGTGAACTGGTCATTTTCCTTGGCCCGGTCATGATCGTTGCGTTGATTGCAGGGGTGGCCGCCAACTACATCCAAGTCGGCTATATGTTTTCTACTGAAGCAATACAAATGAAACTTGAAAAAATTAATCCGATCAGCGGCTTCAAGAGAATCTTTTCCATGAGGGCTATCGTTGAATTGCTAAAATCAATCCTCAAAATCACCTTTGTAGGAGTGATTGCATTCTCGGTTCTATGGCTGAGATTGGACGAAGTCCTGCTGCTCGCTAATAAGAGTGTAGGTGCTGCAATTGCCACTATTGCCGGGCTGACGCTCCAAATGGGCCTTTTTGCTTCCGGAGCATTGCTATTTTTATCATTATTGGACTATCTTTACCAAAAATATGATTATGAGAAAAGTATCCGTATGTCAAAACAAGACTTGAAGGATGAGTATAAAAATATCGAAGGTGACCCTCTGATCAAGTCGAAAATCAAGCAGAAGCAAAGAGAGATGGCAATGCGGCGGATGATGCAAGAAGTGCCAAAAGCGGATGTGGTCATAACAAACCCGACCCATTTTGCGATTGCGTTAAAGTATGACGAACAGAAGTCCGATGCCCCGATTGTTGTAGCAAAAGGTGTCGATTTTGTCGCACAGAAGATTAAATTGATTGCCAAGGAAAATGATATTATTTCTGTCGAGAACCGTCCTCTGGCAAGGGCTTTATACAGCCAGGCTGAAATCGGGGATGCCATTCCTGAAGAATTTTTCAAAGTGGTGGCAGAAATCCTGGCCTATGTGTATCAAACAAAAAATAAAGTGCTGTAATTCTTAGGTATGCAGTGTTTAGGAGAGAAGTACTATGTCAGCAAGAGATCTGTCCGTCCTGCTTAGTGTCATATTAATCGTAGCCATGTTGATCATTCCTTTTCCGCCATGGCTATTAAGTGTACTAATCATGGTTAACATCTCGATTGCACTTCTGGTGCTATTGAACACAATGAATATGACCGAGCCGCTCCAGTTTTCTGTTTTTCCTTCACTGCTGCTGTTGTTAACTTTATTCAGGCTTGGCCTGAATGTATCGACAACACGTTCAATTCTGTCAAAAGGTGAAGCTGGCGGAGTGGTTGAGACCTTCGGTACCTTCGTAGTCGGAGGGAATGTGGTTGTCGGGATGGTTGTGTTCCTGATCTTGATCATTATCCAATTCATCGTCATCACGAAAGGTTCAGAGCGTGTGTCAGAGGTTGCAGCAAGGTTTACGCTTGATGCGATGCCTGGAAAGCAAATGAGTATCGATGCTGATTTGAATGCTGGGATGATTTCTGAACAGCAGGCGCGTGAACGACGCGAAAAAGTAAGCCGTGAAGCTGATTTTTACGGCGCGATGGACGGTGCGAGTAAATTCGTAAAAGGAGATGCGATAGCGGGAATCATCATCGTTCTGATCAACTTGATCTTCGGGATTGTCATCGGCATGACTCAATTAGGGTTAAGCATTGGAGAATCAGCTGAAAAATTCTCACTGTTGACCGTAGGGGATGGGATTGTCAGTCAAATTCCGGCACTGCTGATTTCGACAGCGACGGGTATAGTGGTTACTCGTGCAGCGTCTGACGGGAATCTTGGAATTGATATTACCTCACAGTTACTTGCTTATCCTAAAATGCTGTATGTCGGAGCAGCAACGATTTTCCTATTAGGGCTGTTTACGCCAATCCACGATATGCTTACGATTCCAATCGCGGCACTGATGGCATTTGGCGGCTATTCCTTCTCCCGTGTTCCAGAGCCTGATAAGCAGCAGCTGCAGGAAATGGAAGAAGACATTCAGATGGACGAGATGAAGAGTCCAGAAAGTGTTGTCAATCTATTAAATGTTGATCCGATTGAGTTTGAATTCGGGTATGGGTTGATCCCCCTTGCAGACGCTAACCAGGGAGGAGACCTGCTCGACCGGATTGTCATGATCAGAAGGCAGCTGGCCATTGAGCTGGGACTGGTCATTCCGGTGGTCAGGATCCGGGACAATATCCAGCTCCAGCCTAATGAATACAGACTGAAAATCAAAGGAAACGAAATGGCGAGGGGAGAGTTGCTTCTCGATCATTATCTGGCAATGAGTCCTGGAATAGACGATGACTCTATTGAAGGGATCGATACAATCGAACCAAGTTTTGGATTGCCTGCTAAATGGATCACCGAAGAAATGAAGGAGCAGGCTGAAATCTTTGGCTACACAGTTGTCGATCCTCCTTCAGTGGTGTCGACCCATATTACAGAAGTGATCAAGGCTAATGCACATGAATTGCTGGGAAGACAGGAAACGAAGCAGCTGATCGATCACCTTCGTGAAAGCTATCCAATCCTTGTCGAGGAAGCAACACCTAATCCATTATCAGTTGGTGAAATTCAAAAAGTACTTGGCAAGCTGCTTAAAGAGAATGTATCAATCAGGAATTTGCCAATTATCTTCGAAACACTTGCAGATTACGGAAAAGTAACAACAGATACAGATATCCTTGCTGAATACGTTCGCCAGGCACTTGCTAGGCAAATCACGAACCAGTATTCAAGAAACGGAGAAACCCTAAAGGTGATTACACTCTCAGGACGAGTAGAAAAGGTAATTGCAGATGGTGTTCAGCAAACAGAGCACGGTAACTACTTATCTCTTGACCCCGCCGTTTCTCAAGGTATCTTGGAATCTGTGGCAAACCAGGTGGAGCAATTGAGCATAATGGAACAAACACCAATCATATTATGCTCCCCTGCGGTCAGGATGTATGTGCGCCAGTTGACTGAAAGGTATTTTGCACAGATTCCTGTATTGTCTTATAACGAACTTGAAGCAAATGTTGAAGTCCAAAGTGTCGGAGTGGTGAATGTAGAATGAAAGTGAAAAAGTATACAGCTTCATCCATGCCGGAAGCAATGAAACTAGTCAGAGGGGAATTGGGAAGTGATGCAGTAATCTTGAATTCTCGTGTCGTCCAGACAGGAGGGTTCATGGGATTTTTTAAGAAAAATAGCATTGAGGTAATTGCCGCCATTGACCCAGACACTGAAGTAAGTCAAAAGCCTGCCAGTATGGATAAAGCAAATAAATATAAGCCGTCCGTAAAAGATGACGAATCTAAAAAGGACTCACAAACTGTAAGGGTGAATCCTATAACAGAAACACCTCCTAAAGCCGACAAGGAGCTTTTAAAAGAAATTTCACAGCTTAAGGAAATGTTAAAGGGAACGGGTAAATCCGAAGGAGTCTTTTTGCCAGAACCAGTGAGCAGGCAAATCCAATACTTGAGAGATCAGGAAGTAGACCATGAAATCATTGATGAATTGGCTGTAGTCCTTCTTGAAAAGTGGTACCTAGGCGGAGCGAAAGCAAGTGATGAGGAAATCACCGAATGGATTACGGCTGCTATTGGACACAGGCTTTCTCCACTTTCATTTGAAGGTGTTTCTTTTAAAAAGAAGTTCGTCAATGTCATTGGACCAACTGGAGTAGGGAAAACGACAACGCTGGCAAAGGTTGCTGCTGAATGTGTATTGAAGCACCAGAAGAAGGTGGCTTTTATTACGACAGACACCTATCGAATTGCGGCAATTGAGCAGTTGAAAACATATGCAAAAATCCTCGATGTCCCAATCGAAGTTTGCTACAACCTGGATGATTTCAAGGCTGCAACAGATAAATTCGCTGAGTATGACCTTGTCTTTATTGATACAGCTGGACGGAATTTCAGAAATCAAAAATATGTAAACGATTTGAAAAATGTGATTGATTTTGGTAAGGACATGGAAACCTACCTTGTCCTCGCTTTGACGGCGAAACAAAAAGATATGGAAGAAATACGCAAGCAATTTTCGCTGATTCATATTGATCAATTCATTTTTACTAAATTGGATGAAACGGCGGTTTACGGGTCGATGCTTAATATGGCAATAAAGTTCTCGACTGGAATCGCCTATCTGACCAATGGACAAGATGTGCCAGATGACCTGATCGAGGCAAATCCTGAAATGATTGCAAATACTATTCTTGGAGCAAGCACCTATGAATGACCAGGCAGAAAAATTAAGAAACCGTCTTAAAATGGACATTCCAGCGAAGGAAGCGAAAACACTTGCAGTGGTCAGCGGTAAGGGTGGAGTCGGCAAATCGAATTTTTCACTTAACTTCTCCATTTCTCTGGCCAAAAAGGGCTTTAAGGTATTGCTGTTTGATCTTGATATCGGAATGGGGAATATCGAGATTCTAATGGGTAAAAATTCTTCGCTCTCCATTGCCGATTTTCTTTCAGGCAAATCATCGATGGAGGAAGTTATTTTTCAAGGGCCTCATGGAGTTGAATATATTTCAGGCGGTACAGGTTTAAGCCAGTTGGTCAGGATGGACCGTGATAGCGTCGAATATTTTACATCCAGCTTAAGTGAAGTACTAAGAAAATATGATTATCTTATTTTTGATATGGGAGCCGGATTGAACGAAGAAACATTATCAATCCTGCTGTCTGTCAACGAAATATTCGTAATTACTACGACTGAACCAACTTCATTGATGGATGCATACGCCACTATGAAATACATCCATCTTTCAGATTCAGAATTGCCTTTCTATTTAGTGGTCAACAGGGCGGGTTCTGCCAAAGAGGGCAATGACACGATGGCAAGGCTTGAGGATGTTCTTGTTAAATTTCTGGGCAGGACGCCTATCAAGCTTGGGATCCTGCCAGATGATAAAACAGTCCAGGAAGCTGTGAAGCGCCAAATACCTTTTACAATGTTCAATGAAAGGTCACAAGCTTCTAAAGGAATGGCTGCGATTATCGAAAAATATATCAATAAAGAGAGCTACAATGCCGAAAAGAGAGATAACAGGAGTTTTACAGCAAGATTGAAGCAATTCCTTTTCGAAAGGTAGTGGTCGAGTGGCAAAAATTAGAGTTCTCATCGTAGATGATTCGGCTTTCATGCGTAAGCTGATCAACGACTTTCTATCAGAACATCCAGAAATTGATGTTATTGGCACGGCTCGTAACGGAGAGGATGCCATTAAAAAATGGCGGGAATTACGTCCTGACGTTATTACACTTGATGTCGAAATGCCGAAATTAAACGGGTTAGAAGTTTTGAAGACGATTATGAAAGAACAGCCGCTTCCGGTTGTTATGCTTTCAAGCACTACAAAAGAAGGCGCAGACACGACTCTGCAGGCGATTCAAGCCGGAGCTGTGGATTTTGTGGCAAAGCCATCAGGCTCCATTTCTATTGATTTACATAAAATCAAAACGGAGTTAATCCAGAAAGTTTTATCAGCCAGTAAAGCCAATTTAACCAAAATAAACTTTCTTGAAGACTCCAAATCTGTTGGAAAGAAACAGAACAGTTCAATAGATTCAGAGATCAAGGTAGCTGGGCATGTAACAACCAGGGGATTTACCCGTGAATCCAAAAAGATTGTCTGCATCGGAACATCTACCGGGGGCCCACGGGCATTGCAGCAGGTTATAACTTCATTGCCAAAAGATATTGATGTACCTGTACTTGTCGTCCAGCATATGCCGCCTGGTTTTACAAAGTCCCTTGCCAATCGACTAGATTCCCTAAGCCAGATTAAAGTCAAGGAAGCGGAAGATGGGGAGCTTTTACAAAAAGGGACGGCTTATATAGCTCCAGGTGGATTTCATATGGAGGTTAAGAATTTAGGATCAACGCTGGCAATCAGCCTTAGCCTTTCGCCGCCACGAAATGGCCATCGACCTTCAGTGGATGTGATGTTCGAGTCCATCAGTAGCGTCAAGAACTACTCTAAAATTGCTGTTATCATGACAGGAATGGGGTCAGATGGCTCCAGAGGACTGGTTGAGATGAAAAAAAATGGCACAGTTAAAGCAATTGCCGAATCGCAGGATACATCAATTGTTTTCGGGATGCCGAAAGCAGCGATTGCAACGAACATGGTTGATGAGGTAGTGAATGTAGAAAACATCGCTCAATCAATCATGAATTATATTTGAGGCCGGAGGTGCTGAGCACATGGAATTGAATCAATATCTTGAAGTCTTTATTGAAGAAAGTAAAGAACATTTACAGGCCTGCAATGAACAGTTGTTGGAATTAGAGAAGAACCCACAGGATTTATCGATCATAAATGAAATCTTCAGGTCAGCCCATACTCTTAAAGGAATGTCAGCGACAATGGGTTATGAGGATCTGGCAAGCCTTACTCATCAAATGGAAAATGTATTGGATGCAATACGGAATAACAGATTGACAACAACACCAGAAATTGTCGATGTTATTTTCATGGCTGTCGACCACCTAGAAGATATGGTTCAGTCGATCGCGTCCGGGGGCGATGGCAAAAAGGACGTTACTGAAACAGTCGAAAAGTTGAAATTGATTGAAAAAGGGGAACCGCTCTCAGGTTCTGCTAAGAATGAGGTAGCTGCTACAGCAGTTTTAGAAGCCAATCACGAATCCCACTATGATGAATTTGAATTGACCGTATTAAAGCAGTCCAAAGAACAAGGATTCGGTGTTTATGAAATTGCCATCGCTCTGCGCGAAGATTGCTTACTGAAAGCTGCCCGGGTCTATATGGTTTTTGAGGTACTGGAGAAGATCGGAGAAGTAATCAAAGCAAACCCATCAGTAGAGCAGCTGGAGGAAGAACAATTTGACCATGAATTTACTGTAACAATTGTCTCAAAAGATGATCCAGAGGATATTAAAGGCAAGATCATGAAGGTGTCAGAAGTTGTCAAAACTGACTTAAGATCCTTAGAATTTGATGACAAAATTAATGAAGAAACTATTGAAGCTTTGGATACTTCAAAAGCTCCAGGTGAATCCGATTCTCCTACCCTTGATCAATCACAATCCATTGCATCTGAAGTTGCTCCGGTTATAGATAAAAAAGGCAGTGTCAAACAGCAAAGTATTAGCAGTAAAACGATAAGGGTAAACATTGAACGTCTTGATATTTTAATGAATTTATTCGAAGAGCTTGTAATCGACCGCGGCAGACTAGAGCAAATTTCCAAAGACCTTGAAAATGGTGAGCTTACTGAAACGGTCGAAAGGATGTCCAGGATCTCTGGTGACCTGCAAAATATCATTTTGAATATGCGGATGGTCCAGGTAGAAACGGTATTCAACCGGTTCCCGAGAATGATTCGTCAATTAGCTAGAGACTTAAATAAAAAGATCAACCTTGAAATCGTAGGTGCTGAAACAGAATTGGATCGCACCGTAATTGATGAGATTGGTGATCCGCTTGTACATTTATTGAGAAACTCAGTTGACCATGGCATTGAATCACCTGAAGTGCGCAGGGCAAAGGGTAAGAACGAAGAGGGTACTGTCGTACTTCGTGCGTTCCATAGCGGAAATCATGTGTTCATTGAAATTGAAGATGATGGTGCTGGAATCAGCAGGGATAAGGTATTAAAGAAGGCTATCAGCAAGGGAATCATTACCGAACAATCCGCTGCTGGCTTTACTGACAAACAGGCGTATGAATTAATTCTTTCATCTGGCTTCTCTACCGCTGAAACAATATCCGATATTTCCGGACGCGGGGTAGGATTGGATGTTGTAAAGAATACGATCGAGTCATTGGGAGGATCAATCTCTATCGATTCAAAGGAAAATGAGGGAACAATTTTCTCAATTCAGCTTCCGCTGACATTATCGATCATTTCTGTGATGTTAGTCGAAATCCAGAAAGAAAAATTCGCTATTCCTTTGTCTTCGATCATTGAGACAGCCATAATCAAAGACACTGACATCATGAATGCGCATAATCAAAAGGTGATTGATTTTAGAGGCAAGGTCGTACCGCTGCTATTCTTAAAGGATATCTTCGAGGTACCGTCAGAGCAAGTTGATGATCAATTCCACTCTGTCATTATCGTTCGAAAAGGAGATAAAATGGCTGGTTTGATTGTAGATTCATTCATCGGCCAGCAAGAAGTAGTCCTTAAATCACTAGGAAATTATTTAACGAATGTTTTTGCGATTTCCGGAGCTACGATCCTTGGAGATGGACAAGTAGCTTTGATTGTGGATTGCAATGCCTTAATTAAATAGATTCCTGCTTAACTCAATGACGATGATATTTTAGGAGTGATGAAAATGGCTGAAAATCTGGTTTCAGACTTGAAAGTAATCGTGTTCCAGCTGAATGATAAAGAGTATGGTGTTCCAGTAAGCCAGGTGAAATCTATTGAAAAAATCATGCATATCACAAGGGTCCCTCATACAAATCCTTTTGTAAAAGGGGTAATGAACCTCCGGGGTGTAGTGACTCCGCTTTTGGATTTGCGTGTCAGGTTTGGCATGGGGGAACAAGCATACAACGAAGGTACTCGTGTAATCATTGTTTCTGTAGAAGATAAAGAAGTAGGCTTGATTGTAGATGGCGCAAATGATGTCATTGATATCCCAACAAGCGTGATTGAACCACCGCCTGAAGTCGTTGGGATAGCAGCTGAAGGTTTTATTGATGGAGTAGCCAATCTGGATAAGAGGTTATTGATTTTAATAGACTTGAACAAAATCCTTGAGTCCGATGAAGTTAAAGCTTTGTAAGTGAAGGGAATATAACTATGACTTTTCTAAAAAGCATTTCGGACATTCACCTTGATATATTAAAAGAGGTAGGAAATATTGGGGCAGGACATGCTGCAACGGCTTTATCAACTTTATTGAATAAAAAAATTGATATGAAAGTTCCCAGTGTCAGGGTTGTATCCTTTGACGAAGTGATGGACCTTGCCGGTGGACCCGACAATGTGGTAGCAAGTGTTTTTCTTCGGATAGAGGGCGATGCTCCAGGGAGCATGTTCTTTATCCTTCCGCTTCCACAGGCGGAGAAATATATCGGCCAACTTACAAAAAACCAATCATTCTCGTTTTCCGAAGAACATGATAATGAACTGGCATTGTCCGCTCTCCAGGAATTAGGCAATATTTTGTCAGGGTCATATTTATCTTCTCTTTCGGATTTTACGAAACTGAGCTTGTACCCTTCAGTGCCGGCTTTATGCTTAGATATGGTAGGAGCAGTCATCAGTTTCGGACTGCTGGAATTGTCTCAAGTGAGTGATTATGCAATCGTGATCGATACGGCTTTGGATGAAGAAGAAGCCCAGCTGCCTGACAGTGTGAATGGACATTTCTTTCTATTGCCAGATCCGGATTCGTTCCATATCATTTTTTCTGCACTAGGAGTAAGTGTTGATGCATAAAACAGCAGAAATCATCAAAGTTGGCATTGCTGATATGAATATCGTTAGGGTTCCGGATTTAATAAGGACTACCGGTCTTGGTTCCTGTGTTGGTGTGGTTTTGTATGATCAGGCAAGGGAAGTCGCTGGTATGGCACATATTATGCTGCCAGATTCATCATTATCTCGAGCGGAGCCGCTGAATAAAGCTAAATTCGCTAATACGGCCATTAAGGAACTGTTAAATGCCTTGATAAAAATAGGAGCAAGACCTTCAGGAATAAAAGCGAAGATTGCAGGCGGCGCGCAAATGTTCCAGTTTTCCGGAAGCAGCGACATGATGAGAATTGGACCTAGGAATGTGGAAGCAGTTTTACAAGAATTGAAGGAACTCAGGATTCCGATTATATCCCAGGAAGTAGGCGGGAATAGCGGTAGGACAATTGAGTTCGACCCAAAAACCGGTTTGATGCAAATCAGAACTGTTAATAAAGGGAATAGTGAAATTTAATGGAAGTTAATGATTTAATAGCTTCAAAGAATAATGCGTAATGCGCGTGAGGAGGATTACAATGGTACGAGGATCCACTTCGGAAGAACAGGTAACATGGGATAAATGGGTACAGTTCCGTGATCCGGATGCAGGTAATTTGCTGATAAAAAAATATATGCCACTTGTTTCCTACCATGTGCAAAGAATTTCAGTGAGTCTTCCGAAAAGTGTGTCTAGAGATGATCTAAAAAGTCTTGGAATGATTGGTTTATATGATGCTCTAGAAAAATTCGATCCAAATAGGGATCTGAAATTTGATACATATTCTTCATTTCGAATTCGCGGAGCGATTTTAGATGGATTAAGAAAGGAAGACTGGCTGCCAAGAAGTACCCGGGAAAAAGCCAAAAAGATTGATGCAGCGATTGAGAGACTTGAACAGCGATTTATGAGAAATGCGACGATCGAAGAAATTGCCAGCGAACTGAACATGGATGAAACAGAAATTTACACAACTATAAATGAACATTTTTTTGCGAATGTACTATCCATAGATGAACATCCAAGTGAAAATGATGAACGCGATAACCAATCATTTGTAATCAAGGATGAAAAGGCTGAAATTCCTGAAGATAAACTCATTAAGTCTGAATTGTTGGAAGAGATAGCTGAAAAAGTTTCAAAATTAAATGATAAAGAACAACTCGTATTGAGCTTGTTTTATAAAGAAGAATTAACACTAACAGAGATTGGACAAGTCATGAATTTATCTACATCGAGGATCTCACAAATTCATTCAAAAGCGATATTTAAACTGAGAAAATGGTTAGAGACAGCTTAACAGAAGGCAGGAGATCAACTTGGCGACGGAATATAAGGTGAAGTTATCCCATGACAGGCTTACAGCTGAATTGATTCTGGATATCGGAAGTAAGGACAAAGCTTTTTCCGTAGACGAATTAATGAATATTTTAAAAGAAGAAAAGATCGTGTTCGGTGTTAAGAGGGATGTTGTAACAAAAATCTCAGAAGATCCTAATTCTATCGAGTATCCGATCACTATTGCTGTAGGAGAATCCAAAGTGGATGGTGCAGATTCATATTTGCGCAACGAACTCCAACAAAATAGTCTTGAGGACCATAAAGTCTTTAATTTTCGTTCTGTCATCCATATTCCCTCAGTTAGAAAGGGTCAGTTATTGGCATCTGTGGTCCCGCCTATGAATGGACGACATGGGACAGATGTCACCGGGAAGACCATTCCCGCCAAGCCTGGCCGTCCGCTCAGGATCAAGCCGGGGAATAATGTGGTTTTGGAATCCGAACAATTCTTTGCAGCATGTGATGGGCAGGTCAGCATTACTCAAAAATCAATCTCGGTCAATCCTGTATTCGAAGTCAAAGGTGATCTTGATTTAAGGACAGGCAATATTGACTTTGTGGGAAATATTGCCATTAGAGGGAATGTGCCAAGCGGGTATGAATTGAAAGCAGGGGGAGACATCGTAGTTGATGGACTTGTTGAGGCAGCCAATCTCTATGCAGAAGGCAATATCATCATCAAGGGTGGTGTAGCCGGAGCGATGAAGGGTAAGGTTTCAGCGGGGGGAAATGTCCTGGCGAATTACCTGAACCAGGTCAATGTAAAAGCAGGACAGGATATTATCGTGAAGTCCTCCATACTGCACAGTAAACTTACTGCTGCCAGTAATGTAGACTGCCGTACTGGAACAATCATCGGGGGGACAATCTCTGCTGGCCGAAATATTTCCGTCAAGGAATTAGGCAATGAGCTTTTTACCAAAACCGAATTAGCCGTTGGCTGGGATCCATTGCTGGAAAAAGCCGAGCTCGAAACTCTCCAATCCATTGAAACAGCAAAAGCCAATATTAAAAAACTTACTGAAATAGAAGTGAAGCTTGCAGAAATTGGCAACCGTGCAGGTGGTCTTACTCCTGAACAGCAGCAAATGATTTTGAAACAGCGCAATACGAGGCGGAATCTTGAATCCAGTTTATCTGAATTGCTGTCTGAACTTGAGTTTTTACAAATTGAAAAACAAGACAGACTATACTCCTCTTTATTTGCATTTGATAAAGTATTCCCAAATACAAAGGTGTTTTTTGGGAAGTATGCGATCCTGACAAATCAGTTTTACAAGAAAGTTAGCTTCCATCTGGAAAATAGCGAGATTTCGATTCATACGATTGTTGATACAGAAAGTCCACTAG
This sequence comes from Bacillus sp. ISL-37, assembly GCF_018613315.1. Taxonomy (GTDB): domain Bacteria; phylum Bacillota; class Bacilli; order Bacillales; family Cytobacillaceae; genus Mesobacillus. The sequence continues at coordinate 299,086 of NZ_JAGGQL010000005.1, read as the reverse complement.
TTAGGAAGTGACATGATGAGCCTCAAAGCAATCGAAATGCAGATTGCGCTTCCGAGGACACATGATGCCGGCAAGATACAGGAACAACTTCAGCAGCGGGGACAGCATCTTCAGGAGCATGCCGCACAAAGTGTGACAAAGGAAGATGATTTAAAGCGCAAGACGGTGGTTAAAAATAACCAAAAGCAAGAAGCCCGCCTAAATCAGGAGGGCGGCCAATCAGGCCACCAGGAGCAAAATGGCAGGGAAGATAAAAGGAACAAGAATGACCAACCTGCACAGCACCACCACCCTTATAAAGGGAAGGTGATTGATTACAGCGGATAGAGGGATGTTATGACCACTTTTCTACTACTTTTAAGCCTCATATTAAACGGTGCAGCAATCTTCGCAATTATCCTATTATATTTACGTCAAAATCGGCTTGTAGAGACAGAGAAAAAGCAGGGAAAAATCATCAATGAGATTGAAGAGGTATTTTCAGCTTACCTCTTTGAATTAAAAGAGGAAAATGATAAATTCCTCGAATTAATGACCAAAACAAAAGTTCAAAATCAATCTGGTGATAAAGAAACGGCTGCCCTCGAGGCATCAGAAAAGGAGCCGGAAAAAAGCTCCGATCATATAGCACAGGAAAAACAGCCGAGTCGACTTGGCAAAGGCATTGCCTACCATGCCGCCAGGAAAGCGTACCAGCAAAACCGTGAACAAGTATCGCCCGACTTGGATTTGCCTGAGGATGATATAATCGCAGTGGAATCACAGGAAAATAACGTTGAATTAAAACAGTTAAGTTTTATTGACCAGGTTCTGTACATGAAAAAACAGGGTTTGACGATTGAAGAAATTGCCAAGGACCTGGATAAAGGGAAAACAGAAATAGAACTTTTGCTTAAATTTCGGCAAAAAACGCAAGAATAACTTGAATGTCAATTTTATTTATGCTATATTATCTCATGGTGTTAATACACACGTTCATTGATTCGGCCAGATGGTGCTGTTATGTCAGTTCCTGGCTGAAGATGATTTGAACGGAGGAAATCAAAACCATTAGGAGGAAACACAATGTCAGTAATTTCTATGAAGCAACTGCTTGAAGCTGGTGTACACTTCGGTCACCAGACTCGCCGTTGGAACCCTAAGATGAAGAAATATATCTTCACTGAGCGTAACGGCATCTACATCATCGACCTTCAAAAGACTGTTAAGAAGGTTGAAGAAGCATACAACTACGTGAAAGAGCTAGCTGGTAACGGCGGTACTGTTCTTTTCGTAGGTACTAAGAAACAAGCTCAAGATTCTGTTAAAGAAGAAGCAGCTCGTTCTGGTATGTACTATGTGAACCAACGTTGGTTGGGTGGTACTCTAACTAACTTCGAAACAATCCAAAAGCGTATCTCTCGTCTTAAGAACATCGAAAGAATGTCAGAAGACGGAACTTTTGAAGTGCTTCCTAAGAAAGAAGTAGTTCAATTGAAGAAAGAGCAAGAGCGTTTAGAAAAGTTCTTGGGCGGAATCAAGGACATGAAGGGCCTTCCAGATGCTCTTTTCATCATTGACCCACGCAAAGAGCGCATCGCAGTTGCTGAAGCACGCAAATTGAACATTCCTATCGTTGGAATTGTTGATACAAACTGTGATCCAGACGAAATCGACGTAGTTATTCCTGCGAACGATGACGCGATCCGCGCTGTTAAATTGCTAACTTCTAAAATGGCTGACGCTATTATCGAAGCTAAGCAAGGCGAAGAAACTACAGAAGCTGTAGAAGCTTAATTTAAAATAAGGTGATATAGGGAAGCACCCTTTATCACCTTTTTTTAAGACTTATATTCCAGATAAATTCCATTGGGGTTTATATTGGCGAAATCAAGTTAAAATAAAGTATAGTTACATATAACCAAGATTTTAGGAGGAATTTCATTATGGCAATTACTGCACAAATGGTTAAAGAATTGCGCGAAAAAACTGGCGCTGGAATGATGGACTGCAAAAAAGCACTTCAGGAAACAAATGGTGATATGGACCAGGCGATCGATTTCCTACGTGAAAAAGGAATCGCTAAAGCTGCTAAGAAAGCTGACCGCATCGCTGCAGAAGGTACAACTTACATCCTTGCAGAAGGCAATGAAGCTGTACTCCTTGAAGTGAACTCTGAAACAGACTTCGTAGCAAAGAACGAAGGCTTCCAGGTTCTTGTTAAAGAAATCGCTGAGCACTTGCTAAAGAACAAGCCAGCATCTGTTGAAGAAGCTAACGCTCAAACAATGGAAAATGGTGAAACAGTAGAAACTCGCATCAACAATGCAATTGCTAAAATTGGTGAGAAGCTTTCACTTCGCCGTTTTGAAGTAAAAACTAAGACTGATAGCGATGCATTTGGTGCATACCTTCATATGGGCGGACGCATTGGCGTACTTTCAGTTCTTGAAGGTACAACTGATGAGGCAGCTGCTAAAGATGTTTCCATGCACATCGCTGCATTGAACCCTAAATATGTATCACGTGACGAAGTATCTCAAGAAGAAGTTGAGCATGAGCGTCAAATCCTTACTCAACAAGCTCTTAACGAAGGCAAGCCAGAAAATATCGTTGCTAAGATGGTAGAAGGCCGCCTAAGCAAATATTTCGAAGATGTTTGTGTTCTTGACCAGGCTTTCGTTAAGAACCCTGATCAAAAAGTACGCCAGTTTGTTGAATCAAAAGGCGGAACACTTCGTGAGTTTACTCGTTACGAGGTAGGCGAAGGCATCGAAAAGCGTGAAGATAACTTTGCTGAAGAAGTAATGAACCAAGTAAACAAGAAATAATTTTTACTAGCCTATGTAATTGCAGGGAACACTCTAGTGTTCCCTGTTTTTGGACATAGCTTTAATGAGGCTATTACTTAAGCATACACTTGCTTTTAAGAGGCCTTAAATTACATATGGAGGTACCCTATGACGAGCCCTAAATACAAAAGAGTTGTTTTAAAGTTAAGTGGAGAAGCATTAGCCGGAGAACAAGGATTTGGCATCAATCCGTCGGTAATCAAAAATGTTGCAGACCAGGTGAAAGAGATTGCGGAACTGGGTGTGGAGGTCGCTGTTGTTGTAGGCGGAGGAAATATCTGGAGAGGCAAAATCGGCGAAGAAATGGGAATGGACAGAGCGACGGCAGACTATATGGGCATGCTTGCTACCGTCATGAATTCACTGTCATTACAGGACAGCCTGGAACAAGCGGGAATCGAGACAAGGGTTCAAACTTCCATCGAAATGCGCCAGGTGGCAGAGCCATACATCAGAAGAAGAGCAATCAGGCATTTGGAGAAGACGCGCGTCGTCATTTTTGCTGCTGGAACAGGAAATCCGTACTTCTCAACGGATACAACAGCTGCATTGCGTGCTGCTGAGATTGAAGCAGATGTTATCCTTATGGCGAAGAATAACGTTGATGGCGTTTATTCTGCAGATCCGCGAGTTGACAAAAACGCAACAAAATATGAAGAATTATCATACCTGGATGTGCTGAAGGAAGGTCTAGCAGTCATGGATTCAACAGCTTCATCCCTGTGTATGGACAATGATATCCCGTTAATTGTATTCTCTATTATGGAAAAAGGTAATATTAAACGAGCAGTAATGGGTGAAACAATCGGAACAATCGTGAGGGGGAAAAACTAATGCCAAAACAAGCAATTGCTAACGCGAAAGAAAGAATGTCAAAAGCGATCCAAGCTTATACCCGCGAACTTGCCAGCATCCGTGCAGGGAGAGCAAGCGCCTCTCTTTTAGACAGAGTACAGGTGGATTACTATGGAGCACCAACTCCAGTCAATCAACTTGCTGGTATTTCTGTACCGGAAGCGCGTCTTTTGGTTATCCAGCCATATGATAAGACAATTCTTGGTGAAATAGAAAAAGCGATCTTAAAGTCTGATCTTGGATTGAATCCTTCAAACGATGGATCAATTATCAGGATCGCGATTCCTCAGCTGACTGAAGAGCGACGCAAGGAGCTTGCAAAGCAGGTTAAAAAGGAAGCGGAAGAAGCAAAAATCGCTATCCGCAATATTCGCCGTGATGGCAATGAAGATCTGAAGAAGCTAGAGAAAAATGGAGAAATCACAGAAGATGACCTCCGTGGATACTCTGACGATATTCAAAAGCTAACGGATGAACATATCGCAAAAATCGATCAGATTACAAAAGACAAAGAAAAAGAAATCATGGAAGTGTAACGCTTCCATTGTAGTCAACATCGAAAACCCTCTGTTTTCCAGGGGGTTTTTTCTCTATACATATACCGGGTGAATAAAAGTTTTGAAAAACAAAGAGTTTACGAAAACGGCCTGAATGATAGAATATAATAATATTGGCTGTTATATTCTGTTTTACTACTAAACAACATATTCTGTATATAAGGCTCCTTTTGTTTAGGAGCAGGCTGGGATTGAAGAATATTAAGGTGTAGTCCAACGGTTTATAGAGATATCTTTTTTCTTTTTTGGTATGATAGTGGCATATGGAATTGAAAGAGAGAAGAAAAGGATTGCTTTTAATGAGCAGTCCGGCTTCAGCGCCAAACGAATGCCAGGCATAGTCAGCGCCTGGATGTATGACTCATTGGAGCTAAAGATAATCTTTTGGGGGAGCTGTCCGAATGTTAAATAAAATGAATCCGTGGAAGAAGGATCAAAATCCTTCCAGTTTCCGTGATCGCGTACTTCAAATTAAAGATCATGAAGTCCCTTCCCATGTTGCCATTATCATGGATGGTAATGGGCGTTGGGCTAAAAAACGCGCTTTGCCCCGGGTTGCTGGGCATCATGAAGGCATGAAGGTTGTCCGCAAAATAACCAAGCTGGCTAATGAACTCGGTGTTAAGACACTTACTGTTTATGCTTTTTCTACAGAAAACTGGAAAAGGCCCAAAATGGAAGTTGATTTCCTGATGAAACTGCCCGAAGAATTCCTTGGCACCTTCCTTCCTGAATTAATAGAAGAAAATGTCCGTGTCGAAATGATTGGATATATGGATAAACTTCCAGAGCATACGAAAAGGGCAGTCGGAAAAGCGATGGAAGATACAAAGAATAATACCGGCCTTGTCCTGAACTTTGCCCTTAACTATGGTAGTCGGGCAGAAATCATTGATGGTGTTAAAAGGGTCATGGATGATGTTAAAAATGGTAATATTACCGAAAGTGAGCTCAACGAGGAAGTCTTCTCATCTTATCTCATGACAAAGGATTTGGATGATCCTGACCTGTTAATCAGGACAAGTGGTGAAATCCGCTTAAGCAATTTTATGCTTTGGCAGCTGGCATACACAGAGTTCTGGTTTACTGATGTACTGTGGCCAGATTTTGATGAAGAACATTTTGTCGAAGCAATTGAAGCATTCCAGAGCCGACAACGGCGTTTTGGAGGAGTATAAAAAAGGTGTGAATAAATAAATGAAGCAAAGAATCATTACAGCAGTCATAGCAGCGGCTATTTTTCTTCCAATCGTTATTTTTGGAGGCTGGCCATTTATTGCAATGGTTTATCTAATCGCTTCCGTAGCTTTATATGAAGCACTCAAGATGAAGCAATTAAAGCTTTTCTCCGTTCCGGGGATTCTTTCTTTGTTATTATTATGGATTTTCTTGATTCCCGACCAATATAGTGGCTTTCTTAATCAAATTGATTATACAAAACTGGAGCTTTTCTTTCTTGGAGTGCTTTTATTTCTGACCTATACGGTCATAACTAAAAACCGCTTCACTTTTGAGGAAGTTGCTTTTTCAATCATGTCGACACTTTACGTTGGACTTGGTTTTTATTTCTTCATTGAAACTAGAGAAGCAAGCCTAACATATGTGTTTTATTCACTATTCATTATATGGGCCACCGATTCAGGAGCTTATTTTATCGGACGGGCAATTGGCAAACACAAGCTTTGGCCTGAAATCAGTCCGAACAAGACAACAGAAGGCTTTTTTGGCGGAATAGTTTCTGCACTTGTAGTTGCCGTGCTGTTCAGTGTGTTTGGAGATATGAAAGTACCAACTTTGATCCTTCTTATGGCGACTGCATTTTTGTCTGTGTTTGGCCAAGTAGGGGATCTTGTCGAGTCAGCACTAAAACGACATTACAATGTTAAAGATTCAGGAAACATCCTTCCAGGTCATGGGGGCATGCTTGACCGCTTTGACAGCCTGTTGTTTGTCTGGCCGTTAATTCACTTATTCCATTTGTTATAATAGTGCCGCCAAGGTTGTTATACTTTTGGATAAAACTGACAAAAAACACCGAATTTTGATTATACCGGGTAGGCACCGTTTCCCGTTGGAGATATTAGGAGTGAAATTTGTGAAAAGAATCAGTTTGTTGGGAGCGACAGGATCAATAGGAATCCAGACGCTTGATGTAATCAGAGAGCATCCTGAAGAGTTCAAGCTAGTATCGATGTCTGCTGGCAGGAACATGGAACTTACCAGGAAGATCATAACTGAATTTTTGCCTGAACTGGTTTCTGTGCAAGAGAAAGACGATGCTGAACGGTTAAAGGCAGATTTTCCACAGGTGAAGATTGTGTATGGACTAGAAGGTCTCGAGGAGGCTGCAGTTTTTCATAAGGCAGATATACTTGTAAATGCAGTACTCGGAAGTGTTGGACTCGGACCGACACTGGGAGCGATCAGATCCGGTAAGACGATTGCGATCGCGAATAAGGAAACACTGGTCACTGCAGGCCATATCGTGATGGAAGAGGCAAAGCGGTATAACGTGCCCATCCTTCCAGTTGATAGTGAGCATTCTGCGATCTTTCAGGCCTTGCAGGGTGAAAAAGAAAAAAATATTGAGAGACTGATCCTCACGGCATCGGGAGGAAGCTTCAGAGATCGGACCAGGGAAGAACTGCAAGGCGTTACAAAAGCAGATGCATTGAACCACCCTAACTGGTCGATGGGGGCAAAAATTACGATTGATTCCGCAACAATGATGAATAAAGGGTTAGAGGTCATTGAGGCGCATTGGCTATTCTCTCTCCCTTATGACGATATTTCTGTCATCCTCCATCGCGAAAGCATCATTCATTCGATGGTAGAATTTCATGACACGAGTATTATGGCCCAGTTGGGAACACCAGATATGAAAGTGCCAATACAATACGCTCTTACATACCCAGACAGGCTCCCGTTAGTTTCGGGAAAAAGGCTGAATCTGGCGGAAGTTGGCCGGCTTCACTTTACAGAAATGGATTTCGACCGGTTCCGCTGCCTGAAGTTTGCTTATGAAGCTGGTCGGGCAGGAGGCACAATGCCTGCGGTCATGAATGCTGCAAATGAAGCAGCGGTAGCATCCTTTTTGGACGACAGAATCACTTTCCTCCAAATTGAAGACTTGATAGAGAGAGCAATGGAAAGCCATAGCATCATAGAAAATCCTGACCTTGAAACAATTCAAGAGGTTGACAAAGAGACAAGAAGGTATGTAAAGTCACTACTATAATTTTAAGTCTCAAGAGTGGATTCTTATCCTATTAAAAGGTGGTTAGAAAATTTGAATACAGTTATTGCCTTTATCGTCATTTTTGGCGCTCTCGTATTCTTTCATGAACTTGGGCATTTGATCTTCGCCAAACGAGCAGGGATTCTCTGCCGTGAATTTGCAATTGGATTCGGTCCAAAGGTCTTTTCTTTTAAGAAAAATGAAACGACTTATACCATCCGCCTCCTTCCAATCGGAGGGTTTGTCAGAATGGCTGGCGAAGATCCTGAAATGATTGAGATCAAGCCAGGGCATAGAATAGGTTTGCTTTTTAACAAGAGTGAAGAAGTTCAAAAAATCATTCTGAATAATAAGGAAAAGTATCCTGATGCACGAATAGTAGAAGTGGAAAGAGCCGATATTGAACACGAACTTTTTATTAAAGGTTATGAAGAAGGGGAGGACGACAGCAAGCTGACAACCTTCCCAATTAGTAAAACAGCGGTTCTTGTCGAGAACGGGGTAGAGACGCAGATTGCTCCATTTGACAGGCAATTCGGTTCCAAGACGCTTGGGCAAAGAACATTGGCAATCTTCGCTGGACCGATGATGAACTTTATCCTGGCGATGGTTATTTTCATTATTCTAGCCATCTTCCAGGGGATTCCTTCCAATGAACCTGTTCTAGGAAAGCTGACTCCAGATGGAAGTGCGCTTAAGGCGGGGTTGCAAGAAGGTGACGTTGTAAACAGCATCGAGGGATCAGAAGTCTCAAGCTGGCAGGATGTTGTTGAAATTATCCGCAAGAACCCAGGGAATGAGCTTGATTTCTCAATAGTACGTGAAGGTCAGAGTATGGATCTGCCAGTTACACCTGAAGTTAAGGACGTTGAAGGTGAAAAGATCGGATTGATTGGCGTATACAGTCCTGTTGAGAAGTCGCCATTAAAATCGATTTCTTATGGTGTGAAAGAAACTTATTTCTGGACAATAGAAATATTCTCTATGCTAGGGAAATTGTTGACCGGCCAATTTTCGATAGATGCATTATCAGGACCGGTAGGCATTTATGTCTCTACTGACACGGTTGCCAAATCCGGAATCTTCTATCTTATGAAATGGGCCGCGATCCTAAGTATCAACCTGGGAATCATGAATCTACTTCCATTCCCGGCACTTGATGGCGGCAGGTTGACCTTCTTTGCGGTTGAAGCGCTAAGAGGAAAACCGATCGACAAGCAAAAGGAAGGAATGGTCCACTTTGTTGGCTTCGCATTATTAATGCTGCTGATGCTTGTGGTAACCTGGAACGATATTCAAAGATTCTTCCTGTAAGTGTTCATATCCACTGATACATTTAACTTCCTGCCCGGACCGCACCGGGCAGGAACGTTTTTTAATAATGCTCTTTTCTCAAACTTTGTTGCTTTCGAATGCAAAATTGGATTGAATGATTGAATTACCTATATTCCTTCGTAAAGTTGACGCTTCTTATGAGAAAAGAGCATGCAAACTTAATACCGACCTGCAAAATTGGTATATATTACGTTAAAATCGGCTTTAGGATTTTAACAACCATCTATACAAAAACAACCTTTATAAAACATGAAATAATCCTATGAGGTGTAATCAATGAAGCAAAGTATGTCGCTTATTCCTACTTTAAGAGAAGTACCATCAGATGCAGAAGTCAAGAGTCATCAGCTGTTGCTCAGGGCTGGATTCATCCGCCAAAACGCAAGCGGTGTTTATACATACATGCCTTTAGGGCGCAAGGTACTGCACAAAGTCGAGGCAATCATCAGAGAAGAGATGAACAATGCTGGTGCTGCTGAGTTATTCATGCCAGCATTGCAACAAGCGGAACTATGGCAGGAATCGGGCCGCTGGTATTCGTATGGTCCGGAGCTTATGAGATTAAAAGACAGGCATGACCGTGAGTTCGCCCTTGGTGCGACTCATGAAGAGGTCATCACTAGCCTTGTCCGTGATGAAGTAAAATCTTATAAACGTCTTCCGTTGACACTTTACCAGATTCAGACTAAATTCCGTGACGAAAAACGACCAAGGTTTGGTCTCCTTCGCGGCCGTGAATTCATCATGAAGGACGCATACTCTTTCCATGCGACACAAGAGAGCCTGGATGAGGTTTATGAACGTCTCTTCCAGGCTTATTCCAATGTGTTCAGACGTTGTGGCTTGAACTTCCGTGCCGTTATCGCTGATTCGGGCGCAATGGGAGGAAAGGATACTCATGAATTCATGGTCCTTTCAGATATCGGGGAAGATACGATTGCTTATTCCGATACGTCTGAATATGCGGCCAATGTTGAAATGGCGCCAGTAACTGCTGTTTATGAGAAGAGCAGTGAACCTGCAAATGAACTTGAAAAAGTACACACAGAAAACAAGAAGACCATTGAAGAAGTCTCTTCCTATCTTAATGTAGAGTCTAAAGATTGCATCAAATCTTTGCTCTTTAAAGTGGATGATCGCTATGTACTTGTATTAGTGCGTGGAGACCATGATGTGAACGATATTAAATTAAAGAATCATTTTGAGGCTTCAGTTGTTGAACTAGCAGACACAAAGACGACGAAAGAGGTTCTGGGCTGCTCAGTTGGTTCTCTTGGCCCGGTGGGAGTCGATAGCGTTGAGGTCATCGCGGACAATGCTGTGCAGGCAGTGGTCAACGGAGTTTGCGGAGCAAATGAAGAAGATTACCATTTTAAGAACGTGAATCCAGAGCGTGATTTCAAGGTAACTTCATATACAGACTTGCGCTTCATCAGGGAAGGAGATCCTTCTCCAGATGGCCAGGGAACTATTGTCTTCGCGAAAGGCATTGAAGTCGGACATGTTTTCAAGCTTGGTACCAGATACAGTGAGGCAATGAATGCCGAGATCCTTGACGAGAATGGAAGAACAAAGCCAATGATCATGGGCTGTTATGGAATTGGCGTTTCCCGGACAATGGCCGCTGTAGCAGAACAATTCAATGATGAAAATGGCCTTGTATGGCCTACCAACATTTCACCATTCGATGTCCATCTCATTGCGGTGAACATGAAAGACAGCGCCCAGGCAGAATTGGCTCAAGAGCTTTACTCAAGCCTGCAGGCAGCAGGAATGGAAGTACTCCTGGATGATCGCCAGGAAAGACCTGGAGTGAAATTCGCGGATTCAGACCTAATTGGTTTGCCTGTAAGAGTTACAGTCGGTAAGAAAGCCGGCGAAGGAATCGTCGAAGTCAAAATCCGTAAAAACGGCGAAATGCAGGAAGTCCAAAAAGATGAATTAGCAGTTACTTTGAAGGATATTTTAAAAGAACTATAATCAATCGGCGGATCCTTTAATAGGGTCCGCTTTTTATCGGTTTAGAAGTTCTCCTGATTTATCGTGGAGGTTAGTTGGGTTCTCGAAAAAACGCAGCTGAAAGTTTCTGACACCGCAAGAATTATATTCCTAATAGAACACTGAAATGGTAATATCAAACACAGGTAACGGGACATTCATTTTATGTTATAATAACCTTTGCTATTAAACACGTTTTGATACAATTAAACAAATGGGTAATTTGGCCCGATAGATAGAATTCAAGCTTTTCAGATGGGAGAGAAATAACCATGGGTGATCTTTCTTCAGGGAAAAAAGAAAGGTTTCAGCTCCTGCTGCAACAGCTGCAGCTAACAGAAGATGCAATTGTCACTCATTTTCAAAATGCTGAAATTGACAGGGTAGTGATTGAAAAACAGGCAAGGAAATGGCATTTCTTTTTCCAGTTTGAAAGAATCATTCCTTGTCAGCTGTATAACACATTCATAGGCAAGCTGGAACAAACTTTCTCACATATTGCGAAAATATCATACTCGGTAAGAGTACTTGAACAGGCAATCAGCGACGAAAAAATCATTGATTACTGGAAGTCGTGCGTTAAAGAAATAGATGGCATCGCTCCGCCTTTGTTAAAACTCCTGAATGAACAAGTTCCACAAATCCAGGGAACAAAAATCATATTAACAGCAAGAAACGAAGCCGAAGGGCTAGCGCTTAAGCGTAAATATGGTGGCATTATTGCTGAGATCTACCAAAGCTTCGGTTTTCCTTTACTGACGATCGATACGGTCGTAAGTGAAGAAAGTTCTTCAGATGAATATGAAAAATTCATGAAGGCAAAAGAGAAGGAAGACCAGGAACGCGGTCTGATGGCAATGATCGAGATGCAGAAGAAGGAAGCTGAACAAGCCAAGGGAGATGGCGCGCCGCAGGATGGGCCTGTTAATATTGGGCTTACGATTAAAGACGATGCTGACTTCCGCAAGCTTGAAGACATCGTTGATGAAGAACGCCGCGTAGCCGTTGAGGGATATGTATTCTTTGCCGAAACGAAAGAACTTCGCAGCGGCAGGACGCTTTTGACATTTAAGATCACTGATTACACAAGCTCTATCATGGTAAAAATGTTCTCGCGCGATAAAGAAGACGCAGCTATTTACCAGCGTGTTACAAAAGGTATGTGGCTAAAGGTAAGAGGAAGCATCCAGAACGACACATTTGTCCGCGATCTTGTCATGATTGGAAATGACGTTAATGAAATCAAACCTAAGGGAAGAATTGATTCAGCGCCTGAAGGTGAAAAAAGAGTCGAACTTCACCTTCATTCTCCAATGAGTCAGATGGACGCGGTGACTCCTGTCAGCGCACTGGTTGCCCAGGCAGCAAAGTGGGGTCACAAAGCTGTGGCCATCACGGACCATGCAGTCGTGCAATCCTATCCAGAAGCATTTGGGGCAGGAAAGAAAAATGATATTAAGATTCTGTACGGTGTGGAAATAAACCTTGTTGATGATGGTGTGCCGATTGCCTATAATGACGCGCACAGGGTGCTTGCAGACGATACGTATGTCGTATTCGACGTCGAAACAACAGGTCTGTCAGCTGTATACGATACCATCATTGAGCTGGCTGCTGTTAAAATACGCGGCGGAGAAATCATTGACCGGTTCGAGTCATTCGCAAACCCGCACCACCGTTTGTCCGCGACGACCATAAACCTTACCGGGATTACCGATGATATGGTCCGCAATGCACCGGAAGTGAGTGAAGTCCTGCAAAAGTTCCAAGAATGGACAGGCGATAGTGTCCTGGTTGCCCACAACGCATCATTCGATATGGGCTTCCTGAATGTAGGTTACAAAAAAATAGGGTTTGGCAAAGCGCCAAATCCTGTTATTGATACACTCGAACTTGGCCGTTTCCTTTATCCGGATATGAAGAACCATAGATTGAATACATTAGCCAAGAAATTCGATATTGAATTGACACAGCATCACCGTGCGATATATGATGCCGAGGCTACGGGTTATCTATTGCTCCGTATGCTGAAGGATGCCGCTGAAAAAGGGCTTGAATACCATGACCAGCTGAATGACAATATGGGACAGGGTAAAGCCTACCAGCGTGCACGTCCTTACCATGCAACATTGCTGGCGCAGAATGAAGCTGGCATGAAAAATATCTTTAAATTAGTATCAATAGCACATATTGATTATTTTTACCGTGTACCACGAATTCCGAGGTCTGTTTTAAATAAACACCGTGAAGGGATCCTGATAGGGTCGGGCTGTGACAAAGGTGAAGTTTTTGAGGGCATGATGCAGAAGGGACCTGAAGAGGTCGAAGAAGCAGCACAGTTTTATGACTACCTCGAAGTCCATCCCAAGGCTGTTTATGCACACTTGCTCGAGCTGGAACTAGTCCGGGACCAGAAGGCACTTGAGGATATCATTAACAATATCGTCAAGCTTGGGGAGAAGCTGGACTTGCCAGTAGTTGCTACAGGCAATGTTCACTACTTAAATGAAAATGATAAAATATACCGCAAAATCCTGGTCAATTCCCAGGGCGGCGCCAATCCGCTGAACCGTCATGAGCTTCCTGACGTGCATTTCAGGACAACGAATGAAATGCTTGATGCCTTTAAATTTCTGGGTGAGGAAAAGGCAAAAGAGATTGTTGTGGAAAATACAATCAAGATTGCTGACATGATCGATGTCATCAAGCCGATCAAGGATGATCTTTACACGCCGAAAATTGAAGGCGCCGATGAAGAAATGCGCAGCATGAGCTATGGAATGGCACGCAGTATTTACGGGGACGACCTTCCTGAAATCGTTGAGGCGCGTCTTGAAAAAGAATTGAAAAGTATCATAGACAACGGATTTGCGGTTATCTACCTGATTTCCCATAAACTTGTTAAAAAATCACTGGATGACGGCTATCTTGTAGGTTCACGTGGTTCGGTTGGTTCTTCTTTCGTCGCGACGATGACGGAAATCACCGAGGTTAATCCGCTGCCACCGCACTATGTATGCCCTAAGTGCAAAAAATCAGAGTTCTTTAATGATGGATCAGTCGGTTCAGGTTTTGACCTTCCAGACAAGGATTGTCCTGATTGCGGGATCAAATATAGAAAAGACGGCCATGATATTCCCTTTGAGACCTTCCTTGGTTTCAAAGGGGACAAGGTTCCCGATATCGATTTGAACTTCTCGGGCGAATATCAGCCACGTGCCCATAACTATACAAAAGTATTGTTCGGGGAGGATTATGTTTACCGCGCGGGAACGATTGGTACTGTTGCGGATAAGACGGCCTATGGTTATGTAAAAGGCTACCAGGGTGACAATAACCTGCAGCTTCGCGGTGCGGAAATTGACCGTCTTGCATCAGGCTGTACAGGTGTAAAACGGACGACTGGCCAGCACCCCGGCGGAATCATCGTTGTTCCGGATTACATGGATATTTTTGATTTTTCACCCATCCAGTTCCCAGCAGACAGCAGCACATCTGAATGGAAAACAACCCATTTTGATTTCCACTCGATTCACGATAACTTGTTGAAGCTGGATATTCTTGGGCATGATGACCCCACGGTGATCAGGATGCTTCAGGATTTAAGCGGGATCGACCCAAAGACAATTCCGACTGACGACCCTGAAGTCATGAAGATTTTCAGCGGGACAGAATCTATCGGTGTGACTGAACAACAAATCATATCGAAGACTGGTTCATTGGGTATTCCAGAATTCGGTACGCGCTTTGTTCGCCAGATGCTTGAGGATACGAAACCAACGACATTCTCGGAGCTCGTACAGATATCGGGTCTTTCCCACGGTACGGATGTATGGCTCGGGAATGCGCAGGAATTGATCCATAACAATATCTGTAACCTCAGCGAAGTAATCGGCTGCCGTGATGATATCATGGTATACCTGATTTACCAGGGACTTGAGCCGGCATTTGCTTTCAAAATCATGGAATCGGTCCGTAAGGGTAAAGGCCTGACAGATGAAATGGAAGAAGAAATGCGCAAGAATAAAGTGCCGGAATGGTATATCGATTCTTGTAAAAAGATCAAGTACATGTTCCCTAAAGCCCACGCGGCTGCTTATGTTTTAATGGCGGTGAGGATTGCGTATTTCAAAGTGCACCATCCGCTTATGTATTATGCAGCATACTTCACAGTCAGGGCTGATGACTTCGACGTCGACGCAATGGTCCGTGGTTCAGAGAGCATCCGGGCGGTGATTGAGGAAATCAACGCTAAGGGGCTTGAAGCTTCGACAAAAGAAAAGAACTTGATGACCGTTATGGAACTCGCGCTTGAAATGTGCGAGCGTGGATTTGGTTTTGCTAAAGTCGATTTATACAAATCGAGCGCGTCAGAATTCATCATCGAGGGCGATAAGCTGATTCCGCCGTTCAATGCGATACCTGGACTCGGAACAAACGCGGCGATTAATATCGTTAAAGCTCGTGGAGAAGGGGAATTCCTGTCTAAGGAAGACCTGCAGCAGCGAGGAAAGATCTCCAAGACTATTCTTGAATACCTGGACAACCATGGCTGCCTTGAGGGCATGCCAGACCAGAACCAGTTATCATTGTTCTAATTTAGCTTATTGGAAAGACAAGCTATAACTGCCGTTTGTTTGCAATAAATATCTGGTTATGTTATATTTTTATTGGAAATACTAAGGATATCTCTGGCAGATGAGAGTGGGGCAACCCGCTCTTTCTTGTTTGTTAGGCACTTTTACGGGGATAAAAACCAAATAGTGATTAAGTAATGAGGTTGTGTCAAAGGAGGGATTTTATGAGCAAGGTTACCGAAGTTGTGGAAGAGCTAGTAACTCCCATCTTAAATGAAAACGAACTAGAATTGGTAGACATCGAATATGTCAAAGAAGGAAAGAACTGGTTCCTGCGCGTATACATTGATAAGGACAACGGAATTGATATCGAAGAATGCGGCATCGTCAGTGAGCGCCTTAGCGAAAAGCTCGATGCCATGGATCCAATCCCGCATAACTACTTTTTGGAAGTCTCCTCACCAGGTGCAGAACGTCCGCTGAAAAAGGAGAAAGATTATCAAAAAGCAATTGGCAAGAATGTCTTCATTAAGACCTATGAACCAATCGATGGGGAAAAGGCTTTTGAAGGGGTCTTAACTGATTATAATGGGGAAACTGTCACTGTTGATGTGAAGATTAAAACTCGCAAGAAAACAGTCGTTATCCCATTTGATAAAATTGCCAGCTCGAGACTCGCTGTCACTTTTTCATAATCTGTCCAGAAAATGTCTTAAGTTAATTAATTAAAGGATCGTTTCGGACCTGTTGTTTTTAGGCAAAGCTCAAGCATGCTTAAACGCTATCCTCCCCTTGGTGGCAGATGAAAACGTTTAAGGTTTGAGCTGGTGGACAGAGGGCAGAGTTTCGAAAAGAACCTTACAAAGTAGGGTAGTAAAAAAGGGGGATTTATATCTCATGAGCAGCGAATTGATGGATGCTCTTACGATTCTTGAAAAAGAAAAAGGAATTTCCAGGGACATCTTAATTGATGCAATCGAGGCGGCGCTTATTTCAGCGTATCGACGTAACTTTAACCAGGCGCAAAACGTCCGTATTGATTTAAACCTTGGCAATGGTTCCATGCGCGTTTTTGCGAGGAAAGAAGTAGTCGATGAAGTTTTCGATCCGCGTTTGGAAATCTCTCTTGAAGAGGCACAGAAAATTAATCCGAATTACGTGGTTGAAGATGTCGTTGAACTTGAAGTCACGCCTAAGGATTTCGGAAGGATTGCTGCGCAGACTGCCAAGCAGGTAGTTACTCAGCGTGTCCGTGAAGCAGAAAGAGGAATTATCTATTCTGAGTTCATTGATCGTGAAGAAGATATCATGACAGGTATCGTTCAGCGTCAGGATCCTAAGTTCATCTATGTAAGCCTGGGGAAAATCGAGGCGATCCTGCCAGCGAATGAACAGATGCCGAACGAACATTATAAGCCTCACGACCGCATCAAAGTATTTATCACCAAGGTTGAAAAAACCACTAAAGGTCCACAAATCTTCGTTTCCAGAACCCATCCGGGACTGTTAAAGAGACTTTTCGAGATTGAAGTTCCTGAGATTTATGATGGAACTGTTGAAATTAAATCAGTTGCGCGTGAAGCAGGGGACCGTTCTAAGATCTCTGTTCACTCAGACAATCAAGAAGTGGATCCAGTTGGTTCATGTGTCGGACCTCGTGGAAATCGTGTCCAGGCTGTCGTCAATGAGCTTAAGGGTGAAAAAATCGATATCGTGAAATGGTCTGAAGACCCAGTCGTATTTGTTGCCAACGCGTTGAGCCCATCAAAGGTTCTTGATGTCATTGTCAACGAAGAAGAAAAAGCGACTACGGTTATTGTTCCTGATTACCAGCTATCGCTTGCAATCGGAAAGCGCGGGCAAAATGCGCGTCTTGCCGCAAAGTTGACTGGTTGGAAGATTGACATCAAGGCAGAAACTGAGGCAAGGGAGTCCGGGATTTATCCTCGTGACAATGAACCGCTTTTAACTGCAGATGACGATTTTGATGATGAAGACATCGATTAAGGTGAGGTGAATGATCGTGAACAGCCGCAAAAAGGTTCCTATGCGAAAATGTGTCGCTACCGGTGAAATGAGACCGAAAAAAGAACTAGTTCGCATCGTTCGCTCCAAGGAAGGGGAAGTCTCCATCGACCTGACAGGCAAAAAATCAGGCCGGGGCGCTTATCTTTCTAAAGAAAAAGAAGCAGTGCAATTAGCAAAGAAACGAAATATATTGTCCAAACAGCTTGAAACACAAGTGGACGATGCAATATACGATGAGTTAAATGACCTCATCGAAAAGGAGAGCAGACTATCCTGATGAACTCAAATCAATGGATGTCATTGCTTGGCTTAGCCAATCGAGCACGGAAAATTATTTCAGGGGAAGAGCTTTCCGTCAAAGAAATCAGAAGCGGGAAGGCGAAGCTCATTTTGCTTTCTGCGGATGCATCCGCAAATACTACAAAAAAGATTACCGACAAGTGCAAATCTTATAATGTGCCTTACAAAGTGGTCCCGGACCGGTACCAGCTTGGCCAGGCGATTGGCAAGGAAGCACGTGTTGTAGTAGCCCTGTTGGACGAGGGTTTTGCAAAAAAACTGTTGACGTTGCTCGATTAATTCTAGCGGGGGTGAAGATATGAGTAAAACACGCGTTTATGAATATGCAAAGAAGCATAACTTATCGAGTAAAGACGTGATTATAAAATTAAAAGAAATGAATATAGAGGTTTCTAACCATATGACTACAATGGAAGATGAAACCATAAAGAAACTCGATGCTGTCTATAATAAAAAAGAAGATAAGCCGCAAGCACAGGCAAATTCTCAGCAGCAAAGCCAGCAAAAGGCTTCACAGGGACAGAACCAGAATCGCAACCAAGGCCAAAAGCCTAACCAGGGACAGAATCGCAATCAATCCCAAAATCAGCAAAAAAGCAACCAGGCACAGCCAAAAGCTCAGCTTAAGACAACAGCTAGCGCTTTTTCAGACGACGAGCGTCGTGCAACAACTCCTGAGAAAGTGAAAACTTCAGCAGTTGCTAAAAAGCCTGGGAACTCCCAGCCTTTCAACAAAAACAATAAGAACAAACAAAATAAGAATAGAAACCAGCAAAACCAGAATAAGGGCAGACAGAATCAGCAGCAGGCTCCACAACAGCCTAAGAAGGTTAAAGAGCTTCCTTCAAAGATTACTTTCAGTGAATCTTTGACAGTAGCTGAATTAGCCAAGAAGCTTAACCGTGAGCCGTCTGAGATTATCAAGAAGCTCTTTATGCTTGGTGTAATGGCTACGATCAACCAGGATCTTGATAAGGATGCAATTGAACTGATTGCAACTGATTATGGAGTAGAAGTTGAAGAAACAATCAAGATTGACACAACTGACCTTGAGGTTTATTTCACAGAAGATGATGAAGCATCTATGGTTGAAAGACCGTCAGTTGTAACGATTATGGGTCACGTTGACCATGGTAAAACGACCTTGCTTGATTCAATCCGCAACACGAAAGTGACTGCAGGAGAAGCAGGCGGCATCACTCAGCACATCGGTGCATACCAGGTAGAAGAAAACGGCAAAAAAATCACATTCCTTGATACACCTGGTCACGCAGCGTTCACAACAATGCGTGCTCGAGGTGCAAAGATTACCGATATCACAATCCTTGTTGTAGCTGCAGATGACGGTGTTAAGCCACAGACTGTGGAAGCATTGAACCATGCTAAAGCTGCCAATGTACCTATTATCGTAGCAGTTAATAAAATGGATAAACCAACTGCGAATCCGGATCGTGTTATGCAGGAGCTAACTGAATACGGACTTGTTCCAGAGGCATGGGGCGGCGAAACAGTGTTTGTTCCGATTTCTGCCTTAACAGGAGAAGGTCTTGATAACCTGCTTGAAATGATTTTGCTTGTTGGTGAAGTTGAAGAATATAAAGCAGATCCTAATCGAAATGCCATCGGTACTGTAATCGAAGCGCAGCTTGATAAAGGCCGCGGATCTGTTGCTACTTTGCTTGTCCAAAACGGTACATTGAAGATTGGCGATCCAATAGTAGTGGGCAATACCTATGGACGTGTTCGTGCAATGGTAAATGATGTAGGCCGCCGTGTTAAAGAAGCAGGCCCTTCAGCCCCTGTAGAAATTACAGGCTTGAACGATGTTCCGCAAGCAGGCGATCGTTTTGTAGTATTCGATGATGAAAAGACTGCCCGCCAGGTTGGAGAAATCCGTTCACAGCAGGCTGTACAGGCACAAAGAAGCGAAAAAGCGCGCGTCAGCCTCGATACTTTGTTTGAACATATGAAACAAGGGGAAATGAAAGACCTAAATCTAATTATTAAAGCCGACGTCCAAGGTTCAGTTGAAGCACTTGCAGCAGCATTGCAAAAACTGGATGTGGAAGGTGTAAATGTAAGAATCATTCACACTGGTGTTGGTGCGATCAATGAGTCTGACATCACACTTGCAGCAGCTTCTAACGGTATCGTCATCGGTTTCAACGTCCGTCCGGACAATAATGCGAAGCGCGCTGCAGAGTCAGAGAGCGTCGATATTCGACTTCACCGCATTATTTATAAAGTGATCGAAGAAATCGAATCAGCGATGAAGGGTATGCTTGATCCGGTTTATGCCGAAAAGGTCATCGGCCAGGCTGAAGTCCGCCAGACCTTCAAGGTATCGAAAATCGGAACGATTGCCGGCTCATATGTTACTGATGGCAAAATCACCCGTGACAGCGGTGTTCGTTTGATTCGTGACGGAGTCGTCATCTTTGAAGGGGAAGTCGATGCATTAAAACGTTTCAAGGATGATGCCAAAGAAGTAGCTCAGGGCTATGAATGCGGTATTACCATTAAAAACTTCAAAGACGTCAAGGAAGGCGACGTCATTGAAGCATATATCATGGAAGAAGTGGAACGTTAATGGTAGTAGGCTTAGCAGCCTGTGAGTGCATCATCTATGATGCTCATTCTCTAAAAGAAAAGAGAGCTGTCTTGCAGCGGATTATTACAAGGCTGAAGCAGAAGTACAATATTTCGGTTTCTGAAGTAGACCATCATGATGTTTGGCAGCGGACAACAATTGCAGTTGCAGCCGTATCGGCATCCAAGGTGTCCACAGAAAGAGAGCTTCAGAATGCCTTGAAAATGATTGATTCTTTTCCGGAGATCGAACGTACCATCACCGAAATAGAATGGCTTTGATAGAACGAGGTGATTGAAAATGGGTCATAGAGTAAATCGTGTTGGCGAACAAATGAAGAAAGAAATAGGCGATATCATCAGCCGTAAAATCAAGGATCCGCGAGTAGGTTTCGTAACAGTAACGGATGTCGAGGTTACAGGGGATCTTCAGCAGGCAAAGGTGTATATATCTGTTTTAGGCGACGAACAACAGAGGGAAGACACTCTTAAAGGATTAGCGAAGGCCAAGGGCTTCATCAGGACAGAAATTGGCCAGCGAATCCGCCTGAGAAAGACTCCTGAACTGATCTTTGAATTTGATGAAACGATGGCTTACGGTAATCGTATCAATACGTTAATCCATGAGCTGCACAGGGATGAGCAGCCTGGAGAAGAAGGGCAAGAAAAGGACAATGATTAAACGGATAGACATAATTGTCTGAA
The DNA here is from genome assembly GCF_018613315.1 of Bacillus sp. ISL-37. GTDB lineage: Bacteria > Bacillota > Bacilli > Bacillales > Cytobacillaceae > Mesobacillus. The sequence goes on along the minus strand of NZ_JAGGQL010000005.1, from coordinate 278,073 downwards.
CCGTTGATCTTGATATGAAAAATGGATAGACACTTTTGTCTATCCATTTTTTTCGATAAGAGTCGTAAAAGCGACTAATACATGGCTGTTTTCGTAAAGGTTGTTGTTAAAATCCCAAAGCCGATTTTAACGTGATAAAAAGCCATTTTGTAGGTCGGTATTAAGTTTGCAAGCTCTTTTCTCATAATATGCTTTATTCTTGTGAAGAACATAGGTCATTCAATCCTATTTTGTAGCCAATAGCAACAAGGTTTGAGAAAAGAGCCTAATACATAAAAGAATCGAGGAAAAAGAAAATGGAAGGGATTCTGCCTCTTTTTAAACCAGCGGGAATGACTTCGCATGATTGTGTGTTTAAACTCAGGAAACTGTTAAGAACGAAGAAGGTCGGGCATACAGGCACACTTGATCCTGATGTGACTGGAGTATTGCCAATTTGTATTGGAAAGGCGACAAAAATCGCCGAATACATTACAGATGCAGGAAAGGCATATGAGGGTGAAGTCACCCTTGGATTCACGACCACTACAGAAGATGCTTCGGGTGAGAAGGTCGTGGAAAAACAAGTGGACAGGGTCATAACAAGAGACGAGATCCTAAAGGTCCTCCAGTCGCTGGAGGGTGAAATTGAACAGACACCACCAATGTATTCAGCTGTAAAAGTAAATGGAAAAAAATTATACGAATACGCGAGACAAGGGATTGAAGTCGAAAGGCCAACCAGGAAAGTCACTATTTATGGCATAGAGCTTCTTGATGACAGGGATTCGTTTGAAGGTCAGCAGGTTAGCTTTAAATTCCGGGTAACATGCAGCAAGGGCACGTACATTCGAACATTGGCAGTGACGATTGGGGAAAAATTAGGCTATCCTGCACATATGTCTTCCCTTGTGAGGATACAATCCGCTGACTTCACTATTGAGGACTGCTATACTTTTGAACAGCTTGAAGAATTGGCACAAGAAAGCGAGCTGGATACTGCTCTGCACCCATTGGAAGCTGGTATTTCTTATTTGCCGAAATATCGCATTAATGATAAAGTAGCAGAGAAAGTGAAAAATGGGGCACTGCTTACGATCCCAGAGGATTTTAAGGGGATTGACGGTCCTATCGTAGTAGAAACAGAAGACGAAAAAGCGCTCGCGATCTACAGGGCACACCCAACCAAAATTGGGATGATGAAGCCTGATAAGGTACTAAGAAATGAGCAGTAGTCTATCTTTTGCTTTTTCTTATAAGTAAGCAATTATTGCAATTGTCTTGATAAATGAGCAGCTGGGTCAGAAAAGGTGAGTAATATCGTGAAATTGATTAAGCTAAACCACCCTCATGAATATAGAAGAGAAGATTTTCCAGCGATGGCTATGGCACTGGGCTATTTTGACGGAGTACATTTAGGGCATCAGCAGGTCATCAAAGAAGCAAAAAAAGAGGCTGAAGCCAAAGGCCTGAAGAGTGCGGTCATGACCTTTGATCCTCATCCTTCTGTAGTTCTTGGCAAGAGCGTCCAACACATGGAATATATAACACCCTTGGATGAGAAAATTCGAATAGTCGAGGATATGGGTGTGGATTACTTATTTGTTGTCAACTTCTCAATCGAATTCTCAAGTCTTTTGCCCCAGGAATTTGTCGATCAATATATCATCGGGTTGAATGTACACCATGTTGTAGCAGGTTTCGACTATTCTTACGGCAAAATGGGGAAAGGGAATATGGAGACAATCCAGTTCCATTCGAGAGGTAAATTCGATTTTACAGTAGTATCAAAGCTGTCCAATCAAGAGGCAGAAAAGGTTAGCTCTACTTTGATCCGTGCCCTTTTAAGGGACGGAAAGGTGGAGGAGATGCCTACATTGCTAGGGAGATTTTACACCACTAAGGGAACAGTTATAAATGGAGAACGCCGCGGGCGCACAATCGGTTTTCCGACGGCGAATGTTCAGATGGAAGACCAGTACATTCTTCCTCCTACAGGTGTTTACGCCGTAAAGATCCAAGTTGAAGGAGCATGGCATGAAGGTGTATGCAATGTCGGCTACAAACCAACCTTCCACAAGGAGAAAAAGGACAAACCATCGGTGGAAGTTAACATCTTCAATTTTAACAAAGAGATCTACCGGGAGTCAGCAGCGATAGAGTGGCACATGCGTCTTAGAAGTGAGCGGAAATTCGAGGGAATACAGCAGCTTGTCGCCCAAATCGAAAAAGATAAGAAAGAAGCAATGCTCTACTTTGAAAAAAACAAGGGTTAGACTTGCTTTTTGTCGTAAAAAGATGTATTCTTATTAACGTATCAAAAAAGAACCTTTGCTTGGCAAGTCGAGTCACCGACGCTTGCTCGGTAACAGGGGATTACTAATTGGAGGTGAAACGGATGGCAATCACAAAAGAACGTAAAAACGAACTTATCAACGAATTCAAGACTCACGAAAGTGATACTGGATCTCCAGAAGTTCAAATCGCTGTCCTTACTGCAGAAATCAACACATTGAACGACCACTTGCGCGTTCACAAGAAGGACCACCACTCACGTCGCGGTCTTTTGAAAATGGTAGGTAAGCGTCGTAATCTTTTGACTTACCTTCGTAACAAGGATGTTGCTCGTTACCGCGAGTTAATCAACAAGCTTGGTCTACGTAGATAGTCTGTAAAAGCGGGATTTATCCCGCTTTTTTATTAGGCAAAATTTTTGATGTACATAACATTATATTGATATTAAGCGCTGTGTTTTGGCGCATACTATAACATAAAAAGTCTTCTCCTGAAGCAGGACAGGCAATTTAAAACGATGTCTGATGAACCAGACTCGTCTTATGTGTTTTAATCTCTTTTATAAAGGTATATTTGTTATAAGACAGGCAATGGTACTGTTTTTAAATAATTTTCCCAGATAGTAAATCTGGATGGATTTTCATGGTAGAGAGGGGCTTAAATGTATGGAACAAGCAAAACAAAGTTTTTCCTTTGACTGGGCAGGCCGTAAGCTGACAGTTGAAATAGGGCAGCTTGCTAAGCAGGCAAATGGAGCTGTACTTGTCCGTTACGGCGATACAGCAGTATTAAGTACTGCAACTGCTTCAAAAGAACCGAAGAATTTAGACTTTTTCCCGCTAACAGTAAATTATGAAGAAAGATTATATGCTGTTGGTAAAATCCCAGGTGGTTTTATTAAGCGTGAAGGACGTCCAAGTGAGAAGGCTATTCTTGCCAGCCGCTTGATTGACCGTCCAATCCGTCCGTTATTCGCTGATGGTTTCCGTAATGATGTCCAGGTAATCAGCATTGTCATGAGTGTGGATCAAAATTGTTCATCTGAAATGGCTGCAATGTTTGGTTCATCACTGGCGCTATGTGTTTCCGATATTCCGTTTGAAGGGCCAATCGCTGGTGTGACAGTTGGAAGAATTGATGGAAAGTTCGTCATTAATCCATCTGTTGAAGAAACAGAAAAGAGCGATATGCATCTTGTCGTTGCAGGTACAATGGATGCGATCAACATGGTTGAAGCAGGTGCTGATGAGGTTCCTGAAGAAGTAATGCTTGAAGCAATCATGTTTGGACATGACGAAATCAAGCGTCTCATTGCTTTCCAACAGGAAATCGTGGCACAGGTTGGTAAAGTGAAGCGCGAAATTACTCTCTTTGAAATAGACAAAGAGTTAGAATCAGAAGTGCGCGGAATTTGTGAGCAAGACATGCTGGCTGCAATCCAGGTACAAGAAAAGCATGCACGTGAAGACGCAATCAAAGAAGTGAAAAATTCCGTTGTTGCTCGATATGAAGAGCAGGAAGCGGATGCAGACCAGCTTAAAATGGTGAAACAGATCCTTGATAAAATCGTCAAAGGTGAAGTGCGCCGCTTGATTACGGAAGAAAAAGTACGTCCAGATGGCCGTGGAGTCGACGAAATCCGCCCACTTTCTTCAGAAGTAGGCTTGCTTCCGCGAACTCATGGTTCGGGCTTGTTCACAAGGGGACAAACACAGGCTTTGAGCATCTGTACACTTGGAGCTATGGGGGATGTCCAAATCCTTGATGGCCTTGGAATCGAAGAAGAAAAACGTTTTATGCACCATTATAACTTCCCATTATTCTCTGTAGGTGAAACTGGACCGATTCGCGGACCAGGCCGACGTGAAATTGGGCACGGTGCACTTGGTGAACGTGCGCTTGAACCTGTTATCCCTAATGAAAAAGACTTCCCATATACAGTACGCCTTGTATCCGAGGTTCTTGAATCAAATGGTTCTACTTCACAGGCGAGTATTTGTGCAAGTACATTAGCTTTGATGGATGCTGGTGTGCCGATTAAAGCACCGGTAGCTGGTATTGCTATGGGTCTAATCAAATCAGGAGAACACTACTCTATTCTCTCTGATATCCAGGGTATGGAAGACCACCTTGGTGACATGGACTTCAAAGTAGCCGGAACGGCAAAAGGTGTTACGGCATTGCAGATGGATATTAAGATTGATGGGTTATCCCGTGAGATTCTTGATGAAGCTTTACAACAGGCGAAAAAAGGTCGTATGCATATTCTTGAATCTATGCTTGCCACTATCAATGAACCACGTGAGCAGCTTTCACAATATGCTCCGAAAATCATTACGATGTGGATCAAGCCGGATAAAATTCGCGACGTCATTGGGCCAAGCGGAAAACAGATCAATAAAATCATTGAAGAAACTGGCGTAAAAATCGATATCGAACAAGATGGTACGGTATTTATTGGTTCAGTAGACGAAGAAATGATCCAAAGGGCCAAGAAAATCATCGAAGATATCGTCCGTGAAGTCGAAGTCGGAGAGATGTATCTTGGCAAAGTCCGCCGCATAGAAAAGTTTGGTGCGTTCGTGGAAATCTTCCCTGGAAAAGACGGTTTGGTGCACATTTCCGAGCTTGCTGAAGAGCGGGTAGGAAAAGTTGAAGATGTTCTTAAGCTGGGAGATGAACTTCTGGTTAAGGTCACTGAAATCGACAAGCAAGGAAGAGTCAATCTTTCACGCAAGGCAGTGTTGAAAGAACAGCGTGAAAAAGCTGAAAAACAATCATAAATTAGAAATGCGGAAGCGTCTCGAGGTGCTAGGCGCTGGAGCTGGATACTGATCTCAGTTCAAAGGTTTCTTATTATAAATCATTTAAAGGCCGGGGGCAATCCCGGTCTTTTTTTGATTTTCTCACAAATTATTTTTAACAACCCAAGCTCATCCGAAGCATGTTCCACGCATGCCAGTATTCATGCCCATCTCTTTTCTTTGATGGCTCACAATTGTCTTCCGTTCTACCTTGTCCTTCTGTTTCATAAAATAAAATAAGGCCTTGTTTGTACATCCTAGACTCAAAGCCAATTTTATGAAGAGACCTTACAGAAGAGGAGGCACATTAAATGAGAAAGTTCATATTAATTTCTGTCATGTTGATTGCAGGCTGGACCATGGTGAATAATCCATTCTCTCATACATATGTAACAGGACTTAAAACCGGGACACTTGCGGTGACAGGGAATGAGAATTCATTGATGTCAGAAATCGAAATGAAAGCAAAAGAATATGAAATTGAACCATCGGATGCCAGGAAGGATCCGGTCTGGAAGGTAATCCCCGGCTATAACGGTCTTAAAGTAGATGTAAAAAAATCATTTAGCAAGATGGAGAAGGAAGGGAAATTTGACCCGGAAAAGCTGGTCTTTAAACAGGTTCCTCCTGAAATCCATCTAAGTGATTTGCCGCCCATGGCAATTTACAAAGGACATCCTGAAAAGCCAATGGTCAGCTTTATTATCAATGTAGCATGGGGAAATGAGTATTTGTCCGGGATGCTGGCGACATTGAAGAAGCATAATGTGACCGCAAGTTTTTTTCTTGAAGGCAGATGGGTAAAGAATAATCCAGGTATGGCGAAAATGATTGCTGATGCAGGCCATGAGATAGGAAACCATTCATTTACGCATCCAAACATGAAGCAGCTTTCTGCTCCAAAAATAAATGAAGAGATTAGGAAGACAAATGAAGTTATTGATGCAGTGACCGGGGTGAAGACCAAATGGTTCGCTCCACCGAGCGGGTATTACAAGGACGAGGTAGTTGAAATTGCCGCAGCCCATAAATTAGGGACTGTCATGTGGAGTGTTGATACAATCGACTGGCAGAAGCCATCGCCAGAAAAACTGATCAACAGGGTGATGGGGAAGATTCATAATGGTGCAATGATTTTAATGCATCCAACAGAGTCGACGGCTGCCTCACTCGACCAATTAATCACACAAATAAAAGATAAAGATCTACAAATTGGAACTGTATCAAATATGTTGAGTGAAAATCGGATAGTATCTGCAAAAAAAATGAAAGAATAGCATTGTATTTGGAAAAAGTAAGTTAAATGGATATACTAAGTAAATGCAGAAGTTTTAGCAGCAGGTTCCAGAGGAGGAATATAATGATAAAGAAATATACATGCCAAAACGGTGTAAGAATTGTATTAGAACAAATCCCAACTGTCCGTTCTGTCGCAATCGGAGTTTGGATCGGAACGGGCTCCCGTAATGAAAACCCAGAGAATAATGGGATTTCCCATTTCCTTGAGCATATGTTCTTCAAGGGCACCAAAACAAGGTCTGCCAGAGAAATCGCAGAGTCCTTTGACAGCATTGGCGGCCAAGTGAATGCATTCACTTCCAAGGAATATACCTGCTATTATGCTAAGGTGTTAGATAATCATGCACAATATGCACTTGAAGTTTTAGCCGATATGTTCTTTAATTCTACCTTTGATTCAGAGGAGCTAAATAAAGAGAAGAACGTTGTAAATGAAGAAATCAAGATGTATGAAGATACACCTGATGATATCGTGCATGATTTGCTTAGTCAGGCTGTGTATGGTGACCATCCACTGGGGTACCCAATCCTTGGTACGGAAGAAACGCTCCAAAGCTTTACAGGAGAAAAGTTGGAGCAGTATATGCATGATACTTACAGACCGGAAAACGTGGTCATTTCCATTGCTGGGAACGTTCCGGAATCTTTCATTAATAATGCTGAAAAATTCTTTGGCTCATATGAAGCGAGCAAAGAGAAGCTGGAGTATGAGAAACCAGCGTTCCACGCAACACAGGCTTCCCGGAAAAAAGAAACTGAACAAGCACATCTTTGCCTTGGGTTTGAAGGATTGCAAATTGGCCATTCAGACGTCTATAGCCTGATTGTATTGAACAATGTACTTGGAGGCAGCATGAGCAGCAGATTGTTCCAGGAGGTACGTGAACAACGCGGCCTTGCTTATTCTGTATTTTCCTATCACTCCGCTTATCGCGACAGCGGAATGGTGACTATTTATGGCGGCACCGGTGCAAATCAGCTTGGCGTTTTATATGAAACAGTCCAGGATACACTCGGAAAGCTGCGCGCAGACGGTATTACGGAGAAAGAACTCAAAAACAGCAAAGAGCAGCTAAAAGGCAGTCTGATGCTAAGTCTTGAGAGCACAAACAGCCGCATGAGCAGAAACGGAAAAAATGAACTTCTGCTAGGAAGACACCGCTCCCTTGATGAAATCGTCGAACAAATCGACCAGGTGACCAAGGATAGCGTCGACGGCATGGCAAATAAGATCTTCACAGACAAATACTCTGTTTCGCTGATCAGTCCAAATGGCGAACTGCCAAACTTATAAAATCATCCCAACGACAGCGGCTTCCAGGTGAAGCTGCTGTTTTTGATCCATTCAGTAAAGGGCTAGGCGGATAGTAGTTAGTATAACCGGGTGATTCTTGACAGCTTTATGATCTTCTTCTGAAAGCTGTCAAGAAAACGAAGGAATCATGACAGGTT
>NZ_JAGGQL010000005.1:0-270192 GCF_018613315.1 Bacillus sp. ISL-37 | reverse complement strand
AAAATGAAGGAATCATGACAGCTTTGTCCTCTACACCAGAAAAGCTGTCAAGAAAACAAAGGAATCATGACAGCTTTGATCTCTATTTCAGAAAAGCTGTCAAGAAAACGAAGGAATCCTGACAGGTTTGGTCTCTGCTGCAGAAAGGATGTCAAGAAAACGAAGGAATCATGACAGCTTTGGGCTCTGCTGCAGAAAGGCTGTCAAGAAAACGAAGGAATCATGACAGCTTTGGTCTCTGCTGCAGAAAAGCTGTCAAGAAAACGAAGGAATCATGACAGGTTGAGCTTGTACTCCTGAAAAGCTGTCTAAATAACAGTAGATTCTTGGCAACAATACCGCTTTTTTTTCACGGATATGTATTCTAAAAAACTTCCCGGATTGATACATATAGAATAAGGACAAAGTGACAGGGGGAGGGCATCATGAAATTAAGTGAACTTGGAGGAAAAGAAATCGTCGATGTAAAGAGGGCAGAAAGATTGGGCGTACTTGGTCAGACAGATTTGGAAATCAATGAAAGAACCGGACAAATAGAGGCCTTGATCATTCCGTCTTTAAAGTGGTTCGGCCTCCGCAAACAATCAGGAGAAGTAAGGGTTCCATGGAAGCATATCAAAAAAATAGGATCAGACATGATTATCATTGACATCCCAGAGGACGAAGAGTAAAACCGGGCGCAAAGCCGGCTTTATTTTTTTGCCTCTGTATTTGGGTATTTTTGATTTTAATTCAACAGATGAACCCTTTGCATCATTCATGAATTTTCAGCGCTGGCCAATGGCCGGCGCTTTTCTTTTATGGAAAACTCACCTATTCCAAGTCTGATACATATGATGTTGAAGTAGTTCAATTTGAATGAAATATATATTCCAGGATTAATGGAAAAGAAGGTGATTGTTCTCATGCTGACAGGAATGCAAATCGCGGTTATCGGCGGTGATGCGAGACAGCTGGAGATTATTCGCAAGCTGACAGAGCTTGATGCAAAGCTTTCTTTAATAGGCTTCGAGCAGTTGGACCATGCTTTTACAGGTGCCTCAAAAGAAAAGATAGATGAAGTTGATTTTTCCGTACAGGATGCTTTGATCCTGCCTGTACCAGGTACGAGTATGGAGGGCCAGGTCGAGACCATTTTCTCGAATGAAAAAGTAGTCCTTATAAAAGAAATGCTTGGCAAGACTCTTGAACATTGCACAGTTTATTCAGGCATCAGTAATTCCTATTTAACTGGGATTACAAATCAAGCAAACAGGAAACTCGTACAGTTATTTGCTCGTGATGATGTTGCAATATATAACTCGATCCCAACGGTCGAAGGAACGATCATGATGGCAATCCAACATACGGATTTCACCATCCATGGCTCAAGGGTAGCTGTTCTCGGTCTTGGAAGAGTTGGGATGAGTGTCGCGAGAACCTTCCATGCCCTTGGAGCAAAAGTGAAGGTAGGAGCCCGGAAAAGTGAACACATTGCAAGGATTACGGAAATGGGATTAGAGCCGTTCCTTTTATCCGATATAGGCAAGGCGGTCTCTGATTCCGATATTTGCATCAATACGATTCCTCATCAAATCGTTACTGCCTCCGTCATTTCGAGGATGCCTGCTCATACTTTGATCATCGACCTTGCATCCAAACCAGGTGGAACGGATTTTCGCTATGCGGAAAAACGTGGAATTAAAGCCTTGCTTGCACCTGGATTGCCAGGAATCGTTGCCCCGAAAACAGCGGGACAAATTTTGGCGAATGTTCTTTCTCAGCTGCTTATGGAAGACTTTATAAATCGAAAGGAGAAAGAAGTATGAGTTTAAAAGGTAGGAAGATTGGTTTTGGATTAACAGGCTCACATTGTACGTACGACGCTGTTTTTCCGGAAATTGAAAAGCTAGTGAATGCAGGCGCTGAAGTTTTACCTGTTGTCACATTCACTGTTAAAAATACAGAAACACGTTTTGGAAAAGGTGAAGATTGGGTACAGCGGATTGAAGAGCTAACAGGTAATAAAGTGATTGATTCGATTGTAAAGGCAGAACCTCTAGGTCCAAAAATCCCTCTGGATTGCATGGTCATTGCGCCGCTGACAGGTAACTCCATGAGCAAGTTTGCAAATGCAATGACAGATTCGCCAGTTTTGATGGCTGCGAAAGCAACATTAAGGAACCAAAAGCCAGTTGTCCTTGGTATTTCTACTAACGATGCATTGGGGCTTAACGGCGTAAACCTTATGAGGCTGATGGCAACCAAGAATATTTACATGATTCCTTTTGGCCAGGATGATCCAGTGAAAAAGCCAAACTCAATGGTTGCTAGAATGGAGATGCTTTCCGAAACAATCGTTGAGGCAATGAATGGAAAACAGTTACAGCCAGTATTAGTCGAGCGCTATAAGGATAACTAATGCAAATATCTGGCTCTTTTCGAAACCATTGTTGCTTTTTGGAGCGAAAATTGAATTTGCGCAAGAAAAGCATTATCTGTTCAGAGGCATCTTGTAAAAGAGCATTGACTCTAAGTGAGTAGAGACAAAGTGGTTCCGGATAGCCCCAGTTTAGTGAAAACGGTCAATTTTACAGCATATTTTTACTTGGAAATGCTTTTCTCCGGCAGTGAAGCAAAATGTTTCTTTTCTTAATGATTGATTATGATAAAATATAGGATAATATACTAGGCGGTTTTTCTATAGACCGCCGTTTTATACTTATGGTTAATCAGCCTCAGCAAATATGCGGGGTATTAAAACGATAATGGTAGTGGAAGGGGAAACAGCAATGTCAGAGAGAAAAGGTTACCGTGTAGCAGTAGTTGGAGCAACAGGAGCAGTAGGGCAGCAGATGATCCAGACGCTTGAGAGCAGGGACTTCCCTGTGTCTGAGCTATTATTGCTGTCATCATCAAGATCAGCTGGTACAAAGGTCCAATATAAAGGCGAAGAGCTGACAGTACAGGAAGCCAAGCCAGAAAGCTTTGAAGGTGTAGATATCGCCTTGTTCAGCGCAGGAGGAAGTGTTTCCAAGGAACTGGCACCAGAAGCAGTCAAACGCGGTGCAATCGTTGTGGATAACACAAGTGCATTCCGTATGGATGAAAACACTCCACTTGTCGTGCCTGAAGTAAATGAGGAGGATCTGCATTCACATAATGGAATCATCGCTAACCCGAACTGCTCTACGATCCAGATGGTCGTTGCATTGGAGCCGTTACGGAAAAAGTTCGGCCTGGAAAAGATTATCGTATCCACTTACCAGGCAGTATCTGGTGCAGGTGCTGCTGCTGTCGAGGAGCTGGAGGAGCAGACTCAGGCAATCCTGAACGGAGAAGAATACGAACCAAAGATCCTTCCGGTCAAGTCAGCGGATAAGCACTACCAGATTGCATTCAACGCCATTCCACAGATCGATACATTCGTAGATAACGGTTTTACGTATGAAGAAATGAAGATGATCAATGAAACTAAGAAAATCATGCACATGCCTGGACTGCAGGTAGCGGCAACATGCGTACGTCTGCCTGTAGGCACAGGTCATTCAGAATCGGTGTATGTTGAAATTGGCCAGGAGGGTGTTTCTGCAGCTGAAGTAAAAGAACTATTGACTGACGCACCTGGAGTTGTCCTGCAGGACGATCCTGATCAGCAGCTGTATCCAATGCCTGCATTCTGCGTTGGCAAAAATGACGTTTTTGTCGGCAGAATCAGGAAGGATCTAGACAATGACAAAGGCTTCCATATGTGGGTCGTTTCTGACAACCTGTTAAAAGGTGCAGCATGGAACTCAGTCCAGATTGCTGAAAGTCTTGTAAAGCTTGGAATAGTAAAGTAAACACATAATTGATTTAATGACAGAAATTCTGAGGTGTTACGATGAAAATAATCGTTCAAAAATTTGGCGGTACATCTGTCCGAGATGAACAAAGCCGCATCCAAGCGATGAGTCATATTAAGAAGGCAATCGCGGATGGGTACAAAGCGGTGGTAGTCGTTTCTGCGATGGGCAGGAAGGGAGATCCATACGCTACTGACACTCTCCTCAGCCTGCTTGGAGGAAGTGACAGCAAGATCAGCAAACGGGAGCATGATCTGCTGCTATCGTGCGGAGAAACGATTTCAAGTGTCGTTTTTACCAATATGCTGCTTGATAATGGCATTAATGCGGCTGCGCTTACAGGTGCCCAGGCGGGATTCAGGACAAATAGTGAGCATACGAACGCAAGAATTCTGGATATGAAGTGCGACCGATTGCTGAGAGAACTGGATCAGGTCGACGTAGTCGTCGTTGCAGGATTCCAGGGTGCTGCAAAAAATGGGGACGTGACAACAATCGGCAGGGGCGGCAGTGACACATCGGCAGCAGCACTTGGCGCAGCGTTAAACGCGGAGTGGATTGACATCTTTACCGATGTCGAAGGAATCATGACTGCTGATCCGAGAATTGCTGATAACGCACGGCCACTTTCCGTGGTAACATATACCGAAGTTTGCAATATGGCTTACCAGGGGGCGAAGGTAATCCACCCTCGTGCCGTTGAGATCGCCATGCAGGCAAAAGTTCCGATCAGGATCAGGTCTACCTATTCGGAAGGACTTGGCACGCTGGTTACTACCCTTAATCGTGAAAATAAAGGAACTGACATTAAGGAACGACCTGTAACAGGAATTGCGCATGTTTCAAATGTAAGCCAAATAAAGGTTTTTGCAAAAAAAGACCAATACAATCTCCAATCTGAAGTTTTCAAGGCAATGGCCAATGAAAATATCAGCGTAGATTTTATTAATATTTCTCCAAATGGAGTGGTCTACACTGTCTTAGACGAAATGACGGACCGGGCTTTAAGAGTATTAGAAGGATTGGGACACACTCCGCAAATTGAGAAACATTGTGCGAAGGTATCGGTTGTCGGAGCAGGAATGGCAGGAGTCCCGGGTGTAACCTCAAAAATTGTTACAGCTTTATCTGAAAAAGGGATCCGCATCCTTCAGTCTGCTGACAGCCATACAACCATTTGGGTATTGGTCAAACAAGAGGATTTAGGAAAGGCAGTAAATGCGTTGCATGATGCCTTCCAACTCGAAGAGGAAACAGCAGATTTCGAGCGTCAAGATATTTAAAAAGATTTTGCTTCCAGCCTCTGAAGCCGGAAGCCTTTCAGAAGAGGAGTGAACAGGAATGGTTCAATTCGGAAGAGTATCCACAGCAATGGTGACCCCATTTGACCACAAAGGTCACATTGATTTCAATAAAACGACCCAGCTAGTAAACCATTTGATCGATAACGGGACAGATTCGCTTGTTGTTGCAGGGACAACAGGTGAATCCCCGACTCTATCTAAAGAAGAGAAAATCGCATTATTCCAGCACGTCGTGAAAGTTGTTGACAAGAGGATTCCCGTCATTGCCGGAACGGGCAGCAACAACACTTATGCTACCATCGAACTGACTAAAAAAGCAGAAGAGATTGGTGCGGACGCGATCATGATCGTAGCACCATACTATAATAAGCCAAACCAAGAGGGACTTTACCAGCATTTTAAGGCAGCTGCTGCAGCTACCTCACTGCCAGTAATGGTGTATAATATTCCGGGCAGGTCAGTAGTCAACATTCTGCCAGAAACAATCATCAGGCTTGCTGAAATCCCGAACATTGTCGCTGTAAAAGAAGCGAGCGGTGACTTGAACGCCATGACGCAAATCATCGCGAATACACCGGACGATTTCCTTCTATACAGTGGAGATGATGGATTGACTCTGCCAGTGCTTGCAATCGGCGGTACTGGAATTGTATCTGTAGCTTCACATGTAATTGGAAATGAAATGCAAGCTATGGTCGATGCATTCTTCAGCGGAAGAAATGCGGACGCAGCGAAACTGCACCAGCGCCTGCTGCCAATCATGCAAGGACTCTTCGCGGCTCCAAGCCCTGCACCAGTCAAAACGGCATTGCAGCTAAAAGGACTTGATGTTGGATCTGTACGCTTGCCAATGGTGCCATTGACTGAACAAGAAAGATCCGCAGTAGCTAAACTATTTCAATAAATTGTGTTAGGCCAACCTTTTCGGGGTTGGCCTTTGAAATGTAAAAAAAGCAATTTTTGACCTATAGAATTTCCGAAATGTCATTATGTCTTCCTTATTGAACATATAAAATGTGCTCATGCTCCGAAATGTCTAATAAATAATGCTTCTTGGACATTTTGAAAGTGCTCATGCTCCGAAATGTCTAATAAATAATGCTTCTTGGACATTTCGAAAGTGCTCATGCTCTGAAATGTCTAATAAACACAGTTTCTTGGACATTTTGAAAGTGCTCATGCTCTGAAATGTCTAATAAATAATGCTTCTTGGACATTTTGAAAGTGCTCATGCTCCGAAATGTCCATTAAATGCATTTTCCAGGACATTTTGAAAGAACACACGGCCCGAAATGTCTATTAAGTACAGTTATTTAGACATTTTGCCACCCTCCTGACCTAAAATGTAAAATAAACACTAATGCTGGTTCTAAAGGATAAAAGCAGATTAATGAAAAATCGGGTTTCTGTCAGCCAAAAAATAGCTAAGGATATTAAGTTGTCAAGATTTTCTGTCATCAAGTATAATGTTATTAATTGGTCACGGACGGAGATATAACAGCATAGGAGGAGCGTAGACTTGAATACGAAGAAAAATGAAAATATAAAAATCATCGCACTTGGTGGAGTAGGGGAAATCGGTAAGAATATGTACGTCACCGAAGTGGACGGTGATATTTTTGTGGTTGATGCAGGATTAATGTTCCCCGAAGATGAGATGCTGGGGATCGATATTGTCATTCCCGATTTTTCTTATTTAACTTCTAATAGTGAAAGGGTAAAGGCAATTCTACTGACGCATGGGCATGAAGACCACATTGGCGCATTAACTTATGTTTTGAGAAAAATAAATGTTCCTGTTTATGGAACAAAGCTTACTATTGCCCTTGCGAAGGAGAAGATGAAAGAACAGGAATTCTCTGGTACAGTTGACTTTCATGAAATCAATGCAGATACTGTTTTGAATTTCGACAGTGTTTCTGTTTCCTTCTTCAAGACCAATCACAGTATCCCTGATTCAGTTGGCATCAGCATCAATACCTCAGAAGGTGCAATCGTACATACCGGGGATTTTAAATTCGATCAGGCTGCTGCCCCACTATACAAGCCTGAAATAGGCAAGATGGCCGCAATTGGTGAAAAAGGAGTTCTCTGCCTGCTTTCTGACAGTACAGAGGCTGAGAGACCAGGATATACTCCATCTGAATCAACCGTGGTTTCTGAGTTGTCTAATGTATTTCATAATGCACAGGGCAGAATCATTGCTGCCTGCTTTGCCTCTGACCTAAACAGAATCCAGCATCTCTTTGACAGTGCGGCGGCAAATGCCCGTAAGGTAGCTGTGGCAGGGAAAAGCCTGAAACGTGTCTATGACATAGCATTACAACTTGGCTACATACAGGTTGAAAAGGACTTGATTATATCGGTAAATGATTTGGAGAACTATGAAGATAATCAGGTAGTTATTTTAACCACGGGAAATCAGGGCGAGCCAATTGAAGCCCTTCAAAAAATGGCTAAACAAGTACATCCCCAGGTGAATATCCAGGAAGGGGACACAGTATTGTTTGCTGCATCTCCATTAAGGGGAAGTGAAGTATTTATTTTTAAGACAATGGATATGCTTTACCGAGCCGGAGCAAACGTAGTATCAAGCAAAAAGAATGTTCAGGTTTCAAGCCATGGAAGTCAGGAAGAACTGAAATTCATGATCAATTTGATGAACCCAAAGTTTTTCATTCCTGTTCACGGTGAATACAAAATGCTCAAGGCCCACAAAAAGTTAGCGCAGTCATGCGGAATTTTGGAAGAGAATATTTACATCCCGGACCGCGGTGACGTTATTGAAATTTCTGGTGGAAAACTAAAGTCCACAGAGAAGGTACAGGCAGGGAATACATTGATTGACGGAATCGGAGTAGGGGATGTAGGCAATATTGTTCTACGTGATCGCAGGCTGCTCTCGCAGGACGGTGTTTTAATTGTAGTCGTCACACTGAATAAAGCAGACAGAAAAATTGCTGCCGGTCCTGAAATTATATCCCGCGGTTTCGTCTATGTACGTGAATCAGAAAAGCTGATGGCGGATTCAACTACCCTGGTAAAAGAGGTCGTAGAGAAAAATACTAATAAAGAGTCATTCGATTGGAACAGTCTAAAACAAGATATACGTGATTCACTGAGCCAATACCTATATGAAAAAACAAAACGCCGTCCAATGATCATGCCAATCATAATGGAAGTTAAATAAGCACGATAAAGTACTGGCTCAATGTCAGTGTTTTTTAATTATAAATGTTTATGTCTCTTTTCGCTCTGGAATGAAATTGATGATGATGTTCATACTAAAATTATCATGCCTGAAGGGAGCATAAGGATATGAATAAATTCAGTTCAGAAAACCAGGAAGGTCAGCAAGGGGATAAGGAGAACAAACCATCTGGTCTTCTTGAGAAGATCCAACAGCTTGGTCAGACGAATGTACCCCAGCTGTCTCAGGATTCAAAAATTCATTGTTTGACGATTGTCGGTCAAATCGAAGGGCATATGCAGCTTCCGCCTCATAATAAAACGACGAAATATGAACATTTGATTCCTCAAATTGTAGCCATTGAACAAAACCAGAATATTGAAGGGTTGCTTGTTATCTTGAATACTGTTGGAGGGGATGTGGAGGCAGGATTGGCTATATCGGAGATGCTGGCTTCACTCTCAAAGCCGACAGTTTCAATTGTCCTGGGCGGCGGACATTCCATCGGAGTGCCAATAGCGGTTTCATGTGATTATTCGTTCATTGCGGAGACGGCCACGATGACGATTCATCCGATCAGGTTGACTGGACTTGTCATTGGAGTGCCGCAAACTTTTGAATATCTCGATAAAATGCAGGAAAGAGTCGTTAACTTTGTTACGAAGCATTCCAATATCCCTGAAGAAACCTTCAAAGAGTTGATGTTTGCCAAAGGAAACCTGACAAGGGACATTGGAACGAACGTTGTCGGCCATGATGCAGTAGAGACCGGTCTCATCCACGAAGTTGGCGGCATAGGACAGGCGATGAAGAAGTTAAATGAATTAATTGATTTGAATAAACAAAAGTCTGAAGTGATTGTACAATGATCCTTTACACTATGATGCCGCATGAACAGGTATTCCCTCCAGAAGAGGGAGCCGTAAATCAGGTTATGGTTAGTTATAACGGAATCCCTATCATGGCTGAATTGACCGAGAATCACGAGTATCGGGTAGTTAGGGTAATGAGTACTGATCCAAACCATTACATGGAACCTACATGTTTACCGGGTTCGACAATTACACTATCTTAGATAAGTTGATTTCTTGACTTAAGTAAAACGGTCAGTACGAGTGCTAAAAATGTAAACAGTTTAGATGCAACCTCGAAAAGTGCTCCAGCACCAGCTATTTAAAAAAAACGATTGTGCCGATTCTATTGGCAAATATGATATAATATGGTTACACTAAAGCATTGGCAGCCGAATAGGGCTGCTTTTCTTCTTACTGAAGTTTGAGAACAGGACTCGTTGTTTATGCTGATAGTGAAGCTATAAATATTCAGGTGATAAAATGGCCAAAAAGAAAAGACGGCAATCGAGAAAGAAGAGTACATTGAAAACAACAGTTCAATATGAACTTGCCGGGTTAGCACTGCTCGCGTTGGCCATCATAGCGATGGCGGATTTGGGTGCAGTAGGAAGGGCGGTAGTTATGTTTTTCCGCTTTTTCTTCGGGGAATGGTATATGCTCAGTCTGGTAGGGCTGGTCGTGTTCAGTATCTATATTATGTGGAAACGCAGTCTCCCATTTATATTCCATACCAAATTGCTTGGTACATATCTGATTGTTGGTGCAATCTTGTTATTAAGTCACGTGACGTTATTCGAACTATTATCCAATGGAGGCAAGTTTGAGGATCCTAGTGTCATTAAAAATACTTTTGAGCTATATGTCATGGAAGCAAAAGGAGAGACAAGCACGACAGACCTCGGAGGCGGGATGATCGGGGCTGTGATGTTTGCGCTGTTTTACTTTTTGTTTGATGCAGCAGGATCTCAATTGATTGCTTTTCTACTAATCATCATTGGAGCGATTCTCGTTACAGGGAAAACCTTTAGTGAAGTTGCGGGGAAAATACTTACACCGATTGGCAGTTTTATCAGAGGCCAATGGATTTCATTCATTGATGATCTAAAACAGTGGAAAGAAGATCAACAGTATAGAAGGGAAGCCAAGACGCTCGAAGCGAAACAGGCAAAAACCGAGAGCAAACAGGCTGATACGCGGGAAGCGTCTGTTGAAGAAACAATTGACCTTAACTCAGAACCAGCTCCGGAGCCAATCATCTCCAGCTTTGCGGAGCGAGCTTATGCAAACTCTGCTGAAGCACAGCCACAGCAGCCGGAGAAGAAGGCTAAACCTGCAACTGACAAAGAAGATGGCGGTGACGAATTGCCACAGCCCATTACTTTTACTGAGGTAGAGAATACCTCATATGAGCTGCCGCCAATCGACATATTGAAGCTGCCGAATAAAACCGACCAGAGTGGAGAATACGAAATGATTCATGCCAATGCGGCCAAGCTCGAACGTACATTCCATAGCTTTGGTGTAAAGGCAAGGGTTACCCAGGTGCACCTTGGTCCTGCTGTTACGAAATATGAAGTGCACCCGGACGTCGGTGTCAAGGTCAGCAGAATTGTAAGTCTGAACGATGATCTGGCACTAGCTTTGGCTGCGAAGGATATCAGGATCGAAGCGCCTATACCAGGGAAATCAGCCATTGGAATAGAGGTGCCTAATTCCGAGGTGGCAATGGTTTCTTTACGGGAAGTTATTGATTCAAAGCAGCACAACAAACCTGGGTCAAAACTGCAAATTGGTTTAGGACGCGATATTACTGGTGAAGCAGTACTTGCAGAATTGAATAAAATGCCCCACCTTCTTGTTGCTGGTGCTACGGGAAGCGGCAAGAGTGTATGTATTAACGGGATCATCACTAGTATTCTCATGAAGGCAAAGCCTCATGAAGTCAAACTGATGATGATTGATCCGAAAATGGTAGAGTTGAATGTTTATAATGGAGTTCCTCATCTGCTGGCCCCTGTCGTCACCGATGCTAAGAAAGCATCCCAGGCACTGAAAAAAGTGGTCAGTGAGATGGAAAGGCGCTATGAGCTCTTCTCACACACTGGTACAAGGAACATAGAAGGCTACAATGAATATATTAAGAGGTATAATAGCGAGGAAGAAGCAAACCAGCCTCTGCTACCATTCATTGTCGTAATTGTGGACGAGCTAGCTGACTTAATGATGGTCGCATCTTCTGATGTTGAAGATTCAATCACCAGACTCGCTCAGATGGCACGAGCTGCGGGGATCCACCTGATCATTGCTACGCAGAGACCGTCTGTAGATGTCATTACAGGGGTAATCAAAGCAAATATTCCGTCTAGAATTGCATTTGCGGTTTCTTCGATGACAGACTCACGGACGATTCTTGATATGGGCGGCGCCGAAAAGCTGCTAGGAAGAGGAGATATGCTGTTCCTGCCGGTCGGTGCATCCAAGCCTGTCAGGGTGCAGGGAGCTTTCTTATCCGATGAAGAGGTTGAAGAGGTTGTAAACTTCGTCATTGGCCAACAAAAGGCACAGTATCAGGAGGAAATGATTCCAGAAGATATACCTGAGAACACGTCTGAGGTTGAAGATGAATTGTACGGTGATGCTGTAAACCTTGTGGTGGAAATGCAAACAGCTTCTGTATCCATGCTGCAAAGGAGATTCAGGATAGGATATTCACGCGCGGCAAGGCTGATTGATGAAATGGAGCTGCGCGGTGTCGTTGGTCCTTATGAAGGAAGTAAACCAAGGACCGTACTGGTGGCTAAGTCAGAAGAAGCATAAGATCGATATTTGAAAAGAGACAAAAGCCGGATGGTCACATCCGGCTTTTGCTTATCATATAGGACATAACTCCTGCAGTAGAAATAATAGTGTCATACTATTAAAACCGCTTACAAATTACTATTATATCAAAAACATAGGTTTATTGTCCTGGAAAAAGTGACAATTTTGGTTATTCTAGCTTTTTTCGACAAAATGATGAAACACTATTTATTTATGTCAGAAAAAGTGTTATAGTATTTTCGATTAGTAGGAATGCTATACATCAGATGTCTGATGTCTTGAGCAAAGGTTGGAGGAACGCCTCATGTCGATCAAGTCAGATAACCGGCACCTGTATTTACAAGTAATCGATCACCTGAAGCAAGATATTCAAAAAGGTATATATAAAGAGAGAGAGAAATTACCTTCAGAATTCGATCTTGCCAAACAACTTGGAGTTAGCAGAGCGACTCTCCGCGAAGCATTGCGAATCCTTGAAGAAGAAAACGTCATTGTTCGCAGGCATGGTGTAGGAACCTTTGTCAACGCCAAACCATTGTTTGAGTCAGGCATTGAACAGCTTAACAGCGTGACGGGCATGATTGAGCAGGCAGGGATGAAGCCTGGTACAATCTTCTTAAACTCAACGACTACTGGGCCAACCGAAGAAGATATTCGTCGTTTTTCATGCTCGCTTGATGATGAAATCACACTCGTCGAAAGGGTCAGAACTGCAAACGGTGAACCTGTTGTCTATTGTCTGGACAAGATTCCCGCAAGCATCCTGCCAGAAGATTCTTCTTTTGAGGATGAGTCATTGCTTCATCTTCTTGAGGTAAAATCGAACCGGAAGGTGACATATGCAGTGGCTCAAATCGAGCCAATCGGCTACCATGAGAAGATTTCACCCATCCTTGAATGCGCGCCGGAAACAGCACTGCTTGTTTTGAAGCAGATGCATTTCGACGAAAACGATGTTCCAATTCTTTATTCGGTCAATTACTTTAAAGCCGACAAGTTCAGTTTTCATGTCCTTAGAAGAAGAATTTAATTTTTTTAATGAAATGAAAACGCTAACTGATTGGTTTTTCAGAACATTCCTGCGAAATCACAAACATTCTCTGGGGGGTACAAACCTTGAAAAAGCGTAAATTTGGTTTGGTAATGTCATTGCTTTTAGCGGCAGGTACAATGTTGGCAGGTTGCGGAAGTGACGAAGGCGACAGTTCTAAGGGCAAGGAGTCAGACTTAAGAGTTGGTATGGTTACTGACGCAGGTACGATTGATGACAAATCTTTCAACCAGGGCACTTGGGAAGGAATCCTGAAGGCTGAGGAAGATCTTGGCGTTAAGACAAAGTACCTTAAGCCAGCTGGAACGACTGAAGCTGAATATCTAAAAGAAATCGGCAACTTATATGATGCAGAATATAAGTTTATCATTACACCGGGCTTTAAATTCGAAACAGCAGTTTTCCAAGCCCAAGATAAATATGAAGATGCTAAATTCGTCATCATTGACGGAAACCCACACAATGGCGACTATAATCCAGTTGTTAAAGACAACACTGTTGCAGTATTCTTTGCTGAGCATGAGTCTGGTTTCCTAGCTGGTGTCGCTGCAGCGGTTGAATTGAAGGAAGGCGAAGCTGGATTCATCGGCGGTATGGAAATTCCAGCAGTACAAAAGTTCAACTGGGGTTTCCAGCAAGGACTTAAATATGCAAATGAAAATCTTGACACTAATGTAACAATGAAAGCTGAGAACGTTGTATATCAAGGTTCATTCGACAACGCGGCTGCTGGTGGACAAATCGCGGCTCAATTCTATGACCGTGGCGTAGATGTCATCTTCACTGCTGCAGGTGGTGTTGGTGTTGGAGCGATCAACGAAGCTAAGAACCGTGCAAAGGCTGGAGATAACGTCTGGATCGTTGGTGTTGACGTTGACCAGTTTGAAGATGGTAAGTACGATGGCGATAAGTCAGTTATCCTGACTTCAGCAATGAAGAAGCTTGACCAGGTTGCTTTCGATATGGTCCAAGCTGAGATTGATGGCGAATTCCCAGGCGGAAAAACATTGACTTTCGATGCTAAGAACGATGGAATTGGTCTTCCTGAGAAGAACCCTAACCTAAGCGAAGAAACTACTGGCAAGGTAAAGGAAGCTTACGAAAAGATCAAGTCTGAAGAAATCAAGGTTTCTGCTGAACAAGGAGATTTATTCAAGTAAAAAAGTGCAAAAGAGACGGTCTCTTCCGTCTCTTTTGTCTATCAAACTCAAAACGGAAAATATTAGAAAATATCGATAATGTGGTTAGCAATTTTCCATTTCGATATAGAAATGTACAGCTCCAGAGCCTGGCTTCCAATCGATCGGCCTTCCCAGGGATTTGTTTCATCACTTCCCCATGGTATCCCGGCCTATTCTTATGAAGCTGATCAAGGCGCTTACGCTATTCTTAATAGGTATAGAGTCTAATACAAAGGTGAGTGCTACTATGAGTTATGTAGTTGAGATGTTGAATATTCGGAAAGAGTTTCCGGGTATCGTAGCCAACGATAATATTACCCTTACCCTAAAAAAAGGGGAAATACATGCACTACTAGGTGAAAACGGTGCAGGGAAGTCAACCCTGATGGGTGTTCTGTTCGGCATGTATCAGCCTGAACGAGGATTAATAAAGGTAAATGGCGAAGAAGTGAAGATTACTAATCCTAATGTTGCAAACCGTTTGGGAATTGGGATGGTTCACCAGCATTTTAAACTGGTTGAAAATTTCACTGTAACAGAAAACATCATATTGGGCAGTGAGCCTCTTAAGGGCATGGTACTCGATATTGATAAAGCTGCAAAAAGAATTGCAGAATTATCAAAGCATTACGGTTTGAATGTAGATCCTCATGCGAAAATCGAGGATATTTCAGTAGGTATGCAGCAAAGGGTAGAAATTTTGAAGATGCTTTATCGCGAAGCAGATGTACTGATTTTGGATGAGCCAACAGCTGTTCTTACACCAGCAGAAATCGATGAATTGATGAAAATCATGCGTAATCTTATTAATGAAGGTAAGTCTATTATTATTATCACACATAAACTGAAGGAAATTAAAGCAGTTGCTGACCGCTGTACGGTAATCCGTCGCGGAAAAGGAATAGGCACTGTCAATGTGGCAGAATCGAGTGAGGCAAGTCTTGCCGAAATGATGGTCGGACGTCATGTCTCTTTCAAAGTGGATAAGAAAGAAAGTACTCCTGGTGAAGTGGTACTTAAAATAGATTCTTTATCAGTCAAGAATAATAGAAAAGTTATGGGTTTGAAGGACTTTTCATTGGAAGTCAGAGCTGGCGAAATAGTCGGTATTGCTGGTGTTGAAGGCAATGGACAGACAGAAATTGTTGAAGCAATCACTGGCTTAAGGAAAGCTGAGTCTGGGACGATTTTAATCGGTGGTGAAGAAATCACAAACCTTCCAATCCGTCAGCGGAATGAAAAAGGAATTAGCCACATTCCAGAAGACAGGCAAAAGCGCGGTCTTGTCTTGGATTACTCACTTGTATCAAATATGGTGCTTCAAATCTATAACAAGCAGCCTTTCTCAAAGCGCGGACTATTAAATTTTCCTGCTATGAAAGCGTATGCTCAAAATATCATCGAAAACTTCGATGTGCGTTCAGGTGAAGGTGCTTCATCGATTGCCAGGACTCTTTCTGGGGGTAATCAACAGAAAGCAATCATCGGACGAGAGCTCGAACTTGATCCAAAGCTCTTGATTGCAGTACAACCGACTCGTGGTTTGGATGTAGGTTCCATTGAATATATCCATAGAAGGATTATTGAGCATCGTGACAAAGGGAATGCAGTACTGCTTATTTCATTGGAGCTTGACGAGGTTCTGCAGCTTTCAGACCGTATCGCCATCGTAAATAATGGTGAGCTTGTAGGCGAGGTAATCGCTGCGGAAACAAATGAAAATGAAGTTGGTCTTATGATGGCAGGCGTGGCTAAGGAGAGAAGCATATGAGAAATACCATCGTATCATTAATATCTATTATTCTAGGTCTGGTGGCCGGTGGCATTTTGATGCTGTTCATCGGCAGCAATCCGATTGAAGGCTATTCTTACTTGCTTCAAGGAGCATTGAAAAACCTGGAGCGTATCGGTAATACTTTAGCAACAGCAACTCCGCTTATATTCACTGGTTTGTCTGTTGCATTTGCTTTCCGTACAGGTCTTTTTAACATTGGGGCATCAGGACAGATGCTGGTTGGGGGCCTTGCTGCGACAGCAGTTGCCTTGACTTTCGATTTATCCCGGCCCATCCTTCTTTTGGTTATGGTCCTTGCAGGTCTGGTAGCAGGTGGATTATGGGCTTTCGTTCCAGGTTTACTGAAAGCAAAATTCAATGTTCATGAGGTTGTTTCGACAATCATGATGAACTGGATCGCCTACTGGACGATTTATTATGTTGTACCAGGTTATTTTAAGGGAGAATTCCTTGAGACAGAATCTAAAAAACTAGCAGAATCAGATACTTTGAGAACTCCATTCCTTACAGAGATGTTTGATGGATCATATATTAACTTAGGTCTGTTTCTTGCAGTCATCGCGGTAATCATTATTGCCTTCATCATCGAAAAGACAACTCTTGGATTTGAATTGAAGGCAGTTGGATTTAACAGGTTCGCTGCAGAATATGCGGGTATGAAAGTAAACCGCAACATCATACTGTCCATGTTGATTTCAGGTGCACTTGCTGGAGTCGGCGGGGTAGCATTGTACACAGGAAATGCTTCAAGCATTCAAATTGGTATTCTGCCTGCGCAGGGTTACGATGGCATCGCGGTCGCTCTTCTCGGCGCAAATCATCCTGTAGGTGTATTCTTCGCAGCAGTGCTGTTCGGGATTTTGTACTCAGGTACTGGTTTCATGAATGCTATGACTGAAATTCCACCTGAATTGGCAAATACCATTATCGCGATCATCATTTATTTTGCTGCAACAAGTGTTATGATTGAGCGTCTGTTAAACAGATTCAAGGCAAGAAAATCAAACAAAGCAGATAAAAGTGGTCCTGTAGTCGAGAAGGGAGATTCATAAGATGTGGCATATAATAGAACAAATTTTTCCTTACGCGATTATCTTTACAATTCCTCTTCTTATTACAGCACTAGGCGGACTATTTAGTGAAAGAAGCGGTATTGTTAATATTGCCCTTGAGGGATTGATGGTCATTGGTGCCTTCTCTGGCGCTCTATCCATCCATTACCTGAGCGGCGTATTGGACAACCACACATTGGTACTCTGGCTTGGATTGCTGGCTGCTGTACTTGCTGGTATACTTTTCTCAATCTTGCATGCGTTTGCGAGCATTAATCTTAACGCAAACCAAATCATCAGTGGTACGGCAATCAATATGATTGCCACTGCCCTGACCGTGTTCCTGGCACGCAATATCACTGGAAGTGGAAACATAAGGATCTCAAGCGGTTTCTCACCATCAAATGTTCCTTTTCTATCTGATATTCCAGTGATTGGAGATTTATTTTTCACAAAAACATATCCAACAACATGGTTTGTATTAGCTATTCTTTTCGTAAGTTCATTCGTTTTATATAAAACAAGGTTTGGACTTCGTTTAAGATCATGTGGTGAATTCCCGCAGGCTGCTGAAGCAGCAGGGATTAATGTCAGGAAAGTCCGTTACAGCGGGGTACTGATCTCTGGAGCTTTCGCTGGATTGGGCGGAGCCTTGATTATTGTCACGCAGTCAGGTGAATTCACAGGGACTGTTGCAGGTCTGGGCTTCCTTGCACTGGCTTCCTTGATTTTCGGTCAGTGGAAACCGTTAGGCGTGCTGGCAGCGACATTATTCTTTGGATTTGCCAGTACGATTGCAAACGTCTCTCAAGTAATTCCTGAGTTGGCTGTTATTCCACCGATCTTGTTGAAAATTTTCCCATATGTAGTGACGCTAATCGCACTTGTTATATTCTCCAAGTCATCACAAGCACCAAAGGCTGTTGGAGAAACATTTGACAGTGGAAAACGTTAAACTTTTATACTGTAAAAAGAGGTACCTGCTTTAGGGTACCTCTTTTGTTTCGTCACTTTTTATATCATTCACCAAAAAAATATCCTATGAAAATTGTATATTCCTTTTAGAATAAATCTTCCATATGTGTTAATATAAAGGAAAAGTTTGCTAAAAATAATATCGTCAAGAGGGCATGCATATGAAACTATCATTATATATGGATGATCGTGAAACAGAAAAAATCTTTTCTTATTTACGCTGGATATTCTTGTTGGTAGGGATTATGGTATTTTATTTCCCCCCTCTGGCAGACAGGCTAAATTTCACTAAAGAAACGTTTCCCTTATTGTTGGCGATAGGATTTGCCTACATGGCCGTGACTCAGGTTGCTTTGATTAAAATGTCGGCGGGAAACGAGTATTTCAATTTGCTTACGAAAGCCGGAATCGTATTTGATTATATTGCGCTGATGTGGCTTCTTGCCTTGACGAACGGAGTCTCGTCGCCGCTTTTTCCGATTGCTTATTTGGTTGTCATGCATGCGACCATCTACTGGAGGACGAAAGGGGCAATTATATCCTCGATTTCGTTGACAGCAGGATACTCGACTATTTTTGCTGTACAGGCTCAATTCGATTTTAATACAACGTTTGTCTTTATTTTAAATCTCATTTTCATTTGGATCATCGGTGTGTTTGGGTCGTTAATCGTCATTCGTGAAAGGAAGCATTTGAAACAGAAGGAAATTTTTCATGAATTGATGTTCACTGATTACTTAACAGGCTTATACAATCATCGACATTTCCAGGAACAACTAAGGATTATGACAAGCGCAAGGCAAAATTTCTTGCTTGTCATGGGAGATATCGATCACTTTAAGCAAATCAACGACCAGTATGGCCATTTGACTGGAGATGAAATCTTAAAAAATTTAGGTGGGATTTTTCGGGATCTGGCTGATGATTACGATGCACAGGCCTTCCGGTATGGTGGAGAAGAGTTTGCCTTTCTATTGCCGGACACAGAGGAAAACAGGCAGATTTGCTTTTTTGATGACCTGTATGGAAGGTTATCATCTGAGAAGTTTAGTAAAGAATGCATTAGTGTCACAATGAGCTTTGGGATTGCTGCTTCAAAAGCTGGAGTTTTGCCGGATAAACTTCTTGGATACACAGACCAGCTTTTGTACAGGGCAAAAGAAAATGGGAAAAATCAGGTGAAATTTGAATCAGGATATACATATTATTATTCAAAAGCTAAAGAAGAAATAGCCGCTTCAAAGCAATAAAAGCTTCCCAATTGGGAAGCTTTTGCCGTATTGGCTGCCAATTCCTTGAATTAGCCTGAATGTCAAAGGTATAGTTAGAGTATATTTATTGGAATATTAAATATAGACTTCACAACGTATACATAATAGAGAAGAATGTTTTATTTTCATCAATGATGTGAAGAAGAATGATTGTAAGCAAGTCCTGGTGTTATAAATAAAGGAGGATTTCAATGGCTGTCATTTCAGAAAGTATCAAGGATATGAAAGGCTACAAGCTCCATATTGTAAAAACCGAAAAATTCAAGACGAATACAATTGTTTGGAAGATGAAGGCACCGCTTACCAGTGAGGATGTAACAAAAAGGGCGCTGCTCCCTTACGTACTGCAAAGCAGCTCTAAGGCGTACCCTTCCACTTCAAAGTTTCGTTCCTACCTTGATGAGCTATACGGAGCAAATTTATATGTTGATGTTTCAAAAAAGGGAGAATATCAGGTCATTAGTTTTTCATTGGAAATCGCCAATGAAAAATTTTTAAGCGACCGTGACCCTTTACTGAAAAAAGGAATGCAATTGATGGCGGAAATTTTGGTAAATCCGCTTGCAGACAATGAAGCTTTTGACAAAGAAACTGTCGAAAAGGAAAAAAGAACGTTAAAGCAGCGAATCCAGGCTGTCTATGATGATAAAATGAGATACTCCAATTTCAGGCTCGTCCAGGAAATGTGTAAGGATGAACCGTATGCGCTCCATGTCAATGGCGAGATTGATGACATTCCGCAAATCGACGAGAAGAATCTCTATGAATACTATAATAAAGCCTTTGCAGAAGATGAGCTTGACTTGTTCATTATCGGAGATGTTGATGAGACAGAAGTCCAGTCGATTGCCGAAGAACTCCTGCAATTTAACCAGCGTACACCGGAACTCGTTGAGCCTGCTAAAGATGCCCATGTCGAAGAGAAAACTGTCAAGGATCAGGAGGATGTCAAACAAGGGAAGCTGAATATAGGCTACAGAACAAATGTACTTTATGGTGATAACGATTATTATGCTCTCCAGGTTTTCAACGGAATTTTTGGAGGATTTTCTCATTCCAAGCTGTTCTTGAATGTCCGGGAGAAAAATAGTCTTGCCTATTATGTCGCAAGCCGCCTTGAAAGCCATAAAGGTTTGATGATGGTTATGTCAGGCATTGAATTTGAAAATTTCGAGCTGGCTGTAAAAATAATTCGTGAACAAATGGAAGCAATGCAAGCTGGCGATTTTACTGACCAGGAAATCGAACAAACAAAGGCAGTGATTGAAAACCAAATGCTGGAAACAATGGATACAGCAAGAGGGATGGTAGAGGTCCTGTATCATAATGTTGTATCACGACAAAATGTCAGCCTCGATGACTGGCTTCAGGGCATGAGTAAAACCACAAAAGAAGAAATCGTTGATGTAGCCAAAAAGGTTCAGCTTGATACGGTCTACTTCTTAACTGGATTGGAGGCGGACAAATAATGGAGAAAATCACTTTTGAACAGCTTCAGGAAGAAATGTACTACGAAAAGCTCAATAATGGGCTTGATGTCTACATCCTTCCGAAAAAAGGCTTCAATAAAACATATGCTACTTTTACAACTAAATACGGGTCGATCGATAATCACTTCCTTCCGCCGGGAAAGGATGATTATGTGAAGGTGCCCGATGGCATCGCTCATTTCCTTGAGCATAAATTGTTTGAAAAGGAAGATGGGGACGTCTTCCAGCAGTTCAGCAAACAGGGTGCTTCTGCGAACGCATTCACCTCCTTCACGAGGACAGCTTATTTGTTCTCAAGTACATCCAATGTAGAGAAAAACCTGGAGACGTTGATTGACTTTGTTCAGGAACCATATTTTACAGAGAAGACAGTTGAAAAAGAAAAGGGAATCATCGGTCAAGAGATCACGATGTATGATGACAACCCTGATTGGAGATTGTATTTTGGCCTGATCCAGAATATGTATAAGAACCATCCGGTAAGCATTGATATCGCAGGTACGATTGAATCGATTTCCCATATTACGAAAGATATGCTCTATGAATGCTATGAAACCTTTTACCATCCAAGCAATATGTTATTGTTCGTAGTTGGTCAAGTTAACCCTGATGAAATTATGGACTTGATAAAAGAGAACCAGGGGAAGAAGGAATACAAAAACAAGCCAGAAATCAAGCGGATATTTGATGAGGAACAGGCGGGGGTTGCTGAAAAGAAACAGGTTCTGAAAATGAATGTCCAGACGTCCAAGTGCCTTGTTGGCATCAAGGCGGCCGACCCAACTGAATCAGGCAAGGAGATGCTGAAAAAAGAGCTGTCAATCAATGTGATGCTTGATATTCTTTTTGGAAAAAGTTCTGAAAACTACACCGAGTTATATGGTTCAGGTTTAATCGATGATACGTTCTCATACGATTATACCGAGGAGCAAGGCTTTGGTTTTGCAATGGTTGGCGGTGATACAAATGAGCCTGATGTCCTTGCCAGCAAGTTAGAAGCCATGCTGTTGGATGCAAAGACCGGCCGAGGATTGACAGATGATAACCTCGAAAGAACAAAAAAGAAAAAAATAGGAGCTTTCCTCAGGGCGGTCAATTCACCTGAGTATATTGCAAACCAGTTTACACGCTATGCATTCAATGATATGGATCTGTTTGATGTTGTGCCGGTACTTGAAAGCCTTACACTGGAGGACATTAAGCAGGCTGCCGGCAAGCTGATTGCCGAAGAACGGTTCACGGTTTGTCAGGTAGTCCCAAAGGATAAGAAATAACACACCATTCAATAAGATGTGCGCCGGTCCTAGCCGGCGCATTATTTAATGAGTATTTGGAGAGGAAGAATATGAAGAAATTCGCGCTCGTAACAGGAGCAAGTGGAGCGATTGGCAAGGAGATTTCCATGAAGCTTGCATCAGAAGGTTATTCGCTTTACCTGCACTTTAACCAGAATGAAAAAGGGATAAAAGAACTTGTGGACCAGATTGAACACCTTGGCGGTGAGTATTTACCAATCAAGGCAAATCTGGCATCAAAATCAGGATACTTGGAATTAGCTGCAAACATCTTTTCGCTTGATGCAATTGTACATAATGCGGGCAATGCCTTATACGGCCTTGTTGAGGACTTAGAGGAAAATGATGTAGAGGAACTTATACAGATTCACGTTACATCCCCGCTGATGCTGACAAAAAAGCTTATTCCAAAGTTAAGGGCCAAGGGGAGCGGAAGTATCGTCATCGTGTCATCGATATGGGGACAGACAGGTGCATCCTATGAAGTAGCTTACTCGACTGTGAAAGGCGCGCAAATAGCCTTCGCCAAAGCTCTGAGCAAAGAGCTGGCAAGCTCCAATATCAGGGTGAATGCTATAGCTCCAGGTGCCATTCAAACCCCGATGGTTGAAGGGTTCACCCATGCGGAGATCAAGGGCATTATCGAGGATATTCCATCAGGACGTTTGGGTTCAGCTGAAGAAGTAGCAAGTAGTGTTGAATTCCTATTATCTGAAAAATCCTCCTATATAACTGGACAGGTCCTGGCAGTGAATGGTGGCTGGCTAACGTGACGAACATGTGACAATTTTTCAAAACATGTACTGTGATGAATAATAATTGTCGTACGTATGCAAAATAACCTTGTACTATTTTAGACAAGGAGGTTGTCAATATGTCCGTATTGGATAATTGGAATCAGTGGAAGGATTTCTTGGGAGACCGCCTTCATCAGGCGCAGGACCAGGGAATGAATAAAGAAGTTATGGGAGACCTTGCTTACCAAATTGGGGACTATCTTGCTCAGAATGTCGATCCTAAAAATGAGCAGGAAAGAGTCCTTGCAGATCTTTGGTCAGTTGCAAGCCCGGAAGAACAGCATGCCATCGCTACAATGATGGTTAAACTTGTACAGAACAACGGCACTAAATAATGTGTTAGATTTGAGAGAGGACATCCAGAATCCTCTCTTTTTTTATTGTCCCTTCCTTGAAATAGAAACATATACTCGGCTTTTTTTTACTTTTAATTTCTGGCTTGTTTTTCCTTTCATCTTCCTTGAAAATCATATAATATAGTAGCTAGATATTTGATGTCAAAATGTGTCGCAATCAAGTGACCTTATAGCAGAGGAGGAGAACGATGGAAAAGAAAGAATGGTACTTGGAATATGAAATAGTGATTAACCGTCCAGGACTGCTAGGTGATATATCCTCTTTGCTTGGTATGCTGTCAATCAACATTGTTACGATCAATGGAGTCGATGAAGGTAGGCGTGGTCTGTTGATCCTTGCGAAAGATGATGACCAAATTGAGCGTTTAGAGTCAATTTTGAATACAATGGATACAATAAGGGTAATTAAAATCCGTGAACCCAAGCTTCGTGACCGAATGGCGGTCAGACACGGCAGGTATATACAGCGTGACGCAGATGATAAAAAAACATTCCGGTTTGTAAGGGATGAGCTTGGACTACTCGTCGATTTTATGGCAGAATTGTTTAAGCAGGAGGGGCACAAGCTGATTGGGATCCGCGGGATGCCGCGAGTTGGCAAGACAGAATCGGTTGTGGCTTCAAGCGTTTGTGCAAATAAGCGCTGGTTGTTTGTTTCTTCAACATTATTGAAACAGACAATCCGGAATCAATTGATTGAAGATGAATATAACGCAGAGAACCTATTTATCATTGACGGAATCGTTTCCACAAGGAGGGCAAATGAAAAGCACTGGCAGCTTGTCAGGGAAATTATGCGCCTGCCTGCGGTGAAGGTTGTGGAACATCCGGATATTTTTGTCCAAAACACAGAATATACAATGGATGATTTTGATTATATTATTGAACTTCGCAATAATCCTGATGAAGAAATCGTTTATGACATGGTTCAGAAGAATCACATGTTTACCGATTCTGATTTTGGAGGATTTGATTTTTAACAGTATTGGAAGGTGTTATCGTGACTGAGTTAGGAAATATTTTAAAGGAAGCACGTGAAGCTAGAGGCCTCAGCCTGGACGAACTGCAGTCCATCACGAAAATACAGAAGCGCTACCTTCTTGGTATTGAAGAGGGCAATTATTCAATGATGCCAGGAAAGTTTTATGTCCGTGCATTCATCAAGCAATATGCTGAAGCTGTCGGGCTTGATCCAGAACAGCTGTTTGAGCAGCACAAAAATGAAATTCCATCTACATACAACGAAGAGCTGCCTGACCAGCTTTCCCGTGTCCAGTCGAGGAAAAGCATCTCTCCGGAGACTTCGAAAGTCTTAGACTTCTTACCGAAAATACTAATTGCCATATTCATGATCGGTGCGATTGCCCTCGTTTGGTATCTTATTGTCAAGAGTGCAGGTGATGGAGCTGACCAGCCTGCAAATACAGACAAGAGCAAGCCGAACTTTGAAGAGACTGAAGAGTTTACAGATGATAGCGGTGACGAGGGTACAGGCGAGGAAGAAGATGTTGCTGATGAAGAGGAACCAGTTGAAGAGGAAGCCGAGCCTGAAACTCCTGCGCAGGAGCTTACCGTAGCTTCGAACAGCGGCAGCAACACTGTTTATGAATTAAAAAATACAGACAAGTTCGTCGTGAAGGTTGTTTCTTTAGGAAGGACATGGGTCAGTGTTAAAAACGGGTCAGGCAAGACTTATTTTGGTGAAGAGTTGAATAAAGATGTCAAAGTCAGCGAGACCGCTGACCTGACAAACGATACTCAGGCTTTGATCAAAGTCGGCTTTGCTCCAGATACCGAAATATATGTAAATGATCAGAAGCTGGAATATGCAATTTCCCCTTCAGATGCTACGACACAGAATATAACCATCAATTTTGTTAAGTAAGCTTTAATTCAATTGCCCGTATGGACTATTGTTTATACGGGCTAAACTTTTAATAGTCATCTCTGGTGATGGCTATTTCGGTGTACATACTACATAAAAAATTGAAGGCGGATTATTTGCCCTTCGCAATTTTTCACCTTGGAGGAAAAGTATATGAACTTGCCAAATAAAATTACGGTTTCACGAATTTTATTGATTCCGTTATTCATGATCATTATGATTGTCCCATTTTCGTGGGGGGAAATTTCCCTTCTAGGTACAACCATGCCGGTCACTCATTTTGTTGGAGCGCTAATTTATATATTTGCGTCTGTGACAGACTGGGTTGACGGCTATCTGGCACGAAAGCACAATTTAGTTACCAATCTTGGGAAATTTCTTGACCCCCTCGCGGATAAACTGCTTGTATCTTCTGCATTGATTGTGTTGGTTGAACTAGGGTATGCCCCTGCATGGATTGTCATCATAATTATCAGCCGCGAGTTTGCCGTCACAGGACTTCGTTTACTGCTCGCAGGCGGTGGTGAGGTTGTTGCAGCAAAAATGCCTGGCAAAATCAAAATGTGGGCACAAACAGTGGCAATTTCCGCGTTGTTGTTGCACAATATCATTTTTGAAGCATTCTCAATCCCGTTTGCAGATATTGCATTATGGGTGGCGATGATCTTTACAATTTGGTCTGGATGGGATTACTTCGCTAAAAATATGCAAGTTTTCCGTAATTCCAAATAATTGATTTTGTCAGGGGGACAAGATATGAAAGCCGAAATCATTGCAGTGGGATCTGAATTGCTCCTTGGGCAAATCGTCAATACAAACGCCAGATTCCTTTCCAGGCAGCTTGCCGACCTGGGAATCAATGTCTTCTACCATACGGTCGTGGGGGATAATCCTGATCGATTGAAGAACGCGATGGGAATTGCACGGGAACGCGCAGACCTGATTATCTTAACTGGCGGTTTAGGTCCAACTAAAGATGACCTGACAAAAGATACAATTGCTGGGCAGCTTGGAAAACAGCTTGTTCTTGATGAAGAAGCGATGAGGTCCATCGAATTGTATTTTGAAAAAACGAACAGGGTAATGACTGAAAATAACAGGAAGCAAGCTCTCGTGATTGAGGGATCAACCGTCCTGAAAAATGAACACGGCATGGCACCGGGAATGTTCCTGGCAACAGCAGACAACAAGTTCATGCTTTTGCCAGGACCACCATCCGAGATGGAGCCAATGTTTTTGAAATATGGCCAGCCGGCTATAGAAAGCATGACCGGCAATCAGGCTAAAATTGAATCGAGAGTCCTGCGGTTTTTTGGGATTGGCGAGGCAGCCCTTGAATCGGAAATAGAAGATTTAATTGACCAGCAGAGCAATCCAACCATCGCCCCTTTGGCTGGTGACGGGGAAGTTACACTGAGGCTTACGGCCAGGGATGATTCCAAAGACACAGCACAAGCATTGATTGATAGAGTGGAAGCAGAAATCATGGACAGAGTCGGTGAGTATTTTTATGGTTACGATGAAACTTCGTTAATGATCGAGCTTTCAAAACTATTGAAAAACAAAAACTTGACGGTATCAGCGGCTGAAAGCCTGACAGGCGGAATGTTCCAGCAGGAATTGACTTCAGTCTCCGGTGCAAGCAGCCTTTTCAAAGGCGGCTTAGTTTGTTACTCGAATGAAGCCAAAATAGGACTTGTTAAGGTTAACCCGGAAACAATTGAGAAGTATGGGGCTGTCAGCAGTGTATGTGCGGAAGAGCTAGCAATGAATGCTGCAACGCTTACCAACTCTGACATCGGCATCGGTTTTACCGGAGTAGCTGGTCCCGACAGCCTGGAAGGTCATCCTCCAGGGACTGTATTTATCGGGCTACACGTAAAAGGCCAACCAGTCCATTCAGAAAAACTTAACCTGAGTGGCTCACGCGCCGCGATCAGGAAGAGGGCTGTAAAGTTTGGCTGCCAGATTATAATTAATAGATTATCAGGAACACGGAAGCAATAGTTTCCGTGTTTTACTTTTGTTAAGGAAATTATAAAATTATTTAGGTGTGGATAACTGCATGTGGTTTTCTTAATCCAGCTTCAGCGCCTAGCCCCTCGAGTCGCTTGTCTAGTGTCGCCTCCTAGAAACTCCGAAACTTCAACTCCGCCGGCAGAAGCAAAAAGCGCTTCTTTGTCGGAGTCTCCAGTTTCTGCGTTTCTGGACAGTCGGCTATACTTTCCGATTTCGGTCCGCCCATTGAAGTCAAAGAACGAATTCATTGGGCGGCCCTCCGTGGCACACGATGTGCTAGACCCGCCAGCCACAGGACGTGGCGTTTTAAGGCGGGCAGCGCTTGTCGGGGCTGAACGAGGCGCTTGCGCTTTTTGTTCTTTGCTTTATCCGGTTCTTAAATAGAAAGTTTTCTTGCGAAAATCCTGTTTTAAAGGGTATATTCTGTTTGAAAACTAGTGAAACATTCACGTGAAATTCAATTTTCTCAATTTCCCTTGTTCTAAAAAAAACGAATAAATGTTCGATTTTTTAATAGACAAACACCCAGGAAAAAGGTATAGTAATAGTAGGCTTTAAATAAGAGATTTGCGGCCAAGCAGTATGCTGGTTCGTTTTTATATAATAAGGAGGAATTTGAGTGAGTGATCGTCAAGCTGCCTTAGATATGGCGTTAAAACAGATTGAAAAGCAATTTGGTAAAGGCTCAGTTATGAAATTAGGAGAGAAGACAGACACAAAGATTTCTACTTCTCCAAGCGGATCCCTTGCACTGGATGTCGCACTGGGAATAGGCGGATACCCTCGCGGACGTGTTGTTGAAATCTATGGACCTGAAAGTTCAGGTAAGACAACTGTTGCGCTTCATGCGATTGCAGAAGTACAGGCTAATGGCGGTCAGGCGGCATTCATTGATGCTGAACATGCTCTGGATCCTGTATATGCACAGAAGCTTGGTGTAAATATCGATGAACTTCTTCTTTCACAGCCGGACACAGGAGAACAGGCTTTGGAAATCGCAGAAGCACTTGTGCGAAGTGGAGCAATTGACATTATTGTTGTTGACTCCGTTGCAGCTCTTGTTCCTAAGGCTGAAATCGAAGGTGAGATGGGTGACGCCCACGTTGGTCTTCAGGCGCGTTTGATGTCCCAGGCATTGCGTAAGCTTTCTGGTGCAATCAACAAGTCAAAGACTATTGCAATCTTCATTAACCAGATTCGTGAAAAAGTCGGTGTTATGTTCGGTAACCCTGAAACAACACCAGGCGGCCGTGCATTGAAGTTCTATTCAAGCGTGCGTCTTGAAGTGCGCCGTGCAGAAACATTGAAGCAGGGTAACGACATGGTTGGTAACAAAACAAGGATTAAAGTTGTTAAGAACAAGGTAGCTCCTCCGTTCCGTACAGCAGAAGTGGACATCATGTATGGTGAAGGGATTTCCCAAGAGGGAGAAATCATCGACATGGGTTCAGACCTTGATATCGTCGATAAGAGCGGTTCATGGTATTCCTATAATGGTGAGCGTCTTGGACAGGGAAGGGAAAATGCGAAGCTTTTCCTTAAAGAGAATCCGTCCATTCGTCTTGAAGTCAAACAGAAGATCCGTAATCACTATGGTCTTGATGGCGAGATCACTGTAACTGAAACTGATGAAGATCAGGAAGAACTCAAATTGGATTAATAGATTATCTATGTTTATGATCAAGGTCTCCTGAAAGCTAGGAGACCTTGTTTGTGTTTTTGCTTACAGTGAAGTGCCTGGAACGAAAATCTTCCGGCGCAGCACAAAAATAACAATTGATTGAATAATTAATCAAACCAATAGAACCGTTATGGGACAAACCCTTGACAATAAAATTTGACAGCTTTACAATTAAAAATGTATATTTTACATTTTCATGGTATTAAAAACGTTTAAAAGCATTTGAGCTGTATATTGATGCTTGTAACAATGTACATGCCGACACTTTAAAAAACGTAACACAAGTTCATAGCAAGAGGAGGTGAAAATGATGGATCTAATTATTTCAATCATCTCCATTTTGCTTGGCCTATTCGTCGGTGCAGTTGTTGGCTATTTTTATCGTAAATCCGTTGCGGAAGCAAAAATTGCAGGTGCCAAAAACGCCGCAGAACAAATTGTTGAAGATGCGAAGCGTGAAGCAGAGGCTATGAAAAAAGAATCCCTGCTGGAGGCTAAGGATGAAAATCACAAACTGCGTTCAGAAGCAGAGCGTGAAATTCGTGAACGAAGAAATGAACTGCAAAAACAAGAAAATCGTTTATTGCAAAAAGAGGAGAATCTTGATCGTAAAGATGAGTCGTTGAACAAACGTGAGAATCTTTTAGAGAAAAAAGATGACGCTCTTTCCAAAAGACAACAGCATATTGAAGAGATGGAAAGCAAAGTGGACGAGATGGTACGAAATCAGCAGACTGAACTAGAACGCATCTCGGGCTTAACGCGTGATGAGGCTAAATCCATCATTTTGGAGCGAACTGAGCAAGAACTTGCTCACGACATTGCACTAATGATTAAGGAAAACGAAAACAGGGCGAAAGAAGAATCCGATAAGAAAGCGAAAGAAGTACTTTCACTGGCCATTCAAAGATGTGCAGCAGATCATGTTGCTGAAACGACTGTATCAGTTGTAAATCTTCCGAATGATGAAATGAAAGGGCGTATTATCGGACGTGAGGGACGGAATATCCGCACCCTGGAAACGTTGACGGGAATTGATCTCATTATTGATGACACTCCGGAAGCCGTTATCCTTTCTGGATTTGACCCAATCAGACGTGAAACAGCCCGTCTAGCTCTAGACAAGCTTGTCCAGGATGGACGTATTCATCCGGCTCGAATTGAGGAAATGGTTGAGAAAGCGCGCCGTGAAGTAGATGAACACATTCGTGAGGTTGGGGAACAGACAACCTTCGAAGTGGGAGTGCACGGACTGCATCCAGATCTTATTAAAATTCTTGGCCGCTTGAAATATCGTACAAGTTACGGACAGAATGTACTTAAGCATTCAATGGAAGTAGCCCAATTGTCCGGATTGCTTGCCGCTGAGTTAGGTGAAGATGAGACATTAGCTCGACGCGCAGGACTCCTGCATGACATCGGAAAGGCGATTGACCATGAGGTAGAAGGAAGCCACGTTGAAATTGGCGTAGAGCTAGCTACCAAGTACAAGGAACATCCTGTTGTTATCAACAGTATTGCTTCCCACCATGGTGATACTGAGCCAACTTCGATCATTGCAGTACTTGTTGCTGCTGCTGATGCATTGTCAGCTGCAAGGCCTGGTGCCCGCAGCGAAGCTCTTGAAAACTATATCCGCCGTCTCGAAAGGCTGGAAGAGATTTCTGAATCCTATGAAGGAGTCGAAAAATCATTCGCAATTCAGGCGGGTAGAGAAATCAGGATCATGGTTAAGCCTGATCAAATCGATGACTTGCAGGCACACCGCCTCGCACGTGATATTCGTAAGAAAATCGAGGAAGAGCTCGATTATCCTGGACATATCAAAGTAACAGTCATCCGTGAGACACGGGCAGTTGAATATGCAAAATAAAGCGGTGCTTCGGCGCCGCTTTTTATATTGGTCCGGTAAGTTCTGTTCCGATGATTTTCCTCTAATCTCGATGTTATGGTACAATTTTAATAATGGTTGTTTTACATGTGTTAAAGGTTCGGGGCTTTAATTTCTAGGCGGTCCATAAGATCTGGATTTTAATACGATAGTGTTTGAGAAGAGTACACTTAAATATCTTAATTTATAGACAGGAAAGTGAATGCAATGAGAATTTTATTCGTAGGGGATGTTGTAGGTTCCCCGGGCAGGGATATGGTTACGGAATACCTGCCAAAGTTAAAGGGGAAATTTCGTCCGACTGTCACGATCATAAATGGTGAGAATGCAGCGAGTGGTAAAGGGATTACCGAAAAGATTTATCGTCAGTTTCTTGAGCAGGGTGCTCAAGCGGTAACTTTAGGAAACCATGCATGGGATAATCGTGACATTTTTGAATTCATCGATAATGCTAAATATCTGGTCAGGCCCGCGAATTTTCCAGAAGAAGTCCCTGGAACTGGGATTGTCTATTTAAAGATTAACCAGGAAGAGCTGGCAATAATCAACTTGCAAGGCCGTACTTTCTTGACGCCAATTGATTGCCCATTTAAAAAAGCAGATGAATTGATTGAAGAAGCAAGAAAGCGCACATCCCTCATTTTTGTAGATTTCCATGCAGAGGCAACTAGCGAAAAGCAGGCCATGGGCTGGTATCTTGATGGGAGAGTTTCCGCTGTAGTAGGAACGCATACTCACGTACAGACAGCAGATGAGAGGATTTTGCCATCTGGAACAGCTTATTTGACCGACGTTGGCATGACCGGGCCATATGATGGAATATTGGGAGTGGAAAAAGAAGCGGTGCTTAGAAGGTTCATGACGAGTCTCCCAACCCGATTCGAAGTGGCTAAGGATGGAAGGAATCAGCTATCAGCAGTACTGATAGATTTGGATAAGAAGACCGGCAAAGCGGTGAAAATCCAAAAAATCCTTGTTAATGAAGACCATCCTTTTTATGACTAGAATATATGGATAACCTTTTTTAGGCTGCAGGTGAACTCATTTGAGTTTTTCTGCAGTCTTTTTATTTGCACGGAATTAGTTATGGGAGGCGTTTTCAGTGTGAGTTGGCAATATCAGGGAGCAGCGGGAGTAAAGGTACCCTTATGAAAAGGAAGAAGAGCGCATAAGGGTGCTTTTCCCGCTGAAAGGTACCCTTATGAAGAGGAAGAAGAATGCATAAGGGTACTATTCCTGCTGAAAGGCACCCTTATGAAGAGGAAGAAAAGCGCATAAGGACACTATTCTTGCTGAAAGGTACCCTTATGACGCACCAGAAGCCCACATAAGGGTACCATTCCAGTCCCATTGAAGGCAGCCTGAAAAAGAGACAAATCTATGCAAGAGGGAAGTACTAGACAAAAGGGTTCTTTCCCCAAAAAAACAATTCACTCTAACACACAGGATCATTATCATCAATTGCAATCCTTTTTTCTAATGAAGGTCATATGTGGGCCTCCTCCTGAATATAGTAGCAGTGGAACAGACTAAACTGGATGTCCAGCTAAGACGTCCAGGACGGGATAAAATAAGGAGGAGCCAGGAATGGATATATTAAAAGTTTCAGCAAAATCTAATCCTAATTCTGTAGCTGGTGCGCTTGCTGGAGTACTGCGCGAAAGAGGGGGCGCAGAAATTCAGGCTATCGGGGCGGGTGCATTGAATCAGGCCGTTAAGGCAGTAGCGATCGCAAGAGGGTTCGTAGCACCTAGCGGAGTCGATTTAATTTGCATCCCGGCATTTACTGATATCCTGATTGATGGCGAGGAACGTACAGCCATTAAACTGATTGTTGAACCCAGATGAAAGCGTCAGCGCTATAGATAGATTAGCAATCTAAAGAATTTTCAATAGTCACTTTCAGCCTGTTTGCTTATGCAAGCAGGTTTATTTTATTGAATAGAGTATTATGAATGTAAAGAGGAGGTATTTTCGTGAAAATCTATGACGCTCATTGTGATGTTCTATTTAAATTATTCATGGACCCAACGCTTGATTTTGCCAAATCCCCTGAATTGCAAGTCAATCTTGAACGGCTGAAGGCATCGTCTACCAAAATTCAATTATTCGCCATCTATGTACCTGAATCAGTTCACCCTGATCTGAAATTTGAAGCAGCACTGCGAATGGCGGATTTATTTTATGAAAAAGTCTTAAGGCCTCATCCTCAAATTAGGCTGATTAAGGACAAGTTGGACATTGACCTGCTAGCCGATGATGAAATTGGTGCAGTGCTGACCCTGGAAGGTTGTGATGCGATTGGGCAGGATTTATTGAAATTACGCACTTTGTTGAGGTTGGGAGTACGGTCTGTGGGATTAACGTGGAATTTTGGGAATTATGTGGCTGATGGTGCCCTGGAGGAACGAGGAGCGGGTCTTTCAAGGTTTGGACGTCAGGTTGTCCAGCTTCTGAATGAAACCAGTACAATCTGCGATGTTTCACATTTATCTGAACAGGGCTTCTGGGATGTAATAGAAGCAGCTGACCGAGTATTCGCATCCCATTCAAACTGTTATTCACTTTGCCACCATCCCCGCAACCTTAAGGATAAACAGATCAAAGCGCTGATTGACCGAGATTCAGTCATTGGTGTTACCTTTGTGCCAGAATTCTTATCAGGTAAAAAGGATTCTGCTTCAATAGATGATGTCATCCGCCACCTTGATCACATTTGCTCTCTTGGGGGAGAAAATCATGTGGGATTTGGATCAGACTTTGATGGAATTGAATTCTCTGTAAAAAGTCTCAAAGGTAACGAACAATATGAAAACCTTTGTAATGAATTGCAAAAATATTATTCTGATATACAAGTGAGTAAGTTCCTATATGGGAATATGGCCACCAGATTATCTGTGCAAAGGTCGTAAATTCCATGGAGACAGCGAATTTCTGCTTAGTAATCGAAGGGTTGCAGTGTAAGAAACTTATAATATTTTAATAAATAAAAAAATATTCATATTTTCGTCAATAATTATTCTGAAAGGGTTGCTTTTTTTTACACATAGGTCTAGAATTGTAAGCGTTTAGTACCATCCATTTGCTAGATTTCAGCAATAAATGCGAGATATAAACCGCTTATTTCTAGTGAATTACTTGGAAAAGTGCTACACTTAATAACGAAGCGTTTTTACATATTTTTTTACGTATCTAAAGGGGTGTAAGAGATGATCAATCAACTTTCATGGAAAGTTGGCGGACAGCAGGGAGAAGGAATTGAATCTACCGGGGAAATTTTCTCTATTGCGTTGAACCGTCTAGGCTACTACTTGTATGGCTACCGTCACTTTTCATCACGTATCAAGGGCGGACACACAAATAACAAGATTCGAGTAAGCACTACTGAGGTTCGATCTATTTCTGACGATTTAGATATTCTTGTAGCTTTCGATCAGGAAACAATCGATGTAAACTACAAAGAATTGCATGAGAACGGCGTAATTATTGCTGATGCGAAGTTTGACCCGAAAAAGCCTGAGGATACTCAAGCTGCGATGTATGCGGTTCCATTTACGGAAATGGCTACTGAATTGGGAACATCTCTTATGAAAAACATGGTTGCCATCGGTGCAACTAGTGCAGTTCTAGACTTGGATATCCAAGTTTTTGAAGAAGTCGTCCAGGAGATTTTCGGACGCAAAGGACAACAAGTTGTCGATAAAAATATGGAATCCATCAAAGCTGGCTACGAATATACGAAAGAACAATTAGGCGGCACTGAGACAATGCAGCTTGAAAAGGCTGATGGCCAGAAACGCCTGTTCATGATTGGCAATGATGCAATCGCTCTTGGAGCAGTAGCAGCAGGATGCCGCTTCATGGCTGCATATCCAATCACACCTGCTTCTGAAATCATGGAATATCTGATCAAGAAACTACCTGCTCTTGGCGGAACAGTTATCCAGACTGAAGATGAAATCGCTGCTGTGACTATGACAATCGGCGCTAACTATGGCGGCGTACGTGCCATTACAGCTTCTGCTGGACCAGGTCTTTCATTGAAGATGGAAGCAATCGGCCTTTCAGGTATCACTGAAACACCGCTTGTCATTGTTGATACACAGCGTGGCGGCCCATCAACAGGACTTCCTACAAAACAGGAACAGTCAGATTTAATGGCGATGATTTATGGAACTCACGGTGAGATTCCTAAAATCGTCTTTGCTCCAAGTACTGTTCAGGAAGCATTCTACGATGCAGCGGAAGCATTCAACCTTGCTGAGGAATATCAGTGTCCTGTCATTATGCTGACTGACCTGCAATTATCTTTAGGAAAGCAGACAGTTGAACCGCTTGAGTTTGATAAAGTAGAAATCCGCCGCGGTAAATTGGCTACAGAAGCTCTTCCTGAAATTGATAATAAAGGCTACTTCAAGCGTTATGAAGTGACTGAAGATGGTGTTTCACCACGTGTTATCCCAGGAATGAAGAACGGTATCCACCATGTTACTGGTGTTGAGCATGATGAAACAGGAAAACCTTCGGAATCTGCTGCTAACCGTATTGCGCAAATGGATAAGCGTATGCGTAAAATCAGTAATCTGAAGTTCAATACGCCAATCCACAAGAATGCTCCGCATGAGGAAGCTGATCTGTTGATCGTAGGTTTCAACTCTACAAGAGGTGCAATTGAAGAGGCAATGGGAAGACTTGAGAAGGATGGCCTGAAAGTAAACCACGCACATGTGCGCCTGGTACATCCATTCCCGGCTGATGAGATGATGCAGCTTGTAAAATCTGCAAAGAAAGTTGCAGTTATTGAAAACAATGCGACAGGACAGCTGGCAAACATCATGAAGATGAATGTCGGAAGTCATGAGAAGATCCATAAGATCCTCAAGTATGACGGAAATCCATTCTTGCCGCAGGAAGTCCACACAAAATGCAA
The DNA here is from genome assembly GCF_018613315.1 of Bacillus sp. ISL-37. Lineage (GTDB taxonomy): Bacteria > Bacillota > Bacilli > Bacillales > Cytobacillaceae > Mesobacillus. The sequence continues at coordinate 234,531 of NZ_JAGGQL010000005.1, read as the reverse complement.
GGAGTTGTTCTAGGATGGCGACTTTTAAAGAATTTCGCAATAATGTAAAACCAAACTGGTGCCCTGGCTGTGGCGACTTCTCTGTACAGGCAGCCATGCAGCGTGCTGCTGCCAATGTCGGTTTAGAGCCTGAGAACCTGGCTGTAATCTCTGGTATCGGCTGTTCAGGCCGAATCTCCGGATATATCAACTCATATGGTTTCCACGGAATCCATGGTCGTGCGCTTCCTATTGCGCAGGGAGTTAAGATGGCTAACCGTGATCTAACTGTTATCGCTTCTGGTGGTGACGGAGACGGATTCGCGATCGGTATGGGACATACAGTCCATGCGATCCGCCGTAACATCAATATCACATACATTGTCATGGACAACCAGATTTACGGTCTGACAAAGGGACAAACTTCCCCTCGTTCGGCTGCTGGATTCAAGACAAAATCAACTCCTGCAGGTTCCATCGAGCAGGCCATTTCCCCAATGGAATTGGCTTTGACAGCTGGAGCTACTTTCGTGGCACAAAGCTTCTCAACAGACCTGAAAGACTTGACTGCGCTGATCGAGGCTGGAATCAAGCATGAAGGTTTCTCTTTAATCAATGTATTCAGCCCTTGTGTAACTTACAACAAGGTAAACACTTACGACTGGTTCAAGGAAAACTTGACAAAGCTAGGCGACATCGAAGGATATGATCCATCAAACCGTGAAGCAGCAATGCAGACATTGATGCAGCACAACGGTCTTGTTACTGGATTAATTTATCAAAATACAGAGCGTAAATCTTATCAGGAGCTAGTCAGCGGTTATTCTGAAACTCCGCTATCTCAAGCTGACCTGAAGCTAGATCAAGCTCACTTTGATAAGCTAGTTGCTGAATTCATGTAATATAAATCCGGAAATCAAACCGGAATGAAATAAAACCCCAATCGACCAAGATTGGGGTTTTGTTACTTTTAAAACAATTGCTAGAATTAGTGACAAGCATCACTACAAATTAATAATCTGTTAGGTAATATAATTTATTAAGTCGGCTTTTTTTACCAAGAACGCTGTATTTCCAGTGCCTGCTATTGTGTTCATTGATTGAAGAGTTTATACTATTATAATGTGTATATTTTATATTTTCAGGGTGAAATATAGCCCTTTTAAAAGTTGGAAGCAGAACTGTTTGTGAAGCTAGCACCGGCTCCAGGCTCGATCAATCTGCCTGCTCGCTTTCTAATGAAAGGAGATCTATAATGAACGAAAATCAACGCTTGGAAGGACAACAAGTACAAACTGAAAATTCTTCGGACAAAAAATCCAGCAAGGATTACAGCAAGTACTTTGAAACAGTATATACAGCTCCTTCCCTGAAGGATGCAAAAAAACGCGGCAAGGAAGAAGTCCAGTATCATAAAGACTTCGACATCCCCGAAGAATTCATTGGTATGGGACAGGGGCGCAAATTCTACATCCGCACTTTTGGCTGCCAGATGAATGAGCACGACACAGAAGTCATGGCAGGTATTTTCCTTGGTCTTGGCTATGAACCTACTGACAGTGTCGAGGACGCGAATGTCATCCTCTTGAATACATGCGCGATCAGGGAAAATGCTGAGAACAAGGTGTTCGGTGAACTTGGACATTTGAAGCATCTTAAAAGGGAAAAGCCAGATCTTCTATTGGGAGTTTGCGGCTGCATGTCCCAGGAAGAATCCGTCGTTAACAAAATTCTAAAAACGTATAACCAGGTTGATATGATTTTTGGTACGCATAATATCCATCGCCTGCCACATATTCTCCAGGAAGCATACATGTCCAAAGAAATGGTCGTAGAAGTTTGGTCTAAGGAAGGGGACGTAATTGAAAACCTTCCGAAGGTGCGCAAAGGCAATATTAAGGCATGGGTAAACATTATGTATGGCTGTGATAAATTCTGCACATACTGCATCGTTCCTTATACACGAGGCAAAGAACGCAGCCGCCGTCCTGAGGATATCATTCAGGAAGTCCGTCAGCTTGCTGCACAGGGCTATCAGGAAATTACCCTTCTTGGCCAGAATGTAAACGCCTATGGAAAAGACTTGGAAGATATGAAATATGGTCTTGGTGACTTGATGGATGAAATCCGTAAAATCGATATCCCGCGCATTCGTTTTACAACCAGCCACCCGCGTGACTTTGATGATCACTTGATTGAAGTGCTGGCAAAGGGCGGTAACCTGATGGACCACATCCATCTTCCAGTACAATCAGGTTCTACTGATGTACTGAAAATAATGGCCCGGAAGTACACTCGGGAAGAATATCTCGAACTCGTCCGCAAGATCAAAGCAGCAATTCCTAATGTTACATTGACTACTGATATTATCGTAGGATATCCGAATGAAACGGATGAGCAGTTCGAGGAAACAATGTCTCTTGTTCGTGAGGTTGGCTATGAGTCAGCCTATACGTTCATATACTCTCCAAGGGAGGGAACTCCTGCTGCAAAAATGCAGGATAATATCCCAATGGAAGTGAAAAAGGAGCGCCTGCAGCGGCTGAACGCACTTGTGAATGAGCAATCCGCACAGTCTATGAAGAAATATCAGGATCAGATTGTTGAGGTCCTGGTTGAAGGCGAAAGCAAAAACAATCCAGATGTTCTTGCAGGGTATACAAGCAAGTTGAAACTTGTCAATTTTGTTGGACCTAAAACGGCAATCGGCAAAATCGTCAAGGTAAGGATTACTGATGCAAAAACATGGTCTTTAAACGGGGAAATGGTAGAAGAAATCGAACCAGTTGAGGTGAACTAAGTTGGCAAAATATAATAAAGATGACATTATCCAGCGTTCAAGAGAAATCGCAAGAATGATTGCGGAAACAGAAGAAGTTGACTTCTTCAAGCGTGCAGAAGCACAAATCCATGAGAATGAAAAAGTGAAAACACTTATTTCTTCTATTAAAGGTCTCCAAAAACAGGCTGTTAACTTCCAACATTATGGAAAAACAGAAGCGTTGAAGAAGACTGAAGCAAAAATTGCTTCTCTAGAACAACAACTTGATGAAATCCCGGTGGTCCAGGAATTCAAGCAGTCGCAAATCGATGTAAATGAATTGCTTCAGCTAGTGGCCACAACAATTTCAAATACGGTTACAGATGAAGTAGTCGCATCAACTGGTGGAGATATACTTCGCGGTGAAACAGGAGCAGCTCTGAAAAACGAAGCAAGCTGCCATACACACAACCATTAATTATCGATCAGTAAATGGTACCTGAATATTCAGGTGCCATTTTTTATTTATAGCGAACCATCGAATCCCGAATTTTGATTAGTCTTCGCAAGTACCTCCCCCGTGCGTGTCACTTTAATGCAATCTAAATCCCCACCAACTTTCATCAATCGGGAACATTCAGGGCATATGGGCATACAATGAACTATGCCTAAGTTTTTACCAGCGGTTCTAAAATTAATCGCACACTAGTCTAATATCACGCATAGGATGAATTGAAAAAGATTGAGGAGGTTTCGCTCGCAATGGGAGATTACAGAGAGATTATTACGAAAGCCGTCGTAGCGAAAGGACGCAAATTCACGCAGTCCAATCATACGATCAACCCAGCGCATAATCCGAGCAGCATTCTGGGCGCTTGGGTCATAAACCATAAGTATAAGGCAAAAAAGGTAGGGAAAGTGGTTGAAGTAAACGGGTCTTACGAAGCCAACATCTGGTACTCCTTTGATGATAATACAAAAACTGAAGTAGTGACGGAGAAAGTAACTTACTGCGATGTCATCAAGCTGAAGTACCGTGACCCTGACTGCATGGATGACCATGATGTCCTTGTAGAGGTCCTGCAGCAGCCTAACTGCATTGAAGCAGTCATTTCGCCTAATGGCAACAAAATCATCGTTCACGTCGAGAGGGAATTCCTTGTAGAAGTCATTGGTGAAACGAAGGTATGTGTTGTCACTCATCCAGGCGGATGCGATTGCGATGATGACGAGTGGGGTCATGGCATCGATGATGACGAATTCGAAGACTTGAACCCAGACTTCCTCCTTGGAGAGGAAGAATAACATCGAACTAGGAAGCTTTCACTTCCTAGTTTTTTTTTGTAAGTGAACAATGAGAAGGCACCGGTTTCGAAGCTGTTTAGGCAACTGCAGCAGCTTTGGTTCCGGTGCTTCATTCTTTATTTTTAGAGGGAGTTACAGGAAAAAATTTGGTTTCTCGATTTTTTTGCAGATTTCACATTCATTTGATTCTTCCCAGGAATAAAAACTGCTTCTGCAAGTAGTACATTCATTTTCATACACATGATAGGCAACTTCACTTACCTTGTGGATCCTATGAGCAACCTGAATTCCGCTGTGCTGACAAATGTCCATGCAAAGGTTGCACCCGGAACAATTTTTATCATCAATGCTTAGTGTATCGTTCTCCAGTGTAAAAATCTGTGTAGGGCAGATGTTAAAACAGGCTTCACATAATGTGCATTTCTCCTCATGTATCCTTACTTCATGTAACGACCATTCATTATATAGGTTAGAAGACTTAAAGCTGTCCTCATTGAACCGCCATTTTACTGGCGTTACTGAAGACAGAACAGTTTTTTTGCCATCCATCGAGAGTTTTGTGAAAAAACCACGTCTTGATAGTTTAGGTTGAACATCTTCCTTAAGTGATAGGGTTTTGGTGATCAATATTGGATTAAGTTCCATGACGTTCAAAACTTCATTGACTTTCCCTATGCGTTTTTCTAACTCCTCATCAGGAGCAGCTTTTTGAATAAAGCGGACTCCTTTTTTATGGAAATAAAGCAATTCCAAGAAGCTTGGAAGCGGGGAATCATCTTGTAATAAAAGGTGACCCTGGATGACCTTCCTTGCTGGCGACTGCCCTTTTATTGCCTGCTGCGGGCATACCGTTATGCAGATACCGCAGAGAGAACAAGCCTTTTCATCTAATTTAAGAGTTCCTTCTTCAATAATTAGTGCACCTTGTGGACATTCATCCATACAAGCTGTACAGGTACTCAACGGACTTTTCTTTTTTGAACACGCTTCTGATATTTCCAGTTCATAGCTCAAGCTTTCGAGCCAATTGGTTAGTAGCGACATATAGGTCACCTCAAGAGTGATAATTCATATACCTCTATTCTACGACTAAAGTTCATGATAAGTGGCGAGTTTGCTGGATATTCAAACATATTTAAAGGAATGTTCACATTTCCTGACCGGCTGTAAGCGTTATAGAGCCTTTGTTTCAGTGTCTTTTAATAGTTTTCTATAATCAGCACAAAAAAATAAACAATTAAATTAGGTGAAATCCTTCACATACGCTTGGGGGAATATCCACAGAATGTATATTGTTTCACAAACTTGATTGCCATATAGTGAAGTTGTAATCGAAAGGTGGTGAATCCCGGTGATTGGATTAGATAAAAAAACAGAATGTGCGGATGTTTTTATAGTTCTTGCAGATTTATATAAACAACCAACTAGAGAGATCTGGCATGAGATTCAGCAGCAGGATCTACTGAAGAAGCTGGAAGGATCGGTCAACGAATTTTTTAGTATCGACTTTTCAATAGAGGAAGTCCTGCCAGAGAACTATGAAGAATTTGCAGAATTATACATGACCTCTATTGGCAGCACGCAAAAGGAGGCTGCACTTCCGATTGAGTCTTTATATAAACAGTGGACACTGGATGAAACGTGCACTCTACCCTTTGCTAGGGACAAAGGTTATATATTGGGAGATTCGGCGTTACATATCAATTACCTGTTAGAAAAGCTTAAGATCGAAATCCCTAATGAATTACAGGGTATGCCTGACCATCTTGCAATCCTGTTGGAATTGTTGGCTTATTTCATTGAGCATGCCCCTGAAAGTTCTACTGCTGAATTTTTGGATGATCATTTCGATTGGCTCGATGAATTCGAGTCGCAGCTTTCGAAAGTAAGTGTTCACCCATTTTATCAGAGACTGACGAGAGCATTAATCGAAATGATCAAGGCGCAACGAAATAGTTACCTGTAAGGCTTCAATATTAAAAGGTGTGGTGGTGCTTTTAGTGAAGGACATTCTTTTAAAAAGAGCTATAATAACAGATTCCATTAAAGAGACCGGATATTCTGTCAAAGACTTAATCAGTTCTACATTCAAAAGTAATGGAAGAAAGCATCAACCACAAAAATGGCCTGGCATAAATAGCTGAAGCAAAAAAATAAATTTTTTATCGGTCTGGAGTAAAAGGAGGGCTAGTGAAAATGGTGGATACAAAACTATCACGTCGAGGATTCATTAAGGCCTCTGCAGCAACTGCTGCATTGGCATCCGCGGGACCAGTAGGCTTTAATGCATGGTCCAATGAATATGTAAAAGCAGGAGCAAATTCTGAAATAAAAGAAATACCAAGTACATGCAATGCATGTTCAAGTAAATGCGGAATGATAGGCCATGTTAAAAACGGGCGATTATGGAAGCTCACAGGGCACCCTGATCATCCTTATTCGAAAGGGAAGCTATGTGCCAGGGGTCATGGTTACGCGACAGTTGTTTATTCCCAGGATAGGCTAACACAGCCTTTAAAGCGTGTTGGTGAAAAGAAATTCGAGCCGATTACTTGGGAACAAGCTTACAAGGAAATTGCAGAAAAATTGAACAAGATCATAAAAGAGCATGGCCCACAGTCAGTAGCACTGACGGAGGACCCACGGGCTTCAGGGAAATTCTATTCTCCTAGATTCATTAATGCGCTTGGTTCGTCGAACTATTATACACACCATGTTGTTTGTTCAAACTCAAGGGATGCAGGTTTCCTTCATACAGTAGGAGTAACGGCAACGAGTGCAGACATCAGTAATGCGAAATACATTATGTTCATTGGCAGAAGTTATGGAGACGGAATTAGGCCAAGCTCCGTGCAGGCATTGGCATCTGCAAAAGACAATGGAGCCAAGATTGTCATTGTGGATCCACGATTGAATAACACAGGCAATCTTGCGACAGAGTGGCTGGCAATCCGACCAGGCACTGACTTGGCTCTTGTGCTGGCTATGTCACATGTGTTGATTAAAGAAAATCTTCACGATATGGAATTCATTAAGAACTACACAATTGGATTTGAAGAATATGCAAAAGAACTAAAAAAATATACACCAGAATGGGCAGCAAAAATCACCGGTCTCCCTGCTGATGCAATCACACGGATTGCCATGGATATGGGCAAAGCCAAACCAAAGGCATTGATTGAGCAATCTTGGAGAGGTGCTTTCGGCTGCAACTATGAAAATAGCACTGAAACCGGTCGTGCCGTTGCGATGTTCAATGCTTTACTTGGTAACTACCAGCAAAAAGGCGGTAGTATATTTGGCGGAAAACCAACACTAGGAAAACTGGATAAGGAAAAATATCCAAGTCCAAAGGAACCAGAAGTTCCTAAGGCTGGTTCCAAGGAGTTCCCTATTGCCTACCCAGAGAATGGTGTTGCAACAATCGTGGCAAAAGAAGCATTGGAAGGAAAAATGAAGGCGGCAATTTATTACCATTCTAATGCAGCGCTAGGCTATGGAAATCCGAAAGTAATGAAGGAAGCTCTTTCTAAAATGGATCTCGTTGTGGCCATCGATGTACAAATGTCTGAAACGGCACAACTGGCACATTATGTCCTTCCGGAAGTGACTTATATTGAACGTGATGAGGTAATTGAAGGTTTATCAGGAAAAATACCAGGAATTGCTCTCCGTCAACAAATGGTTGAGAAGGTTCATCCGGAGACAAAACCAATACATGAAATCTATACTGAGTTAGCTAAAGCTTGCGGAGTTGGTCAGTATTTCAATTTCACCCTTGATAAATTGAACGAAGCGATGCTTGCGCCTACAGGTATTACTTATAAACAGCTAAGGGAAAAAGGAACCATCATGTTCCCTAATGAAGAAATCACCTTAGGTAAGATGAAAGAACTGAAAACGCCTTCTGGCAAGGTTGAGTTTTACAGTGAAACATATAAAGAAGCAGGGTTTAAACCGATCGTTGAATGGATTGAGCCAAAGGTAAGCCCGGCAGACGATTCTTTCCGTCTGATCACTGGTAAACAGGCAATCCACAGCCATACTCAAACTGCGAATATACCAATCTTGATGCAGATTACAAAAGATTATGATTTAGAGAGAATCTGGATCAACCCTATTCGAGCCAAAGCGCTGGGAATCAAGGACGGCGATATGGTTGAATTGAAATCCAGTGAAGCAACAAGCAAAATTCGAGTGAAGGTAACAGAAAGAATCCACCCAGAAGCGATTTTTGTGCCAAGTCATTATGGAATCACTTCAAAGGATTTAAAGACAGGACAGGGCATAGGATTTGGCTATATGGAACACGTACCATTCGATTTTGAAAAATGGAGTGGATCGGGAAATATCCACGAAGTAATCGTGAAGGTTAGGAAGGTGAAGAGCTGATGGCACGCTATGGAATGGTAATAGACACAAGAAAATGCGTCGGCTGTTATGCTTGCCGGGTAAGCTGCCAGATGCAGAATGAGCTTCCGGTAGAGGAGTCGTATATTAAGTTTTACGAAAAAGAAACGGGTGTATTCCCAAACGTCAAGAATGAAATCATCCCGGTACAATGCCAGCACTGTGAGGATGCCCCATGTGTGAGTGTCTGCCCAACAAAGGCTACCTACACGACAAAAGAAGGCATCGTGCTAGTTGACGCTGATAAGTGTATCGGCTGCAAGTATTGTATGGTGGCTTGCCATTACGGGGCCAGAACACAGGATCATAATACCGGGGTAGTTGAAAAATGCCGCTTCTGTGCCGAGCTTGTGGCAGAGGGTAAACAGCCAGCCTGTGTCAGCACATGCATCAGCAATGCCCGTATATTCGGTGACCTAGATGATCCGAACAGTGAAGTTTCAAAAGCAATCGTTAAAATGAATGCCCAGCCTTTAAGGCCGGACTTAGGCAAGGCAAAAATTTACTACGTGAGGTGATTATAATGGTTTGGGGAACAATTATCGCTGCCTATTTATTCCTTGCTGGACTTAGTGCCGGTGCGTTTTTAACATCTTCCTATGCAGCAAGGAAATATCCTGATGCCAAAACAGTCAGGATTGTCGGAAGGTTAATCAGCCCGATTCTTATGGGAATAGGACTATTGCTTTTAATTGTCGATGCTGAAGCAGGTCTGAAGGATCCTTTGCGGTTCATCTATTTATTTACAAATTTTAGTTCTGTCATGACAATCGGTACTTATTTCATTAGCTTTTTCATGATGGCTGCAGCTTATATCGCCCTGATGGAATTGCTGAAAAAAGATACCAACAAAATTGTGGAGTATGTCGGCATCGTATTTGCTGTCGCTACAGCCATTTACACCGGCTTCCTGATTGGTGTCATTGGGGCTGTGCCACTATGGAATACTGCAATTTTGCCAATCCTGTTCGTCGTGTCGGCATTCTCAACGGGAATTGCCGGTACAATGCTCGTGTCAGCAATCTTGGATAAAAAGGTGATCCATCATGTGATGTCGATCAAAAAAATTCACTTAACATTGCTGATTTCCGAAGTATTCCTGATTTTCACAATGTTCCTGATCACTTCATCGACCAATGAGTCAGCAGCACAATCCGTTGCCATGATTCTCTCCGGTGAGTATAGCCCTTTATTCTGGGTGGGTCTGATTGTTATCGGATTGATGGTTCCAATTGGTATTGAGGCTCTCGAATTATGGAATTCAAGAAAACTTCATCAGAGCCAGGCGGGACTGGAAGTAGCAGCTTCTGGATCTCACGGAATTACAGCTACCTTGATCACAGAAAGTGCCGTACTCGCAGGCGGTTTCATTCTACGCTATATATTGCTAGCAGCAGCAGTACCGGTAATATTTTTATAAAAAAGCAAGCAGACCTGGACGAAACACGTCCAGGTCTTTTATGTATCAATTGAACTCTTCCGCTTTTTCTTTATAGAAAAATTTATGATTTGAAGCGTTATATTAATGACCACCAAAATCAGGATTGGCATAAAAAAGTATGGACTTCCCTGGTTAATCCAGGTTAGCTCAAAAAAGTAATCGACTAAAGAATAAAAACGAAAATAAATACAATAATGCGAGTTATGCTTTCCAGTCTAATTAACATAGCAAATTATCCTTTCAAATATTTAATCTATAAATCTTTAAAATATGGAAAAATCCTTCTGTAAACTGAATTGTCCTGGGAAAAAGAGTAGTTTCAAAGCTTATGGGATGCTTTACAGTGGTCGTTGAACATGTAAATGTGATTTTACATCGCCCGCTACTAAAGCAATGTAAGACTCACGAAAGATATAAACATATATTAAAAGCATAATTGAACCTAAAAAAGGGATATCAGACAATAATACAGAATTATATTTCCAACGTTATGTAAAAGAGCGATGTTGATGGAGGTGCAATTTACCGTACCCTGGAGTTATCCTAATCGAAGTGGGCCTCGATTCCTCCAGATTCGATTTTTTGAGTGGATTATAATGACTTTTTAGAATGAAGGGATGAATATATGATCACTTTTGGTGATATGGATTTAGGGACTAGCTATACCCTGCGGCCGGGTGTCTATGGAATAATTTTTAATGAACATAAGAATTTGATTGCCTTGATTGAGACGGGTGATGGGAAGTACTTCCTTCCAGGCGGTGGGTTGGAAGGAAGTGAAAGTCATGAAGAGTGTCTAGTTAGGGAAGGCATTGAAGAAATGGGAAAGCTGCTTAAAATTGGAGAATGGATTGGAAAAGCACAGCGTTATTTTTATTCGGAGAAGGATTCTGAATATTATCTTGGTGAAGGGTATTTTTATTTTGCGGAGATAGCCGGAGAGGCGGGGGAACCTGTGGAAGCTGACCATCAACTTAGATAGGTTGAAACTGGGGCAGCAGTGAAAATGTTATTTCATGAACATCAGAGCTGGGCCCTTCAAAAGGCTTTGGCTTTGATTGAAAAAAATGAGGAAATATAAGGTGAAATATCTCTGCCTTGCTTGATGAAAAAGTCACCTTAGTACAAGTCTGTAATCAGCTTTGTTGGGAAAATCAAATGAACCAAATTACCTCTTCCCTTTCTCGCCTGCTTAATGGTAATGTTAGTTTAATCACATCCTCATTATTTATTTGTTTGACAATAGGTATAACTGGGAAAATATTTCTTAGAACAGTAAAAAGTAATGAGGGCGATTATGATTAACAACTTTGAGTATCGGATCTTTTACGAGGAACTAAGAAGACTTCATAAAGAATACCAGCGGTGTGAAAGTGCCACACTAAAACAATCAATATCAAAGGACATTGAACTTATAGAGGACGCGCTGGAAGCAATCTGAATAATTAAATTAAGCAGGAGATTTTCAAATGAATAAACAATTAACCGATCCAGAATTCCTTTCATTTTGTGAAAACGCTATGCCAATTGACGTGGTAGAAAAATTCACTGATAATAACATCCGCGGACTTGAGAATATTGCACTAAGGTCAATTTCAACCCGAAACAAACTACCGGCCAATGTCGTCAATCTATTGGTTGCCTATTTCTACAGCCACTATGGTAATCAGGTATATAATCGTAATGACCTGGCACGTTTATATGATTATTGGGCATCGAAGGATGTCAGGACAATGACTCAGGCAGCTGAAATGACCAATGAAGATATTGAGGAAGTTCTTAAAACGTTGAAATGATGTTATTACTTTTGAATAGGCTGAGCTCAGCCTGTTTTTTTTGAAGGAAAAACAATTGTATTATCGAATAGATAAATAAAATAATAGAAAGCAGGAGTAATTTTGTTAGAAAATACTCAGATAAGACTTGCTGTAAAAGAAGACGGAACAAAGGTCATTGAGATGCTGAAAAAAGTCGCACAGTGGATGCAAGAAAATGAGATCAATCAGTGGCAATATCTATTGAATGGAGGGGATGATGAGGAAATTCTGGAAGCGATTAAACAAAAAGAAACATTCATAGTTCTCAAAGGTGAAGAATTAATCGCAACATTCACCCTCTCGACAATCCAAAGTGATTGGGACAGACATATTTTTGGGGTTGATACTGAAAGAGATTCAGTGTATTTGCATAGGCTTGCAGTATTACCAGTATATATAGGCAAAGGTCTTGGAAAAGAACTATTAAATTGGATTGAGAAAAATTTCTCATCGGACAAAACATATCTAAAATTAGACTGTGTGGCAGACAACAGCAAATTGAATCAGTTTTATTTAGCCAACGGTTTTCACTATCTCGGTGAAACAGATCATCACAGTAAATACGAAAAAAAGTTATTTTCTTAACTCTGACCCTTATTGGGTCTTTTTTTATGGAGATATAAACAGATGGAGATTTCACTTAATGTTAATAAACATGGCGAAGGATCAGCTGAAATAGAGGTTAAAATGGAGTTGCGACGAAGAGATGTTTTAGCGAGGGATCAAATATGTTGATGCAAACAGAATTTTTGGAGGAAATTGTCGACCATCTGCCTGAGGGTATGATTGTTATGAATAAAGATCGTACGATACATTATCTTAATGAAAAAGCAGTTGACATGACCGGCTGGAAGCTTGGAGAGAAGGTACCTTACTGTACTTATTGCCAGGAAAGAGAACTGGAAGAGGGTGAGAATCGCTGTATCTTAACCTCTGATAATCCTATTCCTTCTTTCAACTCCCATCTGGCAGTGTATGAGGGACTTGAAGAATTTGAGATGTCTTTAAAAAAAATGACTATAACCGAAGAGGTATATTATGTCCTAAGAATACGGCCTCCAGTCCAGAATGAAAATAGTGAGCGGGCACGATTCCATGAGCTGCTTGTACAAGAAACGCTGCTCGCTCAGGAGGCAGAGCGTAAAAGGATTGCCATGGAACTGCATGACCATATTGGACAAAGTGTCTATAGCATATTTCTTGGACTCGAGGTTATTAAACAGAACATTAGCGAAGATAAGTATCAAAATCATGTCACCAACATGGTTAATGTCATGAGGAAAACTCTTGAAGATATTAAACGCCTGACAAAAAGCCTCAGGCCTGAGATCGTTTATGACATTGGTTTGGAAAAATCACTTCGGCAAGCAGTAAAGGACTGGAGAAAACTATACCAGATAGAAATCTTTTTGGAGATGGAGCTCGATAAGGAACAGAAACTGGATCCAGAAAAAGAACTTCATCTATTCAGGATCATCCAGGAGAGCATCACAAATTCGGTTCGCCATGGCAAAGCAACCTATTTCTCCATTCATTTAAAGACTTACTATCAATATATCTTTTTTCAGTTATATGATAATGGCAATGGCTTTATTGCAGGAGGATGTAAAACGAAAGGGCTCGGCTTGAAGCATATGTACGAGCGCTGCAAAATGCTTGATGGGGACATTAAGTGGATCAGCAAGGAAGGCGGACCTACACGGGTGGAAGGGTTTGTGTCTTTAATAAAAGTGGAAGGGGAGAGGAAAGATGAACCTAATGATCATCGATGATCATGAAATCGTCAGGGATGGGCTGAGCATGCTTTTGCAGCAATCCTTTTGCATTGATGGGAGGATTTGTGCCTGCGATGGCTATGAAGCTGTTAAAGCTGCGGTTGACTTCCCTGCCGACCTGGTACTTCTGGACCTTTCGATGCCAGGCGGCCTGGATGGAATGACGACATTGGAAAGGCTTCGGAAACTTCTCCCGGACGCGAAAATAGTCATTTTCTCGATGCATGATGATATCGGGTATCAAAAGAAGGCTTATGAAGCGGGAGCTGACGGGTATCTAATCAAGCAACTGAAGCGCGACGATCTCATTCAATCTCTGGATAAAATTTTAGCGAACCAGAAGGTCTTCGATACACATATATGGGAAGATGAGACAGAGGGTGACCAATTCAATCTGGTCGACCTTCCGATCACCAAGCGTGAAAAGGAGGTATTCGTCCTTACGGTTAAAGGATATTCCCAGAAAGACATAGCTGAAAGGCTTGATATATCAGTCAAAACAGTTGAAAACCATCGCCAAAAAATTGGCGAGAAGCTCGGAACACACAAGCGATATGAATGGGTAGAAACAGCACGGAAATATAATGTATTTCAACCTTAGAAGCAGGACATACCGATGTCTTGCTTTTTTGTTTGCTAGGAAATTATAAAAAAATTTAAATGTGGATAACTATACGGGTTTTCTTAATCCAGCTCCAGCGCCTAGCCCCTCGAGTCGCTTGTCTAGTGTCGCCTCCTAGAAACTCCGAAACTTCANNGCCCTCCGAGGCACACGATGTGCTAGACTCGCCAGCCACAGGACGTGGCGTTTTAGGCGGGCAGCGCTTGTCGGGGCTGAACGAGGCGCTTGCGCTTTTTGTTCTTTGGCCAATGTATACAGATGAAAATTACTGACTTCTAATCCATTAGAATCTTTTCTAAATAGTTTCATATATTAATTGGAATTTATTTTATGATGCGTGAATTTTTGAGATAATTGAATCGACATAGGATGAAAGTAGGTGTTTCGGTTGGAAGTCTTGAAAGTGAACCAATTGACTAAGAGGTTTAGAGATTTCGAAGCAGTCAAGACTGTTTCTTTTTCCGTCCAAAAGGGTGAGTCTTTTGGCCTTCTTGGACCCAATGGGGCAGGAAAGACAACAACGATTCAGATGATTACAGGTTTATTTCCCCCAAGTTCAGGAAGCATTGAAATTGCTGGCATTGATATGGTCAGGCAGCCAAAGCGCGGGCAAGGGCTTTTAGGAATCGTTCCTCAGGAAATTGCTCTTTACCAAACTATGAGTGCCAGGGAGAACCTGTCTTTCTGGGGAAGAATGTACGGTTTAAGCGGAGACCACTTGAAAAAAAGAATTAATGATGTGCTTGAGATCATCGGATTGGCTGATCGGGCCAAGGAAAAAGTAGAGACTTTTTCAGGAGGGATGAAGCGGAGAGTCAATATCGGAGCCGCAATTTTACATAACCCGGAGTTGTTAATCATGGATGAACCGACCGTAGGGATCGATCCCCAATCTCGCAGTCACATTCTTGAAACGGTAAAAAAGCTAAATGGTGAAGGGATGACAGTTATCTATACAAGTCACTATATGGAGGAAGTTGAGTATCTTTGTGAAAAGATTGGCATTATGGATCAAGGAGAATTCATTGCTTCAGGTACTATTTCGCAATTAAGGGAAACAATCGGTGATCGTTCTCGTATTGTCATGAACTTTTCTGGAGCAGTCGAACTTGAAAGAATAAAATCGGTTTTAACTTCTGAGATATCTGAAAAGGACCTGTTAATGAATCAAAATGAGCTTGCAATTTTTCATAAGGAACCACAAAAAATACTTAGTGAATTGATCCAGTCGGTTACAGGGGCCGGTTTTGAAATCTCCTCAGTTGAAATAGTTGAACCCAATCTCGAGAGTGTGTTCCTCCATCTTACTGGCCGAAGCTTAAGGGATTAGGGAGGTTATGAAAATGGGGTTTTGGTGGCTGGCATTGAAAGATGCGCTCCTTATGGGAAGAGACCGGAAGGCATTGTTAACGCTTGTTTTCATGCCAATCTTATTGATTGGGATCCTGGGGGCAGCCTTTGGCAATATGATGGGAGAAGAAGAAGTGGCCTCGATTGAAAAGTTCGAGGTAGGTATTGTCAACCTTGATGAAGGTGAACTAGGCAATGCTTTGGCAGAAGAAGTATTCATGAAAGGTCTTCCTGAACTTATTTCTGCAGAGACAATGACCCAAAAAGAACTGGAAGATAGATTAAAGCAGCAGAAATTGTCCGTCGGAATCATTCTTCCACGGGATTTTTCGGATCATATCATTACGGGTGGAGAATCTGAGGTGAAAGTCATTTCCATTCCGTCCGCTTCGATTCAGTCATCGATTGTGGAGAATGTCGTGCTGCAATTCACTCAGAGTGCTGCCGTAAATGTAATAGCCATGGAGGTTGCTGCACCTTCCGGCATGAGTAAAGCCCTTCCGGCTATGCCTCAATCCACGGTTGCTGATATGAACATAGTTGAAGAAGCAGCGGTAGAACGGGACCAAAAACCAGTAGGGTCATTCCAGTATTATGCCGCCGGTATGGGTGTCATGTTCTTGTTGATGACGGTAATTACCGGAGTAAGCGCCATGATTGATGAAAAGGAACAAGATGTATACAATCGCCTGCTTGTTACAAAACTGTCGAATCACCATTATTTATTAGGCAAGTTTATTGGCTTGCTGTTTATGTCTTCCATTCAATTTCTCATCATCATTATTGGGACACGGTACCTTTATGATGTTCGGTGGGGAGAATCGATGGCAGGTGTCATGATTGTCGGTCTTTCTTTTGTTTTTAGCGTATGCGGGCTCGGGGTGCTACTTGGTACTCTTGTCAAAACGGAAAAGACATTCAATGCTGCCGGCATGCTCGCCACACAAATAATGGCGGCGGTTGGTGGGAGCATGGTCCCATTGTATATTTTTCCAGACTGGGTCAATTCAGTCGTGAAAGTCCTTCCCAATGCCCTTGCACTGCAAACATTCCTGGAGTTGATGTCTGGTGCAAACCTTTGGCAAGTATTGACCGAAGCCGGCATATTAGTTGCGATTGGTCTCGGATCCCTTTTAATTGCATTTGTATCCCTTTCGGCAAAAAGGAGGGCTTACCATGCGTAAAGTTATGTCCATCGCCATTCTGCATTTGAGTACATTGTTTAAAACACCATCTGCAATCGTTATGATGTTCATAATGCCAATCATGTTCAGTATTATTTTTGGAGGTATTGGCTCTGAAGGATCTCAACAGGATAAACCGGTCGTCCTGATGGTTGCGGCAGAGGATGAAAGCAACAGCAGGATCGTGGATCTACTGTCTTCAAATGACCAATACACCTGGCTTAAGGCAGATGAAAAACAAGCCCGCAGTTCAGTTGAAAACCAGGGAGCCATTGCAGCGGTGCTTATCGCTGAATCGATAGTTGAGAGTTTGGAATTGGAAAAGCCGCTTTTTCAAATCGTTGTCCAAAGAAAAAGCCAGGAATATCTAGCACTAAGCAGTTATATAGAGGGTGTTGGGAGGACAGTTATTCAAACATTTGAAATGGTTCCCGAACAAGATACAGTCGCCGTCAACGCTATACTTGATAAAGCAGCAGGGCGGGAATCTCTCGAAATAAGCAGTGAAGTAATTCAAAAGGATGAACCGAAGACTGGTTCGGTCGGCATGTTGGCGATTGGCTTTACGATCATGTTCATGATGTTTGGGATTTCTGGAGCAGCTTCAGCCATTCTAGATGAAAAAATTGGAGGAACATGGCAGCGTCTGCTCACTTCACCAACGTCGAAGGTCCAGGTGATGATAGGATATTTATTCTCATATTTCATGATGGGTGCAATCCAATTATTCGTCCTTATGGTCGTGATGAATTTAATTTATGGTTCCATGTGGGGTAATTTGATTTACTTTGTTCCATTTGCAGCACTAGTGATTATAACGATTGTCGGATTTGGCCTGATGATGGCTAGTATCGTGAAGACGAGACAACAGGCAAGTGCACTAAGTGCGGTGTTGATCGTCAGTACATGTATGCTGGGAGGCGTATACTGGCCACTGGAAATTGTTCCGGAATTCATGCAGCAAATAGCCAAGGCTGTGCCTCAGAGCTGGATGATCACAGGATTCCGTGAAATTGTCAGCGGAAGCCTTTATATTCCCGCCATCCGTAATTCAGCTTTAATCTTGCTTGCATTCAGCTTACTATTTTTCACAATTGGCCTGAAAAGAATGAAATATGATTGATGTTTACCAGTCCATTTTTGGACTGGTAATTCTTTTTAAGGGGATTCTATCGAAAATTATATTTTGTCGAGTTATAATAGATATTTAGAGTAAGAGTCGAAAAATGATTTTTGGATTGACCGAATATAAAGGTATTCGGTAAAAGCATACATGTTGCATTGCCCGAAAATAAGAGAATGTGGTGAAAAGGGTAAAAGCAGAGGCGCTGCACTGCCCGAAAGTAAAAAAATATGGTGAAATGGGTAAAAGCAAAGGCGCTTCATTACCCGAAACCGAGAGAATAAGGTGAAAAGGGTAAAAGCAGAGGCGCTGCACTGCCGGAAAATGAGAGAATAAGGTGAAAAGAGTAAAAGCAGAGGCGCTGCACTGCCGGAAAATAGGAGAATAAGGTGAAAAGGGTAAAAGCAAAGGCGCTGCATTGCCTGAAACCGAGAGAATAAGGTGAAAAGGGTAAAAGCAGAGGCGTTGCACTGCCCGAAGCCAAGAGAATGTAGTAAAAAGGGTAAAGGCAGGTCACCTGGCATAACCCGGAATTGATAAAAACAAAATGGAGAGGGCAGAATCTCTGCACAATCCTAACAATAAAGCAAAGTGAATTTTGGAGGATAATATGGCTACATATACCCCTATGATCAAGCAATACCTGCAAGTGAAGGCGGATTACCAGGATGCCTTTTTATTTTTCCGTTTGGGAGATTTTTATGAAATGTTCTTCGATGATGCGTTAAAGGCATCCCAAGAACTTGAAATAACACTGACAAGCAGAGAGGGCGGCGGTGAGGAACGGATTCCGATGTGCGGTGTTCCTTATCATTCAGCTCCTAACTATATTGAACAGCTGATTAACAAAGGCTATAAAGTCGCAATTTGCGAACAGACAGAAGACCCGAAGACTGCCAAAGGTGTCGTTAAGCGGGAAGTTGTCCAGCTAATCACACCCGGAACAGTAATGGAAGGTCGTGGTCTTTTAGAAAAAGAAAATAATTTTATCGCTACTGTTTCGGTTTTTCCTGGAGACACATATGGCTTTGCCTGCAGTGACCTGTCGACAGGGGAAAGCAGGGCGACATTAGTTAACGGCAGTGTCGAAGAGCTTATTAACGAATTATCGATCTCTGGAGCAAAGGAAGTTGTCATCGAAAGCTCGCTTTCGCCGGAAATTCAGAAGAAGCTGAAGGAGCGTTCTATCCTGGCGCTTTCAATTGAGGATAACACCGATCTAAATGAAAGCTTTTCAGAACTATTTGCTGATCTGGAAAATGAACAATTAAAAAACACAGCTTCCAGGTTATTCAATTACTTGTACCGAACCCAGAAGCGCAGCCTGGACCATTTACAAAAGGTATCTGTTTACAAGGTTCAGCAGTATATGAAAATTGATTATTTTTCGAAGCGCAATCTTGAACTGACAGAGACAATACGATCTACAGCGAAAAAGGGAACGCTTTTATGGCTGCTTGATGAAACGATGACTGCGATGGGCGGCAGGATGTTAAAGCAATGGATTAACAGGCCGCTGATTGACAAAGCAGAGATCGGCCGGCGTCAGGAATTGGTGCAGCTTTTTGTCGGACAGTTTTTTGAACGCCAGGAACTGCGGGAAAAGTTGAGAGAGGTATACGATCTTGAACGTTTGGCTGGAAGAGTTGCTTTTGGCAATTTGAATCCAAGAGACCTGATGCAGTTAAAGAGATCTTTATTACAGGTACCGTCCTTAAAGCATATTTTGGTGAGTCTTTCCCATGAGGAAGCTGCCCGTATGGCAGACAGACTTGATCCTTGCGAGGAGGCGGCGGATCTGCTGGAACAGGCAATCGTTGATAACCCTCCGCTTTCTGTCAAGGAAGGGAACATCATCCGTGATGGCTACAATCATCAGCTTGACCAGTATCGCGATGCCAGCCGGAACGGCAAGACTTGGATTGCCATGCTTGAACGTGACGAGCGTGAGAAAACAGGCATAAGATCATTGAAGGTCGGCTACAATCGTGTGTTTGGCTACTATATTGAAGTAACGAAGGCGAACCTGCATCTTTTGCAGGAAGGCCAGTATGAACGAAAGCAGACGTTATCGAATGCCGAGCGCTTCATCACACCTGAACTGAAAGAAAAAGAAGACTTGATCCTTGCTGCCGAGGAAAAAAGCGTCGAGCTTGAATACCAGCTATTTACCGGAATCCGCGAGACGATCAAAGAATATATTCCTAGATTGCAGGGACTTGCCAGGGCTCTTAGTGAACTCGATGTACTTCTTGGGTTTGCAGAGCTTAGCGAACAGCGACAGTATGTAAAGCCGGTGTTCTCAGCTGAGAGGAAAATCGTCCTAAAGGATGGGCGCCATCCAGTTGTCGAAAAAGTAATGGATGCCCAGGAATATGTGCCGAACGATTGCTATATGGACAATGAACGCGAAGTCCTGCTGATTACTGGACCGAATATGTCTGGTAAAAGCACATATATGCGCCAGGTTGCCTTGACAGCGATCATGGCTCAAATTGGCTGTTTCGTCCCGGCGACCGAGGCGGTATTGCCGATATTTGACCAGGTTTTCACCAGGATTGGTGCGGCAGACGATCTTGTTTCAGGACAAAGTACCTTCATGGTCGAGATGCTTGAGGCAAAGAACGCAATCACCAATGCTACGAAGGATAGCTTGATTCTTTTTGATGAAATCGGCCGGGGCACATCCACTTATGATGGCATGGCACTCGCCCAGGCAATGATTGAATATATCCATGATAAAATTAGCGCAAAGACGCTGTTTTCGACGCACTACCATGAAATGACTTCACTTGAGAATGAACTGCAAAAATTAAAGAATGTACATGTTAGCGCAGTTGAGCAGAACGGCAAAGTGGTTTTCCTTCATAAAATCAGGGAGGGTGCAGCGGACAAGAGTTACGGCATCCATGTTGCACAGCTGGCCGAATTGCCAGCAGAACTGATTGAACGTGCTGCGGAAATCCTGCACATACTTGAGCAAACAGACACACCGGTTTCACTTGGATCTGTGAGTCAAAAGAGCTTAGACTCAGTTCGGGAAACATTGCAAAATGAGCAAGACAAACAAAGCATGCTTCAGGCAGCAGAAACAGCAGCCGCGTCTCAGTTATCATTCTTTGATGAAGAGCCTAAACAGATGAAAGCTAGTGGTGCAAGCAAAAAGGAGAAGCAGGTTCTTGACCAATTAAACGGACTTGAGATCCTGGATATGACCCCTTTGCAGGCAATGAATATGCTTTATGAATTACAGAAGAAGCTGCGTAAGTAAGATTCTATAAACCTAAATGCGTCAGGAACTGGAAAAAGGGTCTATAGAAAAGTTCTATAAGCCCTAAATGAAAGAAGCTCGATAGAAAGGGCCCATAGAAAGATTCTATAAGCCCGAAATGAGAGAAGATCGAGAAAAAGGTCTGATAGAAAGAATTATGATTGCAAAACCCCGCATTACTTGCGAATAACTAAAAGCTGGAGGTGACAGAATGGCGAAAATTATGCAACTAGATGATGCCTTATCAAATAAGATTGCTGCCGGTGAGGTAGTAGAACGGCCGGCATCTGTTGTTAAGGAATTGCTAGAGAACGCGATTGATGCTAATAGTACCGTAATTGAAATTGATCTTGAAGAGGCTGGACTTGCCCGGGTCAGGATCACAGACAATGGAGACGGGATTGAGGAAGAAGATGTTCTCGTCGCCTTCCAGCGTCATGCCACGAGCAAAATCAAGAATGAAAACGACTTGTTCCGGATCAGGACTCTCGGGTTCAGGGGGGAGGCGTTGCCGAGTATCGCCTCAGTTTCAAGGCTTGAAATGAAAACATCGACCGGAATCGAAGGCAATAAAGTGGTCATCGAAGGGGGCAAGGTCGAGTCTGTTGAGAAAGCAGACAGCCGTAAAGGAACGGATATCATTATCTCAGACCTGTTTTTTAATACTCCGGCACGCCTTAAATACATGAAGACCATTCATACCGAACTTGGCAATATTACGGATGTCGTAAACCGCCTGGCGCTGGCAAATCCAAATATCTCCTTCAGGCTTGTCCATAATGGCCGCCAGCTTTTGAAGACGACTGGAAATGGAGACGTCCGCCAGGTGCTGGCTGCCATTTACGGTATTAATATGGTTAAATCAATGATTCCTATTTCTGGTGAATCTTTGGATTATAGAATAAACGGCTATATATCGATGCCAGAAATCACAAGAGCATCCCGAAACTATATCTCGACCATGATTAATGGCCGTTTTATCAAAAATTATGCGCTGGTTAAAGCGATACAAGAAGGCTACCATACATTACTCCCTATCGGCAGGTATCCGGTTGTTCTTTTAAATATTGAAATGGATCCGCTCTTGATTGATGTGAACGTCCATCCATCAAAGATGGAGGTTCGGTTGAGCAAGGAGCAGGAGTTGAATGAGCTAGTCTCAAGTGTCATAAAGAATGCTTTTAAAACGAAGGAATTGATTCCGGCTGGAATGGTTACTCAGAAGCAGGAGAAACCGAAGTCAGAGCAAACTTTCATGGAACTGGACCATTTGCCTGAAGCAGAAGAAAAACATTCTACTGTGCAACCGACAATTGAACGCAGGCCATTTGTAGAAGAGAAGGCTTTTGAGCTAAGCCGGAGCTATAAAGCAGCTGAACCACCAAATAGTCCACAGCAGGGGGCTCCTGACTGGAGGAATGCCTTTGTAGCTCAAGAAAACCCGACCTTCGAGGCCACTGCGCCTGTCCCTGATGAGGAACTCGTTCATGATGAAGAAGAAATCCTCGAGTCAGACACTTCTCCTGCAGCCCAAGAACCTGTTGCAGAAGTACAGGCTTCAAGGGTCCCTCCTCTTTATCCAATTGGGCAGATGCATGGAACCTATATTCTGGCTCAGAATGACCGTGGTTTATATATAATTGACCAGCATGCCGCCCAGGAGAGAATCAAATATGAGTACTTCAGGAACAAGGTAGGCGAGGTGGCGACTGAGCTGCAGGAAATGCTCGTGCCAATCACTCTTGAGTATTCAGCGGATGAGTGCATTAAAATAAATGAACATCAGCATGAGCTCGAAAAAGTAGGAGTCTTCCTTGAGCCATTTGGCTACAACAGCTTCATCGTTCGATCACACCCGCAGTGGTTCCCTCCCGGAGAGGAGAAAGATCTGATTGAAGACATGATTGAACAACTATTGTTGATGAAGAAAGTCGATCTTAAAAAGCTTCGAGAGGAAGCAGCCATCATGATGAGCTGCAAGGCATCGATCAAGGCTAATCACCATCTGCGCAACGATGAGATTCAGGCATTACTCGATGAATTGCGGCGTTCATCCGACCCGTTCACCTGCCCGCATGGCCGGCCAATCATCGTCCATTACTCCACTTATGAAATGGAGAAAATGTTCAAGCGAGTAATGTAAGCAGAAGAAACAGTGTTCCCAATTGGGGGCACTTTTTTTTGTGAAAAATTAACTTCAATTTGATGAAAATTCTTCTTTTTTATCAAATAACGGTGTAAAATTACACTAATAGGAAATTTGTAAAACACCATATTCATTAAATGGATTATAATCTCTTATAATTATTAAAAGGGGGCGATATATTGTTCGTTTTCTCAATATTATTTTTCATACTACCTGTAGTTGTACTGATTTTTATAGTAGCTTTTGCAGTGAAAAATAAAGAGCAAGGGGGAGAGAAAGTGGTCAGACATTTATATACTTATCTAGTATTGTTTGCTACATTGATGATGGTAATTGGCGGCGGGGTATCGATTTTCATGGCGACAGCGGATCTCGTAAGCCCAACAGGTTACTATCAAAGTTTCTCAGATTACAAGCTAAACATGAACCACGGCAAAATTGAAGGTGAAAAGACGGAAATGACAGAGGAAGAACTTCGCAGCAATTATGACATGTACGTCACAGAAGAAAAGGCTCGGCAAAAAGACAGAGCGGTTAATCAAATTATCAAGAGCCTAGGCTTTGTAGTCATACCATTGCCCGTTTTCCTGTACTTTAATAGATTAAGGAAACAGTATAAAGAGTAAGGTCTGACAGATAACGTTAACCTATCAACTTATATACCCGGATTCTGAAGCTAAAAAAGAAAGATTGCCAATTAAAAACTGGCAATCTTTCTTATGGTTTTACCTTACAGCTGGCTGAAGTTTATGGATGTATTGTAGTGCTTTACCAGTTCCGATCGCTACGGATTCCAGCGGATTTGGAGCGATGTGTACAGGTACAACCATCTCACTGCCGAGCCAATCCTGAATTCCGTTCAGCAACGCGCCGCCACCGGAAAGGATTACACCGCGGTCAACAATATCACCGCTTAGTTCGGCAGGACAATCTTCAAGAGTGGCCCGGATTGCCTCCATGATATGAAGAAGAGATTCCTTGATTGCATCCCTTATTTCATAAGAATTGAGGGTAACAGTCTTTGGAAGGCCTGTTACAAGGTCACGGCCACGAATATCCAGTTCCATCATTTCATGGTCAACTAGCGCGTACCCAATCTCCATCTTGATTTTTTCAGCCGTTCTTTCACCGATTAACACATTGTACTCTTTGCGGACATATTGAATAATGTCCTCGTCCAATCTGTCGCCAGCTATGCGAATAGAATGGCAAGCAACGACACCGCCGTATGAGATGATTGCGACTTCAGTTGTGCCGCCGCCAATATCAACGACAACGTTTGCTACCGGCTCATCAACAGGCAATCCAGCGCCAATTGCTGCAGCAACTGGTTCCTCGATCAAATGTACCTTCTTTGCGCCTGCATTCCTGACTGCATCCTGGATCGCACGGCGTTCAACACTTGTTGAACCAGAAGGTGTGCAGACGACGACGTCCGGCTTGCGGAGAGAGAAACCGCCCTTTTTGGATGCTTTTTTCATGATGTGTTTCAGCATTTCTGTTGTCACATCAAAATCAGCAATGACTCCATCTTTCAACGGGCGGATGGCCACGATTTTTCCAGGTGTCTTCCCGATCATTTCCTTTGCTTCCTTGCCGACAGCAAGGACATTTTTTGTCTCAGTATCAATCGCCACGACGGAAGGCTCGTTCAAAGCGACTCCTTTATTTTTACTATATACAAGAGTGTTAGCTGTTCCTAAATCAATTCCTATTTCTGTAGTTGATAACATTTTGTTTTCACCCAGTTCTATATAAATTATTAAACCACTCATAGACTTCTATTAAACTATCATGAATGTGGGGGTGAAAGTGCGTTTGTTACTGAATCGTTATCTAACTGTAAAAGTTAAGGAAAATTTTTTCAAAAGATGATATAAGAGAATAATACTTGTAAAGTTCGGGTATAATGCATAGATGTTCAACTGCTTTCTATTTAATGGTAAAATAAATTAATGATGTCAGATGCAAAATTGCTGACACGCTCTATGAAAAGGCAGTGTGAAATTTTTTGGAACAAAAACAGAAATTGATTGTGTTAATTGGGCCGACTGCAGTTGGCAAAACGAAGCTGAGCATTGAACTTGCGAAAAAATTCAATGGTGAAATCATCAGTGGCGACTCGATGCAAATTTATAAAGGGATGGATATTGGAACCGCAAAAATCACCCGGGAAGAGATGGAGGGAGTCCCCCACCATTTAATTGATATCAAAGAGCCTGATGAAAGCTTTTCAACCGCAGAATTCCAGGAACTTGTCCGCAAGAAAATAAATGAAATAAGCTCCCGTGGGAAGATGCCGATGATTGTTGGCGGTACAGGATTATACATCCAGTCGGTGATTTTTGATTATCATTTCACTGAAGCTCCTTCTGACCCAGTCTTCAGACGCAGCCTGGAGGAAGAAGCAGAGACAAAAGGCCAGGAATTTGT
Source organism: Bacillus sp. ISL-37 (assembly GCF_018613315.1). GTDB lineage: Bacteria > Bacillota > Bacilli > Bacillales > Cytobacillaceae > Mesobacillus. The sequence continues at coordinate 208,914 of NZ_JAGGQL010000005.1, read as the reverse complement.
ACATGGAAAATTGAAAGAGGTTGATCCCAAAAGTGCTTCAAGAATTCACCCTAATAATGTTCGGCGTGTCATCAGGGCGCTGGAGATCATTCACTGTACGGGCAAAACTGCGGGAGAACTGCAGGAGAACCAATCACCCGAACTTTTGTATGATACAGCACTAATCGGCCTGACAATGGATAGAGAGATGCTATACAACCGGATCAATTTTCGTGTCGGGTTAATGTTGGAGCAGGGCCTCCTTGATGAGGTTAAGTACTTTTACGAAAAGGGCTTAAAAGACTGCCAGTCCATCCAGGCAATTGGATACAAAGAGCTTTACGACTACTTTGATGGCAAGATTTCTCTGGAGCAAGCAATCGAGAATTTAAAGCAAAATTCCCGCCGATATGCAAAAAGGCAGCTAACATGGTTTCGAAACAAGATGAATGTGGAATGGTTTGATATGTCAGAGTCTAAAGACGCTGAAAAAAAATTCGCCGAAATTTCCAAGTTCATTGAAGGAAAGCTCGAGATAAAAGCGAATACATAATAATAGAGATAAAAGAGGAGGATCCGCCCATGAAACAAGTGAACATTCAAGACCAGTATTTAAACCAGCTACGCAAAGACAATATCAATGTGACCGTCTTCTTATTGAACGGATTTCAATTGAGAGGCCAGATTAAAGGTTTTGATAACTTTACCGTGCTTTTCGAATCTGAAGGAAAACAGCAGCTTGTCTATAAGCATGCGATCTCAACATTCGCGCCGCAAAAGAATGTCCAGATCGATTTCGAGGGGCAAGCTTAATTAAATAATGACGAAGGAAGCCCGCCTAGTGCGGGTTTTTTCTTTTTATAAGGCTCTTTTCTCAAGCTTTGTTGCTATTAACTACAAAATAGGATTGTTTGACTTAATGTTCTTCGCAAAGAAGACTCTTTTTACGAGAAAAGAGCATGCAAATATAATACCGAATTGCAAAATGAATTTTAACAACAATCTTTCCGAGAACGGCTTTATATAAAAGAATTTTATTGCAACCAGTTGTTGGAGTGGGAATGCACCTTGAGCGACATAAGGGTACCTTTCCATGATAAATGTATCCCTATTTAGGCAATTCCAACGACATAAGGGCACCTTTCCGAGATAAATGCACCCTTATGTAGGCGATTCCAACGACATAAGGGCACCTTTCCAGGATAAATGTATCCTTATCAATCCGATGTCAGCCAGATACGGATGCCGTTCACATCCATGATTCTTTTCCTTTGATAATGATAATTGTTTAATTTAAAAATGAATTTCCACTTCCTTGAATACATATAAATATAGAAGTTTATTTCTTGGGAAAGCGCATATTGTGACAAAAGTAAATAAATGCTGCTGTAGTTTGTCGAACATAAGCGAGTCCTATATAGGTGCGGTGGAGGATTCCCGTTTAACTAAAAGTCCTTCGTATTTAACATGTATGGTGTTATAGGCGAATATCACAAATACAGCATGAATGCGTATACTGTTTCCAGAATGAGAGGTGAAATCTTTGGACCAACCGCTTCGAAAGAAAAACAACGGTCAAATCAGCATTGTTTTGAACGCACAGCAGAGGAAGACGTTGACAAAGGAATTGCCTGAGTCGCAGCTGGTTCCAAAGTCAATCCCGCAGGAGCACGCAGCTTTAAAAGAAATTGAGGAAGAGCTTGGAGCACTTGTGGGCATGGAAGAAATGAAAAGGATGATTAAAGAGATTTATGCCTGGATCTATGTGAATAAGAAAAGGGAAGAAATGGGGCTCAAGGCTGGAAAACAGGCTTTGCATATGATGTTTAAGGGCAATCCGGGAACGGGGAAGACAACGGTCGCCAGGATTATCGGGAAGCTCTTCCTCAAAATGAATGTCCTTTCGAAGGGACATTTAATCGAAGCGGAGAGAGCTGATCTTGTTGGTGAATATATTGGGCATACCGCGCAAAAAACGCGAGATTTGATAAAAAAAGCAATGGGAGGCATCTTGTTTATTGATGAAGCCTATTCCCTCGGCCGTGGTGGTGAAAAGGATTTCGGCAAGGAAGCGATTGATACCCTGGTTAAACATATGGAGGATAAGCAGCATGAGTTTATCTTGATCCTTGCTGGGTATTCGAGGGAAATGGAATTTTTCCTGACTCTGAACCCAGGACTTCATTCAAGATTTCCGCTCGTCATAGATTTTCCCGATTATTCAATAGACCAGCTTATGGAAATCGGCCAGCGAATGCTGAAGGAGAGAGAATATAGTCTGAGTCACGAGGCTGAACGGAAGTTGCGGGAGCACCTTGTGAATGTTAAATCAACACTTGGTGCCACAGCATTTTCGAATGGACGCTATGTCCGTAACGTGATTGAGAAATCCATCCGGGCACAGGCAATGCGGTTGTTAATGCAAAATCAATACGACCGACATGAACTCATGACTCTACGCAGCAATGACCTCGTTTTTTCAGATGATCATAAGGGGAAATAATGTCAGCAGCTTTGTTGACATTATTTTTTGCTTTTGATAATATACCCATATGGGTATATAAACTAGCTACTGGGGGAATTTAGAATGAACGATATTACAGTTTACACTACAAATACTTGTCCTTACTGCACCATGCTGAAGAACTTCCTCGACGATAAAGGGATCGCATATAAAGAAGTGAATGTACAGCAAGATCCAATCGCCGCACAAAGGCTGGTCAATGCAACTGGCCAAATGGGTGTGCCTCAGTCAAACGTAAACGGAAACTGGGTATTAGGCTTCGATCCTAATACAGTTATGTCATTCTTAAAATAGTTCCAGAGGATTCCAGTATTACTGGAATCCTTATTTATTTTCCGTAAAATATAAATTCATTCATATAATCCATCCATTTTTTGGACGAAGATTCATCGGGATTGGCTTACCAAAACTCAGCCATTATTGATGTGCCACTTAACCACGATTTAACAAGTGTGGAGTTTTTACCTTCTGTGTTTTTTTAGGGTTTTAGGTTTGAGGAGTATCAATAAGGGGTAAAACATTGGGGTTTCCTTAAAGATTTTTTGGCAAAACTAATCATTATTATAAATAGGGAGCTTAACGATTTATATAGATAAAAAAGGAGCTAATTATTAATGGGGTATGAGTACAATTACGATATTGCAGGTTATGATTTCGGCTGGGATGTAAAATCCGGTAAGTTTACGTTCGAGGGGCAGGATGCAGTGCTTTTTTGGATCTCTTCGGCAATGAAGACGTTTTTCGATACGATTGAAGAGATTTCTGGAGAAGAGGCTTCAAACCTCGTATTTGAATCGACTGGATTTCGCCAGGGACTCGTAGTCGGTCAATATTTTGAAAAAATGAAAGAAGTCAACGTAGCTGAAGCTGCTAACATGATTACAAATACATATGCAACCGCCGGATGGGGGTTGACGATTATAAAAGATTTGGACTTTGAAACGAAAACATTTACAGCATTTATGAAGGACAGCTGGGAGCATAAAGTGAATGTTGCCCAGGGAAAGAAAAAGGGAGGTAGTTTCCTGCCCGCACATTACGCTGGAGTTTTTTCGGGGCTGTTCGGAACAAATATCTGGTATGAAATCAAGCAGCATCAGTTAGAAGGACATGAACACAGTGTGATTGAATACTTCCCTTCTGATGTCACAATCGCTGATAATATTCATCAGCTGGCACGAAAGAAAGAATCAGAACAAATCAGGAAACTCGAAGGGCTTGTTGAAGAAAAAACAGCTGAATTAAAAGATTTGGTCAATAAGCTTTCCTCTCCGATCATCCCGGTTCTTGAGGGAATCGTCGTCGTTCCCCTGATTGGAAAATATGAGGAAGATAGGGCGGATCAGCTGATTGTAAACACACTTAATCGACTGCCATCCTATAAAGCCAGCTATCTCGTTCTCGATTTGACAGGCATGGACCAGGAAATCGGACCACATGCGGTCAGTTTGATCGAGAAAATCGGATCAGCAGCAAGGCTAATCGGCACGAAAACAATACTGGTTGGGATTTCATCCAATCTTGGGATTGAAATCACCCAATCCAAGATCAACCTATCGAAATTCGATTGCTTCCAGACTCTCCAGCATGGCATCCATTACGCAATCGGGCAGATGGGAAGAAAAATTATATAATCAAAAAACAGAGCTGATTCATGATGAATCAGCTCTGTTTTTTTAATGTACTCCAAGTTTACGGACTGGCAAATGCCATTTGTAGGTATAAGACAGTACGCGGAGTGCGGTGATAACGAAGAAAAGTCCAAAGAGTTCGACAGCTTGATTAGCCATTCCGAGGCCGATTACAAGTCCGGCAAGTACAGCCCACACTGCATAGATTTCCGCCTTCAATACTAATGGCTTTCTGCCGGCAAGCAGGTCGCGGATTATTCCGCCGCCGCTCCCGGTCAACACCGCTGCAACAATGACGGCGCTTAATGGATGCCCCATATTAGATGCGTAGATCGCTCCCTGGATCGCGAAGGCAGCAAGCCCGATGGCATCGAAAAAGTTGCCCCATCGCTGCCAGTGTTTTAATAGATTGCCAGGAAATAAGAAAACGATGGTGATTGACAGCAAGGCCAAATTAAAAAATAGACCCTGTTCCCAAATTGCTGAGACTGGAACCCCAATCAGCAGGTTGCGGATTGCCCCGCCGCCGAATGCTGTAACGATTCCTAATATATAAACTCCGAAGATATCATATTCCTCTTCCATTGCAATAAACGCACCGCTGATCGCGAATGCTACTGTTCCAATCATGCTGAGTACTTCCCATGTCATCATGTTTTTCTCCTCTTGTTAAAATGATGCCTGAATACTAAAATAGTTAAATGAAAACATATTGATTTTATCATGTTTATTTCAATTTACAACCATTTTTCCCCCGACTTTCAAAATTTTTGTTTGCGGCTTTATTTTGGTATGATGTTTTTAGCTATATATATGGAAAGAAGGGTGTTATTTGGAACAGGAAAACGTATTTGAAAAAGTGATTCTTGTTGGCTGCCAGACGACTGAAGAAGATCTTCGTTTTCAATATTCGATGGAAGAGCTTGAATCACTTACGGAAACAGCGAAGGGAAATGTCCTGATGCAAGTTGTCCAAAAGCGGCCAAAGGTTCATCCTGCTACATACATTGGCAAAGGAAAGGTGGAAGAGCTTCAAGCACTAGAGGAGGAGCTCGAGCCGGACTTAATTATCTTCAATGATGAACTGTCGCCAAGCCAAAACCGGAATCTTTCTGCCGGCTTAAAGGCGAGGGTTATTGACCGTACACAGCTGATTCTCGATATTTTCGCTCAAAGGGCTCGGTCCAAAGAAGGAAAGCTCCAGGTTGAGCTTGCTCAGCTGCAGTACCTGCTGCCCCGACTTGGCGGAAAAGGGATTGAGATGTCTCGTCTTGGTGCCGGAATCGGAACAAGAGGGCCTGGTGAAACAAAGCTGGAGTCAGACCGCCGTCATATCCGTAAACGAATTGACGATATTAAAACTCAATTGTCAGTAATCGTTCAGCACCGTGACCGCTACCGGGAACGCCGGAAGAAGAACAAGACGTTCCAGATTGCGCTAGTCGGATACACAAATGCAGGAAAGTCGACGCTGTTTAACCGGTTGACCGAAGCAGAGTCATTTGAAGAAAATCAATTGTTCGCTACGCTTGATCCAATGACTAGGAAAGTGATTTTACCTAGCGGCTTTACGGCTCTCCTGACAGATACGGTCGGATTCATCCAGGACTTGCCGACAACATTGATCGCTGCTTTCCGTTCGACACTGGAGGAAGTCCGGGAGGCGGATTTGCTTCTGCATGTAGTGGACATGTCGAATGAAGATTATTTTTCACATGAACAGACTGTCAATAAATTGCTGGAGGACCTTGAAGTCCACCACATCCCGCAGATAACCGTTTATAACAAACGGGATATCGCACACCAGGATTTTGTGCCAAATGCCAAAAATGAAACGGCCTTTATAAGCGCGTTCAGTGAGGAAGACCGCAGAAATCTCCTTTTAAAAATCGAACAGTCCATCATTGGTATGATGGAGCCATTTCATGTCCTTGTGCCGTCCGATGAGGGGAAACTGCTGGCACAACTAAAAAATGAGACAATTCTTCGTGAGCTTGCTTTTGATGAAGAAAAGCAAGGCTATGTCTGCAAGGGATACTCTCTTACTGACCACCAGATTACCGGCCAACTGAAACGATTCTCAGTATAAACGGATTTTTTTCTAAGGCTCTTTTCTCACACTTTGTTGCTATTACTACAAAATAGGATTGAATGAACTATGTTTCTTCACAAAAAAATTAAAGCTTATTATGAGAAAAGAGCTTGCACACTTAATACCGAACTACAAAATGGCTTGATATCACTTTAAAATCAGCTTTAGGATTTTAACAACAATCTTTACGAAAACAGCCTTTTATAAAGCTCTTTTATCAAGCTATTGACTACAAAATAGGATTGAATGAACTATGTTTCTTCACAAAAAAAATAAAGCTTATTATGAGAAAAGAGCTTGCACACTTAATACCGAATTACAAAATGGCTTTTTATCACGTTAAAATCGGCTTTAGGATTTTAACAACAATCTTTACGAAAACAGCCTTTTATACAGATAGGAGAGCACCATGTTTACACAATTAAAAAACGGGCAAATGCTGCAGCCGCTTGTCAGCGAAATTGAGCAGCAAATTGCACCTGTGCACAAGAAAATCGATGAACGGATTGATTCAAACCAGTTCAGAGTATTGCAAAGTTTCCAGAAACATCGTGTGAGTGATTCTCATTTCATCCCGACCACCGGTTATGGTTATGACGATGCTGGCAGGGAAACACTCGAGAAAATATACGCCGAGGTGTTTGGAGCTAAAGCCGGGCTAGTTCGCCCGCAAATCATCTCGGGAACTCATGCGATTTCTATTTCGCTATTTGGGATCCTTCGACCTGGTGATGAGCTTTTGTACATTACTGGAAAACCCTATGACACGCTAGAAGAGATTGTCGGGATACGAGGTACCGGGAACGGCTCATTAAAGGAATTTGGAATCTCTTATAATACTGTCGATCTTACTGAAAAAGGAGAAATCGATTGGAGTGCCGTCGAAAAAGCAATTAAGCCTGAAACAAAAATGATCGGAATCCAGCGCTCAAAAGGTTATGCAACGAGGCCATCTTTCACTGTTGAGCAAATTGGCGAAATGATCAAATTTGTTAAGGAGATCAAACCAGACGTCGTTGTGTTTGTTGATAACTGTTATGGTGAGTTTGTTGAGGAACTTGAACCTTGTCATGTCGGCGCTGATTTGATGGCTGGCTCTTTGATTAAAAATCCTGGGGGCGGTATTGCTAAAACAGGCGGGTACATCGTAGGTAAGGAACAATATGTAGAGTCATGTTCCTACCGGATGACATCCCCGGGAATCGGGGCAGAGGCCGGGGCTTCATTATATTCATTGCAGGAAATGTACCAAGGATTCTTCATGGCACCGCATATTGTTGCACAGGCCTTGAAGGGTGCTATTTTCACAGCCGCAATGCTGGACCGTATAGGGATGAACTCATCGCCTAAATGGAATGCGGAACGGACTGATCTAATTCAGGCAGTCCAATTCGACGACCGGGATAAAATGGTTGCTTTTTGCCAGGCGATTCAGTATGCTTCGCCAATCAATTCTCATGTAACAGCACATCCTGCTTATATGCCGGGATATGAGGATGATGTGATTATGGCTGCTGGTACATTCATCCAGGGAGCGAGCATTGAATTAACTGCTGATGGACCGATCAGACCGCCTTATGTCGCGTATGTTCAGGGGGGCTTAACCTATTCCCATGTGAAGATGGCCGTTTGTATTGCAATCAATTCTTTAATCGAAAAAGGTTTAATTCTTATAAAATAGGTAAATATACAACAGGACGCTTGCTAAATAAGTCCTGTTCTTTTTTTATGATTTTTCATGTAAGATAATCTTACATATGATTGACAGGATACCTAACATTGAATATAATGAGATTATCTTAATAGGGAAGGAGGAGAAATCAAAAATGGGCGGAAGTGAAATTCGCCGGAATATGCCGCTCTTTAGCATCGGGATTGTCATGCAGCTAACAGATTTAACCGCAAGGCAAATTCGTTACTATGAAGAGCATGAATTGATTTCTCCGGCAAGAACAGAGGGCAATAAACGACTCTTTTCCTTAAACGATATTGACAAGCTCCTCGAGATCAAAGACTTGATTGACCAGGGAGTCAACATGGCAGGCATCAAGCAAATTTTTAATGTTAAACAACAGACAGCCATTAGTGCTGCTGAGAAAAAACAAGCTGAAAAAACGAGACGTGAGCTATCTGATGCAGATTTGCGGAAATTGCTTCGCAAGGAATTACAGCAGGCAGGACGCTTTAACCGATCTGGCAATCACGGAGACATGTCGAGATTTTTCCATTAGTAATCCAAATTATCTATCATTAAAATTCTAGGAGGAACTTTAACAATGGCTAGGACGTTCACAAGAGAAGACATTATCAGATTATCAAAAGAAGAAAATGTAAAATTCATTCGTTTGCAGTTCACAGACATTTTAGGAACAATCAAGAATGTTGAAATTCCGATCAGCCAGCTTGAAAAAGCGCTTGATAATAAAATGATGTTTGATGGCTCTTCAATTGAAGGCTTTGTTCGTATCGAAGAATCTGATATGTACCTGATCCCTGACTTGGATACATGGGTAATATTCCCTTGGACAGCTGAAAAAGGTAAGGTTGCACGTTTGATCTGTGATATTAAAAATGCTGATGGCACACCATTTGCTGGTGATCCACGCGGTAACCTGAAACGTGTCCTGAAGGAAATGGAAGAGCTTGGTTTCACAAACTTCAACCTTGGACCAGAACCGGAATTCTTCCTGTTCAAGCTTGATGTGAACGGTGAGCCTACACTTGAATTGAATGATAACGGCGGTTACTTTGACCTTGCGCCAACAGACCTTGGTGAAAACTGCCGCCGCGATATCGTGCTTGAGCTTGAAGAAATGGGCTTTGAAATTGAAGCATCTCACCACGAGGTTGCACCTGGACAGCACGAAATCGACTTCAAATATGCTGATGCTTTGACAGCTTGTGACCAGATTCAGACTTTCAAGCTAGTTGTTAAAACTATTGCACGCAAACACGGTCTGCACGCAACCTTCATGCCAAAACCATTGTTCGGAGTGAACGGATCCGGAATGCACTGCAACATGTCATTGTTCCGCAACGGCGAGAACTCATTCTTTGATCCATCAGATAAGAAACTTGAGCTAAGCGAAACTGCATACCAGTTCATCGCTGGAACGCTTAAGCACGCATCAGGATTTACAGCTGTAACAAACCCAACTGTAAACTCTTATAAGCGTCTCGTTCCTGGTTATGAAGCACCTTGCTACGTTGCATGGTCTGCAAAGAACCGTTCACCATTGATCCGTATCCCTGCATCACGTGGTATGAGCACACGTGTTGAAGTCCGCAGCGTTGACCCTGCAGCAAACCCATACCTTGCAATGGCAGTATTGCTGGCAGCAGGTCTTGACGGAATCAAGAACAAATTGACTCCTCCTGCATCAGTAGACCGCAACATCTACGTGATGAACAAGGAAGAACGTGTTGAAGAAGGAATCGATGATCTGCCACCAACATTGGCAGCAGCTCTTGACCAGCTGAAAAAGAACGAAGTAATTAGCGCAGCTCTTGGCGACCATATCCTCGAACACTTCATTGAAGCAAAAGAGATCGAATGGGATATGTTCCGCACTCAGGTTCACCCATGGGAGCGCGAACAGTACATGAGCATGTATTAATAGGAAAGAAAAGGCCTCTTGATTGCAATCAAGAGGCCTTTTTTAGATGTAAAGAGTAAAAGTTAGAAAAAAATTTAATTAAATTTTATTCATCGTGCCTCATTCTACAATCACTACAAAGATTGTATTATCACAACGAAATGATCATGCATCACTACGTTATTATGCTTAATCACTACGCTTTTTGCCACTATCACTACGGAATTCACATTAATCACTCCGATTTTCCCAATAATCACTACGAAAACGACAACAATCACTACTTTTACCATCTGCAACCAGAGAAATCACCACTAAATATTAAAATTTTCAGAAAAATAATTGACTTTTTCCTATATTCACGTTATCTTTGTTTTAAAATATATAACACATTTATTGTGTTACGGTAATATAACGTTATATAAATAAAATTTTATGTAATACAGGGGGCGGAATCTTGATTTTACATGAAATCGAAACAAGTAGTCGTGAGTTCATAGAAGAAATTCAACTCCAAAGACTCAAGACAGTAGTTGAGAAGGTCGCTCAAAGGGTGTCATTTTACAAGAAGAAGTTTGAGAGCGCCAATTTTTCTCCTGAAATGCTAACTAGTCTTGAAGATTTGGAAGCGCTTCCTTTTACAGAGAAGCAAGACTTGCGAAACCACTATCCATTCGGGTTGTTCGCTGTTCCGCAAAGTGAATTGGTCAGGGTACACGCCTCATCAGGGACGAGCGGCAAGCCGACGGTGGTTGGCTATACACAGAAGGATATTGAAATGTGGGGGGAGATTGTCGCCAGGGCGATTGCTCTTGGCGGTGGTCAACCAGGGAATTTCCTCCACAATGCCTATGGCTATGGACTTTTCACAGGTGGATTGGGACTGCATTACGGAAGTGAACAGCTGGGAATGGTAACAGTACCGGTTTCCGGAGGGAACACCCAAAGACAAATCATGTTAATTGAAGATTTTAAACCGCAAGTCATATGCGGGACTCCTTCTTATATTTTGAATATCGCTGAAACAATGGAGGAAATGGGCAAGGACCCTCGCAATACTTCATTGAATTACGGTATTTTCGGGGCTGAGCCTTGGTCCGAAGAAATGAGAAAGACGCTCGAAGAAAAGCTGGGAATCAAGGCATGCGATATTTACGGGCTCAGCGAAGTGATTGGCCCAGGTGTCGCAAGTGAATGCCACGAAGCACAGGCAGGGCTCCATGTTGCCGAGGATCATTTCTATGTTGAAGTAATTGATCCTGAAACTTTAAAACCTGTTCCAGATGGCGAAGAGGGGGAACTTGTTTTCACCAGCCTTACAAAGGAAGCCTTTCCGGTCATCCGTTATCGAACGGGGGATATCGCTTCCCTGACGAAGGAAAAATGCAGCTGCGGACGGACGACAGTAAGAATGTCCCGCGTCAAAGGGCGAATTGATGACATGCTGATTATCAATGGAGTCAATGTGTTTCCGTCACAGATTGAACATTGTCTGCTGGCAGTACCTGAACTTGCCCCGCATTACCAGATTCAAATTTTACAGAAGCGCACGTTGAAGGTCCTTGAGCTGCATGTTGAGGTGAATGAGGAGTATTTCACGATGATCGGGGAGGATCCGATTTCGGATTCGGTCTATCAGCTGGAGCAAAGGATTCAGTCATTACTCAAGAGCCAGTGCCTGATTTCAATGGAGGTGCGTGTGCATCGTCCAAAAACAATCCCGCGCTCTGAAGGCAAGGCAGTAAGAATTGTTGATAAAACAAAAGAACCGATTGGAACTTAAATCTAAGGAGGTAGGCAGCATGGAAAACACAATTTCCTTCGACCAGCTGACCGAAGAAGCTAAATACGAGCACTTCATGAGCCGGATCGAAGCTGGCGATAAAATCGAGGCAGAAGACTGGATGCCGGATGACTATCGAATGACACTGATCAAGCTTATTTCGATGCATGGCATCAGTGAGATCATGGGTGCGCTCCCAGAAAAGGAGTGGGTGCCAAAGGCTCCTTCTTTGAAACGAAAGCTGGGGATCATGGCAAAGGTGCAGGATGAGATGGGGCACGGGCAACTGCTGTTAAGGGTGGCTGAGGATTTGATGAAGCCGCTCGGAAAATCACGCGAGAACATCATTCAGGATTTGCTCTCCGGCGACCTGAAATTCCACAATGTCTTCCATATGGAAGCAAAAACATGGGGAGATGCCGGATTGATCGGCTGGCTTGTTGACGGTGCAGCAATCATATCCCAGACAAATATGCTGGATGCTTCTTATGGGCCATATGCAAGAGCGTTGAAGCGTATCTGTGCCGAGGAGGTTTTCCACGCCCAGCACGGCGAGGCAATCATCATGGCGCTTGCTGAAGGAACAGACGAGCAGAAAGCGATGATCCAGGATTCGTTAGACCGCTGGTGGGAAGCACTTCTTATGTTTTTCGGTCCTGCAGATGCGACTACCACTGGTACTTCCAAACAGGATACAACAATCAAATACAGAATCAGAACGAAAACGAACGAAGAGCTCCGACAGGACTTTTTTACAAAATACATTCCGAGGGTCCTGTCGCTAGGTCTGAAGCTTCCGGATGAAACAATGCATTTTGACCAGGAGTCAGCCATGTGGCAATACAAGCAGCCAGATTGGAGCAAGTTCAAGCAAATCATCAAGAACAATGGCCCTAAATCAAAGGACCGGTTAAGGCTAAGGGAGATTTCCTACAGTAATAACAAGTGGGTCATCGACGCACTGAGCGTTAAAGCATAAGCATTAGGGGACAGCTGTCCCGGAATCCCACAGGAGAGGAGAGAAAATCATGTCTGGGAATGGATTTTATCAGGAATTTGAAGTGTTCAGCAAGCGGAGTGCCACTTCTCCGATGCAGTACCAGTTCTCATTGCTGGCTCCGAACCATGAGCTAGCTCTTGTGATGGCACAGGAAAATTTCATGCGACGCGAACCGGTTGCCGATATTTGGGTCGTAAAGCGTGATGATATCAGGAAAATGTCGCTTGAAGAGCGCCAAACATTGCAAAGGCTCGATAACAAAGATTACCGCAATACAAAAGGCTATGGCTATTTGAAAAAGAAATGGCGCCACTATGAGCAGGAAATGCTTGATGAAAAAGAGATTTTGTCATGGGGAGGGAAGCAGGAGAAATGAAATATGAACTTGAAGATGCGTTGAAAAATGAAGACCTTCGCGACGCTGCAGTTGAGCTCCTGTTCCAGCTTGCGGATGATGATTTTATGATCGCCTACCGTGGTTCCGAGTGGCTTGGACTCGCTCCTCATATTGAAGAGGATGTCGCTTTTTCCTCAATCAGCCAGGATACAATGGGGCACGCGGCTATGTTCTATCAGCTTCTAAGCGACCTGGGAGCCGGTGATCCTGACCAACTCGCACATGCAAGGCCAGCTGCAGAACGGAAGAATGCGATTTTACTAGAAAAAGTGAACGGCCCGGGGACGTATTTGACTGAGCCACATTATGACTGGGCATTCGCGGTAGTGAGAAACTACTTTTACGTCCAGGCAAAGAAAGTGAAAATGGAATCACTGAAGAATTCATCATATCAGCCACTGGCGGAAGCTGCGGTAAAGATCAATATGGAACTTTACTACCATCTGTTGCACTGGAAGACGTGGTTCTCCCAGCTTGTGAGTGCTGGTGGAGAAGCGGGGACCAGGATGGAAGCCGCGATGGAGAAGGTTTTTGAAGAACTTGAAGGGTTGTTCTCCATGGGGGCTCAGGGAGAAGAGTTCACAAAGCACAATTTGGTAGATTCAGAGGATGCTTTGAGAACGAAATGGCTGCAAATGATGTCACCTGTTTTTGAATCCCTGGACCTCAAGATGCCGGATAAATTCGGGATGAACAGTGGAAATGGGCGAAATGGCGAGCATACAACCGAATTGCAGTCTGCTCTTGATACATTAGGCGAGGTCTACAACTTCGATCCGGCAGCGAGCTGGTGATGATTGATGCTAAGAGATAAAATCATCGAAGCATTGCAAGCTGTTAAAGACCCTGAGATTGACAGTGTATCGATAGTTGAACTGGGTATGCTCGAAGAACTCGTAATCCAACAGGATGGAGTCTTGATAAAGTTATTGCCGACCTTCATGGGCTGCCCTGCGCTTGATATCATCAAAAACAATGTTGTCAAAGCGGTATCATCCATTGACGGAGTTGATAAAGTCGATGTTAAATTCATCTTCCATCCACCTTGGACATCAGATCGGGTAACTGATTTGGGCAGGGAAAAGTTAAAGGAATTCGGCATCGCCCCTCCGCCAAGGCATATTGCCGAAACTGGCGAGTGGCAGGCTGATTGCCCTTACTGCGGATCTACCTATACGACGATGGAAAACCTCTTTGGTCCAACTGCATGTCGCAGCATTTTATACTGCAAGTCTTGCAAAAACCCATTCGAGGCAATGAAACCAGTATCAACACTGATGTGAGAGCAAAGTCGAAAAAAAGATTCCCTGTTGTCATATCAATTGATTAATAGCTTCAAGATGAAAAGCATATATTCTATTTGGTCTATAAAACTTTAGAAGAAAAGGGAGAGATTTTTAATGGTAAAACTAATCGCGATCTACAAGCATCCGCAGGACAAAGAGGCATTTGACAAGCATTATTTTGAAACGCACGCTCCGTTGACAGCAAAGATTCCTGGTCTACGCGAAATGGAAGTGACACGCATCGTCGGCAGCCCAATGGGTGGAGAAGGCAAATATTATTTAATGTGCGAAATGTACTATGACGACCATGAAGCATTAAAAGCCGGCATGAAATCTGCTGAAGGCAAGGCTTCTGGAAAGGATGTTATGAGCTTTGCGGGTGATCTGGTCACGATGATGATCGGTGAAGAAGTGAATGAATAAAAATTATGAAATGATAGAAACGTCTGTAAAAGGCCAAGTCGGATTAATCGAGCTGAATCGCCCGAAGGTCCTGAATGCCCTGAACAGGCAAATGGTTTCTGAGGTGCTATCCGCTATGGAAGCATACGATAATGACCCCGCTGTTAAAGTGATTGTGCTAGCAGGGAAAGGTCGTGCTTTTGCGGCCGGTGCTGATATCGATGAAATGATGGATGCTGACGCGGTCTCAATGGAAACGTTGAACCAGTTTACTGATTGGGATCGGCTTGCGTGGATTAAAAAACCGGTCATCGGGGCTGTACACGGGTTCGCTCTTGGCGGTGCCTTTGAATTGGCACTTTGCTGCGATATGCTGTTCGCTGCCGAAAATGCGGAGTTCGGGTTCCCGGAAATCAATCTAGGTGTCATGCCTGGAGCAGGCGGTACGCAAAGGCTGACAAAGCTCGTCGGCAAAACAAAAGCGATGGAATGGATTCTTAGCGGCAAGCGCATAACCGCAAAAGAGGCCTTGCATTATGGAATCATCAATTCAACTTTTGCAGAAGAAGTTCTGATGGAGGAGACGCTGAAATTTGCGGACACAATCGCGAATCAGGCTCCAGTCGCAGTAAGGCTGATCAAGGAATCCGTTTTGAAGGCGGTTGATTATCCTTTATATGAAGGAATGCAATACGAGCGCAAAAACTTCTACATGCTTTTTGCCACAGAAGATCAGAAGGAAGGCATGAGGGCTTTCAAGGAAAAACGGAAGCCGGATTTTAAAGGGAAATAAGGGGGTACATAGCTGTGTTTGAAACCGTTTTATATGAAGTGCGGAATCAGGTAGCCTACATTACCCTGAACCGCCCTGATAAATTGAATGCCTTCACAGAGCAGTTGAATAAGGATATCCAGAGTGCAATCAAGTCTGCTTCCCGTGACAAAGAGGTAAGAGCCCTGGTCATCACTGGTGCAGGCCGGGCATTTTGTTCAGGAGAGGATTTGGCAGGGGTTACGGATGAAATGGATCATGGCGAGGTACTTCGCAAACGTTATAATCCGATGCTGCTGGAACTTGACCGTTGTGAAAAGCCAGTGATTGCTGCAGTAAATGGAGTTGCGGCAGGAGCTGGCATGAGCCTTGCACTAGCCTGTGATTTCCGGATTGCGTCGGAAAAAGCAAGTTTTGTAGAAGCATTTATCCATGTCGGCCTTGTGCCGGATGCAGGCAATCTCTATTATCTTCCACGGCTTATCGGCCATGCGAAAGCGATGGAGCTTGCTGTGTTCGGTGAAAAAATACCGGCAGATAAGGCAAAGGATTTTGGTCTGGTTACGGAAGTCTACTCATTGGACAACTGGAATGACAATATCGCTGCATTTGCAGAAAGACTTGCCAATATGCCAACGAAGGCAATCGGGCTGATCAAAAGGAACCTGAAGGCAAGCTGGCATTCCAATCTCGAAGACTATCTGGAGAGGGATGCCCAGAGCCAGCGAATTGCCGGGCAGACTGCCGACCATAAGGAAGGCGTCCTGGCGTTCATGGAAAAAAGAAAACCGGTTTTCAAGGGTGAATAAATTCGATCAATTAATCTACTAAAAGGAGATGTTACGCGTGACAACAGTAAAAGAGCAAAAATTCGAAGCAATGGCAGTAAAACGCGAGACATATCAGCTAATCATCAAGGGAGTTCGCCAGGACAGTGTTAATGGTGAAACGTACAAAGTCTACAATCCAGCGACAGGCGAGGAAGTTGCAACTGTGGCGAAGGCTTCAAAAGAAGACGCAGAGCTTGCGGTACAGGCGGCAAGAAATGCATTCGATTTCGGGAAGTGGCGCCATTTCCCAGTGAACAAGCGTTCCCGCACACTGAATAAGATCGCTTCAATCATGCGCTCCCGTTTCAATGAGCTAGTAGAATTGGAGATTCTTGATACAGGTAAATCTCTTGCTGCTGCTCAGGGACAGGTAATGCAGGCAATTGAGGATTTCGAATTTTACGCAGGTGCGATTGTCAGCCACCGCGGTGCTGTGAACAGCATGCCTGGTGCATTCCAGAATATAACTGAAAAAGAGCCTGTCGGCGTTTGTGCCCAGATCATTCCTTGGAACTATCCGATGATGATGGCAGCATGGAAGATCGCTCCAGCAATTGCAGTAGGCTGCTCGGTTGTTGTAAAACCAGCCTCACTGACACCTTTATCAGCAATCGTTCTGGGTGAAATCTGTATCGAAGCTGGCGTTCCAGAAGGAGTTGTCAACGTCATTCCTGGGTCAGGGTCTGTAGTCGGAAACTACCTTGTTGAACATGAAAAAGTAGACAAAGTTGCGTTCACAGGCTCAACTCCGATCGGCAAGGATATCATGGCAAGAGCTTCCCAGACTCTAAAGCGTGTGACACTTGAGCTTGGCGGAAAGTCACCGAGCATCGTTTTTGAAGATGCGGATGTTGATGCTGCAGTAGCAGGCTCACTATTCGGGATCTTCTATAATACAGGCCAATCATGCGAAGCTCGTTCTCGTTTGTATGTCCATGAGGATGTATATGATCAGTTCATGGAGAAATTCGTGGCGAAAACAAAGCAGCTTAAGCTTGGCAACCCATTTGATAAAGAAACTCATGTCGGCGCTGTCATCAGCCAGGACCAAATGGACGTCATCGATGGTTATGTGAAATCAGCGGTTGCTGATGGAGCACAAGTTTTAACAGGCGGAAAGGCCGCTAATCTTGAAGGTTATGAAAATGGCTACTGGTATGAGCCGACCATCATCGCTGAAACAGACCACAGCATGAAAGCTGTAAAAGAAGAAATCTTCGGACCGGTTGTTGTGGTCATGAAGTTCAAGGATGAAAAAGAAGCTGTCAAACTTGCGAATGACAGCGAATATGGACTGGGATCTGCCATCTGGACGAAGGACTACGGTCGTGCTACCAGAGTTTCTAAGTTGATCCAGGCAGGAATCGTCATGATTAACTGCCCATTCTCAGCATTCCCGGGCACACCTTTCGGAGGATACAAGCAATCCGGATTCGGCCGTGAACTCTGCATCGAAACACTAGATTTATATACAGAAACTAAGAGTATCGTCTCTTATTACGGCAGCCGCCCGCTTAACCCGTTTAACGTATAAAAAGAGGCGAGTACTCCTCGATTCGGGTGCTCGCCTTTCAATGTTTATTACAGGAGGTTTATATAATGAAGAAACTCGTCGTAATTGGTTCAGGCGTCATGGGCAGAGGGATTGCCTACGTCAGCTGCCTGGGCGGTTTTGATACTGTACTGATTGATGTTGATGAAAAACAACTCCGTAACGCCGAACAGGAAATCAACAATATTTTTGAAAAAGGCATCGCTAGAGGCAAAATCACGCAGGAAGATGCAGAATTGGCGAAATCGAGACTCAATTACTCAAATTTCCTCGCTGATAATGTGAAGGATGCTGACCTAGTTATCGAAGCAGTTCCGGAAAAAATAGATATCAAGAAAACAATCTTTGAAGTGATTGACCAGCATGCACCTGAACATTGCCTGTTTGCGTCAAATACTTCAACAATGAGTCCTACTGAAATCGCCTCTTTTACAAAGCGTCCAGAGAAGGTCATCGCCATGCACTTCTTCAATCCTGTCCACAAAATGCCGCTCGTTGAAATCATCCGCGGCCTGGAAACAAGCGATGAAACAGCTGAAGCGACCCAGAAGGCCGCAATCCAGATGGGTAAGGAAACCGTCATCGTCAACGAATTCCCTGGTTTTGTCACAAGCCGAATCAGCGCCCTTGTCGGGAATGAGGCATTTTACATGCTGCAGGAAGGCGTAGGGACAGCGGAAGAAATCGATAAAGCGATCAAGCTGGGACTGAATTATCCGATGGGACCATTCGAGTTGGGTGATCTTGTTGGACTGGACACCCGTTTGAATAATTTGAAGTACCTGCATGAGAAGCTTGGGGAAAAATATCGCCCTGCACCATTGCTTGAGAAATATGTAAAAGCAGGCCGTCTCGGCAGGAAGACCGGGCGCGGTGTGTACGATTATAAAGAGTCAGTCACCACTAAATAAAGGAGGATGGCAATGAAAGAAGTTGTAATTGTCGATGCAGTCAGGACGCCGATTGGTAGATATAATGGCAGCCTCCGAAATATCCGCCCGGATGATTTAGGTGCGGTTGTCATCAAGGCATTGGTCGATCGCAATCCAGACGTGCCTGCAGCTGAAATTGAAGAAGTAGTTATGGGTAATGCGAACCAGGCAGGCGAAGATAATCGAAACGTCGCAAGGATGTCAGGTCTGTTGGCTGGACTGCCGGTAGAGGTTGCCGGTACAACGATCAATCGTTTGTGCGGATCCGGACTTGATGCCGTCAACTATGCGGCAAGAGCGATTTTAGCAGGTGAAGGCGACATCTTCATTGCTGGAGGAACGGAAAGCATGACAAGGGCGCCATTCGTGATGGCAAAGCCTAACGCTGAATTCCCGCGCGGCAATATGGAAATGTTTGATACAACCATTGGCTGGCGTTTTGTGAACAGCAAGCTAAAGGAAATGTACGGTACGGACAGCATGCCTGAGACCGCAGAGAACGTAGCTAAAAAGTATGGAATCTCCAGGGAAGCCCAGGACGAATTCGCTGCAGAAAGTCAGCTTCGCGCTCAAAAAGCGGTTGAGGCAGGGCGTTTTGAAAATGAAATCGTTCCAGTTGTTTACGAAGATAAAAAGGGTAATAAGACAGTGATTGATACTGACGAACATCCACGGCCAGGTACTACAGTCGAAAAGTTGGCAAAACTCAAGCCTTTATTTAAGGATGGCACCGTTACTGCGGGTAATGCATCAGGTGTGAATGATGGTGCATCTGCTTTGTTATTGATGAGCCGTGAAAAAGCAGAGGAGCTTGGCTTGAAGCCGCTGGCAAAATATATTGTGTCTGCTACAGCGGGAGTAGAGCCTTCCATCATGGGCATGGGGCCTGTATATGCAGTTCAAAAGGCTCTGAAGCGTTCTAACCTCTCCGTTGATGATATGGACTTGATTGAATTGAATGAGGCATTCGCAGCCCAGTCAATAGGATGTATCCAGGAGCTGGGGCTGGATCAGGCAAAGGTGAATGTCAATGGCGGAGCTATCGCATTTGGACACCCGCTAGGGGCCAGCGGCGCGAGAATTTTGACAACCCTTTTATATGAAATGAAAAAGCGGGATTCCAAGTATGGACTTGCGACCATGTGTGTAGGTGTCGGCCAGGGAATCGCCACGATTATCGAGAATATAGGAGAGAGATAAATGAACAACATCAAATTCCAGAAAGAGCAGCATATCGCATATGTAACGATTGACCGTCCGGAGTCGTTGAACTGTTTCAATTATGAAACACTTCAGGAGCTTGGGGAGTATGTGGACAAGTTGCATACAGATTCAGACGTGAGAGTCGTCATTTTTACCGGAGCAGGGGAGAAAGCCTTCAGCGCTGGTGCGGACTTGAAAGAAAGGAAGCATCTTACTGAGCAAGAAGTGCGCCGGAATGTAAAAAAGATTCGCGATGTTTTCAGTGCGATTGCTGAACTGCCTCAGCCGACGATTGCCGCTGTGAACGGTTTTGCTTTTGGTGGCGGGTTTGAATTGATGCTTGCCTGTGACTTCAAAATTGCAGCAGACAGTGCATTAATGGGCATGACAGAGGTGAGCTGGGGCATCATTCCAGGTGCAGGTGGCACGCAGCGTCTATCAAGGCTGGTTGGTGAGATGAAGGCGAAGGAATTGATTTTTACAGCAAGGAAGATTTCTGCCGAGAAGGCTTTTGAGGTTGGTATTCTAACAGCTGTTAAACCTAAAGAAGATGTAATGACTGCCTGCAAGGAGCTTGCGGAGGAAATCCTCCAGAATGCACCGATTGCCGTAAGACAGGCAAAGTATGCGATCCAGCATGGCAGCAGCACAGACTTCCAGACAGGGCTGGCAATTGAATCCAAAGCTTACGAGGTTACCATTCCTACAAAAGATCGCGTGGAAGCATTGAACGCATTCAGCGAAAAACGTAAACCTGTATTTACCGCGCAATAATAATCCATAGGGAGAAATCCCTATGGTTTTTTCGCTTTTTAAGAAAAAGTTTTTGCAAAATAGTGATTATACTGTAAAATATTCTATAACGGTTTTATTACGTACATCAAAAATGGATGAGGATGACATAAGCTTGAATACAAGATCAATGATTTTTACCTTATACGGTGACTATATCTCCCATTATGGAAGCAAAATTTGGATTGGCAGCCTGATCCGGCTGCTGAATGAATTTGGCCACAATGATCAGTCAGTGAGAGCGGCGATTTCGCGTATGAACAAGCAGGGGTGGGTCCAGGCTGAGAAAATCGGGAATAAGAGCTATTATTCGCTCACGCCACGCGGCCAGAAAAGAATCGATGAGGCAGGCAAGCGTATTTTTAAATTGAAGCCCGAAGACTGGGACGGAAAGTGGAGAATCCTGATGTATACGATTCCTGAGGAAATCCGTAATGTCCGTGACGAGCTGCGCAAGGAATTGATCTGGAGCGGCTTCGGATCGATGTCGAACAGTTTCTGGATTTCAGCCAATAATCTCGAGAGACAGGTAAGGGACCTAATCGAGAAATATGAAATTGAAGAATATGTCGATTTCTTTGTAGCAGAGTACAAGGGTCCGCATGAAAATCAGCGCCTTGTGGAGAAAAGCTGGGACCTGCAGGAAATCAACGCGAAATATCAGGAATTCATCAGTGAGTACAGCCAGAAATACATCATTGATAAAAACAAGATCCAGAAGGGCAGCATGTCTGATGCCGAATGCTTCGTTGAGCGCACGAAGCTGGTGCATGAATACAGGAAGTTCCTCTTCTTTGACCCAGGCCTTCCTGAAGAACTTTTACCTGAAAAGTGGCTGGGAAGCCATGCCGCCGCATTATTCAGCGAATACTACAAAGAACTCGCAGAACCAGCATCCCGCTTCTTTGAGTCCGTCTTCAAAGAAGGAAATGAAATCAGGTATAAAGACGTGGACTATAACGTAATGGACCACCCGTATATTTTAGAATAGTATCAAGCCATCCTTGCACAGCCTTGGGTGGCTTTCTTCTATCATTTACTTGGGTGAGATGGGAGAAGTGGCTTCAGGTTCAGACAGGTTTAGAGGTAGAAGTGGAAAAGCTGTCAGAAGTCGCTCCAAGTTCAGACAGGTTTGGGGGAAAAGCAGGAAGAGCTGTCTGAAGTAGCCCCAAGTTCAGACAGGTTTGGGGGAAATACAGAAAAAGCTGTCAGAAGTCGCTCCAAGTTCGGACAGGTTTGGGGGAAATACAGAAAAAGCTGTCTGAAGTAGCCCCAAGTTCGAACAGGTATAGAGGTAAAACAGGAAAAGCTGTCAGAAGCCTAGCTTAAGCTGTACGGCGGATAACGGATTTCTCTCAATAAGGTGTTATAGGAGGATTAACATGAAGATACGCGATAGAGGGATTGTGGTTGGCAGGATGTCCCCCGGGTCCCATAACTGTATAACCGATGTACCGGGTGTAAAGGTCGGCCAGGTAACACTCGATTTTCCATTGGATGACAAAGGTGAAGAGTATGCCTGTACTGGAGTGACAGCTATCCTGCCGCATGGGGGGAATTTGTTCAAAGAGAAAGTTACGGCGGCTAGCTACGTCCTTAATGGATTTGGGAAAACGACTGGCCTCGTCCAGGTGAATGAGCTCGGAACGATCGAGGCTCCCATTATGCTGACAAATACATTTGCTGTACCCGCTGTCACTCAAGGTACGCTGGAGTATATGCTTTCCGAAAATGTAGAGATTGGTGAGACGACCGGTACCATTAATATTGTCGTCGGTGAATGCAATGACAGCTATTTAAACTCAATTCGTCATTTTCCAGTCAAACCTGAACATGCAAAACAAGCGATTAAAAAAGCTTCCATGGTGCCACCAGAGGAAGGTGCAGTCGGAGCGGGAAAAGGTATGGTGTGCTTCGGTCATAAAGGCGGTATCGGAACAGCATCACGGGTTGTAAAAAGTGCCGACACTTTTACGATTGGCTGTCTCGTGCTCAGCAATTTCGGCAAAAAGGAGGAGTTCATGGAAGAAAAATATGGGATTGATTCAATAAAATCAGGACTATCCGATACAGCAGACGGTTCCATCATCATCATCCTTGCGACAAATGTTCCGTTAAGTGATCGCCAGCTGCTGCGCCTGGTAAAGAGATGTGGAATCGGTCTGGGCCGGACAGGCAGTCATTTCAGTCATGGAAGCGGTGATATTGTGATTGCTTTTTCAACTGCCAATCAAACAATGCATTATACCGACGAATTTATTCAATCAACCAGCCAGATTAGGGATGACCATCCATTGATGAACGAGCTCTTCACCGCTGCAGCAGAAGCAACCGAGGAAGCAATCCTGAATTCACTATCACAGGCTGAAACGACTAAAGGGAAAAAAGGCAGAGTGGTTGAGGCGTATCCTTTTTTGTAGGCAATTTTAAAAGAAATATGATAAGTTTAAAAAAACAAAACTTGGAAGGAGAGATAATACATATGCGTGATAAAGAAACTAAGAAGCAGGAGATTCTTGACGCTTTCCATTTTAGGCATGCCACAAAGGAATTTGATCCAAGCAAAAAGATTCCAGAGGAAGACTTCCGTTTTATCCTGGAGACCGGCCAGTTATCACCAAGTTCTTTTGGCTTTGAACCTTGGCGCTTTCTTGTTGTCCAGAGTGAAGAGCTCCGCGAGAAAGTTAAGAATACTGCCTGGGGAGCATTTGGCAAGCTTCCGGAAGCAAGCCATTTTGTGATTATCCTTGCGAGGACCAAACTTGATACAAAATACGATTCTGAATATCTGCAGGATCATTTTAAAAATAAGAAGAAAATGCCTGAGGAATTCATGGCCAATTACCTCAAGCGAATCGAGGAATTCCAGAAGTCTGATTTTAAATTGCTCGACGGAGACCGCCCGCTATTTGATTGGGCATGCAGGCAGACGTATATCGTTCTGGCCAATATGATGACAGCGGCAGCGCAAATTGAAATTGATTCATGTCCGATTGAGGGCTTCAATTTCGATAAGATGAACAAACTTCTGGCAGATGAGGGATTGCTTGATGATGGCCATTTCGGAATTTCCGTCATGTGTGCCTTCGGCTACCGTGTAAAAGAGCCTAATCCAAAAACAAGAAGACCATTGGATGACATAGTTAAATGGGTATAGTGTAGCCTTTATTAAAGCAAAAGAGCCAGGCGTCTGCCTGGCTCTCACTTTTTATTTGATATCTTTTAAAGTTTCACGGTATTCCTTTCCCTTTTGAACATATGTATCGATCGATAGCTGAATCAGCTCCAAATCCTTATCGCCGATTTCCCTCACGACTTTTCCAGGTGCTCCAACAACAAGAGAGCGCGGTGGTATTTTTTTGCCCGCAGGAATTAACGTATTGGCACCGATGATGCATTCCTCGCCGATTTCAGCTCCGTCAAGGATTGTTGAACCCATGCCGATAATGCATCTTTTTTTGATGGTGCATCCATGCAGGATCGCATTGTGGCCGACGGTGACCTCATCTTCAATGACAAGCGGAGAGCCTTCATACAGATGGCATGTTACGTTATCCTGGATACTGCAGCTTTCTCCTATGGTAATCGTATCTTCATCCCCACGTAAAACTGCATTGAACCACACGCTGGAATTTTTGCCGATTTTCACGTCACCGATGATGTAGCTCCCGGGTGCCTGGAAAACTGTTTCATCAACGACCGGTTTTTTATCTAAATAACTTAGAATCAATGAAAAATCCCCCTTTTCAATTGTCATAATTTTAGAACTAGTATAACATTAATTTAACGAAGGGGGAATTTTTGTGAATGGAATTACTTCTGTTCTGGGCATAAAATATCCAATCATCCAGGGTGGAATGGGTAACATCAGCAATGCCATTTTAACAGCGGCTGTTTCCGAAGCGGGCGGCCTGGGCACAATAGGGGCCGGAACGATGCATGCTGAAGAAGTAGAGCAAATTATTCTTGAAACAAAATCGAGGACATCAAAGCCTTTTTCTGTGAATGTAGCCTTAAGTGTTTCTCCGAATGTGGTGGAGATCCTGCGCTTGGCTGTCAAACATAAGGTTCAAGTAGTAACTTTATCAGCGGGTAATCCTGCGCCTTTCATTCCTAAGCTAAAAGAGGCTGGAATCAAGATTATTACTGTTGTAGCGTCTGTAAAGCAAGCCAAAAAAGCGGAAGCTGCAGGTGCGGATATTTTAGTGGCTGAGGGATATGAAGCTGCAGGGATTAACTCGAACCTGGAAACGACGACATTGGCGCTGATCCCTCAAATTGTCGCCCAGGTAAACATACCGGTTGTTGCGGCAGGGGGAATTGGGGACGGAAAGGGCCTTGCAGCCATGCTTGCACTTGGAGCGAGCGGTGTACAGATGGGAACGAGGTTCATCGCCACAAAGGAGGCTCCGTTCCATGAAAAATATAAGCAAAAGCTTTTGCAGGCTAGCGACCATGAAACGGTCATAGTCGGCAGGTCTGTCGGAAGAATCCGCAGGCTGCTGAATACTTCTTATGCAGGAAAACTGCTGGAAGCTGAAAAGCAGGGAATTACCGTAGAAGAGTTTGCCGAACTGACGACTGAGGAATTACATAAAAAAGGTGCACTGGAAGGAAGCGAAGAAAACGGGTTTATGAATGGTGGCCAGGTATCTGGACTGGTTTCTGATATCCCTACCGTCCAGGAATTACTGGATCGAATGGTAAAAGAAGCGAAGGATCGGCTTAGAATTGGGGAAAACTTACTATAATTTTTACAAAGTGTGCTTCTATTTAGAAGCATGCTTTTTTAAATTATTGCTTTTTTATTTTGTCACCATTCTAGGGTATTTAAAATAGGAAAAGGAAAAAAAGCTTATAAATACTGAGTTTTACAGGCACTTTCGTGCATAAAAGCGAAAAAGTTTTATTATTTTTAAAAAACTTCTTGATAGTTTTCTAAAGTGATGGTTTAATAATTAGAAATCATAACATACTAAATTTTCGGAATTTTATTGACTTTAAATTATAGCTGGTGTTAATATAACGTTATATTTACGGTGTCTATAGTGAATATCATACTTTTTGGAATCGCTTTCAAAGATTCTGGAACTTTTTACCCAACATGAGAGAAGACAGGTTCAAAATGGTGCGTTCCGGCTGCCTGCTAGTTAAATATCTACATAGTTTTATTGCCGGTTTATAAATAATCAAGGGGGATTTTTATGAAAAGATCAGTAAAAGCTATTTCTCTTGTCCTGGCTAGTGCATTGCTTTTAGCAGGATGTGGAGGAAATGAAGCATCAAACGGTTCATCTGACAAAAAGCAATACAAGATTGGCTTGACTCAATTCGCGGAACATCCATCGCTTGATGCCGCAACTGAGGGCTTCAAGAAAGCTCTTGAGGACAAAGGATTCAAAGAGGGAGACAATGTAAAGTACGACTTCCAGAACGCACAGGCAGACATGAATAACACGGCAAGTATCGCGAACAATTTTGTAGGTGACAAGGTCGACCTCATTTTCGCTAACGCTACACCGAGCGCTGTTGCAGCACTTAATGCGACAAAGAACATCCCAATCATCTTCACTTCGGTGACTGACCCAATCGGAGCAGGACTTGTTGAAGCATTCGATAAGCCTGGCGACAATATCACAGGTACTACCGATAACCATCCTGATGCGACTAAAAAGACGATCGACTTCATGACGAATGAAATAGGTGCCAAGAAAATCGGCGTAATTTACAACGCTGGTGAACAGAACTCAGAGGTCCAGCTGAAGGAAGTCAAGAAGCTTGCGGAAGCGAATGGAGCGAAGGTTGTTGAAGCGTCAATCTCTACATCAGCTGAAGTTAAGCAGGCTGCAGAATCCCTGGTCGGACGTGTGGATGCCATCTATGTTCCTACAGATAACACGGTCGTTTCTGCACTTGAATCTGTCATTTCTGTAGCTAATGGAAAAAAGATCCCGTTATTTGTTGGCGAGCTAGATTCCATGAAGCGTGGAGCAGTTGCAGCCAGTGGCTTCAACTACTATGACATTGGTTACCAGTCTGGCTTGATGGCTGCAGAAATTTTATCAGGTAACAAGAAAGCCTCTGAAATCCCGGTTGAGCTTCCTAAATCATTGACACTGACAATCAACAAAAAGGCCGCTGAGGAACAGGGCGTTGAAGTCAAGGAAGAGTGGGGAGAGGACGCAGAGTTTTACGAAGAATAAAAGAAAGGATGATTCAACTTGTTTACTTCAATATTTGGAGCATTTGAGTCAGGCATTATCTATGCCATCATGGCTCTGGGCGTATACTTATCCTTTCGGGTACTGGACTTTCCGGATTTAACGGTCGACGGCAGCTTCGTAACTGGAGCTGCGGTCGCTGCCATCATGATTGTGAATGGCGCTAATCCATTTGCTGCTACAATGGTAGCCCTTGTTGCCGGATTCATCGCTGGATGCTTAACAGGCATCATCCATACGGTCGGGAAGGTGAATGCACTTCTATCAGGTATCCTGATGATGATTGCCCTGTATTCTATAAATCTAAGAATCATGGGTAAATCGAATGTCCCCCTGTTGAACACGGATACTGCAATGACTGCAGTGAGGGACTTTTTCGATAAGACGGGAATCGATGGATTTTTCAATGGCATTTTAACGGCTGTCGGGCTGGGAGACAGTCTTCCGCGGACTTGGGGGATCCTATTGTTCATGATTGTCGTGACATTGGCAATTAAATTCCTTACTGATGCGTTCCTTAAGACAGAACTTGGACTTGCAATCAGGGCAACCGGTGATAACAAAAGGATGATCCGCAGTTTCTCTTCCAATACAAACCTGATGATTATCCTGGGCCTTGGCCTTTCGAATGCGATGGTTGCCTTTTCTGGAGCATTGATTGCACAGCAGGGTGGTTTCGCAGACGTCGGTATGGGTATCGGGATGATTATCATCGGTCTAGCTTCTGTCATTATTGGTGAGGCCCTATTCGGTACAAAATCGATTGCTAGAACAACGCTTGCGGTCATTGGCGGGGCTATCATCTATCGAATCGTAGTCACACTGGCACTAAGGGTAGAGTTCCTTGAGCCGGGCGACATGAAGCTGATCACAGCGATTATCGTCATATTGGCACTGACTGCGCCGAAAATGATAGAAAGCTACAAAGAGAAAAAACGGAAGGTGAAAAGACAGCTTGAAAACATGCAAATGGCAGCTGTTCCTTCTGAGGGAAAGGGTGAGGCTGGTGCTGCACTTAAATCAGATTCATAGAGTCTTCAATGAGGGTACTCCAGATGAAAAAATCGCCCTGGATGATATTAATTTAACACTTGAAAAGGGAGATTTTGTTACCGTTATCGGAAGTAATGGCGCCGGCAAATCTACCTTGATGAATATCATTTCCGGAGTAATGCTCCCTGACCATGGGCAAGTGTCGCTCGATGGCAAGGACGTTACCTATATGTCAGAATACAACCGCTCAAAAATGATTGGTCGTGTCTTCCAGGACCCAATGGCTGGCACTGCTCCGAGTATGACAATTGAAGAAAACCTTGCGATTGCTTATTCACGGAACAAGCGTCGTTCGCTTCGCCTAGGCGTCACAAAGAAACGCCGTGAGCTTTTCCAGGAGGTGCTTGAGTCGCTGCACCTCGGGCTTGAGGATCGGCTGAATGCCAAGGTTGGGATGTTATCAGGCGGTGAGCGGCAGGCGCTTTCCCTGCTGATGGCGACATTCACGGAACCATCGATCCTATTATTGGATGAGCATACCGCGGCACTCGATCCTTCACGTGCCGAGTTGATTACCAATTTAACAAAAGAAATCGTCGACAAATACCATCTTACAACACTGATGGTAACGCATAACATGCAACAGGCACTTGACCTCGGCAACAGGCTGATCATGATGGACAAAGGCCAGATCATCCTCGAAGTCAATGAAGAGCAAAAAGCAAAGCTGACAATCGAAGACTTGCTCAATGAATTCCAGCGCATTCGTGGAACAAAAATGGCAAGCGACCGGGCTTTATTAAGCTAGACAAAAAACAACCAGCTCAAAGTAGCTGGTTGTTTTTTGTTTATTCTTCAAAAGAGGGATTAATTATTATATCAAAATTATTTTTAAGAAAATATCAAAATTTCTTACAATTTATTGACCGTTTATTTAACGAAATGTTATGATAACGTTAAATAAACGTTATACATATTTGTAACTTGGAAAGGTGGGATATGATGCGAGATGGTTTGATAGCTGGGCGAACGGCCTCCATCGATGTCATTGTTACACCAGAAATGTTTGCCCGCTTTGAGGGAAAAGTCGTCCATCCAGTATACTCCACTGTATCTATGGTGTATCACATGGAGTGGGTATCGCGACAAATTATCGTTCCCTTTTTAGAGGATCATGAAGAAGGTATGGGCGGCGCGGTAACAGTTAAACACATAGCTCCTTGTATTGAAGGGGCCGAGGTTACCGTAACTGCAACCGTCACAGGCCTTCAAGCCAATACCATTCTTACCAATGTACGGGCAGAAAGTAAGGGTCGCCTTATAGGAGTGGGGGAAGTAAAGCAAGTGGTCCTTCCTAAAGAAAAGATAAATGAATTACTTACAGGCAGCTAAAAATTTTTGCGCAAAAATGTAAGCGCTAACATGGTTTAACGGAATAAAGGGGGAAAGAACAATGGATATGTTTAAACAAATTCGTGAGCACGAGCAGGTAGTATTTTGTAATGATGAAGCAACTGGATTAAAGGCGATCATTGCGATTCATAGTACACGGTTAGGGCCGGCATTGGGCGGTTGCCGTATGTATCCTTATAAATCAGTTGATGATGCATTAGAAGACGTACTGCGGCTTTCAAAAGGCATGACCTATAAATGCGCTGCGGCTGATGTGGATTTCGGTGGAGGAAAGGCAGTAATCATTGGCGATCCTACAACAGATAAGAGTCCTGAATTGTTCAGGGCATTTGGCCAGTTTGTAGAGTCGATCCAGGGACGTTTCTATACAGGAACAGACATGGGCACAGATCCAGAAGATTTTGTCCATGCATTAAAAGAAACAAATTGCATCGTTGGTGTAGATGAAGTATATGGCGGAAGCGGTGATTCATCAGTACCAACGGCTCAGGGTGTCATCTTTGGATTGCAGGCAACAAGCAAAGCTCTTTGGGATACGGATGATTTGTCCGGAAAATCCTATGCGATCCAGGGGCTGGGAAAGGTAGGCTACAAGGTAGCAGAGTATCTTCTTGATAATGGCGCAGACCTGTATGTTACGGACATTAATCAAAAAGCAATCGACCAAATCGTTAAGAAAGCGGAAGAAATGGGAGCAGGAATCAAAGTCGTTAACAGTGACGAAATTTATTCCCAGCCTGCTGATATTTTCATACCGTGCGCTATGGGCGGAATCATCAATGATGACACAATTCCACAACTTCAGGTAAAAGCAGTCGTTGGCTCTGCGAACAATCAGCTCAAGGAAGAACGTCATGGTCACATTCTTCAGGAGAAGGGTATCCTTTATGCGCCTGACTACATCGTCAATGCTGGCGGATTGATCCAGGTGGCGGATGAGCTGTATTCACCAAATAAGGAACGGGTCTTGATGAAGACGAAGGCTATCTATAATTCTCTTTTAAATATTTATAAGCAGGCAGAGCGGGAGGGAATCACGACTGTTGAAGCCGCTAATAAATTTTGCGAAAACCGGATTGAAGCCAGAACAAGACGAAACAGCTTCTTCTCTCATATGAAGCGTCCAAAATGGGCAGTGAGAATGTAAAAGAATCATAGACTTTTAAAAAAGGGTGAGCCGATGGAAAAGGATTTTCCGATTTTTCAAGTGATGGATCAAAACGGAAACATTGTTTCTGAGGAATATAAGGATTTGGTGACCGAAGAGCGAGTGAAGAAGTTCTATTCGGAAATGGTAAGGATCCGGGCGCTGGACAGGAAGTCTATCAGTCTTCAGCGCCAGGGGCGTATCGGGACGTACGCGCCGTTTGAAGGGCAGGAGGCTTCCCAGGTTGGAACCGCTCTTGCACTAGAAAGTGATGACTGGATGTTCCCGACGTACCGAGATCACGGTGCTGCCATGGTGTTCGGCCACTCTCTGAGGAATATATTGCTGTTCTGGAATGGACGAAATGAAGGCTGTGTCCCGCCGGATGGGAAAAATATCTTCCCGCCAGCCATCCCGATTGCAACCCAGATTCCACATGCTGCAGGGGCAGCTTTTGCTGAAAAGCAAAAAGGAACAAAGAATGCGGCGATTTGTTATTTCGGTGATGGAGCGACTTCGGAAGGTGATTTTCATGAAGGCTTGAACTTTGCAAGTGTCTTCAAATCTCCGGTCGTATATTTTTGCCAGAATAACCAATACGCAATTTCTGTCCCGATAAGCAAGCAGATGAACTCCGCAACCATTGCGCAAAAAGCTCTTGCATATGATATTCCTGGAGTAAGGATTGACGGGAACGATATTTTTGCCGTTTTTATTGAAACAGAAAAGGCACTTGAGCGCGCCCGCAATGGCGAAGGCCCGACACTGATTGAAGCGATGACGTGGCGGTATGGATCACATACAACTGCGGATGACGCATCGAAATATCGTGACCAGGGAGAAAGTGCGCTGAAGCGTATGGAAACTGATCCTTTGTTAAGGCTTGAACGCTGGATGAAAAACGAAGGACTTTACGATGAAGCATGGGTGAAGGAAATAGAAGCGCAGGCAGCTGCTGAAATTGATGCAGCTGTACAGGAAATGGAAAAGTTCCCTAAAGCTGACCCGGCAGTGATCTTTGATTATGTTTTCGAAAAGCCTACATGGACAATTGAGAAGCAAAAGCGGGAATACCTTGAGCTGATCGGAGGTGAGGCGTGATGAATACGGCAATACAGACAAAGACCTTGACGCTTGTCCAGGCAATTACCGATGGACTGGATACGATGCTCGGTGAAAGCAAGGATGTCATCCTCCTTGGTGAGGATATCGGGAAAAATGGCGGGGTATTCCGTGCGACTGATGGTCTTCAGGAGAAATATGGAGAGGACCGTGTGGTAGATACTCCTTTGAGTGAAGCAGGCTTTGTAGGGGCAGCGATCGGCATGGCCGTTAATGGATTCCGTCCCGTGGTGGAAATTCAGTTCCTGGGCTTTATTTATCCTGCCTATGAACAAATCATGACCCATGCTTCAAGACTGCGAATGAGGACGCTTGGGCATTTTACTGTGCCCATGGTGATTCGCGCTCCATATGGCGCCGGTGTACGCGCACCTGAAATCCATTGTGACAGCACGGAATCCCTTTTTACCCATATGCCGGGAATGAAGGTGGTCTGTCCATCCAATGCCTATGACGCCAAAGGCCTGATGATCGCAGCAATTGAAGATCCGGACCCTGTTCTCTTTTTAGAGCCAATGAGAAGCTATCGGTCCTCGCGCGGTGAGGTTCCGGAAGGGAAGTATACAGTTGAAATAGGAAAAGGAAAGAAATTGACCGAAGGCGACGATGTGACGGTTATTGCCTGGGGCGCGATGATACCGGTAGCGATGAAGGCTGCTGAAGATATGAAACAAAAGGGTGTCCAGTGTGAGGTCCTTGATCTGAGGACACTTTATCCGATTGACAAAGACCTTGTCATAGAGTCAGTCCAGAAGACAGGACGAACGGTGATTGTCCATGAAGCACATGCAACGGGAGGCACTGGCAGTGATTTGATCTCACTGATCAATGATGAGGCATTCCTTTATCAAAAGGCTCCGGCCGAAAGAGTGACAGGCTATGATACGCCTGTGCCGTATTTTGGGTTTGAAGATCATTATCTGCCGACCCCGAAAAGAGTCGTAGCTGCAATCGAAAAAGTAATGAAGTTTTAGGAGGCGTGCCGATGGTTGAAGTAAAGCTCCACGACATTGGGGAAGGCATGACCGAAGCGGACATCAATTGTTACCTGGTGAAACCAGGAGATTTCGTCAAGGCTGATGATCCATTGGTTGAAGTCCAGACAGACAAGATGACCGCAGAGATTCCCGCTCCCCGTTCAGGTGTCATTAAAGAACTATTGTTAACCCCGGGGCAAACGGTAAAGGTAGGGACTACCCTGCTGATTATGGAGGATCGTTCCAGCGGAGTTCAAACTAGCGAGTCCCAGAAGATCGCTGATGTTGTAAAAACAGAAGCAGAACCTGCAGAAGCTGCAGTAGCTGTGTTGGACAGACCAGCTGAAGTCAAGGTGCCTGTAGGTGTAAGCGCGCGACTTGGGCAGATTCTGGCATCTCCCTATACGCGGAAAGTTGCCAGGGAAAAAGGCGTCAACATTATGGAAGTCAAAGGAACTGGACCAGCAGGCCGGATTACCGAAGAAGATATATTGGCATTTGTTAAATTAAGAGATCATGGGGGTGCGAGCACTTCGGAAACAGGTTCCGAACAGCAGGTTCCGAATGTTTCGCAGCATCGTTTCGAACGAGAGGTTCCGAACGTTTCAAAACCTGCTTCCGAATCGAAGGCTCCGAATGTTTCGGAAGTGGGTTCTGAAGAAAGGGCTCCGACCGAGAAAAAGCTCAGCCACCAGGATATACTGCCATTCCGCGGCCGCCGCAAGCAGATTGCGAAAAAGATGGTTCAATCCATGTATACGATCCCTCACTGTACCCACTTTGAGGAGATTGATGTTAGCGAATTGATTGCTTTGCGAGAAGAGATCAAGGGTTCCGGAAGCTCCATATCTGCGACGGCCTTTTTCATTAAAGTCCTGTCCATTGCATTAAAAGAATTCCCGGTATTTAATGCGAAGCTAGATGAAGAAAACGAAAGCATCCAGCTGTTGCGCGAGCATCATATCGGAATTGCCGTGGACACTCCAGAAGGCCTGATTGTGCCGGTTATCAGGAATGTTGAACAAAGGAATTTAAAGCAAATTCATGATGAAATGAAGCGTCTGACAAAACTTGCACTTGATGACAAGCTTACGGTAAAGGATATATCGGGAGGTACATTTACTATTAGCAATGTCGGTCCGCTGGGCGGCAGTATTGGAGCAACACCAATCATCCAGCATCCGCAGACAGCGCTCGTTTCTTTCCATAAAACAAAGAAACGGCCAGTTGTCACAGATCAAGATGAAATTGCCATCCGTTCAATCATGAATCTGTCAATGGCTTTTGATCATAGAGTCGCAGACGGGGCAACGGCTGTTGCTTTTACAAACCGTTTCGCACAGTTGATCGAGAATCCAAAAATGATGCTGCTGGAATTGATGTAACTGGTATTTAGAGGCGATACTTTACCACACAGAAGCATTATAGCTTTACACCGCGCTCTTGAGAGGGCAGGGATAAGTACTATAAAATAATTTTAAATATTATAAATATTCTTCCAGGAGGTTTTACAATGCAAGAGAAAGTTATGGTATCTGGCCAAAGTACGGAGGATTTTTTCCCGGTTCAGGATGTTGATTATTTAGAGCTTTATGTAGGAAACGCCAAGCAGGCGTCTCACTTTTTCCAGACTGCTTTCGGCTTTAAGGTCGTGGCATATTCCGGTCTTGAAACAGGCAACCGTGAAACCACATCCTATGTACTTCAGCAGCGCAAGATTCGTCTGGTTGTGACTGGAACATACAACGATTCATCTCGTGTAGCACAGTTTGTCAAGACTCATGGTGATGGTGTCAAGGATATCGCGCTAGCAGTTGATGATGTCGAGAAGGCATATGAGGGAGCGGTTAAGCGAGGCGCGATCGAAATCCAGCCGCCGCATGAGGTTTCTGATGAGCAAGGTACTTTAAAGAAAGCCGTCATCGGTACATATGGAGATACAATCCATACACTGGTTGAAAGAAAAAATTACAAAGGCCTTTTTATGCCAGGCTTTGTTGAGCACGAAACGACTGTTCCTGTGAATGACGCAGGTTTCATCGGCATCGACCATGTTGTCGGCAATGTTGAGAGAATGGAAGAATGGGTTAACTATTATGCGAATGTTATGGGCTTCAAGGAAATGAAGCACTTCACTGATAAGGATATCGTGACTGAGTATTCAGCGTTGATGTCCAAAGTAATGCACAATGGCGGCCGAATCAAGTTCCCGATCAACGAGCCGGCAGAAGGAAAGCGTAAATCACAGATCCAGGAATACCTTGAATTCTACAACGGACCAGGCGTCCAGCACCTTGCGATTTTGACAGAGGATATTGTCAGCACAGTAGCACAACTCCATGAGAATGGAGTGGAATTCCTGAGCACACCGGATTCATACTATGAAATGCTGTCTGAGCGTGTTGGCGAAATTGACGAAGAGATTGATAAGTTAAAAGAGCTTAGTATTCTAGTAGACCGGGACGATGAAGGCTACCTGTTGCAAATCTTCACAAAGCCAATCGTAGACCGTCCGACGCTGTTCATTGAAATCATCCAGCGTAAAGGCGCAAGAGGTTTCGGTGAAGGAAACTTCAAGGCTCTATTTGAATCAATCGAGCGTGAACAGGAAAGACGCGGCAACCTTTAATAGCTGGGACAGAAGGGGGCGATTCGCTCCCTTTTCGTTATAAACGGTGGCAGAGAAAATGGGGGATGAACATGAATATTAAAGCAAGAGCAGAACTTGAAGGGATCACACCTTATGCCCTCGGCCAGACAATTGAGGAAATTAAAGAACAGTATGGAATCACAACAGTAAGAAAGCTTTCGGATAATGAAAATGTTTATGGCACTTCACCAAAGGTCAGAGAAGCAATCATGCAGTCATCTGCTAATCTGGCATTCTATCCAGATGGAATGACATCAGGGATCGTAGAGAAACTGTCATCGCATTATAAATTAGACCAGAAGCATTTTCTTGTTTCGAACGGTTCAGAAGAAATCATTCGCCTGCTTACCCGGGCTTATATCGATAAAAATGATGAAGCGGTCATGGCGGAGGTAACTTTTCCTCGCTATAAAACGAATGTACTGATTGAGGGCGGCGTATCTGTCACCGTTCCGATGATTGATGGCAGGCATGATCTCAAAAAAATGCAGGAAGCCATCAACGAAAAAACAAAAATGGTATTCGTCTGCAATCCGAACAATCCGACTGGGACGATCGTCGCCAAACAGGAATTGCTTTCGTTTATCGACAATGTGCCGTCAAACGTCCTGATCATTATGGATGAGGCTTATTTTGAATATGCGGATTCTGATGAATATCTTGATACGATGCCGTTGCTTGATCAATATCAAAACATTGTCATCCTCAGGACTTTTTCAAAAATCTATGGCCTTGCGAGTCTGCGTGTTGGCTACGGCATCATGCAGGAGGAAATTGCTAAGGAACTTCACAAAGTCAGGGATGTTTTCAATGTCAACCAGCTTGCGCAAGCAGCAGCGGTGGCTGCGTTGGAAGACCAGGCTTTCATCCAGGACTGTTCCGCTAAAAATAGTGCAGAAAGAGACTTCCTGAGTGCGAAGTTCAAAGAGTTGGAGATTGATAGTTTCCCATCGCAATCCAACTTCCTGTTTGCCTTCACGAACAGGCCGGTCATCCAGACGCTGACGAAAAATGGCGTCCTTGTCAGGCAAATGCAACTTCCGGGCTACAAGGAAGCATTCCGGATTACTCTCGGCACTCGCGAAGACCATGAGTTCATTCTGCAAATCGTCAGCCAGCTTTTTCATGAAAGGGCGGTGTAAGCATTGGAAATCAAAACAGATACGCTTGAATGGAGAGACGCATACAAGCTTTTGCAAGGCTCTGTCCTGCCGCGGCCAATAGCCTTTGTTTCCAGTCAGGATGAAAACGGGAACGCCAATTTGGCTCCATTCAGTTTCTTCACCGTCATCAGCTCGAATCCGATGATGGTGTGCTTTTCGCCAATGAGAAGAGGGACTGATGGGGAGAAAAAGGATACGCTGAAGAATATTGAAAGCACAAAGGAATTTGTCATCAATATTGTCAGTGAGGAGTTTGTTCAGCAGATGAATGACTGTGCCACTGAATTCGCTTCAGATGTGGATGAATTCGAGGCATCGGGGCTGACCAAGGTCGACAGTGTGGCGGTAAAACCGTCACGGGTCAAGGAGTCTAAGGTTCATCTTGAGTGTGTTCTCGATCAGGTCCTCCATTTTGGAGGGGAAGAAGCAGGAGCTGGGAGCCTTGTTATTGGCAAGGTGGTCCATGTCCAAGTCGCCGATGAACTTTACGAAAATGGCCGTATCAATTCAGAAAAGCTGAAACCGGTAGGCAGGCTGGCAGGAGCGACCTACACGCTGCCACTGGCAAAAACCTTTGAGCTGCAAAGGAAATAGGTGATGATATGAAGTTCATAACTTTTATGAAAAAAGACGGTTCAATCCGTGCAGGCTGGATTAATTCGCAGAATCAGGCTGTAGATATGCACGAAGCATCGAACGGTACATTGCCGGACAATATGCTGGCATTCATCGAGAACCATGAGGTATTCATGGAGTATATCGAGAAAAATAAAGGTCTGATTGAAACTGGCAGTGGTTCCTATTCTTTGTATGAAGTCAGCTTAAAATCGCCGCTGCCGAATCCGAAGAGTGTCCGTGATTTTTACGCATTCGAGCAGCATGTAAAAACAGCAAGGGAAAACCGAGGCCTTGAAATGATTCCTGAATGGTATGAGATTCCGGTTTTTTATTTTACCAACCATCTTGCCATTAAAGGTCCTGAGGAAGACATCAGTCGGCCACAGAACTGTGAATGGATGGATTACGAACTGGAAATCGCCTGTGTCATCGGCAAGGAAGGCCGTAATATCAAAGCAGAGGATGCCGAACAGCATATTTTTGGCTTTTTTATCATGAATGACTGGAGTGCCCGCGACCTGCAGCGACAGGAAATGAAGGTCGGACTTGGTCCGGCGAAGGGGAAAGATTTCGCTACTTCATTCGGTCCACATCTGATCACGAAAGATGAGCTGGAATACCTCAAAGCGGGGAAAGGCTATGACCTTGAAATGGTTGCTCGTGTCAACGGCAAGGAGCTGTCCAAGGGTAATATGAAGGACATTTATTATTCATTCGGTGAATTGATCGAGCGTGCATCAGCTGGTACGACTTTGTATCCTGGTGAAGTAATCGGCTCAGGAACAGTCGGAACAGGCTGTATCCTCGAACTTGGAACGGATGTTCATCGCTGGCTTGAGCCGGGAGATGAAGTGGAACTTGAGATTACAGGACTCGGTGTCCTGAAAAATAAAATTGTAGAAGAGTAGAAAGAAGGTGTTTTCATGTACTACCGCCAGCTGGGAGAAATCCCGAAGAAACGCCATACCATTTTTAAAAAGGAAGATGGTTC
Source organism: Bacillus sp. ISL-37 (assembly GCF_018613315.1). Taxonomy (GTDB): domain Bacteria; phylum Bacillota; class Bacilli; order Bacillales; family Cytobacillaceae; genus Mesobacillus. The sequence goes on along the minus strand of NZ_JAGGQL010000005.1, from coordinate 170,848 downwards.
GCTGTTCAGGGAGCAGGTAATGGGAACAAAAGGTTTTTCTGGTACACAGTCAATTCTTTATCACCACCATATGCCAACAGAGGTAGTGAGAAGCGAATTGATCGGCAGCTACCTGCCTGAATATGAGGAGCAGGGTTCACTGAACCATCGGCACTTCCTGACTGACCAGATCACGCAAACTGGGGATGCGTTAAGTGGGAGAGAATATATCCTTGGCAATGACGATCTTTTGATTGGGTTTGCGAATATTACTGAACCGATGAAGCAATTTTACCGAAATGGCGATGGAGATGAGATGTTCTTTTTCCATCATGGATCCGGGAAGGTAGAAACAATGTTTGGAACTATAAACTATCGTCCTGGTGATTATGTCGTGATTCCGATCGGCACGATGTACAGGGTTGTTCCAGATGATTCCGAGCAGACAAAGGCGTTGATTGTTGAATCGTTCAGCCAGATTACGACACCTCGTCGTTATCGAAATGAGTATGGGCAGCTGCTCGAGCACAGTCCATTCTGTGAACGCGATATCCGCGGACCGGAGTCACTGGAAACTTTCTCTGAAAAAGGGGAGTATGAAGTCATCACGAAGACGCGCGGTCATCTGCACCGCCATGTATTGAACCATCATCCCCTTGATGTGGTAGGCTGGGATGGCTATCTTTATCCATGGGCATTCAATATCGAGGACTTCGAGCCGATCACGGGACGGATCCATCAGCCACCGCCAGTGCACCAGACATTCGAAGGCCATAATTATGTGGTATGTTCCTTCGTGCCAAGACTTTACGATTACCATCCTGAAGCGATTCCGGCGCCATATTACCACAGCAACGTCAACAGCGATGAGCTGCTGTACTATGTGGAAGGCAACTTCATGAGCCGCAAAGGAATCAAGGAAGGCTCGATTACATTGCACCCAAGCGGAATCCCGCATGGACCACATCCAGGCAAAACAGAAGCAAGCATCGGCAAAAAAGAAACACTAGAGCTAGCTGTCATGATCGATACCTTCCGACCGCTGAAAACAGTAAAGAAAGCCAAGGATATCGAAGACGACCAGTATATGTATTCATGGATTGAAAAATAAGTAAAGAAGGCCAATTCGCTAATTAGCGAGTTGGCCTATTTTTGTGGAGAAACTGGAAAAAAACTATGATTTTTTCCAGTTCGCCAATAAAATTTTATTTTCGCCAATAAACGTGTGAAAATCGCCAATAAAACCATTTTTTCGCCAATAAGTTTGTGAAAACCGCCAATAAAATTAAATTATCGCCAATAAGTGTTTCTTGATGAATTAAAATCATTGAGTTTTCACCAAATAAACAGTTTACCGAATTAAAAACACTAATTTTTTTCAATAAAAACTAGAAATACCTGTTTGGTGAAGTCCAATTCCCTCTTAGAGACTAAATAATCGGTAAAAAATCGGCAATACTAACAAAATCGATTACGGATTGGGAGGATATGACGTGACTTTATCTATATTCGCCTTGGGCGGTATTAATGAAATCGGAAAAAATATGTATGTTGTCCAGTATGAGGACGATATTTTTGTGATTGACTGCGGAGGGAAGTTTCCTGATGAAAGTCTTTTAGGAATCGATTTAATCATTCCGGAAATGACTTACCTTGAAGAAAATCAAGAGAAAATCCGCGGGTTGATTGTGACCCATGGACATGAGGACCATATTGGCGGGGTCCCGTATTTCTTCAAAAAGTTAAAGGCGCCAGTTTATGCGACTGATTTTACTCTCGGATTAATTGAACTGAAACTAGGCGAGCACAAGCTCCTAAGAGGGACTGAGCTGAATAAAATCAATTCCGATTCAGAATTGGATTTTGGCAAGATCAAGGTTTCTTTTTTCAAAGTAAGCCACAGCATCCCGGATTGTCTTGGAATTGTATTCCACACTCCTGAGGGAAATGTTGTCCATACGGGAGACTTCAAATTCGATTTGACGCCTGCTAATGATGAGCAATCAGACATCCATAAGATGGCGAAGATCGGTACTGAAGGTGTCATGGCGCTGTTATCAGAGAGCACGAATGCCGAGCGTACTGGTTTGACGCCTTCGGAGCGAATGGTCGCAAGCCATCTCGAAGAAGCCTTCATGAAGGCAGATGGAAAAATTTTCGTTTCAACATTTGCCTCTAACGTCAACAGGGTTCAGCAGGTTGTCGAGGCAGCGATAAAGACGAACAGGAAGCTCGCATTACTTGGCCGGAGTATGGTGAACGTAGTCGACGTGGCGATAGAAAGAGGTTACTTGAATGTTCCAGAAGGCATGCTGATTCAACCAAATGTGGTCGACCAAATGGATCCTGATAAAGTTGCGATTCTTTGTACTGGCAGCCAGGGAGAGCCTATGGCCGCACTTTCCCGGCTTTCAACAGGTAATTTCCGGGATGTCTCGATCTATCCTGGAGATACAGTGATCATGGCTGCGTCGCCGATTCCAGGCAATGAAAAGGATGTTTCCAAGATTATCGATAATTTGTTCAAACTCGGTGCGAAAGTCATTTACGGCTCCGGCAGCACAACTGGCATGCATGTCTCCGGCCATGGCTACCAGGAAGATCTCAAGCTGATGCTGACTTTGATGAAGCCAAAGTATTTCATCCCGATCCATGGTGAGTACAGGATGCTGCATCACCACCGCTTGCTGGCAGAATCCGTTGGTGTAGAAAAAGGGAATACATTCATTGTAAAAAATGGTGATATTGTTGACATTGAAAATGGAGAAGCGCGCCAGACCCGTAATGTGCCAGCAGGTGATACGTATGTTGATGGCGTCAGTGTCGGGGATGTCGGTGAAATCGTGCTTAGGGACAGAAAGCAGCTATCCGAGGATGGAATGCTAGTCATTGTCCTGACATTAAGCAAAGCAGAAAGGAAAATTATTTCTGGACCAGATACAATCTCGCGTGGGTTTGTTTTTGTGAAAAACTCCGAAGACCTAATGAGAGATGTAAACAGCATCGTGACGAAAACGGTGACAGAACTTCAAGAAGACAATGTCTATCGTTCGAATGTCATTAAACAGGGCATAAAAAAAGCAGTTGGTCAGCATATCTTCCAAAAGACAAGAAGAAGGCCGATGATTTTGCCGATTATTATTGAGATTTAATTTTCATAGTGGACCAGGTACTATACTTTGTGCCTGGTCCATTTTATTGACATGACACTAAAAGGTGTTATATATTTATAAAGTGACACCAAATGGTGTTATTACATATTGGAGGCTAAAAACATGGATACAAAAAGAGAAATACGTAAAAGTATCATTCTAAATGCGCCAATTGAAAAAGTATGGAAAGCTGTCGCAACATCAGAAGGAATCGAAGCCTGGTGGATGCCAAATACATTTGAAGCCGAAGTTGGCAAGGAGTTCATTCTCCACGCAGGCCCATTTGGTGACTCGCCATGCAAAGTTACGGAATTGGATCCACCGAATCGTCTGGGTTTTGATTGGGGGAAGGATTGGCACCTTGTATTCGAACTGAAAGAGCTGGAAGGCAAGACAGAGTTCACCTTAATTCACTCAGGTTGGGATCCTGAAAAGGTTACGGAATTTGGACAGCCTCATACGATTATTCAGGGAATCATGGATAATGGATGGGATAAAATCGTTAACGAAGCACTTCCATCCTATATCGAGGGTTAACATGCCATCTTCTGCAGCGAGACATGATGTGTTCCAGGCTGTCGCGGATCCTACTCGACGTAAAATCCTGAAGCTGCTCGCAGACAAGGAGATGCCGGTAGCGTCCATAACCGAAGAATTTCCGATTACCAGAACGGCTGTCAACAAACACTTATTTGTGTTATCTGAAGCAGGTTTGGTAACAAGCAAAAAAATTGGACGTGAAACTCGCTATTCATTACAGCCAGAACCGCTTCAGCAATTGCAGGAATGGCTTTCGTTTTTCGAGATCTATTGGGATAACAAACTATCAGCTCTGAAAAATTTCGTGGAATCGGATGATGACTAAGTTTCACGTGTCCTGGAAGCCTATATTTCTATTCCGAGCATGGGGTATTCTCCATGCTTTTTATTTTCCGCTTAACAAATGAGTACATAAGGTCTACACTAATAATTATCAATTATTGCATCTTCGAGGAGGGAGCAGAGCATGGATATCAAACTAAATCAAAAAGTCATCAAGGATTTATGCGGAACTGTTTCCTTCAAGCGGGGGGATGCGTTTTACCGTGCGGGAAAAGTTGAGTTTACTGAATCCAATGAAAATCAGGTGAAAGCAACCGTGACAGGGGCGGATGTATTTCATATCACTGTTACGAAAAATGGGGAAGGCCGTTTCGCAGCTGAGTGCACATGTCCGAAGCTTGCGTCTGTCAAACATGAGTGCCAGCATGTGGCCGCAGTATTGCTGGCTATTTTGGATGAGCAAAAGCAAGGGACATCAAATGCAATAAAAAGTAATGAGCGGCCTGGAAATGGGCTCGCAGAAGGACTGCTTACCATTTTCAGTGAAGAACCTCGAAGGAAAAGCGGCCACCAGCTCCACTTTGAAACGAGGAAGACCCTAAATACGATGTTCGGAATCGAGCCCGTTGAAACCAGTGATCAGCAAATGATGCTGAGTGTCTCGATGAGTATTGGTCCAATTAAAATAGAAGATTTCTCGGGATTCCTGAAGAGCGTTGCGAACCGGGAGACTGCATTGCTATCTGACCTGTTCACTTATAACCCAAAGCTTCATTGTTTTCAAAACGATATCGACTCTATCATCAAAATACTTATCCAAATCGTCCATGACTCAGAGTTATCGTTGAAGGATGAGAATGACTCCTCAACCTTGATCATTCCGCCATCCTTTTGGCATCAGCTAGTGCCGCTGCTGGAAAAGGCTCCGGATGTTAAATTAATAGAGGCGGGCGAAGTTACCGGGCAGTTTTCTATTTCGGACGAAAGGCTTCCGCTTTTGTTTAATTTTGAAAAAATCACAGAGAAAGACTATTCGTTAAAAATTGCTGGTATATCTGATCTGATCGTTCTTCATAAATATGATCTCGTTTGGTTGAAAACCCAGTTGATCCAGCTCAGCACCGAGGATTGCAGCAGATTATATGAACTGAAAAATATGCTCGCGCAATCAAGAACTGCTAGCATACCGATTTTACAGGATCAGATGGGTTTTTTTGTGAAAAAAGTCGTACCAGGCCTGCGCCGTATTGGGGAAGTCCAAATAGGTGGCGATATCACAAAGCAATTTTTAACAGAGCCGCTGATCGCAAAGCTTTACCTTGATCGGGTGAATAACCGATTACTGGCAGGGGTCGAGTTCCAGTATGGAAAAATCGTTTTCAATCCGCTCGAGGAGAGGGAACCGAAAGTCAATTCGCTGTTAATCAGGGACATGGTCAAGGAGGACCAGATTCTTGAGTTGCTGGATGAAGGTTCTTTCGCGAAAACGGATGGCGGTTATTTTTTGCATAATGAAGAGCTTGAATATGAATTTCTGTATCATGTCATGCCAAAGCTGCAAAAGCTTGTACAGATATACGCCACAACAGCTGTCAGGAACCGGATTTTCCGGGAGCCGGCCCGGCCGCAAATACGTGTCAAGGTGAAAAAAGAGCGGACAAACTGGCTTGAATTCAAATTTGAAATGGATGGGATTCCTGAAAAACATATCAGGGATATTCTTGAAGCTCTTGAGGAAAAACGGAAGTATTACCGGTTACGCAATGGGGCGCTGGTGTCACTGGAAACGAGGGAATGGGAAGAAATCCAGCGTTTCTTGAAGGCAGGACCAATCCAGGATGAAGATTTGGAAAAAGGGTTAAATGTCCCGATTGTCCGTGGGATGCAAATGCTAGAATCTTTCGAGGATAGATCCATACTGCAGTTAGAAGATTCTTTCCGTAATTTTCTTGATGAAATCAGCACCCCCGGAAAAGTTAAGTTCGATGTCCCTGATAAATTAGAGCCAATTTTACGTGAATACCAGAAACATGGTTTCCAATGGATGAAAACTCTCGCAAGTTACGGATTTGGCGGAATCCTGGCAGATGATATGGGGCTTGGTAAAACACTGCAAAGTATCACCTATATTGCTTCAGAACTATCACATGTAAGGAAAAGGGAACAACCCGTCCTGATTGTTTGTCCATCGTCCCTGGTGTATAACTGGCTCAGTGAATTCTTGAAATTCACTCCTGATATTCAGGCAGTCATCATCGATGGAAATAGAGAGGAACGGTCCAAGCTTTTAATGGATGTTTCGGGTATTGATGTTGTTATTACTTCCTACATGCTTCTGCGCAGGGATATTCACCTATACGAAAAAATCAATTTTCATAGTGTCTTTTTCGATGAAGCACAGGCGTTCAAGAATCCGTTGACTCAAACGGCAAAAGCAGTGATGAACATACAGGCAGACCACCGCTTCGCGTTGACCGGTACGCCGATTGAAAACTCGATCGAGGAATTATGGTCTATTTTCCGAGTGGTATTTCCTGAGTTATTCCAGGGGTTGAAGGAATATAGTAACCTGACGAGCAAGACCATCGCCCGCAGGATTCGTCCATTTTTACTGCGAAGGATAAAGGAAGAAGTGCTTGGGGAGCTACCTGAGAAAATCGAATCAATTGATAGAGTTGAATTGCTGCCTGACCAGAAAAAGCTTTATGCTGCTTATCTAGCAAAGCTTCGCCATCAAACGCTGAAGCAACTGGATAAGAATACGATCAGGAAAAACCGGATCAAAATCCTGGCTGGCCTGACAAGATTAAGGCAGATATGCTGCCATCCAGCCTTGTTTGTAGATGGATACAAGGGCAGCTCCGCTAAATTTGATCAGTTGAAACATATCATTGAGGAGTCCAGGTTTGCTGGGAGAAGGGTGCTCATTTTTTCTCAGTTCACGAAAATGCTCGACTTGATCGGCAAGGAGTTATCATATGAGGGCATTCCTTTCTTCTACTTGGACGGACAAACACCTCCTGAAGAACGAGTGGAAACATGCGAAAAGTTTAATGGAGGAGAGAGGGATTTTTTCCTGATTTCCTTAAAAGCTGGGGGCACAGGCTTAAACTTAACGGGAGCAGATACAGTCATCCTTTATGATTTATGGTGGAATCCCGCCGTTGAGGAGCAGGCTGCGGACCGTGCCCACCGAATGGGACAGAAGAATAAAGTCCAGGTCATCAAATTAATCGCCAGAGGAACAATCGAAGAGAAGATGAATGAGCTGCAGGACAAAAAGCGGAACATGATCGAAGAAATTATCGAAGAAAAAAGCTCAGCGTCGCTGACAGAGGAAGATATCCGCGAAATTTTGCAGATATAGAGAGTTGGGTAATTAAAATATTTTAAGTTAAGCCGATAATAATCTTTGACACAATGCTGTTAGAGGAGAGATTATTTTGGCTAATAGAGGTTTAAACGTAGGCAAGCAAGCACCAGATTTTGCTTTGCCCGGAACGAATAATACAAAATACAGCTTATCAGACTTCGCAGGTCAGCCTGTTATTATTGTTTTCTTAAGAGGCACTTGGTGACCAAACTGCCGGACTCAGCTGGTCCAGCTGAATGAACAATATGATCTTTTAAAAGAAAAGGGAATACAAGTCCTGGGAATTGCAGGACAGAATATTAAGGGGATTCAGGCTTACGTTGATTCAGAAGGCATCAAGATTCCGATCCTGTCTGATGAAAAGAGAACAGTGATTAAACAATATGAGGTTTTTGTACCTGTAAAATGGGACAGTTTCCGGATTGCCATACCTAGCACCTATGTCTTGGATGGAAACCACGTGATTCGCTACAGCTATATCGGGGATTCGCAATTTGATCGTCCAGCGTTGGATGAAATTTTTAATATCCTCCAGGAAATCCATCAGCCAGGTCCTGATGGAGAAGTAGCAGATGACCAAGGACAGGCAGGCGTATTCGTTGGTGCAATGAAAGAAACCTTCAATGATATTGTTTTATCCACCCAGACGATTAAACAAAGTGTGAATCGTAATCTAGTTTCTATTAATGGATTGGAAAACGAGCTCACTGAAAATAAAGAAGCACTATCCCAATTTTTTACCGTATTTGAACAAATGGAATCAAAGATTAGCACGTACAGCGGGGCAATTGAAGAAGTAGCAGAGGGCTCTGTTGCTGTCATAAAGGATAATCAGCAGGCTGTCGAGCATATGAATCAAACATCAGAATTGTTAAAGGAACTTGTAAGTTTAACTAAAACCATTGGCAGCATCAGCTCAACGATCTCATCGATTTCAGGACAAACGAAAATCCTGGCCTTAAATGCTTCCATAGAAGCGGCACGTGCAGGTGAACACGGTAAAGGATTTTCTGTGGTGGCAAAAGAAGTTGGCAAGCTGGCGGCTGCCTCTGCAGAAGCTTCTCAAAATATATCGACACAATTAGAAGGAATAGAGAACAAAATCAGTTCAAGTTTTTCTTCATTCACTGACTTTGATGACCTTATGCAGCAGATAGACGCAAAGGTGAAATCTCAAAATAAAGAGCTCGAAAAAGTTTCATCTGGTATCTTATCCATTAGGGCTGACAGCATGTCCCTGGCAGACCGTTTGCGAAAGATCACGGAACAGCACGAAACCCAGCAACGGAAAATCAGTTCAGTCAAACAACAGGAATTGAATATATCTTCCGAAATAGATGGGATTCATCAGGATATTGAAGAAAATAATAGACTAGTGTCTGAGCTCGACAAGAGATTTTTATAGCCAACAGGAAAGCCCCTATGTAAGGAATAGGGGCTTTTCTTCATTGTTTTGTTACTTCGTTATCCAGATAGGATCTCAGTGTTTGCTGTAACGTACCTTTGGTTTCTGCCTTTTGGTCAAAAGTGATTCCTGCATGTATCATTTTTCTTACAAGATCGGGGCGCATTCCAGTAATGACAGCTTTTGAACCCATCATCGATACGCCACTCAATACTTTTTGGAAATGGGAGATGACGTTCATTTCCATGTCTGCGATCCCAGATAGATCCATAATTAATGTTTGGACCTTCAGTTTTGAAATATCCATCAGGACCTTCTCTTCGATAATCTGCATTCTGTAATCATCCATCATACCGATTAGAGGAAGTACAGCAACAGTACCGCTGACTGGGATAATAGGGACGGATAAGTGTTCAACCAATTGCCTCTGTGAGTTAAGCAGTTCATCTTTGTACTTTGTATAAGTAAGGAAGAAGGTATTCAGGAATTGGTCAACTCGGTCATTGATCCTTTTTTCGAGTTGGAAGAATTCCTCGCGGTCAGAAAATCGGTTATACATTTGATCATATTCATTGAGGAAGTGCCACAAAGTTCGGCGAATGGCCTGAATCCATTCCAGCTTGAAAGCAACAGTCAACGAATGTTCTGCCCAGGCGATCCCTTCTTGTTCAGCAAAAGCAACCAGATTCTCTTCTTGCTGCTCCACTATGTAGACAATTAAATTTTCAGCATTTTTTAAAAGGTCGATATTCCCTTTTTGAAGAATCTCATTAATCTTCGAAGCTACATTCACTGCTTCTGATAACAAGTGTTGTTCGAAAAGTTCCCTATTCGATTGAATGAAATCGGTCACTTCATCTCTTTGGTTAAAAGTTGATTCCATTTTTATGTACACTCCCCGGCTATATACTTAGATTAATTAACAACATCTAGATAGGTTTAAGTCTCCTTAATTTAACTGTAGCAAACAATGAAAGTAAACTCAAATTATCCAATAGTAAAGACTGAAATTCTTTTTTTAGAAGGATATATGCTCAGAAAGCCGAAATAATTAACTAGATCAGGATTTAAGGATCAATAATCTAGCATGCTTAAGGAGGCAAACAATGGGATGGTTCATCATTGTTATTATTGCATACTTACCGATAATATACCGGATTCATCGACGACTTGATTTTCTGGAAAAAGAGGTTGAGCGATTGAGTAAAGAAAAGCAATAAAATGAGGGGCAGAGAAGTTAGGGAGATTATAAAATCATTATGTTAAGTGTTTTTTGCCAGTCCATGCTACAAAGCTCAGTTACATAGTTAATTGGTTCAGCATAGGGAAAAGATATGGGGGAGCCTCTTGTGTGGAAAGAATCGAATGTCTTGCAATTTATACAAATGATATTGATAAGTCAGTGAAATTCTATCAATCAATGGGTTTAATTAAGGCTTGGGAAACCTATCAGGACGAGAAAAAACTTTGGCGTCTTATTGGAATGAGATTTCCTGATGGCAATTCAGAGTTAGTATTAAAGAACAATCCGAATTTAAATTTTGCTGAAATCGAAATTGTCGTTGAAGATGTTAAGGATTCGTACGAAACATTAAAAACTAATACGGAAATAGAGTGGATACGCACTCCATTTCCAAACTCTTTAGGTGGACACGTAGCAGTAATGAAAGCCCCGGATGGCAATGTCTTTGTTTTAGTCGGAAACTAATTTAATAGACACTTATTCAACGGGTGTTTATCTTTAATATGGATTGATAATAAAAATGCCTTGAGCCATATGCTCCAAGTAATGTTAGCTCGATTTGATGCTGATCATCGGAACGTTTGTATTGATCTGGCTGTTGGGACCAGTGGACATCAATAAAATCTGTCTGAAACTCCATTTTGTTCTGTTTCTTCTTGCTGTAATTGATATATGTGTTCCGTGCTATTTTAAAAATCTGGAAAACATAGACAATTAGCATCGCCAAAAGTATATTAGGATCTTAATAATATCATCGGTACAGAATGTCGTATTGTAGTAGCTTAGGAGGATTTTTGTGGAGTTAACATTGAGACCTATATCTAAGGAAAACTGGGAAGAGGCAATACAGTTAAAGGTTAAGGAAGAGCAGAAAGACTTTGTCGCTTCAAATTTGTATTCCATCGCTGAAGTCCAATTTCTTGATCAGTTCACAGCATGCGGGGTTTATGAAGCGAATCAAATGGTGGGGTTTGCGATGTTTGGCATTGACCCGGACGACAATAATTATTGGATTTATCGTTTAATGATCGATGAGCTGCATCAGGGTAAAGGCTATGGGACTGCGGCGGTAAAATTAGTAGTTGAAGAGATTAAAAGAATGAACACGAACGGAATCCCAACAATCATGATTGGCTATAATCAGGAGAACGAAGGGGCAAGAGCTGCGTATAAGAAAGCCGGATTTATGGAGACAGAAATAGCACCCTGGGGAGAGCAGTTGGCTGCTTACAATCTTAAGGGATAGTGGCGGGCTATGAAGGACAGAGATCAGAGGAAACTTGGAAAAAATGTCCGTCATTAAGGTTATGAAGGACAGAAATCAGAGGAAACAAGGAAAAAGTGTCCGTCATCAGGGCAATGACGGACAGAAATCATAGCAAACTTGGAAAAAGTGTCCGTCATCGAGGCTATGAAGGACAGAAATCAGAGGAAACAAGGAAAAAGTGTCCGTCATCAAGGTTATGACGGACAGAAATCAGAGGAAACAAGGAAAAAGTGTCCGTCATCAAGGTTATGACGGACAGAAATCATAGCAAACAAGGAAAAAGTGTCCGTCATCAAGGTAATGACGGACAGAAATCATAGCAAACAAGGAAAAAGTGTCCGTCATCAAGGTAATGACGGACAGAAATCAGAGGAAACATGGAAAAAGTGTCCGTCATCAGGCTATGAAGGACAGAAATCAGAGAAAATAGAGCAAAAGTGTCCGTCAATAAGACTAAGTTTTCTTTAACTGGCTTCCGGCTTGTTCCCGAATTTACTGAACGAAATGATTCGCGTCACGAAACTTATCAGTGAACCAAGAATAGCGCTTCCGATGATATCGGATGGATAGTGGTGGCCAACCCATATGCGTGAAAATCCAGTTAACGCAGACATCCACATCATGATTGCACCTAATTTCCGGTGGAACATCAATATTGAAGTTGAAGCCGCAAAAGCCAGGGTTGTATGCTTGCTTGGGAAAGATGAATCAGTTTTGGATGGAATCAGAATCCCGACTCGTCTTTTCTCGAAAGGACGAGGTTTATCATAAAACAGTTTTATGAAAAACTGCACAATAAGACTTAGTAGTACTGAACTTCCCGTTTCGAGGGCAATTCGTTTGTTTTTACGGTTTTTGAACAACAGTACAAGGATGATAAAAGCATAAACATAGCGGGCACGATTTGAAATGAAAATCATTAGGTTATCAACGGGTGAAAGTCGGCCTGAAAGCTTGTTAATTAGCTGGAAAAGTTTTAAGTCCATATTGTTCTCCTAGTGGTTTTAGTCTTACTTTTCCCTTTGTCTAAAATTAAAATGTGAAGAAGAATGGATTAGTATATGGAAAATTTTAAATAATAGAGGGAGTAAAAAAGTTTGTGGAAATTATTCGAGGATAAAAATTTTCCCAAGTTTATTTTTATCAAAAAAAAACAAGCACTCTGGAAGCTGCTTGACCAATGGCGTTAGCAAACTTCTTTCTCTCAGGCTGAGGTGTTGGTTTTTTCATTTGCCAATATCCTCCCCACCCTGGCTACTGCTTCCTATTCGAAATAATTCAAGTCCTCTTAGTAAGGCATCACCCCCGAAACCAGCCATGATGGACATTAAAAAAACTCTAAGCATTGAATCAGCTTCTGAAGAGACTACCAAAAGTGCGGCTGCTAATGAACCGGTGAGGATTTCTTCCAAGAAACCAAGGTAAATGAACTTCTTTGTTCTTCTCGGCATGATAATCTTGCCTCGTTTTCTCACATGAGCTGTCAGTCCAACAAATCCACCAATGACCATTGCGAAAATAACGTTTTCTAACAAATTGATCACTCTCCTATTTTTGTTGGTCGACCTTTGTAAATCTAGGTGTATTACTATTATACAAGTAGTAATGTTGGAAAAGCATGTGTAAATTTATCGAATTTTCAGTAAATTTTAATAGTAAATAATATGTGTAACTTTTTGGTAATAATTACTTCCTGGGACCTTTGAAAAAAGTTACAGGCCTTTTGACTTAAAGAAGGGATACAAATGAGTGTATGCGAATACCAGCAGAACAATTGGAAAGGGGATCAGGAATGTTTATTTTAAATGTAGAAGGTGCTATTTACAGGGAAGGAAAGTGGCTGATTATAGAAAGGAGCTCCAAAGAGGAACATGCCGGAGGGATTCTTTCGCTTGTTGGCGGAACGGTTGAAAACGAGGGGTTCTCAAAGGATTTACTTGAGCGGACTTTAAAAAGGGAGCTCTTTGAGGAAGTGGGTATCACAATAAAAGATGATGTTATATATGTTCGGAATACTTCTTTTGTTCTTCCAGATGGAAGGGAAGTACTCGATCTGGTGTTTTATTGTGAAATTGACGCTGGCGAACCTTATCCGAAAAGTATAGATGAAGTTGAGGCAGTATATTGGATGACTGCAGGAGAAATTATTGCCCATCCAAAAGCTCCCATCTGGTTAAAAGAAAGCATTGAAGAGGCAGAAAAAATAAATATTAAATTGCAATACAAATGAGGCCGCCTTTAAAAGGTGGCTTTATTTTTGCCTGAAAAAGGAAATAGGCGTCGACTTAGCGAATAAGTAAAGGTATTTTTCGACTTTGAAATGTGAGGTTACGATTATGGATGTAGTAGAAATATTAATGACAAAAATCTCGTCGGCGGTACGTCTAAATAAACGCATTATTTTAGGTATAGATGGCCTGAGCAGGTCAGGGAAAACAACTTTTGTGAAGAAATTCGCTTCAATGCTTTCCGAAAAAGAAATCAATTATTTGGTCTTGCACCTGGACGATCATATTGTTGGAAAGTCGGAAAGGTACAATACCGGCCAAGAGGAATGGCGGGAGTATTTTTACTTGCAGTGGGATGTAGAGTCGCTTAATAATTCCTTGTTTGATAACTTGACCCAGTCAAACGAACTCGTTCTCCCTTTCTATGATAATGAAAGAGATCGACATGATTTTAAGGAGATAAAGTTAACAGGCAATCAAGTTTTTATTGTTGAAGGGATTTTTCTTCAGAGAGAGGAATGGGGACCATATTTTGATTTTACCGTCTTTATAGATTGTCCAAGAGATATAAGGTTTGCACGGGAAAGCTATCAAACCCAGCAGAACATCGAAAAGTTCAGGAACAGATACTGGAAAGCGGAGGACTACTACATGGAAAACCTCCGGCCAGTAGAAAAAGCCGATCTAGTCATTCCTTATTATGAACTGATTAACTAAAACTGCAGGTGATGGGAAATGGATTGGAAAAAGCTATTTAGCTTTAGCAGGAGTAAGGAAACCGAATACAAAGTAGAACAAAGCGGAATTTCACAAGAAGCACTGGCAATCGTCAAAAGAAATATAAAGGGTAGATTTCATCCTTTTTACAAAGAGGATTTGTATACTGAAAACCAGCTGATATTGCGGGGATTTGTGTGGAAGTCAAACAGGAAGAAGCGGAGCCCCTGGTTTTAAAACTAAGGGAGGAACTTAAGTCGATAGACTATTTGGTTTTTATATGCGACTCTGAGCGTGAAAAAATCAGCATCATCCCTGGCACCGATAAGTTTGATATCCTTAGGATCCAGCAGACGAATGGGAATAACTACGATATCAGTAATGAAAGGGTTATTTCTAAACTTAAGGAATGGTATAGGCGATATCCATTTATCATCATTGGCGCAGATTACGATTGGGTAGAAGCGAACTTTGAAGTTTTTCCTGAAGGGAAAGCCCTAAAAGCATTTGCAAAAGAAATCTACAAATTCTGTCCTGATCTCGTGGAACAAGGATCAGGAAGCATCAATGGTTTAATTGAAGAAATGGAAGAAACAAGGAAGTTGTACTTATGGTGGGACTGATATGAAAAATAAAGTGCTGCGATACAAATTATTAATAGTTTCTATTTTTATAGGCTGGATTGGGGTGACCATTACTCCTCTCTTTGATTCCGTCACTGTCACTTCGAAATATGATCTAACTAAACATAGACTTGGGCTGCCATTGCCAATAATTGAACAGCATACCTCGTTAGCCCCGTTGGAGGACGCCTATCCGTTTGAACTGGGATTCGTTAGTCCGCAAGAGCATCCCACAACATTAATAGCAGGAAACTATTTGATTCTTGTGGTGACAGCAGTGTTGCTGTTTATTTGATACTATTTGGTATTGTGTCTTTATGTAAAAGGATAAGGTGATGTTTGATGTCAAATGAGCTTTCTATGAAATTCAGAAGATTTGCGATTCATGAATGCAGTGAGTCTAGTCCGTTATATGAATTTCTTTCTTTAAAAATTGCTGAAGATGCAGAGATGATACAACTGGCATCTTCTGCACAGAAGGGGCAGCCAGTGCCCAATTTGTTTTTCGGTGCTGTACACTTTCTATTATTGAAAGGTTATAAGCATACCATAACAGATTTTTATCCGAGCATAACTAATCATCCAGGGAAGGCAGAAAATGCATATCCTGCTTTCGTGGATTTTTGCCGGAGATACTCTGAAGAAATTATTGAATTGTTAAAATCTAAAATCGTCCAGACGAACGAGGTCAGACGCTGTTCATATCTATATCCTGTATTCAGTCAAGTTTTTCAAATGACTAAAAACCCATTGGCACTAGTAGAAATTGGAACAAGTTCAGGTTTGCAACTTTTCGTGGATAAGTATAGGTATTCATACGGCCCAGATAAAAGTTTCGGGAATCTTGATTCGGAAGTTCACCTAAGATCAGAAATAAGAGGAGATCAATCATTCCTGAATCCATTGCCCCATTTTGACGTTGCAACAAGAATAGGAATCGATCTGCATATAAATGATGTTAGAAATGCAGAGGATTACTTATGGCTAAAGGCATTGATTTGGCCAGAACACGGTGAAAGACGGGAGTTATTTGAAAGAGCAGCAAGCTATGTGAGCAATCAGACATTGAATTTAATTCAGGGTGATGGAGTGGAATTGCTTAATTCACTGGTTGCTGAGATACCAACTGATCAAACTATCTGTATTTTCCATACCCATGTTGCCAATCAAATGCCCGCCAAGACTAAGGAGAAGCTGCTCGGACAAATAAAAGAAATAGGAAATCGAAGGGCGATTTTTCATATATACAATAATATTTACGATGCAAAGCTTCACTTCGATTATTATCTCGATGGAGAAGAAAGCTTGAACCCAATTGGGGAAACCGAAGGCCATGGCCGCTGGTTCAAACTGAGTTTGTAGGATATTGAATTTTTCCTATTAGGGTGATTTAAATGGATAAAGGCTCTTTAATTATTATTTCTTTCATAGGTATGGCCATAGGCATTTTATACTTATTTTATTATTTATTTATCAGTAAAAAGACAGTTGGATTGGAGCAAGAAGTAGAAGAGAAGATAAAAGCCCGTCCAATCGCCAATGTAATTCGTTATCTGATCTTCCTTGCTATCAATTCATTCCTTGCAAATATGTTTTTTGACATAGGGTGGCTGTTATGGATTAGTTTTCTTTCAGCAGTTGCTTTATGGATCTTGCTGGTTGAGCATCAGTTTAACTCTTCATACATAATGAGTATCATAATTATTCTTTTGATTCTATTGGGAGCTGCTGTACCGAAGCATCAACAATCGTTTCTAAATCATATCAGTGATCATACAGAATACAACTGTTTTACCATTGAATGTGTGAAAGTCTCTCAAGTTGGTATAGAGGATAAGTTGAAGACTGAGATTGAAACTTATTCTATCTAGGACTACTCGTTTGATTGGTATCTGCTGTTCGCCAAAGGAGCATTATTGCTAAAAGATGAACAAGGTAATATGGAGGAATTCACAGGTTTTAACATTGGTGGTCTGTGGCTGGTGGACAAATAACTTTTGATCAGGAGTGGGGATATGATTAGCGATGATAAGAGATTACTAGCTGAAAGATGGTTCAGTGAATATTTTACAGAGGGGAAAGTAGAAGTGATTGAAGAACTGACTACAGAGGACTTTATTTACCATTCACGAAATGGTGAAAACTCACGGAGTTCGATGGTGGAATTCATGAAATGGTACCGAACCGTTTTTCATGACGATGTTTGGATGCTGGAGGATTTGATTGAACAGGGCAATAAGCTGGTGGTGCGTTATACCGGGTGGATGACATACAAAGGTGGCTGGTTCGATATCCCTGCGGAAAATCAACGTGTAAAAGAGACGGGCATCATGATTTTTACATTTGAAGGCAGCAAAGTGAAGGGAATGTGGTGTGAGAATAGCGATGCTGGCATTTTATATGATTTGGGTGCATTGAAGAAAAACACTCATGAAGTTTTTTAGGAGGGATGAGATATGGCTGGAACAATATTTTGGCTATTGATTGTAGCGTTCGGTTTCCTGTTTATTGGGGGCTTGATAAATAAATCCGGGAAACTTCTTCTTATGAGCGGAATGGCTGTTACCCTTCCGTCCCTTTATTTTCTGGGAGCTAATAATGCTTTTAGGCTGTTAGCTCTAGTTCCATTGCTTCCCTTCGGATTGAGTTATTTTTTTGTGAAAAAGAGAAAGGAAAGCAGATAAGTGGAAAGCAGAACTTCACCTTAAAGCAGCAAACATTCTTTATATCAATGGAGGGGAATATGAAAATCCGATTAGCCAATCAAGGGGATATTGATCAATTAATAAAAATGAGATGGGACTTTACACTCGAAGATTACCCGGAAATGGGGGAGGGAGTGGGGTATAGATCCTTTGAAAAAGAATGCAGAGGGTTTCTTGAATCTGCGCTGGAAAGTGGGCAATGGTTTGTCTGGATTGCCGAGAATAAAGGGGAAATCGTTTCCCATATTTACATTGAATTGATCCATAAGGTACCACGTCCAGGCAGGATTACCAATCCGTTTGCTTATATAACCAATGTATATACTGTTAACGAATATAGGGGAAAAGGGACTGGGAGCAAGTTGCTGACACGTGTCAATGAATGGGCAGAAGAAAAGAAGTTTGAGTTCATCATCGTGTGGCCCAGCGATACAAGCATCGAGTTTTATGAAAGAAATGGCTACACACAGTGTACGGAGCCAATGGAAAAGCATTTTTAATGTCGATAGTTCAATAAATTTTCCTCAAGTGAATTTTTGGAATATTTGAAACCTTCTCACTGGATAAACGTATTAACATTTATCCAGTGAGAAGGAGGAAAAATGATGGCGCGTTTAAGTTTCAATACAGAGAATTCATCTAATATAATCCTTGTGACAGCAATTATTTTAATCATCAGCAGTTTGTTCATGCCTCTCGTTTTTGTTTATATTATTCAGGATTATCTTTACCTGTCAGCTGATAAATGGTTTTATGATACACCATCATCTGCATATGTAATTTTCATGATTGGCATGCTTTGGATAGCGGTAGCTCTATTTCTGCATTTATTTTTCGCATGGAAGTTTGAATGGAAAGGCATCAAGTGGATTACACTTCTCATCATGCTAGGATGCTTACCATTCTTCATGTTCGGCGTGTCAAACTATTATTACCTTGATAACCAGGGTATGCATTTTAATGATTATAAAACGTTCAACACGGTCAACTCCTATTATTGGGAGGATGTTAAAGAAGCAAAAGAAATTTTCGTGAAAAGTAATGGAGTAACCGTAGTGGACCATTTAAATCTTGTCACAAAAGCTGGAGAAGTGATTGAACTGCCTTACAACAGCAAGGTGCAGAACAACAGATTTAAAATCATGGAGAAACTGCAAGAAAACAATATTCCCCTAACTAATAATATGGGAGATTTATATGAATGACAATAAGTTAAAAAGAAAATATGGTGACCGGGCTGACTGGACTCGTGTCGTTAAAAGGGAATTCATTCAGGATTTCTTCGATGAAGATGGTTTTAAGGGTCACGTTACCTTGTTAAAGGTGATCAAAATAACTGAACCTTTATATGCCCAATATGGGGATAAGAAGGTCTGCATAGTAGACGAAGGGTATACCTGGCTGCAGCATTTCCCTGAGGGGACACGTTATTCAGTCACTACTATGTTTAATGCGGTAGGGGAGATTGTCCAATGGTATATCGATATTTGCTATCGAAATGGCATTGATAATGGCCGCCCGTGGATGGATGATCTCTTTTTGGACATCATAATCCTTCCTACAGGAGATGTCTTTCATAAAGATGCCGATGAACTAGAGTTGGCTTTATCTTCTGGTGTTATTGATGAGGAACTATATCATATTGCAGTCTCTGAGACTGATGCTATAACAAAGCAGATCGAAGTGAATGAATTTGATTTACTGCCTTTAACGAAGGTACATAAAGAGTGTATGGAACAGAGGCTAACTAGTCGACGGATTTGAGGGGTGTAAAAGTGTTTGTGAAATTATATAGTTACCATATAAAGTCTGACAAAGAAGAAGAATACCTAAAAATCCAGCAAGAAGCAGAGGGTATTTATTCTAGATTCATTGACGAAAAGACACTTCATCTCCAAAGCAAGACGGATAAAACGAAATGGCTGGAGATACACATCTATAAGAATGAGAAAATCTATAATGACTCCATTCAAATCATAAATCAGCAGCCGGAGATTCAGGTATTGTACAAGCGGTTTCTTGAAGTAATCACCTCGGTTGAGGAAATGGCAGAAGAAGACTATCAACTGAGTGATTTTTTAGGCGGTAAACAGGACTGGGGATTGAGATGAAAAAACTTACTATAGGGTTACTTGTGATTTTCCTTTGCATTGCAGGGTGTAGTGCCAGTTTTGAACCGGAGCTCACGAGGATAGATGTGCAAAAAATATCTGAAGAGGGCCTAAATGATGGTGAAGAAAAGATCATTGCCTCAAATGAAAGGCTGAAGAAGATCCAGCAAGCCTTTGATGAAGTAAAATGGTCACCAAATACAAAAGCTGAAATGGTTAGAAAAGAGGATATACTCGCCACGTTCTTCATTCAGGAAGAAAAGAATATGCCAGAAAGATTATATCATTATTGGATATGGTTTGAAGGGGAAACGGCTACGATTATCAGTGATAAAGAAAATGAGGGTTACGGAAGGTTAACAGATAAAGAGCAAGTCGAGGTTCTTGAATCTGAATTGTTGGCTGGGGAGTAGGAGATTGACAATGGAAAACAAAAAAGAGAAGTGGATTACAATCAAACTATATTTAGTATTTCTAATAGGCCTGCTTGTTACGATGTCCATTATATTAACAGATATCGACACGCCAAATTCCTTTAGATTTGTAATTGGGTTTGTTATATTCTTGCTGTTATTTGGGCTTTTTCAAATGATCCTCGTCATTATGAATATTAAGAAATTGCCTGGGATTGATATTAAAAGGCGGATATTGAAATTCGCGGGAACGTTTGTATTCTTAATGACTGTTTCTTACATATCAAACTATTTATTTTGGCCTGAACGGCTTGATAATCTGGACTTTGGAGCTCCGCTGGGATTGGCTCTTGGCATTACTTTTTATGATTTATTGTTTAAAAAAAGTGAGGTGAGGTAGAGATGCTCCGTGTCTCCTCACTTTTTAGTTTAACTTACAGCATTAAATGCAGGCGGATACTCAATTTTTCCTTGTAATCCACTTAATGAGCCTATCTTTAGCTCAAGTACCATGAATACTTCGTCTGGCACAGGAAAAGGAGAATCTATTCCAAACTGGCTTGCTGGCGAAAAGCCAAAGCGAGGGTAAAAGTTCGGGTGCCCAAGGACGAAAATATGATCATATCCTAAAGCTCTGCAAGCTATGATACCTTCGTTGACGAGATCAGAACCGATTCCGCTATTTTGATAACCTGGTTTCACAGCCATTGGAGCAAGACCTAAAGTAGGAACAGTTCCTTGCTTTGTAACAAGGTGAATAATACTAAAAAGGATATGTCCGATGACTTCTCCGTCATCTTTAACAGCGACCAGGCTAAATTCAGGGACAAATTGTTCTGATTCCCGTATTAGTTCGACTAAACGGGCTTCATTTTCTCCCGTGTCAAAAGCCATAAAATTTGTCTCTCTTATTCCTGAATAATCATCAGGATTTTCCTGACGGATGATGTAATCATTTCTTTTCATACTTCTTGTACTCCCTCCATATCAGGTTGGAAGTTTTAGATTCCGAGTCAGTAAATTCTTTATAATATTGTTGTTCATTTTCGCCAGATATTGAGTCTGCTTTATTTAACAATGTAATAAGAAAGTCTATTTTAAGGTTAATTTTCTCTTGGTTCTGTGCGTAATCCGAATCTTTCTTTACAGAAACTGCTAATTGATGATAATCATCTGCAAGTGAATTGAGTATGTCTCCGATGACTGAGATTTTTCCGTTCATCATATAATATTGTCTGCTTAGTCGAGTTATTTCTCCTATGTGAGAGGCTAATGTGATTTCACCTTCCTTTTCTTTCAAAATCTTGATCCATATGTTTGGATCGCCATCATTCTCCAATATAAATAGAGAGTCCCGAACTGTCCGTTGGAAGTTGTATCCTAGTTGACTCTCAAATTCTGTGATTCTGTTGTACTGGTAAATATTAATGAAAAATAATAAAGCAATGAGAGCAATATTTATGTAGATGATTTTTTTAGATTTCATAGAAACTCCCGTTAAGCAGATTCAGGATTATTTTAACAATTTATTCCTAATTATGGAATGAGAGTTTTTACTTATATTTTATATTTCATTTCTTTCACTAAATGACTGATTATCTGTTATGATAAAAGCTGGCTTTTTGCCGGAATCAAAAGTCGAGGAGAACCTGAATGACAAATAAACTTCCATTTACAATAAGTAAAAACGATACATTCTTTGATTTATTAGGGGATTACATTGGTGATGTCTTTTACGATATTTTGCCTGAAAAGGGCTATGAACTTCGTGATGAGCAGATTTATATGGCCTTCCAGGTGGAGCAGGCCTTTAAGAATAAAGGAATTGTTTTCGCCGAAGCTGGCGTCGGTACCGGAAAAACCTTCGTCTATCTTATTTATGCCATTCTATACGCAAGATACATGGGCAAGCCGGCGATTGTTTCCTGCTCTGATGAAACACTAATCGAGCAGCTCGTAAAAGAGGGCGGAGATATCGAAAAGCTCGAAAAGGCGTTAGGGTTGAAGGTCGATGTCCGATTGGCAAAAGCGAGAGAGCAGTATGTGTGCGTGAAGAAGCTTGATGACCTTTCAAACACGTCAAATGAAAAAGAAATCCTGGACGTCCATGACCAGCTGCCAGATTTCATCTTTGATGAAGGGATCTCTATGAATTCATTCACTCGTTATGGCGACCGAAAGGAATATCCATGGGTCACGAATGAAAAATGGGCATCAATGGCCTGGGATCCTCTTCAGCAATGCTCAACATGCAGCTGGCGCCACCGCTGCGGCCAAACTTTGAATCGTGATTACTATCGTCATGCAGGCGATTTGATTATTTGCTCACATGACTTTTACATGGAGCATGTCTGGACGAAAGATTCTCGTAAACGGGAAGGGCAGATGCCATTGCTGCCAGAAGCAAGTACCGTGATTTTTGATGAGGGGCACTTGCTTGAGTTCGCAGCGCAAAAGGGGCTAACATACAGGTTCAACTCACAAACTTTGACAACTGTACTGACGGGTTATATGCACCAGGATGTCCGTGAGGAGTCTCTTTATTTAATCGAAGATATCTTAGAGCTTCATGATGCATGGTTTGATCTTTTAGTGGAAAATTCTTCATTAGTCGAAGGATCTAATCGTAAAGAAGTGCAAATGTTATCGAGTATCAGAAAAACAGCAGAAACCCTGGAGAAAAAGGTTTCCGATTTAATGGACCAGCTAGTATTTGACTCGGAAATGTTCCTGATCGACGAATACCATTTAAAAATCATGGAAGAATACCTCGAGTTTTTTGCATATGGCCTTTCAATTTTCTTAAAGAACGACGAAGGGATTTTCTGGCTAGAAGAGAATGAAGTGCAAACATCACTAGTCATCATGCCTCGACTCGTTGAGGATATATTGAAAAAAGAAGTATTTGCCCAAAACATCCCGTTTGTATTTTCTTCAGCGACCCTGTCCCAGGCTGGAGATTTCAGCTATATAGCCAAAAGCCTTGGAATTGAAACATACTCATCCTTTACTGTAGCTTCACCATTTGACTATGAAGAGCAAATGGAATTCGTAGCACACATCGAGGATGATGAAATAAAGAAATGGAACAAAATAGGAGAAGACCTTAGAAGTAAGAATGGCAGCTCGCTTGTTCTATTCTCTTCTATGCAGGAAATGGAACGATTCCGGGCATGGACTGATAAACAAAAATGGAGTTTTCCTATCTTGTTTGAGGGAGACCGTGAAATCAGTGAAACCGTAAAGGAATTCCAGAATGACATTGAGTCCGTTCTCTGTTCCTACAACCTGTGGGAAGGACTGGACGTACCGGGAGAGTCACTGATTCAAGTCATCATTGCGTCATTGCCATTCCCGCCTCATGACCCAGTCTTCCAGGCGAAAAGAAAGCATGTGGATAATCCAGCTGCTGAGGTAGATATACCATATATGCTCCTACGCCTAAGACAAGGTATGGGACGATTGATCAGGACCAATCTAGATAGCGGAACTGTACATGTATGGCTTACCCAAAATCAAAAAGCTGCGTACTATGAAGAATTAAAAGGTGTACTGCCTGTTCAAGATATTCAATGGAAATAGAGAAATCCCGAAAGGACTAATCCTTTCGGGATTTTTCAGTTAGGTGTTAGTGTCTGCAACCGCACTTTCTGCGGCGACGGTCCCGATCATCATCCCGATCATCCCGAGCACCGGCTACTAAATCCTCAATTATACAACGGCGCACAGCACGGCAGAGGTCATCAAAATCAACAGTTGCCCTGACTCTGTCTCTGTCGCGCTTAGGGAAAAATACACCTGCTACATCATTGTCATTACGATTGTATCCCATTAGAAACTCAACTCCTTTCCATCATGAAAGATACTTACACAATATCTTATGTGGAGAGGGACGAGTTGTTAGGGTCTCTACCTATTTATTTCATAAATGTGCTAGTCTCATATGCTAAAAGTTTAGTAGATAGAAAAACAGCAAGCGAAGCCCGCTTGCTGTTTTAATGCATATGACGATATACACCGATGACTTTACCAAGTATGGATACGTTACGAAGGATGATTGGATCCATGGTAGGGTTTTCCGGCTGGAGCCTGAAATAATCCTTTTCCTTGAAGAAACGCTTAACTGTTGCTTCATCATCCTCTGTCATTGCTACAACAATGTCTCCGTTATTAGCAGTCTTTTGCTGCTTAACAATAACATAGTCACCGTCGAGGATGCCTGCTTCAATCATACTGTCACCCATGATTTCAAGCATGAAAACCTGCTCATCATGTGGAACAAGGCGATCAGGAAGAGGGAAGTACTCTTCTACATTTTCAATGGCTGTGATCGGCATACCAGCTGTTACTTTACCGACAACAGGTACATTAACCACTTTATATTTAGGAATGCGGCTATCTTCTTCTATTTCCAGGATTTCTATTGCACGCGGCTTAGTAGGATCGCGTCGGATCAAGCCTTTGCTCTCAAGTCTTGCAAGGTGTCCGTGGACAGTGGAGCTTGATGCAAGCCCAACCGCTTCACCGATTTCGCGTACAGATGGCGGATACCCTTTTTTCTTGACTTCGCCTTTTATGAATTCAAATATATCTTGTTGCCGCTTAGATAACTTTGTCATATTCACGCACCTCGTATATTTTCTTGTCCTAATTATACCATGTCTATTCCACAGATACAAACATAAGTTCGAATTTTTGAGTTGACACAAAACAAATGTTCGATTTATAATAAAATCAATCAACCGAACATACATTCGTTAAGGGGTGTCGTAAATGAAAAAACTATGGGAAAACTACTCATATGCCATAATACTGCTAACTGTCAGTTTAATCTTTTCACTCGTAGCAAAAGCACAATTAAATAACGAAGATGCGTACATAACTGTTACTATAGAAGAAGGGCAATCATTGTGGGAAATTGCAGAGACGTTTGCCAGCGAACATAATTTTACCGAAAATGAATTCGTTAGCTGGGTAGAAAAAGAAAACGGAATTATAGGGGAAATGGTCTTTCCGGGAGATGAACTGGTAATCCCCGTTGTGGCTGAACAGATGGAGCCCACCCAAATTGCCGGAGCAGAAAGATAGATTGGACTAGAATAAGGTGACAACATGAAAGCAATTATTTATTGCCGAGTAAGTACAACGAAGGAAACGCAGGAAACTTCGCTGGTCAGGCAGGAAGAAGAGTTACTGCGTCTGGCAAGCAATTATGGTTTTGAAGTAGCGAGTATTATTAAAGAAAAAGCTAGTGGCTATGATCTTGAAAGGGAAGGGATCCTGGAACTGCTGGAAATGATCAAGGACAAGAATATAGGGGCATTGCTCATCCAGGATGAAACAAGACTTGGAAGAGGCAATGCCAAGGTTGCGATTCTTCATTGTATCCTAAAAGAAAATGTAAAATTATATAGTGTCTCCCATAGTGGAGAACTCCAGCTTTCTGAATCAGATTCCATGGTGCTGCAGATTGTCAGTATGGTGGAAGAGTATCAGAGGAAAATCCATAATATTAAGATTAAGCGTGGCATGAAACGAGCGATTGAGCATGGATACAAGCCACAGCGCAATCTGAAAAATCAAGGCGAGCATTCCGGCCGTGACCGGAAAGAGATGCCGGTTGAGGAAATCGTCAAGCTGCGGAATAATGGATTGACCTTTGCTGAAATTGCCGCCACATTAAGAGGATTTGGGTACGATGTATCTAAGGCAACAGTGAACCGAAGATACCTTGAGTTCATAGAGACAAAAGAATAACGAAGCTCTAATCTTGTAAAATCGCAAGAATTTTAGTAAGATGTCATTTGACGTAATTTTTTACAAAGGAGCTTTACAATGCTATCAAGTGATAAAATTGCTAGAATCAATGAACTGGCAAGGAAAGCAAAATCATCTAAGTTGACGGAAGAAGAAGCAAAGGAACAGACGAAGCTTCGTGCAGAATATCTCCAGTCTTTCCGGTCTTCTATGCTCAATACACTTAAAGGTGTTACCATTGTGGATCCAGAAGGCAATGACGTTACGCCTGATAAGCTCAAGGAAGAAAAAGCGAAGAATAAGCTTCATTAAATATATACTAATTTGGAATACATACGACATGTATTCCATTTTTATTTTGTTGTATTTATGATAAATAATCGACTAGTTTGTTTCATCTCCCTAAATAAGTGGAAATTAGACTCAGGTAAGATACAGAGGTAATAATGCGTCGCACTAAAAACCACTTCTTTGGATTTTTTTAACCCACAAAGGCGATCATTTACATATCAACAGCGAGTTTGTGTCAAAATAGATAACAATACGGCCTTTTCTGTCTCTTTCAGGCACAATTTGTTGTATAATAATTTCTCTCGCTATAATATTAAGGATGTAGCCAGTACCTATAGAAAGGATGTATTTAATGTTTAAAGAAATTGATATGCTTTCAATTGATTCCATTCGTACCTTATCAATTGATGCAATTGAAAAGGCAAATTCCGGCCACCCAGGCATGCCAATGGGGGCAGCTCCAATGGCATACACATTGTGGACTCGTTACATGAACATCAACCCTAAAAACCCAGAATGGTTTAACCGCGATCGTTTTGTATTGTCTGCTGGACACGGTTCAATGCTGTTATACAGCTTGCTGCACCTTGCAGGATATGATCTGACAATGGATGATATTAAACAGTTCCGCCAGTGGGGCAGCAAGACTCCAGGACACCCTGAGTTTGGCCACACTGCTGGTGTAGACGCGACAACTGGACCACTTGGCCAGGGAATTGCTATGGCAGTTGGTATGGCAATGGCTGAACGCCATCTTGCTGCAGTTTACAATAAAGATAACTATAATCTCGTTGATCACTATACATACAGCATTTGCGGTGACGGCGATCTAATGGAGGGTGTATCTGCTGAAGCAGCATCACTTGCAGCTCACCTGAAGCTAGGCAGAATGATCGTGCTTTATGATTCAAACGATATTTCTCTGGATGGAGATCTTGATAAGTCATTCTCAGAAAGTGTTGAAGGCAGATTCAAATCATATGGCTGGCAATACATTCGCGTCGAAGATGGCAACAATCTTGAAGAAATCGCAAAAGCAATTGAAGAAGCTAAGACAGATGAAGATCGTCCTACTATGATTGAAGTAAAGACTGTCATTGGTTATGGTTCACCAAACCTTTCAGGTAAATCGGATGTTCACGGCGCTCCACTAGGTGCTGATGAATTGAAGCTTACTAAGGAAGCTTATAAGTGGACTTTTGAAGAAGACTTCCATGTACCAACTGAGGTATATGAGCACTTCAAACAGCAAATCGCTGATAAAGGTGAACAAACGGAACAAGCTTGGAACGAGCTTTTCGCAAAATACAAGAGCGAATATCCTGAACTGGGAGCCCAGCTTGAAAAGGCAATGAAGGGTGAGTTAGTAGAAGGATGGGATAAAGACATTCCTGTATACGAGGAAGGAAAGAGTCTTGCGAGCCGAGCTTCCTCTGGAGAAGCACTTAACGGAATCGCGAAAAACCTTCCTTACCTGGTCGGTGGATCGGCTGACCTTGCCGGATCAAACAAAACAATGATCAAAGGATCAGGTGACTTCTTCCCGGGTTCATTCGAAGGGCGCAACATCTGGTTTGGTGTTCGTGAATTCGCTATGGGTGCTGCGATGAACGGTATGGCACTTCACGGTGGACTTAAGGTATTTGGCGGAACATTCTTCGTGTTCTCCGACTATTTAAAGCCGGCAATCAGACTTGCTGCATTAATGGGCTTGCCTGTAACATACGTATTCACACATGACAGCATTGCGGTAGGGGAAGATGGTCCTACCCACGAACCAGTTGAGCAGCTTGCAGGTCTTCGTGCAATGCCGAACCTGTCTGTCATCCGTCCTGCAGATGGTAACGAAACAGCGGCAGCGTGGAAGCTTTCAATTGAATCAACTAAGACACCTACAGCTCTTGTGTTGACTCGCCAAAACTTGCCAACAATCAAAGATACTGACAAGAATGCTTACGAAGGCGTATCTAAAGGTGCTTACGTCATTTCTCCAGCTGGAAAAGACAATGCTGATGCATTGCTTCTAGCAGCAGGTTCAGAAGTCGGCCTTGCCGTGAAAGCACAGGAGGCTTTAGCTTCTGAAGGCATCGACGTTGCTGTTGTGAGCATGCCTTCATGGGATCGCTTCGAACAGCAGTCCAAGGAATACAAAGAAAGTGTTATTCCGAAGTCTGTCAAAAAGCGCCTTGGAATCGAGATGGGTTCTTCATTAGGCTGGCACCGTTACGTTGGTGACGAGGGTGAAGTACTAGCGATCGATACATTTGGTGCATCTGCTCCAGGCGAAAAGATCTTAGAAGAGTACGGTTTCTCCGTTAACAATGTAGTAGCACGCGTAAAGGCATTGCTTGAGCAAAACTAATCAACATTTAAAATGACGAGTATGGAATTTGATTCCGTACTCGTTTTTTTGTTTACTAGGAAGTTATAAAACAATTTCAATATGGATAACTATTCGGGTTTTCTTAATCCAGCTCCAGCGCCTAGCCCCTCGAGTCGCTTCGGTCCGCCCAATGAAGTCAAAGAACGACTTCACTGGTCGGCCCTCCAGCGCTTGTCGGGGCTGAACAAGGCGCTTGCGCTTTTTGTTCTTAGATACCAGTTTGTTCTCCATCCTGTACGGGCAAGATAGATCATTGTATTCTAATGGAGTATGTGGTAAAATTAATAAAAGAACAAACGTTCGTATTTTAAAAAGAGGTGCTGTCATGATAACAGGTATTGTTCCTTATCTAGTAACAAATGGAAATGGCCAGGAGGCAGTGAAATTTTATCAGCATGCATTAGGAGCGGAAGTCATCAGTCTGCAGACATTTGGAGAGATGCCTCCCAATCCAGAGTATCCGCTTCCTGAAGAAGCAAAAGATCGGGTCATGAATGCACAATTGAAAATTGGCACCGCCAGCTTAATGTTATCGGATACTTTTCCTGGACATCCATACCAGCTTGGATCCCAGGTAACGATAGCGATTTTAATCGATGATGCATCAGAAGCAAAAGAAATATTTGATCAACTGCAGGATGGTGGAAAAGTAACGATGCCACTGCAGGAAACATTCTGGAGTCCTGCCTATGGGCAGGTGACTGACAGATTTGGCGTGGAGTGGCAAGTTTCCACAGAGAATCGGAAATAAATGATAAAAAGCCAGGCTGCTTACGCAGTCTGGCTTTACATCATAGTGAATCATGTATAACCTTCTTTGAATGGATAACCGATAGTATGCCGAAGGTTGAGTAAAGTAAAGTATAGAGTACCATGACAATGAACATTGGCAGCCAAAGTTCTGTCCCGAATAAGAACCAGCCGGATTTCACTGCAAAATAGCTGTGCATCAGGCCGATTACTAATGGTATCCCAAAGTTAAAAGCTTGTTTTGCCTGGATTCCTCTTAATAAATCTCCCTGGGTAAATCCCAGTTTTCTCAGAATCGTATAATTTGGTTTTTCATCCTCGCTTTGATCCATTTGTTTAAAATAAAGGATACAGCCTGAAGTGACGAGAAAGGTTAATCCGAGAAAGCCGACAATAAACATGGCAAGTCCCATCTGTCTTTTTTGAATATTTGTGTTGTCAAGCCGGGATTCATTCATGCCTTCTTCGTTGTACTTTTTCTCATTGAACAGGGTATTTGCTTTAATCAAGTCTTTTTCATCCTTGATATCAACACCAATATATAGGGACGAACTTTTTTGGATACTAGGGTTCAAATCACCTTTTAGTTTTTTGAAAACACTGTCGTCAACGACTACAACAGGAGAACCACCAAAATATCTTGAGACTGGATAATCTTTTTTCATGCCAAGATATCGCAGGGGAAGGGTATTCTTATTGCCAATGAGTTCAATCGGTCCAGAGTCTTTCATAGAGATGAATTTCATCATGATGTCGCTATAGCCCGTCAGATAGCTCTCGTCTTTGGCAAGTTCAAAACCATCGACAGACTTTTCGCTTATAACAGAAACACTCATTGCTTTAGGGTCCTGGGTATATTCCTCCATTTTCAGGCCAATAATCGCCTCTGCGTTAATCACTGCTTGGAGGACCTCGATTTTTGTTTCTTTAAAAGGAATCCCGTTAGCACTTAAATCTTCTCCAAATCGATTAAAAGCGTCATCTGTTACAAATGAAAAATTAGCTGGAACATTATTTTTCGCAATCTGTTCCGCTGAATAATAAGATATATAGCTTAATGACAATAAGCCAATGGCCAGTGCAGATACTGTCGTTATGATTGTCAGCAGGACTGCGTTGGTTTTCATCCGAAACATGATGGAAGATAAAGAGAGTACTTCATTAATATTTAAATAGCCGTCCTTCTTCTTTCTTATAAGATTGGCGATCGTACTTACAGAACCTTTATAAAATAGATACGTTCCAATAATGACAGAAACAAGGATAAAAGTCATGGCCAGGAACAATTGAGAAACTGTTGTGAAATTACCATTGAAAAGTTGGGAAGAAACATAGTATCCTGCTATAATCAGTAAAATCCCGAGGAAGCCAGTGATGCTTTCCAAAAGAGAAAGCTTTTTCGCTTTTGATTCTGATGAGGATATCACCCGGAATAAAGATAAGATGCTCTGCCTCTTAATGAAAACAAAATTCATCAGCATGATAACTCCAAAAATACAGGTGAACACAATCAATGTCTGAGTTAATGCTGTAACAGAGAAGTTCAGTGACGCAATTCCATCCACCTGGGTTATTTTAAACAAGATCAGGAGGATCAGTTTGGAAACAGAAAAGCCTAGAAATATGCCAAGTGCTAAGGAAGTGTAGTACAGGATAATATTTTCAGCGGTGAGAATCCTGAAAATTCTGCTCTTGGTCATACCTATTAACTGAAATAAGCCGATTTCCTTGCTTCTTCTTTTGATAAATATGTTGTTGGCATAAAGTAAAAATATAGTCACGATTCCTACTAGTAGAACGGAAGCTGCTTTGATTGCAGCTCCACCTTTAATGGACCCTTTTGTTTCGTCCATGGCAGGATCGTATTGAAGGGTGACAAACGCAAAATATAGGGCAACACTGAAAATCAGCGCAAATATATATAAATAGTAATTTTTTAAGTTTTTCTTCAAATTGCGCAGCATGATTTGATTAATGCTCATAATGGACACCGCCCAATATCCCTTGTGTTTTCATGATGTCCTTGAAAAACGCCTGCCGTCCTTGATCACCCTTATTTAACTCTGTAAAAATTTGTCCATCCTTGATAAAAATCACTCGGCTGGAGTAGCTGGCGGCAACCGGATCGTGAGTAACCATGACGATGGTCGCTTTTCGCTTAAGGTTCAATTCACTCAGCTTATTTAAGAGATCCGATGCTGATTTTGAATCAAGTGCTCCTGTCGGTTCATCCGCAAAAATGATACTTGGTTCATGGATGAAGGCTCTTGCTGCTGAGGTACGCTGTTTTTGTCCACCGGAAATTTCATTTGGATATTTATCCTGGATGTCTTTGATCCCCAGTTCAGCAGCTAAAGTCTCGAACTTTTGGTCAGCCTCTTTCTTGGGTGTTTTACTGATAGACAGTGGCAAAAGAATATTTTCTTTTACTGTTAATGTGTCCAGCAGGTTGTATTCCTGGAATATGAATCCTAGATGCTGCTTACGGAACTGAGCCAACTGTTTTTCCTTCATTTTAGTAATTTCATTTCCATCTATCTTAATCGACCCATTACTCACAAGATCAATAGAGGATAAGACGTTCAACAAAGTGGTTTTTCCCGACCCGGATGCACCCATGATACTGACGAACTCACCCTGTTTAATTTTTAAATCAAGTCCCTTCAAGACTTCTTGCTTATTGAATTTATTGCCGTAAGTTTTATGAAGTTTAATAGCTTCCAAAACGATCATCATTCCACATCCTTTCTTAGATATTCTCATTATAAAATCCATCAATTGTCTTTTCCTTCGAATCAGCGAACAATCAACAAAGGCATGTGACATTTTTGTCACATGCCTGTTATCCTGACAAATTCATTGCTTTTAGGAAAGGTGAGCCTGAAGGTACTTCCTATTCCAGGCTCAGATTCTGCGGTAATCTGTATCAAAAGTGGCTTAGCCGCCTTGCTGGCCAAATATAGTCCCATGCCTGTTGCTGCTTTATCCTGATGGTGAGCTGTTGAGGTAAAACCTTTATCAAAAATTCTTGGCAGGTCCCGAGAGTCAATTCCTCTTCCATTATCATTCACTTCCAGCGCAACCTGTCCGTTCCTATCAAAGCTTCTTATTGATATATCTGAATCCGCACTGTATTTCACTGCATTCGTTAACAACTGTCTAATAATGAAAGATAACCATTTTGCATCTGTCAGCACTTCTCTAATTTGTAAATCCACATCAAAACCAATGCCTTTTTGGATACACCATGTTTGTAAACTCTTAATTTCCGCAAAAATTATGCCTTCCAAATCTGTAGTTTCAATATACAAGTCATTTTCCATAAACGGGATCCGTTTTTGATGGAGTTGTTGATCGAGTAAAAGATGGATTCGAAGCCATTCATATGTCATCTCTTTTTTCAAAGATTGGTCACTTAAACGGTCTATCATTAGGTGCAAAGCAGTAAGGGGTGTTTTTACCTCATGAATCCATGAAAGCATTTCATCTTTTTCCTCCTCTAGATAAAAGTCACTTAATTCTGCAGTCTTCCTTAGGCCTTCTGATTGTCTGGACAGACTTTCGGTGACGATTTTTTCAAAGGGAGTATCTGGGTGAGGTATCCTTGATAGGTCGAACTCCTCATCCTTTTCGGAAATCTCATGATAAAATTTAGTCTCTTTTGGAAATCGGAAGAAAACAAAGATTGTAAAGATAAGCAAGGATAAAAATGCATAATAAAACACTGAGCTTAGAGAAATCGCTGGATCTATATAAGCAATAAAGATTAAAAGTGCCTGAAGGGCTAAGAACAAGAAGATCCAGCTGCGACGTTCCTTAAGGTAAGATCTAACCATTAGTCATTTCCTCTTCAACTGCGATATAACCCTGACCTACCTTTGTTTCGATTTTATTGCCCAAACCAATCTCCTCAAGTTTTTTTCGAAGGCGATTCACATTAACTGTCAATGTGTTATCACTAATAAACCGTTTATCCTCCCAGAGACTGTTTATAATTTGATCGCGATTCACTATTTGATTTTTCTTGTCGATAAGGATCTTTAATATGTACATTTCATGCTTGGTTAATTCTACTGTTCCACTATTATTGGCGACCATGTTTTTATCAAAATCAATCGTTGCGCTGCACCAGGTTTTAAGGCTACTTTGGATTGTACTGTAATCATAGACACGTCGAAGAATAGCCTGTATTTTTGCGATCAGCACATCAAAATGGAATGGTTTTTGGATAAAATCATCCGCACCAAGCTGCATCGACATGACCATATCTGTTGGATGGTCCCTGGATGAAAGGAAGATGATAGGAGCATTTGAATGCGAACGGATCATACGGCACCAATGAAAACCATCAAATTTAGGCAGTTGAATATCGATGATCACCAAGTCAGGCTTAATCATGGCAAATTCCTGCATGACCTTTTCAAAATCGGAAATTCCATATACGTCATAAGACCATTGGGATAGCCGACTCTTGATTTCACTAAAAAGAGAAGAATCATCTTCAATTAACAATAACTTAAACATTATTTACACCACACTTCTAAATACTCCATAATAATTCTATAGGAAAAATATATTACAGAACAGGATTTTTAAAGAGGCTTCCTTATTTAAATGTAAATCGAGTGTCTTATTTGGGTATTTTGTTTATGACTTTTGTTTAACATCTAATCTAATCGGGATAAGAGTGAAGGGTATATAAAACGGGAAAAGCTATAAGGTATATGTTATGAAAGGGATGAAAGAAATGGCAGGAAGTGTAGAGGGAAAGGTAGTTATCATAACTGGAGGAGCAAATGGGATTGGCAGAGGAATAGCGAAGGCTTTTGTTGAGAAACAGGCCATTGTTTGCATTGCCGATAAAGATGAAGAAAGGGGTAGGGAAGTTGTCCGCTTTCTGGAAGAGACAGGCGGAAAAGCCGCCTTTTACAAAACAGACGTCAGGAAAGAAGAGGACATATTAAATCTAGTAGAGAAAGTGCTGAAGGATTTCGGCAAAATTGATATTTTAATCAATAATGCAGGGGTTTCGAGATTCAAGCCTTTATTTGAGCTGACGACTGCCGAATGGGAGGATGTAGTGTTTACGAATCTACGGAGTGTTTTCATTGGTTCGCGTGAAGCTGCCCGCAGGATGGAGGCAGGAGGTCGGATCATCAATATTGCTTCTACAAGAGCAACAATGTCTGAGCCGAACTCAGAAGCTTATGCTTCATCCAAAGGCGGGATCGTTGCATTGACCCATGCACTGGCAGCTTCTCTTCAAGAGAAGGGGATCACAGTCAATTCTATAAGTCCTGGCTGGATTCAAACAGAGGACTATGATGAGCTCAGGGAGAAGGAACATCTTCAGCATTGGTCTAACCGTGTCGGGAAACCCGAGGATATAGCTAAAGCCTGCCTCTATTTAGCTGACCCAGATAACGATTTTATAAATGGACAGGACCTGGTCATCGATGGTGGAATGACACGTAAAATGATCTATGAAGAATAATTAAATGAGAGGGAGCTGCAAAAATGATTGCGGCTCCCTTTCAACTTTCAATATTTTTTTATAGAATAGGAGGAGGAGAAAGTACGCAATTGGGAGAGAAGTAATGGATGAAATACACGAAAAAGAAGTCCAAAAAGAAAAAACAAGTCCAGAGAAACTTCAATCTGGCAATCTTATTATTTATTGCCTTTATTGGTTTTTCCCTGCTTGATAGATTCCTGGATTTATATAATCAGAGTTTCAAAAAAATTAATGTAAGTGTGAATAGTTCAATTGGAGAAGTTGCCAAGTATACTCCGATGATTGAGGAAGAATTAAAAAAGGTTGGGCTGGACGGACATACCGTCACAGTCGCAGCTTTAATGATGCAGGAAAGCCGGGGGAAGGGCGGGGATCCTATGCAAGCCTCTGAATCTGCTGGCCTTGCACCAAATACGATTCAGGATCCTAAACAAAGCGTCCAACAAGGTGTAAAGTATTTCAATCGAGTTGTAGAGTATGGAAATAAGATGCAAGTGGACTTCCCCACAGTCATCCAGTCATACAATATGGGAATGGGCTATATTGATTTTGTCGCAAAAAACGGTGGTAAGCACAGCGAGGAGCTGGCAAAGAAATTTTCGATGATCCAGGTTGAAAAAAATCCCCAAACATATAATTGTGGCGGTAATAAGAACAATTTTCGTTATCCTTATTGCTATGGTGATTTCACCTATAGCACAAAGGTTGCAAAACATATGGAATCAATTACAGTCAGTATTCCAGCTAATTTAAGCGAGGCAACTACGAAGCGTTCTTTTTAAATTGATTGATACGATAACCAGTCAAAACATCCGAATATTCGGGTGTTTTTTTTATTTGAAAGATTTTTCTAATCCAGCAGGAAAAAAGAATGAACACGGTAAATATATTAGTAACAAATACCTATACTAATAATCAGGAGGTGTGTATATATGTTTGAATATGGCAAGGACATTCCACTGGACGGTGCGGCAGTAAATCGGGCGGCTCAACAAGGGAACTCTGAAGAACAGGAAATCTCGGAAAATGCTGTTTTCAGTTTCGACCATCGCAAGGACATTCCATTGGATGGAGTAAAATAATTCAGTAAAAAAAAGCCTGAAAACAGGCTTTTTTTGCTGGTTTAAAATTGTTTAGCAAGCTCGTTCGCGCGTTGAATCGCTTGTTGTTTGATTTCCTGAGCTTTATCAGGCGTAGCTGCCATACCTTCTATCGCCAGTGTTTCAACATCAGTCACACCCATGAAGGCAAGAACTGCACGAAGATAACGGTCTCCAAATTCCAGATCTTTAGCAGGACCTTCTGAATACACACCGCCTCGTGCCTGGATATGAAGAGCTTTTTTACCACCTAGCAAACCAACCGGTCCTTCTGCAGTATACTTAAATGTCTTACCGGCGATTGCAATATTGTCAATGTAAGCTTTCATTTTTGGAGGGAAACTGAAATTCCATAAAGGAGTAGCAAAGATATACTTATCTCCCGCGATAAATTGGTCTGTCAGTTGATTAATCGAGCTAACTTTTTGTTTTTCATCGTCACTAAGCTGTTCGAAAGCAGATCCTTGCTGTAATTTGCCCCAGCCACTGAAAACATCTGTATCAATGAATGGAACGTCCATTTTATAAAGGTCCAATCTGACGACTTCATCCTCAGGATTGTTTTCACGGTAGGCTTTAATGAACTCTTCCCCTACCGATAAACTGAACGATTCTTCAACCGGTTTTGGATTCGCTGTAATGTAAAGTACTGTAGCCATGCATAGTCATCCTTTCTCTTTCTGATTAACATTGATATATTCCCCTGATTACAAGACAGTATTCCTTTTCTGGGATGAAATTTGTGAAACTTTTAATTTCGTGACAGCCGAATCTTAGAAATTTATAATAAAAAAGTAAGAAAGTTTTGAATTCGACATAATTAGTGGATTTTTTCGGCATCTTTAGACAAACGCTGACCGAACGTTTTCCTATAATAAAGACAAAAGCTTGTCTGCAGAGGAGGGGATCAAATGAGATCCTACCAGCTATATCTAATAGAAGATGAATTTGCCTCCCATTATTTCGGAAGAGAACGGATGTTTTACCAATTGTTTTTGGAATATAGTCAAGCAAACAACGATTTAAAATCTATCATTGCAAAGCAAGTCAAGTTCGTTACAAAATCCATTCCTGTGCTTCGCATCCATCAGCTCCTGCATCAACAGCTTTCCAAGGCAAAAGGATTTCATGTTGAGGACGGCACATATATTTATGAAAATAACACAAATAACAGTTCAGCCACACTTAGAGTGCATGAGAGATGGCTGGAGTTGGATTCCCATGGACAAGTCGACGCGGAAACTGTCTTTTTTGAAATCCTCCGCAAATGTGAATCATCCTTCCTTGCTATCGATCTCGAATCAAACAAATACGGCTGGCTGAAGCCTATTAAAGAACGTAAATATGTATAATGAAGGTTGATGCACTAATTGCTGATAGTTTTTAGTACATGAATTGTGAAGTGAATGCAAAAAGTTTTCAAAATGAGTTCATTTAATAGAGAAAAAAACCTACAGATATTGTATAATAACTGTTGGTTTAGTACACTGTATGTTAGACAACATGAAGGAGGAAGTTTTTATGTGGGATCTAATTCTAGTTGGTATACTGGCATTGGTTGTCGGTGTAGCTCTAGGATTTTTCATTGCTCGTAAATATATGGAGAGCTACTTGAAGAAAAATCCGCCAATCAACGAACAAATGCTTAAAATGATGATGATGCAGATGGGTATGAAACCATCCCAGAAGAAAATCAATCAAATGATGTCAGCAATGAACAAGCAGACAGGAAAATAATAAAGGACAAGCACTCATTCATTAGCGATGGGTGCTTTTCTTATTTGTAGAGTCTCTTAAGGACATTTTAAAGGGTGGATGGAATCAAAATGTCTAAGAAGAAAGATTTAATGGACATTTTGAAGCGTGGATTGGATTGAAATGTCTAAGAAAAGAGATTTAATAGACATTTTGAAGCGTGGGAGAGACCGAAATGTCCAAGAAGAGGGATTTAATAGACATTTTGAAGCGTGAGAGGAGTCGAAATGTCTAAGAAAAGGGATTTAATAGACATTTTGAAGTGAGGAAGGGATCGAAATGTCCAAGAAGAGGAACTTAATATACACTTTGAAGGATAGGGATAATCAAAATGTCTAAGAAAGAACTTTATGTAATGTATTAATCTCATCTGGTACTAATAAAATGTCTGCAAAAAAAAACGCCAGAAGATGGCGTTATTTTTGTTTGCCTGATTTGTCCTCAGCCTTAGTTTTAGCGCCTTGCTGAAAAATAGAATCGAAAAATTCGTCCGCAGTTTCCATTACGCCTCCATGAAGCTGGCCGTCAGCACCGACTTTGTTTTTATCACCTTTAACTGGATTATGGATTCTTACCATAATATGCTCACCTCCTATAATTAGGCTTTGTCATCAAAGATCAAAATAACCGGCCAACAGCAAATGTTAAACAATGGCAGGACATCAGTTGGCAAATACAGAATATGAAACCTAAGGAATTTTAAAAAGGGGATTATATATGTATCAATATTTCAACGGACTTGTCATACGGGAAGGCACGGAAGGAATACCGGCGGAAAAGGTTGAAAAGCTTTTTGTAGACGCAGGCTGGGTAAGGAACACTCCAGATTGGCAAAAGGAAAAATTCTCACTGATATTCAAAAATTCCACCTGGGCATTTACAGTGTGGGACCAAAATGAAATGGTCGGGATGGTCAGGGTCATCTCGGATCAGATTATGGCAGCGAACATTATGGACCTGGCAGTTTTATCGGAATATCGTGGAAAAGGCATTGGCCAGAAGCTCGTGCAGCTTTGCGTGCAAAAACTTCCCCATGGAGACTGGTTTGCCCATACTTCTGCCAACAATTTTAGCTTCTATGAAAAATGCGGTTTTGAAGTAAAGGACCTTTCGCAAAATGGTACTTGTGCGTATTATGGGTACATCCAGGCACGTAAAGATGGACATCGATAGGAGTGCTGTAATTGAATCAACGTGAATTTGAAGCGGTCATCAGGCAGCCAGCTGCTATAAGGTATGAATACTTCATTAAAAAAACAGCAGATTATGAAGAGGTATGGGGACTATATGACGAAGGCTGGGCAACTGCTCAAGATGACTTGGGCAATACGCTGCTCCCATTCTTCCCTAATGAAAAGTTCGCAGAAACCTTTGCGAAGAAAGAATGGGAAGGCTTTAGTCCAAAAAGAATCGAATTGGACTACTTCCTTGAAAAGTGGCTTCCCGGGATGAAATCTGACGGAGTCAAACCTTCCATTTTTCCAACGGACACAGATTCTGCCGTAATCGATGTGGACACACTGATAGAAGATTTAGAAGCTGAGCTGGAGAAGTATTGAATTTAAGATTAAATTTAAATGATATCCATAATATACCCAATATGGTATAATTGCAACATCATGATTTTAAGAAAGAGAGAGCTGAAAAAATGTCACGTCAAACTGAAGATGCAGCGGCTTTGGATAGTCAACCCGAGTGGCTGCAAGCTTACGTAGAATCACCTGAAAAACAAAAAGCTTTATATAAAAGGACATTATTAATAGTTGTTTTATCTCAGATTTTCGGCGGTGCAGGTCTTGCTGCAGGTATTACTGTGGGTGCGCTGTTGGCTAAAGATATGCTTGGCACGGATAGTGTGGCCGGTCTTCCGATAGCCCTTTTCACCCTGGGATCTGCTGGAGCAGCCCTCGTTGTAGGACGTCTTTCACAACGCTATGGCAGGCGCGCGGGCCTCGCTTCAGGATTTTTAACAGGCGGAGTTGGCGCCATTGGGGTAATCATTGCAGCGGTAACGAATAATATCTTTTTGCTTTTTGCGGCGCTTTTAATATACGGTGCTGGAAGTGCGACAAATTTACAGGCACGGTATGCAGGGACAGACCTGGCCAGTTCGAAACAGCGTGCGACTGCAGTCAGTATCGCGATGGTGTCCACGACGTTTGGTGCTGTAGCTGGTCCTAATCTTGTCGAGGTAATGGGGGAGTTTGCAATATCTGTAGGGGTTCCGGCTTTGTCCGGACCATTCATACTCGCAGCCGCAGCTTATATCGTTGCTGGATTAGTGCTATTGTTTTTCCTCCGACCCGATCCGTTTGTGGTCGCCAGGGCGATTGCATTGGCAGAACAGAATGCTAAAGCCAGCTCTCCTGATTATGTAGAGGAAGAACTCGTAACGGATAAGAGGGGTATCGGAGTTGCCGCCCTTATTATGGTCCTCACACAAATGGTGATGGTAGCGATCATGACGATGACTCCTGTGCATATGGGCAGCCATGGACATGGTTTAAGCGCTGTTGGGATGGTAATTGGGTTCCATATTGGGGCTATGTATCTGCCTTCTTTATTGACTGGTGTACTTGTTGATAAAGTTGGGCGTGCGACGATGGCGGTCGCTTCAGGCGTTACACTGCTGATTTCCGGGGTTGTGGCTGCGGTTGCTCCGGGTGAATCTATGATGTGGATCACCCTGGCACTCATTCTGCTCGGTCTCGGCTGGAATTTTGGCCTCATCAGCGGCACCGCACTGCTTGTCGATGCGACAAATCCAACGAACCGCGCAAAAATGCAAGGAACTGTGGATGTGATGGTCGCTTTGTCGGGAGCCACGGGCGGGATGCTTTCCGGGATGGTCGTTGCGAATTCAAGCTTTGCCTTCCTGTCGCTGGCAGGAGGCGTACTATCCTTAGTTTTAATACCATTTGTGGTTTGGTCGAATAAGAAGTAATAGTTTAATCTCTAGAGTCTGGATGGTCCAGGCTCTTTTTTTATATGGGCTTTTTAAAAGGTTTTTACAGTTTCTTTATCGAATTTATTTTCATGAAAATTTGTAGAAAGAGTTGGTCTAAATGAGTAAATTAGTGCTGCTGAGTGATTTGAGAAATATGAATTCTGCGTTAAAAAACAGAATCAAGGAATTAACAGGTTCAACGCGTTTTAAGTTAGCTTATATCCCATCGCGAACAGATACACATAGATGGTTTTTTGAAAAGGCAAAGCAAGAGTTAACGAGTTGGGGTGTTACAGACTTCTTTTATTTTGACGTAGATCAGGAGTTCGAGGAATCACAGCTGAAGGAGTTCAAAAGTTGTGACGGCATTTTCCTGTCAGGCGGAAATACATATTTATTTTTGAAAAACCTGCAGGAACGGAACATTGTTAAAGATATTAAAGAAATGGTGAACGAGGGAAAACCTTTAATTGGTGTTAGTGCGGGAAGCATCATGATGTCTAAGTCGATCAAGATTGCCGAATTCCATGATGAAAATGAAGTTCAGTTAAAAGAATTAAATAGCTTAGAATTGGTCGATTTTGAATTTATGCCACATTGGAACAGAGAAAATCATCAGCTAGATGAGCTATTAAAATATTCCCTTCTCCAGGAAGAAAGTATTTATACATGCCATGACGGTGATGGGATAGTCATAGATGGAGATGAGGTAGAGTTTTATGGAGGTATAAAAGAGATACGAAAAGGTGTTTCGTTATAAATCACCCAAAAGCATTTTATGCTATAAAATGCACTAACGGACGAACAGAGGTCGGAAATCGAAAGAAGCCTCCGATAGAAGAGCTCCAACGGACAAACGGAAGGTGGAAACCGACAAAAGTGTCCGATAGAAGAGCTCTAACGGACAACCAGAAGGCGGAAGCCGAGAAAAGTGTCCGATAGAAGGGCTCTAACGGACAAACGGAAGGCGGAGACCAGAAAAAGTGTCCGATAGAAGGGCTCTATCGGACAAACAGAAGTTGGAAACCGAGAAAAGTGTCCGATAGAGGTCTAAACTATAACAGCTCTTTTATTTTCGAAACTACATCCTTCGGGCTGAATGGCTTCAAAATGTATTCGCTGGCCCCTAATTCTTCTCCTCGTTTGAGGTCATGTGCTTCCCCTTTAGCAGAAAGCATGATCACGGGTGTGTCTTTAGTTTTCCTGATTTCCTCCAATACTGAAAAACCATCTCTTCCAGGCATTAAAATGTCCAGGATGATGAT
The DNA here is from genome assembly GCF_018613315.1 of Bacillus sp. ISL-37. GTDB lineage: Bacteria > Bacillota > Bacilli > Bacillales > Cytobacillaceae > Mesobacillus. The sequence goes on along the minus strand of NZ_JAGGQL010000005.1, from coordinate 129,047 downwards.
GTCAAAGGAATCCTGTAGCGCTTTTTCCAAAGCTTCATCGCCATTGTCCACGACTTCCACAATAAATGCTTCTCTTTCTAGGTACATCTTTAATAAATGGCTAATTCTTTGCTCATCCTCAGCAACTAGCACTCTCTTCCCCATGTTTTCCCCCTGAAATGTCTTTGTTTATAGTAAGTATACACTATTGTTGAGTTGTTTTCTTCCATGCAGAGGGAATTTAACCCCGATAAAATTAATTGATTTAGAAAATTGAGTGTGCTAATATGTGACCTATAATATTATAATTCATACTATACATATAGGAATTATAATAATTAAAAAGCGGGTGAATAATTTGGGCAGAGAATTTATCCCCTTGTTTGACGAATGGGCAGAGTTTTACGACGAGACGGTTTCTGGGCAAGACGCTGAATATAAGGATGTTTTTGAAAATTACGAGGAAATTTTAGATTTAGTAGCTCAAAAGTCAAAGGGTAGGGTACTTGAATTTGGTGTTGGGACAGGAAATCTTACCGAAAAACTAATCGGCTTGGGCAGAGAGGTATATGGAGTAGAGCCTTCAAAAGTAATGAGGGAAAAAACGGAGGCTCGGTTCATGAATCTAGAATTATACGATGGAGATTTTATTCAATTTCCAAATCTTCCTGGAAAAATAGATTCAATTGTCAGTACCTATGCTTTTCATCATTTAACTGATGATGAAAAGGATACCGCCATTAAGCTATACAGCGAAATGTTAGAAAAGGGTGGAAGGATTGTATTTGCGGATACTGCTTTTTTAAATGAAAGTGACCGTAATGAAAGGCATAGGATAGTAAAGGAACAGGGATACGAGAATCTCCTTAAGGATCTGCAGAGTGAGCACTATACGACTCTTGAGGTAATAAAGCAGATCTTCGAGAGACATGGTTTCCATGTTAATTTTGAAAAGTTGAACTCCTATGTTTGGCTGATGGAAGCCGTAAAAGAAAATTAAAGATAGTATGGGGGAGAGGCACGATGAGAGTTGGGATTATCGGTGCAATGGATGAAGAAGTAGATTTGCTTCGCAGCAAACTCAAAAACAGGGAAGATACGTATCTTGCTGGAAGTGAATTTTATCAAGGAGAGATTGATAGTTTGCAAGTAGTCCTGCTGAAGTCAGGAATCGGCAAAGTAAATGCGGCAATGGGGACAGCGATCCTTATTGATAAATTCCAACCCGATGTCATCATCAATACAGGTTCTGCTGGGGGTTTTCACAAAAACCTAAATGTCGGTGATGTCATCATTTCGACAGAAGTAAGGCATCACGATGTTGATGTAACTATCTTTGGATACGAATATGGCCAGGTACCAAGGATGCCTGCTTACTTCGCCCCAGATGAAAAGCTTGTCACGGCCGCGTTAAAGAGTGCTGAAAAGATTGATGGCATCCAGATTGTTAAAGGATTGATCGCTTCAGGTGATTCCTTCATGAATGACCCGGAGAGGGTGGGACTCATCAGAAGCAAGATGCCTGAATTGTATGCTGCGGAAATGGAAGCGGCTGCGATAGCCCAGGTAGCCCATCAATTCGAAGTTCCATTTGTCATTATCAGGTCGCTTTCCGATATTGCAGGGAAAGATTCAAATATTTCGTTTGATCAATTCCTTGAAACGGCTGCAAAAAATTCCGCAGAACTGATTTTACTAATGTTAAAGGAGTTGAAGGAGTAATGGTAAAGAAAATGAATGTTGAAAGCTTTAATTTAGATCACACGAAGGTGGCGGCACCATATATCCGTTTGGCGGGAACAACACAGGGCGCCAATGGAGATGTTATTCATAAGTATGATATTCGGTTCTGCCAGCCGAACAAGGAGCATATGGAAATGCCTGGCCTTCACTCGCTTGAGCATCTTATGGCTGAAAATATTCGTAATCATCATGCCAGTGTCGTAGATATTAGTCCGATGGGCTGCCAGACGGGATTTTATCTATCGGTAATCAACCATGATGATTACGACAATATACTTGAAGTGTTAGAACAAACTCTGAATGATGTGCTTGAGGCAAATGAGGTTCCTGCCTGCAATGAAATTCAGTGTGGATGGGCTGCAAGCCACAGCCTCGAGGGAGCAAAAGAAATTGCAGCGAAAATGCTGGCAAAGAAAGATGACTGGCGCCAGGTTTTCGCTGAATAAGGAGAGTTAAATGCAATGACGGTTTACCGCAGTATCCATGAAATAATTGGCCATACACCCATGGTTGAACTTACCCAATTCTATCTGCCTATCGATGTCCGTTTATATGCAAAGCTGGAATACTTAAATCCGGGAGGCAGCATTAAAGACCGACTGGGATTAGAGTTGATCGACGAGGCTTTCCGTTCAGGCAAACTGGTTAAAGGCGGTACACTAATTGAGCCAACTGCAGGTAACACGGGGATCGGGCTGGCGATGGCAGCGATCAACAAAGGTATTGATGTTGTTTTTGTAGTGCCGGAAAAATTCAGCATTGAAAAACAGACGGTGATGAGGGCTCTCGGCGCAAACATCATACACACACCTACTTCCGAGGGGATGGCGGGGGCAATTCGCCGCACCGGACAATTGCTCAAAGAAATACCCAATTCTTACTCACCATCCCAATTTTCCAATCCGTCAAATCCAGAAACTTATTATAAAACATTGGGACCTGAGATTTGGCACGACTTAGATGGTGAGATTGATATTTTCGTAGCTGGTGCCGGTACCGGAGGAACATTCATGGGTACAGCGAAGTTCTTAAAAGAAAAAAATCCAATGATAAAGACCGTCATTGTTGAACCGGAAGGATCGATTCTAAACGGAGGCCAGTCAGGGTCCCATAAAACAGAAGGAATCGGCATGGAATTCCTTCCGCCATATATGGATTCTGCTTTATTTGATGAGATCTATACTATTTCCGATAAAGATGCATTTAACACCGTGAAGGAACTCGCGGCTAGAGAGGGAATACTCGCTGCAAGCTCATCTGGCGCAGCTCTTCACGCGGCTTTACAAGAAGCACGTAAAGCCCCTCCTGGCACAAACATCGTTACGATCTTCCCAGACGGGAGTGAGCGATATCTTAGCAAAAAAATCTACGAGGGGGGAATTTAAATGAAACGCAAAACAAAAATGATCCACGGCGGTATTCCCGGCGATAAAACTACGGGCGCTGTTTCATTTCCAATTTACCAGGTAAGTACTTACAAGCAAGATGAGGTAGGAGTCCATAAAGGCTATGAATATTCAAGGACAGGGAACCCGACGAGGTTTGCCCTGGAAGAGTTAATCAAAGACTTGGAAGAAGGGAAAAGAGGATTTGCCTTTGGTTCCGGAATGGCGGCAATTACTGCAGTGATGATGATATTTAACGCAGGTGACCATATCATCCTGACTGACGATGTATATGGCGGGACATACAGGGTTATGAACAAGGTCCTTAACCGGGTCGGAATTGAATCGACATTTGTGGATACAACAGACCTTGAAGCGGTTAAGGCAGCGATTCAGCCGAATACCAAGGCTCTATATATCGAGACACCAACAAATCCACTCTTAAAGGTAACGGACATCAAGGCATGTGCAGAGTTGGCAAAAGAAAATGACTTGCTGACAATCGTGGACAATACTTTCAGCACACCCTACTGGCAGATTCCGTTGACTCTCGGTGCTGATATGGTTCTTCACTCTGCAACTAAGTATCTTGGCGGACATAGCGATGTAGTAGCTGGATTGGTTGTCGTGAACGATGAACACCTGGCTGATGATCTTCATTTTGTCCAAAACTCTACCGGAGGGATTTTAGGGCCACAGGATTCCTGGCTGCTTGTGAGGGGAATTAAAACTTTGGGTCTTCGGATGGAAGCGCATGAGGCGAACACCAAAAAGATCGTCGAGTTTCTAAAGGATCACAAGAGCGTGGAGAAAATTTATTATCCAGGTCTCGAATCTCATCCTCAGCATTCAATCGCCAAAGAACAGGCAGGAGGATTTGGAGGCATGGTCAGCTTTGATGTAGGAAGCGGTGAAAAAGCAGCAAAGGTATTGAGCAAAGTAAAATATTTCACCCTTGCTGAAAGTCTGGGAGCAGTAGAAAGCTTAATCTCTGTTCCGGCAAAAATGACCCACGCATCAATCCCGGCTGAGCGCAGAGCAGAATTAGGAATTACAGACGGGTTAATCAGGATTTCGGTCGGAATTGAAGATGCAGAGGACTTGATTGAGGATTTGAAGCAGGCACTTCAATAGAGAGAAAGATTAGTAATGACACAGGTTATAGGGGCTGGCGCTGAAATAGGTTGTTCGGGGTAAAAGAGGTAACCAATGAAGCCGATTGGTGCCCGAAAATCGGGATTTGCGAAAAATATGTCACCAATAAAGACGATTGACGCCCGAAAAATCAAGTATCTGTAAAAAGAGGTCACCTATGAAGCCGATTGGCGCCCGAAAATCCGGGATTTTGTAAAAAGAGGTCACCAATAGAGCCGATTGGTGACCGAAAAATCGAGTATCTGTAAAAAGAGGTCACCAATGAAGCCGATTGGTGCCCGAAAATCGGGATTTTGTAAAAACAGGTGACCAATAGAATAATAGAATGAAAATAGGCACCGGATTCAATCGGTGCCTTAAGTTTATGCCTAAGTATGTTATCAAAACATTAAGAAGCCTTCTGCTCAGCAAACGTTGCTTGCTGGGCTGCTTTATTTGAGTTAAAAACATTGAATACTAGATTCAATACGATAGCGGTTAAGCTTCCTGCGACGATGCCGTTATCAGTAAGGATTCTGATGCTGGAAGGCATTTGCGCGAATAGTTCAGGCACGGCTGTCACCCCGAGTCCCATTCCTACAGAGCAGGCGATGATCAAAAGGTTCTCCTGTGATGAGAACTCTACCGCGCTAAGCATTTTGATCCCATAAGCGACAACCATGCCGAACATGGCAACCATTGCTCCTCCTAGGACAGGGGTAGGGATAATCGTAGTCAGGGCGCCGATTTTCGGTACGAGCCCGAGCAACACAAGGAATGCACCTGCTGTGTATATGACATTCTTCGTCTTCACACCGGACAGCTGAAGGAGTCCTACGTTTTGTGAATAAGTTGTATAAGGAAAAGCATTAAAGAATGCACCGAGGATAATCGCAAGTCCTTCCGCACGATATCCATTTTCTAAATCTTTTTCTTCAAGCTTTTCTTCACAAATATCTCCAAGAGCAAAGTATACTCCTGTAGATTCCACAAGACTGACCATCGCTACGAGAATCATCGTGAGGATGGCTGATACTTCAAATGTTGGCAGGCCGAAATAAAACGGTGCTGGCATATGCAGCCATGAAGCTTCCGAAACAGCACTGAAATTCACCATTCCCATAAAATATGCAACGATTGTTCCCACAGCCAATCCCAACAGAATAGCAATGGCACGAACAAATCCTTTAAAGAAACGGAACAACACAATAATGAACAGCAGGGTACCGAATGCAAGTCCGATATTTGTAAGAGAACCAAAGTCAGGGCTGCCCTGTCCACCGGCCATATTATTCATCGCAACCGGAATTAAAGTGATTCCGATGATGGTTACAACAGATCCGGTCACAACCGGAGGGAAAAACCTGACAAGCTTGCCAAAGTACTTTGAAATTGCGACGACAAATATACCTGAGACAAGGATGGAGCCGTAAATTGCTGAAATGCCATATTGTCCGCCAATCGCAATCATCGGACCTACGGCAGTGAAAGTACAGCCCAGTACCACCGGAAGGCCGATTCCGAAGAATTTATTGCGCCATACTTGTAAAAGGGTAGCGATCCCGCACATAAAAATATCAATCGAAACTAAATAAGTTAACTGTTCTCCTGTTAAACCAAGGGCTCCGCCAACAATTAGCGGAACAATCACCGCGCCTGCATACATTGCCAGTACATGCTGGATTCCTAAAGATGCTATTTTTATTGGATTCTGTTTCATCGTGTCAATTCCACCTTTGTCTCAGTTGTTTGTTGTTCAAATCTGACTAAGCCATCCTCAAGCGAGCTTATGATCGCCAAGGATTCGACTCGATAGCCTTTTTCCCTCAGAAGGGATCCACCATTTTGAAATCCTTTTTCGATCACAATCCCGATACCCGCAATGGAGGCTTTTGCCTTGGTGGCTATTTCTGCAAGCCCAAGAGCCGCTTGTCCGTTGGCCAGGAAATCGTCAATGATCAAAACCCTATCGTTTTCAGATATGTACTGATTTGAAACAGAAATTTCGCTTGTTTCTTCCTTGGTAAAAGAGTAGACAGATGCAGTTAACAAATTATTTACGAGTGTTAGAGATTTTCTTTTTCTGGCAAAAACAACTGGTACATTCAGCTGTAGTCCAGTCATCACCGCAGGAGCGATACCTGATGATTCGATCGTCAGTATTTTTGTGATCCCACAATCCTCGAACCGCCCGGCAAATTCCTTCCCAATCTCGGCCATCAGCTTCGGGTCTACCTGGTGGTTCAGGAATGAATCTACCTTTAATACTGATGATGACAGGACGATTCCTTCTTTTTTAATTTTTTCAATAAGCAGTTCCATCGTATTCCTCCTCTGTAAATCAGGGCTGTAAAATACAAAAAAGCCCAAAGCATTGCATTCACATCATAAAATGAGTGAAGCAATGGCCTTGGGCTAATATAAAGCTGCGGGCAAATAGAGGTTGAGTTTCGTCCCCTGCATTGCTCACTCATAGTCGGATCATTTACGGTAATCCGGTAGAAACTTGCAGGCCATATCCCCGCGATTATATGAGTGAATCTATTGATTTATTGATATTATATCACTCTTTTAAATACATTCAACAAATAATGTTGAAAAAACCGAACGAATCATCATTAATAAACCATAATATTCGTTTATTTAGAGTGAGGTTGAAGTGTCTGCCCATAAATCTAAAAGAAAAAATCTTCCCCATTTTACAAATATTTGATAAACTATTTAAGCATTTGAGGGGTTTGGGGGATATACATATGAGCGTATTCAAGGATTTATTATGGTATTTCAAATCGGAGAAAAAGGCCTATCTGACAGGGGTTTTCCTGCTGTTATTTGTGGCGTTTCTCCAGCTTGTCCCGCCGCGCGTCATTGGAATAATCGTAGATGAAATTACCAATGGTACGCTTACGGCTGGAAAACTTGGAAAATGGATGTTTGTATTAGCCGCTACTGGGTTGGCGATGTATTCGCTCAGGTATTACTGGCGGATCATGATTTTTGGTTCAGCGGTAAAACTGGCCCGATTATTAAGGAATCGGCTGTATGCCCATTTCACCAGTATGTCGCAGTCTTTTTACCAGAAAAGAAGGACAGGGGACTTGATGGCTCATGCTACAAATGACCTTTCGGCGATCCAGCAGACAGCCGGTGCCGGTGTTCTGACGTTTGTTGACTCTGTCTCAACCGGCGGCTTCGTCATCATCGCGATGGCAGCGACAATCAGCTGGAAACTGACTTTGATCGCATTGATTCCAATGCCATTCATGGCTTTGCTGACAAGCTGGTATGGGACGATGCTTCATAAAAGATTCCATAAGGCCCAGGAAGCTTTTTCAGATTTAAATGATAAGACACAGGAAAGCATCACGGGAATCAAAGTCATTAAAACATTTGGCCAGGAGAAAGAAGATATTGAGGATTTTCGCAAACAGTCTGAGGATGTTGTAAAAAAGAACATTTCCGTCGCAAAGGTTGACGCTTTATTTGATCCAACGATTTCAATCATTGTTGGCATATCATTCTTCTTATCGATTGCTTTCGGGGCAAGGTATGTGTTGAACGGGGAACTGACAATTGGGCAGCTGGTATCTTTCACATCTTATCTGGGCTTGCTGGTGTGGCCTATGCTAGCGTTCGGCTGGTTTTTCAATATTGTCGAGCGTGGAAGAGCTTCATATGATCGTGTTTCAGCATTGCTTGATGAAAAAATCGACATCCAGGACAAACCAGATGCTCTGGATATAGTACCGAATGGTGCTATTAAATATAATATTGAGTCATTTACCTATCCTGGCGACCAGGAACCTATTTTAAAGGATATTAAATTTGGTCTTGGGAAGGGTCAGACCCTTGGAATCGTTGGGAAAACGGGAGCGGGGAAAACAACACTCCTGAAGCTGTTGATCCGTGAATTCGATCTGTCGGAAGGAAGCATAGCCATTGGGGGCAGGAATATTCAGGACTATAAGATGGATCGATTGAGACAGGCAATTGGATACGTTCCACAGGATCATTTCCTTTTCTCCGCAACTGTCCAGGAGAACATTGCTTTCGCGGATCCTACTGTTGATAAGGAGGTCATCTATAATTCAGCTAGAGTGGCGAACATCCATGATGACATTCTTGAATTTACCGATGGCTATCAAACCGTTGTCGGGGAGCGTGGGGTTTCGCTCTCAGGCGGCCAAAAACAGAGGATCTCAATTGCTCGCGCATTGGTGATGAATCCGGAAATCCTTATCCTTGATGATTCGTTGTCGGCGGTCGACGCGAAGACCGAGGAACAGATTTTATCAGCATTGAAAGAAAATCGAAAAGATAAGACAACAATTATCACTGCACACCGCTTAAGCGCCATCCACCACGCTGATCTCATCGTTGTCCTTGAAGATGGCCGGATTGCTGAGCGTGGTACCCACGACCAGTTGATGGAGAACGAAGGCTGGTACAAGGATATGTATTTAAGGCAGCAGCTTGAAGAGCTTGTTGAGCAGGGAGGGTGATCAATGGAAAAAACGCCTGTACTAAACGCTAAAGAGCAGCGTTCCGTGCTGTTCCGGCTTCTTGCTTATGCAAAGCCGCATTTAAAAATGATTTTTGTCGCATTCGGATTCCTGCTGCTCGCCACTGTTGGGGATGTGCTCGGACCGATATTGGTGAAAATTTTTATCGATGATTACTTGAGGGAAGGTTACATGCCATTCAAGCCATTGTTGATGCTCGGTGCTGCTTATATCGGCATCCAGATCCTCAATGTACTCGTCTCTTATTTTCAGCTTCTGAAGTTCCAGGAAATTGCGCTGAAAATCATCCAGCAAATGAGGATTGATGTCTTTACAAAGGTGCAGCAGCTTGGATTGAAATATTTCGATAAAACGCCTGCCGGCTCACTTGTATCCAGAGTGACCAATGACACAGAAGCAATCAAAGATATGTTCGTCAGTGTCATTGCGACGTTCATCCAAAGCGGCTTCTTGCTGTTCGGAATTTTTGTCGCAATGTTTATCCTGAATGTGAAATTGGCTTTGTTCACAATGCTGATTTTACCTTTCATCGTGTTCATCATGAGTTTGTACCGGAAACTGAGCTCAAAGTTTTACCAGGATATGCGTGAACGGCTGAGCCAGCTCAATGCAAAGCTCAGTGAATCACTCCAGGGTATGTCGATTATCCAGATGTTCCGTCAGGAAGAAAGATTGAAAAGGGAGTTCGGTGAAATTAACGATAAGCATTTTGACGCGGGCATGAAAAACATCAAGGCAGATGGGCTGTTGTTACGCCCAGCTGTTGACCTGGTCTATATTTTAGCGTTAATGATCGTTCTTAGCTTTTTTGGGATTACTTCTTTTGACAGTCCAATTGAGATTGGGGTATTGTATGCATTCATCAATTACCTGGATCGCTTTTTCGAGCCAGTGAACAATATGATGATGAGACTTTCCATGTACCAGCAGGCGATTGTCGCTGCATCACGTGTTTTCAAACTGCTTGATGAAACGGAGCTTGCTCCGGGACAGACTGGAAAAGAAGCTGACAAAGTCAATGATGGAAAAATAGAATTCAAGGATGTCAGTTTTTCCTATGATGGAAAAAGGGATGTCTTGAAAAATATCAGTTTCACCGTGAATCCAGGGGAAACTCTTGCATTTGTAGGCCACACCGGAAGCGGGAAAAGTTCAATCATCAACCTGTTGATGCGTTTCTATGAGTTTGAACGCGGTGATATTTTAATTGATAATCATTCGATAAAAAATTATCCGGTAAAAGAACTGCGCCATAAAATGGGGCTTGTGCTTCAGGATCCGTTCTTGTTCTACGGAACAGTCGGTGATAATATCAGGCTGCACAATAGCGATTTGTCTGAAGAAGATATTAAGAGGGCGGCTGAATTTGTCCAGGCGGATTCTTTCATTGATAAACTTGAAGATGGATATGCACAAAAAGTGACAGAGCGAGGCTCCACTTTTTCGAGCGGACAGAGGCAGTTGATCGCATTCGCTAGGACGATTGCGGCTAATCCGAAAATCCTTGTCCTCGATGAAGCAACTGCAAATATTGATACGGAAACCGAAGAGGCCATCCAGACCGCACTCGCCAAAATGCGTAAAGGCAGGACCACGATTGCCATTGCCCACAGGCTTTCGACCATCCAGGATGCAGACCAGATCATCGTCCTCCATCATGGAGAAATAGTCGAACGCGGATCACATCAGGAACTGCTCACTCAACAGGGACTTTACCATAAGATGTATCTCCTGCAGAACGGTTCAGTAGAACGATTGGAAGATGTGGTTGGATAGATAATTAAATTATGTATAAAGGCGATTGCTAAAAGTAATCGCCTTTATTTTGATTAAAATGGAAAATGAAATTACGATCCAATGAATAATCTAAAAAAAAATACCTCTTGTTGTGCTGACTGGCAGGTTAGATCACAACGGTTTTATTTATTCTTATCAAGGCAGAAATGAAACTTTTTTGCCTAAAGAATCGTACTATTATCCAATAAAGTAATTATATTTGGGGAAGAGGGAAAAAGATGGGATTAAAGAGCATGATAAAGAAGGAAATTAAAAAGCAAGTGAAAAAGCAGGTAACAAAGAAGGCTGGAAAGAGTGCTGGAAAAATAATCGGAAAAGTAATGAAAAAGTTTTAGTTTTGTCTAGGAAAAACATATAGCCGTGCATACCATGTAATGAGAGGCTGCGCAGAGTTATCTACACTGCATGCATGAGGGCTATGGATTATTTGAGATACACAGTGTATCCATTTGTAAGAAACGTATTGCACGAAGGCGTCATCGAATTTAATGAATAGTCAAGAACCCACTTAAATAGAAAAAATAAAACAGCTATAACGCTTGTGGCGTTTAGCTGTTTTTAATGTGCTGCTATCTTTTTAATGTATACGCGATTATATTCATTTAACAGTTCATCAAGTTCCTGGCTGTAATGAATGGCGATTGTGGAATTGAGGCCGTTCTTAGATGCGATTTGTATCAGCTCTTCGCGTTTCTTTTCAATGAGGGTGATTAGTTGCTCCTTAGACAATGTGAAAATCCTTTCTTGTTTTATCTCTTAGCAGTATATTAAAAATAGTTATGTAAAATCTTTATCAAATATAGAAATTATTACAAGTGCTATATTAGTATATAGCATAAACTCCCAAATTTCAAAAGAAACATTTGTAAAATATTTTCCTGTAAAAAATATACACCGTACTTTATTACCCAGCTTTTTAGAAGTTAAACACCTTTTTTATAGAAATTAATAAATTGTTCACAGTTAAACTATAATAATAGTAAATGGTTTTGTTAGAATGGGACTAACGAATATGGACTGGGGATGGAATTATGACAGATATAAATATACTCATTGCTATGGGAGCGGGATTCCTTAGCTTTATTTCTCCATGCTGCTTACCGCTTTATCCGGCATTCTTATCTTATATTACTGGTATGTCTGTAGGAGAACTGAAGAGCGAAAATGCGATGCTGCAAAGGCGCAGTCTGCTGCATACATTGTTTTTCTTGCTGGGCTTTTCGGTGATATTCATTGCGATTGGATTCGGTACCTCTTTTGTAGGCCAATTCTTCATTCAGTACCAGGACCTCATCCGTCAGTTGGGTGCAATCTTTATTGTTGCCTTCGGGTTGATGGTCATTGGGTTCTTTAAGCCTGAGTTCTTGATGAAAGACAGGAAAATAGAATTCAAGAACCGCCCATCGGGTTACTTTGGGTCCTCATTGATTGGAATGGCTTTTGCGGCCGGATGGACTCCGTGTACTGGACCAATCCTCGCCTCGGTCATCCTGCTTGCAAGCTCAAACCCTGGCTCTGGAATGCTTTATATGATCGCGTATACTCTGGGTTTTGCGATTCCGTTCTTCATCCTTTCATTCTTCATTGGAAAAATGCAGTGGATCCGCAAACATAATGTGAAAATTGTAAAAATCGGCGGCTATATCATGATATTAGTCGGAATCATGTTGTTCTTCGATTGGATGACGAAACTGATTTCGATTCTATCAATGTTTTTTGGCGATTTTACAGGTTTTTAACAAGCATATTAAAGCTTGAGTGCTAATAGGGCTATATGAGATTATTTTCATAAGGAATTTTTGTATGTGAGAAATTTGTCGGTGTCTTTACATTGAAAATAATGGTTAAATATAGTTATATAGTAATTAAGAGGAAATTAAATAGAATAATATATTTGTTGTGATTGTCGGGGAGGATACAGCGATGGCCAGAATTTTGATAGTTGACGACGCAAAATTTATGAGAATCACCTTAACCAATATTCTGAAGAAAGCAAACCACGAAATAGTGGGGGAAGCTGAAAATGGACGTGAAGCAGTCGAGCTGTATCGCGAGCTGAAACCCGATCTTGTGACAATGGATATAACAATGCCGGAAATGAGCGGACTGGACGCCGTAAAAGAAATCAAAAAGAATTTCAAAGATGCAAAAATCATCATGTGCTCAGCGATGGGCCAGCAGAAGATGGTGGTGGATGCGATTGAGGCGGGAGCAAAGGATTTCATTGTAAAGCCATTCGATGATTCACAGGTAGTCGATTCCGTATCAAGAGTATTAAGATAAAAAACAGCCATTTAAGTCTATCTTAAATGGCTTATTTTCATTATAATAATGTGGACACTATAAATAAGGGATGAAATATAGAATGAATTATGTTCTGGCGTCAACAGTTGGAGCAATTGGCATGGCCATCTTTGTGACATTCATGAGGATGAAGGCTGCCAAAAGACCAGCATCTGCCAAGAAAATTATTTTACCGCCAATCTTTATGAGCACGGGTGCGCTCATGTTCATCTTCCCGGTGTTCCGTGTTCATTTTTTACAGATTATAGAGGCACTTTCAGTAGGGATACTATTCTCAATCCTGCTCATCAAGACCTCGAAATTCGAGGTCAGAGGACGGGAAATCTTTCTCAAAAGATCCAAGGCTTTCGTCTTCATTTTAATCGGTCTGTTGATCGTACGTGTCATAGCAAAACTGGTGCTAAGCAGTTCAATCAATTTTGGTGAGTTGAGCGGAATGTTCTGGATTCTTGCTTTTGGAATGATTGTCCCATGGCGAGCCGCTATGTATCTGCAGTTCAAGAAGCTTCAAAATGAATTGCGTAACGGTTAGTAAAAAAATACGGATAAAACAGGTCCCCTTGCCATTTGGTGAGGGGATTTTTTTATGGTTTACTTCGTTTAAAATGGAAACTTTGGATATAAATGTATTTTAGAGAATGGTATGATGGAAATAGTGGAATTTTCAAAAAGAATGCAGGTGCCAGATGATAACGATTACATCAAAACAGACCCCAGTAAAATTACTTTTAAGGGGAGAATTGATCAAAAACGTCAAATTAACTAAAACCCAACTGACAGTATATTTGAATGACGGAATGCCTCATTATCTGATTGCGAATGAATACAGATTCCTGGAAGAGGAAGTGAAAGAATGGGTGAAGTCATACAAACCTTCACAGGAGCGTTTGGAAAGGGAATTTCGTGACAACAAAGGGCGCTCGCTGGAAGAGTATGTCACTGAAGATAGTATTCTCTCAATCCTAAGAATAACAAAGGATCAATTTATAAACTTAAAGAAAAACGGGCTCCCGTTTCAGCATGTAGGAGAAAAGGATTTTTATCATGTTCAGGATATCCTCGACTTTTATCGTAAAGGAGATCATGTCGTTAAGCAGGTATTGAAAAACTTGCTTATGCCATTAGTCGAAAAAGTCCCCGCTGATGTTCCAATCTTAATTGTCGATGGCTCCTATAATTTTAACAATGCCACTGCAGGAACTGGAGTTATCATCGTCAGGAACAGAGAAACAGCGGCTGGTTAATCAACAGTGAGAAATATTAAAACCACTAAACCGATTGTATGTGAATTGCTAGCAATCCTCGATGCATTGAAGCTGATGAAAAAGAAAAAATTTAAGAAAGCAATTATTATTACAGATCAGAAAGCCTGGACCTCAAGTTTCTCTATTGATTTGAAGGCTTACGAAGGACCCGTAAAGCAGTACATAAATGAATTGAATCAAGTGTGGAATCAGTACAAAGGGAAAGTAGAGATTAATTTTATCGGAGATTTGAAGGAAGGAAAGAATAATCCGCTTTATAAAAAAGCTCACGATCTCAGCCAGGAACACAGGGCTTGCGTTATTGAAAGGTTAAAGTTTTAACGGAATTGCTGGCAGAAAAGTGAGTTCGGAGGTGTAGGTATCGTGTTGAATATCCAGGCTGTTTTTATTGACCGGGATGGGACTCTTGGAGGAACTGACAAAGTGATTTATCCTGGGGATTTTGAGTTATTCCCCGGTGTCCAGAAATCAATCAAGCTATTAAAAGAAAACAATATTTTTGTCTATTCGTTTACGAACCAGCCAGGGATTGCGAACGGAGAAGCCACAGTTGACCAGTTTGTGAGTGAGTTGAGATCGTTTGGGTTTGATAAGGTATACATTTGTCCTCACCGCCATGATGAAGGCTGTACCTGTAGAAAACCTTCTCCCGGAATGCTGAAAAGAGCTGCAGTTGAAAACAAGCTGGACTTAAATCGATGTGTAGTAATCGGAGATAGATGGACGGACATGCTGGCTGCTGACGAAGCGGGCTGCTTGAAGATTTTGGTCAAAACGGGCAGCGGCCAGGCTGCTTATGATAAATACATAAACAAGCAGTATTTTGGCAGATGGGGAGAAATCCAACTGGATTTTATGGCAAGTAATTTGAATGAGGCCATAAGCTGGCTTATGGGGGAAGGAGTAACGAAGTGTTAATCATTATAACGATTGTTTTATTGGTATTCATGTTTGATTTTACAAAGCTCAGGCAGCAAAATGAGGAAATGATTGAACAAAATGAAAAAATGATTTCTTTGCTTGAGGAGCTGGCGAAAAGAGGAAGAGATGAGTAGACCGAACATAAGGTTGTGGGTGACGATTTTCTTCATCATACTGCTTATATTTTTAGTCAGTATATTCGCAGTCCTCAAAGCGTTCCAAAAGGAACTGAATGCAAGGACCGGTGAGAATGTAAACTTTTTTACGACAGCAAAATCTTTCTTCACTTTAAATTATGACAGTGAGTTAGAGGTAAAACTTAAAGCTGAAAGTATGAAGCATGTGTATGAGAATATATCGATTTACTATCAGGAAGAGAATGAAAAGTTAATTCATTTGACAGTTGAGACGCTGGAATGGGCAGAGGATAAATCAGCCGAGATTCTTGTTCGCTATAGTAAAAAACCGATCGATTTTATTTTTATGAGTAGGGAAGATCTTAAACAGCTTTCAAATATTGATAGTGCCGGCGGATATTATTCTCATTTTGAAAAAGCACTTGATTATTATCAATAAATGAACTCTATGGAAGGTGGCTTTTGAGATGAAGCAGGAAAGAAGAAAGGTAAAGGACTTAAGAAAAACAACAATGGAGGACATCGTGTTATAAACTGAGATAGAGTGCTTGATGTTCGCGAATAATTGGAGGAGCATTCATGTTAAATAAACAAGGTTTTAATTTGTGGGCAGACGGCTATGACAAAACGGTACAGGTCAGTGAAGAAAGTGGAGTATATCCATTTGCAGGCTATAGAGCGATCTTGAATACGATTTTCAATGAAGTCATGGAAAGAGAAAATTCAAGAATCTTGGATATTGGTTTCGGGACAGGAGTTCTGACTGCCAGGTTGTATGAAAATGGACATCTTATAGATGGAATTGATTTTTCACCGAGAATGATTGCTCTGGCTCAGCCTAAAATGCCGAATGCCAACTTAATAGAATGGGATATTGTCAAAGGCTTGCCCGATGAAATTAAAATGAAAAAGTACGATTATATCCTAAGTACTTACGCATTGCATCATTTAACAGACGAAGAAAAAGTCTCTTTTTTAAAAGAATTAATGCCATTGCTATCAGAGGGCGGCAAAATTCTGATAGGAGACATTGCCTTTCAAACGAGGCAGCAGTTGGAAGCATGTAAAAATGACAGCAAAGAATTCTGGGACGATGATGAATTTTACTTTGTTTTTAATGAGATCCGTTCTGTGTTGGCGGATTACTGCAAACTGGAATTCCTGCCTATTTCGCATTGTGGCGGAGTAATTGAGATTACAAAGAGATAATGAAGGTAGCACTGCTTTATTAATGGTAAGGCAGTGCTAGTTTTATCTATGGAGGAAGAATTGAAGGATGAACTATTTTAAATTAATATCCTTTTTAATATTAGTTTTTCTTTTGGGTGCGGTATTAACAACCTTCCCCACAGTCAGCCATGCTTGCAAATGTGTGGAACCGCAAAGTGTTGAAAGAGAGGTGGAAAGCTCTAAAGCGGTATTCAGCGGAAAGATCATAGACATTAGAACCGAGAAGAATAATAGGAATATATTATTTGAGGTTGAAGAAACATGGAAAGGTGTATCACAAACAGAAATCATTTTGAAAGATGAATGGTCCAGCTGTTCTCTTGATTTTGTCGAGGGAGAATCTTATTTGGTATATGCGTATGATTTCCAGGGTGAATTGACAACCAATATATGTGACCGAACAAAGGAATTAAGCGGTGCAGGGGAGGATTTAGCGACGCTTGGAAAAGGGACAACCCCAACCGAGGAAGTGGATCTGAAAAATCAGTTGCGAAATCCAGTCGTCCGCTACATCTACATCTGGCTTCCGTTGGTTAGCCTTTTAATAGTAACTGCTGTATTTATTAGGAAGCGGTCCGGATACTGACGTGATGACGGACAGAAAGAGTGAGGTTAAAGGAGAAAGTGTCCGTCATAGCCGTGATGACGGACAAAAAGAGCGAGATTGAAGGAGAAAGTGTCCGTCATAGTCGTGATGACGGACAGAAAAAGCGAGGTTGAGAGGAAAAGTGTCCGTCATAGACGAGATGACGGACAGAAAGAGCAGGATTGAGAGAAAAAGTGTCCGTCATAGCCGTGATGACGGACAAAAAGAGCGAGATTGAAGGAGAAAGTGTCCGTCATAGTCGTGATGACGGACAGAAAGAACGAGATTGAGAGAAAAAGTGTCCGTCATAGACGAGATGACGGATAGAAAGAGCGGGATTGAGAGAAAAGTGTCCGTCATGACCGTGATGACGGACAGAAAGAGCGGGACTGAGAGAAAAAGTGTCCGTCATGTTTGAGTTTAAAAGAGATAATACGTGAAAATTTCCAGGAAGTGTTCTTTTAAAGAATCGCTTTTTATTTTTGGTAAAAAGAAGGAAAAAAGCTGCTTCTGTCGAATTCTGTTTACCTAGTAAATTTTTACTTATCAGGGAGGAAATATGGGATACATAGAGGATTTGCGGAAGGATATCGGTCACCAGCCTCTGATCTTGGTTGGGGTTGCAGTAGCAGTAATCAATGAAGAGGGAAAGTTTTTACTTCAGAAAAGACGCGATGGGCAATGGGGTGTTCCGGGCGGGTTTATGGAGTTAGGTGAATCAACCGAGGAAGCAGGCAGAAGGGAAGTATTCGAGGAAACTGGACTGGAAATCGGCCAGCTAAATCTGGTTGGTGTTTTTTCGGGTAAGCAGCACCATGTAAAGCTGCCAAATGGGGATGAGTTTTATCCAGTTACTGTTGCCTATGTATCAAAAGAAATCCTGGGTGGAGTACTCAAAGCGGATGGTGTTGAAACAACCCAAGCTCGCTTTTTCAGTGTGAGTGAGTTGCCTGACCAGCTTAATCCGTTAATCAAGAATCTTATGAAGCAATTTACGGTACAGGTTTAAGGGTTCTTGTATGCAAAAAAGAGTGAAGAAAAAGTTAGTTAGTTTGTATACCGGAGAATTGTTTGCTGTTTTCACTTTTGCTCTTATTTGGATACTGTATATTCAGCTTTTTGAATGGTCAGTCCCTTATTTAACCTCCTATCAGTCGCTATACGCTTTTGCCTTGCTAGAATTTATTTTGCTGCAGGGAAGCTATTACTGGTATTTGAAACTAAAACAGGTTCAACAAAATGATTTTACACCTCTGCCTGGTCGTCAGTTAAGAATTTTCGCGAATTTTAAAAGGCTTAATACCGGGTTGATTGTAATAGGTATGTTTGTATTAATCTATCAACTCAACAGCAAACCAATTGAATTGTATTGGTTTGTTTTTGTCTTTCTTTTTGCTGTGATTGAACACATTAACTACTACTACGTTCGCCTCCTATCAAACGATAGAAGAAATAAAGGAATTAAAGCGGCAAAAGGGCTTCCGGAAGTCAAGATTAGCAAAAGAATTAGAAAGCTTTTTAAAATAAGGAGGACGAACAATGGATGCAACTTTTTACATGGAAAAGGCTGTCTTTAATTATCGGGTAGCGGCGGTTATGATCTTAGACAACCATGTACTAATACATAAACAGGCGAAGGACGAGCACTGGGCGTTGCCAGGAGGCAGGGTCGAGCTTCAGGAAGATTCACAGACAAGCATTGTCAGAGAAATAAAAGAAGAGTTAGGAATAGATGTAAAGGTGGACCGGCTGCTCTGGTTCACGGAGAACTTCTTTGATTACAACAATAAAGATTATCATGAAATTGGACTGTATTATAAAGTTTCCCCTCTAATTGGCAGTTTCAATTTCCACAAAGAAGAGTTCTTTGGAGAAGAGGGAGACCGGTTGATTTACCAATGGGTGCCGATCAGCAGCCTTGAAAATATCAGGTTATATCCCGAGTTTATCAGGACATCTTTGAGTGGATTGCCAGATACTCCGCAACATCTAATAGTTAAGCAATATAGTATTTGAGGTTAAGGCGATGCCTTTCGAAGTACGCTTCATAATGCATCACTAATGTCTTGTGGATAGGCTTAGAAATAATGAACATGAATTTTGGGGTGGAAAAAGTGGAATTCTATAGCTTCAAAAAAGACAGTGGAATGAAAATAACCAAGTTTGATTCAGACTTTGTGATGTCACGAATAGTAAGAACGACTAATCCCACTCATATTGGTTTTATGTATCTGGAACCAAACGGGATCATCGGGCATCACCAGGCAACAATGCCACAACTTTTATTGGTGGTAAGCGGTGAAGGCCATGTAAGAGGAGAGTCCGATGAATATTTTAAAGTTGAGCCTGGAACCGCGATATTCTGGAAAAAAGGTGAAGGGCATGAAACGAAGACAGCTGCTGGATTAACTGCAATCGTCATTGAGAGTGATGAGTTAAATCCAACCGCTTATATGCCGCTTGCTCACAACGAATAATCCAGGGGAGTTGATTCAATGAGGTTAGGCCTGAAGAAGGACGAAGTTAGGCTTGATGTTTATAGCCCTGAGTGGCGAAACGAATTTGACAGGGTGAAAAACGCTATCATCGGAAATACAAATATAGTAGATCAACGAATTGAGCACATAGGGAGCACAGCGATCATAGGAATGGATGCCAAACCGATTATTGATATCCTGGTCGGAATTGATGACATTTCAAATTTTAATGAAGGAATCCTCAGCGGCTTGAAGAACATTGGATTTTTAAGGCTGAAAGTCCAACGTCCAGGTGAAATCGTATTTGCAAGGTTTACCGATGAAACATATTTGACAAAGACACATTTCATTCATTTAGTGGAGTACAAAGAGGAATTGTGGAACAATCTTGTGTTTTTTAGAGATTACTTGAACTCTAATGAGGATGCCAGGTTAGAATATTTAAAGGTGAAGAAGGATTACATTGTAAAGTCTTCCACTGGTGTAAATGAATACACCGACCATAAAGAAGCTTTTGTTAAAAGGATTCTCAATTTGAGGTTAAAAGGAGTCTAGCAATTAGTGCTAACGTATAGATCTAACACTTACATTCCTGAGTTGGTTGCAATCACTAAAGAGTTAGCAGAGAATAATTCGTTCGATGGTTCCTGTACAGATGCAACCGGAAGACTGTTAGCAGTACTTTCCGGACAAATCAAACAGGGGAAAATCCTCGAAATCGGAACAGGTTTTGGGGTAGGAAGTGCGTGGATACTTTCCGCTATACAATCTACTGTCCAGTTTATTTCTGTAGATATAGAACCTAACAGGGTTGAGTTCGTCAGCAAAAATATCAACCACCCCCAAGCAACATTCATATGTGGAGACTGGAAAGATATCATTCATAAGGGTCCTTTTCAGTTCGCTTTTGCAGATGTCGCTGCTGCCAAAAGTGTAGAGGGGGAAATATTGATAGACATTTTAGAGGTAGGCGGATTGTTATTAATGGACGATCTCACTCCTGAGGAACATTGGCCAGAACAATGGCGCGGAAAGACAGACCCAGTCAGGGAGTTCTGGTTGAATCATGAAAACCTGACAGCAACCGAAATTTACCTAACGCCAACGGCCTCCGCAATTTTACTTACCAAAATTAAGTGAATAGGTGATTCATATTGAAAAAGGTGAGGCCATCCAGGTAGCACAAGGTTATGATTCAGTAAAGATGGATTACTATTACTGGCCAATTGGCGGTGGAATTGAGTACGGTGAAAATAGTTTGGCTTCACTTGTAAGAGAGGTGCATAAAGAAATTTTCGCTGAGATTAAGAATATGAACTACCTTGGAACACTTGAAAACGTTATTACCTTTAACGGAAAATTAGGTCATGAAATTATGAAGGTTTAGGAGGCGGAGTTCAAGGATGCATCCTTTTATTGTATGGATACCTTTACAGGAAAAGAAGATGGATCGGTTTTTACGTTAAGGTGGATTCCGATAAGTGAATTTGGAAGAAAGTTGAGATTGGTCCCTGATAAAACATTCGAAGACTTATTATTCGTACCGTTGGAATCGTTCCTTGAAAACTATCAATAAGCTGGATTAGGGAAAATGTAGTTTAGGACTTAAGAGCTCATAGGGCAGCCACCGCTTGACAAGAGGCTGCCTTCATTATTTAATTGCGAAGAAGTTCTTCCTCCCATAGCCGTTCACAAGATACTAATTCAAAACGGTCATTGATTATTAGTTTATAAATATCTGGTTTGGTGGTTTGTTTCCAGAATTCAAAATCATATTTTTCATCAAAGTAGTTCATAGTGCAGGTCATAATATTACCGTGGATGCCTATGGCAATTTTCTGGCCTTCAAACTTTTTTACAGCATCTCTTAAACCATCAATTCCTCGTTGTTGCACTTCATGATTGGTTTCTCCACCAGGATATTTGAATACAGGGTTTGAGAAGACCTTTTGCATGGCTTCTTCTGGATTTTCAAAATGATGATTCCGGGCAGCTAAATCCCGTTCTCTGAACCGGGAATCTAATTCAATTTCCAAATCCAACAGATCTGCCAGTCCTTTGACCGTTTGCCTTGCTCTGATATATGAACTTGAAATGATATGATTAATATTTTCATGTGAAAGAATGTGAGTGATTTTCTCTGCATCTCTCCAGCCTTTTTCGGAAAGTTCCCGTGTCTCTTCATGCTCGAGGGAGAAGACCGAATGAGCGTGTCTTACAAAATATACATCTGTATTCATTATTAACCCTCTCATACTATTAATTTTAAAGTTTCTAATACCCTGGAAACATGAAGGTCATCCTTCATGGATTCAAGTGAATGCCATTTCACTTCTTTTAAGGTTTGTTGTTCGCCAACTTCGGGGTCGTAACCAAGGGAAGCTTCTTTGTCGTTTATTGGGCGAACTAAAAAACACCTTTCCTCTCCATGGCTGTATTGACCAGTAAATAGATAGTCCACTACTTCCACATCTAAATTTACTTCTTCTTTGACTTCTCGAATGACCGCATCTTCGAATGTTTCGCCTGCTTCAAGACCTCCGCCTGGCAGTGTCCAGAAGGAACCGTCTGGATAGACATGCTTTGTCATAAGTATATAATTGTCTTTAATGATTGCAGCAAATGCTCTTGGTCTCGTCAAAACGCATGCACCTCACTGGTTATATTTTGGGTATTTTACTATATTTTAACATATAAGAAGAATCAATTGGCCAAAGAGAAGGTGGAAATCGAGAAAAGTGTCCGATAGGAAGGCTCTATCGGACAAACGGAAGGTGGAAACCGGGAAAAATGTCCAATAGAAAGGGGGGCAAACAGAATGGCTAATATAATAAACAATCCAGATACAGCCATTATCGGGGCTGGAATCGGAGGACTTTCAGCTGCGATTGCCTTGCAACAGCTTGGCCAAAAAGTGATAGTTTTAGAAAGAGCTTCGGAATTAAAGGAAATGGGTGCCGGTATTGTTTTGTCTGCTAATGCAATCTATGCATTGGAAAAGCTGGGGGTTGCGGATCAGGTACGCAATGCAGGTTCGCCAGTGAAAAAAGCAGAAATCAGGACTCCTGATGGTCAACTTTTGGTTAATATGCCGGTTCACAAACAGGCAGAACGATATGGAACGTACAGTTATTTGATATACCGGCCCGACTTACAGAGAATTTTATATGAAAAATTAGAGCCTAATACAATAATGCTTAGTAAAAAGTTTTTAGGAATCGAACAGGATCGAGAGAAAGTCACAAGTTTTTTTGAAGAGGGCGAATCCATTGAATCGAAACTTCTTATCGGTGCGGATGGGTTACATTCTCAAGTGAGACAAAATATTGTTGAAAATACGAGATTGCGTTATTCAGGATTCACCGCATTCAGAGGAATTTCTCACTATGAAGATTTTCGTTTTCCAGCCGAGCTTGGTGGAGGATTCGAAGCCTGGGGAAAAGGAAAAAGATTTGGCTTTTCCCATTTAGGAAAGGGTCGTGTTTTTTGGTTTGCGGCTATCAACGCTCCACAAGGGGCATTTCTTGCAGCTGAAAATAAAAAACATGTCGCATTGCAGCATTTCAATAGCTGGTGGGGACCAATTGCGGATGTCATTGATTCTACCCATGAGGAGAACATACTTGTTCATGAGATCTTTGACCGCAAGCCAATAAAGAAATGGCATAAAGGGAGAGTGACTCTGCTGGGGGATGCAGCTCATCCGATGCTTCCGAATCTAGGGCAGGGCGGAGCTCAGGCGATGGAGGATGCATTAATTCTTTCACGTTGTCTCAACCAATTTCCTCGAGAACTTGAGTCAGCTTTGAGTCTTTATGAGCAAGAGAGAGTACCACGCGTTACAAAGATTTTGCAAGGTTCCAGAATGATGGCTAGGATGATGCAACTTGAAAATCCAGCAGCTATTAAGGTCAGAAATCAATTTTTACGGAAAGTACCTGATGAACTGAAAGTCAAAAGGTTGGACTGGATACTTGGGTATGAAGCGTAGATATTTTAAGCAAGAAACTCATCCAAGGGAAGAAGGGGGTACTTAAGGAGGACGTCAAGGTAGGGTGTGTCAATGAAGCGGAAGTGTATACAATGATTCGCGTGAAGTCCTCTGGCAGCATGATCAAAAACACGCAGAATATGATTAAAGAGCTCGTCTCCGGATCTACGAAGATTGCATCCAAAAATATTTTTGTCGATGTGAACTGATTAAACACTGAATCGTGCTTTTTAGTACGATTCTTTTTGTGATGAAGTTTTTTTTGAGGCAGATATTTCTGGGTTTTGGACTTTTTAACGTAGTATTTCCAATCATGCAAAAAAACGAATCAGATCCCAGTCCTTTTTCTAAAAGAAGGAAAATTTAAGTGGAATGAAGAAACTCTTTAAAGTGGAAGTGAAAGATAAACGCGAGTAGTAGACAAGCTTGTCGTTTCCAGGCTTAGATAACTACGATGAATTAAGGCATCCGGTTAAATGGCACGGAAATGGCAGGAGGTTGCTATGAATGATTTTTGAAATGACATACCAGGTACGAGTTGCGGATTTCGATGAGGGATTAAAATGGTATAAATCTCTATTACATAAAGACCCTGATTTTACTCCCCATAATGGCTTTGCAGAGTGGGAATTGATACCTGGTTGCTGGCTTCAGGTGGCAGAGGGAACGCCAGCTGAGGGAAGCGGTCCACTGCGTTTAGGTGTTAAGTCGATAGAACAAGAAAGATCACGATTAATCAATGAGTTACATATTGAGTCATTTGAGGTTTTTTCAAGAGAAGAAGTTCCAGTGAAATGGGCAACCTTTTCCGACCCGTGGGGCAATCGAATAGGATTTTTTGAGTACATAGAAGAAAAGGAAATGAATGAGAGAAAAAATGTCGTCATAGGGAAAAATGGTTAAATATGCACCTAACAAAATATATTGAAATTGGAATCGGAAATACCTGGCTTGTTAGAACGGAATTTGAAATCGAGAACGGGGATGAATATGAAGAAAAGGGTATTAAGGGTCCTATTAATTTTCATTCAGCTTATATCAGAGTCTGGTTCTGGAAGTCAGTTATCATTATCGATTCCAGGGAAGGCTTAAAAACCATGCAGAAGAACAAGGGGAATTTTAAATTCATTTTCGGAATCGTGAGCAAGGAGCGAGGGCTGTCCAAATAGATGAGCACGTAATCTTCAGATTTTGTATATCTGAAGATTAGTACCGCCCATTCACCTGTGAAATCTCCAGGTATTTCTCCTTCCGGTGTTGTAGAGGAGATCAGATGTTAGAAAAACTCCTACAGGTGGTATGGCGCCTGTATTGATTGGCGGACCGGTCAAAGCTGTATCAGTGGTAGCAATCCAGTTGCCTGATTCACCGGCTTGTAAGGACGGAGGCTTCATCAGAAACTTGCCGCTTAATACCAAATGCCGGACCTTAATAGCTGGGTCATCATAAATCGTCAATTGGCCAGCAAACGAAGCATAAGGTGAATCGAATCGGATTGATTTCGAATTTTCATCCCAGGTTCCCTGGATTGGGATGGGATCACCTCGAAAATTAGCGGTGCCCGTGAAGGAATTTCCCGAAATAGTATTGATGGTGATTGTCCCTCTGACAATCGGTTTCCCGGCAATCTCCGCGTCAATCCCCCAGCGTGAAGGAACGGGCAAACTTTGCGTCGCATTCAGTCTAGTGTGCAACTTGATCTCTCCTTATTTTATAAGTAAGGGTTTCAGCCTAATAAAGAGTATATGCAGTAATCATCTAAATGGGGAATGGGGATGAATACTTGAAAATTGATTATGGATATTATCGTTACATTCCTGAAAAGGATATTTTAGAAGGTGTTTTAGATGTGCACAGAGTTATATTCGGTACGGCTGACGGGTTAAAAGAAAAAATGCAGAATAAGCCACATCTTCTGTTTAATGTTGCCTTTGAAGGATCCAAAGTGATTGGTTACAAAATAGGATATGAACTCACAAATGAAAAGTTTTACAGCTGGCTAGGGGGAGTACACCCGGATTATCGCCATTTAGGTGTGGCTTCCATGTTGATGAAGATTCAGCACCGCTATCTAAAAGAGTCAGGGGACAAATCGGTTCAAACAAAGACTCTGAATAAATGGCGCAGCATGTTAATTATAATATCAAAAGTGGTTTCGATATTACCGAAACTTATACCGATCGGTATGGGAAACTGAAGATAGTCTTAGAAAAGGAATTAAGTAAAGAGGAGATAAGATGAACGATCACATTAACTATAAACTTTGGACAGTCTGCATGATACAAGATGGAGATAAAGTTTTACTTATCGACCGGCAGCATGATCATTTCAAAGGGTATATTCCTCCAGGTGGTAAAGTGAATTTTCCGGAAAGTATTGTGGAAAGTGAGATTAGAGAGGTAAAAGAGGAAACAGGTCTAGAGGTGTGGAATTTAAAGTTTAAAGGTCTATATGAATATGTAAATCCCGTTGCAATGGACCGTTATATGATCTTCAATTATATAACCAGTGATTTTAAAGGAGAACTATTGGAAAATGGGCCGGAAGGAAGAGCGGCTTGGGTTAACATAGAAGAGGCGTACCACCTTCCTATGCAGGAATCAATCAGAAGAAGGTTTCCATTATTTTTTCAGGAAGGAACGTTCGAAATCCAGGTAACATGGAATCATGAAGAGAACACAGAGGGAAATGTTGTGGTTAAAAATACATAAGTTACTGGATTTTTATTTTAGGAGCGGTCATTATGTCAATCGTGGAAAAAGAAGTCGTTACTTTGGTACCTTACAAACCGGAATATAAAGAGAGGCTGTCGAATTACAGTTTGTCTGTGGAGCAGCAAAGATATACGGCACTTCCTGTAGATGCACTTCAAATATGTGAATCAGAGACAGACAGGCATCCAATTGTCATTTTGTATGGTCATCAGCCTGCAGGATTTTTTGTACTCCATGGCTGGGAAGGCGTGAAAGATTTTAGTGATAATAAAGATGCAATATTATTACGGGCCTACTCGATAAATGCTGAGTATCAAGGAAAAGGTATTGCTTCACAATCTATCAAGCTATTGTGCCCATTTGTAAGAGAGCATTTTCCAGA
Source organism: Bacillus sp. ISL-37 (assembly GCF_018613315.1). Taxonomy (GTDB): domain Bacteria; phylum Bacillota; class Bacilli; order Bacillales; family Cytobacillaceae; genus Mesobacillus. The sequence goes on along the minus strand of NZ_JAGGQL010000005.1, from coordinate 102,479 downwards.
TGTAAATGAAATCATATTGGCTGTAAACCATGCAAATATAGTTGCCCAAACCGTCTATAAGAAAGGTGGCTTCGTGGATAAGGGCATAACTGCAATGGGAAGAGAGGGAGAAATGTTTATTTATCATTTAGATATTTAGTTCGGAGGGCAACTTCGGACAGGTTCAGCGGTAAAAGAGGAAAAGCTGTCAGAAGTAAGGAGCTTGGACAAGAAGGAGAGGGGATTCAGTTATGCCAGAAGTAAAGCAGTTACCGGAAGTGAAGTTGGTGGGTATTCGGGTGTTGTGTCCAGGTGACCAATATGTCATCGAGATTCCAAAAGCTTCGAAGGTGTTGAGTGAGCGTATGGATGAAATTGCGAATGTCGTGAATCCATCACTGCAGTTAGGAGCTTTTATTGTTGATCATAGTTCTAATGAGGAAGATGGATATTGGGTATGTGTTGAAGTATCTGAATTCGAGGAGATTCCTAAAGATATGGTTACCCTAACCATACCCGCTCAAATGTATGCCGTTTTAAGGCACAGAGGTGCTAACGTTGAAATTATGCAGGCGTATAACGAGTTACATCAATGGATCGAGGTTAATGGGTATCAGAGGTTGGCGAATAAATGGCATTTGGAAGCCTTTCATGAATGGTCTGACTCTGCCAATATTGATGTGGAACTCATGGATACAGTTGCTTTTGAAGTGTAAAAAATGGAAGGATTTGAAACTTTGTGTCTCCCTCATTCGTAAAGATAAATACATATAGATATATACAGGGGGAGAATGCATGATGGTAGAAACACAAGGAGATTTTATGTTTACATTTGCTCCTATTTTTATGGGAGCCATATTCATTTTAGTATTTGGAATAATCATTTTTACAATTATTAAAAGCATAGGGACCTGGAGTAAAAACAACCAATCGCCTCGATTGACTTCAAATGCTAAAGTGGTCACGAAAAGAACGAGTGTGCGAGGCGGTGGAGAAACCAGAGCGCGAAGCCTCTATCATGTGACTTTTGAATTTGAAAGCGGCGACAGGCTCGAACTTCAAGTCGATGGCCAGGAGTATGGCCAGCTGGTTGAAGGGGATCAGGGCGAACTAAACTTTCAAGGAACCCGCTATTTGGGATTTACAAGACACCCTTTGTAATTGCAATCAATAAAAGCTAGAAGACCAAATCAATATGGATTTGGTCTTTTTCACATTTATTTAGAACCTTCACCCGAAGTATTTATGGATAACTCCTTATCATTTATAATCCGGATTATTCCAATAATCCATCGGCATATTAAAAATTTTAAGACTAAACTAATAGCCGAGTGATACCATGTCCACCCCTTTTTCCAATCGATTAGGTTCGTTTTCTTGGCAGCAAATGTTTCAATCAGTACCTGTGGAATAATAAATGGAAACAGTTTAAGAAATATACCTATTGGCTTACTATTCAGTGTCCATTGGTTGTAATAGAGAAGCATCAATGGATAATGTACATAGTCGAAGGGTAAGTGAATCTTGAATTTCTTCTTAAATGGTCTTATTTCGTATTTTAGATATCCTTTTGAAACAAGGTACCGGTCTGCCCATGAGTTACCAATTATACTTACCAGGTAAACGATAATCCAATCTTTAAAGGAACGTTTAACGATGGCAAAAGGTAATAAAAACAAGGCTACTATAGCGGAAGTGTATAGCATTGTTGCAGATAATCTTTGTTTTTTTCTACGCAAGAATACCACCTCATAATTAAAATGCAACAATATGATTCCTTTATGTATCCTCATTATAAAGTTCACTTCCAGCATTGAAATTTAATCAAATATGAAAGCAGGGGGAATAATACATATAAAACAAAAAAAGAAGGTGAGATCTTGCCACGAAAGCCAGCAGCAATTTCTGAAGAACAGGCAAACGAAATGGAAGAAACTGAACCTGTGGTGAACAATAACAATGATGAAATAGAAAACTTAAACCGCTTGCTAGCCGCGGTTCTTGACTACCTGTCCGACGATGAAGTGGAAGTTATTGATATTGAGTATTTGTTGGAGAACACCGAGGGATTGCGTGAATGGTGGAATCAATACCGGGAGAGGAACAGAAAAAAGATCGAAGAGGAAATAACACAGGCGCTTGGAGATCTTTCAATTGAAGAGCTGGAGAACTTGAGGGAGAAAATCAAAGGGAACGAAAAAGAATGAAGGGTTTTGCTTATGATTGTACTACTCTTATCAGTTTTGATTTTTAACCTGATTGCATTCAAAATGAATAAAAGATTGCTGCCAAGCCAGGTCGTGCAAATTTGGACATTCACAATTGCTTTCCAGATGCTATTTGATTTGATTGTGGAATTCAAGTATCACAGTTATTGGTATTTCTCATCGGGCGTTGACTGGGTAGGGTTAATTCCTAGGACAGTTTTGATCCCACCGGTAAATATGATTTTTTTGAACTTATATCCATTTGAAAAAAACATACTTAAAAAATTCTTATTCTTACTCTTCTATGTATTTTTAATTTTACTATATGAACTCATCACCTTGCTGCCAGAGCCGTGGGGATATTTTCACTATGGCTGGTGGAAGATTTGGCACTCTGCCATCGTCGACCCTATCCTATTGATTTCCTTATTAGGTTTTTACAAATGGATTCTATGGCTTGATCCTAAACCAGTAATAAAAGAGACTAAGTAAAAGCGGGTGGTTACAGTATGTATTGGGCGCCATATCTGGCTTTGGTCATTAACCTTCTTATTATCTGGTTTATGCCGATGCGACTTACAGCCAAAGAAATATATTCTTCATGGGCTGTTATAGCGTTAATCAACTTAAGTACAGATGTTGCTTTGGATTTATATTTCCATCTTTACGAACTGGGTGGTCCCGGTGTCCAGCTTAGGGTGCATTTCATAGAAGTAACTCTTGGAGCATCTTTTGGTATTATATTTCTCAATTTAATGCCGCGTAAGATTCATACATCTGCTTTTTATATGATAGGTTGGCTTGTTATTACGATTCTTTTTGAGCTACTGATGGTCAAAGTGGGATTTATTCGATATACAGGCTGGGAATGGTGGTATTCCGTTCCTTATTACATAGCGGCTTTCTTTTTTGTTAGGTGGCATTTATTTTTTTTAAGGAAAGGCTCTTGAACCGTATGGATTAAGTTGAAATCTTAATCAATGCGGTTTTTTATTTTATATAGGTTGAAGTTCTAAAAATGGAAAATAATTGTTATCAAGGAAGGTGAAAAGAGAGAAATAGAGAATTTAAATAGAGGGGTGAAGGTAGTGAACAATAAATTAATCAGAGTTGGTACGATTTACATTCCAGTTAAGGATCCGGTGAGTTCAGCAGAATGGTATAAGGAAAAACTGGGTGCAAAGTTAAATTACCTGGATGATGACAAAGCTATTTTGAATTTGGCTGATATTAGTATGTTTTTGGTTAAGGCAGTGGAACAGAACTCGAACTTTTTTGATGCAAATGGAACGGAACGGTTCGTTCTTACATATGAGGTCGATGGTTTGGAGGCACTTACTTCGATTCACGCAGATTTTAAAGAACGAGGAATTGAAGTCGGTGAGATTGAAAACAGGGGTCATGCAGGCAGGAATTTTGTGTTTTACGATCTGGACGGCAATAAATTTGATGTCTGGAGTGAGTTGAGCCAGGTGTTTAAGCGAAGGTTTGTTAAGGAGGAAGTATGAAATTTGTTCTAATCTTTGGGCCGCAGGCTGTAGGAAAAATGACAGTAGGGCATGAACTTGAAAAAATAACAGAATTAAAGTTATTCCATAACCATATGACGATTGAATTAGTGAATCCTTTCTTCGATTACGGGACAAGGGAGGGGAAGAGATTAGTCGGACTCTTCCGTCAGGAAATTTTTGAGGCGATGGCGAAAAGCGATCAATATGGTTTGATTTTTACCTATGTCTGGGCGTTCGATATGAAGGAAGACTGGGAGTATGTGGATAAGGTATGCCGAATTTTCGAGTCAAAAGGTGGAACGGTGTATTTTGTTGAACTGGAGGCTGATTTGGACGAAAGACTGGAGCGCAACAAAAGCCCTCATCGACTCCAACACAAGCCCACAAAGCGGAATCTGCAAAGGTCGGAGCGGGACCTGGTGAAGTCGATGGATCAATATCGTTTGAATTCAATCGAAGGTGAGATAGAAAGAGAGAACTATATTCGGATAAATAACACGAATTTAAGCTCAAATGAAGTTGCTCAACATATTAAAGAACATTTTGATTTGTAATGGAAAGGGGAGAGGCAGAATGAATTCTATTAAACAATTAGAACAGGAAATAGAGAACAAAGAGAAAGAGTTAATGAGTTTAAAACAAGAACTGGCAGCGTTAAGAAAACAGCATCCTTCATTTACAGTAAAAGATTATACATTAACGAATACAGAAGGTGAAAAGGTTCTATTGAGTGAGCTTTTTGGAGAAAAAAATGAGTTGATTGTCATACATAATATGGGGAAATCCTGCTCTTACTGTACACTTTGGGCTGATGGATTCATTGGTTTTACCCAACATCTTGAGAACAAGGCAGCATTTGTCTTAACCAGTCCGGATGATTTCCAAACACTGTCCGACTTTTCAAAAAAACGCGGCTGGACGTTTAAAAGTGTCTCGACAAATGGGACGACTTTTAAAGAAGACCTCGGGTTTAAAAATAAAGAAGGTTTTTGGCCTGGGGTTTCTATTTTGTTAAAGGACAAAGATGGAACTATCACTCACTATTCCAAAGCTGCATTCGGTCCTGGTGACGATTATTGCAGCATTTGGTCACTGTTTGAGTTGTTGCCGGAAGGAAGCGGCGAGTGGGGACCGAAACATAGTTATGGGGAATAGAGTGATTTTATAGATATAGGGTTTCCAATGAAGAGTTCCGTTATTTTCAATTTTAGGAGGCTTATAAATGTGCCAGGTTGTGAAAAGAGAATTCAAAGTGATTGCTGCGAAACATAGAGGGCTTTACAAGGATTTTGCCGAGCTAGTACCAAAGGCAGCACATCAATTTTTACAGCGTGTACCGAACCTTGCAGGAACTGAGGTTACCGTGTACGAGCCTAAAGCGAGTGAGAGCCATACTGAGGGAACTTTCTATGTTGGGTTATTGGTTAATACTGCGCTGGACACCTTACCGGAAGGTGCGGAATTTCTCGATATTCAGCATTCATATGGAATGATCAGAGGGAAAGGGACAGAGATGGGTAGCTTATATTCATCGCTGGATCAATGGATTGATGAGCAGGGCTACACGCGGGACACTTTTAAGGATTTTATTATAGAAACCTACCATCCGATGGAAAATGATGTGGAGGAAGTAGAAATATATATTCCTATTAAAGACTAGGGCAACGTTTTTCGTTGTCTTTTGTATTGTTTATGGTAATGTATTAAAGATTTGTCTTTCTTTTGAAAATGGAGGGGATAGGATGGAGTTCAGAGGTGCCTCTGTATATGACGAAGAAAAATTTTACGAGAATTATATGAAGCGGAGAAACCGGCCGGAAAGTCCAAACAACATCATTGAAAAGCCCATTTTATTAGAGATGATTGGGGATGTGGCTGGAAAAAGGATTCTGGATTTGGGATGTGGTGATGCGGAAATTGGGGTTGAGCTATTACAGCAAGGCGGAGATTCTTATCTCGGGGTGGAAGGTTCGAAGAATATGGCTCGAGTTGCAGCTTTAAGTCTGGAAAGAACTACTACTGGCCAGGTTCTACACTCTTCTATGGAAGCATGGCAGCCGCAGCCAGGGCAATACGATTTGGTCATTTCTCGATTTGCCCTCCACTATTTAGCGGATTTAAATAGTGTTTTTACTAAGGTTCATGACTCACTGGTGCCTGGTGGGAAGCTTATTTTTAGCGTGCAGCATCCGGTTCTCACTTCCTCCGCGAAAAGTGTTGAAGGCTCGGGCAGGAGAAGTGATTGGATAGTGGATGACTATTTTAACCAGGGCGAACGGGCCGAGCCGTGGATCGGGAAAAAGGTAATTAAATACCACCGAACAATCGAAGAATACTTCAAGCTCTTATTGAAAAATGGATTCGCGGTGGATGATCTTAGAGAAGGCACACCAAGAGCGGAAAACTTCTCCAGCAAGGAAGAGTACGAGCGTCGGATGAGAATTCCGCTGGTATTGTTGATCTCAGGTACGAAGCGGGGAGAATGACAACCAGATGGAAATTCGATTGGCAAGACAAGAGGATGTAGAGGATATATTGTCTATTTTAAATGCCGCGTCGCTGGACCTACTTGAAAAAGGGATTAACCAGTGGGAATATCCCTGGGATGAAAAGGTGCTTGTGAAGCAGCTTGGATTTTTATATGTGGGGACAGTGGCGGGGAAAGTAATTTGTACATTTGGTATTAAAGACGTGAAGGATTTGCATGTTGCAGAGAGCGGGAAATATTTATATCAGATCGCTATCCATCCGGAGTATCAGGGAAAGGGCTACGGACCGGTGATTACTTCCTGGGCCTGCCAGTATTCAAGGAGTCTAGGTGAAGAATTGTATCTGGATTGTTGGGCAGGGAATCAGAAACTAAAACACTTTTACAGTGAGAATGGCTTAGACTATGTGGGCGATTTTCCAGAAGAGGATTATTACATAAGCGTTTTAAATGCAAGCAGGAGGGGTAGTATTGAGGCCCCTGGTCTCCACTGCATTTAAAAGAGGACGTGGACCTAACTGCAGCGTTAAGGTTGGTAGACTCTAACTTAACTACATATTAATAGAAAATACGGTAAAAAGTTTACAAAATAGCCGTATTTCTTTTAATCCAGCTTTACAATACTGTGTTAAAGTATAAATGTAAGGGAACTCACAATTAAGGAGTGTTGGCGATGGTTAAAAAAGTCATCATTAATTTCTTATTGGTATGTGCCCACTTCTATCTGCTTTAATAAAAGTTAAAAAAGTCTTAACAAACTGAGGCAATGAACTTTATATTACTCTTTTAAAATAAATACTAGGCAGGATAGCAAGTGTGGCTATCACAGCAACCGGCGAAGGTGGGGCCGGTTGCTATTTTTTTGTGTTTCGAGCATTTTAATAGAAAACCCAATATCATGACGGACAGAAATGTTGAGAAAATAAAAGAAAGTGTCCGCCATAAGTGTCATGACGGACAGAAATGGATGAGAAAGAAGAAAAAGTGTCCGTCATAAGTGTCATGACGGACAGAAATGGTTGAGAAAGAAGAAAAAGTGTCCGTCATAAGGGTCATGACGGACAGAAATGGTTGAGAAAGAAGAAAAAGTGTCCGTCATAAGGGTCATGACGGACAGAAATGGATGAGAAAGAAGAAAAAGTGTCCGTCATAAGGGTCATGACGGACAGAAATGGTTGAGAAAGAAGAAAAAGTGTCCGTCATAAGGGTCATGACGGACAGAAATGGCTGAGAAAGAAGAAAAAGTGTCCGTCATAAGGGTCATGACGGACAGAAATGGCCTAGAAAGAAGAAAAAGTGTCCGTCATAGGGCTCATGACGGATAGAAATGGCTGAGAGAGAAGAAAAAGTGTCCGTCATAAGGGTCATGACGGACAAAATTGGATGAGAAAGCTAAGAAAATGTCCGTCATAGAAGGATGAACATGCATAATTGTTAAGAAAGATAAGCAAAAAGGCTTTATATCGATGTTAGTGATATTTTGTCCATTGATTACTACCTGTTGATATTAAGTGCTTACCCAGGATCCTTCTAATACGTTTGTTTGAATCTATTATTGAACACCATTCCTGAACCTCTGTTGAAGTAATCGCTCGTTTCGGGGATATTAATCTAAACTCCTCCACCGTCCGCATTACTGCTGATTCTACTAATTCTTTGCTCCCACAATCCCGGCAAACTAGATACTTATGATTAGCCTCTAAAGAAAACGATTCACACTCACTACAAGTGATGCCTTTCTTGAGTTCATCATAATTATACTGAGGCAGTTTATCGAATGAGGTGTCGATCCGATGCAGGGAGACTAGTTTGGTTGCAAGTTTTTTGTGGTTGCTGGATACTTCTCCTGGCTGGTTATTGAGATTTTCGAGGAGTCGTTTGATCTGGGTGGGGAATATGAATGGGAGGTCTGGGTGTGCGTGATACAGGGTGAACTCGGGGTTAATAAAAACGACTGAACCTTGTATTTTAAAGTTGTAGCCTAGTTGATTTAATAGTTTCTTAAAAAGAAGCTTAGTGCGGTTGAGTTGATCGAGTGGATTCTTGATTGTTACTCCAGTTGTTGTTGAGGTTAGACCTTCTTGTTTGTAGAGGTAATCGCCCTGGTTAGTTTTTATTTCAAAAAGATATAATGTGCCGGCAAATATAATTAAAGTATCGATTTGAAAGGTTGTTTTTTCAACTTCGAGCAGTAAATCGTTCAGAATCAAACAGCTGCTTGTCAGTTTTTCCGTCATGGCATCGAATTGCAATTCGCCTTTATATCCCTTATCGAGGTATGAGAAATACCTTTTTTCCTCATCTGCTAACTCAAGTCTTTTGTTCAAGATTCTAAGCTTTGACAAAATAATAGGTTCCGTTCGTTCCTTAAAAGCCACAAGCATCTTCCTTCCGATTTTAGTCTACTTAATCATACTATTTTACCGAAATGAAAATATTGAATCTTTTGTGAATTTAGACAAGCCTGCTTGAATACAATGATAAAACCACTCGATTCAGTCAGGAGGAGTAGGGATGTCATTGAAGGTTTATGCGATTTTACTTAAAACTGCGGGCATTGCCGTTTTCCTTGTTCCAATGTTCATGAAGGGGATGGGATATATTGCGACCATTTCTCCAACGGTAATGTTTAGTTTGATCGGAATAGGAGTCGTTTTATTGATAGTCGGAAATGTGTTAGAAGCAAAGGCGATGCGGAACGGCGAATATTTTAGACGGAGAAGATATAGGAAATGAGGAACGAGTTTCAGCATCTGAAACTCGTTATTTTTTTAACGAAAGAATGAACCAAACAAGTAGGTAGAGATACCCTGCAATTGTGAAAATCGCCCAAAGTGCGCCTTGCTTCAATTCCCTCGCTAGAAATTCGAATTCACTCATCTCCAAAGGCCTGTTGATACTATTCATCAGACTGACCATGGGTACCGAAATAATGACGAGGATCGCAATCATGGCCATCGGAACTTGTTTTTTCTTAATGACACTATAAATAGCCCTTACAAAGATAATCATTAACAACAAATATAAGATAATCCAAATTACAACTTCAATCATAAAAATAACCCCCCTAAGGAATTCTATCATTTTTTTATCTCGGATGCCTGTTAGAATGTGGTAAAATTGCTTCAGAGGTGAGCATTTTGGTAGTAATCAATATTTGGTTAATCGTCATCCTGGCTGTTGCCTTTCTCGCGGCAATCGGAGCTTGGCTAAATACAGGAATCATCCTCAAAGATTTGGCTAAAATCAAAAACCATCTGGGGATTAAGGAAGAGCGGGCACCATCAGTTTTTGACAATGATCTCGATAAAGAATAATTAACAGGGTGGAAGACAGTGACGAGAATACATATTATTGGCGGACCCGGAAGCGGGAAATCTTACATAGCAGGAAAACTTTCAAAAATGCTTGGACTACCTAAGCATGAATTGGACAACTTTTTTTGGGATCATGAATCCGAGTATTTCGGTTCGCAAACACCTCCTGTAAAAAGGGCGGAAAAGCTGAATAAGGTGGTCGGGCAGGAAAAGTGGATCATTGAAGGCGTCTATCATAGCTGGCTTGAGCAAAGCTTCCGCCAGGCAGATTATATTTTCGTGCTTAAAACGAATGTTTATGTACGTGACTGGAGAATTGTAAAAAGGTTTGTATTAAGAAAAGTTAAACTGGTTTCTTCTCCACGAAAAGAGAATGTGAAGACGCTGATTGACCTGCTAAAATGGAACCATCAGTATGACGGTGCTAATCTGGTAGAAGCAATCAAGCTAATGAAGCCATATAAAGATAAGGTCATCATCCTCACTAAAAATGATGATGTATTCAAGCTGTTTCGAAAAAGAAAAAAAGTATCTTAACGCGAGTTTAATTACTCGTGTTTTTATTTTGCATAAAATTCCGCTTTCTGCTAATCCTATTGTCGAATCTGAAATTAGGAGGTCCTATGATGAAGCTTTTTCAACGTTTAACATTTTTGTTGGTAGGCATTGCGTTAATCACTGGCTGTACGATGAACAATGGAGCAAGAGAAGGTGCGAACAATCGTGACAATAACAACGCGGCTGTTCAAAACTATGATGGAAACAGAATGAATAATAATGGTGCAAGGGTCCAGAATACGGACAATGATTCGCAGATGCGTGTGGCTGATAAAGCGCAGGACAAAATCACTGCGATGGATGAAGTAAGAATGGCGAATGTCATTGTGACAAACAGGAATGCTTATGTTGCTGTTGTCATGGAAAATGGTGATTCTGGCGAGGTTAGAAGAGAGATCGAGCAAAAAATCTCTGACCAGGTAAAATCAACAGATCAGGATATCCAAAATGTATATGTCTCCAGCAACCCTGAGTTTGTCGAGCGAATGAGGGGATATGGCGACCAGCTTCAGGACGGCAGACCGGTACGTGGATTGTTTGAGGAATTTGGCGAAATGGTTGAGAGAATTTTTCCTAATGCCCGCTGATATTAAGGGAGCCTGACAGGTTCCCTTTTTCCATTCATAAAAACCTCTGTCAATTGGCAAGCTAAAACCAAAAGGTGGCGGATGTCATGAAAACAAAAAATAAATTAATGCTTGGCCTGATTGCATCTTCAGTGGCAGGGAAAGTCATGGAAAACTTGAAAACGAAGGACAATGTAAGTCCGAACACGGAGACAACGTTCAATCTGTATAAGGATACTCCTGTCATCTCAGAAAAATCCTATATTCATCACTTCGCTTCTGTCATTGGCAGCGTTGAAATTAAAGAAGAAGTGTTTGTCGCTCCGTTTGCCTCCATCAGAGGGGACGAAGGGCTGAAAATACATATAAGCCGGTATTGCAGTGTCCAAGATGGAGCCGTCATCCATGGATTGAAGAACTTTGAGCTGGGCAGCAATGTCGTGCAAAACACCGTCTTTAAGGACCGGTTTCCTTTTTCCGTATATGTTAGCGAAAGCTGCACGCTTTCCCCGCAAAGCCAAATCCATGGTCCGGCAAGATTGGATTCCAATGTTTGGGTCGGTATGCAGGGGCTCGTGTTTGATTCGTACTTACAGGAAAACGTCGTACTTGAACCAGGGGCCAAGGTCATCGGGGTAACGATTCCGAAAAACAGATACGTTCCTGCAGGAGTGGTTGTCACAACCCAAGAAGAGGCGGATCAGCTTCCCTCTTAAATGGGAAAAATCGTTACTTTGAGCTGAATGAAAAATTGGTCGATATAAACAGGGAACTTGCGCTTGGATACAAAGGGGATCAAAAAGAATGGAAACATTGATGGAAGTTTTAAAAGTTTATGGGAGGATCGTGACGGTCATCCCGTGGCTGCTGATTGTGACCCTTTTCATGGGGAAAAGGTCGATTGGCGAGGTCCCGGTCTTCGATTTCTTGATCATCATCGTCCTGGGAGCCGTGGCAGGTGCGGATATCGCAGACCCTGATATACCGCACTTATATACTTTTTTGTCAATATCAGCCATAGGCCTATTGCAAATCGTTGTATCAAGATTAAAGCTAAGCCATCGCCGTTTTGGGAAGCTAATCACGTTCGAGCCGACGATCGTAGTCAGGGATGGTACTTTTTTGATGGGTAATATGAAAAAAATCCGGTATTCTCTTGATAATATTCTGCAGATGCTCCGAGAAAAGGACGTATTCGATGTCAGCGAAGTGGAACTGGCAATCGTCGAACAAAACGGCAGGTTGACCGTGAGCAAAAAACCGCAAAAAGCAATGGTCACCAAAGAGGATATGGGGCTTAAAAAGATCTCTTCTACAATTGCCTATCCTGTGGTTATCGAGGGGAAGATGAATAGAACCGTCCTTGCACAGCTGGAATTGAGTGAAAAATGGCTGAGAGAAGAGCTGCAGAAAAAGGGGCTCCAACTAACAGATATATTTTTCGGGTCTGTTAATGATCAGAATGAATTGCACGTATCACTAAAAAACGATACCCAAAAAATCACTCCGGAAATCAATCATTAAAAAGAGATGCTCATCATCAAAGATGGCATCTCATGGTTTCTTAGAATAAACTCTCATATGGTGCGGTGCTGATTTGCTTTTCAGCAAGCCGCTTTCGTAAAAATTTATGGTCACGTTTCGGTGTGGCAAGAATATAGCCGCGGATGACAAGCTCCTGAGTGATCTTATCCGCCTTTTCGTTCAGGGCAATTTCACCAATTTTGCCTGCGATCTTGTGTCTCGCCACATCCCTGAACAATTCAGGAACTGGACTAACCAAATCCTCAAGCAATGCCTTCTGTTCATCGTGCCATAAATGCCGCGTTTGATTCACATAATATTCTTCCCAGTCCATATCTGATTTGCCATCGTCCTTCGGCAGCTTCTTCAGAAACTTGCGGAACATAAAATATCCGCCAATCGCGAACAAACCTACCAACACTACGACCCAAAATAATATAAATAACAAAAACCAACCTTCAAGCTGATACATAACCCTTCACCCACGCATTTCTAATATCTTTTCTTATTATAGTACCAGCCAACCAGGGAAGACAAGTCTTGTGACAATTTGAGTAACACTCTTGTAAAATCGACAGCTTGTAAGTATAATAGACCTTGTTCTTCAATACGGGGCTGAATGGGGTACTGGTGTCCCCCACGGTCTTCAAAACCGCTTGTGACCTGCGTGCCAGGTCAGGTGGGTTCGATTCCCACGCAGTCCCGCCAACATAAGATTTCTTATATAATGGTCGGCTTAGATTTCCAACGGTCTAATTGTGCTTATTGGCTAGTCCGTTGTAGACCGTTTAGCCAGACCGTTTGCATAATTAGGGTCTATAGCCTCCTACAATTAAGATGTAGGGGGTTTTTATTTTGTCGAAAAAAATTAGGATGTATTCAAGAAGGGGTAGTAATCTACCAACGAAAAGTAGTAAGGAAGAAATACCTATAAAAACCTTATTTGAAAAGTTCCTTTCTGAAAAAAGTATTGAGGGTCTTGCTGAGAGGACACTTCATGACTATAATATATATTTTAATTACTTAATGCATTTTATCGGAGAAAACATTATAAATACACAATTTACAAAAGACCTTTTTAAAAGCTTTGTTGTCTATATGCTACATGAAAAAGGTTTATGTCCAGTAACGGCTAATGTAAGAATTAGAACTGTAAGAGCCTTTTTAAGGTACTGTTATTTAAATGGCTATATTAAAGAACCTATACATGAGCATTTTAAACCAGTTAAAACCAAAGAAGATACATTGGAATCCTTTACTCCAGAAGAGGTGAAAAGATTACTCTCCACAGTAGATGTAGGGTCTTACAAGGGATTCCGTGACAAGGTAATTATTTACGTACTACTAGATACACTTGTAAGATGCTCTGAATTAGTAGGAATCAAAAGGAAAAATATTGATTTGAAAACAGGCTTCATCACTCTTGATTCTGAAGGAACAAAATCCAAAAAAACAAGGATTGTACCAGTCACAAATAAAACCACAAAATTGCTCAAGGAGTATATAGAGCTAACTGATGTTTATGGATCAGATTTTTTGTTTCTTACTTATGAAGGCGAACTTTTATCCGATAATACTGTAAGGAAAAACCTTTCCGAATTGGGTGAGAAAGCACAAGTTAATAAAAGAGTCTCACCACATACTTTTAGACATACTGGAGCTTTATTCTATATTTTAAATGGAGGAGATCCATTTAGCCTACAGAAGATTCTAGGTCACTCTGATATGAGTATGGTAAGAAAGTATATACAAATGACAAATACAGATGTGAAAAAACAACATAATGTATTTTCCCCTTTAAATCGTGTTTTTTAAAAATTTAATAAATATTTTCAAGCTGTTAGGAGACTAGCAGCTTTTTTTGTTGGGGGGATGGTTTACAGGGCGGTAATCATTAAATAGATAGTACATGGGTAGAATACACTCTCCCCGACAGTTTATTATATTACTAAGGACATAATCGTCTTTCTGGTTAAAGAATGAACACAACCCCTAAATATTAACAATAAGACCAATTAGTTTAAATAACACATTGATTATTATAAAATAGAAATGGGTTATTATATAAGTTTTCATGGGAAAATTAATGAATCTAATTGTTCAAAAGGTATATTTTTGGGGGGATAATATGCTAGATAGTAACTTCAATAGAGAGTTAAAAACAATAATTCACTATATAGTTGAGTACGGCTTAAAAAATGTCTCATTTAAAATGGATTCAGTTAAGTCACTTAATGGTAACCAAAGGAATATAGAATTTATCTCTAAGGTTCATAAAGGATTTATGAAAGCTCAAAATCTTATTTTACATAACTTATTGCAGTTAGGTCAAAAGAGAATAGCGATAAAAAAACAAATTAAGGATTTAAATAGACAAAAAAGTGAAAAAGAAATAGTAGAAGAGCTAGAACTTAAATTAAAAGTTATACAGTACAAAGAATTAGTAATGAGAAAGGCTGCAGATGCCATTGCATGGCCATTACTGCAAAATGATTTAACAGTTATTAGGCGGCTCTACAAACATAATCCTCCAGTTGAAATATTTAATTCTAACTTGAAACATGATATTGAAATTGCAGAGAAAATTTTCCAAGAGGATAATACTACATTTCCGCTTATAAGTGATTTAACTTCTTTTATACAAGTGGCTGATCTGTTAGTTAATAATTTTAATGATAAGACAGTCGGTCTTATAGAATTAAAAGAAGGTAAGGTTAATGAAGAAATAGAAAGTATTATTGACGATTTTATTAAAGTAAAATGCGAGAGGAAACTATATTACCCGTTGTCCGAAAAGGATAGGAAATTTAAAAATCAATTTAGTCGTTATGTAAAACAACAAACTACAGCATTTAAAACGCTAGATATAATAAATAAAGGCGAAGGTAAAGATGAAACTACTGGTATGGAAGTAAAAATAATAAATGATACCTTTTACACTCAACATTTTGATAATATTATCTCAAAAATGCTAAAAGAGGTAGACAAGAAAAACTATTCTCTTAGAATATTTGATGAATGTTTAATTGTAGGTGTATATAACACTTCAAAGTTGCCAATACATGAAGGATTTGAATTATGGAAGGATTCAATGAAAATAGATTTTCCAACGTTCAATTTTATAAATTATATTAGAGATCCACTAGCATTTCCATTATACTTACAACCATTCTCAATAGATGATATAGTCAAGTTGATAAATAGGCAAAAAACAATCTTGCTTACATTAGATATCTATAAATGGTTTGAAATGTTCGAAAAAAAAGGTGTAAAAGTCCATCTTTTATCTAAAAAAGAAACCGCACGACGGAATACTGTTCCCTCTCATTCAAAAGTATTTGAATATAACGGGCAGGCCATAGAATTTGAATATGGTAACATGAAACAAATAATATCAGGAGGAATGTTTGAGAGAATGTTTAACCAATTTTTAAATCCATCCTCTGCTGTTGACTTTATAAAACATACTCTTACAGAGGGTGAAAAATTATATAAAAATTAAGATGTATTTATAATATTTTTGATTGAAACATGCTGATTTCATTAAGCATGTTTTTTTTATTTCGGACCTCTTTTTATAACAATTTTTAGATTCAAATGGTTATTTTATAACATAATTCCATTTTATAACATTGTTTTATAGTTAATTATCAATAAAAAAATCCTAATATCTAAATTCAATGATATTATAGGTTATTCAGAGAAATATAAAGTACAAGGATTTTCTGTTCTTGAAGAAGAAAAGAGTAATAGTTTATTTAGCTATTTGATTTGCAAAATGAACTTGCAGATAGGGCAAAACATTCAAGTAACAGAAGAATTTCCGTCACTAGAATCTTACTTTCGCTCAGTTGTTCTCTTTGGCAAAAACAGTGCTTCTTACAAATTCGCACTTGCTAAAACTTTAATTGATCTAACTCGCTTTATCCATCGTCGGTTAGGTTCTACCGGTACACCAATTCGAAAACGTGTTAGCGATGATCGCTAGCTCTTTCTGAATAAATTCCCTCTTATATTTCGAAACTCTCAACAACTCACCTATGCGCTTCCTATCAGTTTTCGGCATAGTCTTAGTTTTGATTTCTTATACTTGTTCGCAAGTAAACCATATTGCCTGATCTTCACGAAATGGCAGTACCATAAGAAAGGAAACTTTTCTTATTTTATGCACTTTTTTAACTGTTTAAACTAGACTTGGAAACCATCGCGGAGCGGTTTCGTTCTTCTCAAGTTCCTCTAAATTCCACATTATTACAATTTGTGAAACGCAGGAACCGTCCCGGTGTTTCTCTTGTGATAATTTAGAGGTCTCACAAGCTGGGTAGATTTCATATCAATCAAACTTCTATGATTATAAATATGAGTACCAAAAAGATACTAGTGTCATGCATATTTAGGAGATGTTTTCTCGCCGGCCAATTCACCCAGTCCTAATCGAATATCAAACCTAAAAGTATACCATGCAGGTATACCTGATAATGTTATCGAAACGATAATTACTTGACCGACTATGGATACGGCTTTTATCTCGGCATTGCCAAATATGATGGCCACAAGGAAACCGTACAAGAAAGCGTGGTTGGGGGTTATTTATTGACTCTCTTTTTTTGTCACCTTTAATTTAACATATAATGGTATAATAAACATAAAGGGTGGGGGGGTGTGAAAATGAATCTCTTAAAAGTAGAAACGGTCATAGACAAAATAAAAGACCTCGATACATATGAGGATTTGAGCTATTATACAATTCACCTTGGATTCCCTCTTTGGAGATTGTTTACTCATTGGGTTGGAATCCCTTATTATCTGGAAAAAATATGTGGTCAAACAGAGAATATCTTAGCTGCAATTGAAGTAACAACAGAAGAAATTCTATTGTATTTAGCGCAATCCGAAAAGGATATGTCATACTTTTATGTTTGTAATAATCTATTGCTAACTAACTCGGGATTAAAAATAAATGAATCCGTTGCTTATGATATTTTGACTTTTGAAACAAGATTACCACATGAAGTAATTATAGATAAACAGAAAATCATATGTGCGATTGTGGCTTTTACTTTAGATACAAATCGTTTCAATCAATGGGATTTTAGACAGATTAATTCTAAGGAAAAGTTTATTTATGAAATCACAGATTATAAGTTGACCAAAGTCAAAGGCATTCATTTTTACCCAGAAGGATTTATGTATGACAATAAATATTATTTGTACAACATATTTATTAATCGAAAAAAGATAAATAACTTTGATAGAATGCCAGGTGTATTTAAAGTGCTATCCGATAGCTTGCCATTGAATGAAGCTGACTTCTATTTAAGGTTAGATGAAAGATTGTCTGTACCATTCTCAAAAGCAGACATTACGGACAGAGTTGTCGCTGAAAGGTTTAGAGGGATACAATTTAATTTTAACAATACTCGGCTAGATAATATAAAAAGTATAATTGTACACGGAGACTTGGAAACGTTTGACAAGCTGTTAATGGTAATAAAAAAAGACTACGATAGGGATCTTGAGCAAGAATTTTGGCATATTGAGCTTGAAGAACTCCCAAGTGTAGAGGATAAAGTAAGGGATATTGTTTGCGTAACATTTTTACATGGAAAGTATTATCCTAATGATAAAGTATTTAGGCATATGGACTATATTAAGAATCAATATGATTATCAAGATTACTGCGAAAAATATAAAGACTTGTCAAATGGGAATATAAAAATAGACTTCTATACAACAAAGGAATGTCATTATAAAATTTGGTGTGTAGAAAATATTGAAATAAGTGAGGAAACTTGGTACAAAGCAGTATATATTTCATTAGGACAAGTATATAGAAAGCTATTTAATGAAATCATGGAAAACACTCTCTGTAATAGCTAATACAAAGTGCCAATAATCGAATGACTCAACAATTGCTGGAGCGTTACCACTGCAGGTAGGGGTAACGTGTATTGGAAACAAACCAATCAACCTGATGGATAGGTGATGGGCTTTCACTTGAATTCTAGCATATGCTCCTGAAGCGAATGTTTTAGAACATAATTCTGGGCTGCCAGAACTAAAGCTTCAATCGGTAATTAAAAAAGTTATTTGGTGCCGAATTAGGTACCAATTTTTAATAATTTAATGATACTAGTTCTAGACAGTATGTAATTTCTATTAACTTAAGGTCCTCTAAAGCGCTTTATAGAATAGGCAGTACCGCCAACGTTTATACTCTCGCAAGGCTTTCAGCTTTCAGCTGATTGTATAGGATGATAGTGTCGGATTCCCATACGGTTTCGCCCGGTCTGAAGAAAGACCAGTGTAAGACTGGTGAATAAAACCGTTTGATCTCTTACGAATCTTTTTCGAAAGTGGTTTTTTATTTATCCGAAAAGAATTAACGCACAAGTACAAACGAAATACCAGCGCAATTACATACGGATTAACTATTACGGAAATGTTCGAAGAGTTTTGGATAGATATAGTAGAGGTTATCCGTAACTGCTAACGTACCTTAACCGTGGCTTTTCGTATTTAGCGCTGTTATATTACCTCATAAGGGCTTTCTTAAATCTGGTGCATAAAAAATTTGTGGAATAGCTCGGTACTTTCAGTTTTGAGTTATATTTATTGAACTCATGTAAATCAAAGGGTGTGTTTAAATTGTACTTAAAGAAAAATATAAAGGACAATATTAAATCCGTTTATCCCAATGTTATAGATTTAATAAATGTGTGGAGGAAATTTCACCATAATTCCTATATTAAACAGCTAACCCCGGTTCCGCCACGTCCAAATAGTTTTTTAGGGCAAAATTCTTTGGTTTTTTTACAAGCAAACCTATATCGATCCCATACTTTAGTAAGTGGATTCTTCGATGGATTAAATAAAAGTAATCCTCTCACTACTACATTAATGATTAGGGCGTTTTTTGAAACAACTGGCGCACTTGCTTATTTTCTGAAAAAATACAATCAGTTAAAAAGTGGAATGATATCAGAGGAACAAGTAGAAAGTGAACTGAGACGGTTATATCTTGGAATAAGGGATAAAGGCGAACTGACAGACGCTCCCGATTCCATTGGTGTTATGACACTTATTGATGCTGTAGATCATTATTTGAAAAATAGACATGGTGTGGGTGGAGAAAAATTCAGAAAGAATTATGAAGAATTATCTGAAATTTGCCACCCAAATAGTTTCGGTTATTTAATTCTCACATAGAATAGATAAGGAGAACAGTTGGATGGTTAAATTTAGAAATGAAACAGAACCATATGAAAGTAGTAACTTTTGTATTTCTGATTTAGATATTTGCATGGCAATATATGTGGAGGTTTATCAGGAACTTAGAGAAAAGGTAGAGAAGAATGAAGAATTACCGTATTTAGAATATAAAGATAAGAAAAGCCGTGGTAATTAATCCATGACCTTTTCATTTTGTAAGTCTCCGACAATTAATAATTCGTTTACTAAATGCGGACTTACTGTTCAATTTTGTGTAGGTTATGCCAATCCTCCGTGATTTGACATCCGGTAAATCACATCTTCTTCCAACCTTTCTTGAGCAAATAAGCGTCCTTACGCCAATCGTGAGCTTTTGTTCGAGTGAAGAGTACGGCCTTGCCATCGTAACTCAATCGCTATCCTCGGCCCTACAAGCGCCAAATCAATACCATTTTTGCAGAGATGATGTGCGTACTAACAGCGTAGTCATGAACAATCCTGGGCCCTAAGTTCTTTTCAACCTTGCGAATAAGTTTGAACATATGAAGATTCTTCTTTTTATCAACATTTTTAGCATGATGTTTCACCGTTTAGAAAGTCAAATTTTAAAACTTATATGGACTTATCGACATAAACAGCCTAAAATTATTTTGGGTGATGAAAAATGTCAAAATTTAGAGAAGAATTTAGAAGGTTGAACAGCTTTGAAAGGTTCAACTTCTTTGCAAGTATTGTAACTGTTTCAGGTTTATCTATATTAACCCTTTACAATTTTATGATTAACAAAGATTTAGAGAGTATAGCGCTTAATTTACTGCTTTTTGCATTTCTTCTTGCTACTGTATCATTCTTGGTTGGGCTATGTTATTTAGCAATAAAAAGCGCATTCCATGATACTAATATCTCTTATCACTAGCATTAAGTGCTATAGCTCTACTTTTATGCTTTTCTTTTATTCTGATGGCTTTTGCTGTTTATAAAGAATTGCAGTCGACAATCTAGTGAAATCAAAGACACCAAACACACGGTGTCTTCTTTTATTGACCTAAAGAATGTCTTTAAAATCGCAAATACGAGGCGTTAATAAATTGAAAAAGGAGAAATTGATTATGATAAAATACCTTCTTTGAATTTAAATTTATTCGCTTAATAAAATACTACGACTGACGAGACTAAAAACCGAAAGAAAACACCTAAGAGCAAATGATCCCTAAGTCGAGACTTGATGAAGTGAATCAGCACTATAAGGAGATCCAATCTCAAATGGATCAATTCCTTGCTGAAAAAAGCGCAGGAGAGAAGAAGTCTCAGGAAGCCATCGAGTAACATAAATGAAACTATTTCACTTTCTAATTCGTATAGATAAATAAATAGCTGCAGGTGATATGGATGTTAGATCTTATAAAAACAATATTTGAAAAATTTTCAAACTATGAAACGAACATAACTGATTTTGAAAAGATGGTAAATAAATATAGGATAGATCGTAAAAAGTTGTTACTGATCGCGTTCTATATATTACTACTAGTAGGTATTAACTCGGCCGTTGCTTTTTTTCTCACACATCAATATGCAAATTTACAGTCATATGTTTTTATTACTTCGATGCTAGTATTGTTTATACTTATATTTTTTCTAGGGAAGAAGTATGCAAAAATAATGGGAATGATTATTGCGTATACATATCTTCCTATTTACCTATCAATCATAAATATAAAGCTATACTATGAAGGTTTTTCTATAGTCAATATAGTGTTTTCTATTCTATTATTTTCATTTATTTTATTAATGTATAGTTCAGCTTATTTATTTGTACGAGACACGCTAACAATGGGAGAAGCTGTTGGCTTAACATTTATCCTTTCAGAAGGAGACGAATCAATTAATGCAAAGTTGATTTCGGTAACCAAAAACGGTGACTATATAATTCAGCCTGCTGATAAAGATAATCAAGAAGTTTTTTTAAATAGAGACTTTGTTAAAAAGGTTATTTATAACAAACCAAAAAATTAAACCAAAGCCTCCTCTCCAAAGAGAAAGTACGAAAAAGGTAAAAATATGCCGTTGGAAGGCATTTTTTCAGTTAATTTTTATTGTAACTTCATTACCAACATCAGATAAAATTTCTAAAACTTCGTATTTTCCTTCGAATAAAGATTCCTTTATAAACTCTCCGGGGTTGGCATTTCAATTAGCGAGTAATAGTTACTTGCGTACAAGAAGTCTGCGATATTAATTAATAAATTCTTGAAACCTTTAATTATTGAATCCGTATATTATTAGCAATTATAACTTAGAAAGGAATGTTAGAATGGTAACTTCGATCTAGGTAATATTGCTGATTGGCTATCCGGGGTTGGAACTATTGCCGCAGTTATAACAGCTTTGTATTTATCTAAAAAAGAGACTAAGCCTAAAGCAAGGGTTTTCGTATCTTATAGTTATGCGGTGCTTGGGTCAGAATTATCTAGAGAACCCTTTCGAATTAACGCGAAAATAGTAAATCAAGGTTTGGTGCCCATACATATAACTGAATGTACTATTAAGTTCGGAAAGTAAAGACTCAATTACATCGACGGGAGCACAAACGCTGATAAGCTTTTAGGGCTAGGCGAGTTTTATGAACACTCTTTAGATTTCGAGCCGATAAAGAGACTATTATTAAGTAAGAATATAAAGAGTTATAAAACAAAAATTTACTTTCTGGATGCCAGTGGGAAAAAATACAGCGCCAAAATTATGCTGCATTATTGACTTAAGCTTGCTATTTTTTGTGTAATTGATTGTTTATCCATCTGGAATAGGCAATGCAAAGTATCCTTTTCTATTGAAGTATTGGGTACGTCCCTATGCTCCTCAATACTGTGTGATATCTAAAAATGTGAAGAATCGCACCTTGCAAGAAGTAATCAGTGAAATTTCAGGAAGGGAAATCCTCAACTAAGGAAATTTTCATTAAAACAATAGGAAATATAAAAATGTCAATAATTACTTTTAATAACAAAACTGGAGCCATTTTTCCTCGCCTGTATCCTTTGAATACTTTATGTTTAAAATCGATCAAAGTTGGTCAGAGTGGAATCGTTGATTGAAAATGTCTTGGGGTTACCAATATGGCATTTAACAAGGAGGATTATAACAATATGAAAAGAGAGTTTGATTGGCTATGGGACAAGTACAAAGAAGGTGCTAGAGGAGAATTTGAAGAACTTTGTTATCGCGTATATAGCAACGAATACCATGATGAAACTGTCAGTCGAGTTCGAGTAGAACAAGGCGACGGTGGAGTAGATGTATATATTAAGCATGATAACGATGATTTAACAGTAATTCAGTGTAAATTCTTCCGTTATGAAGTTGGAGATGCCCAAAAAGACCAAATACGTGACTCCTTTAAAAGTGCTATTAAAAATCAAGAGGGAATGACTAAGTGGATACTTTGTATTCCGATCATTATGTCGGATAAGGAAAATAAATGGTGGCAGAAATGGAAGAGGAAGAAGGAAGATGAGTACGAGATTGACATCGATTTACATAATGCCGACATATTGATGACTTTTATTAAAGAGCATGAATTATATGATGAGTATTTTAATACAGTTCGTATAGATAAAGATTTTTTTAAAGATGTCATTAAACTTGATGAGAAAACACAGATTCATAATCGTATCTACCCACTTATAGGTGCAATTGCTAATGCTGATTATGACATGTTTGAGGTTGTCTGTCATGTTGATCAACTTATGGACTTACGAGCCCATCGACTTTTTAAGGAATCGAATTTAATTGATTATCTGGATCAGTTAACATATATCTTTTCGATTTACGGTGACAGAAATATAATAAAGGATCCAGAGGCTTATGAAAATGCGGAACGTCTCCGCCACTTGATTGTGTCTGAGTATAAAAAAATGGATTTTGCAGTTTAAACAATGAGATGAAGTATTGTCCTTTTCTTATTCCATTCATAAGCAGATTGTTATTTAAAGCATATATTTATATGAGTAAAATTCGGTGCCAAGTTTGGTGCCCATTTTTAAAAATTTAATGATACTGCATAACACTCTAGATAACAGAAACCTTATTCTTTAGCACTTTTAAGGCTTCTTTGTTACTAGAAATTACATACTGTATAGAACTTCAAAACCGCTTGTGACCTGCGTGCCAGGTCAGGTGGGTTCGATTCCCACGCAGTCCCGCCAACATACATAAATTAGTAACCGTTCAGCATGCTGGGCGGTTTTTTTGTATGAAGGATTGTTGATCCAAGGTTACTTGGAAAGGTAAAGCACCTCTTTCTATTCGGAAGCAAAAAGTACGTCCTCTTGCTTTTTTCTAGTATAATAAAAGAAATTCATAAAATATTGCCAGTATTTATTTTATTCTTAGAAAGGGGTGCAATAATGCAATTTTTCTTTGATCACCTTGTTTGGTTCTTTAAGAAACCAGAGAAAGCAATTTCTCACTTAAACGAAAGAGGACTTCAGGTTGTGAAGGGTGGCCGTCATGAGTCCTGGGGAACATATAATACCCTAATTTATTATGGTTTAAGTTATATAGAATTTTTAGGAATTGAAAATCTATCAATAGCTGAAAAGCATGATGAAAATCGATTGATTACGCAAATCGTTGAACAGTTAGCAAAAGAAAATCGGGAAGGTCCTGCGACAGTAGCGATCCGAACAAATCAAATAGAAGAACTAGCAATAAAACTTAAGACAGAAGGACTTACAGTATATGGGCCGCTAACTGGGGAGAGAGTTCGTGATGATGGTCAAGTAATCAGGTGGTCATTGTTATTCCCTGAATACGAGGGAAAAAAGGTTTCTTTACCGTTTTTTATTCAATGGGAAAAATCAGATGAAGAAAGGTATTCGGAATTAGAAGAACAAGGAGTCATAGAATCACACATATTTGGCCAACCCAAATTGGAAAGTGTGGGATTTGTCGTAGAAAATTTGGATAAAACACTAAAAATTTGGAGTAAATTGTTTGGCCTTAAACAAGGAGAAGAGTATATCGATACGGAGCTCAATGCCCGTTGCAAAAGTTTAAAGTTAAACAGTACTAATTTATTATTTTTTACACCAATTGGAGATGGACCGGCTGCTAAAGTATTAAAAGAAAAAGGGGAGACTCCTTTTTTAGTGAACCTGATTGACACTAATCAAAGTCACTTCTTTGAAATGCTGGATGGTTATTGGAGATTCCGGTAATATTCAAAAGCATTATATAGTAAATCACAGATAAAGATTGAATGGGAATCTTTTAAACTGGCTTGCAAAATATCCAATATAGTTCAGCGTTACGTATCTATTTGAGTTTTTCTAATTAGCACTGTGCAATTGGCTTGAGGTATATAATAATGCCATCAAGCAACGTAAGTATAAGACTTTATTATACTCTTATCAATAGAATTATTTTGAACCTTCCAATGGTATAGGGAAATTAAAATTAATTCCACAGAAATAGAATAAATAACTCTAAAAAACCGCTACAAGTTTTTCTTGTGTGATTTTTAGAGTTTACCTATGATTTATCTTGTTACGTATGTGGTGTAATGCTTGGTGCCCATAAATTAAAAATTAGTAAGCACAAGAAACAAGAAACCTTGATCTATCAGTACGTCTGTATGTATTGAGGTACTAGAAAACAAGATGCTATCAAACTTCAAAACCGCTTGTGACCTGCGTGCCAGGTCAGGTGGGTTCGATTCCCACGCAGTCCCGCCAAAATACATAAATTGGTAACCGCTCAGTATGCTGAGCGGTATTTTTGGTGTGAAGAATCGATCCAGTGTAAGTGCCTTTTTCTATTTAGGAGCTAAGATACATACCTATGCTTCTGCTTTAGATAGTACTTAAAATTTCGAATAACGAAACTTTTTTTCTGAAATTAAAAGGAGATTGTCTCACTTTGTCGAAGTAGGTACTTTGTACGGATTTTTTACTTAATAAGGAGGATTCTTTCATGCAGTTTAACGACTATCCATATACAAGACCAAATATTGAAGAGGTGGAGGGGAACTTTAATCAATTACTAGAGAGGTTCCAATCTGCTGAGTCCTTTGAGGTTCAGGACGGAGTAATGAAAGAGATCAATGAGTTACGCTCTGAGTTTGAAAGCATGAGACAGATTGTTCAAATTCGTCAGACGATTGATACAACTGATGAGTTTTATAAGAAAGAAAAGGATTTTTTCAATGAAGTAGGCCCAGCCTACAAGGGTTTAATCACAAAATATTACGAGGCACTTACAGGTTCTAAATTTCGCTCTCAGTTAGAAGAAAAGTGGGGTAAACAGTTATTCTTATTAGCTGACAGTCAATTAAAGACGTTCTCTCCTGATGTGTTGAAAGACATGCAAGAAGAAAACAAACTAGTTAGTGAGTATGTTGATTTGCTTGCTTCAGCTAAAATTCCGTTTGATGGAGAAGTGAAAAATCTTGCTCAGTTAGTTCCTTATCAGCAATCACCTGACCGTACCATTAGGAAGGAATCAAATGAAGCGAAGTACAACTTTTTCGTTGAGCATGCCGATCAATTAGATGATTTATACGACAAGCTTGTAAAAATACGTACTAGTATTGCTAAGAAGCTAGGATTCTCTTCTTTTACAGAGTTAGCCTATGCTCGGCTTTCTCGTACTGATTATGATGCTGAAATGGTAGCGAAGTTCCGTGACCAAGTGAAAGAGTACATCGTTCCTTTAGCTACGAAACTAAAACAAAGGCAGCAAGAACGGATTGGTGTTGATACATTTAAGTATTACGATGATAGCTTCAGCTTTAAGACAGGAAATCCTGATCCCAAAGGAGATGCGGAGTGGATTGTACATCAAGCGAAGAAAATGTACGAGGAAATGTCTCCTGAAACGAATGAGTTTTACACTTATATGGTAGAAAACAACCTAATGGACCTATTAAGTAAAGCAGGTAAGGCTGGCGGTGGATACTGCACCTATATTAGCAAACATAAGTCACCATACATTTTCGCAAACTTTAATGGAACAAAGGGCGATGTTCGTGTATTAAAGCATGAAGTAGGACATGCGTTCCAAGTATTTGAAAGTCGTGTGTTTGAAGTACCTGAGTACGGGTTCCCTACACTTGAAGCGTGTGAAATCCACTCGATGAGTATGGAATTCTTTGCTTGGCCTTGGATGGATCTTTTCTTCGAGGAAGATACGGATAAGTACAAGTTCTCTCATTTAAGTGAAGCGGTCCTATTTATTCCTTATGGTGTAGCAGTCGATGAATTCCAGCATTTTGTGTACGCCAACCCGGAAGCAACTCCAATTGAGCGCAAGCAAGCATGGAGAGAAATCGAGAAGAAGTACCTGCCACATCGCGATTATGAAGGAAATGACTTCTTGGAAAACGGTGGTTTCTGGCAGCAGCAGGGACATATTTACAAGGTTCCTTTCTACTATATTGATTACACACTGGCTCAAATTTGTGCGTTGCAATTCTGGAAACGTACGCAGGAAAATACGGAGGATGCTTGGAAAGATTATTTACACCTATGTAAGCAGGGCGGAAGCCAATCATTCACAGAGCTTGTCAAAGAAGCAAACTTAATATCTCCATTTGAAGATGGTTGTGTGAAATCTGTGATTGATGAGATTGAAGCTTATTTGAATACAGTTGATGATAAGGCTCTTTAATGCAGATGCTAGCAAATTTCAAAACCGCTTATGACCTGCGTGACAGGCCCGGTGGGTTCGATTCCCACGCAGTCCCGCCAAATTCATAATTAGTAAACCGCTCAGAATACTGGGCGGTTTTTATTACGCTATAGACAGTTTAGCTATGTGAAATATCACTTGAGATGTTTCTTAAATTGAGTTAATTTCATGTATTTTACCTGAAGCTTCTCATAAGTTGAGAAAACTTGAGGGAAGCTTCTTTTTTTCTGCCGTGTCGTGAAGATTAACATTAATGCTTTAAGAACTGAAATAAAAAGACGAACAGTACAAATCCTGTTCGTCTAAAAAGAAAATGTAAGTTGTAATTATAACCCTAGATTTTAGAATTACGATTTCTGCCTGTCTTTGCAACTTTCATGGTTTCTTTAATATATTCCGCTGATTGATGTAGCCATTCGAGTTCTTGGGAGTCGAGAGTAATTTCTAATTGTTTTTCTACTCCATTTCTCCCGATGATACATGGCATACTTAATGCAACATCTCCATCGTATCCATATTGTCTGTGTAATGTTGTGGACACGGGATAAACACTGCGTTCATCCAGCATAACCGCCTTTGCTAGTGTAACAGCCGCTTGGGCTACACCAGCATTTGTCCACCCTTTCCCATTTAACACACCAAAGGCTGCCTTTACAACTTGTTTTTTCAAACCGTCCCTACTTAAAGGTTCTTTTCCTTGAAAAACTAGGTCCAATTCTTTTTCACCAAATCCTTGCACACTTAAGCGGCTTAATACTGGGAAAGCAGTGTGTCCGTGTTCGCCCATCATATAACCTGTTACACTTTTTGGATCGATGTCATAATTAGTAGCAATTATTTTACGAAGTCGTGCAGAATCAAGCATAGTTCCGGTTCCGAATATGCGCCCCTTCGGATAGTCGAATTCATTTTCTGCTATGTACACCATGGTATCTAAAGGATTTGTTATTAGAATAATGATTGCATCTTTAGTATATTTAGTAATTCCAGTCATAACTTCACGAATTACCTCAGAATTGACAACAGCTAATTGTGCTCTGTCCGGCATTGCATCTTCATCACTTTTTATCATGCTGGGACCAGCAGCACAGATAATCACATCTGCATCCACACATTCGGAATAATCTCCAGCATGTACCTTTGAATTTGACATATATGTTAGAGCGGTTGCATGTTCTTGATCAAGAGCTTCTCCATAAGCAACATCCTTATCTATATCAATGACAGCTATTTCCGCAAAAAGTCCTAATTTCATAGCATCTGCTAGAACATATGAACCCACATGGCCTACTCCTACAATAACTAACTTATTTCTTTTCATGGTTTCCCCCCTAACCAAATGATATCTATATTTTAACACAATTAAGAAAATACTGAATATTTTAATTGGTATTTTTGAACCGTTCGTTGAAGTTGTATACAGGAGTAGGACATAGGATTTTACGAAACGACATTATTGTAAAACGATATTGTGACGTTTTCTCCATACATTCGTCTATTTATTAAAGGGTGCGATTTTTATACCAAATAGGTGAAATTATTGAATGGATGTGAGGGTCAAATGAAAAGAATATCAAAATTCCTTTTTTATTTTGTTTTAATCACTTTGCTAGCTGCCTGTAATACGGAAGTTAACGAAAATGGTAGTCCTAATGACAATAGAGAACCTCAATCAACAGGTAAAGGAAACCCTAAGCCTTATGTAAAAGGTGTGGAGGGTGTTGATGTCTTGAATACTCATGGAGGCATTGATGGGATTGAAAGGATGCAGCGTTTCTATGAAGATATGAAGAGTGGGGTGCCTTCTGATTTACGTATCGTGTTCTACACGATTGAAGGGGATCCAATTGTAAAGGATTTGAAATTTGATGGGGAAACTCTTGAGGTGAAGATTGATAACACCCGTGATGCGTATGGCAGTGGGGAAATTCAAACGATTAACTGTGGCCAATTGATTAAGGAATGAATCCTACCAATACCTCCTACATAGCAACTAATTGTAAAGAAGTTCCCTACGGGATGGAGGAAATCATACAAATTCAATATAATATGAGTCAACAGGATTTGTTTGAAATTGACCTAAAGTATGGAGTGAGTCTAGAGAACGAAATAAATACGAAAACTGACGAGATTAAAAAAGAAAACGGTACGACTGAACCGTTTCAGATGGCGGAAAATGTGAAGCAAGAGCTGTATAAAAGGCTTGTCTTTGCCAATTACCTGGATGAAAAAGAGATCGTTGCTTCATGTGATCAGCCTAACGCCATAAAGTACAAGTTAATGGTGTATATAAATGGAGGGAAGCAGGAACTTTCCTGGAAGGATTGTGACAACAGCCAAGATGGGATGAAGTTTACAAAGATTGCAAATTACATTATCACGCAATCTGAGCAGCAACAAACGGAAACACCTGAAGTAATCGTTCAAGGTTATGTGCTAGAACTGAAAAACAACACCCTGTTAATTGGAGAAGAATTAAATAAGCTAGATTATGAATGGATGAAAGACGAAATTAAGCAGATAGACATGAATTCATTTGTATTTGACTTTACCGAATTAGAAGGAGTTCCTATTGAAGAGTACCAACTTGGCGATAAAATCCGAGCAACGATAGACGGTAGTATCAGTGGTTCGAAGCCAGGAAGAGCCAAGGTGAAAGAAATTAAAAAAATAAATTAGTGGAAATGCAATGTTAGAGTTGTTTCATTTAAATAGGTTTTGTTTTAGACTTTGAATTTAATAGACTAATTAAAGGCCTTGCTCCCACCAGAGCAAGGCCTTTTTTAAAGGGGAGACTAATTTCAATCACTCTCCAAAAAATCCTCAAGCAAATCTTTGTTCTGATCAAAATCCACTTTCAACACTTCACCAATTCCGTCTTTGTATGTATTTTCAAAACTGCCGTCTTGCGGAAGCCGTATTGTTTGCATTTCTCCGCCTTGATTAGTCAACACGTCTTTTCCGATGGCTAAGAGGGTAGGGGAGTCGATATTCGTATCAATGTGAGTATGTAAAAGGTCCAGCATTTCAGGTAACTTGGTCACACTGTTAAGACTTACGGCTTCGTCTTTTAATTTGGAAATCACTTCTTGCTGCCGCTGGACTCGTCCGAAGTCACTTAGCCGGTCCTGCCGGAACCGCACGTATCCTAAGAGTTCTTTGCCACTCAGCTGTTGTTTACCTTCCTCTATCGTCATGCCTATACCTTCTGTCATCTCATAGGGAACGTCTACTTCTATTCCTTCAGGAACGAGGATGTCGACTGCTTTTTCGAAGCCTTTAAAATCAAGGATGGCATAATGATGGATGTCTAACCCGAAATTCGTTTTGATCGTTTGCCTTAGTAATTCGGTTCCTCCCAAGGAATAGGCTGCATTTAATTTCTGCTTACCATGTCCAGGGATTGAGACATACATATCCCGCATAAATGAAATTAGTTTTACATTGTTAGATTGTGGGTTGTAATGTGCAACCATGATTGTATCGGTTCGGGCTCTTTTTTCCCCGCGTGAGTCACTTCCTAGTAAAAGAACGTTCACTTCCTCTTTAGTATCCTTCTCTCCTTGAAACGAATCTGCTTCTGCTTTTTTAAATGGTTGATTTATTGCTTTATAAGTTCCTTCTATGTACTGAAATATGGTAACCAGACCAACCATAAAGATCCCAAGTATCATCAGGGCCACTAACACTCTTGGCCATCTCACTTTTCTTCTTCTTACTGCCATTTTGCCACCACCAAAACCTATTCCATCTTTATAGTGAAGTAGTCATTATCCCATAGTTAGATTTCATTTAGTGTGTGATTTGATTACATTTGTTTAAAAATCTGCTGACAAATAGATTTGTTGATGTAATAAAAAATCCGCACGGCGATGTTCTCCGGGCGGATTTTCAGACAAATGTAACTTCTCTCCAACAAACTGTACTTTCCTGATAAGCTGCAGCTAACCCAATTCCTCTGATGAGTTCCTTATTAACAGCTTTATAGGGCAGTCTTACATGGAGTTTATTCATGAAAGGTGAAACTGAAAGAGAAACTGTTTCTTGATCAATCCACTTTGCATGGATGGGTTGGTTATTGGCGAACGAAAATTTCTGTGGAAGGCCATTTCGGTAAAAATAATGCTCTTGTGATTTTGGTGTTCCTGGATCGTTCAGACAAATATACAATGACAAATTGTCGCAGAATTTTAATAGTTTCAAGTGGAAGGTAAGCAGCTCGTCTTTTTCGATTCCTAATTCCTGAAGCAACTCCTGCTGTCTTTGGTTTTCATCATTCCAAAAATTCTTTCCGATAGTGCTTGTTGCGTCCTTCAGGAATGATGCGTAGTGAAGGCTGCACAGGAGACCGGCGTATGGGTCCATTTGGACGATTTCGTCGATTCCTTTAGTGTAAAAAGCAAGTTTTGGACTTGCCGGGTAATCCATAAAGGAGTATGGCTGCTGAGTTTGTTCATTCCATAAAGGTTCCTCGTCTGGTTCAATCCAGCATCGGTCGTGCTCACGCACAGCGAGGACCACCGAATCTTTCTTGTCTATTCCAAGAAAATATTCATCTCTCCAACATTGTGCAGCGTCCCGCGAAACCTTGGCATGGTCATGCTGGGCCACCATCGCAAATTCATGTTGACGTTCATGGATAATCATTTTAAATCACCTCTTTCCATTATAGTCAGTTGGCTATATGCTAGAATTTAGTATTTTTAGTCACTCGTAAAAAATGGTATAATTTCTTGGTTAGGAAGTAGGTGTTAAATATGCAAAATACAGCTATCAGCCGGTTTCGTATGATGGGATTATTTGAAGGTGGATCATTGTTGGTGCTTGTGTTCATTGCAATGCCGCTTAAGTATTGGGCTGGTTTTCCCGAGGCTGTTCGATTCGTAGGTTCTTTGCACGGTTTTTTATTTGTTTTATATGTGCTTATGATTATATATACGACATTTAAGGTCAGATGGTCGTTTTTATGGGCCGTAAGTGCGTTTGCCGTTGCGTTCATTCCTTTTGGCAACATGGTTTTGGATCGCTTTTTACAGAGGACTTTTCCAGTAAAGGAAGTTTCATAAATGAATGTAATCCAGAAGCTTTTTTCCAAAAAAAAGAAAGCAAAGATTGAATTCTGCCAGCGGAATTTGGAACAGTTTTTACAGGAAGAGAATTATGCAGCCTATAATCAATTCTTAAGCCGAAAAAATGTAGAGTATAAGGAATTCGAATGCCAGAGCAGGTGTAAGGAATGCAGGATGTCTCCATATGCAATGGTCAATGGCGATTTTGTAACTGCAGAGGATTCGGATGAGTTGCTTAAGAAAATGGCTGAATATATAGACTGAAAAAGCATCGGTTACGATGCTTTTTTGCTTGCTTAAGACTTATTGGTTATTCGGTGGTCCACCTCCGCCTGGAAAAATGAAAGACTTGTCGTGCAGGGCTTGGTCTTGTTCAATTCGGTGATTTTCTGAATCGAGTTTCGGATCACCGGTTCCTTTTTTTCTATCCATATAAATAGCAATGGGAACTAAAACAATTAACGGGGAAAACAGTGCTAACCAAAGCATGTTCATTTCTCCTTTCGTTTATAACCAGTCAATATACAGATTTAAAATAAAAACCACAATAACAACAAGAGAAATTATATTGATCAATAAAGAAAAGCGCTCCTTTTCGGTTTTCTTGCCAACTTCTTCCCGGTATTTCTGTTGGATTTTTCTCTTTTGAAAATTTGATTTCATAAAGAACGACCCCTAGTGGTTTTCTTTATTTTAACATAAATATCCAAATTATGGTTTGGTAGTTGTAAAATTCCTGACTGAAACATATTTGTTTTATAGAAGGAGTTGGTGAGAGTGAATTTAGAGATGCAAAAAGCCAACCTGCTGGCGGAAAATATCAAGGGTTTTGCGGATTTCGTTCAAGAATGTTATAAAAGTGAGTCTGGGTTGATTCTGAATCATGATAAGTTGTTTCAAGTCAAGCTCTGGGTGGAGGAGTATAAATTTAACCAGCTCGCAGATGAGCTCGCTAGAATCAATATGTTTGAGTGGGATGAAAAATATACATTATTGCTTGTGAAGCGGTTTTGGAAAGGTCTGAGAATCATTGAAGATTATGTGGAGCATAATCAGTCTGACTTATTTATTCTGACAGCGAGAATCCACACACTTAGAAATTTGAGTGCACTTTTTTCGATAACAAATTGATTTTTGCTTTATAAATGGAGACTCCATTTGATGTTAAATTTGTAACATAGGTTACGATTAAACCTTATTTCGTAATAATAAATACAGTTTTTACCCGTGTTGGTATGAAGTTTAAAATTAACCCAGTCATTAACTAGTGTGATAAGATTGTAAACCTGTTAGCCTAATATAGGGCCTGTTCAGTCTAATAAACAAAAACAGGAGGTTTACAATGAAAAAAATTATTATGTTAGTTGCCATCCTTACTTTAGTGATTGGTTCATATACAGTCTATGCTGAAACGACGAAAAGCACTCAGGATGCAGAAACATTGAAAACGAAGAAAGTGGATGTTGATACGAAGGAATCTTCAGTTACCGATAAACGCTTCATTAAGGAAGAAGAAGTAAGGCTTCTTGCCCGCCTGGTCCATGCGGAAGCAAAAGGTGAGCCGTATGAAGGCAAGGTTGCCGTTGCCGAAGTCGTGCTGAACCGAGTGGAGCACGAACAATTTCCTGATACAGTAAAAGAAGTCATTTATCAAAGAAACGCATTCCAGCCGGTCCAGAATGGTGCGATCAATAAACCGGCAGGTGAAGAAGCAGTCAAAGCAGTTGAAGATGCCCTTGAAAATGAAAATAAAATTGATTGTCTATATTTCTATAATCCGGAGACTGCGACAAGTCAGTGGATTTTCACTCGAGATGTCGTTAAAACAATCGGAAAACATGCATTTGCCATCTAAAAGCGCGTACAGCATATAAAGCTGCGCGCTTTTTTGCGTATAAAACGGCAAAAGTCCACATTCAGCACATCGCCACAGTATTATCATTTTTATTCCGTTCGAAATTATTATAAAATAAAGCTTACCAATTAGGGGAACGAGGGTGGTCAGGTGAAAAAGTATTCGGTAAGATTAACACTGGTATTTTCAGTGCTTTCATTGATATTGATGCTATTTGGTCTTGGATGGACAATTCAAAATCAATTTTTCAGCAAAGGAGCATCTGGAGCAATTGAAGAGAAAGAGCCAGTAGAAGTAGATAAGGATAAAGACGGTAAGGTGGTTGTCGCACTCGGAGATTCGCTGACACGTGGAACCGGGGATGACTCAGGCAAAGGCTATATTGGCTATCTGGTTGATGAGCTTGAGGAGAAATCAAAAGAAAAAATCACAATACATAACTTCGGTGTTAAAGGATACCGTTCGAATCAGCTGTTGGATCAGCTGAAGCAAGGAGAAATCCAGAGAAAGATTCAGAGTGCAGACTACATCCTGATTACGATTGGCGGCAATGATTTGTTCCAGAGTGGACAAACGTTCTTGCAAATGGATGAGCAGAAAATAGCTCAGGCCAAGGAAGGCTATATGAAAAACCTTGAAGCCATTTTAAAAGAAGTGCGGACCATGAACGACTCGGCTGTCATTTTTCATATTGGCCTGTATAATCCCTTCATTGATTTGAATGATTCAGAGCTGACAACGAAGGTCGTCCGAGATTGGAATTATGATACAAATCGGCTGCTTGATCAGAATGAAAAGGCGGTTTATGTACCGACATTTGACTTATTCCAGCTTAGTGTCAACGATTATTTGTACACAGATAAATTCCACCCGAATGCTGAAGGCTACAGGCTGATCGCGGAACGGGTCGCTTCATTGATTACATGGTAAGGGGGGAGAACGATGAGTGAGATTACGCTCTCTGTAAAAGGGCTGAAAAAGACGATTGGCAAAAAAGAGATCATCAAAGGCATCGACTTTGATTTAAAAAGAGGCGAAGTGTTTGGCTTTCTTGGTCCGAACGGTGCTGGCAAAACTACAACCATCAGGATGCTGGTCGGTTTGATCAAACCGAGTTCAGGAATAATCGAAATTGGCGGCTACAATGTCAGGAAGAATTTTACGAAAGCGATGGCGCAAATGGGCTGTATTGTTGAAAATCCCGAGCTATATTCCTATCTGACGGGCTGGGAAAATCTCGAGCATTTTGCAAGGATGCTGCCTGAAATCGACCGGGAGCATATGAATTATGTGGTAGAGCTTGTGCGATTGGATGAACGTATTCATGATCGTGTCAGTACGTATTCGCTTGGTATGCGGCAGCGTCTTGGGATTGCTCAGGCCTTGCTGGGGAAACCAAAGGTCTTGATTTTGGATGAGCCCACGAACGGACTGGATCCAATGGGGATAAGAGAGATGCGGAATTTCATTCGTTATCTGGCCGAAGAAGAGGGGTTAACTGTGCTTGTATCAAGCCATCTTCTAAGCGAAATCCAGCTGATGTGTGACAGGGTCGCAATCATTTCAAAAGGATCAGTTATCAAAGTGGACTATGTTGAAAATCTGTTGGCACTCCAGGAAAAAGTCATTTGGCATGCCGAACCGCGTGATACTGCGAAAGAGATTCTGGGTGGAGTGACGACGGTTTCGGATGGGGCAGATGGAGCTTTGGTTACTCCTTATTTTGAAAATGAAAGTGCTATTTGGAACCGGATGCTGGTGGAAAAGGGAGTCCAGGTGAATGAAATGAACAGGAAACTGCCTGCACTTGAGGACCTTTTCCTTGAGCTGACTGGGGGTGAGACGATTGATTAACCTGGTCAGGAATGAAATGTTGAAGATCGTCCGCAAAAAAAGAATCCTTATCGTGGCTGGGATCATCGCGGTGCTTGTCGCGCTTTTTACATACTCTCAATACAGGGAAATTGAAAGAAGACTTGAGCGGTTTGGGGATGTTGATTGGCGGACGACCCTGCAGCAGCAAATCATAGATACACAAAACAGGATCACAAGCAGCGGCATTTCAGATGAATGGAAAAGTGAGCTTCAGCTTCGCATCCAGCAACAACAATACTACCTTGATAATAATGTGAATCCGATGGAGCCAGGAGCACCTAGTTTTGCCCGTGTTTTCGCTGAGCATTCGATCAATTTGTTCCTGCCATTGATGATTATGGTGGTGGCAGCCGACATTGTATCTTCAGAACGAAGTGCCGGGACGGTAAAGCTTTTGCTGACAAGACCGGTGAAGCGCTGGAGAATCTTGATGAGCAAATACATTACCTTGATATTATCTGTTTCAACAATTGTTGTGTTGTTTGGAGTGCTGTCCTATTTGATATCCGGCCTGATTTTTGGCTATCAAGGCTGGGCCGCTCCAGTCATAACCGGATTCAATGTCGAAGGGAATGAACTCAACACCAATGCAGTCCAGATGATTCCCCAGTGGCAGTACCTGTTGATGGAGTTCAGCCTGGTGTGGTTTGTGGCACTGATTGTCGGAACGATCA
Organism: Bacillus sp. ISL-37; assembly: GCF_018613315.1. Classification (GTDB taxonomy): domain Bacteria; phylum Bacillota; class Bacilli; order Bacillales; family Cytobacillaceae; genus Mesobacillus. The sequence goes on along the minus strand of NZ_JAGGQL010000005.1, from coordinate 65,958 downwards.
CATTCATGCTTTCAGTTCTAATACGCAATACACCAGCAGGAATGGGCGTCATGCTCGCCGCGCTGATCTCCGGAGCCATCCTAAGCAATATGGTCTCCTCCTGGGAATCAGCAAAATACTTGTTCATGATCAATTTGAATCTGACCGGCTACCTATCCGGCCAGGCGCCGCCGATTGAAGGAATGACACTTGGGTTTTCGCTAATGGTATTGGCCGTTTGGGGATTGGCTGCTTTACTAGTTTCGTTTGCGGTGTTTATTAGGCAGGATATATATTAAAATGATAAAACCCTGGCCAATATTGGTCAGGGTTTTGATGAATCTAGAGGTTTGAAGAGGTTGTTTCGGTTATTAGAGAGATATATTAACGGTTGCGGCGGTTTATTTAACGGTTGGAGAGAATAATTTAACGGTTGTGGTCGTTTTTTTTTCGGTTGGAGAGAATAATTTAACGGTTGTAATAGTTTTATTATCGGGGGAAAGGTTTTTTGATGGTAGGAAAAAGTAAGATTTCTTAAGTAAGTAATATCAATTGCCACGGATTAATACCAGTTGCCACAGATTTAATACGGCTGGTTTCAATTTTGATAACAGGTGAAACCTTTTTCCTTAAAAAACGTATTTAAAACCGAGGTGAAGGTCATGTTCAAAATTACCCCACAGTGTTCGGTATGTAAGAAAGAAATTCAAGCGAATGAAGAGATATTTGTAAAAATGAGGTACCCGAAATCCAAGGGGATGACGGAGATCAAAGCATTTATACAGTATCAGGGTAAAATAATTTGTGAAGAATGCAACAAAAAATAGGAGGAACCTGAATGTTCACTGAAAAGCGGGCCGAAAGAAGAAGGAAAAAGAAGGAGAAAGGCAGCTATACGTTTTGGGATTTCGTTTTTGATGTATTGTTTTGGATTCCAGAATTGATTTGCCTTCCGTTCCGGCTGGTGTTCTATTTGTTCAGGTTCCTCGCGCGGTCTATATTTGACGGTATTTAAAAATCCTGCGATCCACTAATCGCAGGATTTTTCATATTTATAGCTTCTTCACCCTAAAGTTCCTGTGCAGTACTGGCCAGTTCTGCGGGAACGATGGACCAAGAGTCCAGAAGCTGACACCACGCAATCCATATTCTTTTACTGTATCATATTTGGCCTGAACACTTCTTGCGTCTTCGAACCAGACTTCATGCTGCTGTCCGTCTCCGTCGGTGTAGCGGTAAAATGGAGATAGATACGTGTCATTATACTGAATATTGACGCCCTGCTGCGCCGCGAGGTCCACTGCTCCTTTTGGGCTGACTGTTTGAGCATTGGTTCCTTGCACCCATGGGATACGCCAGTCTCTTCCGTATAAAGGCACACCCATGAGGATTTTATCTCGTGGAATGGCTGTGACCGCATAGTCCAACACTTTCCTTACTTCATTGATCGGTGCGATTGCCCATGGCCTGCCGCCTGACCAGCCCCATTCATATGTCATAATCACGACAAAATCAACAATTTCCCCATGAGCTTCGTAGTCGTGCGCTTCATACAGGAGACCTTCCTGATCGGCTCTTTGCTTTGGAGCCAGTGCAGTGGAAACCGTATAGCCTTCAGGATGCAAGCGGGCAACGGTTTTTCTTAAAAAGTTGTTATAGTTTTCCCGGTCTTCTGGAAAAACATATTCGAAATCTATATTCAAGCCGGTATAGCCTTTTTCCTTCATTTTAGCCAGAATGTTGTTCAGCAATGTGTCCTGGACGGGTGGATTCCGCAGAATGGCGGCTGCCCGATCCGAGCTGAACGAGCCATCCGCTTCATTAGTAATTGTCAACAATGGTGAGGTGTTGGTCATGTTTGCACCCTGAAGAACATTAGTATCCTGGAGGTTCAGGAGTGATCCATCTTCACCCATCTTATAGGAAAAAGGAGCAAGATACGTGAAAAGGTGCCCACGTGACAGAACATTTCTTCTGCCTGTATCATCCATCCTCGTTATATAGGAGTTCACTTCAATTACAGGCTTTTGAGGCGCTGGAATCCTCAGAACCCCGCCGGGATAAATGACTGCTGGATCAGAAATATTGTTTGCGGCTGCTATTTGGTTCACAGTCACCCCGTATTGCTGGGCAATCGCCCACATGGTTTCGCCAGACTGGATGGAATGCATTAGATAAGGCATCTGAAGCATTTGGCCAACAAAAATCAGCGAAGGGTCCGCGATATTGTTATAGGCAGCGAGCTCCTGAACTGTCACCCCGTAGCGAGAGGCGATCGCCCATAAGCTGTCACCCTGCTGGACGACATACTCCCGGTTAGTTTCCGGGATTACAAGTGACTGTCCAACCACTAAAACATTGGGGTTATCCATTTCATTGGCTAAAATAATCTGGTTTATGGCAGTTTGATAGCCTTGTGAAATGCCCCATAAAGTGTCTCCCGGTCTTACGACATGTATTTTCATATATAATCATCCTCCAACTTAAGGTACCTTTTATCATGATATGCCGGCAAAAGATGTCCTATCTGCAAATAGTTTCTTTCTGAATATTTAGAATAAGTGTATATATTTTTAAAATAACCGATATAATAGAGAGAAAAACTATAAAGATAAAAGGGGAAAATGTATGGTTACGTATGGCACTTTTTTACTTTTAGTAGAAGAGGCGGAGAAGTTGAACTGCAAGGTGATTTATGACTCCAAGAAGAAAATCAATTTTAATCCTAACATGTCCATAACGATTCCATTATCGACGACACTGGAAAATGTATATGCCTTTGCTCATGAGATTGGCCATTGTATTGATTTTGTTAATGGCGAACTCGACTATGAAAAATGGCTGAATGATTGGTCTTACCGGATTACGGCTGAAATGAGCGCATGGGTTAATGCCTATAAAATTTTGAAGAAGTTGAATGTGCCATTAGAGGGATGGAAGGATCATGTGGATTCAAAACTCTCGACTTATTTTAAATACCATGAAGTGATTGCATAGACTGGCTTAGGCCAGTTTTTTTATGAAAAAATAAATTAGGTATAGTTAACGAACGTTTGTTCGGGATATAATAGCACTAAGTACTCCCGAAAGGATGGTCAGCATGAGAATACGAGATCGAGGAAAGCTGAAATTTCTGCCAGCTCACTTTATGCCGGAGCATCGGGCATTATTGAGAGAGCTAGCCAGGGATGAGTTGCGACAGCCGAAGCCGTTGCTCGATGAATACGAAATCCAGGAGATGGAGAATCGGATTTGCTTCGCCATGGAATTTACATATCCAGTAAAAATCACGAAGTGGGATGATGGATTTACATATGAAGAAAAAGGCTATGTCCATTATCTCGATTCAATTCGGAAGGAGGTAAGGATGGTAGTTGAGGATGGTTGTGCAGTGTCAATTGCATTTGGGGATATAATCGCTGTAGAAGTAATTGAATAAATAGGAAAATAATCCTTTTAAAAGAACATTCTGTAAATTATATTTAATATAGGATATAAATACATAATCCAACTAGGGGGCTATTTAGCTATGAAGCAGAGTGTTTCTCATATGAATTTTGAAGAGCTTAGGATGGAACTATCAGCGGAAGCTGGCAAAGGGTATCCCATGTTTATAGCAGGGGTTATTTTCTGGCTGATGATGGGAGTTGGAGGACTTTTTGTACCGCAACCAATCATGGTCTGGGTTTATTTATTTGGCATAGGTTTTGTCTTGCCTCTTGGGATTTTGGTTTCAAAAGTCATTCATGTCAATTTTCTAGCTACCCATAATCCTCTTTCAACCATTGGCGGGTTAGTCGGTGGAATCCAAATTTTCTTCGCACCTATAATCATTCTTGTTGCATACCAGCAGCCAAATTGGATTCCGTTCATTGTCGGTGTATTAACGGGCGCTCATTTCCTGCCCTATGTGGCTATTTACCAGAGCAAGGCATATTTGTTTCAAACGGTTGCTACTGTCTTGACTGTTTCTCTGATCGGTTTCGGCTGGATGGATCATGCTTATTTACTAATACCAATTTCATTGATCATTGTGTATTCTATTACTTTGTTCTGGCTGATAAAGGAGGCAAAAGCTGTAAAGGGGAAATGGACTACTGCAGAAAAAAAGAATTCTATGACAATATAACTTTTTAAAATGGGGGAGCATGAATGAATATAGAAATCAGAAATGTGACACAGGATAATATCCGTGCTTGTGCCAATCTTGAAGTTTCCGAGGATCAAAAGCCATTTGTTGCGAGAAATTTAGCAACAATTGCATGGGCATATGTTGATCCAAAGTTTACACCGTACGCGATCTGTAAAGATGACTCTGTTGTTGGATTGGCAGCTGTGGAGTATATTCCTGAAAACGAGGATTATGATCGGCACTGGGTGCCAAGGTTTATGATTGGTGAACAGTTCCAGGGGTCTGGGTATGGAAAAATCGCCATGGAGAAAATTATTGAAATGATCACGACACAGCATCCCAATTGTCAAAGGGTTCGCCTTTCCGTTGTGCCTGAAAATGTAGGAGCGATCACATTTTATAAAAAGATTGGCTTTGTAGAAACCAATGAAAAAATAGAAGATGAGAATGTGATGGATTATTTTGTGAAGGTTACTAATACGTAAAGCAATATTTTAACGAAGATAAATGGCCTTAAACTGTCCCAATCATAGGGGACAGTTTTTTTGAGTCCAAGAAGGAGTTCCTAAGCGAGTGACAAGCACGAATCAGGAGTATTTTTTATACAATGAAGTGTTTTAGTTAACGGGAGGTCTGCGTATGTCTGATTCAGATATCGTGTATCACGGAACAAATTTGTTTGCTGCTAATTTAATACTCAGCTGGGGAATCAGGCTTGACACGCAGCGGAGATTTTCAGACTTCGGCAAAGGGTTCTATGTCACTTTCAATCAAAAGCAGGCAGAGAGATGGGCGAGGGTGAAAGCAACCAATCTGCAGGTGTCGCCGAAGCTTCTTGCAAAGTTAAACGTCACTGAGTCACAGTACCTTAATCATCAAGAAACGAAAATTCCTGCGGTTATAGCGGCAAATCTGGATATGAAAAAGCTTGCCACGCTAAAAGGAAGGATCTTCCCATTTCCAGGTCATCCTTTATGGTTGAGAGAAAAACCGCTGTGGGAAACGTTTGTTTATGTTTGCCGTTCCGGAATTGTCGAGCACCCTTACGACTTTGTTTATGGTCCGGTAGCTGGTGGTCATTTTAAGTATATGGACCAATTGGTCGTATCCAAGTCAAAGGATCAGTTATCCTTAAACAGCAATGCTGCTATTCACTGCTTATCAAATCCTCGAATATTCATTCCTCATAAAAGTGAAAGAATTGAAAAGGATTCTGGCAAATATGCTCAGATCCTTCAAGAAGTCAGCGAATGCCTGAATGAAATTTTTGGTCGATCTCTTATGGGCGAGCGAGAATTAAATGAACTTTTAAAATCATTGGATCCCTCAATTCTGCTCAATGAGTCTCCTTATTACTGGGCTTTTTTTGCAAAGTACGGGTCAACAAAATTGTGGGAAGAAGAATACGAGAGATTTATGGAGAGAAAAGCCAAATCAGTCTTTTTTTCTTAGGAATTTTTCATAGATTTCTTTATCTTTTATGGTTTTACTAACAATCAGTTTCAATGAGTGGCTGTTTTCGTAAACGGAATAGCTGTCTGCCAGACTTTTTACAGCTAAAAATGTTTTTGGAACAAGTTTATGTGTATTTTTAATCACGCTCAAAGGTACGGTCCGTCCACCAATTTCTCCACGACGTGCTGCTCTTTTTTTTGCTAGTTCAAGTGGGATATCTGTAATATAAAGATGGATTTCATAATCTTGTTGAATTAGATTCTGGAAGATTGTTTGATATTTCCTTGGTTTGGCTAGAGTACTTTCATATATGAAGCTTTTGCGGTCAGCGATCAGTCTTTCAACTAACTGGTCTCTTATCTGGCAAGATTCTTTGTGGACCTTTGCTGCTGCTTTAATGGGGTTTGTTTTTTTGAGATATTCATATTCAGGTATGAAATTTTTCAGCTCATCAGGGTCAACGCCAATAAAATAATTGGCATCCAGGTTATGTTCCTTCATGATTCGCTTTCTCAGCGTGCTTTTGCCGGAGGCACTTCCTCCTCCAACAAAGTAGGCCACAGGTTTTTGGTGGGGCAACTGCTTAGAGGCTTGTTTTAATATTTCTCCAATAATTTGCTGATGTAATTTTTTTCGTTTTAGATCAGATTCAGAGTCGTACCTTCTTTCAAGGTTGCGCGGAAGCCATCTCGAAAATAATTTAAATAAAAAGAGGTCGGATTTCATGTTTATATCACCTGTACAGAAATATGCGAACAATACAGGAATCAGCACATAATTTTTAGTGGGCCAAGCTAAGCTATGTTCGAAGGAAACGGAGGTAGGATGATGAATGAGAAAGAATTAGTCGGCATTAAAGCTATTGAATACATAAAAGACGGAATGGTGGTTGGTCTTGGAACAGGTTCAACCGCTTATTATACAATCAAAAAACTGGGGGAGTTGGTGAGAAATGGTCTAAACATTACAGGGGTCCCGACTTCGGAGCAAACCGCCTCCCTAGCCGTGGAGCAAGGGATCACTCTGGTGGATTTTAAAGATGTAAAACAGATTGATGTCGCAATTGATGGTGCGGATGAGTTTGATACCAATTTGAACTTGATAAAAGGTGGGGGAGGAGCACTGCTAAGGGAAAAAATTATTGCGAATGCTGCTTCAACCTTCATTGTCATAGCAGATTCATCCAAGGGGGCAGAGAAATTAGGAGCCTTCCCGTTACCGGTTGAGATTGTAAAGTTTGGAGTCGAAATGACGTCCTGGAAGATTGCCGAGCTTGGCTGTGAACCGAAATTAAGGCTAAATGGGAACCAGCCATTAAGCACAGACAATGGGAATTTTATTCTAGACTGCGATTTCAAAAAGATCGAGTCACCTCAGGAACTCGAAAAGCAGCTGAATATGATTCCGGGCGTGGTTGAAAACGGTTTGTTTGTCAATATGGCGAACAGGCTGATCACGATTGAAAATGGTGAGCTGGTTGAAAAAACAAGGTGAATTTTTAACGGTGCTTCTGGTTGAAGTACCGTTTTTCTCTTTAGGGAAAGGGGATTTGTATCAGGTTATAGAAATACAAAGTAGACGATGTTTTGAAGGAGCTGTCTGAATTGAAGGAATACAAAATAAAGACTTATGAGGAAGCAATTCAGGTCATTGAAGAGGTTGGCTTACTCCCGCTAGCGCCTTTGGTACTAGATTTCCCGGCTTTGAATACTATTACTACTCCTGAGTCATGGCATTCGGATACGGAATATGATCCATGGATTTGGAGGACAAGGTTTTCTGTTGATGGTGTCGCTGGTTATGGAAAGTTCATGAAGAAAAAGTCCATCCTGATTTCACGTGATTTTCTGCCCTATTTTAAGGCGGTTATTGGTCATAATGAGTCGGTTGAGGACCGCTATCAAAAAGGACATGTATCAAGGGAAGCGTTGAATCTTTACAGAATCATTAGCGAGGAAGGGGTCATCGATACAAGAGAGTTGAGGACTCGCGCGGGGTTAAGGGATAAAGAGCATAAAAAGGTGTTCGACAATGGCTTATTAGAGCTGCAGGGATCAATGGACATTGTCATTTCGGGGATCAAGGAAAAAATAAACGCGGAAGGCGATAAAAATGGCTGGAGCAGCACATCCTTTGAAACATACGATTCCTGGGCAAGCAGAAATAAAATCGAAACCTTGGCTGTGGAAAAGGAAAAGGCTAGAAACTACCTTTTGAATCATTTTCATGCTGTTGCCAGTGAAAACTCCGTAAAGAAGCTGAAGAAAATTCTGGGGGAATGAGAATGGAAAACCAAGCATTAGTAATCATCGACGTTCAAAACGGGATGTTCCTGGAAGGAGAAGAAGTTTTCAATGGTAACGGATTGTTGCATGGTACTAAGGCACTGATAAAACAGGCACGTTCGGCCCAAATACCAGTCATATATATCCAACACAATGAAAAAGCTGGATATCCATTGGAAAACCGGACATATGGATGGGAAATCCATTCAGAAATTAGCCCGGAAGATGAAGATATAATTATTCAAAAAACTACACCAGACTCCTTTTTAAAAACAAGCCTTGACCTGGAGTTGAAAGAAAAGGGGATCGAACACCTCTATCTAGTTGGCATTCAAACGGAAGTTTGTGTAGATACGACATGCAGAAGCGCATTCAGTAAGGGATATAAAGTTACTTTAGTTTCAGATTTACATAGCACGTGGGATGGAAATGAATTAACAGCACAGCAAATCATCAACCATCACAATGGAACATTGCGCTGGTTTGCAGATGTGCGGTCTAGCGATGAGATACTGTTCAGCGCGAAAGCCTAGGAATGAACACTACACCAACTTCTGAACTAGCTGAACACACTGTAGCTTAGAGACTATTAATCTCTCTAAGCTTTTTTATATGTGAAAATCATAAAGGGAATTTCACCCCTTAAGCAGAATATATTCTCTGTAAAAGGGAGGGGCCGTTTTGGAAAAACCGAATCTTCAACCATTCACGTTTATTGTGCTTGTCGTTGTCACTACATTTCTCATGGGCTCTTCCTTTACCGTCGGGAAGATTGGTTTGAACTATGTCTCTCCATTGTTATTGGTTGGTTTAAGATTCACGATTGCCGGTTTGCTGATGGCGGTATTGGTGAGGAAAAAACTGAAGCCTAAAAAGCTAGCTAATTGGGGAAGAATTTTCACCATCGGTTTGATGCAGACTGCAGGTGTCATGGGCTGTATCTTCCTCAGTTTACGGACGATCACCGCTGGCGAGTCCTCGATTTTAACATTTACTAATCCATTAATGGTAGTAATGATGGGGACCGTGTTCCTGGGAATTCGTTACAGGCTTCTTCAATGGATTGGTGCGATTGTTGGTTTTATCGGTGTGTTCATTACATTGGGTTTCCACCTGCAACTGACAGTTGGTACACTTTTCGGTCTGGGAGCTGCTGTTTTTTGGTCAATAGGGACCATTCTGATTAAACAATGGGGCAACAGCTTCAATGTCTGGGTGTTGACAGCATATCAAATGCTTTTTGGAGGCAGTGTTCTTTTGTTGATGGGTCTTACGCTGGAAACACCAAAGCTGACGATAACCCCGGTTTCAATAACGGTTATTTTATGGTTGGCAATCATGGCCTCGATCGTTCAGTTTGCGATTTGGTTCTATCTTATCAATCAAGGCGATCCAGGCAAGACAAGTGCCTTCCTGTTCCTTGCACCTTTCTTCGGGGTGCTTACCGGCTGGGTGCTGCTTGATGAGGTCGTCGAATGGTACGTCTACGCAGGTGGGGCATTGATTTTTATAGGGATCTTTCTGGTGAATTGGACTTTTGAAAAGAGGGCAGTGAATCGGAAGGTTGATATTACCGAAATTGCAAAGTCTTTTAATGACTAGGCTATTTTCATCATATTGTTGTTTTTCGGGAAGAGTTTACGTGCCTGACTTCGAAAAGTAACATCTACTGTGTATGTATCCAATTGTTCGAGGAGATATGATGATGTATAGATTTTACGAAAAACTAAAAAGTTTATTTGGCGGGGTATTTTTCCTTTTTGCTTTTATTATTTGCCTGGGTTCCTCTATATCGTTCTTCATAGAAGGAGTATTTTTTTATGGGTTAGCGCTTTCTGTGCTAACTCCGTTTTCACTAGGTGTAAGTGTGATGTTTTTTTCTGACATCAGACGAAAAAAGAATGAATTAATTTAAGCTTGTGGATTTTACAATTAGATATTTAGCGAGCTAGTTGAGGAGTAACTTGTTAAGCGTTTATTTATAGATGGGCGATTAAAGGGAGTAATGATCATGATGAAAAGTGGCTTATTACTAGTGATAATGGTGTTAATGGGTTTTAGCTCTATTGAAGTGAATCGTCATGTCCCGCCTGAAGTTGTCGAGACTGCAAAGGACAATTACCAGGAATTTCTTTCATTTGTGATCAATGATGGAAATCCAGAAGACTGGAAAATAGGGCAGTTTGTTGCCGATAATCAACTTGTGATTGATAACAAGCTGAATCTGGCTATAAGACCTTTAAATCAGTGGGTTGCGCCAGTGCTATACAATGGAGTGATCATCGGTCCCATGACAGTGAATAAATCTTCTGAGGGGAGATATGAAATCGTTCAATTTGGTTTTTCAAGATCCTCTTCACTTTTGCAGTTAAAGCCGGATGAATATTTTCTTTCCAATGTGCAGTTTAATCTTGAGTTAGGATATACTCCATCTAAAGATAACATCCGTCCATTTGGCGGAAATGCAGCCAGGCTTTTTGATGAATGGGGAGTCGATGCCGAAGGAATTCCACTAACTGAGTTTGAAGTATTGATCAAGCAGCATTTAAAGGAAACTTATCCTGACCGTTTTCCCGAAAAAACGCCAGTGTCCAGGTTGTACTTTTTGGCTCTTTTATTAATAGCTCTTATACCATTATCCCTAATATTGCTGAGGTTAAGAAAAAATAAACGGACTGAAGAAGCTGGCTAAAATCGTTCCCGGCATATACTGAAGATAGAATAAAAAAAATTTATTGAAGGCCGTATCTTTTCCCTCCCTAAATCCGTTTAAGGGGCAGAGAGGTTCAAAGGAGTGAACAGGATGTCGATCGACAAGCTCAGGAAAGTGAATATAGCAAAGGATACCGGGGTCATGACCCACTATCAAAGCCTAAAGAGATATTGCCGGTTTTTAACGCAGAGCAGCTGGGATGGTGATGATCTCGTGCAGGAAGTGGCGGTTAAGGCGATTCGCCATTATCATTCGTCTCAGATCAGCTCGGCATTGTTGAAAAAAATGGCTTATAATCATTGGATAGATACGGTCAGGAAGCGCAGCCGCGAGATAACGGGAATTCCGGAAGATCTTGAATCTTTCACTCAGGGAAGCGTAAGGGATACAGTTGAGATGGTTATGACCAAATTGACGCCGAAGCAGGCAGTGATTTTTATCCTGAAGGAAGCGTTTCGCTTTCAATCGCGCGAGATCGCCGAGCTCTTGGATTCAACGGAAATGGCTGTTAAAGCAGCACTCCATCGTGCCAGGAAAAGGCTTGAGAGCGAAGGAAACCTGCGTGAAGTGGACCAGGAACTGAACGAGGAAGAAGAAAAGCTGCTGTCAGACTTGCTTTGTGAATCGCTTCAGACTGAAGATCCGACTGTGTTACTTGAAAATCTCCAGGAAATCCCGGCACTTGCTCCATGTTCACCGGAAATGTCTCTGCACTCCCGTTCACCTCTCTCTAGTTTCAAAATGGCTGCGTAAGCAGGAAAGGGAGGAACATGATGAGTACGATTCCTTATGTCATCGAACAATCCAACCGGGGAGAGCGTTCATACGACATTTATTCCCGGCTGTTAAAAGACCGAATCATCATGCTTGGAGATGAAATCAATGACCAGGTGGCAAACAGCGTTATTGCTCAGCTTCTATTTCTTGAAGCAGATAATCCTGAAAAGGATATCTCCATCTATATTAATAGTCCTGGAGGTTCAACCACAGCAGGCTTCGCAATTTTTGATACGATGGAATACATCAAGCCCGACATCAGCACGATCTGCATCGGAATGGCCGCATCTTTTGGAGCCATGCTGCTGCTTGCCGGTACAAAAGGGAAAAGATTTGCACTCCCAAACAGTGAAATTATGATTCATCAGCCGCTGGGCGGTGCAAGGGGCCAGGCGACGGAGATCGAAATTTCCGCCAAAAGGATCCTGAAGCTGCGCGATCATCTGAATCAGATTATATCAGAGCGAACCGGCCAGCCAGTGGAAAAAATCGCCAAGGATACAGACCGGGATTATTTTATGAGTGCCGAGGAAGCTTTGGATTATGGGATTATTGATAAGATTATTACACGGACATAATGAAGAGCTGCCACTGGCAGCTCTTTTTGTTTAACAGTTTTCACAACGGTTTTTTGCAATTCTAACAGTAATGATCAACTGGTATTATTTCGTCGACAACTGGTATTAAAAAGTTATCAACTGGTATTAAAAATGCTTCAACTGGTATTAAATCCTGGCCAACTGGTATTATCCGTAAAGAAAGCTGATATCCTTCTCGCTCTACTAGCATCGTGTTTTAGATTAAAATTATGAGTATTTCTAATAGTTGGTATCGAAAATAAAAGGAAAGGCGTTAAAAAAGTGCCATGTCCCACTCTAGGTTTGAATAATGTTTAATATAAGGATCTTTCGGTTCTTATAAGAAGGATGCTTTTTGCTTGAAAAAAACTGAATTATCAAACAAAGGAGGAAGTCATGTGCAGAACACCCCTGAAGTGAACGCCGGCAAGCCGGAAATGCCAACACCTACCTTAAGTATTTTGAAGTTTTTCTTATTTAGTGCGATTGGCATCTTCATGTTTTTTGTTCCAATCACGGTTGGTGAAAAATCATCAATCCCGCTCGACCACTTAGTTACCTGGATTAATACCACTTTTTCTGCAGCCGTTCCGTATTATGCATTCATTGTTATTTTATTGGGAGCCATTTATCCTTTTTACAGAAAAACGTGGAACAAGAATTCGACCACTATGGTTTTTTCTTTGCTAAAAGTACTCGGGGTAGTGGTGGCGTTAATGCTGCTTACTAAGGCCGGGCCAGCATGGCTCTTTGAACCAAGCATGGGACCGTTCTTGTATGAAAAGCTCGTTATACCAGTTGGTGTCCTCGTGCCAATCGGATCTGTATTTTTGGCGCTGCTTGTTGGCTATGGCCTGCTTGAATTTCTTGGCGTATTATTGCAGCCAATCATGAGGCCTGTCTGGAAGACACCAGGACGGGCTGCGATTGACGCTGTTGCTTCCTTTGTAGGAAGCTATTCAATTGGCCTTCTGATCACCAACCGCGTGTTCAAGGAAGGCAAGTATACTATAAAAGAAGCCACTATTATCGCAACAGGTTTCTCTACCGTTTCAGCGACGTTTATGATTGTAGTCGCGAAAACATTAGGGTTAATGGAAGTATGGAATACGTATTTCTGGACTACGCTTTTCGTTACATTTCTTGTAACCGCTATCACGGTCAGGTTGCGCCCTCTACGAACGGTTAGTGATGAATATTATGAGGGCAAAGGTGTACCTGAGGAACCAGTGACGGAAAATCGCTTGAAAACGGCGTGGGCTGGAGCTATGAGCGCATCGAACAAAGCACCTTCTCTTGGCAAAAACATACTGGATAACTTGCGAGATGGATTGATCATGACGATGGGAATTTTGCCTTCGATTCTGTCTGTAGGATTGTTGGGGCTTGTATTAGCAGAATTCACCCCAGTGTTTGATCTTATTGGCTACATTTTCTATCCATTCACATTGATCCTTCAGATTCCAGAGCCAATGCTGGCAGCTAAGGCATCCGCTATTGAAATTGCCGAAATGTTCCTGCCTGCTTTGCTTGTAACAGAAGCTCCAATGATCACAAAGTTTGTCATCGGCGTTGTTTCTGTTTCAGCTATTATCTTTTTCTCCGCGCTAATTCCAAGCATTATGTCGACAGAAATACCAATCAGCCTGCGGAAATTGGTAGTCATCTGGATTCAGAGAACGATCCTTACACTGATCATTGTAGCGCCGATTGCACACCTCTTGTTTTAATACGGAAGATATTTAGTGGGCTGCATTGCAGCTCATTTTTATTTTTTTCTAGAACTGATAAAGCGAAACTGCTATAATCGAATTTATATTTTAAAAATTCAGAGGAATCAAGCTCCATGAAAACATCATGAATTAATGAACAGTAAAGGGGAATGGCTATGAATCTCTACGGATCGGAAAAGATTAGAAAAATGACATCAAGTATTTTTCAGGAGGTGGTTGACCGTAAGCAGGCAGCCTTGATGAACGGGAAAGATGTGATTGACCTGAGTATAGGGAGTCCGGATTTTTCACCGCCTTCTTTTGTTATGGAGGAACTTGCTAAATATTCGATGGATCCGGGGAAATACGGATACACGCTCAAGGGAATTAGTGAATTTAACGATGCGGTAAAATACTTTTACCAGCAGCGTTATTCGGTAGAACTTGAAGCTGGAACTGAAGTACTGCAGCTAATGGGCTCCCAGGATGGGCTTGCGCATCTTGCTACTGCGATCATTGATCCTGGAGATTATGTACTTGTTCCAGATCCAGGTTACCCAATCTATGAAGCTAGCGTAACCATTGCGGGCGGTTCGATTTATCCTATGCCTTTGCTGGAGGAGAATAAATTCCTGCCGCAGCTGAATGAGATTCCTCTTGAAGTTTTACAAAAGACGAAAATGATGATCTTGAGCTATCCCGGAAATCCTGTCACTGCACTGGCAGATTGCAGCTTTTTTGAAGAAGTTGTTGAATTTGCCAAAATACATAACATCCTGGTCGTACATGATTTTGCTTATTCAGAACTGATTTATGACGGAAATCCGCAAATCAGTTTCTTATCAGTAGCGGGTGCAAAGGAAGTCGGGGTAGAGTTCAACTCACTCTCAAAGACTTTCAATATGGCAGGGTGCCGAATTGGCTACGTCGCTGGAAATTCCCAAGTTATCAATATTCTTGCTTCTCTCAAATCACATATTGATTACGGCATCTTTTATCCAATCCAAAAAGCTGCGATTGCGGCACTTACTTCTGATTATTCTTTCCTGAAGGATCAGCTAAAGGAGTATGAAGCACGGCGAGATGCTTTGGTATCTGGGTTCCGAAACAGCGGATGGCAAGTGGCCAATTCTCCGGCAACGATGTTTGTGTGGGCGAAGATTCCTGAAGGTTGGAAATCCCGTGATTTTGCCTTCAAGCTAATTGATGAGGAAGGGATTGTCGTCGTACCGGGTGATGCTTTTGGCAAGCAGGGTGAAGGGTATGTCCGAATTGCTATGGTTCAGCCTCCAGAAAGACTGGTTGAGGCATCACAAAGGGTAAATAAATTTCTGTCAGGCTTTCCGTTAGGAATTTAAAAATATATTTCGATAAACGAATTGACTTTTGTATGAATTTAGAATATTATCACTTTAGTAAACTAAAATTTAATACATGTCTTCTTATCAAGAGAGGTGGAGGGAAAGGCCCTGCGAAACCTCGGCAACAGGTTCTGATTGAATACTGTGCCAATTCCTGCGGACAAATTTGTCTGAAAGATGAGAAGAGAGTATTCTATGGCTCTCTTCTTAAAGAAGGGAGCTTTTTGTATTTAGGAGGCTTATTTATGAGTCTCTAATGTTTTTTTTGTAAAACTAACTTATCGGGTTGGTAAAGTCGAGATTAAAACCAGAGGAGAGTTTAGGATGAAATATGGATTTTGGCTGCCGATTTTTGGCGGATGGCTTAGGAATGTAGAAGATGAAAATATGCCGCCTACCTTTAATTATGTGAAGCAGGTGATTCAATCAGCAGAACAATGGGGCTACTCTACCACTTTGATAGCAGAGTTATATCTTAATGATATCAAAGGTCCTGAACACGATTCCCTTGAAGCATGGACTACGGCTGCGGCTCTGGCTTCTGTGACTGAAAAAATAGAAATTATGGCTGCAGTTAGACCTGGTTTCCATAATCCTGCAGTTACAGCAAAGATGGCTGCAAATATTGACCAAATCAGCAACGGTCGATTTACTCTCAATGTGGTTTCAGCATGGTGGGAGGAAGAGGCACGCCAGTACGGCGGGATTTTTACCGAGCATGATGAGAGATATGATCGTACTACTGAATTCATTGATGTACTTAAGGGACTATGGAGTGAAGACAGCTTTTCTTATGGAGGAAAGTTTTATCAGCTGAAGGATACGAAGTTGTTTCCGAAACCTGTACAGCGGCCAAATCCAATTCTATATGCCGGCGGGGAAAGTCCAAAAGGAAAACAGACCATTGTTGAAAAATGCGATGCCTATGTCATGCATGGTGGAACAGTCGAAGAAATTGAACAGAAAATAACAGATATGAAGGCGCGCAGGGCTGCTACGTCAAATCCTGAACTGTCAGAGTTCGGAATGGCCGCTTACGTCATTTGCCGGGATACAGAGGAAGAGGCTTTTGCCGAATTGGAACGTATCACGGATGTTAAAGAATCCAGTGCCTATGCCGGCTTTAAAGATTTTACGAGCAAATCTCAGCTTGAACAGCAGGTTCAGCTCCAGGACTATTCGGTATCAAACCGTGGACTGCGGCCAAATTTAGTAGGTACACCAGAACAAATTGCCGAGCGAATTTTAGAGTATGAAGAAGCTGGATTGGGTTTGCTGTTACTGCAATTCTCTCCTCAGCTCGAGGAAATGGAACGCTTCGCAAAGCAAGTTATGCCGCTTGTTGAGGCAAAAAGAAAGCAAGCGATTGTTTGATTTACATTTGATTAAGGAGATGAAGGAATAATGAGCAAAGTATATGTCATCCATGAAAATAACGAATGGACGGTCCATTTGACAAAACGGCTTGATGAGCTGGGAGTTCCATATGAAGAATGGCATCTAGACGAGGGGCTGCTAGATTTATCGAAAGAACCTCCTGAAGGGATCTATTATAGCAGGATGAGCGCTTCTTCACACACAAGAGGCCATCGTTTCGCTCCAGAATATACTGCGCAGGTTCTATCATGGTTAGAGAACCATGGCCGTAAAGTATTCAACGGTTCTCGTGCGCTGGAACTGGAGGTAAGCAAGGTTAAGCAATATCTTGAGCTGACCAAGCATGGAGTAAGGACTCCGAGGACAATTGCGACTGTCGGGAAAAAACAGTTATTGGATGCTGCGAAGGAATTTGAAGGAAAGCCATTTATCACGAAGCATAATCGAGCAGGAAAAGGTCTTGGCGTCCAGCTGTTTCAATCGATTGAAGCACTTCAGGCATATGTTGATGGACCTTCTTTTGAAGAACCGGTTGATGGTGTGACGCTGATTCAGGAATATATCCAGTCCCCGGAGAGCTATATAACTAGATGCGAGTTTGTCGGCGGCGAGTTTGTTTATGCGGTGAGAGTCGATACATCTGAAGGATTTGAATTGTGCCCGGCTGATGCCTGCCAGATAGGGGATCTTTTCTGCCCTGTTGGCGAAGAAGTTGAAGAAAAGCCAAAATTCCAGGTTATCGAAGGATTTAATGATCCAATCATTGATCAATATAAGAAAGTACTAGAAGCGAATAATATTAATGTTGCTGGAATTGAATTCATCAAAAATGAGTCAGGTGAAATCTTCACTTACGATATCAATACAAATACAAATTATAATTCTGATGCTGAAGGGAAAGCAGGTAAGTTCGGCATGCTGCAGCTGGCAAAGTTTTTAGGAGAAGAGCTGGCTGCGGAGTATGGGGTTGTGACAAGATAATTTATAAATTTGGATAAATTTTGAAACCTTCCAGAGATTCCTCCGTATTAAAACGTAAGGGGGAGTGCAGATGAAAAAGTTATCGTTTATTCCTATTATCCTGGTGCTATTGCTTTTCGGCTGTCAGCAAAAACAAAATGGAGCGCTCGATACTAGTAAACTTGAAAAAGTTGAACCAACTGGGAATGTCACCGAGGAACAATTGAAAAGTATTCCCATTCTATATAATGTACCATCTCTAAAAGTAGGTTTAGATGCATTGCCATTTGAAGTTTACCCGCCCAAAGATTTTCCATTTAAGGCAATGCCGCTGAAAATGACCATTGAAGATTTTAAGCACGACGGAAAAGAGTTACGAGTCAATTTTGAGAGTTTTTCCAAAAACAAAGAGGATAAAATCATTTTCTTAATCACTGTCCATAATTTTAAAGTTGAATATCCAGAAGGTCCAGGGGAGAAAGTTGAGTTAGCTGATGGGACGGTAGGAGATTATATGAAAGGAACTCTCGTTTTTGAAAAGGATGGAATCTATTATAGTGTTGGCTATTACAATCCAAATATTTCTGAAGAGCAGTCGAAGAAAGACACTACTGCATTGGCCAATCAAATGTTATAACGGTGAGAAGAACGCAAAAAGGTTTGCGTTCTTTTTAGTAGTTACAGTTAACGACTCACCAAAAAAATCTTAGTCAGCGATGATTTGAGATTTTAGGATCCCTTCAATCTCCTGTCTCGTTCGAATACCGTTGTTCATAAACAGTAGGCGGAAATAAAGAGACTTTATAAACTGATTTAAGTTCGTGTTTTTCCGAAAGAAGTAGGGTGTATATCCAGTTGTGTTTTTGATATCCGCTACTATTTTTGATAGATTAGCTATCCACTCTTTTAATAGATTTTCATCCATCCCTTTTTCTAATAGGGCTATTACAGCATAAATTAGCCGCTCATCTTCTTCATCGAGATAGGCTGTGTCTTTCAAGATGCACCTGCCGATCGTATTAAGGCATTCGCTTGCTAAAGCTAGATCAAATAACGGATGCTTAACTGTCTCAGCCAATAAGTCTGCCCCATGTGCTATGGAGTGGGCCCAGCCTTTTTCCTCAACGTACCCGCGCGTATCTTCTTCTTTTTGTAAGTATAGGATGCTGCTCTCTATGGCTTTAAGGGCCGTCTCTTCCGAAAGGAATTGTTCTTCACGATCCCTGTCTAAAATAAGAGCTAGGACTAGTGTTGAAAATGCCCTCGTAAATACAGAATCATCATTCGTCGAACCGATGCCTAAAAATAAATGCTTTTGGTCAAGGCATGTCTCGATTAAATATTCCATTTGCTTATGATTCAAATAACCATCTTTCGTAAAATAATAAAACGAAGTATAAATCAGTTTGTCCCTTAATTCCGCGTCAGTTGAGCCGATATGCTCAACCATCTGTATAATAAGCTGATCAAGATCCTTGCTTTTAATCGTTTCAGGTTTTTTAAAATCTAATTCTTTCAATACTATCTTTAATTGATCATCAGTCATCAGTTCATACTCATCCTTCGCTTGAGTTATCATATTGATTTTAGCATATTTTACCTTTTGAAATATTACATACCAGCCAAATATTCAGAGTATATATTCTGATTTACCACACACTAAATATAGGTGATCTTGGTGAATAAAATACTCTATTTCATAATTTGGATAAGCTGCATTGGCCTTCTGTCTTTCGCGTATGAGGATTACCTCTATTCTCAATTTAATGTGGATTCTGCACAGGGGATTGTTGAGGAAAAAGGGGTAGAGAAAATAACCAGGAATATATTTGGGAATTTTACCGAGGAACGGGAATACTGGGTTCAGCTTGATGGGGAAAAAATTGTGGTCTCTAAAGTAATTTATGAACGTGCGCTGCCACACAGGCAAATCAAACTTATGAGGACTCAGTATGGCATGGTGATTGAATAAAAAAGATGGTCCGCGGGACCATCTTTTTTACCAGGTATCGCCACGATCTTTTTTAAGTTCTTTCATCTTCTCCACCCAGTCGTCGACTCTTTGCCTGATTTCCTTGCTCTCGGTATCTGCTTTTTCCCGATTGGTTTTGGAAATGGCATAATGAAGTTCCTTCATGGCTTCGCTGCGTTCAAAGCCCCAATCTCTTAGCTCCGAATATTGTTCATCGGTGATCCAGTCATTCTCTGACATGATGGCGGCTGCGTCGATGATTCGGTGTGCTTCTTTTCTTCCAACGGTCCATAATTCCAGCGGATATTTATCTGCTATTTTATATTCCGCTACCATATCCCATCCATCTGGTGCCATCGTAAAAGCAAACGCCAGGTCGAGGGTGGAAGGGAGCCACTCGTATTGGATTGTATTTTTTAATTCCTCAGGGTTGTCGGCCTTAAAGTATTCTCCGTTTCCAGCTTCAGCAACAGCTTTTAACTGATTCTCCGCTTCACCATCTACATCAAATCCGATGATGTTTACCGAACTATCAGTGTTCTTTGCAATCAAATCCTTGCTGGTCTGGACAGGGTCGCCGTCACAGGTTTCGGCGCCATCGCTGACAATGTAAATCGTTGTATTGCCATCATAGCTGCTGCTCATCTCACCGGCCTTTTGGATGGCGCCAGCAAGTGGAGTCCAGCCCTTGCTTTCAAAGGAATCGACTGCTCCGTGGAATTCTTCTTTGGCGTATTTACCCATTGGGTACACCTCTTCGATTCCTGAGCAGGAAGCACCCTTATCAGCATCTGAATCAGAGCCTTTGTGTCCGTAGACTACAAGTGAAACTTCACTGAACTGGCCGATGGTTTTCGCGAAACTTTTAACGGCATCTTTCGCGATTTCCATTTTGACACGGCCGTCCGCCTGTTGAAGCATGCTTGAGCTTGCGTCAAGAAGAATGATCGCTTTTTCAGCAGGTTTTGTTTCCTCTCCGTCCTCCGCTTTTGTCGGGTCTGGCAGGAAAGGCTCTTCGAAATGCGGTTCATAGGCGCTGGCATTCTCGATAATTTCTTTATAATGCGGACTGGCTAGCAGGGAAACAAGTCCTTTTTTTATGGTTTCCAAATCATCCGTCTGATTAGAAAGTTCTTCGAGTTTCGCCGGTAGCATATTTTTTAGCTCGGGGTCCAATTCCGGTGTATTGAAACCTATATCTTCTATATCCTTTTCATAGCTCAAATCACCCATCATTGATCCAGGCTTCAATGCCATCAGGCTTTCATCTGTAACCTCTAAACTTATATTCTTCAAGTGCTCAAATTTACTCTGCTTTGTTTCTTCCTTTTTGACAACTTCCTTAGCCGGTTGTTCGGCTACAACTTCTTCATCCGGTTCATCATTGCTGCAAGCAGAGATGACGAGTGAAGTGAATAACAATAATAACAGCGAATACCGTTTCACAAAAATCCTCCTCATCAAGTTTCGCTATGTAAAAAACATCTTCATAGAGTTTACCATGATTAGTGAGGGGATTTGAAGTAATTTCCATGATAGAGAGAGTAAAAAACCTTGAACTGACAAAGAATGTGGGATAAGTAAGGAGGTAAATGATGAAGAATTTGCTTGAACTGCCTGCGCTTCTTATTTTGGATGTTCAAAAAGGCTTCGACGACCCATATTGGGGTACTAGGAACAATCCTGAAGCTGAGGGAAATATGGCGCGGCTTTTAACCGAATGGAGAAACAGGAAGGGGCATGTCATTTACACGAAGCATCTGTCGCTCGACCCGGCGTCTCCTTTGCATCATCGAAACAAATTAGGGACTGAATTTAAGGAAAATATCCAGCCTATGGATGGGGAAATTATTTTTACGAAAAATGTGAACAGCGGTTTCATTGGAACAGAGCTGGAATCCTACTTAAAGCAAAACCAAGTGAAGTCATTGATTATAACCGGATTATCTACACAGCATTGCGTCTCCACAACGACAAGAATGAGCGGTAATCTTGGCTTCACTACCTTCCTGGTTTCTGACGCGATTGCTGCATTTGAAATCACAGACCATAAGGGTGTTCGCCATACTGCTGATTCCATTCAGGAACACGAACTGGCAATGCTGCAGAAGGAATTCGCAACCATCATTACCACCAATGAAATTATTAACCAGTTAAATCAACAGTAAAGCGCAGGAGCCAGCATCCTGCGCTTTATTTGTCGATTCCTAAAATTTTAAGAACCCTATGGTAAGGGCATTTCGTTAAAGAAGTATCATCATCACGGAGAAAGTACTGTCTCCATTCAAAATTATCCTCAGCTCCATATGTGTTTAGGTCAGGATGGATTGCAATCGTGTCATATTTAGCAAGCCGCTCTCTCACTTGAGCCTTAATTCTCCTGGCATAACCTGGTGCCTTATTAAATTCCTGAAGAACCCATCTCGGCGTGATCGCGAGCATCATCACGTCAAAATGACGGCTTTTCCTGTTTTTATGTGCAGGAGTTGCACAATACATAAAGTATTTTTCACCATTAAAACAAAATTCCCAGATTGGATTATGCGGGTCTGTGGGAATATCCTCTGGCCAATCGAACGTATCTGAGGTACTAAGTCCATTTAAGTGTTTCCAGAATAACTGTTCGAATTTTTCTACGGTCTCTTCCTGTATGGATTCTGGTGTCTCGTAAAATACAATCAATGATGTGTAATTGCCAATCTGCCTTGACACCTCTTTATAGTTTGTCAAAAGGTCTGCAAGTTCTTTTATTGTAGAAAGTTTTCTTGGATCGCCAACAAATCCATATCGAAGCTGATTTGTAGAAAAGCCAATCGTTGCCGGTATGCACGGAAAAGGCTTTTCCTTATCACCCATTTTAGCGAAGAATCTATCAAGTGCCTGCTTTTCCCAATTCAGCAGTTGATCCCGCGGCGAGGAACCATGTGTATACAAGCCATTCATCATAGTCACCTCCAATAGCTTCTACACTATATTCAAGGCAAGGAGAGTAGGGTAGATGTCCCCGGACAAATGGGCAGTAACCCAATTTCCACAGAGTGTAAGTCGGTATCTAAACAAAATGTTCTCACTTTTTAAATTTGCGTGAAGCTATTCTGGGTGGGATTTGGTCATAAGGAGGGCAAACTCGTGCCCGTGAAAGAGAAAAATTACGAATGACGGTCACAAGAAGGGCAAACATGTGCCCGTGAAAGATAAAAATCATGAATGACGGTCACAAGAAGGGCAAACATGTGCCCGTGAAAGATAAAAATCACGAGTGACGGTCACAAGAAGGGCAAACTCGTGCCCGTGAAAGATAAAAATCATGAGTGACGGTCACAAGAAGGGCAAACATGTGCCCGTGAAAGAGAAAAATTACGAATGACGGTCACAAGAAGGGCAAACATGTGCCCGTGAAAAAAGAAAATTACGAATGACGGTCCATACCAGTATCCTCTGTTTGACTTTAAAGAAAGAGGATAAATGTTAGAATAGAAATAGGAAAATCGAGGAGGGATGTTCCATGCATCCAGTTATATTATTTGACGGAGTTTGCAACTTTTGTGATGCGAGTGTCCAATTTATTCTGAATCGTGATCCAAATGAAACGTTCCACTTTGCTTCGCTGCAGAGTGAAGCGGGACAGGAACTGCTGGAAAAGTATCATGTACGTGACGATGTGGACAGCATGATTTTGATTGAGAATGATAAGGTTTATTATAAATCGGGTGCTGCCTTGAGGATTAGCCGGCATTTGCGTGGGGCATGGAAGCTTCTATATGTATTCATGGTCGTTCCAGCTCCAATTAGGAATATTGTGTATGACCTTATCGCCAGGAACCGATACAAATGGTTCGGGCAGAAGGAAAGCTGTATGCTGCCGCCGCCGAATGTGCGGAAGCGATTTTTATAAGAGAAAAAACGGAAAAGCTGGCAGTCAGCTTTTCCGTTTTTTTAGTTAGTGAATGTCGAGTAACGCCAGTAATGATTGGCCATTGGGTCAGCCATCATTTCGAGCCCTTTGCTTTGAGCCTGGTGGATGACTTGCCAATCGTCTGTGCCTGGTTCTTTAAGGTAAATCTCATGTTCAGGTGACTGATCATGATTTCCGACTAAGTCGAATTCGTTGTCCTTATAGAAGGTTCCGCAAACATGATAATCAATGGCAGGGGATACGACCAGCGGATTGCTGACAGAATGGTTCAGGTGAAATTGAACTCTGTCATCGTCCGTAAGCACTTTTTTTAATTGAATTCCCTCGTCAGATGCACTCGAGGATTCCAGCTTTTCATGGTCCTTGGTGAATGCTTCTGTTATGCCCGTTGTCTTGCTTAAAAGCGCAGATGGGTTGTCCGTGTCGATAAATACATCGCTTCTTGTCCTGAATTCAGATGACTCAGGATCAAACGAGCGGTGATCTCCTTTAAAGATCTGGTCTTCAGATGCGACATTCGGATTATTGAGCCATTCTTCTTTTAAAAATGTAGTGTATCTGAGCTGCCAGTTGCCGCTTTTATGTTTGCTTTCCTGCGGGGATCTCAACAAGTCCTTAAGAGGTCCAATCCTTTTAGTGATAGTAAACTCTTCATCAGCAGCCATCTCAGTGGAAGAATCTTTTTTGATAGCCCCCACCGCATTGGCGATCACCGATTTTAGCTCCCATTTTAACTGATTCGAGCGCTGCAATGGACGCTTGGCTTTAATCATGTAAGTATAAACATCGTCAACCTTGATATTTTTATCGGTAAAAGCACAGGAAGTCACGGTTTCCAATTGAATCCCGTTTCTGAAAATCGTATACTCTAAAACACCCTCGATCGGTTCCCATTCAAGACTGATTTGACCATGGGTGACTATCGTTGTAATGAGTAAATCCTCCAGAATATTGTCTCTTTCCTTGAAATCCACTGATGTAGTTGTCTGGATTCGCATTTTACCCTCTACATTGCCATGATCATCAAGTACTTCTATACAGTAAGTGTAAAGGGTACCTGGAACAAGATTTTGGTCCACCAGCCTTGGCTCCACTCCTTCGTAAATCAGCTCCTCGCCTCTGAACACACGATATGGCCTGTTCATACCCTTCCATTCCATTTTGATCTGTTTGGTGCCTTGTTCGATATTTTTTAGCATCCTTGAGTGAGAGGAAGCGGCAGTCTTGCGCCGGCGATTCAGATTGACAGCATAAAGAGTTCCGGCAATGCCCAGTGCGGCAATCGGTAAAAACTTGCCAGCCCGTTTTGGTTTTGAGGTTTTTAGTTGAATCTGACTATTCATTAATCCACCACCTTCAGATTTTTTACTAGCATGACAATTATTTACCCAAAGTTACGGTATTTTAATAGAATCGATATGCTGAAAGGGGTGGTAAAATAAGGATTAGTAGAACTTCACTATCTATTTATGGATTCCTTTTGTGATTTGTATGCTAATATAATATTTAATTAATTTGATTGGAAACTTTACATTTTACAAGCCTAACAAACGATAGGAGCGTTAGCGATGTTACGGTTGAAAGGAATTCTAATGATTGTTGTTGGAGCCATGCTCTGGGGGATGACTGGGTCGATCACCGAGTGGGTGCTCGCTAATACGGAATTGTCGGTTCCTTTTATCCTGACAATCCGGATGATTATTGCTGGGAGCAGCATCCTGGCGTTCCTGGCAATTAAAAAAGAGGAAATTTTTACAGTCGTGAAGACGGCTTACTGGCGGAATCAGCTGATCATCTTTAGCATTCTTGGGATGGTAGGGTTACAGTACACTTTTACGATGGCAATAGAAGCGAGCAATGCTGTAGTGGCAACATTGCTACAATTCTCGGCTCCTATTTTTGTTGTCCTCTATGTTTCTTTTAATCATAAAAAATGGCCGCCACGCTATCAGATGCTAGGCATTGGAGGTACATTGGCGGGGCTTTTCCTGTTACTGACGAATGGGTCGATTAGCAGTTTGCTGGTTAGTCCGACGGCATTGCTATGGGGAGTTGCAGTGGGTCTTACGTTTGCTTTCTATACACTTTACCCGGCACGCTTAATGAAGGAATGGAGCGTATTGGCAATCGTAGGCTGGAGTATGTTGTTCGGGGGAATTGTTCTTGGATTAATAAACAGAGTTTGGATGAGTAATGAGTGGCTGATTATAGCACAGCCGAAGATGGTTTTTATCATGGCTATCTTGATTTTCTTTGGTACATTGGCGTTCCTGCTATTCTTAGGAAGCATGAATTATATTACCGCTGTCGAAACTAGCATCCTTTCAAGTGTCGAGCCTTTAACCGTTATGGTCATTTCGGTGATATGGTTCGATACGATGCTCCAGAGCGTCCAGCTGATGGGTGCCATGATCATGCTCGTATTCGTGACCTGGCTGTCGATCGGTGATAAGAAAGCGTCAGTTGAGGGACAGGTTGTTAAGGAAATTAATAGTTAATTAGTAGAGTCGCCAATTTTGGCGGCTCTTTTTTAGATGGGCAGCGATAGAATCCTTTGACAGAGCAATACTTCTGACAGGTTTGGAGGCAACAGGTGGGGAGCTGTCAGAAGTAAGAGCAACTTCAGACTAGTTTGAGGGAAACCGGAGGAAAGCTGTCAGAAGTAGAGCAACTTCAGAAAGGTTTGGGGGAATCCGGTGAAAAGCTGTCAGAAGTATTGACTGTCATATGGCTCTTTTATAAAAACTAACCCCGATATTGAAGGGATTTTACATCATTTGTGGAAATTAAAGGAAGAGAAAGGGGAGCTGAAAATGATCTTTAAAAGAAAAACATACAGAGTCAAACCTGAAAAGTTGAATGAAATCAATAATTTTTTTCATACCAATGTCTACCCGTTACATGTTAAAAATGGTACTAAATTAATAGGACGTTGGGTGAACGACACTAAGGACGAAATACTGGTTATCTGGGAATATAGCAGCATGGAGCATTATGAAAGAATTATTAGTTTAATTGAAAATAGTAAAGAGTACCAGTCAGCAATGAAGGATTTAGGCGAATTTTGCACAGAGACTGACAATGATTTCATGTCTTCAACTGCCCCTTATCCTTCGGCCTATCATCCGCCTAAACATATATTGTCTGTTAGTGGATATATCACCAACAAGGATGGTGAAGTACTCCTAGTCAGGAATATTCACCGTTCCGATACAATGGAAATGCCTGGCGGCCAGGTAGAAGAAGGGGAAACATTGGAAGAGGCAATTCATCGCGAGGTATTTGAAGAGACGGGAATAAAGGTAAATGTACATGGTATAACAGGTATTTATCAAAACGTGACGAGCGGAGTTACATGTGTAGTTTTCAGAGGTGAATATCATTCTGGTGAAACCAGGACAGCTGAGGGTGAAACTTCAGAAGTCTTTTTTACAAAAATAACGAAAGAAAATATTGAGCAATTTATTACGAGGGAACAATTCCGTAACAGGGCTCTGGACGCGATGGATGCGAACTACATCCCATATGAAGCATTTAAAGCAAGACCTTACGAGCTAGTTAGTAGATTTGAAGTCAAAAAAGAGTATAGTTAAACAATTTCATGAGGTATTTCCACTTCAGAGAATAAAAGAGGAAATCTCAAACCATAAAGAAAAGGTAATGTATAAAATTATAGGATGTGATTGATATTAAAGCAGTTCTTTTTGACTTTGATGGTACTCTTGCAGATACTTTGCCTGTGTGTTTCTTGGCGTTTGAATCAGTGTTTAAAAAATTTGATGAGCGTGATGTCACAACAGAAGAAATTAAATCAATGTTTGGTCCTTCAGAGACTGGTATTATCCGTGAGAATCTTAAGAATAATAATCATGAAAAAGCCATTGAATTATATTATGAGATTTATAGGGACCGACATGAAAATATAGTTCCGAAAAATGAAGAAATAAACACCTTGCTTAGAGAGTTAAAATCAAGAGGATATAAACTGGGAATAGTAACTGGAAAAGCGAGAAGAAGTCTCGACATATCTTTAGAATGCCTGGAGTTAAATAACATTTTTGATGTAATTGTTACTGGAGATGACGTGGAGTTTCCAAAACCTCATCCTGAGGGGGTTAATAAAGCATTAGAAGAACTGGGTGTATCTAACACAGAGGCAATCTTCTTGGGAGATAGCGACGCTGATATATTGGCTGGAAAGCAAGCGAATGTACATACAATAGGAGTACATTGGCTGCCAAATTTCCAGACAATTGACTTTAGTATTCAACCAGATGAAGTACATAGTAATATAAATGAATTTTTACCATCCCTTCCAGATGCTAAGGTGGAAAGTTAACTAGCTGCCAATTTGGCAGCTTTCATTTTGTACTCAAGTTTATTAGTGCGAAACATAATGATACTGCTCAACTGTATTTCGGGGTATATTAGAGGTTATGAGGGAAGTTAATTCTTGAGTTAACACTAATTATAGAGGAGACTAATATGTCTGTAAAAATCACACCTAGGGGAGAGCAGCTGGTCCTTCAGCAAATAGGCAATTTGGAACAAGAGCTGAAGCACGTGCGGTTTGATAAAAATATTGCCTTTAATGCTTGCGGAGATGATAAGATTGCTAATCCTAACTTCCATAAATTAGAGCAAGATGAACGTGTATTAGTGGAGCGCATTCAGGAGATTCAGCATACGTATAAGTCTGCAGAATTAATTAAGATTGATGAGCGAAATACAGAAATAGTAGGTATTGGTTCGATCGTGAAGTGCTCGTTCGAGTATACAGATTTTACAGAAGAAGAAATATATGAAATTGTAGGTTACGGCGAGTCGAATATAGACGAAAACAAAATTTTCTATGATACACCCGTTGCGAAGAAGCTGATAGGGTTAAAAATTGGTGACGAAACGGTGTTATCAGTACCTTCTGGAAAAGTGAAATGCAAGGTTTTAAGAATGTATAGCGGATGGGAAGAAGTTGAGGAATAAAGTTACTATAGGGTAAAAGTGTGCACCCGTATCTTGCTAAATTGATGGAGGCAATATCAGTATGAAAATCATTGTAATCAGTATATTCGTAGAAGATCAAGACAAGGCGTTGAAGTTTTACACAGAAACACTGGGTTTTGTAAAAAAGCATGACGTTCCAGCAGGAGAATTTAGATGGATCACGCTTGTTTCTCCCGAGGAACAAGGTGGTACCGAGCTATTACTGGAACCGAATCAACATCCAGCAGCTAAAGAGTATCAACAGAGGTTATTTGCCGACGGTATCCCGGTAACAATGTTTGGTATTGACGATATTCAAAAAGAGCACCAAAGATTAGTGGAAAACGGCGTGAGGTTTACTATGAAGCCTACAAATATGGGGGACATCACGATCGCAATTTTCGATGATACATGCGGAAACCTTATTCAGATTGTGCAGAATTAACTTTCTGGAAAAAATGCACAATAAATGAATGTACATACTTAAACTGACAACTGCGTTGATTCAAATAGGATTAACGCTATTAAAGTTGAACTTGCTATGAACAAACGGAGGTTAATACAAAAAAGTCAATAATGATAAGATTATTAGTTTTTAGCGTGCATTTAGATTAAAAAGAGCTGCCCAATTGTTGGGCAGATTGATTGATAAATAGTTATTAAAATAAGTGAAATATAAGCATTACGAGAAGTCCGATTACAGTGGCAACCCTTTTTACCTTCTTGTTTTCAAATGGCTTCATAAAAAGTGAAATAATAAATCCGAGAGGAATCAGGATTCCGTTGATTGTGAGATTGAAAATTCCTAGTGTGTAATATCCTAACAGTTTAAGGATAAGTCCCTGTTCACAACGTCTCTGTTCTTATAAAGGAAGATGACCAATAGAGCAAGAAGGAGGATACCTATTAAAGTGATGATAACGCCCGCAAATTCTCCTTTATATATAATATATATTGATCATACCATAATTTCACAGTAAAGCATTTGGCCAACCTTAAGTACCAAACTACACCTGTCGACTTGGGCTAAATAACGGAAGGCCTTATGGTTATTTAGATTTGAACAAATGATAGTACTCGCGGTCGAATATACGGTAATAAATCCATGATGGAACTTTATCATGATAGGGCTGGACGCTTGCTACGGTCTTCCATTGTGTTTCATGTGCAAGCAGGACTTGTTTGCGTGCGGATGCTTCGGACGCCATCGGGAAGGCGATTGTTGGTTCTGGCAATCCCTTATCCCGCGGGTATCTTTCTTTAAAAGTAGGCGAGAGCTTGAGTGCAAGGTCAATCATTGGCTTGGGAAGGGTGGCGAAATAGAGTCGTTTCACATGAGAATCTTCTTTTTCCATTTCTTCTGTAACGACTTCTTTTGTCAGCTTGCTCATCACAACATGGTCGGGATGTCCGTAAAGTCCGACTATATCATCATAGGTAAGAACGGTTGTGGGCTTATATTGATGAATTAATTCTCTAATGGTTTGTTTGATTGCCTCATGATCCGCATCAGACAGTCCGCTGTCAGGATAATCATAGACTTCAAGATGGTCAATATTCAGGATTTCTGCTGATTTCTCCAATTCTTTAGTCCGTGTTTCCCCGAGTTTCTCTTTAGGAACAAGACCTCCTGTACCGCCGGCTTCGCCTCTGGTAAAAGTGGCGAGTACACTGGTAACGTCTTTATCTTTATTTAACTTATGATACGTTCCGGCAATCATGATTTCATCATCAGGATGAGCAAAGATGGCCAAGATCTTCTTCGGTGCACCCTCTGGAAAAAGCTCCTCGGAAACAAGGACATCCTCATCGTTCACATAATAGTTAGCATACATAACCGCTCCAGTAACCAAAACTACTAGCATGGATACAATTGAAAGCAACACAACGAACAAAGGTTTTTTCCATTTTTTCATGTTATTACTCCTTTTTATAGTCTATTAATCTATTATATGAGGTTACTTATAATACATTACGGAAACATGAAACAATGGTTTTTACTATAGTAATATTAGAGTAGGATACCGGTTATTAATATAATATTATTATGTAAACTAGTTTTAAATTAAATAAAACTTTATAAAGCGAAGAACAGGCTTCCTAAGATACCGGCCTGATTTAGACAATGAATGGATTTCTCTACACCCCAAACAAGGGTTCAAGCGAAGTATTTCTATATTATGTTGAAAAGAAACATTTCACCATAGCAGATCAGGTAAAAGTGCGGTAGTTTAAAATTTGTTATTAAGGCTAAAACAGAATAAGGAAAGTTATGTGTCAGGGTTCTTTTGGCACGTTTTTGTTATATTTAACATAGGGCTTTAGATAATATTATTATGTAAACAAGCGTGTGAAAAGAATAAATATCTCCTTATTGTCAAATATAACAAAAGAAAAGAGTAAAGGAGTTTGTCTATGAATTCATATAAAATGACAAATATGATTATTGATGAGGAATCTTATGGAGAGGAACATGTAACAGTTGAATTTACTGTTGAGCAACAGAATTATATCATTACCTTTCAAAAATCGGACCTTGAATTGATGAATGCCTGGATTGTTGAGGACGATAAAACACTTCCTGCAAACTTGTCTGAGGATTTAATGGATTCTATAAGAGAAGACATCAAAAGGAAATTCTAGTCGGTGACTAGATTTTTCTTTTGGCCGAGATTCCTGCACAGATCAATCCGAAGTATGTTGGTGCTTCGTAAGAGAGAAATTCTACAAGTCTCTCCTCGGAAGGTATGGCGCCGGCAAGGATGAGGGTTTGCCAGATTCCGTCTGGCTTTGCGGCTTCAATGAAAGCAGCATCTAAGTCTGCCATTTTTTCTAGTTGATTTGTTCTTATCAACTCAACCGCTTGTTCATCGAGTTCTTTAGCTGCTGGATCAAACCCATAAGGGCCTTTTTCATCATGAGCATGAGCCCAATCACAGCTGGCAATCAATCCGACTTTCCTGTCGTATTTTGCTACTGCTGTACGAAGCGATTCTCCGAATTCAATATGCTGTTGGAAGGAAAGATCTCTTGCTGGTGTGATCACGACAACGGGAACATCAGGCATGAAACGGAGCGGGACGATTGCGCCCCAATCCAGTGGCAGGCAAGAAATCGGACCTGCAGCTGTTCCGAAATTTATTGTCGAAGTTGGCTGTCCGTTTTTTATCGCTTCCTCATTAATTTTTCTAGCTAAGTCCCTCGCTACTCGTTTTTCCATCGTAAAAGTTGCCTCGTTCTCACTCCAGCTCCCTTTCAGACGTTCTGAATCAGTTATGGAAAATCGGCCATTAATTCTTGTTCCATGGGGAGTAAGAATAACAATACAATCTGGTCTGGCGGCTGCCATTTGCTGTCCAAGCCTCTCCAAACTTTTTCTTGTGACAGCCATCCGATTTGGATTGGATCCTTGCAATTCAGGAATAATCTCACCACCGTGAGGAGCAATACACGCAAAAACAAATGGATTCAAGGTTACGACCTCCTTTTACAAAAGATAATTAGATACCGATGATAAAGATTCCTTCTTTTTATTCTAGGAGTTTCCAAATTCTTGCTTGTCTAACTGTCTTGATTTGAGGGTAAAGACAGTTAACGAGACAGCAAGGAGGAAAACAAATGGGGAAAAGTATCGAGAGGAAAGTGCCATTTGGACTTGCTATCATCCCTTTGTTAGTTATGGTAGTATCAATGGCAGTAACGATTGTAAAATTTGAAGGAGACCCGCATATTCCGTTGATTATTGGAACGGTGGTGGCAGGTCTTGTTGCCTGGTTTGCAGGCTTTAAGTGGAATTTTATCGAAGAAGGTATATATAAAGGAATTAAAATGGCTTTACCGGCAATTCTGATCATCATCACAGTTGGGATGATCATCGGTTCATGGATTGGCGGCGGAGTTGTCGCAACGATGGTATACTATGGCCTGAAAATCATGAGTCCTTCCATGTTCCTTGTATCAATAAGTATAATTACGGCACTGATTACTCTGGCAATAGGAAGTTCATGGTCTACAATGGGTACGATAGGTGTTGCGGGTATGGGAATCGGCATGAGCATGGGCATCCCGGCACCTATGGTAGCAGGGGCGATCATTTCAGGCTCTTATTTCGGAGATAAAATGTCGCCATTGTCCGATACAACCAATCTGGCGGCAGGAATCACGGGAACAGATCTGTTTGCCCATATTCGCCATATGGTTTATACGACAGTGCCCGCCTTTTTGATTGCTCTGGGCGTCTATTGGTATCTTGGCAGGGATATTAGCAATGCAGGAGTGGATAATCAACAAATTCTTGAAATCATGAATGTGATTCAATCAAATTTTGTGATATCACCATGGTTATTGCTAGTTCCAGCGGCGGTCATTTTATTGGTTGCCTTTAAGATCCCAGCACTTCCAGCCCTAATTGTAGGAGTATTCCTCGGATGGATTACCCAGTTTACCGTACAAGGTGGCGCGATAGCTGATGCTGTTAATACACTTCAAAACGGTTTTACGATTGAAACTGGGAACGCTTCTGTCGACGAGCTTTTCAGCAGAGGCGGAATTCAGGATATGATGTATACCGTATCTCTGGCTCTTATAGCGATGGCTTTTGCAGGTGTTATGGAGCAGACTGGTATGCTTCAGTCAATCGTAGAGAAAATATTGAAGCTGGCCCGGACCGCTCGAAGCCTGGTCGTCTCAACAGTTGCAACTTCATTTTTAACAAATGTTGCTGCAGGCGAACAGTACCTATCAGTTCTTTTACCAGGGCGAATGTATAAAAAAGCATACGATGACAAAGGGCTTCATTCGAAAAACCTATCCCGTGCTGTAGAGGATGGAGGCACGGTAACATCACCACTAGTGCCCTGGAATACTTGCGCCGTGTTCATTATTTCAGCCTTGTCAGTACATCCATTCGAATACGCACCATATGCAGTACTGAACTTCACAGTACCGATATTATCAATCATCTTTGCAATGTTCGGTTTTAAACTGGAGTTTGTGAAGAAGGAGAGTTCGACAACAGAATCTGTAAGGAAAGCTTCATAGTTAAGAGGGCAGTCCCAATAGGGTACTGCTCTTTTTGCATCATACATAATTTTACTGTAGATAATAAATTTTCTATCATATTAAAGACTACAATACCATGCAAAGCCGGACCGTCCGGATTCTGTATATGCGAAAAAGCTTCGGGAGAGTGGCGGTGAACAATATGGCGAGATGAATGTCATGGGGGAATTGCCGCGGTGAAAAGAAATCTCGAGATTTGCTGCTGGATATCGGGACAGATGAAATTATCCCCAAAAAGTTGAGCAGTGTTTTTTTTATTGAGCATGATACAGGAAATCAAAAAAACAGGCTCTATTTAAAGAGCCTGTTAGTCTAATCAATTATGATTATGCTTTTTGAACGTTAGCAGCTTGAGCTCCACGAGCACCTTGCTCAACGTCAAATGTTACTTTTTGACCTTCATCTAAAGACTTGAAGCCTTCACTTTGGATAGCAGAGAAGTGTACGAATACGTCGTCTCCATTTTCACGTTCGATGAAGCCGAAACCTTTTTCTGCGTTAAACCATTTCACTGTACCTTGTTCCATTTTTGTTGCCTCCTAGTGCTATCGCACAACTTATTACTATCCTTGCCCAAAGTGATCATCAAGACGAAAAGTCAAAACTTATACTATCCTTTACACCGAACAAAAATAATTCTTATTCATCATAACAAGAAACAGAAGAAATTGCAAATCATATTGAATTAAGCAAAAAAAGTATAGTTATATTAGTGTTGCTGAAGTAAGAGGCTATAGTGTTTGTCACTGAACAAACGGTGGTGTTGGGGGGAAACTAGAGGATTATTATAGTTGAAGGGAATAACCTTCTAAATGAAGAATAAATATCACCATATATAAAAGGAAAATAGATCCATAAACTGGGGGTTGGGGTATGAAAGAAAGGAAAGAAAAAAGGTTTAAAGTTCCTGGTTCTGGAAGTGCAATTACTTTTGGTTATGCTTTGGCCATTACAATATCTTGGAGTATTCATAAATCAGTACTCTGGGCAATAATTCACGGGTTCTTTAGTTGGTTTTACGTTATATATTATGTTTTGACTAGGTAAGTCTTTTAGGCAAATTATATGAAACAATAGGTTTAACGAGGCATTATAAAAAAACACTTGGATTCCTATATCCAAGCGTCTTTACAATTTTTGAGTTCAAAAATCCTGTTAGAAGGATCATTAAGTTGTTATTCAACATTGGTTTTATCTTTAATTTCGTCCGGCACCTCTTTGGAAGGCTCTTAGGTGGTTTTTTGAAGCATTTCCTAATTGGGTAAATACCATTTTTACATCCTCCGGCAGGGAGGGAATCGTTTTTAATTTATCATACATCGCAATATTATCGATTTCCGCCTGAACTCCTGCATTAAAAGCTTCCTTCAATGTTCCAGGTGCTGAAACATATTGTTTGGCACTGTCTTCGGGAATTTGTTTGTCGTACTTCTGAAATAACGTACGGAGGGCACTGATATGTTGCTGCTCCGCCGCCTTGATATTGCTGAATGGCCTGATGTTGCCGAATTTTCCCATGACAGCATCGTAACGAGCCTGTGCAAGGTATTCGTCCTGGATGGCATAAACTAAAGCTTCATCCAATGTAATCGAAGAATCCTTCAGTGCACCTTTAGCACCAAAGTCAGCAGGTACCTCAGTTTGCGCTTGGGCAGCTCCGGAAAAACTCATGAATAAAAACAGGCAGGCTACTACCGGGATTAATTTTGACTTCATTGTTAAACACCCCTTATGTAAAATGATCAATCTTATTGTCCTCATTGAGGGGAATTTGATTCATAAAACGCTATGGGTTTAATTTGTAGAGACGATTCGATATAATAGACGTAACTTTTTTTAATAGGAGAGATACAATGTTTTCAAATATAGGGTTTCCAGGATTAATCCTGATTCTCGTAATTGCGCTGATCATTTTTGGGCCAAACAAACTCCCAGAAATCGGACGGGCAGTCGGCAAGTCGATGAGAGAATTCAAGAACGCGACGAATGGACTTGCAGATGATGTGAAAAAGGAAATCAGGGAAAACGAACAAGATAAAAAGAGTTAATTAAAGCTGCCACTGGCAGCTTTTTGTTCTTTTTCGAAGGCTATAGTCAAATAGCAACAAAGTTTGAGAAAAGAGCCTTTTCGAAAAAAACTGTCCGATCATTTATCATCGGACAGCCTTGAACATCTATTTCCTGAAATAAATGTGAATGGAGGACAACAGCAGGATGAGTCCATTTAATATATACAACCCAGTATAAATTACAGTCAGGATTCCTGCCCCCCATCCCGAGTCATCCCATGTAAAACCGAGGTAGAGACTGCTGAAAAAAATTACTGGTGTGAAAAGGAGAAAGACCAATCCGGCAATAATTCGTCTTTTAATATTCCTCGCTGAATGCTTCACTGCAAAATAATTGGCACCCCCAAAAAGAGCAATATTCATTAAGAGCGTCAAAATCATTCCGACTGAATCTGGCATTTTATCTTGCTCCTTTTCTTGAAAGCTTCATGGCAAAGGCAAAAATGAATAGAACGATCGTACAAACTAGTAAACTGGCTGCCAGCATACCGACACCAATTCCTGCCCAAGGATCTACCGTGACAGCCACAACAAAGCTTGCCGCTAATGTCAATAACCCAATTGCCAGGCTGATTAACGACGGCAAAAATACTTTTTCATGCTTGACGTAAACAGTTATCAGTATTAACAGCACTGTATATAACAGGCCAACCGTCCAACTGTTGACTGAGTAAGCGATGGCCTTCATGACAAAGTTGCTGGATTCAAGATCCGGCATTTCAAGCCTAAGTTCCTTTAGCTTCTTGGTTTCTATGTCTACTGCCCTCAACTTATATTCCTCTGGTTCTTGCGGCCAATTTATATATTCCAGGAAGAGAATTTCATTTTTCTCGTTAAAAAAGACCGGAGAAACGACAGATGAATTCAAGTCGGTGAGCCTTTTGGTGTCTCCATCTTGCAAATCTTTCAGAAATAAATCATATTCAAACAGGGAAGTGTCCTTTGATTCATCAGTGATCGTCGTATAAGCTAAAGCATTAAGCTTTGGCGAAAGCGTGAGATGAAAAAAATCTGTTGGCATTTCACCGCTAAAATCTGCTGTATACACCCGTCGATCCTCAAGGTCAAACGCATTTATATCGTCAAAATCCTTGAAGAGGATTTCCTTTTTTTCAGCAGAAAAGACAAGGCTATCCATTGTATAGAAGTCTCTATCAGTTAACTGCTCCATTTGTGAGCCATCAATTTTAACGGAAAAAAGGTCAAAGCCCTCCTGAGTTTCCCCCTCAGTCTTCTTAAACTCTTCTGCAGGCATGCTTGCGAAGAAAATCGTTTCGCTGTCATCAGAAAAGATAGCGCCAGAGATGTGCTGAGTGTCTTCCGAGATTTTTTTTGGGTTGGCCCCATCGACATTTGCAATGTAAAGGGACTGAATATGTTTTCTGTCCTGTGATAAATATAAAATCTTGCTCCCATCTGATGAAAACTGAGGATTCAGGTGATAAACCCGTTCAGGGTTGCTTACTCTTTTAACATCTCGACCATCCTGTCCAGCTGTATAGATTGCAGAATTTTCATTATTAAAATAGGAAAAGGCGATGAGCTGATCATCTTTAGAGATGGCTAGCCCACTTCCAAGACCAGTATAATATTTATAAGCATCCCGGTCTGCCAACAACGTATAACTAATGCTTGAAATCAACAACAAAGCAACAAAAGCAATTGCACCCATTAAAGTCTTCTTTCTATTCACTCGTCATCCCCCTTAAAATACCGATATGTTTACCATACATACAATATAGTGTAAAATTACACTAATTAAAAGGGTTTTTTAGGAAAAAATTATAAAATCTTCATAGTGAGTAAGTTTTTTGTACAAGACGGAGCAGCAAGGACAAGCCATCTAATAAAATTTCAACTGTTGTTCATAATAGGACAATTCAAACCATGGTAAAATAAAAGAGAAGGAACCGCTAAATACCGGGGGTGCAGAGATGGATAAAAGGATTCATTCAGGTAAAAGACGTCCATCGAAACGTGTGATCACTGCCAGAAAAGAAATGCGGTCTGCTCATTTTCTCCATGAATTTGATGAAGACGATCATGACTGGAAAAAGGAAAGAAAACACAACATTCACCACTCCCATTCAACCGCATCAAAAGGCCATGATTACAGGTTAACGAAACTCAAAAATAGGGAAGCTTATAGAGCTCAACGAGACGAATATTAATGTTAGTACTGTAACGGCTGTCAAATGTGGCAGCTTTTTTTATTTGGGCGTAGTGCCTTTCAGAACAGCTACGAGCTTTCAAGAAAACGAAGGAATTAAGACAGCTTTGGGTGTAGAAGTAGAAAAGCTGTCAAGAAAACGAAAGAATCATGACAGGTTTGGGTGTAAAAGTAGAAAAGCTGTCAAGAAACCAAAGGAATTAAGACAGCTTTGGATGTAAAAGTAGAAAAGCTGTCAAGAAAACGAAAAAAACATGACAGGTTTGGGTGTAAATGTAGAAAAGCTGTCAAGAAACCGAAGGAATTAAGACAGCTTTAGATGTAAATGAAGAAAAGCTGTCAAGAAACCGAAAGAATTAAGACAGCTTTGGGTGCAAATGAAGAAAAGCTGTCAAGAAACCGAGAGAATTAAGACAGCGTTGGATGGTTATGAAGAAAAGCTGTCAAGATAGCTTCGGCTTAACCAGAGCAACTTTGTCAGAATCTGTGGTAACTTTGGAAAAACTATAACGATCACCACCAAAGCTGATAATGATTAGCATTTTAAAATATTATAACGCGATGAAATTGGAAGATTAATCTAATTTTATATTGCTGCCACTACTATATAGTGTTACGATATACCTAGTAAGTAGTAAGCCGATATAGAGGAGGCCAATGCATGAGTAAAACTGAGCTTTTAAAAGGCAGTACTAGCATGATTTTGTTGTCGCTGCTTTCGGAAAAAGAGATGTACGGGTATGAAATTACCGAGAAAGTTCACGAGGTGAGTGAAGGGTATCTCAGCTATAAAGAAGGAACACTGTATCCTGCGCTGAAAAAACTGGAGCTATCTGGAATGGTTGAAAGCTACTGGGTAAGTTCTCAGGATGGTCCGCGCCGTAAATATTATCGGATCACCAAAACTGGAAAAAAAGCTTTGGCAGATCAAAAGCAAGAGTGGAATATGTTTAAGAAAGTCGTACATCGAATTGTAGGTGATGGAAGTGTCAACACAAGAATCAATTAAACAATTCGACGACTATATCAAAAGGCTGGTTCAAGACTTACATCTGGAAGACGAGGAAAAAAGGGAACTGGAAGAAGAGTGGAGCCAGCATTTATATGATCATTATTCATCCTTGCAAAAACAAGGTATGGAAAAGTTAGAGGCAATCCAAAGTGTTCTTGAGCAATTTGGGGACATGCAAATGATCCAGATGGAAGTAAATCAAAGCTATCCAAGCGCTATCAAGTCTCATATTCAGAAAGAAAGTGTGATTGGGATTCTTTGCATCATTGCCAGCTTGATTGGCCCAAAGATTTTAATAGGTGCCCATTTTCAGCCATATTTTATCTTTGCCCCACTTATAGCATTGGTTTTTGCTTATCTTGTTCATCGGTTTATTGCCAAACGTCAGTCGGACTGGAGGCTGTCTGTTATCGGATTGATCGCCATCTACGTATTTTTCTTTCAGCTTTTTAAGAGAATGTACGGTTCATCATTGTCATTAGATCTATATGGTGCCCACTTATTCACTTTGGATTGGAATAGGCTGACTGGTTCTGGCGGACTGTTTGAATTCGTGACAATCCACATGATGTGGTATGTGATTATTGCAATGCAATTCATGAACAGTAACAATTACACCCCTGTATGGAAAAGGATATTGAACTCGAGTTTCCAGTATTGGGCGATGCTCTTAATTGGTGTATTTCTGGCGATGTTTCAATCAAGTGGTGAATGGTCGGTCCTTTTTATAAATGTCTTCCTTTTGTACGCGTTCCTGCAGCATACGATATCCATCAAGGGAATCACCATTTTTAGCCAAAAAGTGTCACGGATGTTTTACCGGCAATCACTTTAATTTCTTTGGAGGTAAGAATGAAGGAACTTAAGAAGGGAATTGTCCCATTTTTATTAGTCATGCTTGTTGCGTTTATAATGACCGATTTTGGGGATGGAGAAATCAAATATATTATGGCAAGCTATGAGAGCCTTCCAGATCAACAAAGGAACTTTATTAAAGAAACCGGTCCTGGCGGAACAGGGATGTTCCAACATGATGGTTCATCTTACGCTTTCATTGCAACTGAACCGGATGAAAAGGTAGAAGTGTTATTCGTAGGTAGGGCGGAAGATGGCGTTGGGAATGAAGTGAAATACAAGGTTGTCAAAAATGATGGTGCCGATGATACGAAGATCATTGAGGGAAGGATGGGAAGGTTCGCGTTATACCTGTTACGGCTGGAAACAGTAGTCCCAACTCCGTTTGGTTTTAATAATGAAAATCTTAAATAGCTGCCGGGATTGGCAGTTTTTTTATTTTCATTGCGGAAAAAAGTGGTATAATTGGGAAGTGTGAAAAAGTGGCTAGCTGAAAGGGAGGTACTATCCGTGCAGCTTACGATTTCAGTCATAGCTTTTTTAACAATAGTTTCACTAAGCATTTTCATCATGAGAACTAGAGCCAAAGGGCAAAGGAGAGCGATTGTAGGCCTAATTTTCTTAGCAACTTCATCTGTAGCGATAGCCTTAGCGCTAAATTCAATTTATTCCCTGGTGTTTTTTGCGTCGCATTTGATATTATTGCTTATGGCTATAAGCCTGGCGTTAATGGAACAAAGGGGAAAAAGTAATAGAAGTATAAAGTAGTGAATGACATTCATACGACTTTACGGCGAGTTACCAGAACGGTAAATATGACCAACAAAACGGACAAGCTGGTCTGTTTATTTTCTGTTTCTGAAAAAAACAAATATGTTGAATATTTTACTGAAAAAATATAAAGTATTAAAGTCTCTACCATAATTCTATTGGTAAGTTTATCTATTGCTTTTAAAAGGTATATGGAAATAGGTAAATGAAGAAGACATGGAATGTAACTCAGTAAATTAAGCAATATTCATTTGGATTGTGTAAGGCTTAGTGGGTAATTCTAATGTTAATGAGACATTTACATAAGAGTTGTGAAAGAGGAAGGAGAGAGGTTGATGGAAGGAATTTGGCTTGAATATGCCTGGGCATTATTAATATTGATCGGTCTTGAAGGTTTGCTATCGGCTGACAATGCACTTGTACTGGCTATCATTGCGAAACATTTACCTGATGATCAGAAGAAAAAAGCAATAAATTATGGAATTATGATGGCGTTTGTCTTCAGGTTTGGGGCTTTATTTGCTATTTCATTCATTGCAAACGTCTGGCAGGTACAGGCAATCGGTGCAGCATACTTGCTTTACCTGGGACTGAAGCATGTCATCCAGGCTAAGTTTGGTAAGGAAAATGAAAATATTCGTGAGGAAGAAGAGAAGGAAGCGAGAGGAATGGGCTTCTGGCCGACTGTTGGTAAAATCGGTTTAGCAGACCTTGCATTTGCGATTGATTCAATTCTTGCGGCAGTTGCTCTTGCCCTTGGTCTTCCAGACTCACCACTTGGAGAATTTGGCGGTATGGACGGTGGAAAGTTCATCGTCGTTCTTCTTGGAGGAATTGCCGGTTTGATCTTAATTAAATACGCAGCCACATGGTTCGTTAAGCTGCTTGATCAGCGTCCAGCATTGGAAACAACTGCTTATGCGATTGTGGCATGGGTTGGTGTGAAGCTTGCAGTCATAACCCTGGCTCATGAAGATATTGCTATCTTACACCATGATTTCCCACATAGTACTCTTTGGACAACAATCTTCTATGGAGTATTAATCGGAATAGCCCTTCTGGGATGGTTTGCTCCAGCGAAAAAAACTAAGGATGAAGGCAACTCTTTATAATTAATGATGGAAAAAGTGCGTGTAATCCTATTAGGGATTGCCGCACTTTTTTTGTTACTCCAATCCTCCATTCTTTACTAAAAGTTTATCTACACTCCATCGTGGAATAGTCATTATAAGGATTAATACACGCAAAGGAGTGTTGATATGAAAGCAGCTGAATTAATGATTAAATGTCTGGAACGCGAGGGTGTTGAATACATTTTCGGTGTTCCAGGTGAGGAAAACCTTGATATTATGGACGCTCTTCTCGATTCGAACATTGAATTCGTTGTAACAAGACATGAAACGAATGCCGCTTTTATGGCTGGGACATACGGAAGACTAACCGGGAAACCGGGGGTCTGCCTTGCGACTCTTGGACCAGGCGCGACGAATCTATTAACTGGGGTAGCCAATTCAAATATGGACCACAGTCCGATCGTTGCCATCACAGGACAGGCAGGCTTGGACCGCCAGCATAAAATTTCACACCAATATTATGACCTGGTATCCATTTTCGAGCCGGTGACGAAGTGGAATACACAGGTGAAAAAGGCGGAAATCATTCCTGAGGTTGTCCGGAAAGCATTTGATGTTGCACAAGGGGAAAAGCCCGGAGCAACCCATATTGACCTGCCAGAAGATATTGCCGCGATGGAAGTAGAGGGTAAACCTCTGGAAATTATTGAACCAACTATTATGGAAGCGGGAGAGCGTGTCATCAAAGATGCAGCTAATCTTATTGAACAGGCGAAGCATCCACTGATTCTTGCCGGAATGGGTGTTGAAAGAGGACAGGCTGAGGAAAGCCTGAGATCTTTCGCGGAAAAAGCAGATCTTCCGGTCGTTCATACCTTCATGGGGAAAGGGGCGATTTCCTGGAAAAATGATCAAAGCCTTTTGACTGCTGGCATTAGCGGCAAGGACTATATCACATGTGGTTTTGAACAGTCCGACTTGATCATTGCGATTGGTTTTGACATAGCTGAATATCCGCCAAAAAACTGGAATCCTGGTGGGGAAAGCCCTATTTTACACATCGATACAATAGAAGCCGAAACAGATGCCCATTATCCTGTAAAACATAGTGTTATTGGTGATATCAATGAAAATCTCAAGCAGTTAGAAAAGGTCATCTCATCCGCTGAAAGGGATAACAAGTGGGTAGCAAACGTGAGGGAAAAAACGCTAAATGAATATGAGAGCTATGCTGACGATACAAGCTATCCAGTAAAACCGCAGAAAATCATCCATGATCTCAGGTCTGTGATGAACGAAGAGGATATTGTCATCTCGGATGTCGGAGCTCACAAAATGTGGATGGCAAGAATGTATCATACTTTTGAGCCAAACACCTGTCTGATATCCAACGGATT
The DNA here is from genome assembly GCF_018613315.1 of Bacillus sp. ISL-37. Classification (GTDB taxonomy): domain Bacteria; phylum Bacillota; class Bacilli; order Bacillales; family Cytobacillaceae; genus Mesobacillus. The sequence goes on along the minus strand of NZ_JAGGQL010000005.1, from coordinate 23,350 downwards.
GGCTTCAATGGGTATTGCCGTCCCTGCAGCAATATCTGCAAAAATGGTCCATCCGGAACGGAATGTTGTCGCGGTCGTTGGCGACGGAGCGTTCCAAATGTCCAGTGCAGAACTTGAAACCGCAAAAAGATTAAATCTGCCGATTATCATCCTTTTATGGCGAGATGGCGGCTACGGACTGATTGAATGGAAGCAGATGAAGGAGTTCAAAAGGTCGTCGAATATCAAGTTTGGCAATCCTGATTTTATCCAGCTTGCAAAATCATACGGTTTTGAAGCGATTGGGATAGAAAAAGAGGGAGAACTGAAGGATGCGATCAAGAAAGCAGTCGCCATGGACAAACCAGTTTTAATCGATTGCCCTGTGGACTACAGCGAAAACATGAAGCTAACCGAAAAATTAGGTGAAATTCTATGTTAGGAACAGGAGGGAATGTGATGAAAATTGCTTCAATCATCAACGGTGCTGAAAGGATTGGTGCGAGCGCTGAAACGATGGAAGTGAGGAATCCCTACAGCGGCGAGTTGGTTGCAGAGATGCATCTTGCTGGTAAAAAGGAAATGGAGGAGGCAATTGAAAACAGCCTCCAGACCTTCCATAATACGATGAAAACAATGCCGGCACATGAGCGAGCAGATATTCTTCTTAGAGCTTCCGAACTTTTGGAAGAAAAGAAAGAGGAATTTGCCGAGATTATAGCGATGGAAGCGGGAAAGCCCATCAAGCATAGCAGGGCAGAAATCATGAGATCTATCCAGATTCTCCGCTTCTCAAGTGAACTGTCCAAGCATACTGCAGGCGAAATGGTGCCAATGGATGCAGCGCTGCGCGGAAACAATCGGATTGGAATGGTGAAGCGGGAGCCGATGGGGGTAATAGGGGCGATCACTCCATTTAATTTTCCGTTGAATTTATCGCTGCACAAGATTGCACCGGCGATAGCTGCGGGCAATACGGTGATTTTTAAGCCTGCTGAAAAAACACCTGTATCCGCATATATGCTTACAAAGCTTTTCCATGATGCAGGACTGCCGGACGGAGTGCTGAATCTGGTTCTTAGTACTGGTAAAACGGCAGGTTCGACTCTCGTCCCTCACAAAGATGTTCCTAAAATCACCTTCACTGGCAGTTTGACAGTCGGTAAAATCATTCGCGACACAGCCGGGTTTAAAAAGGTCACAATGGAACTCGGTTCAAACTCGCCGAATATCGTCTTTGAGGACGCCGATATTGATGATGCCGTCGATAGGCTGGTTAATGCAGCCTTCGGTTATTCGGGACAAGTCTGTGTTTCCGCTCAAAGAATATACGTCCAGGAAGGTATTTATGACGAGTTCCTCAAGAAGTATATTGAAGCAACGAATAAACTGAACATCGGTGATCCGCTAGAAGAAGGAACAGACTTTGGCCCGATGATCGATGAAAACGCTGCAAAACGAATACAGGAATGGGTGGAAGAAGCAAGAGAACAAGGAGCCACTATTGAAACTGGTGGCGAAAGAAAGGGAACGATGATGCATCCGACGATCATCACAAATGTGAAAAAGGACATGAAAGTTGTCAAAGAAGAAGCATTTGCCCCAATTGTAGCCGTGATGCCTTTCAAAACGGAAGAAGAAGCGGTCGAAAATACCAATGATTCCATCTATGGTCTTCAGGCAGGCGTATTTACAAAAGACATCAGCCGCGCTTATCGAGTTGCAGACAGCCTCGAAATGGGAGGAGTCTGGATCAATGACTCATCCGTATACCGTCAGGACAATTACCCATATGGCGGCGTGAAACTAAGCGGACTAGGCAGAGAAGGCGTGAAGTATGCGATGGAAGAAATGACTGAGATGAAGTTTATTGGGGTTAGGTTGTAAAAATAAAAATTTACGGATGTTACTGCCGATCTGGTTTGAAGTAAAGTGAGTTAAATTAGCAGAAGAAATGGCATACGAATTGACGTATGCCATTTTTCTTTAATAAAAACGGGTTCATATACTTTTTACAGAGAACTAAAATGAAATGCGCATTTCTAGTTATTTGTCAGAATCTGCAACTTTCACGATAGCTTTTCCCAGATTCGCGCCTTTGAACAAATCCAAAAATGCATCTATTGTATTTTCAAAGCCTTCTGTAACCGTTTCTTCATACTTCAATTTCCCTTCTAAAAGCCAGCCGGCCAATTCTTTCGCTCCCTCGCCAAAACGGGAGGAGTAATTGCCGACAGTGAAACCTTGCATCAACGAACTTGTCTTGATTAAGTACCCTTGCACCCGGGGCCCTACATCTGGCTCAGACTTGTTATAAGCTGAGATCGCTCCGCAGACAGGAATTCTTGCGAAGTTGTTCAAGAGCGGGAAAATTGTATCTGAAATCTCTCCGCCTACGTTTTCAAAATAGACATCGATCCCATCAGGACATGCCTCTTTTAAAGCGGAGCCTACATCCTGTGTATTGTAGTTTATTGCTGCATCAAATCCAAGGTCATCCAGAAGATAACGAACCTTCTCATCGGAACCAGCAATACCAACGACCCTTGAACCTTTGATTTTTGCGATTTGACCCACAATCGAACCGACAGCTCCTGCGGCACCGGATACAACAACGGTTTCTCCTGCTTTCGGCTTGCCGATATCCAGTAAGCCAAAGTACGCCGTAAGACCGGTCATGCCCAATACACTCAAATAGGCTGATACTGGTGCCAGATTCGGGTCAATTTTACGTATAGTATTTTCTTTGGCGACGGAGAACTCCTGCCAGCCTAATGAGCCGATTACGAAATCGCCAACTTCAAAAAGGTCTGACTTTGACTCAACTACTTTTCCAATTACGCCACTTGAAATCGCCTCGTTCAATTTGAACGGTGGAATATAGGATTTGGTGTCATTCATGCGCCCTCGTAAATAAGGGTCAACCGAAATATAAATAGTCTGCAAAAGTATTTCTCCTTTTGCAGGTGATTCTACAGGAACTTCCACAAATTCAAAATGTTCAGAAGTAGGAACTCCAGTTGGTCTCTTTTTAAGCTGTATTTGCTTTTGAATAGAAATAGTAATCATCCTTCCTAATTGTTTTCTAGCCTTAATATACAGGAAAGCAGAGTCCATTCAAATTCATATGGTCCGTTAAGGTGGTTTTCCTTTAGATAGACCAACCACCCATCAAGGATAGAAAAAAATTAATTGATGCATTAACTTTAATGCAAAAAACTTATGGAACTGGTATTGATTCTTTTCCCTACATATATACTAAATGGAGGGATAGTTGCTGCTAAACCTTTATCCTGAAACATTTGGAAGTAAAGTTGAAGAAGTCTATATTTGAATGGCAAAACCTTTTTTGAAAAGAAATTGCTGAAAAGTCATGGCCTATTCGTTTAGATCTCCCAAAAGCTTTTGTTGAATGCGAATACTAAAAAAATCAGAAAAATGGCGTGTAAAACTGGTGTCAGTTTACACGCCATTTTCGTTTTCAACTGGAGGGTCTACACTCTGAAGCATATCACGGGAATGGATTGGTCTTTTAGACATAGGTTCAATGAAAGCGGTTGAGAATGGAAATATAATATGTTTGCCAAAGGCGGTGATGGAATTTATTCGAAAGCAGGTGAATGCAAACACTACTCTTCCAAAACCTTATTCCATAATGGTTTTATCTTGTCTGGATTATTAACTTCATTAAGAATCCATTCCGCCTCTTGGTTCAAAAGGTCACGAAGAAGCACAGCAGCAATGTGATGTTTTTGTGGAGTGATGTTTTCCTGGATTCTGCTGATATTCTTAATCAGTTCTTATGGCAGTGAAGTTTCTACTGTTTTCAATCCTAATTGGGCTCGTTCAGGTTTATATCTATGCAGCAACACTCTTGATAGATGTGACATGACCTGATTGAGCATATTCACTGACCATAAATCATTGCCTCTTGCTGCAGATTTTTTATATTGAAAAAGAAACCAGGCAATATCATCGACAGCATCCTGGAATTCATCCGCAGATAACCTGAGGTTTTGAGTGTTTTTGTGTTTTTCCAGTAGATTTGCCGGGTCGTAAATGACTTTAAAGAAGTCTTTTTCAATAAAAGTCTTCTCTGTTACTGTAAATAAATCGACATGAAGCATATTTTCATATAGTGCAAGAATCTGAGGTGCAACGATGAAAATGTCGTCATGAAAAAGTAATTTTCCATATGACTCTAGATGATGGATCCGACTTTGAAGGAAACCATCGAGGTCTTTCTCTTCCACAAGGCAATATAAATCCAAATCAGAATGTTGGTCTTGCTCGCCGCGCCCCAAAGATCCTTTTACAAAAATAGCTTGAACTCTTTTGTCTTGTTTAAGGCTATTTGATAAAACTTCAAGTGCATCATTTAATAGCATTTTTAGTCTCCCAGCCAGTCTTTCAATTCACCGAAACTTTCCTTTGCGTCTTCAAATCCAACTTCATACAATTGAGTCAGTTTATCGGGATTGCGCTCAACTCTTCCTACCTTGAGATCCTTTGAAGGTCTAATGACGAAGACTTCCTTTTTTGCTTCGAGTTCTTCAATATAGTCAAGAGTTTCGTTATACAGCTTGTACCGTTTTTCGAGCGCAGTGTGCAGCCCTTTGTATTCCTTATATACATATCGTGGCAACCAGGAGAGGGAAGATTTCTTCTTGCGATATCCTTTTGGTTTCGTTAAAACGATGACGTTTTTTACTACCCCATCAGCCATTGCTTTCCTAATTGGGATAGGATCCGCAATGCCGCCATCCATCAGCGTCCTGCCCTGGAATTCGATGGCAGGTGCCATGAACGGCAGTGTACTGGATGCTCTGATGATTTTAAGAAAATCCTCGGGCACATCATTTTTATCGAAAAATACCGGTTCGCCAGTGATACAGTCGGTCGTCCCAACAAGAAACTTTTCAGCAGCTCTGTTAAAAGTTTCAAAATCAAATGGAACAAGCTCATTAGGGAGTTTATTAAAAATGAAATCCATCCCGAATAATTCCTTTTTTAATAGTAAATTTTTATAAGAAATATAATCTTGATGTTTTACATAATCAATCGTGACTTGCTTGTTACGTCCCGGCTGCCTGGCAATATAGGAAGATCCCTGGCATGCACCAGCAGAAACGCCAATGACATACGGGAAAAATAATTCATTATCTAAAAAGTGCTCCAGCACCCCGGCAGTGTAGACACCTCTCATGCCTCCGCCTTCAAGGATTAAACCACTGTTATACACTACTACTCCCCCTTAAAATCTATTTCTATCAGTCTCATGTTGTTTTCTATAAAAATAGTCTATCACAAAGTATGCAAATATTTACAAGTCATGATTGTGAAAAAGTAATTTTGAGGATGGCATCCTCATGGACAAAGATAAAAGGTTCGACGAAATTTTATTAGTAAAATAAATCCCCCGTTGTCGTATTAGAAGCAATAACGATGAGAGTACCGTTTACTCATATTTTTGTCGGGTAAAAGTTCAATAAAGTTAGGATAATTGTTGGTTTTACAAATCAGGCCATGTAAAGAAGTTACGATTTTACATAATGGGAAAATGAGCTGTTTTTAATGTTGAAAAAGGGAGGTAGGTGATTTGGAATTAAATAAGGAAGAGTTGAAGGAGTCAGGATTGCCGTTTTTACTGATGCTTGCTGGAGCAGGTATGTCTGCTCTTTTTATCGTCATATTCTCGGAATTAGCAGAAGAAATGCTTGAAAACGAAATCAATGCGATTGATGAGGCGGTCATTCAAAGGATTAACTTAATCGAAAACGGTACTTTGGACCAGATCATGATGTTTGTTACAGAGCTAGGTTCTGTTTGGTTTTTGTCGTTATGCACTCTTGCTGCGATAATTGCATTATGGGTAAAAGCGAAGGATAAATTAGGCATTCTGTTTTTATTGATCGCCATCGGTGGCGGAGGTGCGCTGACAAAATTGTTGAAACATCTATATGGAAGAGGGCGTCCTTCTATTAATCCCGAGATCGATGCAATTGGCTACAGCTTTCCAAGTGGACATTCAATGGGTTCGCTGATTTTTTACGGTTTTATTGCCTATCTGATCGTCCGCTTTGCAAGAAAGCCTTTGACTAAATGGATTGCAATTTTTGTTGCAGGCTTTCTGGTTGTCTGGATCGGATTTACTCGAATCTATCTTGGAGCCCACTTTCCAAGCGATGTCCTGGCGGGCCACTTAGCCGGTGCAATCTGGCTTTTAATTACCATACTTGCCCTGGAATGGATAAAATGGCAGAGCGCAAATTTCATTAAAGTGTTCAGGGTTTTTAAGCAAATGATCAAGAAGCAATAAGGAAAAGCCATTTTTCAGAATTTATTCAGTTAATAGATGATGGATCATCCTTGGCGTATTCTCGAAAAACTGTTTCATGATGCGATAATGATTCGTTTCTTCCAGCTTTCTTTTAAAAATACCTTCTTCACTGAATTCATAGATCGCTGAATCAGGATAGGCCATGATGATCGGCGAGTGCGTGGCGATGATCAGCTGGGAGTTATCATTTACTAGATCATGGATGCGCGTCAGCATCGACATCTGCCGCAGCGGCGAGAGTGCTGCCTCGGGTTCATCCAAAATATATAGGCCATTGCCACGAAACCGGTGAAGGAAGGTTGAGAAAAATGCTTCGCCGTGTGATTGTTCGTGCAAAGACTCTCCGCCAAATGAATCAATAATCTTTGGACCCATTCCTTCTCGGTCCATCACTTCTATATTTGAAGCCACATTGTAAAAGCTTTCAGCACGCAGGAAAAACCCATCCTGTGGCCTTTCTATTCCTTTTACAATACGTAAATAATTCCCTAAATCCGAATGGGAGTCATAGGTTGAAAAGTTGAAATTATATGAACCTCCTTCAGGATTGAAACCCAGACTAACAGCAATCGCCTCAAGTAAAGTCGATTTGCCCATCCCATTTTCACCAATTAGAAATGTCACCTTAGGGTGGAGAGTTAATTCATTCAATGCTTTAAAACTCGGAAGATTAAACGGATAATCTCCAAATGATGGAACTTCCTCGCTCTTGAGACTGATACTTCTCACATATTGCCGATTCAGCATAAAACCAACCGCCTGACGTATCTTTTTCTCTATTTTAACAAATTGAAACTGGAAAAAAACAAGCTAAATTTCCATTTCGCTATAAAAAAGAGAAAGTCGCTATAATAATTGAAGAACTCGCTATAAAAATAAAAAAGTCGCTATAAAACGGTCATGAAGCATGTTGAACTTCCTAATTATGGTCGTAAAATTACGTTATAATGCTAGTACATATCAATTTAGGAAGTGATTCTCATTTTTAGTGCAATTATTTTGTTCATTATTGCAGGAATAGCCGAAATTGGCGGTGGATATTTGGTCTGGCTTTGGCTGAGGGAAGGAAAACCGTTTTATTGGGGGATAGGAGGAGGACTGGCACTCGCTCTTTATGGTGTCATTGCTACGTTTCAATCCTTCCCATCATTCGGCAGAGTTTACGCTGCTTACGGAGGCGTGTTCATTGTTTTGTCTGTTCTATGGGGCTGGGGAGTTGATAAGAAACCTCCTGATTTTTACGACTGGGTTGGAGCCGGTATTTGTATGATCGGCGTTTCGGTTATGCTTTTTGCTCCACGACAGTAAACCTACTTACTTTACGTGTGAGAATTGAATAACACAATAATTTCTTCATTTTGTTTTTTAACAAGTTCCAGTTCTTTTCGAACTTTTGAAACAGCATTAACAGTATGTATGAACTTGGCAAAAAATGCGATAGCGATTGGGATGATGAGAAGTTCCATTGATCTTGCCGCCGCTCCAGGAGTGAGTTTTCTTTTTAGTGAGTACTTTTCTTTGGTTAGATTCCCACTCACCATCCATTTAGAATACCTCCCATCCTGTTTTTTTTCAGTGAAATAGGGAAAAACATAGGTATCCCGATGCTTCTTTTTTGCATAAATTTAGCATAACTGGGATAATACATTATAGGGTATAAAAATTTAAGGAGGCATATAGAATGAATGATATTACTGTTTACACAACGAATACTTGACCTTACTGCACAATGATGAAACAATTCCTTGAGGGTCAAGGATTAAACTACAAAGAAGTAAATGTACAATACGATCAAGCTGCTGCGCAAAAACTGGTTGAAGAAACAGGCCAGATGGGTGTGCCACAAACGAAAGTAAATGGCAACTGGGTTCTCGGTTTTGACCCGGATACACTGATGCAGTATGTAAATAAATAATCATTACCAAAAGAGGCTTTTGCCTCTTTTTTGTTTAGGTAAATTACTTAGTTATGAATAACTACATGTCGTATTCAGAATCCAGCGCAAGCGCCTAGCCCCTCGAGGCGCTTGCGCTTTTTGTTCATGAAGAAGGATTTCCAATGTTCTATGTGGAAATAGAATCCAATAGAATAGTTTGGAAAGGTTGTGCCATATGGTAAAAGAGCGAAATGAAATTTGGGAATGGGCAAAGGCATTTCTTATCGCCATAGTAATAGCTTTTGTTGTTCGATCGTTTTTAATGACTCCTATTGAGGTAAAAGGTGCTTCCATGGAGCCAACTTTGCATAGTCAGGAGAGGATGTTCGTTACAAAAATCGGCGAGCCGAAACGGTTTGATATCGTCGTTTTCCATGCAACCGAGGAAAAGGATTATATCAAACGTGTAATTGGACTTCCAGGTGACCGGGTAGAATACAAAGACGATGTCCTCTATATAAATGGGAAGCCTTATGAAGAACCATATTTGGATAAAAGCAAAAAGCTCATCACGAATGGGCTGCTGACTGGCTCTTTTACGTTAGATGAGACGCCTGTTGGCAGTGATGTTGTTCCAAAAGGCCATGTTTTTGTACTGGGGGATAACCGAAGGAATAGTAAGGATAGCCGCCATATTGGTGCTGTTCCGATTGACAGTATCATTGGGACAACAAAGGTTGTATTTTATCCATTAAAAGAGATGAAGATTATAGGTCAATAATTTGTGGCACAGTTAAACGCGTTGGTCCTTCGGGGCAACGCGTTTTTTTATGTCCTATTCTTGCCGATGCCTATGAACATAAATCTTTTCAGCGAGATAACTGGCAATCAGGCCAATAATCAAGGGAAGCAATGAACCGCCTGAAATGAAGAAACCATCTGAATCAGAAGAGAACTCGTATTGAAACATTAACGAGGTTATCGAAAAAGAATGTCCAATCAGGTAGAGAATACCCGTAGTAAGAAGAAAAGTACCAAGAGTAACAATCATGCTTTTAAATGTCATTTGATCACCTCCAGATTTAATACGGTTTAAGGGTTGTATTGGTTTCATGCGTTTTTTTAAAGTCGAATTTATTACCTTTCCTATAGTCTCATTAGATGCCGATTTATAGGCATATGATGGACAGAAAACCAATCCATGATGGTCGGAAAACGATGGGGAAAAGGTAGATTGCGTCCGTCATAGGGTGCATGACGGACAGAAATTGACCGTAAAGAGAAGAAAGTGTCCGTCATCATGGTCATGAAGGACAAAAATCATCTGAAAATGGAGAAAAGTGTCCGTCATAAGGTGCATGACGGACAGAAATTGACCGGAAAGAGAAGAAAGTGTCCGTCATCATTGTCATAAAGGACAAAAATCATCTGAAAATGGAGAAAAGTGTCCGTCATAGGGAGCATGACGGACAGAAATCTACAGTAAAGAGAAGAAAGTGTCCGTCATCATGGTCATGAAGGACAAAAATCATCTGAAAATGGAGAAAAGTGTCCGTCATAGTGTGCATGACGGACAGAAATCTACAGTAAAGAGAAGAAAGTGTCCGTCATCATGGTCATGAAGGACAAAAATCATCTGAAAATGGAGAAAAGTGTCCGTCATAGGGTGCATGACGGACAGAAATTGACCGTAGAAAGAAGAAAGTGTCCGTCATCTATTGGTCCTGTAAAGTCATAGTTTCCAAAGTTCCATATCATCTATTCCGCGGACTATTAATTAATTAAAATTTATCAGTGGAGGGATGAATGATGCTGGAAATTCTTAAGCGCAGGAATCCGTCTACAATAGTACATACTAAAGCCGTTCTATATAAAAATCTAAAGACTAAACCTGTCAATTTATTAAATTTATATAAATTGAAAGTTTTTATATGGTAACATGCGTGCCTGTATAAATTTCCCAAGCGGAGATAGTATAAGGATGACGAATTAAAGGAGGTATTCATTTTGGCTGAGAATAAGGATAAAAACACTCCAAACAGGGATGACATGAAGCGTGAGAAGCTGACGACACGCCAGGGGCATCCTGTTAGAGATAACCAAAACATCCGTACTGTTGGCAATCGTGGTCCGGCCACTCTTGAAAATTACCATTTCATCGAAAAGATTTCTCATTTTGATCGTGAAGAAGTGCCTGAACGTGTGGTACACGCACGTGGATCTGGAGCGTTCGGTTATTTTGAAACATACGGAAAAGTGGGCGATGAACCAGTTGAGAAGTATACTCGTGCGAAAGTTTTTTCAGGTGCGGGAAAAAGAACACCTCTAATGGTCCGTTTCTCTACAGTTGCCGGGGCGAAGGATTCTCCGGAAACGGCAAGGGATCCACGCGGTTTTGCGGTTAAAATGTATACGGAGGATGGAAACTGGGATTTAGTCGGGAATAACCTGAAGATTTTCTTTATCCGCGATGCAATGAAGTTTCCTGATATGATTCATGCGTTTAAAGCAGACCCGGCTTCAAATGTGCCAAATCCAGAACGCATGTTTGATTTTGTTTCAAGAACACCTGAAGCAACACATATGATTACTTTCCTTTTCTCGCCATGGGGTATTCCAGCTACATACCGCCATATGCAGGGTTCTGGTGTTAATACTTATAAATGGGTAAATGAGAAAGGCGAGGCTGTGCTTGTTAAGTACCACTGGGAGCCGAAACAGGGAATTCGCAACCTGACACAAGAAGAAGCCAATGAGGTTCAGGCGAAAAATGTCGGGCATGCAACCCAGGATCTATATGAAGCGATTGAGCGTGGAGACTATCCGGAATGGGAGCTCTTTGTCCAGATTATGGAGGATGACTATCATCCGGAACTTGATTTTGATCCGCTCGATGATACGAAACTTTGGCCAGAGGATCAGTTCCCATGGCTGCCTGTAGGGCGTATGGTGTTGGACCGCAATCCAGTTGATTTCCATTCTGAAATTGAGCAAGCTGCTTTCGGTACCGGAGTGTTAGTTGATGGAATGGATTTCTCGGATGATAAAATGCTTCAGGGCCGTACATTTTCATACTCTGATACACAGCGCTACCGGATCGGTGCCAATTATCTGAAGTTGCCGGTGAATGCACCGAAAGCACCTATTCGAACAAATCAACATCGCGGCCAGATGGATGTCCGTGACCCGAAAGAGTCTGGGGACAATCCACATATCAATTATGAGCCATCGATGCTAGGAGGATTCGAGGAAACGGGTAATTATGGCCACCCGCCACATCAGCCATCTTACAATGCAGCGGTAGTAAGTGAGCCAATTGACCGTCCTAATAACTATGGTCAGGCTGGTCACACTTATCGCAGCCTTGATGACTGGGAGCGTGAAGAGTTGATTAAGAATCTCTCTGAGGCACTCGCAGCATGCAACAAAAAGATTCAGGACGCGATGATCGAGCACTTCACACAAGCGGATGAAGCCTATGGCCGCCGCGTGAAGGAAGGGATCGAAAAGCGAGTGAAGGAACTTGGGAAAATGGCGAAGGAAGATAATGTTCCTGGCCGTGAATCAGGTTACTCCAAATATGGGCAGGGTGGACAAGGCTCATTATCTGCAAATGAAGCGACAAAAGCTGCGGTGAAGAAAAGCCACGAAACAGGTCCATATTAGTGTAAAAAAGGCAGCATAGAGTTTTGACTCTGTGTTGCCTTTTCATTTTATTCAGTTTCTTAAAATGGGGAGTCTGCCACATTAAATAATCGGATAATACTGCTCATATCGCGGATAAGCATAATAAGGCGGCCGTGGTCCGATTTTTGGCATTTCGAACCTTACGCTATTGTCATTATAAAGAACCTGCACCTTTTCATTGGACTGATTGACTAATAACAGTTTTACCTCCGGACTGTATTGTAAGTTCTGCAAATCGTTCTCCTCCTCGCTACAGCTTCACTTCACTTTATTCAGCCGCAGCAAGTTTGACACCTTTCATTGCCAGGCACGATAGGCTTCTGCCTAACATAACCTGATTCAGAATGTAAAGTCTCAGGAGGTTTAGAGATGTCTAACAACGAGAAGCGAGCATACCCGATGCACCCAAATTACGGCAAGATCACAAAGTATGAGGAAGTTGCTCTTACTGTTCCGGAGCAAAGACAGCATCGGCAACCAGGTGTGGAGGGCCAGATGATTCCCCGGCCGATTGTTGAAAATCCCCATTACAAAGGGAGCGGTAAATTAAAAGGAAAGGTAGCTCTCATTACTGGTGGTGACAGCGGCATGGGTGCAGCAGTCGCGATTGCTTTTGCGAAAGAAGGAGCCGATGTGGCTATTGCCTACCTTGATGAACATGAGGATGCCAACCGGACGAAGACAAGAGTAGAAGAAATCGGACAACGCTGTTTGCTTTTGGCGGGGGATTTGCGGAATAAGCAGCAATGTATTGAGATTGTTGAAAAAACAGTTGAGGCGTTCAATCAGCTGGATATTCTTTGCAACCACGTTGGCATCCAATTTCAGCAGATGAGTCTTTTGGATATAACCGATGAACAGTTCGATGATACCTTCAAGGTCAATATCTACTCGCATTTTTACACGACTCGGGCAGCGTTGCCACATTTAAAAGCAGGGAGCTCCATCATCAACACCGCTTCGGTCGTTGCCTATTATGGGCACGACCAACTCATTGATTACACCGCAACAAAAGCGGCGAATGTCGGTTTTACTAGGGCACTGGCCAATAATCTCGTTGACAAGGGGATTCGCGTGAATGCTGTTGCTCCAGGCCGATTCTGGACTCCACTTATTCCATCCAGCTTTTCTGCTGACCAGGTTGCGTTAGCCGGCAACCCGATGGAACGTCAAGGCCAGCCATTCGAAATCGCGCCAACCTTTGTATACCTGGCATCTGACGATTCACGTTTCGTAACGGGACAGACGCTCCATGTGAATGGAGGACAGGTGACAGGATCGTAAAGCATAGGACTGAATCCTATGCTTTTTGTATTAAATACGTTTTTTCAAAGCTTAGTGTAAAAATGAAACCTAATAGTGATAGAATCGTATATAAGTAAAAGATTGGAAGGAGTGTAGTTATTTGGATTTTCTGAATTGGTATGACTGGTTAGGTCCGACGAATCCGGCAGCTGCTATTTTTTTCGGTTTCATTTTTACCATCATAGTATCCATGACCGTTTGGTTCGAATCGAAAAAAATAAGGACCGCAGGAATCGCAGCACTAACTGGTACTTGTGTGACATTGGTTGGTGTGTTTGTATTGAATGCTGTGGGGTTCTACGGGTAGAATCTCAGCGTACGTTTGCGAGAATCTTTTAAAATGAGAGAATGCATGTGTTCACAATAGGAAGGATAGCGAGAGAATCACTAATCCTTCCTGGTTTTATCCAGTTTATACAGAACTTTTGCATTATGGTAGATGGTCAGAACTAAAATAACAGTGCTCATCACTCCGGAAAGAATCGAACTTTCGACAAGCAAGCGTTCTTTTTGACTGCACCTCAATATGTCACCTCAATAATTTACCATTCGATAAATTAAATAAGCTAAGTTTCTCAATTAACTGAATAGAAAGATGGAGATTCATCCTGACAACATTGTCAATTTTGGCAGGATTTGAAAGGTGTTAGGTCGAATTTTGATAATAAATCTCAATTAACTTTTTACATAAACTATTACTAGAAGGTGAATTAAGTGGAGATGCAAAAGGATCTTGTTGTTGGCGGAGTGGAATTGAAGTGGGATTTGGCTACTGGCCGGGTGTTGTTTGAAGGAGGGGATGTCGTATTTTTCTGGGTGTCTGCCATGAAAACCTTCTTCGATACTATTAATGAAATTACAGGCGAAGAGGCCACGAATCTCGTACTTGAGGCGACTGGTTTCCGCCAGGGAATCATCGTCGGTGAAGGCTTCAAGGAAATGAAGGAAATCAATACATCCAATGTGGTGGGCTGGCTCTCGGACACATATGTTCCAGCTGGATGGGGTTATGTGAGAGTCGAAAAAATGGATGTTGATACGAAGAATTTTACTTTATATATCAAAGATGACTGGGAATATAAAATGAATAAACTTGGAGCCCAAGAAAAACAAGGGATTTTCGTTCCCGCGCATTATGCAGGTGTTTTTACTGGCTTGTTTGGGAGGAACTTCTGGTATGAAATCGTCGAGTACCAAAATGACTCCAACCCATATACCATTGTGGAATACTTCCCATCTGACATGAATGTACAGGAAAGTATTTGGCAAATGGCAAGGAGACAAGAAGCCAAGCAAATTCAGCAGCTGGAAAGCCTGGTAGCGGAAAAAACTAGAATGCTCCAGGATTTAGTCAAGGAATTATCATCTCCGCTCATTCCAGTACTTGATGGAATCGTCGTTGTCCCGTTGATTGGGAGATACGATGAGGAACGTGCTGAGGATTTGATAATGAACACGCTGAACAATCTCCCAAAATATCAAGCAAGATATGTCTTGCTCGATCTTACTGGCTTAAATAAGGAAATCTCCCCTTATACGGCCGAGTTGATCGAAAAATTAGGTTCCGCGGCCAGATTGCTCGGAGTAGAGGTGATCCTGGTAGGGATTTCAGCTGAATTGGCAATGGTGATAACCGAAACACTGACCGGCCTGAAAAAATATGAATGTCTGCAAACCCTGCAGCATGGTATATACTACGCCCTTGGTAAAAGCGGGCGCAGGATTATATGAACAAACAAGAAGTTAAGCACGACGTTCACGTGCAAATAGAAAAAAGTCCTTCCTCTTTTGCTGTGGAGAGATCCCTGAAGCTGCTAGCGTCCTGGCAGCTTTTTTGTTTTCAGGAAATATTTAATTTCAGCATCATTTTAAAATAGGCTTTTATATCAGTGACAATGCCCATCGTGTTTACATAAATTGTTTGAGAGAATTCTTATTTATTAGTGTATTTGCCTTATATACAATTCTTTAAAGAAATCTCGATTCTTTCTTACACCCTGTTTTTGGGCTCTTGTTAATTTGTAGAGGAGGTTATACAGATGATGAATGATTTTCAAAATGAACTACAAATGCTTAATGTTGGTGATTTCCAGGCAACACAACCGGTGAGCTGGGATCAAAGCCAGTACTATAATACTGGAGATGACCGGATCTTCGTTGGCCTTGGTGGGTTTGGGCGTTGCTTTAGCTGTTTTAGTTGCTTTAACTGCTTCAGCTGCTTTAATTGCTTTAATTGCTTTAGTTGCAGCAGATGCAGCAGATGCAGTCGTTGCAGCAGCTGCGGCGGCGGTGGTCGATGTGGCGGTGGTGGCCGTTGCGGCGGCCGTTGACATTTGAGAGAGTGTCAAGAATAAAGAATGTTCAGTTTTGATATGTGAAGCCCCTGCAGAAGTTCATGCAGGGGTTTTCTTCTTATAAGATGAGACATACGGGACAAAATGCGATACATACGATGATAGTGACAGTCAATTAAGGTGAGTAAAGGGCAGTTACGCCTGAGGAGGAGTGAAATGGTAAAAGTGAACCCTTCTATGCGGTTGAAGGTGAAGAGGGATACGTTTTATCTCCCTGAACCAAACAGGGGTGTATATTTAAGGAACAATTCAGTGTCTTTCCGTCTCGAAGGAACAGGGGTTGAAAAATGGGTTGAAAAGCTGCTGCCAATGTTTAACGGTGAGCATTCGCTGGAGAAATTGACGGAAGGCTTGCCTGGCCCTTATAGGGACCGTGTACTTGAAATTGCTGAAGTTTTGTATCGAAATGGGTTTGTCAGGGATACAAGCCAGGACAGTCCACACGATTTATCGGAAAAAGTACTTAAAAAATATGCCGCACAAATAGAGTTTGTTGACAATCTGGCTGGTTCCGGTGCTTCGCGGTTTCAGGCTTTCCGTCATGCCAACGTGCTGGCAGCTGGCTCTGGTCCTATTTTAAATTCCTTGGTTTCGTCATTGCTGCAATCCGGTCTGCCCAAGTTGAACGTTCTGATAACAGACGAAATTCCGACCAGCAGAAAAAGGCTAAGTGAGATCGTGAACCATGCTCTTAAAGGAGATCCTGAAGTGGAATTGCAGGTGATAGAACTAGAGGGTGAAGGCTGGAGGGAGGTTCTACAGCCTTTTGACTCTGTTCTTTATGTATCACAAAACGGAAACCTGGAAGAACTAAGGGTACTTCAAGCTGTATGCAGACAGGAGAAGAAAGCATTTATTCCGGCTATACTTCTAAAACAGACCGGGATAGCAGGTCCAGTATTTGTACCGGATTCTGAAATTTGCTGGGAGTCTGCATGGCGGCGATTGCATTCCTCTGTTTTGGAAAAAGAACAGCAAGTACCTGCGGCTTCTGCCACAACTGGCGCTTTGTTAGCCAACATGATCACATTTGAATTGTTTAAAGAGGCAACGGGCGTCTCAAAAGAAAAACAGCGAAATCGCATCTATTTGCTGGATTTAGAGACTCTTGAAGGGAGCTGGCATTCTTTTTTGCCTCACCCCCTGGAGACGGGAGTGCCAGCAGCGAAAAGGATAGAAGATCTGGAAAGCCGACTTGAACAGGACTTAAACAGAACAGAACCGGAAAAACTTTTGCAAGCCTTCATTTTGCTGACATCGAAGGAAACAGGGATTTTACACCAGTGGGAGGAGGGCGAGCTAAAGCAGCTTCCGCTGGCTCAGTGTCGGGTTCAGGCAGTCGATCCGCTGTCAGCCGGTCCAGCTGTATTGTTAGGAGAGAGAATTTGTTCTGGTTTCACACATGAGGAGGCACGGAGGGAAGCGGCGCTGGCTGGTGTTGAGTCCTATGCTTCTCGATTGGCCAGTTTGCTTCAAAACGATGACTTTCTAGGAGTAGGAACAGGTGAGACATTTCAGGAAGCTGTCAGCCGAGGCCTGCAAAAATGTTTGGTTGAGCAGCTTGACCAGCAACGGCAACAGCATGAGCAGTATATTTGCCCCGTTGAGCTGGACGCAGTGGAAGATGAACGGTGCCGCTTCTACTTGGAAGCTCTAACGACGATGCAAGGCGCACCAATCATTGGACTGGGAAAAGAAGTCTCAGGCTTTCCTTCAATATGGGTAGGTACGAGTAGCGGATGGTATGGAAGTACGGATTTGAACCTAACCTTGGCGTTAAGAGGGGCTCTACAGCAAGCATTGTTCAAACATCAAAACGATTCAGAACGAAATTACACAAAGGTTCTTGATAAATCAACTGTTCAGCTTGATGAGAAGGTTAAGCCAAGACTGATCATTCCTTCCTATGAAGAAAGAATACAGTCGGAAACCATGAAGGAAGCAGTGGAAGTCCTAAAAAGGAACGGAAAGCAGTTATACGTATACGAATTAAAGCTCGAACCGGTTTTTAACCAGGAACTTGTAGGGGTATTTGGTGTATTGCTGCGAGAGGAGGGACTGCAATGAGTTCCTTCGTAGTGATCATCGGTGAAGGAAGGCTGGCAGACCGTGTAGGTGAAGAGTTATCAGCCCGCTACCAGGTTTTTAGAAGGACTGATTTTGAATATGGTATTCCTGAAAATGCCGAGCTGATGCTGGTACTGGACGATTCCTGGAACCCCCTTTCACACAAAAAGGCTGAGGAAATCATGAAAATGAATGGTACTCCCTGGATGAGAGGATATGCTTCGTTTGGTGAGGGGGTGATCGGCCCACTGGTCCGCCCTAATATTCCAGGGTGTTCACATTGTGCGGATCTTAGACGACTTCTGGGAGGGCAGGAACGAAGTGAAATGCAGGAGATCCAGCAAAAACTATATACGGAAGGAGGAATGGGGGCTGACCCGTGGGCTTCCGATCCAGGGATCTTACAAATGGCTCAAATAATTGTGGCAGAGACAGACAGGATTCTTGAAAGGAAGGAAGCATATACAGAAGGAAGGATGTTCTTAACCGACCTAAAAACTCTTAATGGCTCATGGCATTCTTTCCTGCCCGATACCTTATGTCCGGTTTGTAGTAATATTCCCGATGATTCAGCTCCCCTGGCTGAAATTTCTCTGCAGCCAAGTCCGAAGATCAGTGCCGGGAGCTTCCGTTGCACTCCGCTGGATGAGTTAAAGAGGGTGCTGGCTGAGGACTATCTGGATAATCGGACCGGGCTTTTCAATAACAAAATGTATGATCTTGTCACTCCATTCGCTGATGCAAGTGTCAATCTGCCAATGGTCTCAGGAGGCAATGAGGGAACTGCGGGTCGAACACATTGTTACGCAGAAAGCGAATTGACAGCAATTCTTGAAGGCCTTGAGCGGCATTGCGGTCTGGAGCCCAGGGGAAAACGAACCGTCCTCCATGACTGTTATCGGAATCTGGAGGGGCAGGCGCTCAACCCGCTGAAGGTAGGGGTACACGCTGATGAGGAGTATGGAAAGCTTGGTTTTCCATTTGAAAAATTTGACCCCGAACGGCCAATGGATTGGGTATGGGGTTACTCTTTGATAGAAGAGCGACCTATTCTCGTTCCAGAGCTTCTCTCTTATTATAGTTTAGGCTGTGGTTCAGCTGGCTATGTCTATGAAACCTCCAATGGCTGCGCACTTGGCGGTAGCAGGGAGGAGGCCATCTTTTACGGCATCATGGAAGTGGTTGAACGCGATTCCTTCCTGATGACCTGGTATGCTCAGCTGAATTTGCCGCGTCTTGATCCTCTATCAGCCGGCGATGAGGAATTGAATTTAATGGTTCAACGGATGCGCGCGGTAGCCGGTTATGATCTGTACTTGTATAATGCTACGATGGAGCATGGGATTCCAAGCGTTTGGGCGATGGCGAAAAACAGGAAGGATCATGGATTGAATATCATTTGTGCCGCAGGTGCCCACCTTGATCCGGTAAAGGCTGCAAAAAGTGCGATCCAGGAGCTCGCAGGCATGATGCTGAATCTTGATGAGAAGTTTGAAGCGAATAAAGAGAAGTATATAGAAATGCTCGAGGACCATTCACTTGTAAGGCAGATGGATGACCACGGGATGCTGTACGGGTTGCCTCAGGCAGAGGAGCGTTTTGGCTTTTTGCTCGATGATAATCGAACGTTGCATAGTTTTAATGATGAATTCAAATGGAGATCGAACCACCAGGACCTCACAGATGATCTAAAGGATATTCTCCGGGAATTTCGTCGATTGGACCTGGACGTCATTGTGGTTGACCAGACGACCCCCGAGACGAGGAAAAATGGTCTTTATTGTGTAAAAGTTTTGATCCCAGGAATGCTGCCAATGACATTCGGATACCACTTGACCCGGCTGAAAGGGCTCGACAGGGTACTCCACGTCCCGATGAAACTCGGCTATGTGAAAGAGCCATTGACGTTTGAAGAACTCAATCACTATCCGCATCCGTTCCCATAGGAGGTAGGAGGATGAGCCTCGAGGAATTTCTGCATAATCTTCAATTTGATATTGAACGCGCCAACCAGCCAAAATTGGAACCCGACTGGGAGGATGCGCCTTATGCATACAAGATCTACCGCAACCAGCCAGTGGTGCCCCTGTCTTTGGAGGTACCACTGACTCTTGAGAAAATACAACCACCAACTAAGCCGGATATTCATAGAGTCGGTCATTTTCTGTGGTACGTCTATGGAATCACCCAGGTAAGCCAGTCCGTTTTTCCAGCTGAAAGCACTGAGGAAGAATCCTACCCGATAAATTCCTTCCGAAGGTTTGCGCCCTCTGGCGGTGCATTGTATCCAAACGAGCTGTACATCTATTTAAAGGTAGAAGGATTGCCAGATGGAGTGTACCATTATGACTCCGCGCACCACCGGCTCGTGTTGTTGCGGGCAGGGAACTTCGATTCATATGTTTCAAGTGCTCTAGGCAACCGGTGTGAAGTTTCATCCTGCTTTGGCGTCGCCTTTGTATCCACGATGTTTTGGAAAAACTTCTTTAAATACAATAACTTCTCTTACCGCCTTCAAGGACTTGACACTGGAGTCCTAATGGGCCAGTTGCTGGAAACAGCAAACCGTTTTGGTTACACTGCCGGAGCATACTTTCAATATTTAGATTCTGCCATCAATCATCTTCTCGGCTTGTCTGAGCAGGAGGAGAGTGTCTATTCGGTTATCCCGCTGTCGGTGGAAGCCACAAACTGGTCTAGAAGCGGAAAAGTTAATATAACGGCCGATGTATTGAAACGTGAATTGAAGTCAATCAGCTGTGATTACTTGGAGCGGTCACAAAGGGTTCTAGAGTTTCCTAAGTTAATAGCTATGAATGAAGCTTCCAAGCTGGAATCAACCTATTCATTTAACAGAATACAAAGCCAGCAGAGTGGTGGCTTTGGTGGTGTGAAAATAAATCTTCCAGAATGCGAACCGTTGGCATACGATCTAGTGGAGACCAGTAAAAACCGTTTTTCTCCTGATATCGATTTTGTCATGCGAAAGGTAAGTCAGCAGCAGCTGGCCGTTCTGCTGAAGGAGTCAATGTCAGGATTCTCTTACCGGAATGATCTGGATGATGTCTTCCTGAACAATGAATCGAGGGTATCAATCTATGGATGTCTTTATAATGTTGAAGATATCCCAGATGGAGCCTACTATTACGACCATACCGAACATGCATTACGGGAAGTCCTCCAAGGGGATCACCGGCTCACTTTACAGGCAGGCATGTCTCTCGACAATGTGAATCTGCTGCAGGTACCGCTTTGTTTTCACATCGCTGGTAATAAGGATTTTTATATAAAAGAATTAGGTTACAGAGGCTATCGGATTTTACAAATGGAGGCAGGGATGCTCGTTCAAAGATTAGTCACAACAGCGTCTGCAATTGGGTTAGGTGGACATCCACTGCTTGGGTTTGATGCAACCCTGGCTGATGGTCTTTACAGCATGAGCGAAAAAACCAGCTTGATCCAGATCCCCATCGGTCCCTATCGTCCCCGTCCATGGTTAAAAGGGAGTTTGCACAGCTAGTTTTACAGAATATATTAATAGTTTTAAGGTACAAACGAGCAGGGGAGAAATCACCTGCTTTTCTTTTTTCCATAAATAAAAAAGAGGACCTGAGGCTCCCTCTTTTTTACATAGCATCCACACTCTATAAAAGGCTATTTAAAAATAATCAAAGCCTTTAAACTAATGAATCTTAAAGGGGTTGCTTTCTTATTGATTGGAAATCTTCTCCTTTTCTAACTTTTCGATCAAAGATTCAACGGTTTTCATAATCGTTTCATTACTTACATCTCGGCCTAATACAGCACTTGCCCTCTTTATCAATTCTTCTTTATTAATATTCATGTTTTTACCTTCCCAATTTTATAACTTGAAGTTTAATACAATGATTATATTATCGGTAGAATTAGCTAAACATTTAACGCAAGAAAGAGAATTTGTAAGAAAATGACCACTCGTATAATTATCTTTTGATTACAATATTTTTCTTATATTAACTTCTTTTTCACCAGGTAGGACCATGGCAACCTCTTGGGCATATTCATTTGTAGTTTGGGACGGGTATATTTATGTGATAAGTGATGAATATGTAACAGAAGTTGATAGTGAAATTGGTCAGGTCACAAAGTATTCGGATATGGAACAGTATTCTGGTAACTTCTCTAATGCTTATAAGAAAGGTACTAAATACTATTCAATTGAAGGTATCAGTACGGACGAAGCTATAGCCATTAAAGAATCTGAAGGTCAATATATAAAGGCATATAGAGAAGGGGAATATGAATTAAGAAGTGTTTTTGATAGATTTTTTGATGGACAACAAGGAATTGTAAAGATTTTTTTTTTTTCGATCTTGTGTATTTTAGTCATTATAATTTTTAATAAAGTTCAAAAGAAAAATCAGGGAAAAACGAATCTCTGAATGTAACTGCTTCGGACGTATCAATAGCTTTTCGAAATTACTTGGACCAGATCAAGGGAATATGGCAGAAGAGCTTTCGAGTTTGGCCGATAGTCTTTACATATCAAATGAAGAAAGAAATGTGTTTGACCTTCTCACCGAGTACGTGAGTAGAGAGAAGATATTCTTAATTCAAGAATTGGAATTATAGACTAAAAATCAAAGTTAAAGAGTATGAAATTTCTTGCTTCTTCGACTAACGGGCCAGTTTACTTCCAAAAAGGAAATTCTCTGTAAATGTTGAATATACACAAATGATGAGGTCTTTATATAAAACGGATAATAAGTCAAAATCTATGCAAAAAAATACTTAGTAAAGATTAGGAGGTGTATGCCAATAAAAATGAAGAGGTTGTATTTAGTTTTTATATGTATTGTAGGTTTAGTTAGCTTTGTAGTTTGGTATTCTGTACCAAAAGAAATCAATCAAGCATTTGACGGAATTGTTTACGGAGTTGGAAGTAAAAGCAACCAAATAAATAAAGAAGTTACAATTACAATTAAAGGTAAATTGTATAGAAAAAATTTTAATCACGATCGATTTAAAGGAACTATTGATATAAAAGGAGAGGTGCCGACAAATATAATACTTGATAAGAAACAAGCTGAAGTTGTTTTTCTTGAAAACGGAGGTTCTTTATTGTTCGGGGATTCCACCTACGGCATTCTTTATATAAACAAAGATTTTAGTGAACTATCCATTATAGTTTATGAACACATTGAATCAGGAAGAGATAATGCTTCTTATAGTTGGGATCCTGAAGACGGGCTTTTAATATCTGGACCAGCAAAAAGTAGAAGAGAAGCATTAAACCTTTCAAACGAATTAATTGGGGGCTTACTAAAACCACTAGAATAGAAGCGTATTTGCAAGAGTTAATACACCTAAATGAATAATTCACTAGCGGGTGCGTTGATCCAGAAAGGATAGAGGCACCTTTTTGTCGAATTCTTATTGAACTAAAGGAGCAGGATTGTTAAAAAACAATAACATAAAAGAGGGGGATTGTTATGGAACAAAGTACACAACAAATTTACATACCACCAAAACATTTTGTTTCAGCAGCAACTATTGTAATCAATGATGAAAAGGAAATTTTGTTAATTAAGGGACCTAGTAGAGGATGGGAAATGCCAGGTGGAATAGTTGAAGAAGGCGAGTCTTTGAAAGATGCAGCAGTAAGAGAAACTAAAGAGGAATCTGGTATTGATATTGAAGTTCTAAAATTCTGTGGAATATTTCAGAATGTGAACAAGTCAATATTGTTAATGACGTTCTACA
>NZ_JAGGQL010000058.1 GCF_018613315.1 Bacillus sp. ISL-37 | reverse complement strand
GGATTAAACCAAATAAAAAAGCTTGTGGAAGAAAAAATAGTACCCTTTCTCCACAAGCTGAGAACTCCTCCATTTTGAGGAGTTCTTTTATTTTTGTGCTGGTTTGCCCCCTTTTTTTCCATCAATTGGATAAAGTAGTGATTAAGCTCAATTTCGTAGTGATCAAGGCTGTTTTCGGAGTGATTAATGGTGATTTTGTAGTGGTTATGTTCAAAAGCGTAGTGATTATCTAAAAAGTTGTAGACAAAACGTTTAATAAAGATAAAAAAATTGTCCAGAAAACCAGTTTTTACTGATTTCTGGACAACCACATACTAAATCTTATTCAAAAGTAATCTTTTCAACTGTTTCTTTATCAAGACGCTTGATGACTTCTACGATCAGCTTTACAGCGTTTTCGTAGTCGTCACGGTGAAGCATTGCTGCGTGTGAGTGGATGTAGCGTGTCGCAATCGTGATGGACAACGCTGGTACACCGCGGTGTGTCAGGTGGATAGCTCCAGAGTCTGTTCCTCCGCCTGCTACTGCATCAAACTGGTATGGAATGTTCAATTCATCAGCCAGGTCTGTCACAAAGTCACGAAGTCCCTTGTGGGATACCATTGATGCATCATAGATGATGATCTGTGGTCCATCACCCATTTTACTTAACGCTTCTTTTTCGGTAACGCCAGGAGTGTCTCCAGCGATCCCTACATCAACGCCGAAAGCGATGTCAGGTTGAATCATTTGAGCGGAAGTTTTCGCGCCGCGAAGGCCAACTTCTTCCTGAACTGTTCCAACGCCATATACGACGTTTGGATGTTCTGCATCTTTAAGCCCCTTAAGGACATCGATAGCAATCGCACAGCCGATGCGGTTATCCCATGCTTTAGCAAGAAG
Organism: Bacillus sp. ISL-37; assembly: GCF_018613315.1. Lineage (GTDB taxonomy): Bacteria > Bacillota > Bacilli > Bacillales > Cytobacillaceae > Mesobacillus. The sequence continues at coordinate 32,731 of NZ_JAGGQL010000058.1, read as the reverse complement.
CATTTTCTCATTGTTCATGACAGTGAATTCGAAGTAAGGAACTACCATGTCCCCAGGAGTTACTCCCCATTCCTTCGCTTCATCACGGCTTGAAGCACCGATATCAATGAACATATCCTTGATATCCACTGGCTTTTTGCGCGCTTCCGCAGGAAGAATGTGAGGCGGTTTAGATCCGATTACTCCAGTGATTTCACCTTTGCGTGTAACGATTGTCACGCGTTGCGCAAGCATAACCTGGCTCCACCAGCCGCCAACTGTCTGGAAGCGGATGAATCCTTTGTCATCGATGCTTGTAACCATGAAACCAACTTCATCAAGATGACCGGCAACCATGATTTTCGGTCCATTCTCATTGCCAACTTTCTTGGCAACCAGACTGCCAAGGCCGTCAGTCGATACTTCATCAGCAAATGGAGTTATGTATTTCTTCATTACTTCTCTTGGCTCACGCTCGTTGCCGGGAATGCCTTTGGCATCGGTTAAATCTTTTAGCATTGTTAATGTTTCATCTAATTTCGCCATTATTTCGACTCCCTTAATATGTAGTTTCGAAACCTATTATACTAAACATGCGGGGTATTGTACAAAAAATTCTGCCTAATAACCTTTTCGCTGCCTATCATAATTTACTTCATTTTTCTTAATATATGCCCGTTCAATTTGATTGTCATTCATTCCAAGCAGCAGCGCAAGCTCCATATAGCTTTCAAACAAATGAACGTAGTCATCTTTGCTGCGGCTGTTCCTGAATTTTTGCACGCTCTCGTATATTGCGAGGAACTGATTGCTGATGTCGATTTCGTCAGTTTTATTTTGGGTGATCGACTCAAGATCTTCATATCCACATTCAATACCCAGCGACAGGATAAAATGGACTCCATCCACAAACTCCTCGAGAATGACATCTTTTTCGGAGGATGGCTTCACACTCCAAAACTTGAAACACCTCGTCTCATTTGCAAGCTCGCCGATTTCAACAAGCAACGCGAGGACCTTTCGATCAAATAAATCTTCATTCCCGAGACCATGTTGGGATTCAATATGACTATCGAGTGCTTTTTGCATTTTAAAAAGGGTATTAGTATTCATTTTTCAGCTCCATCTGTAATTTTAAAATTAAGCAGCTTTGATTTTGACAGCTCTCCGTGGTCTTTCTTAAAAGCTGTCTTAATTCCACGGGTATTTTGACAGCTTTTCTCGTATTCACTTCCAACCTGTCTTAATTCCAGCCTTTTCTTGACAGCTTTTCTCGTGTTTCCATCAAACCTGTCATAATTCCGGCCTTTTCTTGACAGCTTTTCTCGTGTTCCCATCAAACCTGTCACAATTCCAGCCTTTTCTTGACAGCTTTTCTCGTGTTTCCCTCAAACCTGTCATAATTCCGGCCTTTTCTTGACAGCTTTTCTTGTGTTCACTTCCAACCCGTCACAATTCCGGCTTTATCTTGACAGCTTTTCTTGCATTCCCTTCAAACCTGTCACAACTCCGGTCCTTTTTTGACAACTTTACTCTCTCTCCTAACAAACCTGTCACAATTCCGATCTTTTCAACCATTGATGGAATTCCGACAGGTTTTAAATAATAGCGCTGTTAAACTCGGCTGTTGATTTTGTTCCATGCGCTTCCCTTCCATTAAAGTTAGAATCATGCCTTAAAAAAAGTATAAATCAATTATAAATTTGTTGAAACTATTTGGAATCTCATCCGTAAATAAGGAAAGTTCGCATTGGAGGGGCAGTCATGATCCTGCTTTTACGTCTTATTTTATTACTGTTATTCATTTTTCTAATATACAGCGCGGTGAAATATTTATTCCATCCGAAACGGAAGCTGGAGCTTGCTCATGAGCAGAAGCGCTTTTTCTTATTGGATGATCCAGACAATGTCCGCAAGAATTTTTTATTAACATACAAAGGTGTTTTATTTGAGGGTGAAAAGTATTTAGGCACAACTCCGTCTGCTTTTGAGGTTGTTTCCATTTTCATTTGGCCTAAAAAAACGTCGGCCTTGAAGGGGCTTGTCCTAGAGGATTTCCAATTCATTGAACGAAAAATCCGTGAGAGCTATCCGGTGGCCAAAATCGACTGGAAAAGCCCAATTAAGGAATTCATGGCAAACCATGACAAGGATGATGAGATATAAAATGTAAAAGCGTCCGAAAGATTCCGGACGCTTTTTCTTATGTGGTTCTATCAAAAAATTCACGCCATTTAATGAAGGTAATTTTCTCACGCAACAAATAGGCTAACAGCAAAAATACAATCATCAGAAAGAGTCCTGTAAATGAGTCAAATTCTCCGACATACTCCCCGAATATTGTATAAAAGATGACGAATGGGATATTCGCGAGAAATGATGCAAACATAAAGTCTTTAAAACTACTTTTTCGCTCGTAAAGGCAAAAGCTTAGCAGCTGATAATGAATCACCGGCACAAGCCTCAACAGCGCAACCTGGCCGACGGTCAGATCCCGGAAGCGTCCTACCAGCCTTTTTTTCAGCCTGCTTAGCTTGTTCATCATTTCTGGTATCTGTCTCATTAAAAAGTAGAATAATATACTTGCCCCTGACAAACCAAGCAGCGAATATACGATTCCCGGTATGACCCCAAACATTAATCCTCCAGCGATACAGACAACCGCAGGAGGTATGAACACAAATTGGCGGAAAACATGAAACAATATGAACAATACTGGTGCATACCAGCCTCCAGATTCCACAATGATCAGCAGCATTGACCACGCATCATCCATTCTTGTCACCTGCCTGCTAAGTCTTTGTTGCTACTAGCTTATAGAATCATACAAGCTGTTATGCCAAAAGCTTAAATAAATATGTAAATATGCCAATCTCTATAATAGCAAGGACCGGCAATCCATACTTAAACTGGGCATGCTTCGTCTTATGCCTGTAATGCTTCATACCAGCTGTTACCCCGATTGCACCTCCAAAAAAAGCAACATTCCATAGTGTTTTTTCGCTTATTCGATAATGATTGTTTCTTGCCCGCTTTTTATCCATTCCCATGATAAAAAAGCCCGCAAGATTCATGACTGCAATCAAGCCAGCCAAACTCCATATCCCCACATCTCCACGTCCTCTTTAAGTGCTATAAAATCATTATATCTTTATTAATGGCTGTTTTCGTAAAGATTGTTGTTAAAATCCTAAAGCCGATTTTTAACGTAATATACCCATTTTACAGGTCGGTATTAAGTTTGCATGCTCTTTTCACATAAGAAGCGTCAACTTTACGAGGAAAAACGGTCATTAAATCCTATTTTGTATTCAATAGCAACAAAGTTTGAGAAAAGAGCCTTATAAAAAGAAAAAACCACTCTCAATATGAGAATGGTCCATCTTTTAGGTTTGATTACTTGTTGAATTGTTGCTTAGCTGTTTCAGCCAATTGAGCGAATGCTTGAGCATCGCTTACTGCAAGTTCAGCAAGCATCTTGCGGTTTACTTCAATACCAGCAAGCTTTAGGCCGTGCATCATACGGCTGTATGAAAGACCGTTCATGCGAGCTGCTGCGTTGATACGAGCAATCCAAAGTTTGCGGAAGTCGCGCTTCTTCTGGCGACGGTCGCGGAATGCATACATTAGGGATTTCATAACCTGTTGGTTAGCAACCTTGTATAATGTATGTTTTGAACCGTAATAACCTTTAGCTAATTTAATGACTTTTTTACGACGCTTGCGCGTAACTGTACCGCCTTTTACACGTGGCATTTAATTACCCTCCTATATAAATCGAGATCGCTCGATTTTTACTTAATGTTGTCAAGCATGTGACGAATGCGTTTGAAATCGCCTTTTGAAACAATTGCAGATTTGCGAAGCTTACGCTTAGCCTTTGTAGACTTATTAGCAAATAAGTGGCTAGTGTAAGCGTGTGAACGCTTAAGCTTGCCAGTTCCAGTTTTCTTGAAACGCTTGGCAGTGCCGCGGTGAGTTTTCATTTTTGGCATAGGGACTTCCTCCTCGTTACTTTTCAGTTTTAGGTGCTAGAACTAGGAACATGCTTCGGCCATCCATTTTTGGATGTGATTCGATTGTCGCTACTTCTTTGCAAGCTTCAGAGAAGCGATCAAGAACACGCTGACCGATTTCCTTATGGGTTATAGCACGGCCCTTAAAACGGATTGATGCTTTAACCTTATCGCCTTTTTCCAGGAACTTGATAGCATTGCGCAACTTAGTGTTAAAGTCATGCTCATCAATTGACGGACTAAGACGGACTTCTTTAGTTGTGATGATTTTTTGGTTCTTACGTGCTTCTTTTTCTTTCTTTTGCTGTTCAAACTTGAATTTTCCGTAGTCCATAATTCGGCCTACAGGAGGTTTCGCGTTCGGAGCAACAAGCACAAGATCAAGATTTACACGCGTTGCGATCTCAAGAGCCTCAGCTTTGGATTTAATTCCTAATTGCTCGCCATTTTGATCGATCAGACGAATTTCGCGAGCACGAATTCCCTCGTTTAGTAACATCGCATCTTTGCTAATAATTAGCCACCTCCAGGGTATTGTCGAATACATTGTCAAGGAGAAGAAGTACATTGCCAGGCCGAAGCCGCATCTTGCTCACACAATGACATACGATATAGTCCATTTTTATTTTGCAATAAAAAAAGTGCAGGCGACAACACCCACACTTACGAAAACAAAATAATTAGACGTTTACGTATTACCTGCCAACAGCACAATTGCGTCAACCAGGTGAGAAGCGGGTGCTTCTTCTTTCCTAAAACTTGTATTCAGTTCACTCTTGCTAATATAGCATAAAGAAATTGATGTGTCAAACGAATCACTTTCGTTAACTGCAACAAAAAGTATTGTATCAGATAGAAATACAGGCTGCAATACTTTTTTTTAAAAGGTACATATTAAATTTATCTTCAAAATTTATGACCAAACCCTGTAGAATACTATCTTCATGATTAAATTGTCACAGCTAAATTCCTTATTTCTTGCTATAATTCATGGTAGAAATAGACAAGAAAGCTGGTGTACATATGTTGATTGCGATTATCATCACAGGTGTGACCACCGGATTACTCGCAGGCACTGCATTAAAGTATTTCAGGACTGGCTATGGTTTTTCAAATGACATTGATAATAAACCTGTTAACATGAAATCATGCCGGAACTGCGGCCAGAGAATTCAGCGCAGCTATACAAAAAACCTCTGTCCAACCTGTTCCAAACCCATTGAATAATAGCTATAAAATAAGAGGAGCCAGCGGCCCCTCTTATTTTCATGTCCAGCGCCTAGCCCATTGAGACACTTGCGCTTTTCTTTGTCCAGCTCCAGCGCCTAGCCCCTCGAGTCGCTTCGGTCCTGCCAATGAAGTCAAAGAACGACTTCACTGTCAGGCCCTCCACCGCTTGTCGGGGCTGACCAAGGCGCTTGCGCTTTTCTTATTTCTTCGCTTCTTTCCTGAATGACTCCAGGAATTCATCAAATGAAATTGTCTCGGATTTCTGTTCGCCGTATTTACGGACGTTGACTGCTTTGTCTGCTACTTCATTGTCACCGACTACGAGCATATAAGGAACCTTTTGCATTTGCGCTTCGCGGATCTTATAGCCGATTTTTTCGTCGCGGCCATCGATTTCAACGCGGAAGCCGTCTGCCTTAAGCTTTTCCTTGATTTCTCTTGCATAGTCAAAGTGGACTGATGGAGATACCGGGATGATCTGTGCCTGTACTGGAGCCAGCCAAGTCGGGAATGCCCCTTTGTACTCTTCGATCAGGAAGGCAACAAAGCGTTCCATAGTCGATACGACACCACGGTGGATAACGACAGGACGATGGTGCTTGCCGTCTTCGCCGATATAAGTCAGGTCAAAGCGCTCAGGAAGCAAGAAGTCAAGCTGGACTGTTGAAAGAGTCTCCTCTTTGCCAAGAGCAGTTTTGACCTGGACATCAAGCTTCGGTCCGTAGAATGCTGCTTCGCCATCTGCCTCGAAATATTCCAGTCCCATCTCATCCATTGCTTCTTTTAGCATGGATTGAGCCTTTTCCCACATCTGGTCATCATCGAAATATTTCTCTTTATCCTCAGGATCTCTGTAGGATAGACGGAACGAGTAATCATTCATATCGAAATCCTTGTAGACTTCAAGCACAAGCTCTACTACACGCTTGAACTCTTCCTTGATCTGGTCAGGGCGGACAAAGAGGTGAGCATCGTTCAGAGTCATGCCGCGCACACGCTGCAACCCAGCCAACGCGCCGGACATTTCATAACGGTGCATTGTTCCAAGCTCGGCAATCCTGATTGGAAGTTCCCTGTAGCTGTGGATGCTGTTTTTGTACACCATCATATGGTGCGGGCAGTTCATCGGTCTTAAAACAAGCTGTTCATTTTCCATTTCCATGACCGGGAACATGTTTTCCTGATAGTGGTCCCAGTGTCCGGAAGTTTTATAAAGGTCGACACTTCCCATTACCGGAGTGTAGACATGGTCATATCCAAGGCTGACTTCTTTATCAACAATATAGCGTTCGATGATGCGGCGGATCGTCGCACCTTTTGGAAGCCAAAGCGGAAGTCCCTGTCCAACCTTCTGGGAGTTTGTAAATAAGTTAAGTTCCTTGCCAAGCTTGCGATGATCACGTTCTTTCGCTTCTTCAAGCAGCCTCAAGTGCTCCTTCAAATCTTCCTTCTTGAAGAAAGCTGTACCGTAAATTCGTTGGAGCATCTTGTTGTCGCTGTCGCCGCGCCAGTATGCACCAGCAATGCTCAACAATTTGAATTCCTTCAGTTTTCCAGTTGATGGGACGTGTACCCCGCGGCAAAGGTCGACAAAGTCTCCCTGTTCATAAAGAGTGACCTTCTCATCCGCCGGGATCGCTTCAATCAATTCAAGCTTATAAGGGTCACCAAGCTCCTTGAAAAACTTGACTGCATCCTCACGGCTTACTTCTTTACGGACAATCTCAATGTTCTCATTGATGATTTTCTTCATTTCCTTTTCAATCTCCGGCAAATCTTCTGGAGATAAAGAATGCTCCATATCGATATCATAGTAGAAGCCGCCTTCAATTACTGGCCCTACTCCGAGGTTAACATCTCTATATAGACGCTTGATTGCCTGTGCCATCAAGTGAGCTGAGCTGTGGCGCAGGATTTCTAGTGCTTCTGGATGGTCAGGAGTGACGATTTCGATCGCTGCGTCCTCCTCGATCGCTCTCTTGAGATCATACGGCTGTCCATTGACCATACCGGCAATGGCTTTCTTCTTTAGGCCCGGGCTGATCGAGCTGGCGATATCTTCAGTCGTTGTGCCTGCCGGAAACTCCTTCACTGCTCCATCTGGAAACGATATTTTTAACATGTCTGCCATTGGCTTTTCCTCCTTTTAAAATGTGGCGCAATTTTTGCGCGAAAAATAAAAAAACCCGTCCCTGAAACAGGGACGAGTTTGATCACACGTGGTTCCACCCAATTCCCACTCTTGCGCAAAAATAACGCAGGAATGGCTCTGGTTGCGGTAACGGCTTCTGCCGCCAGCCAATACTTGCCCTATGGGCGTTCACAGCTGGAGTTCAGAGGTGGTAAGCGTTTCTTTAGTGTTAGGAAGTTTTCAGCCAAGCCTTCCCTCTCTGGAAACCTTTCAAGAATGCCCATGTCCTCATCATTACATTCACTATTGATTTAGTATGTACGTAATTATAGTTTGTAATGTTTTGAAAATCAAGTGGGCTATTGTATATTTTCACGATCCTCTTTAAAAAAGTTTACTTTTTCGTCATGAAAAGCGGAAACTGGACTGACTTTCACACGTTCTTCAAAAAGATTGATGATCGTCCTCACTAATGGCTGGTGAGGATCATCCGTGTACAAGTAAATGGTCTCAGGCGCAATTGACAGCAACGGCGCAATCGTCCCGGAGTCCACATAGACAGGATGGTTGACAAGCAGCTTGCGGTCAATCGTTTTAAACAGATCACTCCGTTTCATTTCTGTGAATTGCTGATTATAAAAGACCATATTCTCGTCAATCACCAGATATAAATGGGACATCTGCGGTTTCCTGTCCTCTAGAAAATCCCTCAGGGTATGCAGGAAAACCTGGTACTCCTGTTCCATTTTATACTCGTCTATCGCAATCTCTACCCATTGGGAGAGCTGCTCAGTATAGGCTTTCAGCCTGAACATGACAAAGGAATCAAAAGAGAATGAGACCCTTTCATTAAAGATTTCATTAATCGAATTCTGGATCACGCCTTGTTCCCCGACACCTTCCATGAAAGGAGCCAGATCTTTACGGTTGCCTTCTATGACGGAGTAGATGATATCAAGGATTTGATCCTGTTCCTCACTGTCATTATAAAAATACGATTCTGCCAAGATGGCTCTTAGCCAGTCATCACGTTTCACCTTTAAAATAAAATCATAAACACTTTTCTTGAGTACATGCACCTTTTCATTTCTGTAAAACTCTTCTGGAATAAGCACTCTATTTCGATCTTCATTAAGAAGAATTGAATTCGTTTCCTGCCACGAAGCAAGCCTGGCGACTAAATGTTGATACAAATTCCAGGCATCCTGCTTTTTTTGGAAGATGATTTCAATCAACCATATCCCCCCTCTTAAATAATCCCTGATTATATATATGGGGGACTTGGACAATTTAGAAGTGTCCATATGGTCGATAACTGGTTAAAAGTGCAAAAAAATGTGCCGCAGCTTGATTAACTGCGGCACATTTTTTATATTCTGCGATTCTTGCCTTCTACTTTTACCGGCTCGGCTAGATATTTAATCCGCTCCATGATTCTTGCTGCCTTCAATTGTTCTTCTTCTCCCCGCTGGCTGTGCGTCAAATGATGCTCCAGTCCTTTTAGGTCGAAGTTCGAGGTAAAGAAGGTCGGAAGGTTCTCAAGCATGCGGAATTGCAGGATCGTCCCGAGGATTTCATCCCTCGCCCAGCTGCTCATCGTTTCTGCTCCGATGTCATCAAGCATGAGTACATTCGCCTTTTTGATTGCTTCCAGCTTGTCATTGACGGTATGGTCACCGATCGCATTTTTCATTTCCCTGAAAAATTCGGGTACATATACAATCAATGAACTAATCTGTTTCTGTGCAAGTTCATTCGCGATCGCGCCAAGCAAATATGATTTGCCTGTCCCGAACGGTCCATGAAGGAATAAACCCTTTTGCTTTCGGCCCGGCTCATAATTCTCAACAAAGTCTTTTGCCATCTTGATTGCCTTGAACCTTCCGGCGTCATCCAGCTCGATATCACCGAAAGATGCCTTCAAGATTTCTTTAGGCACAAAAATACTATTGATCAGGCCTGCATTCTTTTGCTGTTCATCATGCATGACCTTCTTCTTGCAACGGTCATATTTTATGTCAATGAAGTTCCCTTTTATGAAAAGCTCTGGCTCATAACCCTTGATCATGTTCTTGCAGCCTGCGAGACTCTCGCAATCTTCACAGCCTTTGCTCTGGTTGGAGAACTCATACAGCTTTGACATACTGCCGTCGAGCATTTCCCTGGTGATATACTCAGCATTCTCATCGAGGAATCCCTTGATATGCTGATCCTGCATGACCTGCCTCTTAATAGCTTCATAGCGCTCCTGGAAATTCTGGTTATTCGCCAGCTTCTTTAATGTTTCATTAATGTTTTGCAACTGAATCACCTCCCAGATTTGAATTTCTTCAATTCTTCTTCAAGCTTTTTCTTTTCTATTTCAAAATCAGGATCCACATCTGTAGCATTTTTTTGCTGCTGAGACTCGCCATCGGTCTTTTTGCCAAACCAATCCGGCAGAACTTCTTTACGAACAGGCTTTCTTTTTCCAGATGATGAAGAAGGTGCTTTTTTCCCTTCTGCCCATTCAAGATACTGCCTGTGCTCGCTTTTAGCCAGCTGCATTGCATCTCTGACGGTCGATATTTTTTTCCTGGACCAGTGGCCGGCAATCTTTTCAATATAACCCTTTGCCAGCTTCATATCCGTTTTGAGCATAACATATTGAACTAAAACATTCACGACTCCCGGCAGCAGCTTTTGCTTGAACATTACCTCTTCGATGATCTGCAAGTCTGCCTTCGATGGTTCCGCCCCGCCAGACAGATCAATCAAAAGCTGGCGCGGGGATGTTTTTTCAAAATACACCACCAGTTCTTCTTCCTGCGTTTTTGGTTTCTCGATTCCGGCTTTATGCTGGAAGGGCTGGGTCCGGTCCAGAAGTGCTGGCAGCTGGTCCTGATGTTCAAATTGGTACCAGTCCCGGGCAGCCTTCCTCAATTCTTCTATATCTACTTCATTTTCAGCGGTTACAGCACTTAAGACGATATTCTTCATCTTCAAGGCATCAATACCATATAGGAAGGCAAGATTGCTGATTGCTTCCTTAACCTTAGATGTAAATGCTTTTTTAGGTATGAGTGATTCCTGTAGCCCTCCCAAAAGCAAATCGAAGTTGAACTCCGCAGGATCAATCTGTATTTTGGAAGTTTCTCCTCTGCTGATAAAGGAATTCCCTTCCTCCACCTCAAGGTCAGCAGCTGAATCTTCATTATGCATGAGTGCCTGAGTTGGTACAGACAAGAACACATCCTGGAATGCCTTCGTAATCTCCTCATATCCGGACTCTGATTCAGCAGATTTATCGCTGAAAAATCGTTTAAGCCGCAAAAATTGGTTCTTGCCGACTTTTCGATACAAATAGACATTCAACATGCCATCAAGGAAAAATTGTTCAGGAGTCAAAGGCGGTTGCAATTCATAAATAAATGAACGGCCTTCCTCGCTGTTTTTTACATAGGTCTTCAGCAACCCCATGCCTTCGAGCTTTTGGCGAGCCTGGTAAATATCCTTCAGGTTCATGTCCATGATTGTCATCAAGTTATGGTGTGTCCCAGACTGTGACCAAAGCCGGTTCTCTTCCAGTTCAGCCCATAAGGTCATATAAAGGCTTAAGCAAGCTGGCCCAATCAAAGGCTGGTACAAGAAAGTGAGCACCTTGCGATCGTAGTCATGCAATAACCCACCGGATGCAACAATATATTGGTCTACAGGCAAAGTCTCTTGCCAATGCTGAGCCATCCTTTTCCCTCCATTCTGAATCGTTAAAAAGAACTGCTTTTACATAATTAACCGCTATTTGAGCTCTTTTTTATTAAAAAGAGCTGAAGTTCCCTTCAGCTCCTTAAGTTTACTGTAACCCACAAGACCCCAGGTGTTATGATTGCTCTTTTTTCAACAACTCTTTCAATTCATCAATAAAGACATTGATATCCTTAAACTGACGGTAAACAGACGCGAACCGGACATAGGCGACTTCGTCAATCTTCGCCAGCCTGTCCATCACCATTTCCCCAACGGCTTCGCTCTTAACTTCAGAAACTCCATGGCTTCGAAGTTCTTTTTCTACTTCGGAAACCAAATCCTCGAGCTCTTTCAAAGCGACGGGCCGCTTTTCACAAGCTTTTATTAAACCGCGAAGGAGTTTTTCCCGATTGAACTCTTCACGAGTACCTTCTTTTTTCACGACAATCAAAGGAATTTCTTCAACCTTCTCGAAGGTGGTAAAGCGAAATCCGCAAGCTTCGCATTCGCGTCTGCGTCGAATTGATCGGCTATCGTCAACCGGTCTTGAATCAAGAACCCGGGTAGAGTTATTTTGGCAAGTTGGACATTTCATTTCGATCAGCTCCGAATATTTTGAAATATAGTATGAGCGAAGGACCATTCGCTTGTTCCACCAATACGTCCATAAGCATTATCATAGTATTATCTTATTAAAAAGATGGTGACGCGACAAGAGGAACTATTGATTTCCATACTTGCCTGAACCAATAAACGAGTGTACGGAGTCCAGTTTCTCATAAATCTTCACCAACTCCTGCTTTAAAGCCGGGTTGATGCCTGCTAATGAAAACTTTTCCGTAGAGATATGTAAGTCGACTGCTGTCTCAAATGCTTTAGTAGTTATAACTGTCGCTGTTAAAAAGGCGGGCACCTTCCCCTTCAATTCGGCTGATATTTCTCCATGTTCTTTGGAAACACTCGTTATCTTAAGCGAAGGGTCAGCCTTCAGCAAGTCTTCGACCGTCTGGAACATCTGGTTAAAGTTCGTTTTATAATAACGAGTCTTCAGCTGCTCATCCCTATTGTTTTCACTTGTTCCACTGAATTTTTCGTATCGTCCTGTTATGGATTTTAATAAAGACATCAAAAATCCTCCTGCAAGTTATTTCTATTATCATTCTACCGTATTTTACGGCAAAATAAAAAGAGGTGTATCGCTACACCTCTTGTGAATTTTCATATTTTCAATTATAGAGCTTTAGCTTGTGCTTGCTTCACATGCACAGGACCCATGCCGCGTGGAATTTCGATATTCTCACGAGTTTGAGCGCCAAGAGCTTCTGCAATATAGTCAGCTGCAATGTTAGGATCCAGATCACCGCAAGTGTAAACATCGATGCTGGCGTATCCGTGTTCCGGGAAGCTATGAATAGTTAAATGAGATTCAGAAATAATGACAACTCCGCTAACGCCTTGTGGCGCAAATTTGTGGAAAGCCACTTCGCGGATTTCAGCACCTGATTTCAATGCTGCTCCAACAAAAGTTTGTTCAATAAAATCCATATCATTTAATTTTTCAAAATCGCAACCCCAAAGTTCAGAAATTACATGACGACCCATTGTTTCCATATTCAATTTCCCCCTCTAACAATATTAGAATGAATTCCTTAGCTTCAATGGTATCTTAACTACCACGGGGGAAAGTTAGTCCAGAGAGGTCCTAACCCTTTAAGTAGCCAATTGGTACCGTTATTAAGAAGTTCACGATGACTAGTATACTTTGTTTATATTTTTTTTGCAACACATGAAATCAAATTTTTTTCATGATTTTTATGCTTCGATTTTTGTAGTTTGGGAGATAGCTATTCCATAGGCTTTTAGGGGGGATCTAGCTATAAAAACTGTTGGGATTTTTACATGGGGATCTCAACTAATTTGAAAAAGGCTCTGGTAAACAAGGCTGTTGATTTTCGTTCCAGGCGCTTCGCTTTCCGCGGGAAGAATATGAAAAAGACCACTTGCCGTCTTTTTTCATAAGCAATTCTTCCTCGGGGCTGGCGGTGAGCCTCCTCGCCGCCGTTGGCGCCTGTGGGGCTCACCTGTCCAGCTGATCCCGCAGGAGTCTGCGCGCCTTCCACTTCAATCAACGGAGCTTTAAAAATATATAAGCCTTTAAGAAAAATTAAAAAATGTGAATTTCAATTCCTATCACAACCAGAAATAAAAAAAGCTTGCCGGTAAGCAAGCTTTTTGCGTTATGAAAATTACCCTACTCTTACCGTTGCTGAATTGGAATTGGACATTGCGTGGGCAACATGCTTTGTCAGGTCTACAACCCTGCTTGAATAACCCCATTCATTGTCATACCATGCAAGAACCTTTACTTTGTTAGCACCGATGACCATTGTAGACAGGCCGTCAATGATCGCCGAATGTTCATTGGTGTTAAAGTCGATTGAAACAAGCGGATCTGTTGTGATATCAAGGACGCCCTTGAGCCTTCCTTTAGATGCTGAATAGAATGCATCATTGATTTCGTCCACTGTTACCTCACGCTTCAGGTCGACAACAAGGTCAACAAGCGAGACGTTTGGAGTCGGTACCCTTAGCGCCATACCATGCAGCTTTCCTTTAAGCTGAGGAAGCACAAGAGAAAGTGCCTTTGCTGCCCCAGTTGAAGTTGGAATGATGGATTGGCCGCAAGAACGCGCCCTGCGCAAATCCTTGTGCGGGTTATCGATATTATTCTGATCATTTGTATAAGCATGAACAGTTGTCATCAAACCATTTTCAATTCCGAAAGTATCATCCAGCACTTTCGCAACCGGTGCAAGGCAGTTTGTTGTGCATGATGCATTCGAAATGATATCATGCTCTTCAATATTTAATGCGCTTTCATTTACTCCCATAACAATAGTGATATCCTCATTCGTACCAGGTGCTGTCAAAATGACCTTCTTTGCACCAGCATCAAGATGAGGTGCAGCCTTTTCACGGGAATTAAACTTTCCTGTAGCTTCTATAACAATATCAATCTTCATTTCCTTCCATGGAAGCTCAGCAGGATTTCGATTGCTTAATAGCTTAACTGTCTTTCCGTTTACAATAAGATGATCATCAGCTGGAATGACTTCACCAGCAAATTGTCCATGAGTAGAATCATATTTTATTAAATGCGCCAGTGTTTCAGCTGGGTAGCTCGCATTAATCGCTACAACCTCAAGATTCTCTTCAAGAATGGCTCTTCTGAACACCATTCTTCCAATTCTCCCAAAACCGTTAATCGCAATTCTCGCCTTCATTGTACGGCCCCTTCCGAATTAGTGTTATACTTAATAACCCCTTTGTATGGTATTAGTATAACATATTAAATTTTATTTGTGATAAATAAATGCACACATTTAAAATATAAAATAATTCTGATAATAATAATCGTTTAGCGGTAAATTCAAAGACGCCAACAATCTTAGCCTGACTAGGATTATATCTTATGAAACTTGGATTAAAACTTTAGAAACCGGGATTAAATCGAGTAAAACCAGGAATAAACCGTCCGATACCGGAATTACGACATGCTTAATCAAAAATGAGTCGGTTCAAGCCACAAAAAAAGAGCCTACTCGGCTCTTAAGATTTCCCATTTATTTAATATAACCTTCAGTTGCTGCCTTGATTGCTCGATGCTGCCGCTGTTATCAATAACTGCGTCTGCCAAACTGACTTTATCCTTCAGTGGCATTTGTGATTTGATCCTGGAATATGCTTCTTCTTCCGAGAATCCGTTTCGCTTCATCAGTCTTTTCAACTGGGTTTTCTCATCCACATATACCACGATGATTTTTTCGACCAGTCCTGTCAGCTTGCTTTCAAACAGAAGCGGAATGTCCAGGACAACGGCTTTTTCATTCGCCTCTTCAGCTTTCGCTCTCTTCTGTGCCATCCGTTCCCTTACTGCTGGATGGACAATCGAATTAAGCAGCAAGCGCTTTTCTTCATTGTTAAAAATGATCTCACCCAACATAGAACGGTTTATCGTTCGGTCATCCGCTAAAATTTCAGTGCCAAAATGGCTGACAATATCATTGTATGCCTTTTCTCCTGGCTCCACAGCAAGCCTGGCTTCGATATCTGCGTCAATCACTGTGATGCCCAAGTCAGTGAACATTGCTGATATCGTGCTTTTTCCGCTTGCTATACCTCCTGTCAATCCGATAACTAATGACATCCCATTTTATCCTTTCAAGGGCCTGTTAAATTTTCATCAACCCAATTATGATCAATAATATTCCCGGTACAAAAGAAAATTTTTGCATCCAGCCGCTCTCCGAAAAATAACTTCCCATCCTCATCCCTGCATACACAAATAATGAACTCATGCAGGCGACTGTCAAGGCCAGGTATCCTGGAGAAAATCCTAAAAACGCCGCCCCTACCCCTGCACCAAATGCATCAAGCGAAAGGGCAAGCCCGAGCATGACAGCTTCAATTCCATTGATTGTACCCGACCGGTCAAAATCGGCTGTCATTGGTTTTTTCAAAATATTGATGACGATACCAAGTGATTTGATTTCAAGATTAAGGATTATTTTTTCGTGACAGAGCAATTCTGTTTTGTCTTCACGGAAAAATTGGAATAGTACCCATCCGCCTAAAACGATCAAGACAGCGCCACCCAGTGTCTCTGCCATTCCTGGTGAAAAAAAGCTCTCAAGAAAATGCCCGATCATCATGGCTGCCATCAGGACGACAGCCGAACAAACGGCTATTACAGAAATAGATTTAATCGGGATCTTCATTTTCCTCAATCCATACGTTAACCCTACACTGAAACTGTCAAGGCTGACAGCGAATGCAAGTAAAAGCAGCGAGATTGTTTGTGCCATAAACTGAGCTCCTTCCTGTCAATCGCTACGTTAGTATATGGAAGGAGCCCAGTTATGGTGAGAAAATCAACAAGCCAATATACAAGAAAAGCGCAAGCGCCTTGGTAAGCCCCGACAAGCGTTGCCCGCCTATAACGCCACTTCGTGTGGCTGGCGGGTCTGGCACGTCCTGTGCTTCAGAGGGCCGACCAGTGAAGTCGTTCTTTGACTTCATTGGGCGGACCGAACTCGAAAAGCGTAGGCGACTGCCCAACTCCGACAAGCGCTGGAGGGCCTGACAGTGAAGTCGTTCTTTGACTTCATTGGCAGGACCGAAGCGTCTCGAGGAGTTAGGAGCCGTAGCTAGACAAACGTCTCGAGAGGCTAGGCGCTGGAGCTGGACAATTCTCGAAGTTGAAATGATATAAATTCTGATATTATTATTTAAGTTTCTGGCACGACGGGCAATAATGAGTACCACGTCCGCCTACAACGGTTTTCTCCAGTGGAGTGCTGCAAACCTTGCATGGTTCACCCTTGCGTCCGTATGCATAAAGCTGAAGCTGGAACATGCCAATCTGTCCTTGGGAGTTCACATAGGAACGGATCGTGCTGCCACCTTTCTCAACAGCTTCAGACAGAGTACTGACTATTTCCTTATAAAGCACTGCCTCCTCATCTGGAGTCAGAGAATTAGCAATCCTTTCGGGATGGATCTTCGCCCGGAAAAGTGCCTCATCTACATAGATATTCCCCAGGCCAACAAGGATTTTTTGGTCAAGCAGTGCCGGCTTTATTTTTCTATTGGTTTTTTTTAGTTTTTCAGACAGCCATTCCACTGAAAAATCTTCTGAAAAAGGTTCCGGACCTAAATCGGCAAGAGGCTGCGTTTCAAACTCTTTCCCTTTTTCATAAAGGTGCATCGTGCCGAATTTCCTGACATCCTTGTAGCGCAATTCTGTTCCATCGGTAAAATGGAAAATGACATGCGTGTGCTTATCCACAGGTTCATCAGTATTGAATACTCCATATTTCCCTTCCATCCGTAAGTGGGAAACAAGCGCGAAAAATTCCGTGTAAAGGATCAGGAATTTACCTCTCCGGCCAACATCTTTTATCGTCTGGCCTTTCAGAGCATCATTGAACTGCTCGACCTCAGTCGGACGCTTAATCATCTTTGGCCAAAAAACAGAGACTTCTTTAATTTTTTTGCCTATCGTCAGAACTTCTAATGTCCGTCTGACGGTTTCGACCTCTGGTAGTTCAGGCATTTTATCCCGCCTTTCTCTGTAAAAATCCTGTTGCAAATGCTACTTTGCGTCATACCAAGTCGGGCCATATGAGAAGTCCACCTTTAACGGCACCTTCAATTCAATGGCATTTTCCATGACTTCTGGCACGATCTTTTTCAATAACTCAATTTCATCCTCAGGTGCTTCAAAAATCAATTCATCATGTACCTGAAGCAGCAGTCTTGTCTTTATGCCCTCTTCGCGGAGTCTCTCTGCCATATCAATCATTGCCTTCTTGATAATATCTGCGGCACTTCCCTGGATCGGAGTATTCATAGCCGTCCGTTCCGCAAAACTCCTTAGGTTGAAGTTTCGTGCCGTAATTTCAGGGATATATCTGCGGCGATGTAATAATGTTTGGACATAGCCCTTCGCTTTTGCATCCTTAACGATTTCATCCATATATTCTTTGACACCAGGATAGCTTTCAAGGTAGCGCTCAATGAATTCGCCAGCTTCCTTCCTTGTAATGTTCAGGCTCTGGGATAATCCATAATCGCTGATTCCGTAAACAATTCCGAAGTTAACTGCTTTTGCATGTCGGCGCATATTGGAGGAGACTTCATCTTTCCCTACATTAAATACCTCCATTGCCGTCTTGGTATGGATATCCATGTCATTCTGGAAAGCATCAATCAGTTTCTCATCGCCCGCAATATGGGCGAGAACACGAAGTTCAATTTGCGAATAGTCCGCTGCAAAGATGACCCAGCCTTTTTCGGATGGAACAAATGCCTGCCTGATTTTCCGACCTTCTTCTAACCTGATTGGGATGTTCTGCAGGTTCGGATCCGTCGAGCTCAATCTTCCTGTCGCTGTTAGCGCCTGGTTGAATCTTGTATGCACTTTTTCTGTCTCTTTATTGACGACCTTTTGCAAGCCTTCGATATATGTTGATTGCAATTTTCCTAGCTGGCGATAGTTAAGAATTTCTTCAATGATTTTATGTTTCGGCGCCAATTTTTCAAGGACATCCGCTGAGGTAGAATAGCCTGTTTTCGTCTTTTTCACGGCAGGCAGTCCCAGTTTTTCAAAAAGGATGACACCTAATTGTTTAGGAGAATTGATATTGAACTGTTCTCCTGCCATTTCAAAAATCCTGGTTTCGATATCGGCTAGACGACCTTTGATTTCTTCACCCATATTATCCAGGCGATTCATATCAAGCTTAACGCCCTGATATTCCATATCAGCAAGCACCAATGATAGCGGCATTTCAAGACTTCTGAACAGATCATGTTGGTCATTGTCCCATAGCTCCTGCTCAAGCTTTTCTTTTAATGACAAAAGTACATCTGCCTTGCGGACTAGATGCTCTCCAAGGATATTATCATCAGGTATTTTCCGTTTTGCACCTTTTCCATAGACAGCTGCGTCAGCCTGCACACTCGTAAATCCATGCTGTCTTGCAATGGCAGACAGGTCATCTGGTGACTCCGAAGGATTGATGATATAGGATGCAAGTGACACATCGAAGTCGGCACCCTTCAGATGGATACCGTGATGCCGCAATGAAACCTCGGAACGTTTCGCATCATAGACTGTTTTTTTGCTGGACTCATCCTCGGCCCATTTCTTGAACTCTTCAGATTCCAGTGCTATTTTTACAGGCAGGTAGAAGCTGCCATTTTCATTTACAACAGCAAAGCCGATAATATCGGCATAATGGTAATTATCTTCTAGCACCTCAACATAAAAGCCATTGTCTTTGGCAAAAATATCTTTCTCAATCTGATCCAGCTGCTTGAACTCAATGTCTTCAAGTTCTACATTTTCTGCTTCCGTAACTAATCCCAGCTTGTCCAGCAGGGAATTGAACCCAAGTTCCTTGAACATTTTCACGAGCTTTTCGTTCTCTTCTCCTTCATACTCAAGCTCACTCAACTCTACTCCCACAGGTGCTTCCCGCGTGATGGTTGCGAGTTCCTTGCTCATGACGGCCTGGTCTTTGAATTCCTCTAACTTTTCCTTAAGCTTGTTCCCGCTGACTTGATCAATTGAATCCAAAAGATTCTCAAGTGTGCCGTATTCCTTCAATAGCTTGATTGCTGTTTTTTCCCCTACTCCAGGAACTCCTGGAATATTATCGGATGCATCGCCCATGAGACCTTTCATATCAATGATTTGTTCCGCTGTGAGACCATATTTCTCCTTGATATGCTCAGGCGTATATTCTTCAATATCGGTGATTCCTTTTCTTGTGATATTGACTGTCGTTTTTTCAGAACTCAACTGGGTTAAGTCCTTATCCCCTGAAATGACCTTTGTTTCGAATCCTTCTTTTTCAGCCTGCAAGCTTAATGTACCGATAATGTCATCGGCTTCATAGTTCTCCAGCTCGTATTGCGAGATACCATAAGCCGTTAGCAGTTCACGGATAAACGGAAACTGCTCAGAAAGCTCAGGCGGAGTTTTTTGCCTTCCTCCCTTGTACTCACTGAAGGTTTTATGCCTGAACGTCGTTTTCCCGGCATCAAACGCAACAAGAATATGGGTAGGCTTTTCATCCTCGAGAATTTTCATCAGCATCATCGTAAAACCATAAACGGCATTGGTATGTATTCCTTTTTCATTATTCAACAGCGGCAGTGCAAAAAACGCACGGTATGCAATACTGTTTCCATCTATCAAAACAAGCTTTTTAGACATGTTATTCCTCCTCTATTTAAAAGAAGGCTCTGTTTATCAAGGCTGTTGATTTTCGTTCCAGGCGCTTCGCTTTCCGCGGGGCTGGCGGTGAGCCTCCTCGGAGCAAGCTCCTGTGGGGTCTCACCTGTCCAGCTGATCCCGCAGGAGTCTTCGCGCCTTCCACTACAATCAACAGGAGTAAAAACATCATTGGCATGAACAGAGCCTAAAAGAAAATCCAATTTCATGCAGATTTTCGATGCATGATTTTATTTAGAAAAAAGACCGTTAGATTCCTTCCTATTTTATCATGAGAGATGATAGAAAGAAAAATAACGGCCTTTTGGTTGGCTCTATTAATTTGTGTAACCCATCAGCATTCTTGCGTATGGTGAATCAGATGGGAGGACAATGACGGTTTCGCCGTTGATTGTCTTTTTATAAGATTCCAGTGTGCGGAACATTGAATAGAATTCTGGGTCTTTGGAGAATGTTTGGTTGTATACTTTAGCAGCTTCCCCTTCCCCTTCGCCTCGGATGGTCTCAGCGTCTGCTGATGCCTTTGCGAGAAGCTCTTTCACTTCCCTGTCCGTCTGGGCGATGACTCTGTTTTTCTCTGCATCCCCCATGGAAAGGTATTCCTGCGCCTTTGATTCACGCTCGGAAATCATTCTCGTAAATACCGACATTTCGTTTTCTGCCGGTAGATCGGTTCTCTTCATGCGAACATCGGTCACAACGACACCATAATTACCGCCATCTAGCAGCTCATTGACCTTTTCGGTTACCCTGTCATTCAATGAACCACGAGATGACTTTTCATCATTGATGATTTCATCATAGTCCAGCTTACCAAGCTCAGAACGGACAACGGAATAGATGAATTCCTCCATTCTTGATTCCGCACCCTCCAGCGTCCGGGCATTGGAGATCATCTTTTTAGGGTCTTCAATTCGCCAGATAGCATAATTGTCGATCAACATTCTCTTTTTATCCTTCGTGTTGATTTCTGCCTGGGAAACATCATATGTCAGCTGGTATTTAGGCAGTGTCGTTACACTCTGGATAAACGGAACTTTGTAATTCAAGCCAGGTTCTTTGATGATCCTTACGACCTCTCCAAATTGCCTGACCACTTTATACTCGCCTTGCTTTACGATGAAAACATTCGTAAAAATAAAGACAAGCAGTGCAATAAGGATGACTAGGAGGATTCCGAATTTGGTGTACTTTTTCCAAGATCCACCGCCGCGTTCATTTATATCAATCACGTTTTGATCAACCATTATTCTTTTCACTGCCTTCCTTCTCTGACTTCGGTTTATCTGCTTCAAGCGGACGAATCGGGAAATACTTCATTGTATTGCCATCATCATTCATGATGTAAATTTCTGTTCCCGGCAGAACTTGCTCAAGCGTTTCTAGAATTAAACGCTGTCTTGTGATGTCCGGATTAGTTTTGTATTCAACAAGCAGTTTATTGAATACCGCCACGTCACCTCTAGCCCGTTCAATCCTCGCAGCTTTTTCCCCTTCCGCTCTTGAGATCAGCGCATCCTTTTCCCCCTGGGCTTCGTTCAACTTCTGGTTGCGGTATTTCTTTGCCTCATTGATTTTCGTGTTCATTGTTTCACGCGCATCCGTAACATCGGTAAAAGCCTTTCGCACTTCTTCATTTGGCAATTCAACATCCTGTAGCTTTACACCTAGGACGGATACACCCATATCATACTTTTCAATCAATGAGGACAATAAGTCACGGACCTCTGCTTCGATTTCAGCTTTACCTGAAGTCAATGCATCATCGATTAGAGAACTTCCGATAATGCTTCTTACTGACGCTGAAGTAGCGTCATACAAGATTTCCCTCGGATTATCGGCGTTATATAAGTATTTTTCCGGGTCGGTTATTTTCCATTGTACAACCAGGTCGGCAAGCACGATGTTTTCGTCGCCGGTAATCATCTTTGTTTCATCAGGGAACTCCTGGATTTTCCCATTCTTTTCCTCATAACCAAACTGGAGGCTGAAAGTTTCTTTCGATAATTTCTCGACACTCTGGATTGGCCAAGGCAGCTTAAAGTGCAACCCCGGTTCGCTAATCCCTTCCTCCACTTTTCCAAACGTCAAAATCACAGCCTGTTCAGATTCATCGACCGTATACCATGTAGTGAACGCCGAAACACCTAAAATAATGGCCAGGACAACAATTCCGCCCGTCACGTAAATTTGCTTTAAGCTCACCATCTCATTCCCCTCTTCCTATGCTTTTGTCTATGTTTGTTTTTACGTTTATAAACAGTAAAAGTTTCAAAAGAATGATAAATGAAATACAGTTTTGTTACAATGGTGGTTTTTGTATACATGACATATGAAAAAAGCACAAGCGGGGTCGGCTTGTGCTTTTTTCTAGCTCCTTGGATGAAGGGGTTTTCACTAATGATTTTAGCAAGGCAGTGTTAAGGAAAAATAAACCTTTTGTTAAGTGAATGTAAATTTGGGACTTTTTCAAAATTGACTGTCGATTTTAGTACCAGTTGCTTCGCTTTCCGGAGGAATCAATTTGAAAAAGCCCAATTCTGTTACGAATTGGACTTGCTAATTGATATTTTACTTATTTGACTCTTGATTGTTTTCCCCTATTGAGGCAACTTTTTAAAGAGCTTGATTGTAAACGCTGTACCTTTGCCAATCTGGCTGTCAACTTCGATATGTCCTTTATGTGCTTCAACAATGTGTTTGACGATGGCGAGGCCTAACCCTGTTCCGCCGGAGTTCCGGCTTCTTGCCTTGTCCACCCGATAAAATCGTTCAAAGATCCTCGTTATTTCGCTCTTCTCGATCCCTATACCTGAATCCTTGACCACAATTGAAACGGAATCTTCCTGATCAGTTAAAGAAATCTCTACACTGCCTCCATTTGGAGTGTAGGTAATTGCATTGCTGACAAGGTTGATCAGCACCTGCTTGAGCCTGTCTGGGTCTCCTTCAATGACCGCCTCTTCGCTTGGCTGACTGAGCTTCAGCATAATATCCTTTTGTGCCGCTTTCCTTTTTAAAATCTCAATAACTTCATTGGCTTCTTTTACGAGATCAACTGTCCCTATAGTCAGCCGGAAACCATGCTGCTCAATCTTCGAAAGGTCCAGCAATTCCTGGATCAATACCTGAAGACGGTCACTTTCCTTTAAAATGATTTCGAGGAATGCTTCAAGTGTTGCCTTATCATGCATCGCACCATCCAGCAGCGTTTCCGAAAAACCCTTAATCGAGGTAATTGGTGTCTTAAGTTCATGCGAGACATTTGCCACAAAGTCCTTCCTCATCTGTTCCAGTTTTTTGAGTTCAGTAATATCATGGAAAACGAGAAGGATTCCCTTCCAGACATTGTTTGTCCCGATAATCGGCACTCCATAAACTTCGAAATGGCGTCGTTCGATTTCCAATGGCAAAACAACTTGCTTCCGGACTTTTTGTTCTGTCATGAAAATCTCTTCGACCATCTGGGTAATTTCCTCATGGTCAATTACTTCATAGTAAAGTTTGTAGAGGTATTCAGAAGACTCCACATTAAAAATTTCTTTGTAAGGCTTATTAATCAAGTTGATAAAGCCCCTGCTGTCAATCAGAATCAAACCGCTGCCCATATTTTCAATCAGTGTGGACAATCTGTCTTGCTGGGATTCTTTCAGCTTCATCAGTTCCTGAAGATTTCTGGCAAGGATATTGATCGACGAACTCAGCATGCCTGTTTCATCAATATGATCCTCATATGTCCTGGCCCGATAATTTCCTTTTGCCAGCTCGATCGCGACGTTTGTCGCAGACTCGATCGGTTTCGTATAGCGGTTGGTGATCCTTGTGCCAAGAAGGATGATGACCATTAATGCCATGCCAAGGCTAACGGTAAGAATCCACCAGATTTGTCGATAAGCTTTCTGCAGTTCATCAATCTTTGTTGTTAAAAAAACATAGCCTTCTTTTTCGCCATCATGAATGAGCGGTTTCCAATAATAATGCAGGTCAAAACCTCCGCCTACTTCAAGGTCACTCTGCTCTTCAGGAGTCCCTTCAACGATGTCGCCAATAATATCCCTGTGCCTGTTGATTTTCGTGCTTGATAGTTCACCCGTGTCATAATGGATATCACCCTCAAGATCAACGATGGTGATCCTTCCGTTAAGCAACTCGCTCATCCGCGAAATTTCTTCGGTGTCCAACGATGTGAGTCCTCCATTTTGTTCGATATTGGAGGTTAAAAGGTTCATTTCGATCTTCAACCGTTCATTGAATGAATTAATGTAGTAATTCTTGAATAATTGCCCTAAAAGCAGGCCCAAGCCCACCAACACGATGATGATCAGGGTAATGAGGGCAAACAAGAGACGTGTCCGGTACTTTGTCATTCTCCCTTTGGTTCCTCCAGCTTATATCCCAGGCCTCGTATTGTTTTGATATAGGATGGCTTTTTCGTATTCTGTTCTATTTTTTCCCGTAAGTGGCTAATATGTACATCTACGATTCTTGTATCGCCTGCAAAGTCATAATTCCACACAGCACTGAGCAGCTGGTCACGAGTCAGCACCCTGCCTTTATTCTTTGCCAGGTAAAGGAGCAGCTCGAATTCTTTCGGAGTCAATTCAAGCAAGTTTTCCATAAAATAAGCTTCATAGAAATCCGGGATGATCCTAACATCGCCAATTTTTATTTGTCCCTCTTCTTCCGGCTTTTCCTCCACTGTTTCTGGCTGTGTCTGCGTCCTTCTGAGAATGGCTTTTACCCTTGCTACTACCTCACGCGGACTGAACGGCTTAGTCATGTAATCATCAGCGCCAAGCTCCAAACCAAGCACTTTGTCAAATTCGTCATCTTTTGCCGTCAGCATCAGAATCGGCACATTGATTTTCTGCTGCCTGAGCTGCTTGCATACTTCCATGCCATCGAGCTTCGGAAGCATCAAATCCAAAATCATCAAATCCGGTCTTTCATCAGCTGCAAGGCGGATTCCTTCCTCGCCGTCCATACCGGTTACCACTGAATAACCAGCCTGTTCGAGATTATACTTCAGCAGTGTCACAATAGATTGTTCATCATCCACAACCAAGACCTTCTTGTTCATATAAGCCTCCAAAAAAGTTATTACCCCTGTTTCATCCAGCTCTTTTCTCAAACTTTGTTGCTAGTGACTACAAAATTTGATTGAATGACCAATGTTTCTCTACAAAATTAAAGCTAATCATGAGAAAAGAGCTTGCAAACTTAATACCGACCTGCAAATTGGCTTTTAATCACGTTAAAATCGGTTTTAGGATTTTAACAACAATCTTACGAAAACAGCCTTCATCCAATAGCTCTATTTACATTATAATATCAACCCAACCGATAAAATCAAATGATAAACAAAAAGAGATGCACAGTTATTGTACATCCCGAAAAAATTTAAAAGTTTTCTAATGCTTTTCCTTCCATACGCTGGACTGGATATGGAGGACAGACGAGCAGCAGCCCCTTTACAACTGTCTCATCTTCTTCATTTTTTCCTGTAACCGAAATTTCAATATTATGCTTACTCCTGATCACTTCGGTTACTTCAAAAAGGAATTGGACTGTACCATAATGGTATACAGGCTTCACATACTCAATATCCTGCTTTAGAATATTGCTCCCTGGTCCTGGGAGATATTTTGAAACAGCTGAAGTGATAATCCCATTCAGCATGATTGCCGGCACAATCGGTTTTTCATAAGGTGTCTGTGACGCGT
The DNA here is from genome assembly GCF_018613315.1 of Bacillus sp. ISL-37. Classification (GTDB taxonomy): domain Bacteria; phylum Bacillota; class Bacilli; order Bacillales; family Cytobacillaceae; genus Mesobacillus. Next base: position 7,123 of record NZ_JAGGQL010000058.1, on the reverse strand, counting down.
AATCATGCTGAATATACAAAGGATTGGCATCATTCGTCAATCCCAAATATAAGAGAAGGTCTTTATCTTCGATCTTTTCTGTTAATGTTAATTTTTCTCCGACAGTGATTTCTTCTATTTTCCTGCCAAGCTTACGTTTTCTTCCAAGCAGCATAGCATTTACCCCTTTGCAATAGAAGTTCAGGAATGTTCATTCCCATCTCTTGTCCCAAATTCATATACTTTATAATTTTTGTAAAAAAATCGGGGAATATTCCCCGATTTTTTTTATTTACTAGTAATATGCTAACGATTAAGCAAGTACAGCCATAACGTTGCGGACTGCTTCTGCAGACTTATCAAGTGCTGCTTTTTCTTCTGAAGTCAATTCAAGCTCGATTACTTTCTCGATTCCGCCAGCGCCAAGGATTGTTGGAACTCCAAGGTAAATTCCTTCGTAACCATACTCTCCTTCTAGATATGCAATGGATGGCAATACGCGTCGCTGATCCTTCAAGATCGCTTCACACATTTCAACCAGGGAAGCTGCCGGCGCATAGTAAGCGCTGCCATTCCCAAGTAGGTTGACGATTTCGCCGCCGCCTTTGCGAGTGCGTTCAACGATGGCATCAAGGCGTTCTTTTGGAATAAGTGTTTCAAGAGGAATGCCCCCTGCATATGAATAACGCACAAGTGGAACCATGTCATCGCCGTGGCCTCCAAGAACGAAACCTGTAACGTCTTTAACAGACAGGTTTAATTCCTGAGCTACGAATGTACGGAAACGAGCAGTGTCCAATACGCCCGATTGGCCGATTACGCGATTTTTAGGAAAGCCGGACTCTTTGAAAATAGTATAAGTCATCGCATCAACTGGATTAGTCAATACAACGATGAAACTATCAGGGGAGTGCTTGGCGATTTCCTGGGCTACACTTTTCATGATTTTTTGGTTCGTCTGGACAAGGTCATCACGGCTCATGCCAGGTTTGCGCGCAATACCAGCTGTAACAACAACAATATCTGAGTCTTTCGTATCTTCATAGCTCGAAGTACCGGTAATGTTCGCGTCAAAGCCTTGGACTGGGCTCGCTTCAAGCATATCAAGCGCCTTACCCTTTGTAGGGTTTTCCATTTGCGGGATATCGACTAATACTACATCCCCAAGTTCCTTCTGTGCTAGCAAGAATGCTGTTGTTGCTCCTGTGAATCCTCCACCAATGACTGAAATCTTTTTGCGTTTCAATGACATAAGGCTTCCTCCTCAGAACGAATATATTTTTAAAAATATATGTTATTTATGTAAAGGCTATCCTTAAAAAGGATAGCCTTCCGCACATTTTTAGCCCATGTTCTTGATCAGTTCATCACCGAACTCAGAGGTCTTGACTTCTGTAGCGCCATCCATCAAACGAGCAAAGTCATATGTTACAACCTTAGATGCGATTGATTTTTCCATTGACTTGACGATCAAGTTAGCTGCTTCAGTCCAACCAAGGTGCTCAAGCATAAGAACGCCTGAAAGGATAACAGAAGATGGGTTAACTTTATCCAAACCAGCATATTTCGGAGCAGTACCATGTGTCGCTTCGAAAATAGCGTGGCCAGTTTCATAGTTGATGTTTGCTCCAGGAGCGATACCAATACCGCCTACCTGTGCTGCAAGTGCATCAGAAATGTAGTCTCCGTTAAGATTCATTGTTGCAACAACATCGAACTCTTTCGGACGTGTAAGAATTTGCTGAAGGAAGATATCAGCAATCGCATCTTTAACGATGATCTTGCCAGCAGCCTCTGCGTCAGACTGAGCTTTGTTTGCTGCATCCGTACCTTGTTCTTCCTTAATCTTGTCATATTGAGCCCAAGTGAATACCTTATCACCGAATTCTTTTTCAGCAAGTTCATAACCCCAGTTTTTGAACGCGCCTTCTGTGAATTTCATGATATTGCCTTTATGTACAAGCGTTAATGATTTACGGCCTTCTGTGATGGCGTAATTGATCGCTGAACGTACAAGGCGCTCTGTTCCTTCTTTGGAAACAGGCTTGATACCGATACCTGAAGTTTCAGGGAAACGGATTTTATTTACACCCATTTCGTTTTGCAGGAATCCAATAAGCTTTTTGACTTCGTCAGATCCGCTTGCATACTCGATACCAGCATAGATATCTTCAGTGTTTTCACGGAAAATAACCATGTCAGTGTCTTGAGGACGCTTTACAGGAGAAGGAACACCTTCAAACCAGCGAACAGGACGCAGGCAGACGAATAGGTCAAGTTCTTGACGCAATGCAACGTTAAGAGAGCGGATTCCGCCACCGATTGGTGTTGTTAAAGGCCCCTTAATCGCGATTAAGTATTCATTGATTAATTCTAAAGTTTCGCTTGGAAGCCACTCACCAGTTTGGTTAAATGCCTTTTCTCCAGCAAGAACTTCTTTCCAGACAATCTTTTTCTCACCCTTGTATGCTTTTTCAACTGCTGCATCAAGAACGCGGACAGAAGCTGCCCAGATGTCCGGACCTGTACCGTCACCTTCGATAAAAGGAACGATTGGATTGTTTGGTACGTTTAAAACTCCATCTTTAACTGTAATTTTTTCACCTTGCATATTATTCTCTCCCTCCAAAATCCTAATTCATTAACAGAATCAAAGGTTAGCAGGCGAGATTGCCACTAACCTTCTTTTGGGAAGCCGTGTATCCATCGATTTATAAAAAATTGTTTGGATAACCAGCTTCCTTCACTCTCCTATTAGAACAATTTTTCACTAAAAAGTAAAATATTGCTCCTTTATCTCTAATAATTATCTCATTTCAATGGCAACATATTCTTGCTTGCCAGGACCTGTATAGTCTGCACGAGGGCGGATCAGGCGGTTGTTGTCATACTGTTCAAGGATATGTGCAAGCCAACCGGAAACACGGCTTACAGCAAAGATCGGCGTGAACAGGTCATGGTCGATGCCAAGGCTGTGGTATACAGATGCTGAGTAGAAGTCCACATTTGGCGGAAGGTTCTTTTCGCCAGTAACGATTTCTTCAATCTTAGTGGACATTTCGTACCAATGAGGTTCACCAGTCAGCCCAGTCAGCCTCTTGGACATTTCTCTTAAATGTTTTGCACGTGGGTCTCCCAGGCGGTATACGCGGTGTCCAAAGCCCATGATCTTTTCTTTGTTCGCAAGCTTTCCGCGGATTGCCGGCTCAACATTTTCAAGAGTGCCGATTTCAGTCAGCATTTTCATAACTGCTTCATTTGCTCCTCCATGAAGAGGGCCTTTCAATGCACCGATCGCAGCTGTAACACCAGAATACACATCAGATAGTGTTGCAACGCAGACACGTGCAGTGAATGTTGAAGCGTTAAGCTCATGGTCAGCATGAAGCACTAGCGCCTTGTTCATTGCTTCTACTGCTATATCATCTGGCTCTTCCCCAGTCAGCATGTAAAGAAAGTTTGCCGCGAAGTTAAGATCTTCTCTTGGAGCGATTGGCTCAAGACCTTTCCTTACTCTTGCGAAAGCCGTAACGATAGCTGGCATCTTAGCCTGGAGGCGGATCGCTTTGCGGTAATTCGCTTCTTTTTCCATTACATCTGATTCATCATCATATAATCCTAAAAGAGATACAGCCGAGCGAACTGCAGCCATCGGATGGACTTTATCAATAGGGTACATCTTGAAATGCTCAAGAACTTCTTTCGGCAAAGCCGCATTCTCTGCAAGCTGCTTTTTCAATTCGTCCAATTCTGCTGCTGTAGGAAGCTTGCGGTGCCATAATAAGTAAATCACTTCTTCGAAACTAGCATTTTCAGCTAGATCGTCAATGTCATAGCCTACATAAGTAAGCGTGTCATCAATAATAGAGCTGATAGAAGATGTTGTTGCCACTACCCCTTCAAGACCACGTGTTACTGTCATACTCAATCTCTCCTTTGTAGTTAATTTCCCCATATCCCATTTTGTCTGTATGTTGAATTGCTGTTAAAAACAGCGATATCAGAAAAAAAGAAATTTCTGACACTTTATGCGAAAAGCCGGACCATACGCCGGCGACAGACCGATTCCAGCCGAAATGCCCTAAATACGATGGGTATCGAGCGCTTGCTCAGGCAACCGGCAAAAAAGAAAATGCTTACATTTTGTTAAATTAAAAAACCGTGGATACTCTTCTAATCCCCAGGCCTATACAGGGCGATGGAAGCAGTTACAAGTCCTATTATAAACAATTATCTGACATTTGTGAATGAAAACAACTTAAATCAATATAAAATATTATTTTACAAAAAAGCTATTTAAATAATTCAAAGATTTTCATAGCCGCAAATGCAATGCCGGCACCAATCAAAGGACCAACTGCTACTCCTTTGAATAATGATACGGCCAGAATTGTTCCCAGGACAAGAGCGGTCGTTATATGGGGATCTTCGGCCAGCAAGGTAACTCCGCCTTTCGCAAGCAGAGCAACTGCCATCCCGGATATCAGGGCAATCCATGCATAGGGTGACTTGAAAGCACCACCTAAATCTTTGAAGCCAATATCACCGCTGGCAATGGGCGCCAGGACAGCAATAGTGATAACCGTTACTCCCCAGTTTATACCTTTACCCTGGAGAAGCGAAAATGTTTTGGCTTCAACACCAGCAATCTTCATCACAAGCAGGACCAGGACCGCAATAATTAACGATTGGTTTTTCGCCAGAAAAGCAATCGCCAATAAAGTTAGTAAAAAAAGCATAGGCTCAAGCATAAATTTGTCATCCTTCCACGGTTAAAACTATTGTAACATAATTAAAAATATTACACCAAATAGGTAGGATTAAAGGTTGTTGCACGTACTGATTATACGCTTTAGATGATTGTTTAAATGCACAATTTCACTTTTGAATAAACTGCTTTGAGCAGAATTCATTATTTATATTTTGACAACCTTTTTACGAATTCCATTTCAAAAATCACCCGGGCGCTAATAATATAATTCTGTTTTCATATCAGCATATCAAAGAAGTCTTCCTCTGAGATATTTTATATTTTAAAGGATTTTTAAAAATTAAATCGAATCTTTTAAAATTATAGGCCGTATATTTTAGGAAACTTTCAGGACTGGCATCAAGCTTTTAAGATATACAAACAGTATTAGCATCCAGTTGGCCATTCCAAAAGGAGGAACCTGTTTGAATCTAGTATATCTACATAGGACATTACGTTTTATTTTCGTCATTGGTATCGTTGTGGCCGGCGCACTTGCACTTTTTTTCGTTTCCAAAGTAACTTACCCATTCATCATCGGCTTCCTGATTGCTTTTATGATGAATCCGCTCGTCAACTTTTTCCAGACGCGGGCAAAAATGCCCAGGTCTCTGGCGGTACTCATTTCCCTTGTGTTGATCATGTTGGTGTTCGCAGGGCTGATTACATTGCTTGTTGTCGAGATCGCTTCCGGAGCTGAATACCTTGCGAAAGTTGTTCCTGAACACCTGGTTACTTTGATTGATTATATTGAACATTTATTTGCTGCTCAACTAATTCCACTTTACAATCAGCTAACAGGCATGTTCCAAAGCCTTGAATCGGGGCAGCAGGATACGATAATGGATAATATCCAAAACGTCGGCGCGACCATAGGGACAACGACAGGGAATTTTATAAAAGACTTTTTTGAGAAAATCCCCAACATTCTGTCCTGGTTTCCGAATGCAGCAACTGTCCTCATTTTCTCATTATTAGGGACCTTCTTCATAAGTAAAGACTGGTATAGATTATCGGCAATGGGTACCAGGTTTTTGCCTAATCGCGCAAGGACGAGCAGCAAGACCGTTTTTGACGATTTAAAAAAGGCATTATTCGGTTTTGTGAGGGCCCAGGCTACACTGGTTTCGATCACTACCGTCATCATCCTGATTGGTTTGCTGATCCTACGTATTGATTATGCCATCACGATTGCCCTGGTTACCGGTATAGTTGACATCATTCCATATCTCGGTACGGGCGCTGTATTTGTCCCGTGGATCATCTATGAGGCGATTGCCGGTGAAATGAGTACTGCAATCGGTTTAGGCGTCTTGTATGTTGTTGTATTGGTCCAAAGGCAGATCATGGAGCCAAAAATACTCTCATCAAGCATTGGGCTTGACCCGCTCGCAACCTTAATTGCTCTGTTCGTCGGCTTCAAGACCATCGGCTTCCTCGGGCTGATTGTCGGTCCAGTCATCCTGGTGATTTTCAATACACTGCAACGCGCGAATGTGTTCCGGGATATTTGGACATTCATTAAAGGCAAAGATGAAGTAATTATAAAATAAGATTGTCGTCAGGCTGTAATGTAAGGCGCTACCTGAAACAGATTTTACAAAAAAAACGCCAACTCCAATGAGTTGGTGTTTTCTATGTTAACGAATTACTTTGATCGTACCTTTATCAATCCAGTTACGGAATAATCTGAGCATTAATGCTTTGAAAAACTTCCTGGTCGGTGGTGCCAGAAGTAAAAATCCCAGAGTGTCAGTAATGAAGCCCGGTGTCAGAAGAAGAGTACCGCCAACTAGGATGCTGATTCCATCCAGGATGACATCTCCTGGCATCATGCCTCTGCCTAACTGGTCCTGAGTTCTTCTTATCGTTTCCAAACCTTGCTGCTTTGCCAAAAAAGCCCCAAGGAAACCTGTTAGGATGATAATCAGGATCGTCGGCCAAATGCCGATCGTCTGACCAGAAAGAAGCAGGACACCAATCTCAGCAGCCGGAACAATAACTAAAAACAAAAAAATATATTTCATTCTCCACCTCAATATTTTGAAATAGCGTGTCCTTCTATTATACGTGGCGAGGTGACGAGAATACAATAATATGATTGGTGGAGATTCCTAAAGGTAAAACGGGATTGAAAAAACGGACAGTACCTATTGCACAACCACTTCGGACATTTCAAGCAAGATTACACGCTGTTTTGTCAGAACACAGGGTGACTTCGGACATTTCAGCAAAATCACTCGGTGTTTTGTCCGAACATGGGGTGACTTCGAACATTTTCAGCAAAATCACTCGGTGTTTTGTCCGAACACGAGATGACTTCGGACATTTCCAGCAAAATCACTCGATGTTTTGTCCGAACATGGGGTGACTTCGGACATTTTCAGCAAAATC
>NZ_JAGGQL010000057.1 GCF_018613315.1 Bacillus sp. ISL-37 | reverse complement strand
AACCTGCCCTAACCTTCTTAATCGTGAATTCAATCAGGAAGAACCAGGGAAAGTCCTGCTTACTGACATTACTTATCTCTATTATGGAAAGGGCCAAAAAGCATACTTATCCTGCGTAAAGGACGGGGCTACAACAGAAATTCTTGCCTACTACCTTTCCACGTCTTTAGAGATGGATATCGTCTATAAAACGTTAAAAAAGTTAAAGGCAGCTGTTGGCAATCATTTTCATCCAGAAGCCATGTTGCATTCTGACCAAGGAATGCACTACACGCACCCTCTATTCCAGAGCAAAGTGAAAAAGCTTGGCCTAACCCAATCAATGTCCCGAAAGGGAAACTGTTGGGATAACGCACCAATGGAAAGTTTCTTTGGACATTTTAAAGACTTAGCAGAGTATAAATCACTTGATAGTATAAGGGATGTAAAGAAGGAAGTAGATCGTGTAATCGAAGAATATAATCATCATCGTTATCAATGGGGCTTAAACAAAATGACCCCGGTACAATACCGGGGCCACTTATTAGCTGCATAGGCGCTTTTTTTAAACTGTCCGTAAACGGGGGCACAGTTCATTAATAGGAGTCTCTCTTATTTTTAATAAAATCTCTTAAAGCTGTCAAAGTGCTTTTTATAATAGGAGTCGTCCAAACTTGTCACTCTCACGCCACTATCATCTGCATGGATGAATTGATTGTTTCCTAGATAAATACCCATATGGGAAATGCCCTTTTTGTAAGTATTCTCAAAGAATACTAGATCGCCTGGCTGGGGGTCAGAAACATAATAAGAACGGTTGAAATATCCCTCAGAGGATAGACGATTGATCGATTTTCCAGCTTTATTATATACATAATAAATAAAGCCGCTGCAATCAAAGCCGGAAGTATTAGACCCTCCCCAAACATATGGAGTTCCAAGATGCTTCTTCGCTTCCTCAAGAAGCACTGAGACTTCAGCACTAAGGTCTGGGCTGCCTGGTGCGGCTTTTTCTTCTGGCGTGCCGCTGACCTTCAGCTTCTGCCCAACATAAATCATATCCGAACTTAAGTTGTTCATCGCTTTCAATTGCTGGACAGATAATCCGAATCTTGTACCGATATGGCTTAAGGTGTCCCCGCTCTTTACGATGTATTCTGCTGTTGGGGCAGCGGGTGCAGGATTAGCAGGAGCCTGGGCAGGAGGCGGTGGTGCAGGAGCCGGAGCTGGCTGTGCACTGCCTGTGCCTGTCTGCTGTCCTGGACGTGATACATTCAGCTTTTGTCCAGGATAGATGAGATGGTCTTTAAGTCCATTCCATTCTTTAAGCTCTGCCAAAGAAATATGATGTTTATTGGCAATCTTGATTAAAGTGTCTCCGCTGACGACTATGTATGTACTGGCTGCCTGAACAGGAGCAGGTGGGGTAGGGGGAGCAGATGCTTTCTGCTCCTGTTTTGAGACGATCAGCGTCTGATTGATATGAATTAAATCAGAGGTCAGTCGATTCCACTCCTTAATATCTGCAACTCTCGTATTATACTTCCTGGCAATGTGGGAAAGAGTATCCCCACTTTGGACAACATATGTACTGGCTGCAGCATTTCCTGCATAAGAGGCCGAAAGCATGGCGACTGTCGCCAGAGCAACGACTTTTTTCTTCATAATAATTCTCACCATCCTGTCATTTTTCCAATATTTGATAAAATATTATCATATTAGACTATAAAATAATACTTAATTTTACAAAATGCATGCAATTAATCATATTTTTAAATAGGTTAATATACCTATCGCGATTTATATGACCCTAATGGAAGGTTTCTCCTTTTTAGTTATATCGGCAGTTCCTGTTTGTTTGTTAAATTTAATAGGAAACTAATAAGGTGTTTTCAATGCCTCCTGTGTTTAATATCAATAAAAAAACGAGTGTGATCTCTCACACTCGTCAGTACTTTATTTTAAGTAATTCTGGAAGGCTGGATCTGTAACGTCTTCCGACTGCAGTTCCATGCCTTTTGATGTATCAAGCTGTTCAAGAGCATATTTTTGAAGCCCTGTAGTGCTGACTTGAACTAAGGAAAGAACATATATCTCTCCATTTTTCTGGAACATTGCTTCTGCTTCCCCGTTGATTAGATAAGAGCGGTTAACAAGGAAAGTTGAATAATCGTGCTTGAAGATATAATTGCTAATGCCAGAGTAGAAACGGTTCTCGTTCAGATCGAAGGCAAGATCCATATATGGGACTTCAAGTTCTGCAGCGTAGTCTAAGTTCCCCTTAAATACATGCCCCATATTGTTGAATAGATACTTACCATCCGGCGAGACTTTAATATTAGTAATTAAACCAAAGTCACCTAAATCGTAATCACCGTGATAGGGAGAATCCTTGACCCCTGAGATATTCCCTTGGGATATATAATATTCACTTATATCTCGAGGAGATACATCTGTATTAATAGCATAAATTTTGCTTTCATTCGGGCTTAGCTCCAGGTAGCTGCGCTGGCGTATCATCCTCGAAGAGACTTCTTCGCCAGTCTCCCCTGAGTAGCTCTTTAGCTCTGTCCATTGTCCTGAGCCACCGGCAACATAGATAAACCCATTTTGATCGACGACAAGATCAAATGGATCAAGTCCGATTTCGAAATCTGATTCAAGTTCAAATGCTTCTGCATCAACGATGGCGATTTCGCCTGATTGCTCATCGAACCAATAATCATCATGTTCCCCGTGCACCAGGGTAACGTAAATTTTATCGTTTGCTACATATAATTGTTCAGGCATGTCGGTAAACTGTATTGAACTGTGTTCACCAGTCACATAATTATAAGAATGCAAGCTGAAGTCGTCATCGCTTAAAGAATAAAGAACAGGCCTGGTTGGATCCATTTCAGAGGCTATGATATTTTGCTCAAAGGTTTTTAAAACCTTTGAATCGGGATGAAAGGTAAGCTCCATCACTGTTTCTGTGGATACCGCATTTTCACCGCCAAGGATAAAATATCCTAAAAAACGATTTTCCTTAAAGTACTCAGAAGTTGCAGGAACTACTGTATCGGGATGAGAAAGGATGATATTTGCGCCGAGCTTGTGGGATAGCCCAGCTCCGGCTACTGCATCTGGATATTCCTCAGCTGTTGTGCTGGTACTCGTGCCCCGCACAATAATGACATGATCAATCAATGAAGCGTCAGCGGCAGCAATGTTTGTCATATAACGGTTCTTACCGGCAATTCTTGTCACTGTTCTGCCTTGAGCTTTAAGTGCCTGGGCAACCTCTTTCCCAACTACCCCTTCACCACCATATATTATTACTTCTTTTATATTGGCAGGCAAGTTGACCGGCAGATTGGTTTTATTTGCAAGATAAATAGGAAGTTGATTGATGGCAGAGTTACTTGAAGCGGACAAAGCATCGGCAACAGCAGACCCATTGACGACGATGGCTGTTGTGCTCAGCGAGCTTCCGGCTTCCTTATTAATATTTGCAGCTGTTTCAAAACGGTTTTTTCCGCTGATTCTCACAGGATCAATACCCAGCTGTTTCAGTTGATTTTCCACTGTACCGCTGATTGCTCCAGTACCGCCTAGTATATAAACGGTAGTAGCACCTAACCTGTCGATCTCATCAATAACGGATTGAGAGAGTTTAGTAGGATACGTGAGTAAAATGGGTGCATCATCCGCCCCTGACAGGGAAGCGGATGATAAGGCATCAGCAGGGTTGTCTGCGCGCGCAAGGATGACAGCATCAGCCTGCTCCCAGCCTGCATAAGAAATTTGTACCGAGGTTTCAATTCGATTTTTCCCTGCAATCCTTTCATAATTAGTTGCCGCAGACGTGATAGAAGCAGTAACAAAAAAGCTTGCCAGTGAAAATAAAAAGACTAGGACGGCAGAAAGCTTTAGCTTCGACAAAAAAATTCCCCCAAATTATTCATTTTTCTTGCATTATATTACTTCTATCGGCATTTTAGCAGAGACTTTTGTCTCCTTTTTTATCCATTCATCAGAGCTTTTATCGTTTACCGCTATTCCGGCAATAAAAAAGCCCTTCCACATAGGGAAGAGCATGAATATGAAATAAATTAATTTTTTGAAACCCAATAATCCAGCATATAATTTGCCCACAGTTCATGGCCCTGTTCATTTGGTGAACCGTTCGTTAAATAGTCATTCATCTCTTCTGAATCCAGTGCAGGCCATGCTGTCCAGTGATCCAGGTATGAGATGCCATTTTCCTCTGCGTATTCCTTCAGGGCATCAACCTGAAGCGGGTAATATTTCGCATTATACAGAGGGTTTGGAGGGGTTAGAATAACTGCTGTATTAGCACTTACTTCTTCTATATGATTTAAAACAGTCTGGATATTGATCAGAGAATTTTCTGTCCCGACTCCATTCGTATTATCGTTTAAAGTGAATGGCTCAAAGATAATCAGGTCGGCTTGTGATGATGTCAGCTCTTCCTGATTATTTTCTTGTACAAACTGTAGCGATGTTTTTTCATATTCCATTATTTCGACCGTCAAGTTTTCTTCACCGAACGAATGGGTCAATCCTTCCTTCGTTAGGTAAGCCCAGCCGTTAGGTTCATTTCCCAATGCGGAAGAACCGACAATTAGAATTTTAAACTCGCGTCCTTCTTCCTGAGCCAGTTTGAACGTCTCCGCAGCTTCAGCAGGCCAATTCTTTATAAGGGACAGTATATATTTTTCATTTTCTGTCACCTGGACTTTTCCTTCTGGGCTTTGATCAGTGGACTTCTCAGCTGCAGTAGTTACCTTCGCTCCATCAACCGTAACAGCAGTCTTGTCATTCCAATGGAAATTACCCCATAGCAAGACCACTCCGCATAGGATTGCCAGGATTGTAGTTAGAAAGGATTTCATAATTAACCTCCAAAATATTTATTTAACCAAAGAATCTCATCTTAAACTTTGAAAATAATTCCAATGCCAAAAAACCCCTATACGGCACTGTAATATCCTGTTAAATTAAGAAGTGGGATAAAAAAATTACAATATCATTAAAATTATGACAAGAAAAACCAAAAAAAACAACAATTTATGATATAATACTTCATGTTTTAATTCAGAATTAATGGAGGAGCAAATGGAAGAGACTATCAGCTTAAAAGAATTAATGCAGACATTAAGGAAAAGATTGAATTTGATTTTAGTAGTCACATTGATTGCAGTACTAATCAGCGGGATTATCAGTTTCTTTTTCCTGACACCTATATACCAGGCATCTACACAAATATTAGTAAACCAGACAAAGAGTGACCAGGCGGCCTACAGCGTCGGCGAGGTACAGACGAACTTGCAGTTAATTAATACGTATAACGTCATCATCAAGAGTTCAGCTATTTTGGAATTAGTAAGTAAAGAGCTGGATTTGAATATGGCAGCAAACGAACTGATGGGAAAAATTAACGTACAAAGTGAGCAGAATTCCCAGGTTGTAAATATTACTGTCCAAGACCCGGATGCCAAAAAGGCTGCGGATATTGCAAATAAAACGGCAGAAGTATTCCAAAGAGAAATTGTCTCTCTCATGAATGTGGACAATGTCAACATCCTTGCAAAAGCAGCAGTAGTTGAAAATCAATCACCGATCAAACCAAAACCGCTTCTTAACATCGCAATCGCGTTAGTAGTCGGTTTAATGGCAGGTGTTGGTTTAGCATTCTTAATGGAATATCTTGATAACACAATCAAGACAGAACAAGATGTGGAAAAAGTTCTTGGCATGCCAGTTCTCGGTGTCATTGCAACGATTGGTGACACGAAGGAAAGAAGCAGCCGCCAGGAAAGCAATAGCAGGATGAGAGGTGAGTCCCTTGGCTCTAAATAAAAAAACAACGAAGAAGAAACTGATGGACAACAAAAGAAAACTGATTACAAAGCTGGATCCGAAATCACCAATTTCTGAACAGTATAGGACAATCAGGACAAATATCCACTTTTCTTCTATTGATAATGAAATTACTACGTTAATGGTAACATCCACTGGACCAGGGGAAGGAAAGTCGACGACTGCAGCGAACCTTGCAGTGACATTTGCCCAGCAGGGTAAACAAGTTTTGATTGTTGATGCAGATATGAGAAAGCCGACGGTTCACTATACCTTTAACCAAACGAACTCAGTAGGCTTAACCAGTGTATTAACGAACCAGACTCCTTTAATGGATGCTGTTAAACTGACGGATGTTGCGAACCTTTTGGTGTTGTCAAGCGGGCCGATTCCTCCGAATCCATCTGAGCTATTGTCATCGCGAGCAATGCAGCACTTTATTGAAGAAGCTTCAAAGAATTTCTCTGTGATTCTATTTGACACACCTCCAGTCCTTGCAGTGACGGATGCGCAAATTCTTGCGAATCAATGTGACGGAACGATTCTTGTCGTGAGCTCTGGCAAGACGGAACAAGAGCAAGCTGTTAAAGCGAAAGATCTGCTCAATGCAGCGAAGGGTAAGCTTCTTGGGGTGGTGCTCAACAATAAAAAGATGGACGGAAATGAACAATATTATTACTACGGGACGAACTGACACAATTCGACAAATTTATCCCCTTGTAGGTATATTCATAGAATGCTAGTATTATAAAAGTCTTATGAAATTCACATTTAAAAGGAAGGGGATTAGCGATGATTGACATACATTGTCACATATTGCCGGGAATTGACGATGGAGCCCAGAGTATGGAAGATACGATCAAAATGGCGCGTGCAGCCGTCGATGAAGGAATTCATACAATCATCGCCACTCCTCACCATAAAAATAGCAAATACGATAATCCAAAAGAATTGATAATTCCTAAAGTAGAAGAAGTAAATAAGGCATTAACTAGCGAAGGAATTGACCTTATGATCCTTCCTGGCCAGGAAGTACGGTTATATGGGGAATTGATTGAAGGGTTAGAAAATAACGAAATATTAAGTCTGAACCATACTCAATATGTATTTGTCGAGTTTCCATCAAACCATGTACCGAGGTATGCAGAAACACTGTTGTTCGACTTACAGTTAAAAGAGATCACTCCAATCATAGTTCATCCTGAGAGAAACCAGGAAATCATTGAACGCCCTGAAGTGCTATACAATCTTGTTAAAAAGGGCGCGCTAACACAGGTAACAGCTTCAAGCGTGAGCGGGCATTTTGGGAAGAAAATACGAAACTTTTCATTCCAATTAATAGAGTCGAACCTCACTCACTTCATTGCTTCGGATGCCCATAATGTCGGGAACAGAGGCTTCAAGATGGCGGAGACGATGGATTTAATTCAATCAAAATATGGAAACGACCTATTCTACTTCTTTCAAGAAAACGCAGAGTTATTGGTACAAGGAAATCATGTCTACCAGGACACTCCGGAACCAATTAAAAAGAAAAAGTTCCTCGGAATTTTTTAACGATCAACCAGAGTTAACATAAAATTAGTCAGAAAAATTGACCGGCGATGCCTCCTGCCCGTTACCCACGGAGGCACTCGACCACGCTGTGGGATACAAACCTGTACTCCTTAGACACTTCGGTTGTCAATAGTGTGGTGTGAGGGTGGGTTAGATGCCCAATAATTTTAATAATTAAGATAGATATCTAATGAAAGTGCATGTCAAGACACATGGATTTCCATTAGATATTTATTTTGTCAGTCAGCCTTTAGTAGGGGAAAGTGTTAATTATAAAAAGGGGGAATACGATGAGCTACCATAAACGATTGATAGCTTTAGCCGGTCTTGATTCGTTGATTGTGTTATCGGCAATATACTTAAGTTACATACCACTTCATCCAAGACTTGAAACCTTTAGTTACGAAAATCTTTTTTTAAGTGCGATTGTTTTAGTCAGCAGCTATCATTTATTCGCGTCACTCTTACAGCTTTATAATAAAGCGTGGGAGTATGCGAGCATAGGTGAACTAGTGAGCATTTTTAGGGCCGTATCTCTTGCGGTTCTTACAGTAGCGGTATTCCAATTTGCATTTGGATTGCCAATTTATGGAAGGGTGCTATTTAGCGCATGGTCAATTCTCGTGTTAATGATTGGTGGCTCACGCTTCGTATGGAGAATATATCGTGACAGATATATCAAGCCAGATCAGGATACTAAGCGTGTATTGGTTGTAGGTGCCGGCCAGGCTGGGACATTGCTGGCAAGGCAACTGAAGAACAACCCCGAGCTTGGAATGATAACAACAGCTTTTATCGATGATGACCCACGTAAATACAAGCTGCATATTTTGGGGGTTCCTGTAGCAGGAACATCTACAGATATTGTAGCGGCTGTAGAAAAGTATCAAATTGATAAAATCGTCATTGCAATTCCATCCTTAAAAAAGGAAGAGCTAAATCGTATCTTTGAAGAATGCGCGAAAACAAATATTAAGACACAGATCATGCCTAAGATTGAAGACGTCATGCTTGGAAAGGTATCCGTCAGCCAGTTCCGTGATGTGGAAGTGGAAGACCTTCTTGGGCGTGAGCCAATCAAGTTAGATATCGAGGGAATCTCAGAATATGTTACTGGTAAAACAGTTCTAGTGACGGGAGCTGGTGGTTCAATAGGATCAGAGATTTGTCGTCAAATCTGCCGCTTCAACCCTGAAAAGCTAGTCCTTGTCGGCCATGGTGAAAACAGTATTTATACAATAGATATGGAACTGAGAAATCAGTATGGAAAATTAATAGAGATCATCCCTGTCATTGGTGATGTTCAGGACCGTAATCGAATATTCGAAGTGATGGAAGAATATAAACCAAATGTCGTCTATCATGCCGCTGCACATAAGCATGTGCCATTGATGGAGTACAACCCTAGAGAAGCAGTAAAAAACAATGTGTTTGGGACGAAAAATACCGCAGAAGCAGCAGATACTTTTGGGGTGGAAACATTTGTACTGGTTTCTACAGATAAAGCGGTTAACCCTACAAACGTGATGGGGTCAACGAAGCGAATTGCTGAAATGATCATTCAGCAGTTGGATCAGCACAGCAAGACGAAGTTTGTGGCTGTCCGTTTCGGAAACGTACTAGGAAGCCGTGGAAGTGTCATTCCGCTATTTAAGAAACAAATCCAGGCTGGTGGACCCGTTACGGTTACACATCCTGATATGACAAGATACTTTATGACGATTCCAGAAGCATCACGACTAGTCATCCAAGCTGGATCACTAGCTCGAGGCGGGGAAATATTTGTACTTGATATGGGCGAGCCTGTGAAAATCACTGACCTTGCTAAAAACCTTATCAGATTGTCTGGTTATACAATAGAAGAAATCGGAATCAAGTATTCTGGGTTGAGACCTGGCGAGAAGATGTTCGAAGAACTGTTAAATGAAAAGGAAATTCATCCAGAGCCGATATTTCCGAAGATTTTCATTGGTAAGGCTGTTTTGGATCAAGAAGAAGAAATAAGCTATCTTCTTGAGAGATTTGAAAGCTTTAACTCACAGCAATTAAAAGAGTATGTCATTAACTTGGCGAATCGAAAGAAGAATAATTTTTTTTTGGTGGCGAAGTAAATAGGAGGCAATGGCTAATGAAAAAAGTTAGGAAGGCTATCATTCCAGCGGCAGGATTGGGAACAAGGTTCTTACCGGCAACGAAGGCGATGCCAAAAGAAATGCTTCCAATTGTTGATAAACCGACGATCCAATATATAGTCGAAGAGGCAATTGCTTCGGGGATTGAAGATATCATTATCGTTACCGGAAAAGGAAAGCGTGCAATCGAAGATCACTTTGATTTTGCCCATGAGCTTGAGCAGAATCTCTTGGAGAAAGGTAAGTTGGATATACTTGAGAAGGTTCGTTATTCTACCAATCTAGCGGACATTCATTATATTAGGCAGAAGGAACCTAAAGGTCTAGGTCATGCAGTATGGTGTGCCCGTAACTTCATTGGAGATGAACCTTTTGCTGTGCTGCTTGGTGATGATATTGTTCAAAGTGATACACCTTGCCTTCGTCAATTGATTGATCAATATGAACAGACTCATTCCTCGGTAATAGGTGTGCAAACGGTATCGGATGAAGAAACTCATCGGTACGGTATAGTGGAACCTGCGGTTCGGAGTGGAAGAAGATATCTGGTTGATAATTTTGTAGAAAAGCCTGCACCTGGAACCGCACCTTCTAACCTTGCGATTATGGGTCGATATATTTTAACTCCTGAGATTTTTATGTTCTTGGATCGGATGGAGACTGGGGCTGGTGGGGAGATTCAGTTAACTGATGCAATTCAGAAGTTAAATCAAATTCAGAGAGTATTTGCTTATGATTTTGAGGGCAAGCGGTATGATGTTGGAGAGAAGATTGGCTTTGTTAAGACTACTGTGGAGTTTGCTCTGCAGAATGAAGAGATTCAATCTGAGCTGCTTGCTTATCTTGTTGAGGTTATTACAAAAGAAAAAGCTAAACAATAGTGGAGTGGTATACCCGGATTCATTGTATTTTTGTATGGATCCGGGGAGTTTTTTGAGCTTTTTATTCCTGAGGAATAAAGATTAAGTAAGGGATTTGTATTTTTTTAAGTGGTTATTCCATAAGCAGAGTTAAGAGGAAGGAGATTAATTTAGTAGTTTAGTAGTTGATTGGAAAGGCCTAAGAGTTTCAATTAAATCCTAACTTACTAAATATCTTTTTTAAGGAGTGTTACGTGCATGTATGTGCTAGTTAAAAGATTGATAGATATCATTCTTTCTTTGATAGGACTTATTGTTTTATCACCTATTTTCTTAATGCTAATTTTTGCTATTAAGATAGATTCCAGAGGTCCGATTCTTTTTAGGCAAAAGCGTGTAGGAATTGGAAAAGATCATTTCAACATATTGAAATTTCGTACCATGAAAATTAATACGCCGAAGGACACTCCAACTCACTTATTAGATAACCCAGAACAGTACATCACAAAGATGGGTAAATTCCTGAGAAAAACCTCACTAGATGAGCTCCCGCAGATTTGGAATATCTTTGTGGGCGAAATGAGTATTATTGGTCCTAGACCAGCACTATGGAATCAATATGATTTAATTGCTGAACGTGACATATATGGCGCTAATGATATTAAACCTGGACTGACTGGTTGGGCTCAGATTAATGGTAGGGATGAACTTCCTATTAAAGAAAAAGCAAAGCTGGATGGAGAGTATGTTGAAAAATTCGGTTTTTGGATGGATGTTAAGTGCTTCTTTGGGACAATTGTTAGTGTCGTTAAGAGTGATGGAGTTGTGGAAGGTGGAACAGGAGTTAATAAGGAAGTGGCAAGCAGTAAGGAGAGCATTTCTAAATGAAAAAAATATTGATTACAGGTGAAAGCAGCTATGTGGGTACGAGCTTGGAAAGATGGCTTGGAAAGTTTCCTGATATATATTATATAGATAAAATAAGTTTAAGAAACGATTTATGGAAGGGAAAAGACTTTTCAGAGTATGAAGTTGTCTTTCATGTGGCAGGAATTGCACATGTGAAAGAAACGGAAGAAAATGGAGATCTTTATTATAAAGTAAATCGTGACTTGGCTTTTGAAGTAGCCCAAAAGGCAAAAAGAGAAGGAGTTAAGCAGTTCATTTTCTTAAGTTCCATGAGTGTGTATGGTGTTGAGAATGGTGTCATTGGTAAAAATACACCCCTTAAACCTAAAAGTAATTATGGCAAATCCAAGCTCCAAGCAGAGGAATTGATAAGAACTTTGGAAGGGAAGTCTTTTAAAGTTGCGATTCTACGTCCGCCAATGATTTACGGAAATAATTGTAAAGGCAATTATGCTAGATTAGCGAGACTTGCACTTAAAATACCTGTTTTTCCTGATATAAAAAATAAGCGAAGCATGATCTATATTGATAATTTATGTGAATTTGTACGATTGTTAATTGATGATTCTCGAAGTGATTTATTCTTTCCTCAAGATAAAGAATATGTGTGTACGTCAGAGATGGTTAAGCGGATAGCAGAAATTCATGGGAAGAAAATTAATATGACTAAGTTATTTAATCCCTTATTAAATTTAGTGAAGACCAGAACCTTAAATAAGGTATTTGGAGATCTAGTTTATGAGAAATCTCTGATTGAAAAACAGATGGATTTTCAAGTATACGATTTTAATAATTCTATTCGTATGACTGAGGGGAGGTATTAATATATGAGTTCTACCTTTAAAAAAGAAAAGCTAATAAGTATAATCATGCCGGCATATAATTGTGAGAAATTTATTGAGGAAGCTATTACTTCTGTAATTGAACAAACATATAAATTGTGGGAATTGATAGTAATAGATGATGGTTCTAGGGATAGTACAGTAAAAATAATAAAAAAGCTTTCAAACAAAGATCTTCGTATTCAATTCTATAAAAATGAAGATAACCAAGGTGTATCAGCAACAAGAAATCGAGGCATTTCACTTGCAAATGGAGATTGGATTGCGTTTTTAGATAGTGATGATATCTGGGAGAAAACAAAATTGCAGAAACAGATGGAGTATGCCAAAAATACAGAAGCTGAGTTTTTATTTACTGGTTCATCTTACATTAATGAAAATGGGGAATTTTATCAAGGAAAATTTGAAGTTCCAGAGCAAGTTTCTTTTGAAAAATTGAGATTGCAAAACGTCATTTCTTGCTCATCTGTACTAATAAAAAGAAGTTTTTTTGATACCATAAAAATGGAGAGAGATGATATGCATGAGGATTATGCAGTTTGGTTAAGGGTTCTTCAAAATGGTATAATCGCTTATGGCTTAAATGAACCACTGTTAATATATAGGATTTCACGTAATTCTAAATCTGGTAATAAATTGAAAACTATTAAGATGACTTATAAAGTATTTAGATTTATAAGTGTCGATCCAATAAGATCAATTTATTATACTGTTAGTCATATAATCGGCTCGATAAAGAAGTATAGGAAAATAATAAAAAGTTAAGGACTAAGCAATAGTTTAATAACATATAAGCATATTAGTGATCAGAAGTTAACCTGAAAGAGGTATTTTATGAAAATTATAATGATATTAACTAATGCTTTTAATCCCGACCCAAGAGTATATAAGGAAGCTAAAGTACTAGTTGATAATGGATATGATGTAGAGATATTGGCTTGGGATAGAGAAATTAAATTTAAAAACAAACAAATTGAAATAATTGATGGCATAAAAATAAGAAGAATTTTTGTAGATGGTAAGTACGGTAGCGGTATAAAACAACTTTGGGGGTATTGGAAATTCATCAAGGAGGTAGTTAAATATTTAAAAAGGAATAATTCTGACTTTATCCATTGTCATGACTTTGATGCGTTATTGGTTGGTTATATTGCAAAAATAAAAAACAGAGAAAGTAAGTTAATTTATGATGAACATGATCTTTTTTATTTATACTTTGAAAATAGAAAAGGATTAGTAAACCGATTATTAAGTATATTAATAAAAAGAATAGAATTAACTCTAATGAAAAAAGTAGATTCCCATATTGTTGTGACACCAAACATGAAGAGATTATACGAAAATAAAGTTCATCATGACAGTGTTATTATAACTAATGCACCACTTAAAAATACATTTCGAAATATTGAAAAGCCAAAGAGAGAAAGAATTGTTATTGGATTTATAGGAGTTGTTAGATATTTTGAAGAGCTAAAGTTACTTCTTGATGTATCAAGCAACTTTCCGAAGATTGAAGTTTTTATTGGAGGAAGTGGCCCTAAACTCAAAGAAATTGAAGAGTATATAATTTCGAAGAAATATAAACACGTAGTGATATATGGGGAGTTTAAGCTTAATGAATTAGAGAGAATTTACTCCCATATTGATGTTACTTATTTGGTATATCCATCAAAAGATGCAAAGGTTTCACTTCCTAATAAGTTTTTTGAAAGTATAGTTACAGAAACACCTATGATAGCTACAAGAGGTTCTGAATTTGGAGAAATAATAAAGGCGGACTCACTTGGCTGGACAATAAATTATGAAAATATGAGTAAAGATATGAGTGTAATATTTCAAGATTTAAATGACAATCCAAATACCCTAGCAAATTATAGAGATTTATTAAGAAGAAAAAAAGCCAATTATTATTGGGAAAATAATATAATCAATATACTGGGGATCTTTTCTAAGAACTGATTATTGTGAAGAAAACTAAGTAAAGTGATGTTTCTTTTTGCAAAATCCATGTTATAAGGCTTAGCTATATTTGAGAAGGTTATAGCAGGCATGCTATCAAAAAAATTCAATGGCGACTAATCGTATATTATTATGTATACACAATGAGTTTATTTAATATCAATTATTTAATTAAAATCAAAATGGAGAAATAATGGTAAAAAAATTCATATTGAATGATTTTAATAAAAACGTAATTAAATTAATGACTGGATCTACAATTGCACAAGCTATTCCTGTAGCTGCATCACCAATATTAACTAGAATATATAGCCCTGAACAGTTTGGAGTATTGGCTTTATTTGTAGCTATAACCTCCATTTTTAGCGCTATCGTTAACGGTAGATATGAGTTTGCAATTATGCTTCCTGATAAAGACGAGGATGCTGTTAATATACTTGCTTTATCTCTCTTAATTGCCCTTAGTGTAAGTACTTTACTCTTTTTGGTAATTTTGTTGTTCCAAGACTTTATTTTATCAATTTTAGGTAATAACGAAATAAAACCTTGGTTATTTTTCATACCGCTAGTTGTTTTAATGTCTGGTATATATAATGCATTAAATTTTATGAATACAAGGATAGGTAGCTATGGAGTTATTGCTAAGGCAAATGTAATAAAGGCAGTAGTTGGAACAACCTTTCAAATAATATTAGGTCTACTAAAGGCAGGTATTCTTGGCCTTATTGGTGGTCAAATTATTTCTCATTTTGTTTCAAACTATAGGATGGTAAAGGAAGTGATTAGGGATAAAACTTTACTAAACTCAATTAGTAAATCAAAAATAAAGAGGATGGCATTTAAGTACAAAAGGTTTCCCCTAGTTTCTAGTTGGGCAACTTTATGTAATGTTGTTTCCGTCCACTCTACGAGTATTTTCTTATCAATGATATACAGTGCATCAACCTTAGGGTTTTATTCATTGATTAACAAAGTACTTAACTTACCTATGATTGTTGTCAGTCGCACTATTAGCCAGGTATTCTTTCAACAGGCTAGTGTGGAAAAAAGAGAAAATGGGAAAGCAATAAAAACATTTAAATCCACGTTTATAAAATTACTTATTATCTCTCTTCTAGGATTTGGTCCATTATTTTTCTTTATAGAAGATCTTGTAATAATTCTATTTGGTGAACAATGGGCAGATGCCGGAAAGTATGCACAATTTTTGATTCCGTTGATGTTAATAAAGTTTGTCGTATCTCCCTTAACATCTACATTAATAATTTATGAAAAGCAGGTTATTGATCTTTATTGGCAGGTGGTGTATTTACTACTTTCAATAGGTATATTTGGTATATCTTATATATTAGGCTTTAGTATCTATTACTTCTTTATATTTAATACTTTGGTCTTGTCAATACATTATTTGATTATATTATTTATTGCTTACAGACTCGTTAGAAGTACTTGATATGATGCTGTATATGCTAATTATATTTGATCTCAACTTGCTTGTAGTTATCTAAAGGGTAAATTTATATGTGTTTTATATTATTTCACAATGTCTTTTCTGATTCCAAGTTGGATTAAGAATAGATAAGTTTAAATTAAGATTTAATATGTGGATGTAATCAAACTTCAGTTGAAAAAATTTCCTTCTAAAGTGGTGGTTCAGTGACTGTTTTTTTATTCATAGTTGCTTTTATTTTAATTATGCTATTAGGTATAATTTTCACTCGCTTCATCGGAGTGGTTTTTTTAAAACCGAGTATTCTTTCTTTCTTTTTGTTATTTTATATTATTAATGCATACATTGGGATATTGTTCTTATATTTGGGTTGGAATGAGTATAGTGTTAACATAAATATTACTGATCAAACAACCATCTTAAAATTATGGTCATATAGTAGTTTATCTTTATTCCTTATATTAATTGGATTTTGGTATAGTAAAAACGTTCTAAAATTAGATATTCAAAGTTACCCTCAGTTTAAAGAGCATAATCTCCAAATAAAGGGATTAAACAGTAGAAGTTATGTACTTGCTATATTTATCTTTATTATAAGTTGTTTTGTTTTTTTATTATATTTAACTAAGATACCCAAAATTCCAATTATTGCTATGCTAACTGGTGCAAATACTATGGAGGTTCAACTTTTAAGGAGTTTGGCAACAAATGATTTTTCAGGCTATCTTTGGTACAGTCTGTTCTTTAATCAAATAATGGTATTTATAAGTTTTATTTTCTTTGCAAACTTATTAATTAAGCAGACTAGGCTTAGTATTTTAATATTTGCCTTTACATTCTTGATAACTTCATTTGCATTGATTGTTCCTACACATAAAGCCCCAATAATATTATATCTTCTAGGATTAGGGATAATATATTTATTAGTGAAAGGGAAAAAAATTAAAGTGGGTTTCATCATTAAGATAGGGGTAATTAGTGTTCCAATACTAATTTTAATGTATCAATACATTATGGGTATGCAGGGAAGGCCAATCATAGATGTTGTGCAAGCGATTTTAAGCAGATTATTTATTGGCCAAATATCACCTGCTTATTTCTATTTGGAGATTTTTCCAGATATTGAAGAATTTAAATTTGGTAGTACATTTCCGAATCCCGGGGGAATATTTCCATGGGAGAATTATCGACTTACTGTTGAGGTTGCAAATTTATGGTTTCCTGACCGAGCGGCGAGTGGTGTGGTAGGTTCAGCCCCAACTGTCTTTTGGGGAGAAATGTATGTTAACTTTGGATTTTTAGGTGTTATTTTCTCTTCTATAGTTGTGGGCATTATTCTTTCAGTTAGTCAGCACTTAATTAACAACCTTAAAGTTAATTCAATATCTATTAGTATTTATGTAATGTTAATTTTTGAATTCATTAAGTTGACTCAAACAGGTTTCTCAATGTTGTTTTTTAACTTTAGACTTTTAGTAATTATATTAGTTGGTATTAGTTTACTTTTAATGAACAGAACAACAAAGAGAGGAGTAGACTTATAGAATAAATTCATAAGGAATTGAGGTTGATGAATTTGGATGTTATTTCTATTGTAATGAATAACTTTAAAAATGATTCGAGAGTTTTGAAAGAAGCAGTGTCACTTCATGGGGACGCCTACAATGTTACTGTTGTCGCTCTGTATGAGGATGGATTAAAAGAAGAGGAAGTTATTAACGGAATAAAAGTTAAACGGATTCGTCTATACACAAAAAAGTGGTCAAAAAGCTTACTGATACAAATACTAAAGTATATGGAGTTTTTATTAAAGGTTATTTTTAATTTTAGAAGTAAAGTTGATGTAATACATTGTAATGATTTGGGACCGTTACCTATAGCTGTATTAATGAAAGGAATATCAATAGGAAAGACTAAAATTATTTATGATGCCCATGAATACCAAACGGAAATTATAGGTCTTAATGGATTAAGAAAAAAATTAACAATGATTGTTGAAAAATCACTTATTAAGTATGTAGATGAAGTAATCACTGTAAGTGAGTCGATAGCGAATGAGTACGTAAATAATTATAAAATTAAGAAGCCAAAACTTGTTTTTAATTGTCCTAACTATAGTGATCCTCAAACTAGTAATATCTTTAGAGAACTATATTCTCTTTCAAGAGATAAAAAAATATTTCTCTATCAAGGGGGGCTATCGGCAGGTAGAGGCATTGAGCAGATGCTAGATGTTTTTACATCGAGCAGTATTCATCCTAATGCTACCTTGATTATGATGGGTTACGGACCTCTCGAAAAGAAAGTCCGAAGATATGCGGATGATTATAACAACATTTTTTATAAAGAGGCAGTTTCCCCAAAAGATTTACTCAAATATACATCTTCAGCTGACGTAGGCTTTTTGATGACTGAAAACAGCTGTTTGAACAATTATTTCTCATTACCAAATAAATTATTTGAGTATATAATGGCTGGGCTTCCTGTTATATCTAATGACTTACCTGAAGTTAGAAACCTCATTAATAGGTATAATTTTGGTTGGTTGATTGAAGAGCAATCGGTTGAATCGATTGTAAGTTTAGTTAATGAATTGGTAGAAAAAGATCTTAGTGAATATGCAGTAAATTCAAAAAAAATGTCTATAAATTATTCTTGGGAAGTTCAGGAGAAAACATTGTTAGATGCGTACAGAAATGTAACTAGGAAGGGAGAATAAAAATGAAGATTATAACGATAATTGGTGCCCGTCCCCAATTTATAAAGGCAGCACCATTTTCAGAGGTATTTAGAAAGGACAATGAAGAAATATTAGTCCATACTGGCCAACACTATGATGCAAATATGTCGGATGTTTTTTTTAATGAGCTTGGTATACCAAAACCAGATTATAACTTAGAGGTTGGTTCGGGGAGTCATGGCTTACAAACAGGTCGGATGCTAGAGAAAATAGAAGAATTGATAATAAAAGAAAAGCCAGACGGGATGTTGGTCTATGGTGATACTAACTCCACATTAGCCGGTGCGTTGGCAGCCAGTAAGTTACACATTCCCGTATATCATGTAGAAGCTGGTTTGCGTAGTTATAATAAATTGATGCCCGAAGAGCAAAATAGAATTTTAACGGATAATATATCTGATTTATTATTGTGTCCTACACAAACGGCAGTTGAGAATTTAAGAAACGAGGGAATTACAGTAGGTGTATTAAATACTGGGGATATTATGTATGATGTGGTTTTAAGAAATATTAAAATGTCCGAAACCAGATACTCTAATGGTGCTTGGTTAGAAGAATTAAGAGCGGAAAATGAAAATATTCCTAATATTACAGAAAAAGAGTATTATCTTGCAACTATCCATCGTGCTGAAAATACAGATGATGATAAGAAGTTATTTGAAATCTTTTCTGCATTTGAAAGAATGGACAAGCCGGTAATACTCCCAATTCATCCGAGGACACAGAAGTTGATTAATAAATTGGATATTAACTTAGACAATGTAATACTAATTAAACCAGTTGGCTATTTAATGATGTTATACCTGACAGCAAATGCATATATGGTTGTAACAGATTCTGGTGGGCTTCAAAAAGAGGCATACTTTCTTAAAACTCCTTGTACAACACTAAGAGATCAAACAGAGTGGGTAGAAACCTTAGAAAATGGTTGGAATGTTTTAAGTTCAATTAATATTGATACAATATTAAAAACAGTTACAAGAAGGTTAGATTGCTTGCAATATCCCCAGCCTATGCTGTTCGGAGAGGGTAATGCTGCTGAGCATATTTGTAATGCTATATTAAAAGGAGGAAAATAAAATTATGACTACTGTAAAATCAACTAGTAACTTAAAGGAAAAGCTATTAAACAAAAGTGCAACTCTAGGAGTTATAGGACTAGGTTATGTAGGCCTTCCGTTAGCTGTTGAAAAAGCAAAAGCTGGATATAAAACAATCGGATTCGATGTTCAAGACTCTAAAGTCAAAATGGTGAATGAGGGAAAAAACTACATTGGTGATGTTGTAAATGAAGACCTTGAGTCTCTTGTCAAATCAGGAAATCTATCAGCTACAACTGACTTTGCGAAAGTGGCACAGGCAGATTGTGTAAGTATATGTGTCCCAACTCCATTAGACAAGTATCAACAACCAGATATTAGTTATGTTAAGGCGTCCGCTGAGAGCATTGTGCCCTACATGCATAAGGATATGTTAATAGTTTTAGAATCTACCACTTATCCAGGAACAACTGAGGAGCTTTTAAAGCCAATACTTGAAGAATCAGGGTTGAAATGTGGAGTGGATTTTTTCCTAGCATATTCACCGGAACGAGTAGATCCTGGTAACTTGACTTTTAAAACAAAAAACACTCCTAAAGTAGTTGGTGGGTTTACAGAGAAATGCACAGACGTAGCAGCTGCCCTCTATGAGAGTATTCTAGAGGCTCCTATCCATCGAGTGTCTTCGCCTGCGGTAGCAGAGATGGAAAAAATCCTCGAAAACATATATAGAAATATAAATATTGGTTTAGTCAATGAGCTGGCAATCTTAAGTAATAAAATGGACATTAATTTTTGGGAAGTAATAGAAGCTGCAAAGACCAAACCATATGGGTTTCAAGCGTTTTATCCAGGACCAGGTCTTGGAGGTCACTGCATCCCGCTAGATCCTTATTATCTTTCTTGGAAAGCTCGAGAATATGGATTCCATACATCTATGATTGAATCATCAATGATGGTAAATGATAGAATGCCTGAATATTGTGTGGAGAGAGCGAGCAAAATCCTAAATAGACACAAGAAAGCTATGAGTGCTTCTAAGGTCCTAGTGCTTGGTGTAGCTTACAAAAAAGATATTGATGATTACAGAGAAAGTGCTGCTCTTAGGGTAATTGATGAATTAGAAAAGGAAGGCGCAGAAGTATCATACTTTGACCCCTTTATTCCAGAATATAATGACCATGGAAATGTAAAAAAAGGTGAAACTGAATTAACAGTTGAACTTATTAAAGGTGCAGACCTAGTTATTATAACAGCAGATCACACAATGGTAGATTATTATCTCGTTCAACAGCATGCAAAAGCTATTTTCGATACAAAAAATGCAATGAAAGATATAACGGATAGAGAAAATATTGAGTTGCTATAAGGCTTATGTCTTGGCCACTCCTAATAACTTATAAAAGGATGTAAGGGGAAACTCCAATGAAGTATTTTGTACATGAAAGTAGTTACATTGATAGTGATGTGAAGCTTGGAGACGGAACAAAGGTATGGCATTTTAGTCACATCCATTCTGGAGCAGATATCGGAGAAAAATGTTCAATAGGTCAGAATGTAAATGTATCTAACAATGTTAAAATCGGAAACGGTGTAAAAATACAAAATAATGTTTCGGTATATGAGGGAGTAGAGTTAGAAGATTTTGTGTTTTGTGGTCCATCCATGGTGTTTACTAACGATCTGACTCCGAGGAGTAAATATGCTAAAGGAAATGCTAAATACAAGAAAACTTTGGTTAAATATGGTGCTTCTATAGGTGCAAACGCCACTATCGTTTGTGGTAATACTATCGGTTCCTGGGCAATGATTGCCTCAGGAGCCGTTGTAACAAAAGATGTTCCAGACTATGCACTAATGGCGGGTGTTCCGGCAAAACAAATCGGTTGGGTTTGTGAGTGTGGTCTTCCTTTAAAAGACGATTTAAGTTGTAAAGAATGTGGTAGATCTTATGATTTAACGAATGGAAATTTAATGGAAATTAAATAAGGGAGAAGAGATAAATATGGAATTTCGTGATTTAAAGACCCAATATAAACAGTACAAAACTGCTATTGATGATGCTATTCAAAATGTGCTAGACAGTGGTCAATATATAGGTGGCAAGCCTGTAAATAATCTTGAAAAAGAATTAGCAGAGTACGTGGGTGTTAAGCATTGTATAACTTGTGCCAATGGAACAGATGCTTTGTCCTTAGTTTTAATGGCTTGGGATGTAAAAGAAGGGGACGCTGTTTTTGTTCCTGATTTTACATTCTTCTCTACTGGAGAAGTAGTATCGTTTAATGGAGCGACACCAGTTTTCGTAGATGTTGATGAAAAAACATACAACATAGATACTGATAAGCTTATAAAGGCAATTGAAGAAGTCAAAGAAGCAGGGAAACTTAATCCGAAAGTTGTTATACCAGTCGATTTGTTTGGTCTTCCGGCGAATTATGATGAAATTGAGAGGATTGCTAAACAATACGATTTACTTGTTTTGGAAGATGGGGCACAAGGATTTGGAGGAAGTATTAATGGTAAAATGGCTTGCAGTTTCGGTGATGCTGCAACTACTTCCTTTTTTCCAGCTAAGCCTTTAGGGTGTTACGGAGACGGTGGGGCAATTTTTACAAATAATGATGAAACTGCTGAACTGATTCGTTCCTATAAAGTACATGGAAAAGGTGAAAACAAGTATGACAATGTCCGAATTGGTGTTAATTCAAGACTAGATACCATTCAAGCAGCCATCTTACAAGTAAAATTACATGCATTTAAAGAACATGAGCTTGATAGAGTGAATAGAGCTTATAAACTGTATAGTGAGAAGCTACAGAATATTGTAGAAACGCCTTTCATTCCAGAAGGTTATTATTCTAGTTTTGCTCAATATACAATTAAGGTTAATTCTAAAGAACAACGAGATGCGTTACAAGCTAGGCTGAAAGAAAATGATATTCCGAGTATGATTTATTATATTAAACCGATGCACCTCCAACAAGCATTCGCTGATCTGCCGTTTGAAGAGGAAGATTTCGTTGTAACAAATAAACTTTGTGACACTGTTCTTTCACTTCCAATGCATCCATATATAAAAGATGAAGAAATTACAAAAGTATGTGATGTTATACAAGAATTCATTAATGCTTAAGATTAATATATGAATAGGGAAGAGGTTTCGTAATGAATTTCGCAATTGTCGGATGTGGCTTTATAGCAAAAAAGCATGCAGCAGCGATTGATAAAATTGATGCTGCAAAGCTCGTTGCAGTCTGTGATAAAGTTCCAGCTACAATGGAATTTTATAGTGAAGAATATGGTGCAGAACCGTATACTGACTTAGAACAAATGCTAGAAAAAGAGGATATTGATGTAGTTTGTATTTGCACACCAAGTGGTTTTCATGCTTCAATCGCAGTTCAAATAGCAGAAGCAAAGAAGCACATTATAGTAGAAAAGCCAATTGCAATGACAATTGAAGATACAGATAAAATTATAAATGCCTGTAAAGTCAATAATGTAAAATTAGCAGTTGTACACCCTAACCGTTTTAGACCGGTTGTTCAAGAGTTGAGAAAAATTATTGACAAAGGTTTATTAGGAAAAATCAGCCATGCAAGCTGTATAGTGAATTGGAACAGAAATCAGGAATATTATGACCAAGCTCCTTGGAGAGGAACTAAACAGAATGATGGTGGAGTTCTGATGAACCAAGCCATTCATAACCTTGATTTATTATTATGGTTTATGGGAAACCCTGAACAAGTTTTTAGTATGGAAGCAACAAGATTTAGGAATATTGAAGCTGAAGATGTATCTGTCGGATCTATTAAATTTAATTCAGGCGCACTTGGAACAGTAGAAGCATCCACTACTGTTTATCCTAAAAACTTTGAAGAGTCTATTACAATGTTTGGGGAAAAAGGTACGATAAAGATCGGTGGAACTAATGCATTGTATTTTGAACATCTTGATATAATGGATTTGTCAAAAGAAGAAATAGAAGATTTGAAAGAAAGCGTTAAAGCAGATCCATGGGGGACTCCAGGTCATCAGTGGATTATTGAGGATATGATTAACGCTATTTATGAAAATCGAGAGCCTGCTGTAACTGGTGAAGACGGAAAAAATGCACTTAAACTTGTATTAACTTTTTATGAATCTGCCAAGCTAAATAAACCAGTACAATTTTAGAATTATGAGTTAGAAAAAGATGAATAATCCCGCTAGGCCTGCTTTGGCTTGGCGGGATTATTTATGTTGTTTAACTTTTTATAAAATTGTCTCAACATTATTAGCTTACCTTAATATAATTGGGATGAAATCCCTCTCGGGTCTAATTCAGACACACAGGAATATATGTCTAAATGACATAAACGCATTGAAATGAAAAGACATTTAATAGCACCAGATTGATTGTTTATCGACCAGGATGCGAGACTTCTGTACCGCTAAGAAGAAACAGGGGTAGTTCTGATGTCACATTCAGTGGTCAAAGTAGTTTGTTTTACCAAAGGGTGAATAGAAAGAAGAAAATGCTCCATCACACTTCCTATTTTAATTGGACAATTAACACACTTTAACCCAAAAAACTAAAATCTTGAAATTCACTACAGAAATACATCTAAAGGAGAAGTGTCTTCACACCTCTCCCTATGTGTGTTCCTTAAATAAAAATATCCAAAGCCTTCTTAAGGGCAAGAATGGCTTCTTCAAATTCTTTAATTTTCTCCTCTAGCTGCATGGCTATGTAGCCCTCGACATAGCCCTCTCCGCTTTCTGGTTCTGCATCTTCGATTACTTGGTCATACCAATCCATTGCTTGCTTCATTTCAGCAATGCCTTCTACAAGAAAAGGTATTGCACTTGTTAGTGCTTCTTTTACGCTATCTGGATATAGAAGGAGCGGCATTCCTTCTTCATCTTCTTCTAGAGCAGCTAATGCTTCCATCGTGAAAAGCGAATTCTCGAGGGCTTCAACCGCAGCTTTTGTTTTCGGTCCTATTCCATGAATGGACTTTCCGTCTCTGACCATCATCACTGGCTTATGTGTATCTAGTAAAACAGAGGAGAATACTAAATCGTCGGCAATGCTTTGAATAGAATCATTGGCAAGGGTGAGTAATTCTACTCCTTTTTTGGTGATTCGAAGCCTTGGATTTTCTTCATAGTCCATATCAATGTCAAACATGCTTATTCTCCTTTGCTTGTTGATTAATTCTTTCTATGGATTGGTTATCTATATAGGTCTCCGCCACCCCAAAGCTCACGACCATCTGTATGAGCAGTATTGGTGTGTATAGCCTCGATTACTAGCTGAAGAGATCCCGAGTCTTTATTATGATGCCAGGTATAACCTTCAGGGGTTATGCCTTTAATTAAATCCTCAATTTCCTGATTTGTTAATTCCAATGCGTCTGCTATGGATGGATCATAAAGAATGTCAGCGTATAGCATTCGGTTTGCTGTTTTAAACTGTACATGATCTGATGCTAAATATTGTTTGATTGGAAGTTGGACATCATGATGCGAATCGAAAGCAGGGAATACACCGACCATGCTATTAGAGTTGGATTCTACCTGTTGCTCCATAAATGGCACACCAGTTTCAGTATGGAAGCTGTTGACGAGATGATCATTGATGGTCTCTAGATGATTCTCAGCAGCTTGTTGTTTTAAGGCTAAAGCGAATAATGATCCATTTTCTGCAACAGCTGCAGCCGATGACCCGTTACCAATCGTATCTCCACTGTAAGAGTCCATATAATCAGCTCCTGATTCACTTGCGGCTTCGACTACATCTCCTAACACGGCTAAACCGAGAAAACTGGTAGCTAAAAAGGCAGAATTCCTTATACGGTTTTCAGGCTCAGCTAGGATGTTAATGACGTTCTACAATG
>NZ_JAGGQL010000056.1 GCF_018613315.1 Bacillus sp. ISL-37 | reverse complement strand
ACCCTTTCTCCACAAGCTGAGTCATCCGGTCGGATGACTTTTTTTATGTACTTTAATGTTGGTGATTTTCTTCAGATCCATTTGGAAGAACTGCAGGAATCACAAGGATAATGATTGTTGCCACAACCGCTAGGATCGTGCTTTGAGCTAAGTCCAATCCAACGCCGATCATCGCGCCAGCTACGTAATTAAGCATTAGAACCAGGAGGAATGTCCAGAGTAAAGTCCAGAAATATTTCACGATTTTCACCTCTTACATTATTAAATCTTTTCTCATCTTACCATAAGCCATATAAATTATAAATGAATTTTAAATAAAATGAAAAGCGTTTTCATAGTACACTTCTATTTTACTAAAACCTGGTAAAATTAATATATCGGACTTATGGAGATTTGAACACCGTGAGAAGGGATTAATATGGAAAAATGGGCATATCCCCTTTCATTTCCTGTTAAATTACATACAGTAATATGAATAATCTGTAGGGAAGGGGTTGGTAAGATGGAGAGCCGGAACTTTAAACTGGATACCGAATGGAATGTCATCCATTATCCTGAAAGGCCAAATGGTTTCGGTATCCTGACGATTGGAGATGAAAGGCACTTTGTGAACAGTGAAAGCAGCTTCTGGACGCAGAATGAAGGTAAACGTTCACTGTTGAACATATTGAAAAATGAAGGGTATACTGTCTTTTATTCAAATTTATATGGAAGGCATTGGGGAAGTGAGAAGGCTGTCGAGTTAACGATGAGACTGTGCAGCCATATCGTCCGGAATGAAATATTGAATACTTCTTTCCATGTAGTGGCTGAAGGGATGGGGGCGCTTGTTGCCTTAAAGCTTTTAGCGGATGGTGATTCAAAAATCAGGAGCCTGGTCTTGATCAATCCAATCCTCTCACTGAGTACGCATTTGGAGCAGGAAAAAGAGAATAAGTTTTTTTATAAAAAGCTTGTCGCAGAACTAGAAGCTGCATATGAAACCGAAATAAGCAAGCTCCTTGAGAGGTTTGATGGTGGCTCTTCCAGTCCTGTTTTCAATAAAGAAACGCCAGTAAAAATCATCCATGTATTATCAGGAAACAGGGCATATAAGCAGTCAAGTATCATTAAGGAACTTTCAGTTGAATGGGAAAGAGCTGACCTCCCG
The DNA here is from genome assembly GCF_018613315.1 of Bacillus sp. ISL-37. Taxonomy (GTDB): domain Bacteria; phylum Bacillota; class Bacilli; order Bacillales; family Cytobacillaceae; genus Mesobacillus. Next base: position 35,891 of record NZ_JAGGQL010000056.1, on the reverse strand, counting down.
GTTACCATAAGTTATGTACTTCCTGAAAAAATGCTTCAAGTAGGGAGCCAAATCGTACAATTTTTTACAAAACATGAGCAAGTCCTATAACTCCTTGCAAATATTTTCAGTTTTAGATTCATAGGATACAAGAGAGTATTTGCAAGGAGGAGTTCAATATGGAAAGGGCAACGATTCTCGGAATATATGACTTTATAGGATATAGTCTTTGCCGTCATATGCTTGATCTAGGCGTTGAGATAGATGGAATCCATCAGTCAGGAAACATAGATGAGTATTTTACAGAGGAAAAACGTCTCGAAATCGGCAGGAATGCCAATTTCTCAGAGATCAGTCTGGAAGATTGGGAAGCTGAGCGAGCAGAAGGGTTTCTGTTCGTGACTTTGTTTGAGTCGCTGCAGACTCGGAATGGTACAAATGATTTATTGGAAGTACTTCTCAGCAAATTAGAAAATCGTCATTTGAAAAAGCTGCCGACAGCTGTTGTTTTGCCTGCATATTTTGCCCAGGAAAACATGGATTTTAGGGAGGCAGAAACAAAAATTAGCACATATATCGGCAACCGGGAATCCACACTTCTAACAATCTATTTGCCGACCATTTATGGTCCCTGGCAGCCGGAGGAGTGTTTTTTTCAGAAAGCGATCTCTCATTCTTCAAATAATGGCAGGAAGATTCCTGATCTTAGCAAATGGGAGTGGACGCATGATTGCTTGTATATAAATGATGCTGTCAAAACGATAAAGGAAATGGCTGAATCAGGTCAACAGGGTCAGTATATACTAGCAAGTGGAGAACAGGAAAGATGGCTGCAGTGTGCAGAGGAGCTAATTGGCCAGGATGCTGCAATACTTAGGAACGAGGTTGTAGCACCAGTAATAAAAGAAACAATCCGAGTCAGGACAATAGGACAAAATGAGCAAATCAGCAAGGGATTAAGCAGGCAAAAGGAGCATTTTACTCGAATACAGGACAGCAGAGTCTAAGCGAATTTCGATAAACCACTTTTCAAAGTGATACTCCAGAGAGTAAAATGGTAAAAGATTCTTTTAATCGGTTCCATTTTAATAAAGCGAACACTGAATGATTTAAAGGATTTGCACAGTGGCGCATAAAGGAGATGCATCGGATGCTGAAACGTTTCGGGCTAATATTATTAAGCCTTCTTTTGCTTGGGGGTTGCGGACAACCTCTTGCAACAGGCAAGGTGGAGAAAGTCGGCCTGTTGGTGCCTGAAACTATTAATGATCAGGTGTGGGGGACGAAAGGATATCGAGGACTTCTGCAAATCCAATCCAGCCTGGGAGTTGATGTCTTTTTCAAAGAAGGTATGAATACACAGGAAGATGTAGAGGCTGCAGTGAAGGAGTTCGACCGCCAGGGAGTTAACCTCATATATGGGCATGGAAATGAGTACGCAGCTTATTTCAATAAGATGTCAGGGAACTATCCTGACATACATTTCATTAGCTTTAATGGTGATGCCAGAACAAAAAATACGACAAGCCTAAATTTTAAGGGGTATGCCATGGGCTTTTTTGGCGGAATGGTCGCGAGCCACATGTCAGAAACCGGCAAGGTAGGAATCATTGCCGCATATGAATGGCAGCCTGAAGTCGAAGGCTTTTATGATGGTGCGATGTTTGAAAACAAGGATATGAAGGTCGACATACGCTTTGTTGGTCACTGGGATGACCAAAAGAAAGCGCTGGATGTTCTTGATGATGTATTAGATGAGGGAGCTGATGTCATTTATCCTGCTGGAGATGGGTATAATGTACCCGTGATTGAAAGGGTAAAGGACAGAGGCTTATATATAATTGGCTATATTTCGGACCAGTCAGATTTTGGTGAGTCGACGGTATTGACGAGTACTGTCCAGCATGTTGATGACTTGTATGAATTGACAGCTAAGAAGTTCAATAACGGGGAATTAAAGTCGGGCAACCTATCATTCGACTTTCAGGATGGAGTTATTTCCCTCGGCGAGTTCAGTCCTAAAGTCGATTCCAAGTTCAGGGAAAGAATAGGCACTTTTATCAATTCTTATAAAGAAACCGGCAAATTGCCCAACCAGTAAGAAAAGCGCAAGCGCCTTGGTCAGCCCCGACAAGCGCTGGAGCTGGACAATTCTCGAAGTGAAAATTTTATACTTTCTTATCCAGTAAATATAATAGAAGGAGATAATCTATATGCAAAGCAATGATAAAACTATGGAGTTCATGCAAATCGCGATGAAATACCTTCCGGAAGCTCAGCAAAAACTGCAGGAGGCTGGCATTGAATTGACAATGGACAACCTGCAGCCGTTTTTCACGCTTTTCACTAATGTAATGAACGAAGCTTATGAGCTGGGAAAAGCAGATGCTGCAAAAGAATAATTCAGGAACGAAAGCTGAGGGGCGCCTCAGCTTTTATTTTTTTCCATGAAATGGTCAAAAAGTGGTTTTACCTTGCCCACTAACGGCTTGAGCTCTCTGGCTGATGTGATCAATGTATCTACATGGTACATGACTTCATCTAAATCAATTTGTCCCAGATACTTGTTGAGGGGGGAATCATTTTTCACACTTTGCTCACTAGATTCTTCGTTATATCTTGGCCGCCCGAACATAAATTGATCGAAATGAGCAAACTCTTGTTCATGTTGATCGGAACTCTCTTCATTATCTCTCTTTAGCCTAAAGCCAAATAAGTCCCTTTCTCTTCCATCCTCCATTTTCACTCCCACCTTTCTATGTTTCTATCTGTTTTAAAAAAATCGTAAGCAACTGGTTAGACTGGCTTATTTCAGTCTGCCTTAGGTCGTTAACAACCGGCCCAAAAGCATCGGTCTTCACTGTCAGTTTATGATTGATCTGGCCATTTGGACTAGGGCAGAAGCGGAATTGTTAATTTTAAGTTGCAGTGAAAGAGCAGTTTCTGCTAAAATTAGTACCAAATCATAATAATTGATAATAAAATTTTAACAAAATAGACAGAATCCAAGATAAAAGGAGATGGATCCCATGAATGCAGGGATAACTGGGGTTGGGCGGTATTTGCCGGAGGAAGTTGTAACAAACCTTGATTTGGAAAAGAAAATGGATACCTCGGATGAATGGATCAGGACACGGACAGGGATAGAAGAAAGAAGAATAGCAGGCGACGATATGGACACTTCAGATTTAGCCTATCGTGCTGCTGTTGAGGCCATCAGTAATGCTGGGATTTCAGCCGAGGACCTCGACTTGATCCTTGTAGCGACTGTTACGCCTGATCAGCCTTTCCCAACAGTAGCATGTATGCTCCAGGATCAATTGGGTGCAAAAAAAGCTGCCGCAATGGATCTGAGTGCCGCATGTGCGGGATTCATGTATGGAATGGTTACTGCTAAACAATTTATTGAAGTAGGCACTTATAAGTATGTTTTAATAGTAGGTGTAGAAAAGCTCTCCAAGATAACCGATTGGAACGATCGCAACACAGCTGTGCTGTTTGGTGATGGTGCGGGTGCGGTTGTCATGGGACCTGTATCTGATGGTAAAGGAGTGCTATCCTTTGAACTCGGATCTGATGGTTCAGGCGGCAAGCATTTGTACCAGGATGACTATATTGTGATGAATGGCCGTGAAGTTTTCAAATTTGCTGTCAGGCAAATGGGTGAGAGCAGCATCAACGTCCTTGAAAAAGCTGGACTTTCAAAAGAGGATGTTGATTTCCTGATTCCCCACCAGGCAAATATCAGGATTATGGAAGCTGCCCGCCAGCGACTTGAGCTGCCTGTAGAAAAAATGTCAAAGACCGTCCATAAATACGGCAATACATCAGCAGCATCGATTCCGATCTCGCTTTTTGAAGAACTGGAAGCAGGAAAGATCAAGGATGGCGATGTAGTAGTAATGGTTGGCTTCGGCGGCGGTTTGACATGGGGCGCGATCGCAATGCGCTGGGGTAAATAAACTCATTACAAGATGAACTCAATATTAAATAAGAGTACAGATAAAGGAGATGCAATAATGATGGAGAAACGCAGAGTTGTTGTTACTGGAATCGGGGCTGTGACGCCTCTTGGAAATGACGCGGGAACTACCTGGAACAATATCATTGAAGGTGTATCAGGAATCGGCCCGGTTACGAGATTAAATGCTGATGACTTTCCTGCAAAGGTTGCAGCAGAAGTAAAGGAATTCAATGTTGAGAACTTTATGGACCGGAAAGACGCAAGGAAGATGGATCGTTTTACTCATTATGCTGTCGCAGCTTCATTGATGGCTGTAAAAGATTCTGGCCTGGAAATCACCGATGAAAACGCTCCTAGAGTCGGAGTGTGGATTGGGTCAGGAATTGGCGGGATGGAGACATTCGAGCAGCAGCACGAAACCTTCATGAACAGAGGATATCGCAGGGTCAGCCCTTTCTTCGTGCCGATGATGATTCCTGATATGGCAACAGGACAGGTATCCATCACACTTGGCGCAAGAGGTTTTAATTCTTGTACAGTCACAGCATGTGCGACTGGAACCAACTCAATTGGGGATGCCTTCAAGGTGATCCAGCGCGGCGACGCTGACGTGATGGTTACTGGCGGTGCAGAAGCACCTATTACAAAAATGTCGTTTGCAGGCTTCTGTGCAAATACAGCACTATCTACTAATCAGGACCCGCAGAAAGCGAGCAGGCCGTTCGACAAAGATCGTGATGGATTTGTTATGGGTGAGGGTGCAGGAATCGTTGTCCTTGAAGATCTGGATCATGCATTGGCCCGTGGAGCTAAAATCTATGCTGAAATCGTTGGTTACGGTGCTACTGGAGATGCATATCATATTACCGCACCAGCTCCTGAAGGAGAAGGCGGAGCAAGAGCGATGAAAATGGCACTTGATGATGCAGGCCTTGCACCAGAAGAAGTAGGGTACGTTAACGCCCACGGAACAAGTACTGAATATAATGATAAATATGAAACAATGGCCATCAAGACAGTATTTGGCGAGCACGCGTACAAGCTTGCAGTCAGCTCAACAAAATCGATGACAGGCCACTTGCTTGGTGCAGCAGGCGGAATCGAAGCGATTTTCACGGTTCTGGCATTGAAGGAAGGAATCCTACCGCCGACGATCAACCTGGAAACACCAGATCCAGAATGTGACCTGGATTATGTGCCAAACGCAGCACGCAAGCAACAGGTAAATGCCGCAATCAGCAACTCACTGGGCTTCGGCGGCCATAATGCTACAATTGCTTTCAGAAAATACGACGCTTAATGAGGAAGAGAACTCCTCCAACCATAAAAAAGCAGAAACCCTATTTGATTTTAGGGTTTCTGCTTTTTTTATATAGATTTATTGCTCCAGTACCGCACTTTGGGTAAAAGCAGACCGTCTCCATTACCCAAAAAGGTGCTTGTCCCCGCATTTGGGTAAAAGGCGAGCGTGTGCATTGCCCGTAAATCTGCTTGTCCTCGCATTTGGGTAAAAGCAGAGCAGCTGCATTGCCCGAAAAAGTACTTGTCCCTGCATTTGGGTAAAAGCAGAGCATCTGCATTGCCCGAAAAAGTACTGGTCCCTGCATTTGGGTAAAGCAGAGCAGCTGCATTGCCCGAAAAAGTGCTTGTCCCCGCATTTGGGTAAAAGCAGAGCACCTGCATTGCCCGAAAAAGTACTTGCCTCCGCATTTGGGTAAAAGCAGAGCACCTGCATTGCCCGAAAAAGTACTTGTCCCCGCATTATGGTAAAAGGAGAGCACCTGCATTGCCCAAAATGTTCTTATCCCCGCATTTGGGTAAAGCAGAGCATTCCATCCCCAAAAATCTACTTTAAAGAAAGTTAACATCCAATATATCAACAATCCCATTATCCTTATCAGGTTTAATAGAATGCTCAAACTATTTTCCTGCTAAAACAATTTACCTACAAAAGGTCAATTCCTATATCCCAAGAAAAAAATAATGCAATGAAAAAAGTAATGAAAGTGTAATAAAAGAACACTGTTTCTAATAATTAATAATTATCAGAATCTTTCACTTGGTCAGAAAGTCATTTCTCTTAATATTAATTTCATTGGGATAGGCGGTGTGCAAGAAACGTGACAGCCTTATTGGAACTAAAGAATCTTAAAACCTATTTTAAAAGGAACAAGGCACTCATTCCAGCAGTTGACGGGGTTGATCTAGTCATCAATAGAGGGGAAACTGTCGCATTGGTAGGGGAATCAGGGTCTGGCAAGAGCATTACCTCTCTATCGATAATGCGGCTGATCCCTAGTCCTCCCGGAGAAATTGTGGACGGGCAGATCTATTTTGACGGACGGGATCTTGCCAGGGCAAGCGAGGAAGAGATGTGCAAAATTCGCGGGAATGATATATCAATGATTTTCCAGGAACCAATGACATCGCTCAATCCTGTACTTACCATCGGCGAACAAATCACGGAAGTCCTGACATACCATCAGGGCTTGAATAATGCTATGGCGAAGAAAAAGGCGATTGAGATGCTGGAGTTGGTGGGTTTTTCCCGTGCAAAGGAAATAATCAATGATTATCCGCACAGGCTTTCGGGGGGGATGCGCCAAAGGGTGATGATTGCGATGGCGATGAGCTGCAACCCAAAGCTATTGATAGCGGATGAACCGACAACTGCATTGGACGTGACCATCCAGGCGCAAATATTGGACTTGATGAAGGACCTGAGCACAAAGTTTGAAACATCAATCCTAATCATTACCCATGACCTGGGAGTGGTTTCTGAAGTTGCTGATCGAGTCGTCGTCCTGTATGCAGGGCAGGTAGTAGAAGAAGCAATGGTTGAAGATCTTTTTGATAATCCGCTGCATCCTTACACCACTGGCCTGATGGGTTCGATCCCATCAATCGACGAGGACCATTCACGACTTGCCTCCATTGATGGAAACGTTCCGTCACCTGAGAATCTCCCAAAAGGATGCCGATTTGCGCCTCGCTGTCCGCATGCCTTTGAGCGCTGTTTCAGTGAAATGCCAGAGCTTGTGAGAAAATACGCCAATCGTTCTGTAAGGTGCTTTTTGCATGACAGCAAGGAGGTGAAGAAATGACCTCGCCAAATGAAATCCTGGAAAAGAATTCACAGGAAAATAGCTCTGAAACCTTGCTTGAATTACAGGATGTAAAAAAGCACTTTCCTATAAAATCTGGCTTGCTGCAAAAGACAGTAGGTCATATAAAGGCAGTCGATGGAATAAATCTGAAGGTGAATAAAGGTGAGACTTTAGGGATCGTCGGAGAATCAGGCTGTGGCAAATCAACAGTCGGCCGGACCATTATCCGACTCTATGAACCTACCGATGGAAAGATCATTTTTAATGGCAGGGATATCTCCCATCTATCTGAAAGTGAGCTTCGCAAGGATGTGCGAAAAAACATCCAGATGATTTTTCAGGATCCGTTTGCGTCTCTTAACCCTAGGAAAACACTGAGATCAATCATCAGGGAACCGCTGGATACCCATCATCTTTATAAAAGCAAGGAACGGGATGAGAAAGTCGAAATTCTGTTGGAGAAAGTAGGGCTCAATGCTTCATTCATCAATCGGTATCCACATGAATTTTCTGGCGGACAGCGGCAAAGGATTGGGATATCAAGAGCGCTGGCATTGAACCCTGAACTGATCGTTGCCGACGAAGCTGTGTCAGCATTGGACGTTTCAATCCAGGCCCAAATTATCAATCTGATGGAGGATCTTCAGGAAGAATTCGGCCTTACTTACATCTTTATATCCCACGATCTAAGCGTTGTCAGGCATATAAGTGATAGGGTCGGGGTTATGTACCTCGGAAAAATGATGGAGCTTGCTTCAAAAACGGAGATTTACGCAGAACCACTCCACCCCTATACACAGGCATTGCTTTCGGCTGTGCCGGTGCCTAGAAAAAAAGGAGCCATGAAGAGGGAACGGATCATCTTAAAAGGTGAGCTGCCAAGCCCGGCAAACCCGCCAAAAGGGTGTGTCTTCCATACAAGGTGCCCAGCCGCATTTGACCTTTGCAAACAAATGAACCCTGACTTCAAAGAAGTCAAGAACAACCATTTTGTTGCCTGCCATCTGTATACATAGGCAGCAGCAGGATTTGAAAGGAGGAGATACCGGCACTTTTCTATTGTTAAAGCTATTTGCGTAACCTTTGTTGCCTTTACCACTATTAATGTATACGAATTTTGAGTCTTTTTTTAAATGAGTCTCGAAGTTTATAAGAGTGCATTATTTAGTATGACCAACAAAAGATTCGTTAATGGCTAAAAAACTAGTGAAAATCTAAGGGGGAAATGATGTGAAATTAAGAAAAGCTTCGTGGTGGTTGATTAGTCTTACTTTGATCCTGTCAATCTTCCTGACAGCCTGTACAGGAGGAAATACCTCTGAGGATCCGAAAGAAACTCCTGGAGACGATGGCAAGACAGAAGAGGAAGCAACTGGTCCGCAGCAAGGCGGGGATTTAATCATTGGTTCAACTGGTTCACCTACCGTGTTCAATCCACTTTATTCTACTGACACAGCAAGCTCGAATATTGAAGGGTTTATTTTTGATGGTCTGGTATCCTCTGATACGGAATTTAATCCGACAATGAGCATGGCCGAGTCAATTGATATCTCTGAAGATGGTTTGACATTTACAGCCAAACTAAAAAAGGGAATCAAATGGCATGATGGAGAAGAATTTACGGCAGATGACGTCGTTTTCACCTTCAACATTCCAAAGGATCCTGATTATAATGGTGAGCGCGGATCTGCTTTCGAAGCGATGGAATCAGTTACAAAAGTCGATGACTATACTGTCGAGTTCAAGCTGAGCAAGAAGGATGCTTCCTTCTATCCGGTTTCATTAAGCTATTTCATCCTGCCTGAACATATCCTTAAGGATGTTCCTGTTGCCGACCTTGGGGAGCATGAATTCAACACTAAAAGTCCAATTGGTACTGGTCCATTCAAATTTGTTGAATGGAAGGACGGAGAATACGTAAAGGTAGAAGCGTTTGATGATTACTTCAAAGGCCGTCCATACCTTGATACGCTTACGTATAAAATTGTACCTGACATGGATGCGATGATTGCGCAAATCCAAGCTGGTGATATCCACTTTGCGGCAGGAGTTCCTGGAACTGACATTGAAACAGTCAAATCATTCCCTGGCGTTAAAGTAGAGTCAGGCTTGGGCCTTTCTTACACATATCTTGGCTACAACCAGAAGAATGAGCTGTTCAAAGACAAAAAGGTTCGTCAGGCAATCACTCATGCTATTGACAGGGAAGCGATCGTCAGCTCTGTCATGAACGGTGACGGCAAAGTGGCACACGTTCCGGAAAGTCCACTATCGTTTGCATACAATGAAGATGTTCCAAAATTCGAATTTGACGTTGAAAAAGCAAAGTCACTACTGGCTGAAGCTGGCTGGACGGATTCAGATGGTGACGGAATCCTTGATAAGGACGGAAAGAAATTCTCCTTTACGGTAAAAACGAACCAGGGTAACAAAGTAAGGGAAGATATTGTCGTGGTCCTTCAAGAGCAATTGAAGGAAGTAGGAATCGAAGCGAAGCCGGAAATTGTGGAATGGAGTGCCTTCATTGAGCAGATTTCCGCACCGAACTGGAACTATGACGCGCTTGTTCTTGGATGGAGCTTGTCTACATTCCCAGATCAATATGATATTTTCCACACAAGCCAGATGGAAAAAGGCTTGAACTTCGTATGGTACTCAAATCCTGAAGCAGATAAGCTGATGGAAGAGGCGAAACAGATTCTGGATCAAGACGAATATAAGACAGCATATGCTGAGATTTACAAGATGCTGGCAGAAGATCAGCCATACACCTTCTTGTACTATCCTAACGTGCATAGGGTAATGCCGGCGAATCTGGAAGGCTATGTATTCCACGCAAAGGACGATTTTTATGAAATCAGTAAGTGGTGGCTGAAAAAGTAGGTTTTTTAACCCACAACATCTGTATGGGAGGGAAGGGTGGATTCCCTTCCCTCTCGAACTTTGAATCATGAAAAAAAAGACTTTGCGAGTCATTAATATAGATATTTTCAACGTCGCGATCCAAAGTTTACGAGATTGATGTCCTTCCAGGTTTAGCAGAAGAAAGAAGCATCCACAGGGACGCTGATTTAAAAATATATACGAAGTTAATATAAACCTCTTCACTTTAAAAGGAGAATTGCCATGCTATCTTATATCATTCGCCGAATACTGATGGCCATTCCTTTGCTGCTGGGGATTACGATTGTATCCTTTGCAATCATGAAGCTAGCTCCCGGTGATCCTGCCAGCCTGATGATGGATCCGACGATCAGGCCGGCTGATAAGGAAAGGTTCATGGAAAGGTACGGGCTTAACGATCCTGTCCATATTCAGTACTTAAAGTGGCTGGGAGCCATGCTCCAGGGTGACTTTGGTACATCGCTTATCCGCAAAGGTGTTCCGGTAATTGAAATGATCATGAACAGGATGCCTAATACGATTTTACTGATGGTCGTTTCAACAATCCTGGCGATATTGATTTCGATTCCATTTGGAGTCATTTCGGCCACGCGACCGTATTCTAAACTGGATTATTCAGTAACAGTCACATCATTTCTTGGAGTAGCAACACCAAACTTCTTCCTTGGCCTGATTTTAATTATGGTCTTTGCGGTACAGAACAACTGGTTCCCGACTGGAGGAGTAGCGACACTGAACGCTCCTTTCAGTTTATGGGACAGGATACACCATTTAATCATGCCGGCATTTGTTTTGGCTTCCGCCGATATGGCTGGATTGACCAGGTATACGAGATCTAGCATGCTCGAAGTCATAAAGCAGGATTATATGAGGACTGCCAGAGCAAAAGGGTTTAGAGAAAACAAAGTTATTTATAAGCACGGCCTCCGTAATGGCCTGATTCCGGTCATCACGATTTTCGGCTTGATGATTCCTTCCTTCATTGGAGGAGCTGTCATTGTTGAAAAAATCTTCACTTGGCCAGGGATTGGCTTATTGTTCGTAGACTCCGCGTTCCAGCGGGACTATCCGGTGCTTATGGGTTTAACCGTAATTTCATCGGTGTTTGTCGTCATCGGAAATCTGATTGCCGATATACTTTACGCGATTTTTGATCCAAGGATCGAGTATTAAGGGGAGGTAAACATGGCAAAAACAAATCTAGCTGGAAATACTTCTGGCAGCCTTGACTTGCATGGCATCAAAACCTCGCGGGACACAATGCTCGGGATCATTGTCAGAAAGTTTTTCAAAAACAAGCTTGCCATTTTTGGCGGGATTTTCTTAATCATCATTATCTCGGCAGCTCTCTTAGCGCCGGTAATCGCACCGTACTCGCCTTCTAAACAAAATTTGCTGTTAAAATTGCAGCCGCCAAATAGTGACCACTGGCTCGGGACAGACAGATTTGGCAGGGATGTCTTTTCTAGGCTTTTATATGGTGCAAGAATATCTCTATTGGTCGGTTTCGCTTCGGTGTTGGGCTCGATTACAATCGGGACGTTTCTTGGAGCGGTCGCTGGTTATGTTGGCGGGATTGTTGACGCTATTATCATGCGTTTTGTAGATATCATTCTATCAATCCCATCCATTTTCTTATTGATTACACTAGTCACAATCTTCAAGCCAGGAGTGGATAAGCTAATTTTAATCTTCGCGCTGCTAGGCTGGACAACTACTGCACGTCTTGTCAGGGGAGAATTCCTGTCATTAAGGTCTAGGGAATTTGTCCTTGCATCAAAAACGATCGGAACCAGGACACATACGATTATATTTTCGCATATTCTTCCGAATGCGATGGGTCCAATCATTGTCTCAGCCACATTGGCAGTTGGCTATGTCATTTTGGCTGAATCAGGATTGAGCTATTTGGGACTGGGCATTCAGCCTCCGGACGCAAGTTGGGGAAACATGCTCCAGGATGCACAGAATTTCACTATTTTATTAAAATCTTGGTGGTACCCGTTGGCACCAGGATTAATGATTTTGCTGACCGTCATTTGTTTTAACTTTGTCGGCGATGGACTCAGGGATGCACTTGACCCGAAGATAAATGAGTAACAGTCTTAATTCTTCAAGGAGTAAATCATGCTAAAAAATGAGTCAGGGAAACCTGGCTTTTTTTTATGTTGGGAAAATTTTTAAGGCATCCCAGAACTATTGGCCGCTATTTTCATAGAATAGCTGTAAAAATTGATTTCTTCGGAGGGAGAGCGATGGGGTAGTCAGGACTGATAAATGGTTAGAAACAGAATTCAACAGTCCACACCGGATATGTGAAAAGCTGGTTGATTATTTTGAAGGTGAAGTTGATTCAAAAAAAATATACAGCTATTTAAAGAACTTCGGCATGTACAAGCCGGACCGCAGAACTAGGAAGACACTGGAAGAACTGGAGGCAGGAAAGCTTTGGTCAGTGACAGAAAAAATTTTCAACAAGTATAAAAGAAAATGGAAAGGCCCCGATATCCCAATCTTCATCTTTCCCCTGGATCAATCGAATTCAAAGTTAATGAGGGAAGGGAAAGGAAAATCCGGACTATCTTTTATTGATAAAATGTTTCTCTTCTTGACTCCGATAAACGATGAGAAAGAGTTGGAAGCATTGTTTGTCCACGAGTACCACCATATATGCAGGATGCAGGCACAAAAGAAAAACCCGGCGGAATACACCCTCCTAGATTCTATTATTCTAGAAGGTCTTGCCGAGCATGCAGTCGCTGAAAATTGCGGTGAAAAATATACGGGAGAATGGAGCAGGCGATATTCGACAAAAGTTTTGGCTGAGTTTTGGGAAAAAGAGCTTGAAGAGAAGCTCTTAATCCAGAGGGAAGATCGTCAGCATGATGAAATTTTGTTTGGATTAGGGGGCCGACCTGCGCTTCTCGGCTATGCAATTGGCTATGAAATTGTAAAACAATATAAACAACATGGATATTTTACTGAAAAAGCATCGTTTAAGATCCCTTCCACTGAATTTACAAAGTTAATAAAATTTCAATAAATATAAAAACTAAAAAAACCCTGTAATACCGGGTTTTTTGTTATTTCTAAAAAATAATAAATTTCCCAATTGAAAAAAAAGTATTGCAAATGTAATAAATCTGTAATAACATTTTATTAAAATATATCGAATTTGCAGAATATTTTATTATTTAAATGTGAGAAGGTGTCCCAATGAGCAACTATTCAATACATAAAGATGCACCTTTGCTAGAAGTCAAGAACCTTGAAACAGCTTTTGATATCGATGGTGAATTTTATAATGCTGTAGACAAGGTCAGTTTTGCTGTCAAACCAAGGCAGATTGTCGGGGTTGTTGGCGAATCAGGGTGCGGGAAATCGGTAATGAGCCTTTCAGTCATGCAGCTCCTTCCAAAAGGGGTTGGCAAAATCAGAGGTGGAGAAATCATTTTCGAAGGCGTCCACCTTGAAAAAATGTCCGAGAAGGAAATGAACAAAATCCGCGGACGCGATATCTCAATGATCTTCCAGGAACCGATGACATCAATGAACCCGGTTTTCACAATCGGATTCCAGCTGCAGGAAGTATTGTTCAACCATACGAAAATCTCCAAAGCAGAAGCTAGACAAAAAAGTGTTGCTCTGTTGAAGAGCGTTGGTATATCACGACCTGAAAAAATCGTGGATGAATATCCACACCAACTTTCAGGCGGCATGAGACAAAGGGTCATGATTGCGATGGCAATCGCTAACCAGCCTAAATTGTTGATCGCTGATGAGCCTACTACCGCGCTGGATGTGACAGTACAAGCCCAAATACTCGACTTGCTAAAGAGTATACAGGAAGTAAATGATATGTCAGTTATCATGATTACGCATGACCTTGGCGTTGTTGCTGAGATGTGTGATGAAGTCATCGTAATGTACGCAGGCCGCATCGTTGAACGAGCTGATGTCGATACACTTTTCTATAATCCTAAGCATCCTTATACAGAACTCATGATGGGTGCCATTCCGAAAATGGACGAGGAAAAAGAAGAATTAAGCTCGATCAAGGGGATTGTCCCGTCACTTAAGAATATGCCGGCAACTGGTTGCCGATTCGCAAACCGCTGTCCGAAAGCAATGCCAGAGTGTACAAGTATCACTCCACAGCTTGGAGAAGTCGAGCAAGGGCATGAAGTGGCGTGCATTCTATATGAAGCAAGTATGCCAAAAGAAGGGGTTAAGGCATAATGAGCAATACAACTTTAGTAGAAAAAGAGAATTTGCTGGAAATTAGGAATCTGAAAACCTACTATCCTGTAAAAGGTGGCTTTTTCCGCCGTACAGTCGGCAATGTCAAGGCTGTCGATGATGTATCATTCGAAATTAAAAAGGGTGAGACATTGGGACTTGTAGGAGAATCAGGCTGCGGTAAATCTACAACAGGCAGGACAATCATCCGCCTGCTGAATGCAACAGATGGTGAAATTATCTTTGAAGGCAAGGATATCACTAAACTAAGAGGCAAGACGCTCCAGGCGATCCGCCAGGATATCCAGATGGTCTTCCAGGATCCTTATGCTTCACTTAACCCGATGCAAATGGTTGGGGACATTGTTTCAGAACCTATCAGGAACTTCAAGAATGCGAGCCTGAAGGACCTTAAAGATGAAGTAATGGATTTATTAACAAAAGTTGGTCTTCCTGAAGATGCTTACTATAAATATGCCCATGAATTTTCAGGCGGGCAGAGACAAAGAATCGGCATTGCAAGGGCGCTGGCGCTCCGACCGAAGCTTATCATCGCAGATGAGCCGGTATCAGCACTGGACGTATCCGTGCAGTCCCAGGTTCTCAATCTTTTGAAGGAGCTTCAGAAGGAGTTTGACCTGACTTTCTTATTTATCGCTCATGACCTTAGTGTCGTTAAGCATATGAGTGACCGGATCGGCGTAATGTATCTCGGCAATATGGTAGAAATTGCTGATCGCAACAGCATGTATGCTGAGCCGCTCCACCCATATACACAGGCTTTAATCTCAGCCATTCCAATGCCGGATCCGCGCAGGAAGAAGGAAAGGATCGTACTTGAAGGAGATGTTCCAAGTCCATTGAATCCTCCGACAGGATGTCCATTCCATCCGCGCTGCCCAGCTGCGATGGCAGAGTGTTCTCAAGTGAAGCCAGCTTTAAAGGAGGTGAAGCCAGGACACCGAGTTGCTTGCCACCTTTACTAGGGCAATAATTTTTACAATAATATAAGAAAAACGGGGGGAAAACCATGAAGAAACCATTGCTTTGGCTAGCTATGCTAGTATTGGTTTTATCAACATTCCTTGCTGCGTGCAGCGGAGGAGACACAAAAAAGACGACAACTGATCCAAAAGAAGACGACAAGGACAACGCAGCAGAAGAAACAGGACCGCAAGACGGCGGTACATTGACTTACGCTTTAAGTTCTGAATTCAAAGGCCTTTTGAACTGGAACTTCTACGATGCTGATGGAGACGATGATATCATCGCATTCTTCGACGATGCATTGATCGACTATGATGAAAACCTTAAAGCAGAACCAAACATCGCTAGCTGGACTACTGATGACAACAAGGTTTTCACATTCACATTTGAAAAAGGCGTAAAATGGCACAATGGCGAAGAACTAACAGTTCATGACTGGGTATTCGCTCTTGAAACAATCGCTACTCTTGGTGGAGAACACCAGCGCTGGTCTAACGTTAACACAATCGAAGGTGCTAAGGACTTCAACGAAGGAAAGGCTGACAAGATTGCTGGTCTTGAAGTAGTTGATGACTATACTTTAAAAATCACTTTTGACAAAGCTCGCGTAAACAACCTTGAGAACGTCTGGGCTTACCCTCTTTCTCGCAAAGAATTCGAAGGAATCGACCCTAAAGACATGGCTGCTTCTGAGCAGGTTCGTACTAAGCCTGTAGGAACTGGACCATTCAAAGTTGCAAAAGTTATCCCTGGTGAATCAGTAGAACTAGTTAAGAACGAAAACTACTGGAAAGGCGCTCCTCACTTAGATAAGATCGTAGTTAAAGTTATCGATTCTTCTCTGACTACTGGAGAACTTAAGAATGGATCTCTTGACATGACACCATTCCACCCAACAGTTCTTCCAGAAATCGAAGCACTTGATAACGTAGAAGTTGTAAGATTCCCTGGCTTATCTTACTACTACATTGGCTTCAAGCTTGGTAAGTACGATGGCAAGAAAAACGTAATGGATAAAGACAAGTATGCAAATAAAGAATTGCGTCAGGCTATGCTATTCGCAATCAACCGTCAAGAGTGGGTAGATGCGTTCTTCAGCGGACTAGGAAAGCCGTTGAACCGTCCAATCCCATCTTCACACTGGATTGCTGCAGATAACAAAGATATGCCTGTACAATACGAATACAACCCAGAAAAAGCGAAAGAAATTCTTGATAAAGCTGGTTACGTAGATAAAGATGGAGACGGATTCCGTGAAGATCCTAAAGGTGAAAAGTTCACAGTAAAGTTCTCTCACTATGCTACTGGTAACCCAACATTCGAAGCACGTGCAAAAGCTATGACTCAGTACTGGGAAGAAGTTGGTTTGAAATCTGAGCTTCAAATGACTGACGTTAACCTTTACTATGATCAACTTGAAAAAGACGATCCAGCTCTAGAAGTATTCTATGGCGGATGGGGAACTGGAGCAGATCCAGATCCACTACCACTTTGGGGTATTGAATCTGTTTGGAACTACCCTCGTTGGGTAAATGAAGATGCTCAAAAGCTTCTTGAAGATGCTGTAGACCTAGAAGTAGTTGGAACTGACACTGAAAAGCGTGCACAGCTTTATGCTGATTGGCAGAAGATTTTCAACGAAGAAGTACCATCACTTCCAATCCTTGAGCTAGAAGAAGTTATGGCTGTTTCTAAGCGCGTTCAAGGTGTGAAATTCGACGTTTCTGGTTCTAACTCACCTCATGAATGGTGGATCAAGCAATAATCATTAAATCCCACCTACTCAGTTAAGGAGAATGCATATGCTTAAATACAGTTTACGTCGCATACTCGGCATGATTCCTATGCTTTTCCTTATCTCCATTGTTGTGTTTTCCCTGGCGAAACTTATGCCAGGGGACTCACTTAGTGGGGAAATCGATCCGAACAATACGGATCCGGCATACATAGCAGAGATGCGCGAGAAGCTTGGTTACAATGACCCTGTCCATATTCAATATTTTACATGGATTACGAACTTCATGCAGGGAGATTTCGGGAAATCAACCCGTTATAAAATCCCGGCGAGTGAAATCATTGGCGAACGTCTGCCAAATACGATATTTCTAGGTTTTTCAAGTATACTAATCACATATGTTCTAGCGTTTATCATGGGTATTTATGCCGGAAGGAAGCCATATACAATTGGTGATAATGTCATAGGTACCGCAAACTATATTGGGTTGGCCCTCCCTTCATTCGTTGCAGGGGTATTCGCCATCTATTTCTTCTCATTTAATTTAGGCTGGTTCCCTTCAAACGGTTCCGTGGATATTTCCACAACAGAAGGTACAGCTGCATATTGGTTAAGCCGAATTCATCATGTTTTCTTACCAGCACTTGTATTAGGTTTATTGAGTACTGCAAGCTATACGCAATTCCTGCGTAATGACATTATAGAAAACAGCCGTAAGGATTTTGTAAGAACGGCACGAGCAAAAGGAACACCTGAAAAGAAAATTTACAATCAGCATATTTTGCGCAATTCAATCATCCCGCTGATTACATTCCTTGGTTTTGATATCGTAGCGTTGGTCGGTGGAGCGATCATCACAGAAACGATTTTCACTTATCCGGGAATCGGTCAATTATTCTTGAACTCTGTCAGCCAAAGAGACTATCCAGTCTTAATGACCTTGACAATGATGTTCTCGTTCTTGACACTGTTTGGTAACCTGGTTGCAGATATTCTATACGGAATTGTTGATCCAAGGATCAGGCTTGATTAAGGAGGATGGCTATGGAAGTTTCTACAGCAAATAATACACAGATAAACCTGAAGCCGGAAAAAGGCATGTCTCCTTGGGCCATCGCTAGAAGAAAATTTGTGAAGAACAAGTTGGCGATGACAAGCTTGATCTTCTTGTTATTCGTAATGATTGTCTCTTTCCTGGCTCCATATATTACAACAACAGATATCACAAAAATCAATATTGGCTCTATGTCCTTAAAGCCATCTGCAGAGCACTGGCTGGGAACGGACAAAAACGGGCGTGACGTTTTTACCAGATTGTTATACGGCGGAAGGGTATCACTCTTAGTCGGAATTAGCTGTACATTATTCGTAATCATTTTTGGAACAATTGTAGGATCGATCGCAGGATACTTCGGCGGAATCGTTGACAGCATGCTTATGCGTTTCACTGACTTCGTCTTGAACTTTCCATTCCTGGTTTTCGTTATCGTATTGGCTACAATTTTCCATGGTAAAGTCAATGGTTTAGTTATCCTGATCATGGTTATCAGCTTGCTGAGCTGGGGTGGGGTAGCAAGGATTGTCCGAAGCAAGATTTTAGCAGAGAAGGAAAATGAATACATTCTGGCTTCCATCTCAATCGGATGCTCACCATTCAAAGTAATCACAAAGCATTTACTGCCGAACGTCCTTTCAACAATCATCGTACAGGCAACAATCCTGTTCGCTTCCATGATTGTCGCAGAAACAGGACTAAGCTTCTTAGGATTCGGTGTACCTTCTGAGATTCCATCTTGGGGTAACATGCTAGCATTCGCGAATGAACCAGACGTATTACAAGGAAAGCCGTGGATCTGGATTCCACCAGCACTTGCCATTACACTCACGATCTTGTCAATCAACTTCGTAGGTGAAGGTCTAAAAGATGCATTGAATCCAAGATCACGCCGTTAAAAAATCTACCATACAAAGGTAGATTTTTTATTTTGTCTATTTGAGGGGTGAGGTAATAGGGGGATTAGGAACTGTTGCTAATGTTCGAAGCAGCATTAGATTCTGCCAAAACAACGATTGGAACCGCATGAAATGTGCGAAGTGACCCTATATTCAGACAAAACAACCACTGGAACAGTATGAAATGTCCGAAGTGAGCCCATGTTCAGACAAAACAGCTAGCTGGATCCTGAGAAATGTGCGAAGTGCCCCCATGTTCGGCCAAAGCAGCGATTGGAACTGCGTGAAATGTCCGAAGTGGTCCCAGGTTCGGACAAAACAGCGAGCCGGAACCCAGGAAATGTTCGAAGTTACTCCATGTTCGGCCAAAACAACCACTGTAACTGCAGAAAATGTGCGAAGTGACCCTAGGTTTGACCAAAGCAGCGATTGGAACTGCATGAAATGTGCGAAGTGGCCCCAGGTTCGACCAAAGCAGCGATTGGAACTGCATGAAATGTGCGAAGTGGCCCCAGGTTCGACCAAAACAGTGAATGGAACCGCATGAAATGTCCGAAGTCACCCCAGGTTTGACCAAAACAGTAATTGGAACCGCATGAAATGTGCGAAGTGACCCTAGGTTCGACCGAAACAGTGATTGGAACCGAAGTAAATGTCTGAAGTAGTCCTAGGTTCGGCCAAAACAACCACTGGGATCGCTGGAAATGTCCGAAGTCACCCTAGGTTCGACCAAAACAGCGGTTGGGAGCGCATGAAATGTCCGAAGTGGCCTCAGGTTCGACCAAAGCAGTGATTGGGACCGCATGAAATGTCCGAAGTGGCCCCAGGTTTGACCAAAACAGTGGTTGGGATCGCTGGAAATGTCCGAAGTCACCCTAGGTTCGACCAAAACAGCGGTTGGGAGCGCATGAAATGTCCGAAGTGGCCTCAGGTTCGACCAAAGCAGTGGTTGGAACCGCATGAAATGTCCGAAGTCACCCCAGGTTTGACCAAAACAGCGGTTGGAAACGCATGAAAAGTCCGAAGTGCCCATTGGTTCGACCAAAACAGTGATTGGGATCGCTGGAAATGTCCGAAGAAGCCTCCGTTAGGCCAAAAGTGTATGGTTAGTTTGAACGTAATACATAATCGGAATCTTTCCTATAAGTCGCTGCTGTATTTATCAATTAATAAGCCCTTTTCTTCAGGTGCATTTAAATCAGCTTTCAGTACTTTCCCGCCAACTTCCTTCATATATATGATAAAAATGGACAGGCCGGGGTGAGGGAAGTGTGTGATATGAATTTCTGTTATGAAGAGGGTCAATCTGATGATCTTTAGATTGTTTGTTTTAATGTTTGGTTTTGGACTGGCTGTATCAGGGGGGGTCAGCTCAATCGCTTATTTGAATTTGATTGTTGCTGGGCACGGTTTGGATGAGTATTTAGCTTTTGTATCGCGGAGAGTAGAGTGCTACATGCTGCCGGCTGGAATCGGCATCATTTGGTTAAGCATTTATTGGCCTCATAATAATGATATAAATTGATCTTCCTTTTAAGGAATATTTTTACTTAGTGATGCCCATACTGATGGACAAACAGTTTCTTGAAGTGAGGGGTTATAAATCATGTTGTATCTTCATGATGTCTGGGTAAACTGGTTCGAAGGGGAAGAGAACGGCTATAATGTCTGCCATTTCCACGAATGGCGGAAGGACGATGGAGTTGAGCTGCTTGACCAGGTGCCGCTCCTTAAAATTGACCATCTGTTATTTAATTACATTGAGAATGATTTATCAGAGTTGCCTCAACAGCTTCTGGATGACATTTACCGTAAGGCATATTTGAGGAAAAACCATGAACGTACACAGCTTGATTATTGTTTCGTTGTTTCCGATGGAACTGGCATACTGGCTGTTGACACCATCGGCTATAATATTCCAATCCGAAAGAGCCGGCTTATCCCGCGCCAGGAGCAACTCGTGTACGAAATGATTGAAAATCAGGATACGATCCAATATGGGTTCAATGATCAAAGTGCCTTAAAGGACTTCCATATTTTATCGCCTGCTCCGGATTTAATGAGAGGGCTGACGCGTAAAGAGAGGCAGTTGAAGCAATTATTGTTCATGGCCATGGACCAGTTGAGTTCCTCAAAAAATGTGGCTGAAGTCCGTTACTGGTTCACTGAATGGAAACCTGAATTATATGAAGAGATTCAACGGCTTGGATTTGAAGAGGTATGGGAACGGTTATATGAAGAGACAAAGTTTGGCTGGTCACATAAACACGAGAAGTTTTGCGAAAACATCATTAAAGGACAATCCTTTTTCGAAAAACTTTGGGAAATGGAGCACGGCCCTAAAGTAAATTGATGACTCTTACGAAAAAACGGAGCTGACACATTATCAGCTCCGTTTTTATTATTACTTGCGCTTGCGCCCAAGACCCATCGCATTCTCCATTTTCTTTAGCATTTTGTTTGCGACAAAGTTTGCTTTTTCAGCACCACGGTCAAGAATTTCATCTAACTCTGATGAATCGATCAGCTCGTAATATTTTTTCTGGATTGGTTCAATGACATCGACAACTACCTTCGCAAGGTCTCCCTTAAAGTCTCCGTACCCTTTACCTTCATAATCCTTTTCAATATCAGCAATTGCTTTGCCGGTCAAGATAGAATAGATGGACAAGAGATTGGAGATGCCAGGCTTGTTCTCTTTATCGTATTTTACGATACCCTCTGAGTCAGTTACAGCACTCTTGATTTTCTTTTCAATTTGCTTAGGGTCGTCGAGCATCGAGATGAAAGACTTGTTGTTAGGATCTGATTTGCTCATTTTCTTCAATGGATCCTGTAAAGACATGACTCTTGCTCCGACTTTAGCGATGCGAACATCTGGAATCGTAAAAATGTAATTGTATTTCTTATTGAATCGTTCAGCTAAATCCCTTGTCAACTCTAAATGCTGCTTCTGGTCTTCGCCGACTGGCACGAGATTCGTATTATATAGAAGAATGTCGGCTGCCATTAGCGGGGGATACGTTAACAGACCAGCTGAAACTGCTTCTTTCCCAGTGGATTTATCCTTGAATTGGGTCATCCTTTCAAGCTCACCTATATAGGCTACGCATTGCATCATCCATCCAGCCTGAGCATGTGCAGGTACTTCCGATTGAATGAATAATGTTACTTTTTCAGGATCGATCCCTGAAGCGATGTACAATGCTGCAAGGCTCTTGATATTTTTGCGAAGCTGCAAACGGTCCTGCGGGACAGTAATCGCGTGCTGGTCGACGATGCAGAAATAACAACTATATTCTTCCTGCAGTTCTGTGAATTGCTTCATTGCACCGATATAGTTGCCAAGTGTGATGGTACCGCTTGGCTGGATGCCGGAAAAAATTGTCTCCATAATAAATTCCTCCTATAAGTATATATCTTGTTCTCATTCTGTCTGAATTTATTTACATTAACGTAAAAACAGAAGAAAAAAGAACACAAAAAAGACCATTCGTCTAATTTCTAGGGACGAATGGTCCGTGTTGCCACCCTAATTACTCACGAATGAGTCACTCTGCCCATGCCTCAGTGAAGCATGGATTCCTTTAACGCAGGAATACGCCTGGATCTACTTAAGTTCAAACCAGAAGCTCAAAAGTCCATTCCAATTGCCAGGCTGTTTGTTTTCACCAACCACAAACTCTCTGAAAAGCCTTGAACAAATGTACTACTCTTCATCATTGCTTTTAACCTTTTATTAAAAATGATTATAATCAAATCAACCATGATAAGCAAGAGTACCAGAAGGATTATTACAGATAATAAACGGACAATGCGGCAAGCATCAACATAAAATCTAACAGCCCAACCATTAGTAGAGGATTGGCATTGAGGTTGACAAGTTCGGATAAAGGCGTCATCTCATGTAATGACTTTTTCTTCTCTCCCTCTTCTTTGCCAGCAAAAACAATACGAAAAGAATAAGAAATGGCATCAAAAAAACCTGAGTTAACCGTAAAAACTATAAGAGAAGTAAACAGCAGGGTACTAGCGATGTAAAAAGAAATATTTATGTAACTAAGCAAGCTAATGCTCTGTTGATAGATAAGTGAGAGGATAAAAATCAATAGCTGTGAAATCAAAAAACCATAAAAAATTTTCCCAAATCTATTACGCATTTTTCTAAATCTCCCTTATATTGTTATTTCATAAAAGTAATTTTGAGATTAAACCTTTGAAAATAATCAAATATTACAATAAATAACACCGTGATTTTGCGCGCAAAAGGCTTATAAGACACTATTATAACACAATTCAAGGAGGTAATTTATTACTATTGTTTCAAAGTTGTAAATTTTTCGCGCAAAAATATTGAACATTTAATTTAATCTATGTATAATAGGGAATGTAAAAAGTTTTCAGAAAACAATAATAAAGAGGGGGCATATCCTTGAAAAAGTCAAAATTTTCATTTCTATTGATTTTGACTCTAGTATTCTCGTTAATCCTGTCTGCATGTAGCAGCGGAGACGAGGCTGGAGACAAAGAGCCTGCTGATAAAGACGATGCAACAGGCGAAGAAGTAGCTAATGTACCACAAGAATTAAACATGTTGGATTCTTCTGAAATCCCAACTATGGACAGCGTACTTGCTGAAGGTTCTACAAGTTTCACTTACATAAATAACGTAGGTGAAGGTCTATACCGCCTTGACCAGGATCACAAGCCAGTTCCTGCTCTTGCAGAAGGCGAGCCTAAAATTAGTGATGACCAGAAGGTTTACACTTTCACGCTTCGTGATTCTAAATGGTCAAACGGTGAGCCTGTAACTGCACACGACTTCGTGTTTGCTTGGCGCCGTGCAATCGACCCTGCAACTGCTTCACCTTATGGTCCATACATGATGGGCGGAAAAATCAAGGGAGCAGCTGAAATCACTGAAGCTGGAGCTGCTAAGAAAGAATACAATGTAGAAGATCTTGGTGTTAAAGCAATCGACGACAAGACTTTAGAAGTAACTCTTGAAAAGCCAGTAGTTTATTGGGAAGACCTATTCGCTTTCCCAACATTCTACCCACAGAACGAAAAGTTCGTAACTGAAAAAGGCGACGCGTTCGCTAGCAATGCTGAAAACTTACTTTACAATGGTCCATTTAAAATGGAAAAATGGGAAGGCACTGACGCATCTGAGTGGGTACTTGTTAAAAACCCAGATTACCACAGTGCTGACGATGTAACTCTTGAAAAAATCACTGTTAACGTTGTTAAAGATTCTAACTCTGCTGTAAACGCATTTGAAGCTGGCGAAACAGACATGACTGGATTGCTTTCTTCTGATATCGTTCCTTCTTATGAAGGTGATGAGCGTATGCTTACATGGATGGAGCCAGTAGTATTCTGGATCAAGATGAACCAGAAGAACGAAGCTCTTGCTAACGTAAACATCCGTAAAGCGATCGCTATGGGCTTCAACAAAGAAGACCTTGCAAAGAGCATCCTTAACAACGGATCTATCGCTGCAAACTTCTTTGTACCAAAGGACTTCGTAACAGGTCCTAACGGTGAAGATTTCCGTGAAAAGCACGGCGACCTAATCGTTTTCAATGCTGAAGAAGCTAAGAAGCATTGGGAAACTGGTCTTAAGGAACTTGGTGTAGATAAGTTAGAAATTCGCTACCTTGGTGGAGACACTGAAGCAGCTAAAAAGACTGACGCTTATATCAAGAACCAATTAGAAACTAACCTTCCAGGCTTGACAGTAAAGCTTGAAAGCGTTCCTTTCGCAGTTCGTCTAGAGCGTGACAACTCTATGGATTACGATCTTCAATTCGCAGGATGGGGCCCTGACTACGGTAACGCATTGTCGTTCACTGACCTTTGGATCACTGACGGCGGAAGCAACAGAATGGGCTACGCTAACCCAGAATACGATAAGCTGATCAAAGCTGCTCAAGGTGAGCTTGCTACTGACCCAGAAAAGAACTGGGAAGCACAGCAGGAAGCTGAAAGAATCATGCTTGAAGAAGATGCTGGTCTAGCGCCTGTTTACCAGCGTTCAGCTAACATCCTTCTAAATCCTGGCGTTAAAGGTCTTGCGATCTACAACTACGGTCCTGACTATAACTTCCAATGGGTTAAGATCACTGAAGCTGAATAATAACTGAAGCAGTTTCTTATTTCAGAGTGTAATAATTCTGAGGATAGAAAGAGAGTATATCTAGATATACTCTCTTTTTCCCTGTAAAGCATTTGTCGAACAATAGGGAAAATTGAAATAATACAGGAGGTGCACCCATATGGCAAAATACCTGTTAAAAAGGGTACTTTATATGTTTTTGACTCTTTTCATCATTGCGTCCCTTACTTTTTTCTTAATGAAAATCATTCCTGGTACGCCTTTTGCAAGTGCGAATAAATTGGGTCCTGCACAAATGGAAATCATGAAGGCAAAGTATGGTCTAGATCAGCCAGTGCCTGTGCAGTATGCTAAATATATTGGCAACTTGCTTCAAGGGGATCTTGGTATTTCCTTTCAATTTAACAACACTCCGGTTACTGACCTGATGCTCAAACGTTTAGGGCCATCCATGCAGCTAGGTGCCCAGGCGATGTTACTCGGAACAATCGTTGGTATTTTACTTGGTATTTTTGCTGCATTAAGACAGAATACCTGGGTCGATTACAGTTCCACTTTTGTTGCAGTATTGGGTAAGTCTATTCCTAACTTCGTATTTGCAGGATTGCTGCAATATTTTGTTGGTGTAAAATTAGGCTGGTTCCCCGTTCTTTTCTGGCGTGGTTTTGAATATACCATCCTGCCGACTATAGCTCTGTCCATGCTGCCAATAGCAATTGCAGCTCGTTTTATGAGAACAGAAATGATTGAAGTCTTAGGCTCTGACTACATTACATTGGCAAAAGCAAAAGGAGCAAGCTTCTTTGAAATTGCTTTTAAGCATGCATTGAGAAATGCAATGATCCCACTAGTCACAGTTTTAGGGCCATTGGCGATTTCCTTGATGACTGGCTCGCTTGTAATTGAGAAAATTTTTGCGATCCCTGGACTTGGTGAACAGTTCGTAAAATCTATTACAGTAAATGATTACCCTGTTATCATGGGAACAACCGTCTTATTTGCAGCATTATTTGTAGTTATCATCCTTGTAGTGGATATTCTTTATGGAATCATAGATCCACGTATCAGGCTGTCTGGAGGGAAAAAGTAATGGCTGACTTCGAAACAAAAATTCCAAAAGATCGTTTTAGGCCGGCAGAAATCGATTCGGCCAAAAGCGAGGAAATAAACAAGCCAAGCTTAACCTTCTGGCAGGATGCTTGGATGCGTGTCCGTAAAAATAAGGGTGCTCTTGTCAGTTTGATTGTGATGGGCATTGTTATCATTATGGCCTTGGTAGGACCATTGGTTAGCGGAAAAGAGTTTGACAAGCAAAATGTTAGCCACAACAACTTACCGCCAAAAATCCAGGGACTTGAACATATCAGCTGGCTTCCGTTTGACGGTATCAAGGTGAATAAAACGGGTAAAGAAATCGATATGTATGAAGTCAAAAAGGTAGATGAGTACTACTGGTTTGGAACAGATGCACTTGGACGTGACTTATTCACTCGTGTCTGGAAAGGTACCCAAATCTCCTTGTACATTGCACTTTTGGCCGCGGTCATTGATATGATCATTGGTGTTGCTTATGGCGCAATATCTGGATATTACGGTGGTAGATTGGATAATGTGATGCAAAGGATCACCGAAATCCTTGTGGGTATTCCAACTATGATTGTTGTTATCTTGATGATCCTGGTTCTAGATCCTGGTATTATTTCCATTACGGTAGCATTGACGATTACAGGCTGGGTTGGTATGGCTCGTGTCGTGCGTGCCCAGACACTAAAACTGAAGGAACAGGAATTTGTTCTGGCTTCCAAAACTCTTGGTAACAGTGATGGTAAGATTATCTCTAAACACTTATTGCCAAACCTTGCGGGTGTCATTATTATCAATACGATGTTTACTATTCCAAATGCGGTATTTTTTGAAGCATTCCTGAGCTTTATCGGTCTGGGACTGCAGGAACCATACGCTTCACTTGGTACATTGATTGATGAAGGATTCAAAGTACTGAGATTGCACCCACACGAAATGATAATTCCAGCTATTGTCATTAGTGTCATTATGATTACCTTCAATATGCTGGCAGACGGATTGCGCGATGCGCTTGATCCGAAAATGCGCGATTAAAGGGCAGGTGAATGTATTATGGAAAATATTTTAGAAGTTAAGGATTTAAATATCTCCTTCCATACATTTGCGGGCGAAGTTAAAGCAATCCGCGGTGTGAATTTTGAACTTAAAAAGGGAGAAACCCTTGCGATAGTCGGTGAGTCTGGCTCAGGTAAATCAGTAACGACTAAAGCGATCATGAAACTGCTTCCTCCTGGTAATTCAGAAATCAAGCAGGGTGAAATATTGTTTGAAGGCAAAGATTTAGCGAAATTGACCGACAAGCAAATGCAGAAGATCAGGGGTCAGGATATCTCGATGATTTTTCAGGATCCAATGACATCTTTAAATCCAACAATGGCTGTTGGAAAGCAAATCATGGAACCATTGATTAAGCATCAAAATATGAGTAAATCTGCAGCTAGAGAACGCGCTGTTCAGCTCTTGAAGCTGGTAGGTATCCCGAAACCGGAATTGCGTATCAAGCAATACCCGCACCAATTTTCAGGCGGTATGAGACAAAGGGTTGTAATCGCAATTGCTTTGGCTTGTAACCCAAAAGTTCTAATTGCTGATGAGCCTACCACAGCTTTGGATGTTACGATCCAGGCACAGATTTTGGAACTCATGAAAGATTTGCAGAAAAAAATTGATACTTCAATTATTTTCATTACTCATGACCTTGGAGTTGTAGCTAACGTAGCTGACCGTGTGGCAGTCATGTACGGTGGTAAAATTGTCGAAATTGGTACTGTGGATGAAGTCTTCTACAACCCGCAACATCCTTATACTTGGGGATTGATCAGTTCAATGCCAAGCCTGGATGCTAAAGAAGAGGAACTTTACGCAATACCTGGTACGCCGCCAAACTTGTTGCATCCGCCAAAAGGTGATGCTTTTGCACCTCGTAATGAATATGCTATGCAAATCGACTTAGAGGAACAGCCTCCAATGTTTAAAGTGTCTGATACACATTATGCTGCTACATGGCTGTTGCATCCAGATGCTCCTAAGGTAGAACCGCCGGAAGCTGTGAAAAGCAGAATGCGTAAATTCATGGGCACGAAATAACTGTAGGAGGAGGACTGGCTGATGGAAAATAGAGAAAAGCTTCTTGAAATAAAGAATCTGAAGCAATACTTCAATATGGGTCAACCAAATGAAGTAAGAGCGATTGACGGAATTACTTTTGATATCTTTAAAGGAGAAACTCTTGGATTGGTTGGAGAATCAGGCTGTGGTAAGTCCACAACTGGCCGAACAATCATCAGGCTTTATGAAGCAACAGATGGAGAGGTCCTTTACAAGGGAGAAAACGTACACGGCAAGAAGAACAAAAAAGATTTGAAGAAATTCAACAGAAGTATGCAAATGATTTTCCAGGATCCTTATGCTTCCTTGAACCCAAGGATGAAGGTTTCTGATGTTATTGCAGAGGGCATTGACATTCATGGTCTTGCAAAAAGCAATAAAGAAAGAATGGAAATGGTATATGAACTGCTTGAAACAGTTGGCTTAAACAGAGAACACGCCAACCGTTATCCTCATGAGTTTTCAGGTGGACAAAGGCAGCGTATCGGAATTGCACGTGCTCTTGCTGTGCAGCCCGAATTTATTATTGCAGACGAACCAATTTCCGCATTAGACGTTTCCATCCAGGCGCAGGTAGTCAACCTGATGAGGAAATTGCAGCGTGAAAAAGGTTTAACATACTTGTTTATCGCACATGATCTTTCAATGGTAAAATATATCAGCGATCGAATTGGTGTAATGTACTTTGGTAAGCTGGTTGAGTTAACAACAGCTGAAGAACTATACAAGAACCCGCTTCATCCGTACACTCAATCTTTGTTATCAGCGATACCGCTTCCGGATCCTGAGTCTGAGCGCACACGTCGACGCAAATCATATGATCCAAATGTGCATCAGTATGCAGACGGCGAAGAAGTGAAGATGCGCGAAGTTGTTCCAGGGCACTATGTGTATTGCTCTGAAAAAGAACTGAAGCAATATCAACAGCAATATGTCAAATAAACTTAACGATCTCTTAATTTGAGATCGTTTTTTTTTAACCTGGTTGTTTTGGAGTCAGGGAATAAATTCCATGTGAAAAAATTAATCTATAATATCTAAATCTGTCGAAAGTGGGTAAAATAGAAATATAGATTCATAATATATAAAAAGATACTTTTTAGAATGGGATACGTTTTGAAAGGAGAGGTGTTTGTGCAGTTTAAAAAAATCGCAGCAGCAGCATTATTGGCTGCCTCTTTTTCACAAGCAGGAGGTACAGTGTTTGCAGAATCGAAAACACATGAAACAGAAAAGCTTCCGGTCAGGGAACATCAGTCATTGGTTAGGGAAATACCAAAGCAGATGCCAAGGTTCAAATTCGATTCAGGTTACACATTTGAATATCCTGATGCTATAAGGGGGATCTATGTAACTGGGAACTCAGCTGGAGGAGAGAGGTTTAATAGTCTTACAAAACTTATTGATGACACCGATTTAAATGCAATGGTTATCGATATAAAAGAGGATCACGGATACCTTACATACAAACCCGATGAAGATTCTCCTTTTAAAGAGATTGGAAAGCCTTATATTAAAGATCCGAAAAAACTATTGAAAACTTTGGAAGAAAAACAGATTTATCCTATTGCTAGGGTAGTTGTTTTCAAAGATACCGCCCTGGCAAATAATAAACCGGAGTGGTCATTTAAAGATGGAAATCAGGTTTGGAAAAATGGCAGAGGAGAATCGTTCGTAAATCCATTCGTGAAAGAAGTGTGGGATTACAACGTTCAAATTGCAATCGAAGCAGCTAAACTGGGGTTCCAGGAAATCCAGTTTGATTATGTTCGTTTCCCTGAGGGATTTGAAAAGAGGGATGCTACGCTCCAATATTCAATGGGTGACTATAAGGATGTAGAAATGGATAATGTCCAAAAGAGGGTTAAAGCGGTGACTGATTTCGTGGCATACGCTCGAAAAGAGCTAAAGCCATATGATGTAAAAGTTTCTGTTGATATCTTTGGCTATACGGCAACACTTCCTGAAGCACCAGGAATCGGACAGAACTTCTCAAAAATTTCTGAGAATGTTGACGTCATTTCTTCAATGATTTATCCAAGCCATTGGACTTCTTATTTTGGAATTGCCAAGCCTGACACAGAGCCATACCGTCTCGTTCAGGAATATGCAAAATTGGAGAAGAAGAAGCTTGATGAATTAAAGACCCCGCCTGTTTCACGTCCATGGCTGCAGGATTTCACAGCCTCATGGTTAGGCAGTGGAAATTACCTTGTCTACGGGAAAAAGGAAGTCGAAGACCAAATCAGGGCCTTGAAGGATCAGGGCATCAATGAATATTTATTATGGAACGCAAGCAACAGATACTCACCAAATGTTGATTACACACCATAACCTGGAAGTGAGAAAAGCGCAAGCACCTTGGTCAGCCCCGACAAGCGCTGGAGCTGGACGATTCTCGAAGTGAAAAATTTATATTTTCTAATACTATATAAAAAGCCTGGAATGATTAAAAATCGTTCCAGGCTTTTCATATCATTAGATTATCGATATCAAAATAAGTTATAATTACAGTTGGGATGTGGATTACTTCTTGCTGCCGCCGACATTTTTCCAACCAGTTTGCAAATTAGTTGATTGATCTACGAATTCATTTCTTTTATTTCCACTAAAGAATCTGATTCCTATTCCATTGGTAATCACACCAATTGTCGCGGTAATGCCCACAATCAGTAAAGCAACGATAGTTAAATCCATTATGTAACCGCCCATGATAAACCTCCACCTTTTTTTTCACTAAGTCTTAATAGTGATTTTGTGATAAATATAATTCATGATCCCCGTACATCTTTATTTTAAAAGAATTGCCGGTGTATTAAAAGAACTTTATAAAGAAAAAATAATACAAGTATTATGATCATGATTATATAAGAAAAGCTGGGTGCTTATCAGGAAGGAATAAAAATAAAAAGGAGATAAGCAATGCATTGGTATGAGAAATTAAATCAGTATTTCCCGATTGAGGAAATGAAGTCAAAGGAACATATGGAAACACTTTTAAAGGAAAGACCAGAGATTTACCATAAGGATGAAGGTCCCGGACATGTCCTCATGTACGTTGAAACAGATGATTTTGTTTTCATCGATTACCTTTTCGTCTCTAAGACGACACGAGGTCAGGGACTAGGCCATAAGCTGATTGAGAAGCTGAAGGAAAAGGGCAAACCGATTATCCTTGAAGTTGAACCAGTTAACTATGAGGACACAGATACGGAGAAACGTCTTCGTTTTTACAAACGGGAAGGCTTCGAGCATGCAAGGACGATTGGTTACAGACGTCGTTCGCTAGCGACGAAGGAAATCAATGAGATGGAAATCCTTTACTGGTCTCCAGACGAGGCTTCAGAGGATTTAGTATATGAGTCGATGAAGAAGACCTACAATATGATTCATACTTATAAAGACAAAAAGTTTTACGGAGAATCCTACCAGCCAGTTGAGGAAGTCTTAACTGTGGAAGATAAACGTGAGGATTTGCTACAGGATATCTAAGTCAAGAGCGCAACCAGTGTTTTTTAACATGGTTGCGTTTTCATTTTTGCTCAATTAAATGAGAATATAACTTTTTTTTAGATAAAAAGGTTTAAGTCTTTTACAAGCGGGTAAATATAATTAAATTATGAAAATGAAAGTCTAACGGACACAAACAAGTAGAATTGTACGAATATTTATATAGATTTAGATCAGAGGGTGATGAAAAATATAAATTATATTGAAACTTTTTTCTATTTCGTTCGTTATATATAGAGAAGGGCAAAAATATCCTTACATAAATACCCGGAATAAATTATGAAAAGGGATACCTTTTATTAAATCCATAGTGTATAATAAACAATATGAATTATAAAATAAAACTTATTATTATTTAAGAAATGAAAGCTCATTTAAAGCAAATAATATAAGTAAATCTAAGGGAGTGTGAATTACCAATGGTCACTTTATACACTTCACCAAGTTGTACCTCTTGCAGAAAGGCAAAGTCATGGCTTGAAGAACATGAGATTCCATATACTGAAAGAAACATATTCTCAGAGCCATTATCTATTGATGAAATAAAGGAAATTCTTCGAATGACCGAAGATGGAACGGATGAGATTATTTCTACCCGCTCGAAGACTTTCCAAAAGCTTGATGTAAATTTGGAAACCATGCCTCTACAGGAACTGTTCGAGGTTATCAAAGAAAATCCTGGCTTGCTTCGCCGTCCGATCATCATTGATGAAAAGCGCTTGCAGGTTGGATACAATGAAGACGAAATCAGACGATTCCTGCCCCGCAGAGTGCGTACATTCCAGTTGCGTGAGGCTCAGCGTTTAGTCAATTAAACATACCAAACAAGCTCCCTTTTGGGGGCTTTTTATTTTCTATGAAAGAACATATCCTATAGCCGCATGGCAGTGCAGACAAATTGAAATATAGGTGCAGTTCTGCTAAAATATAAAGAATACTTTAAAATTTATAGTATGTTAAAAACCAATAACTTTTGGGGTAACTTGGCTGATGGTAGCTGAAGGGGAGAGAATCCTGCGAAAAGGCAACGCATTCGCTCCTTAACAGCAGCCTAATCAACAGTAAGTCGATCCAGACAAAATCATCCATTAACCTTTTAAAAAGGCCCTTTTCTCAAACTTTGTTGCTAATGAATACAAAAACTGGATTGAATTATCTATATTCCTTCATAAAGTTGATACTTCTTTTATGAGAAAAGCGCCTGCAAACTTAATTCAGACCTGCAAAATAGGTTTGTTACGTTAAAATCGGTTTTAGGATTTTAACAACAATCGTTAAGAAAACAGCCTTAATAAAAAATGGGTGTATATTTTGTTTCCAAAATGGCTTAATATAACATAAAATAAAAGTACAAGATCGTTTATTTCTATTTACACAGTCCCTTTGTAAATCAAGGTGATTTAGGCTTATTTATTAAGGGTAAATGATAAAGACCAACTGCTTTTTTGGGGGTATTTAGTCCCTTCAAATCTTTGCCTGGAAGGGAGAGAAAGCGAATGGAAATCGAGCGTATTAATGAAAATACGGTTAAGTTCTATATTTCATATATGGACATAGAAGAGCGCGGGTTTGACCGGGAGGAAATCTGGTATAACCGTGATCGCAGTGAAGAACTTTTCTGGGAAATGATGGATGAAGTACATGCCGAGGAAGAGTTTGCCGTTGAAGGTCCTTTATGGATACAGGTTCAGGCCCTGGAAAAAGGTCTGGAGGTTTTAGTTACAAAGGCTCAGCTATCGAAGGACGGTCCTAAGTTCGAACTGCCGCTTCCAAACGATAAACTGAAGGATCTGCCAGTCGATGAACGAATCGAAGAGCTGCTTGACCACCAATTCAATCCAAAAGGAATTGATGATGCTGATCCAGCCTTCGAGGATGATTTAGAATTCCTGCTGTATTTCAAGGATTTCGAAGATGTCATCTCACTCTCGAAACGCCCGGGAGTAGACAAAGTCAAAACAAGCTTATACAGCTATGATGACAAGTATTATTTATACATTGAGTTTCCTGAGCAAGATTTTGAGGATGAAGAAGAAATTGACAATATACTAAGCGTTCTTCTAGAGTATGGGCAGGAGTCGACAGTAACGATTCACCGTCTTGATGAATACGGTAATAAGATTATCGAAGAAGACGTGTTTAGTGTCATAAGAAAGCATTTTTCATGATTGCAGGCCGATTTCAGAGATGAAATCGGCTTTTTTGATATAATTTGTATGAATCTCTTCACTTAATAGAAACGTATATATAAATCTAAAGTTCCTATTCCTGGTTGCAGGAATAATTCAGAGAGAGAAAACAGGTGGTAACAATGAAGAACACAGTGCGCATCTTAACTTTTTTATTAATTCTGGCCGGCATTTATTATTTGTTTTATGAAAAACTTGATGCAGTTTATCTTGGGTATATCAGTATATTTATGTCTCTTACTGTCATCTTCATCAGCTTTGTGATATTCCTTGAGAATCGTCATCCAGCCCAGACGTTGACCTGGATTGTCGTGCTTGGCGGCTTCCCGGTTATTGGTTTTATTTTTTATCTTTTATTCGGCAGGAATAAACGCAAGGAAAAGATGTTCCGGCGCAAATACTTCCTCGATAAAAAAGCTTTTTCAAAAATCGAAGGGGACTCGGAAAGGGTCAACAAGGAGAGGATGCTCGATATGGAAGAGGACCATCGCCGCTTGTTTACCCTTGCCCAGAAGCTCGGGAACAGCCCTATCTCCTTTGCTACCTCCACAAAGGTGCTGACAAATGGTGATGAGACATTTAGCCATATTCTTGAAGAGCTAAAAAAGGCTACCCACCATATTCATATGGAATATTACATTGTCCGACATGATAAAATTGGTGAAGAAATTAAGGAAGTTTTGATCAGAAAAGCAAGAAAAGGTGTAAAGGTCAGGTTCTTATTTGATTCCGTTGGTTCCTGGAAACTCTCGAAAAAGTATATTTCTGACTTGAGTGAAGCAGGGGTAGAAGTGGTTGAATTTGGTCCTGTCCGCCTGCCGTTCCTGAACAGTAAATTCAATTTCAGGAATCACAGGAAAATCATTGTCATTGATGGGACTGTTGGCTTTGTTGGGGGCCTGAATATCGGTGATGAATACCTTGGCAGGGACAAAGGATTCGGTTTTTGGCGTGACACTCATCTAATGGCTCGAGGAGAAGCTGTTCGCAGCCTGCAGCTGATCTTCCTGCAAGATTGGTATTATATGACGAACAAAAGCTTTCTGACGTCGGATTATCTATCGCCAGCCCTGAAGGCTAACACTCATGGTGGGGTCCAAATGATTGCCGGAGGACCTGACAATGAATGGAGTGTCATCAAAAATATCTTTTTTTCAATGATTTCCTCAGCTGATAAGTCAGTTTGGATTGCGTCGCCTTATTTCATTCCTGATGAAGACATTTTCAGCGCAATAAAAGTTGCGGCACTAAGTGGCCTGGATGTCAGGCTCCTTGTGCCAAAGCGGCCAGATAAAAAAATCGTGTTCTTTGCTTCGAGAT
This sequence comes from Bacillus sp. ISL-37, assembly GCF_018613315.1. GTDB lineage: Bacteria > Bacillota > Bacilli > Bacillales > Cytobacillaceae > Mesobacillus. The sequence continues at coordinate 694 of NZ_JAGGQL010000056.1, read as the reverse complement.
CGTATTTTCCCGAACTGCTCGAAGCAGGTGCAAAAATTTATGAATACGAAAAGGGCTTCATGCACAGCAAAATCGTCATCGTCGATGGTGAGCTTGCTTCCATCGGTACATCCAATATGGATATGAGAAGCTTCCACTTAAATTTCGAAGTCAACGCCTTCCTTTACAAAACTAGCAGCACTGCCAAACTTGTTAAAGAATATGAAAACGATGTACTCGACTCAACAGAAATTGTCATGGATGATTTCAGTAAACGCCACATAGGCTACAGACTTCTCGAATCCACGTCGAGACTGTTGTCGCCGATGCTTTAGTTGCCCGGATGCAGATCCGGGTTGTTTTTACCAGATAAGAAAGAATAAATTTCCACTTCGAGAATTGTCTAGCTTCAGGGCCTAGCCCCTCGAGTCGCTTGTCTAGCTGCGGCTCCTAACTCCTCGAGACGCTTCGGCCCTGCCAATGAAGTCAAAGAACGACTTCACTGTCAGGCCCTCCAGCGCTTGTCGGAGTTGAGCAGTCGCCTCCGCATTTCGAATTGTCTAGTGTCGCCTCCTAGAAACTCCGAAACTTCAACTCCGCCGGCAGAAGCAAAAAGCGCTTCTTTGTCGGAGTCTCCAGTTTCTGCGTTTCTGGACAGTCGGCTATACTTTCCGATTTCGGTCCGCCCAATGAAGTCAAAGAACGACTTCACTGG